>JAEUHN010000008.1 GCA_016795365.1 Verrucomicrobiaceae bacterium
GGCCGTCAATCAAAGAAGCCATACGATGAAGCTCAAAGCCGAAACAAAGACGAACAAAACGGATGCAGGCAACGGCTCGAAGGCTATCTGTCGTGTCAGCAACGTCTTGCGCTCGCCGTCGCCTGATCCGAGACGTTCGCCCAACAAACGAGACACATGAGCAACCATCTGATCGCAATCGCTTGGTGCCTGCTGGCCGTTTTAGCTCGCGCAGACGACCAGAAGAAGTCCGACGCATTAGTTGGGACAGTTGACACCTCCGGCCGAGTCATCCTTCACGTCTTCGATGCTGGCGAGGGCGGTAAGCGTCCCGCAGCACTTACGTCCGACTTTGGGATTGTGATGTGCCGACACGCTGACTGGGTTTTGTTCTCGCTTGGAGATCGCGCGAAGAAGACAGTTCGCGAGTTTACGAGCTATGATCGGTTCTTGGAGGCGCTTGAGACCATTCCGAAGGGGAGCACGATCACTATTTATGACCGGTGTCTCATGCCGACGTTCTACGACTTCTATCCAGTTCATGGAGAGCTTTACGACAAGTTCGAGAAGGACTGCAAAGACAGGGGCTTGAAGCTGGCCGAAAACCCCAAGATCACTTGCACATGTCCTGATGCCGCGCCTGCACCACCAAAGAAACAATGACCGAACCTCAGCAATACCGCGAATCAACCAAGGGCGAACAAAACGGATGCAGGCAACGGCTCGAAGGCTATCTGTCGTGTCAGCAACGTCCTGCGCTCGCCGTCGCCTGATCGTTCGCCTAACTGACAGAGCCTGTCGTGACTTCTCGAATAGCCAGATGGACGATTGAGCACGATCCCGCAGCTACTGCTGCCGCGGTTGCTCTTTTGCCTGTCGGTTTGGGTTGTGATTGTAGTCCGTGCCGCAACGTCATGGCGAGCATTGATCAGGTTTTCCTGATAGAGTTTGTGGCTATCGCATCTGCCCTTGGCGTCGATCTCAAGAAGCCTTCCGAACTGACTCACTACGGATCAGGAAAGGATGGCCGACACATCACCGGAGGGTTCTACCATTTGATAGGTCGGATTCTAGACGGGGCCGACTTGCTTCGAGGACCACCAGATTTCAAGACCTTCGAGTTTGAGCGTCTGACACCGAAGTTTGAGTTTGGCTTCACGAGTTCGGCTGCTCTTGTTCCTTCCACCTTCACCGCGACTCCGGTCTTGCAACTGGAGTGGCAGACCACCATCGACTGGTGCATTCCAGACACGGAACCGACCTCATGCGACGATTCACAGTAACAACGAAGGCGAACAAAGCGGATGCAGGCAACGGCTCGAATGATGTCCGTCGTGTCATCGAAGATTGTCCCCCGGAGCTGCCCTTTGGGTTGCCTTCAGCAAGCTAGGTTGCTACGCTCCATGCCGCTCGCCGTCCCCTGATCCGGGTCGTTTGCCCGACCGGTGAGTGCCGCCCCCGGGAGGATCATGCCAGGCGCTTTGTTCTTGTAGTGTAGCCTCTGCGGCGTGGCACACTGAGGACCAGACAGAATCGACCCGAGCGATGGTCTTCTCACCCGTCCACCGGGCCTGAAGCAGAGTCGAGGTTCCGACCGAGGTTCGAGCAAGGGCACGTCCGACACTCAGCATGTCCGCGTCGATTCAAATAAGGAGCCGGACGCTTCGACGCTGTCGCTGACGCAGGACGCCGGGAGGAATCACATCTGATCGAACCGACTTTCACTGACTGTGCTTGATCACTGGAAACCTGCGCGACGATGACTATGAATCGGCCCCGTGCCAATGATTGATCCACAGATGCTGCTCAGTGCCTACTGCCAGGGGTATTTTCCCATGGGCATGGAGGGTGGCGACATCCGGTGGTTCCTGCCCGAGTCGCGCGGCATCCTGCCGGTGGCGGACTTCCATATTCCTGAGCGGTTTCAGCGCTACCTGAGGAATCACCCTTTTGAGGTTCGTTGGAACACCGCGTTTACCGAGGTGATGCTGGGATGCGCTGACCGGCGCGACACCTGGATTACCGACGACATTCTGGAGAGCTACCAGGCGCTGCATGAACTGGGCTACGCCCACAGCGCGGAGGTGTGGCGGGAGGGGCGACTGGTCGGCGGTGTGTATGGGGTGGCGATTGGCGGGGCATTCTTCGGGGAATCCATGTTCAGCCGTGAAACCCAGGCCTCCAAGGTGGCACTCTGCACCCTTCAGCAACGCCTGAAGGATCATGGCTACCTGATGCATGACACGCAGTGGACCACTCCTCATCTCGCCATGTTCGGCGGGCACGAGATTCCTTGTGACGAATACCTCCGCCTCCTGGCGCGCGCGATCAGGGTCAAAACTTCGTTTATAAAAACCAAAACGGAGCCCGTCGCTTTGCCCGCCACACCGCCCCGCAGCTTGATTTGAAAGAAACGAAGTTATTAGTGACAAAACTGTCGTGACTGCTAACCTCGCGCCACTTTTTTCCAAAAATGTCCTGCCCCACGCGTTTAGCACAGATCGAATTGCCCCGGTATGGGAGCCGGGCGCATTGATGGAATGATTTTAAGCCTGAGTGCCCTGGTATGATGAAGAAGTTGTCCTGCACCGTCCTGCTGCTCGCCTCACTCACCGACGTGAGCCGAGCCCAGGCACCCACACCCGCGAAACCCACGACGCCAGCCACGCCTCCTGCCGCTCCCGCTGCACCGGCAGCCCCGGCGATTGACGCTGCTTCGCCTGACCTCCAGACGGCTGTCGAGAAAGCCTACTCGGATGGCTTCACCTTGATGCAGGAAGGGAAGTTCAAAGAGGCCCTGGAGAAATGCGCCTTCATCAAGTCCAAGGTCAACAAGCCCTTCCCTCACGTCACCTTCCTGGAGGCCGCCTGTCACTTCAATCTGAGCGACTTCGCCAACGCGGCGGCTGCCTTTGAACTCTATGTGAAGGAGTTCCCCACGGGCGAGAACATCAACGCCGTAAAACTCGGCCTCGGTCGCGTCTATCTCAAGCTCAACAAGGCCGACGAGGGCATCAAGCTGATGAAGGAGGTCGCTGGAGCTGATCCCGCGCTCAAAGGCGAAGCCGGCCTGCTGCTCGCGGAGCACTTCCGCAAGTCCAACAATGTGGACGAAGCGCTCAACATCCTCGGCAGCGTAGTCAGCGATGGCGTCCGCAGTGCTGAACAGATTCAGGCGGCCCTGATGGCAGCTGATCTTTATGTGGCCAAGGGCGACACTGAAAAGGCGGGCGAAATGCTGGCCAAGGTGAAGGGCGGCGGTGGCACGTCGGGTGAAAACGTCATCCAGCTCAACAACATCGGCCAAAAGCTGGGCGACAAGATGATCGAAGAGAAGCGCTACTCGGAGGCGCTCTCGGCCTACCAGTCCGTTCGCCGCAAGAGTGAAGTGGTGCGTCTTCAGAACGACCGCATCGCCCGCATCCAGGACGCCATCAACAAGGGGCAAGGCAACAAGGAAGAACTCGAAGCCAAGCTCGCGGCGGACAAGAGCATGCTGGATGAGTTGCAGAAGCGCACCGACTACGATGCCTCGCTCTACTATCGCCTTGGCCGCTGCTACTTCGAAATGCAGCGACCCTGGGAGGCGATCCTCGCCTTCGAGACGGTGGTGAACGACTTCAAGGACTTCCCGCAACGTGACAAGTCCCTCTACGGCACCATCATGGCCAATGCGTCGCTCAAGCGCATCGCCAAGGCCCAGGAACTCTGCGAGAAATTCATCAGCACCTTCCCCGACAGCTCGGAAGTGGGCAACATCTCCGAACTCTTCGGCATGCTGGCCTACCAGGCTGGCGACCTTCAAAAGGCCGCCGACAACTTCGAGAAGGCCAAGGGTTTCCCCAAGGTGGACAAGGAGCGCATGTTCTACCTGAAGGGCAACGTGCTCTTCGAGATGCAGAAATTCCAGGAAGCGGTGACTGAGTTTGAGTTGCTCAAGAAGGACTATCCGCAGTCCGCCTTCCTCGACGAGTCCACTTACCGCATCGCCCTTGCGAGCTTCTACCAGAACGATTCGAAGGCCACGACGAAGGCGCTTCAGGAATACATCAAGAACCACGGCAAGGGCCAGTTCATCATCGACGCCAAGTATCGCCTCGCGTTCATCAAGTTCCAAAGCGGCGACATCGACGGCGCGATGCAGGACCTCATTGCCTTGGTCAACGAGTCGCCCAACGATCCGAACATCGCCCAGGTGTATGCTTTGCTCGCCGATGGCTTCAATCGCAAAGCTCAGTCCGATCCTCAGAAGGCGGATGAATACTACGCGAAGGCGCTCGAAGGCTATGCCAACTCGTTCAAGAAGGCCAAGACTGAGGACGTGCTGAACTACGCGATGGAGAACGCCACCGACCTGTATCAGGCGCTCAATCGCTGGGGTGAACTGGCCGACATGTGGTCCACCTACCTTGAAACTCACAAGGAGTCCGACAACGCCCTCAAGGCCATTTACTGGATCAGCCGCGCCAAGATCCGCGATAACAAGGTGGATGAAGCCAAGAAGCTGCTCGCTGACAACATTCGCCCCTACATCAGCAATCCCCTGAAGGATCAGGTGGAAGTGTTGATCCAGCAGCTCTGCCAGCAGATGGCCCCCAAGAAGCGCCGTTCGTCGAGCGCTCCCAAACCCGCCACCACCGAGGCCCCAAAGGAAGGAGCGACTGCCGATGCCAAACCTGCGGAACCCGCCCCTCCTCCCCCGCCCGCTGGACCTACCTTTGAAGAGCTTGAGAAGGAACTCGAAGGTCTGCTCAAGCCTGACCAGCTGACCCCGGCGGCCAACGTTCGTATCCTCTTCGCCCGTGCGTGGCTCGCCCGCCTGATGAAGGAGCCCGAGAAGTCAGAGAAGGTGTTCAACATTTTGATCGACGTCTCCAAGCCCGAAGATCTCAGCCCGATGCTGTTGTCCGTCGTCGGAGATAACGCTCGTAAGAAGGGTGAACTCGACAAGGCAGCCGCCTGCTACGAGCGCCTCCGCACCATCTTCCCCAGCAGTGAGTTCGCCGATGGCGCGCCGGTGGGACTTGGCGAAATCCACTTCGAGAAGAAGGAATACGACAAGGCTCTTGAGATGTTCCTGGAAGCTACCAGCGACAAGTATCAGGGCAGCAGCCGCATCCTGGATGCCACCCTGGGCAAGGCCAAGACGCTCTTGAAATTGGGCAAGCTGGCTGACGCCGAGAAGGAATTCGACCAGATCGCCCGCACCAAGGAATGGAAGTCCGCCTGGCCAGAGGCCTTGTTTGGACTTGGGCAGGTTCAGGAAGCGAAGAAGAACTGGGCTGCCGCCAATGCCTTCTACATTCGCGTGTTCGTGGCCCACCAGAAATACAAGGACTGGCTTGCCCGCTCGTATCTTCAATCTGCACGTTGCTTCCTGCTGCTCAACAAGCGCGATGAAGCCAAGAAGACGCTTCAGGAAATGCTGAAGCGCACGGACATCAAGGACCAGCCTGAATTCAAGGATGCCCAGGCAGAACTTAGCAAACTGGGAGGCGCACAGTAGTTCGTCACATGAGGAAGATCGTTTCAGTCATCATCGTCACGGCCGGAATTCTCATCTCCGGAGCCGCATTCGGCCAGGCCCTCGTCTTGAAGGATGGCATCACCAAACTCGGCCCTGATCAGTTCAAGGTCGAAGGCGGCAAAGTCATGAAGATCGTCAAGGTCGGTGGCAACATCGCCACCTCCGAGCTTCAGATGTCCAGCGTGCTCCGCATGGAATGGCCGGAGCCGGAGGAACTTACCCAAGGCACTGCTTTGCTGGCAGCAGGCAAGACGCAGGAGGCGCTTGAGTTGCTTCAGAAAGGCCGCGATTTCTTCCAGCCTTTCAAGGATGTGCCAGGCAGCCGCTACGTCGATCTCGCGTTCGCTTATGTCGAGGCACTGGGTGCTGCCGGAAAGTTCGAGGAGTCCGTCAAAGCCATGCCGGCCCTCCGACTGCTGAAGCTGAGCGATGAGCAGAAAATGAAGCTCAAGATTCTTCAACTCAACATTGATCGTCAGACCGGAGCCGATGCCGCCAGCATCGTGGCTCAGGCTCAAAACATTCTCAGCGAAACGGACGATTCCGCGATCGGTGCTTCGCTGTGGATGATCCAGGGCGATGTTCACTTCAAACAGAAGCAGTGGGAGAAGGCCCTCTTCGCTTATCTGCGAGTTCCCGTTTTCTATGGCACCCAGGTGCAGCGAGTGCCTGAAGCAGAACTCAACAGCGCCCGCACGCTAGCCAAGATGCGACGCTTTGAAGACGCCGCCACCTACTATAAGCGAATCATTGACAACTACCCCGGTTCCACGATTGCGGAGACTGCCAAGACCGAAGAAGCGTCCGTCCGCGGCCTGAAAAACGAGGATGAAAAAGCCGCCAAGGCGGACGACAAGAAGGCGGGTGACAAGCCTGCCGAAGAAGCCAAACCTGCCGAAGCTCCCGCCACCGAAGCCAAGAAATAGTTTTTCCAATCCACCAACTCGACATCAAGCCCATGCAATCCAAGCACTCTATGCAACTCAAGTCCCTCACCAACGTCGCTCGTTCGTTCGCGTGTGCCGCCGTCCTGTTTGGCAGTCTCGCGATTTTCACTCCCGTCCACGCTCAGGAAGGTGGTGCTCCCGCCCCTGGCCAGACCAAGGTGACCGTTCATAAGAAGTCACTGCTCGACATCTGGCACGAAGGTGGATGGGTGATGTATCCCCTCGCCGCCTGCTCCACAGCTCTCGTGTGGCTCACCGTGGACCTCTGGATGCGCACTTCCGTGACCAAGATGGCTCCTCCCGCTTTCATTCAGCAGCTTCAGGACCTCTTCCGTGGTGGCGACTACGTGGGCGCTTATCAGTTCGCCAAAAACAACCCCGCTCCTGCCACAGACGTGTCCCGCGTGGCGCTGAGCTTCCTCGGCGATGGCCAGGAATCGACTGAGTTCGCGATCATGGACGGTATCAACAAGGTGAACGCGTCGATCCAGACCCGAATCAACTACCTCTCCGTTATCGGCGTCTGCACTCCGATGATCGGTCTGACCGGAACGGTGACGGGGATGATGAACGCCTTCGAAAACCTGGGCTCCAGCGGCATCGGCGACCCCTCCGGTCTGGCCAAGGCCATCGGTGAGGTGCTTATCGCTACGGCGTCCGGTCTGTTCATCGCTATTCCGGCGTTCATGTTCTTCTACTTCCTGCGCAATCGTCTCCAGGCCTCCGTGCATGAACTGCAAGAGATTCTGGGCTCCCTGTTCCGCAAGATGCCCTACACCCATCTCAAGGACTGCCACGTCGGCGAAGAAGAATTCTACGCCGCAACGCCAAACTGGATCGCTGGTGGCGCTGCTTCGACGGAGCCTGCGCACGCTTAATCGACTTGGTCGCGCGGTCGCGTATTGATCTACAACAACCCAATCACTTAGTCAGGAGGTCACACCATGGGAGGAGGCGGAGGCGGAGGCGAAAATGGCGAACCGGAGTTCCAGATTGCTCCGATGATCGACGTGTTGCTCACGTTGCTCATTTTCTTCATGAGCATCACATCGGCCCAGGTGCTGAAAATCGATAAAGATATTCAGCTCCCGGTGGCCCCTGATGCGAAAAAGAAGGACGAGAAGAACTCGATCAACGAGGCAGCGCTCAACATCCGTTGGGAAGCTGCCCAACAAAAGGCGGTGGTGACCTTCGAAGACAAGAAGTATCCACAGCTTGAGGAACTCTCGACCCTTCTTCAGGGACGCAAAGAGAGGAACCCTAAATACCGGGTGATCATCCGTGGTGACAAGCGTCTCCCGGCCATTGAGGTGCAGAAGGTGATGACCGTCATTGGTCAGGCCGGCATCGACGACATCTCGTTCTCGGCTCTTAACCAGTAACCTACTCACCCCATGTCTGGTAACGCCAAATCCAAGCACCCAATGGAAGTCGAGGCCGTGAATCTCGGCTTCCAAATCGCTCCGATGATCGACGTCGTATTCGTGATCATGCTTTTCTTCATGGTCATGGCAGGTGCCGTGAAGGTGGAGCGTGAACTCAAGCAGCAGCTTCCGGGCGTCAACGTCGTCAGTCCTGACAGCGCTCCCGAGATGCCTGATGAAATCACCGTGGGAGTCGAGGAATCCGGTCACGTCACGCTCAACGAGGAGGAACTTGATCCTCCTGACAGCAAGACCATGCCGAACTTCACCGCCACCATGATGCGTCTGAAGCAGGAAGCTGACGGTCGCAAGGCCAAGGTGCTCGTCACCATCCAGGCCGAAGAACAGGCGAAGTATGAGCGCGTCATTGATGTGCTGAACTGCCTCGCCCGCGCCCAGGTCAGCAATGTGACCTTCACCGTCGGCGGCGAAGAATAGCACCTCTTCAATCTATTGTTCCCTTTTAGCGGGCGACCTTCATCGGGTCGCCCGTTTTCTTTGAGCGGTAGTTCATGCGCGTCTCAACGCCTTCAAGAAAACACTGGCTCACTGCGCCTCTCCCTCTATTCTGCGCCTTTCATGCCGAGTGAATTCGACATCCAATATGCCCTGGAGCAGACGCGCGTCCTGCACGAGCCGGACCGGCGCATCGACACCTTTGGCAGCACGCAGTTTGAATTCCAGATTGTCACGGAATTGATGGATTCGATCAATTCATGCCGCGTTCGCGAGGGTAAGATTGAAGCTCACAAGCCTGTCATTCTCCGCCCCGACGGCCTGGGCGACATCGACTTCGATGGCTTCGCCCCAGAAGTGCGCGCGTTCGGTGACTGGTTGCGCGAAAACATAGATCAGATCGCCTTCCTGAAATACGGCTTCAAGTTTTGCATGGCTGACGTGACCGAGCAGGTGGTGCACGAGCCGATCGAAGCTGTGTGCGGCAAGCTTCTCGAAAAGACCCGCATCGATGGCAATCCGATGCGGGCCATCATCCAGAGCGTGGATGACACCTGGCAGATCAGCGTGCTGAAGTTCGCCGTCGATATGATTGCCAAGTCGCGCGGCATCAACCTTTTCGATTTCAAACGCCGGGGACTCCTCTAGGTCTCCTGTCCTTCGCTTTCTTCCTGCAATGGCCCGCGCGCAGTTCAAGCTCCTGCTCTTCCTGATCACCCTCGGGATCCTGGTGGGCTGCATTGGCACCGGCTGGTGGATCTATCAAAACATCATCGCCCACGATGCTGCGATCTCGAAGGACATCGCCGCTGATCGCAGCACCGGACGCCCGCCCCCTGATCCTGGCGCACGCCGTTTTGAAGCAGCGGTGGACTTGGTGAAGTCGGGAGATGTCGATGGCTCGCGTGAAGCACTCTACAAGCTGCTTCAGAGTTTCCCACGCTCTCCAACCTGTGCCGAAGCAAAACGGATCATCGGCGAGATGAACATGGATGCTCTCTACCGCATGGATCTCTCCGGTGGGAAGCGCGATTACATCGTGCAGCCCGGGGACTCACTTCTCGCGATCACGGGAAGAACCAAGACGACACTGGAAGCTTTGGCCCGGATCAACTCGCTCACTTCCATCAATCTCCAGCCCGGTGAGCACTTGTTTGTGATTCCGATGGACTTCGATCTCGCCGTCGATGTCTCGGACAAAAAGCTGACCCTGCTACGCGGTGGACGGTTTTTCAAAGAATACACTGCTATGGGACTGAAGCTGCCGCCAGGGATGAAGGTGCCGGGCGAACTGGAGATCAGCAGCAAGTCCGCTGTCTTCGACAACAAGTCCGCCAATCCTGTGACTGCGGACTTTGTTCGTGCCGAAAAGCGCATCATTGCCTCCCGTGGTGGCAACACGGCCGGGTTGATGATTCGCACGCCGCCGACTGCCAAACCCGTTGAGGATGGTCAAAAGTCTGCCACCGATGATTCTCCCACGTCCAACCTCGGCCTGTTCCTGGCGCGCGAGGACATTGAAGAAATTTATCCCATCCTGCGCAAGGGCGCGAAGTTCAGCCTTGTGCAATAACCTCCCCTTTGATCGAATCCCATGAAGCAAGTCCTCGAATTTGAAAAGCCTGTCCTCAAGCTCCGCGACGAGATCGACGAGCTGAAACGCAAGCAAGCCTCCAAACCCAGCCCGGCCATCGCCATTGAAATCTCCAAGCTCGAAGCCCGCCTGATCGAGCTGCAAAAGGACATCAACTCCAATCTCAATCCGTGGCAGCGCGTGCAAATAGCCCGACACACCCAACGTCCCTTCATGCTCGACTACGTGAAGCTCATCTGCTCCGAGTTTGTCGAGTTGCACGGTGACCGCCACATCGGTGATGACAATGCCATGCCCGCCGGATTTGCCATGTGGGGCGACAAGCGCGTGCTCGTCGTCGGCCACCAAAAGGGCCGCGACACCAAGGAAAACCTCCTGCGCAACTTCGGCTCCGCGCACCCCGAAGGCTACCGGAAGGCCATGCGCCTGATGCGTCTGGCAGACAAGTTCCAGATCCCGATCGTGACCCTCATTGACACGCCTGGAGCCTTCCCTGGCATCGGTGCCGAGGAGCGCAACATCGCCGAAGCCATCGCCTACAATCTTCGCGAAATGATGCTGCTGAAGACTCCCATCATCGCCGTCGTCATCGGCGAAGGTGGTTCCGGCGGAGCCCTTGGCATCGGCATCGCCGATCGCGTGCTGCTCATGGAGAACGCCTACTACTCCGTCATCTCACCCGAAGGCTGCGCCGCGATTCTTTGGAAACATCGCGAGCATGCCCCCGAAGCCGCCTCCGCGCTCAAGCTGAGTGCCCAGGACCTCAAGCAGCTGGGCATCATTGATGGCATCGTGCCCGAACCTCTCGGCGGTGCCCATCACGATCACCTTGAGGCAGCCACCAATCTCAAACAGGCCGTCCTGGATGCCCTCGCTGAACTGGAGTCCCTCCCCCACGACCAGCTCCTCGACCAGCGCTACCAGAAGTTCCGCAAGTTCGGTGAGTTCACGGAAGGTTAAGCCAAGAGCAAAGGGCGTAGAGCATAGATAGCAGCACAGCTGTGGCTCTGAGCCCCGCGGCCACTATCGGCTTCGGCGCTCGCCAGCCAGCTTCCCCCCACCCCATGCGCCTCTACGCTCTTAGCCCTTCGCTCTTTGCTTCTCCCCTCGCCTCTTAGCTCTCCGCCCTCCGCTTCCATGTTCTCCATCGGCCAGCGTGTTGTCTGCATCAATGACGACTTCGAGCCCTGGGTCTATGACCTCTACAAGGCGCTGCCCAAGAAGGACAAGGTTTACACCGTTCGCGCCATCGGCATGGGCCGATCGAATCCCCAGTTCGCGCTCACCGAGGATGCGGAGATCAAACTCACGGGCGCGGAGTTCGACTTTCTCATCTTGCTGAAGGAGCTGCTCAATCCCGACGATCCGCACTCCAATGTGAAGCAGGAGCTTGGCTTCCGAGCCGAGCGCTTTGCCCCGCTCCAAGAGGATGAAGTCGAGGAGGAAGAAGGTGAACTCATCGGCGTCGGAGCTGGCGAAAAGACCTGGGAACCGGAGGTCGCCGTGCGCTAGCATGGCTCGATCGTCCATGACTCTCAGCCTCATCGCCGCCGTTTCAGACGACGGTTTCATCTCCACGGGCAAAGGCGTGCCTTGGGACCTGCCCGATGATCGCGCCCACTTTCGCCAATACACGGCGGGCGGCTTCCTGCTTGTGGGCCGCACGACCTACCAGGAGATGATCGGGTGGTTCACTGATCACAGGCCCATCATTCTCAGTCGCGATCACGCCTTTCGCCCGGAGCCAGGCCATCACCGCGTGCCCACTGTGCCGCTGGCCCTGCTGTATGCCCAGCAGGAGAAGGCCCAGGAACTCATCGTCTGCGGCGGCGCTCAAACCTATGCCGCCGCCATGCCTCTTGCGAACAAGCTGATCGTCACCCGAGTGCATGATCGGTTAGGCGAAGGCATTGCCTTTCCCCCGATCGATCCGCAGCGCTGGATAGAGACCTCTCGGATCGAGCATCCTGCCGACTCCTGCCACGCCCATGCGATGACCTTCCTGACCTACCAATCCCAGCCACAGCGTCGCCGCCGGGCTTGAATTTCTCTTTGCAAGGCAAGCCGTCAGAACCTAAACATCCGCCGCTTTTTCCCGGTGCTCAGCCACCACCTTGATTTCAACCATCCAGCACACTCCTCTTATGGGCCGCATCTACAACAACATCGTCGAGACCGTGGGCAATACGCCCCTCGTGAAACTCAATCGCGTCACCGCTGGCCTTGATGCCACAGTCGCGCTCAAGTGCGAGTTCTTCAATCCCCTCGGCAGCGTCAAGGACCGCATCGGCATGGCCATGATCGAAGATGCCGAGCAGCGTGGAGTCCTCACGAAGGACACCGTCATTGTCGAGCCTACCAGCGGTAACACCGGAATCGCCCTCGCCTTCGTCGCAGCCGCCAAAGGCTACAAGCTCATCCTGACCATGCCAGAGACCATGTCTCTGGAGCGTCGGACGCTGCTCGCTCTGCTCGGCGCTGAACTCGTCCTCACCCCTGGACCTCAGGGCATGAAGGGTGCGATCGCCAAGGCCGAAGAACTCGTGAAGTCCACGCCGAACGCCTGGATGCCCCAGCAGTTCGAGAATCCCGCCAACCCCGCCATTCACCAGAAGACCACCGCTGAAGAACTGTGGAACGACACCGATGGCAAGATCGACATCCTCGTCGCCGCCGTCGGCACCGGTGGAACGATCACGGGCTGCACCGAGGTGATCAAGCCCCGCAAGCCTTCGTTCCAGGCCATCGCCGTCGAGCCGGAAGCCTCCCCCGTCATCAGCCAGACCCTTGCAGGTGAACCGGTTCAACCCGGCCCGCACAAGATCCAAGGCACCGGCGCAGGCTTCGTTCCGAAGAACCTCCACCTCAAGGACAGCAGCGGCAACGACCAGATCGTTGAGTGCGTCAAAGTCAGCAATGACGATGCCTTTGCCATGGCCCGCCGTCTGGCCAAAGAAGAAGGCCTGCTGGTCGGTATCAGCACCGGCGCCAACGTCGTTGCAGCCCTGCGTGTCGCGGCTCGCCCCGAGAACAAGGGCAAGGTCATCGTCACGATCGGTTGCTCCACGGGCGAACGCTACCTCTCGACCGCTCTCGCCGACGAGGCCCGCGCCAAGGTCGGAGCCTAAGTCAGCCCGGCTGCCCGCGCCCCCGCGAATGGCCGCACCTTGCGGCCTTCGCCACTCGCCTCCTCGTCTTCCTCCATCTCTTCCCTCATGTCACACCCGCCTCACAATCCCCTCGCCCCTCATTCCCACACTCCTGAGGGTGCCGAGCTTCAGCCGCAAGTCTCCGCTCTGGAAGCCTTCCTGGACAAGCACTTCCGCACGATTCTCTATGCCTGCGTCGCCGCCGTCGTCGGCACCGGCATCTTCCAGCTCGTGAAGTATCGGAGCCACCTCGCCGCGACCGAGGCGGCGGCGGCGGCCACAGCGGCCAAAACCGTCGATGATTGCGACATCGTGATTCAGAAATACAAGGGCAGCGTTGCTGCGGGGAATGCGCTCCTGACCAAGGCCAAGCTTCTTTGGGATCAGAACAAGAAGGATCCTGCCGTTGCCGCACTCCGAGAGTTCACGAGCAACTACAGCGATCATCCCTTCATCGTGCAGGGCCTCCTCGCACTCGGTTCCCGTCTTGAGTCCATGGGCGGCAAGGACGCGGCCGAAGCGAAGACTGTTTTCGAAACGATCGTCAGCAAACACAAGGACTCCGAAGTCGCAGGTCTAGCTCAACTCCGCATCGCCGACCTCCTTTGGTCGGAAGGCAAGGAAGCCGAGGCCAAGGCCATCTACGACGAACTGCCTCGCAAGTTTATCGGTCAGTTCGGCGACCGTGTGCAGGAACGCGTGGACTGGCTCGCGGCCGCCCTTCCCACCAAGGAAGTCGAAGGTCCAAAGATCCCTGACGCCCTCAAGGCCCCCGCCCCAGCTCCCGGCGCAGCCCCTGCAATCAACATCACTCCTGGCAAAGACGGCTCCCCATTCGGAGCCATGAGCAAGCCCTTCGAGGTCAAGGCTCAGCCCGCCCCTGCGCCCGCAGCCACAGCTACGCCCGCTCCGAATGCAGCCAAGGGCCCTGACGTGAAGGCCACGGTCCCACCAGCACCCAAGCCCCCGACGCCGCAGAACATCCCGGTCAATCCAGGTGCCAAGAACGCTCCGCCTCCAGCTCCCACCAATCTCGCACCTGCCACATCGGCACCGGTGCAGGCCCCGAAGGACCCGGCTCCTGCCCCCGCCAAGCCCGCAGCACCTGCTGCCCCAGCTCCGGCAGCACCCGCTCCCGCGAAACCCGAGGCCAAGTAGTCTCAGTCTCGCCAGCTCAAGCACGCGCCATCGACTGCCCGCTCATTCGTCACTGATCTGCTCATGATCTCCAAGCTGCCCCGCTGGATCTGGGCAGGAGCTTGGGCTCTGGCCTTCATCGCAGGCATGATCAATGTGGTGGGCCTGCTCGGCTTCGAGCATCAGGCCGTCACTCATTTGACAGGCACCACTTCCCTCCTCGCCGCCGCCTTGGCATCCCTCGATGCATCGGCGGCGCTTCATTTATTGGCTGTCATTGGTTCGTTCGTCGTCGGCACCGTTCTCAGCGGCTTCATTGTGCAGGACAGCACCTTGCAACTCGGCCGCCGCTACGGCATCGCCCTCCTGCTAGAGTCCGCCTTCCTGTTCGGTGCAGTGCCTCTCCTCTGGCATCAGCAGCCGCTCGGCGTTTACCTTGCTTCCGCTGCCTGCGGCTTGCAGAACGCCATGGTCAGCACCTACAGCGGCACTGTCATCCGCACCACGCACCTCTCCGGCATGTTCACTGACCTCGGCATCTTCCTCGGTCATGCCTTGCGCGGACTGCCCGTCGATCAGCGCCGCTTGCGTATGTGCTTCCTGATCATTTTCGCCTTTCTATGCGGCGGGATCGCCGGCACGCTCGCCTTTCACCGCCTCGGCTACAGCGCGCTGGCCATCCCCGGCAGCCTGACAGCCCTGACCTCCCTCGCTTACGGCTTCTATGGCCTGCGTCAGCGACGATCCCGATCGTAAACGGCGAGCCGCGATCAACACCGAGGCCTTCGTTTCCTCGCGATAAACATCCGCCGCGGAACTTGCGCGCTTTCACGCAGGCCCTTATCGTTTTGGCTTTCCGCATGTTCGACTCCATCGCCAACCGTCGTTTTGTCACCGCCTCCGAGAAGGTGGATTTCCTTTCTCCATGGACTTTGGAGGAGTGGCTGTGTCGTGGTGACATCGTCAACAATGAGCACCTCATGCTCGTGCGGGCCAACATGGAACCCGGGCGCGATCACCCGTTCCATTGCCATCCCACTCGCGAGGAGATCATCTACATCATCAGTGGCAAGGCCGAGCAATGGGTGGGACAGGAAAAGCGCATCCTCGGGCCGGGAGATGTCGCCTTCATCCCGATGGGCGAGGTGCATGGCACTTACAATCCCTTCGATGAGAAGCTCGTCTTCCTCGCCATCCTCTCGCCTGCCAAGGCCGACGAGCCGGGCATCGTCGATATGTCCCAGGAGGAACCGTGGAAGTCGCTTCGCTCGAGTGGCGAAGAGCCAAGAGCGTAGAGCATAGAACGCTCCGCCAGCCTCCACGATAGCCCGTTACCCCTCGCTTCATCCTCTTCGCTCTTAGCCCTTAGCTTCCTCCTCATGACAACGCTCGAAAAGATCCAGAACAAATCCGCACGCGTCGGCATCCTTGGCCTTGGCTACGTCGGCCTACCCCTAGCACTGAACTTCAACCGCAACGGCTACAAGGTTCTCGGTCTCGACATCGACGCCCGGAAGACGACTGCCATCAACGAAGGACGTAGCTACATCGAGCACATTCCCTCATCGGAGATTGCCGAGGTGAAGAACAAAGGCTTGTTTGAAGCCACCACGGACTTCTCTCAGTCGGCCTCGTGCGATGCTCTCATCATTTGTGTGCCCACGCCGCTCGACCAGCATCATGCGCCGGACCTGAGCTATGTGATCAACACGGTCGAAGCTGTCCTGCCCTACATTCGTGCGGGCCAGGTCATGAGCTTGGAAAGCACCACCTATCCCGGCACGACGAAGGAGGAACTCCAGCCACGCATCGAAGCGAAAGGCTTCACCATTGGCCAGGATTACTTCCTGCTCTTCTCACCCGAACGTGAAGACCCAGGCAACAAGGACTTCCCCAGTCACAAGATTCCCAAGATCGTCGGCGGCACCACGCCCGCTTGCATCGAGGTAGGCAAGTCTCTCTACATGGCCGCCTTTGAAAACATCGTGCCCGTCAGCTCGCCTGCCGTTGCCGAATTCGCCAAGCTGCTGGAGAACATTTACCGCAGCGTGAACATCGGCCTTGTGAACGAGATGAAGATGGTGGCCGACAAGATGGGCATCGACGTGTGGGAAGTCATCAACGCCGCCGCCACCAAGCCCTTCGGCTTCAAAGCATTCTATCCCGGTCCTGGCATCGGCGGACACTGCATCCCGGTTGATCCCTTCTATCTGACGTGGAAGGCGAAGGAGTATGGCATCCACACGCGCTTCATCGAGATCGCAGGCGAGATCAATGAGGCGATGCCTGAGTATGTGGTGCGTCGCACAGCCGAAGTTCTCAGCCGCAAGAAGAAGAAGGCGCTCAATGGCGCGAAGATCCTGGTCATGGGTCTGGCTTACAAGGCAGACGTGGACGATGAGCGCGAGTCGCCGAGCTTCCACATTCTCGACCAACTCCTCGATCACGGTGCGGAGCCCGAGTTCTACGATCCTCACGTGCCGCAGATCCGTCCGGTGCGGAAGCATCCGTATTGGCGTGGTCGCAAGAGCGCCGAGTGGACCGAATCCAGCGTGAAGAGCTATGATGCCGTCATCATCTCGACGTGGCACAGCAAGTTCAACAAGGACGAGCTGCTCGCCTGGGCCGACACCATCATCGACACGCGCAATGCCCTCGCTGGTGCTCCTGCAAATCCGGGGCAGGTGACCAAGGCTTAGCAAGAAGTGCAACTCATCGCGGCGGCTGGTGTTGAAGGGCAAGAACCCGCCACCGCCACGATGAAGTCCCTAGTTTTCGTTTTCCTCGCCAGCTTGCCCGCCCTCGCGGCGGAGATCACTCCTGAGCAGACGGCGTTCTTTGAGAAGAACATTCGTCCCGTCCTCAACGACGCCTGCTACAAGTGCCACAGCGCCAAGGATCAGAAGCGCAAAGGCGGTCTCACACTCGACACGAAGGAAGCCACGCTGCGCGGTGGTGAGTCGGGCAAGGCGGGTGTCGTGCCTGGCAATGTGGCGGCGAGTTCGATCTACGAAGCGATGACGTGGACGAACGAGGACATGCAGATGCCGCCGAAGGAAAAGCTGCCAGACGAGGTGCTCGCGAACTTCAAGAAGTGGATCGAGATGGGCGCTCCCGATCCGCGTGTTTCGACGACTATCGCCGAGGCACCCAAGTCCAAGATCGACGTGAAGAAAGGCCGCGAGCACTGGGCTTTTCAAAAGCCGACAAAATCATCGCCTCCTGCCACCAAGAATGCCGAATGGCCACGCACGGACATCGACAAGTTCACCCTCGCGGACATGGAGGCCAAAGGTCTGTCACCTGTGCCTGATGCGGATCGACGGACGCTCATTCGACGCATCGCTTTCGATCTCACCGGCCTGCCGCCCACCCCCGATGAGATCACCGCCTTCCTGACCGACACCTCGCCGAACGCGGTCAAGAATGTGATCGAACAATACCTGGACTCGCCGCGCTTCGGCGAGCGTTGGGGCAGGCATTGGCTGGATGTAGCTCGTTATGCAGAGTCGAGCGGCAAGGAGACCAATATCCTCTACCCTCATGCGTGGCGTTTTCGTGACTACGTGATCGACTCGTTCAACAAGGACAAGCCGTATGACCAGTTCCTCAAAGAACAGATCGCCGGTGATTTGCTCAAGTATGAGGACAAGCGCCAGCAGGGCGAGCAGATCGTTGCCACAGGCTTCCTCGCCATCGGTGCCAAGTCGCACAACACCCGCGAAGCCCGCCAGTTCCGCATGGATGTCGTGGATGAACAAATCGACGCCGTCTCGCAGGCCATGCTTGGGCTCACGATCGCCTGTGCTCGCTGCCACGATCACAAATTCGATCCCATTGGCCAGCGCGACTACTACGCGCTCGCGGGCATTTTCCTCAGCACCGAGACCCTCTACGGCACCCACCGCCAGTTGCAGAACAATCACCCCAGCGACCTCATCGAACTCGATGACGCAGCTGGCCTAGCGCCTGCACTCGCGAAGATCAGTCCCAGTGAGGTGGCGATCCTTAAACAGCGTGCCGAAGAGGCCAGTGCCGGACAACGCGAGGCCCTCGCTCAGGTGGCCGAGCTACGGCGCAAAGGTGGCAAGGATGATCCTGCTGCCAATTTCCAGCGCATCCGTCAGGCACAGGATCGCGCCTCGCAGGCCGAGGGCGATGCGAAACTCTTCCGCGATGATGGCACGCCACGCACGCTGGTGATGGGCACCTTTGAAAAGACTCCGGTCAACACCCCGATCATGCTGCGCGGCGATCCGAATCAACCCACCAACAACACCATTCCACGTGGCCTTGTCGAGGTGCTGTGTGCTGAGGGCGAGCCGCTCAACATTGGACAGGGCAGCGGACGTCTGGACCTTGCCTGGTGGATCGCGAGCAAGGACAATCCCCTCACCTCCCGAGTGATGGTCAATCGCATCTGGCTGCACCTCTTCGGCCAGGGCATCGTGGCAACGCCCGACAACTTCGGGACCAAGGGCATGGCCCCCTCCAATCAGGCGCTGCTCGATTACCTTGCCGTTCGCTTCATGGAGAATGGCTGGAGCATCAAGCGCATGATCAAGGAGATCATGCTGACCCGCACGTATCAGCTCAGCTCGCAGCACAACGAGGCGAACTACGCCGTCGATCCCGACAACAAAACGCACTGGCGCATGAGCAAGCGTCGTCTGGAAGCCGAAGCCATTCGCGATGCGATGCTGGCCGTCGCAGGCACACTCAATCTGTATCCCGTCGATGGCTCGCCAGTCGCTCGCGCTGGTGATGGCAGGCAGGGCTTGATCACGCTTGCACGCGAGGTGCTCACAGAACCTCAGACCTATCGCAGCGTGTTCATGCCGATCATTCGCGACCAGATCCCCGAGTCACTGAGCCTCTTTGACTTCCCGGACGCGAGCCTGGTTTCCAGCCAGCGTGACAGCACGAACGTGCCCTCGCAGAGCTTGTATTTAATGAACAATCCTCAGGCCATCGCCGCAGCGGATGCCTTTGCCCGGCGCCTGGGTGCCATGGAGGTGAAAAGCCCTCAAGATCGATTCGTCAGGGCGTATGAGCTGGCCTACGGACGTCCTCCGACAGCGGAGGAAGGTCAGGCCGTGCGCAGCTTCTTCCAGCGATTCACTGATCAGTATCTCAAAGGGAAAGCCAGCGAGGAGGCGAAGAAGCAGGCCCAGGGCGTCGCACTCAGCGCGTTCTGCCAAAGCCTGTTCGCCAGCGCAGAGTTCAGGTATCTGAATTAGCAGGCGCTGAAAGACTATTAGATGCCCCATCGTCACAGCGCCATGTCCCGACTCCTCATCGCCCTGCTGCTTCTCTCCGTCCTTCCATGCACCGTTCATGCGCAGAAGGCCAAGGCAAAAGCCAAGGGCAAGAACGCAGCACCTCCGATGACGGACGTGGCGGTGAAACACGAGGACCGCGTTTACAAGACGACTCCTCAGGGGGAGCTGAAGCTGCACTTTGCGCTTCCGACAGACTGGAAGCCCACCGACAAGCGCCCGGCCATTGTGTTCTTCTTCGGAGGCGGATGGAAGAGTGGCAGTTACACCCAGTTCTTTGCGCAGAGCGACTACTTCGCCTCGCGTGGCATGGTCGCCGCGAGTGCGGATTATCGCATCGAGTCGATCCATCATACCACGCCCGACAAGTGTGTGGAGGATGCGAAGAGCGCCGTGCGTTACCTTCGTCAACACGCCGCCGAGCTGGGCATCGATCCGAGCAAGGTGATCGCCAGCGGCGGATCGGCGGGGGGCCACATCGCTGCCTGCACGGCCCTCGTGGAGGCCTTTGACGCTGAGACCGATGACAAGTCCATCTCGGCCAAGCCCAATGCGATGGTGCTCTTCAATCCCGCGCTCAACATTGATGAGCTGGCCGCGCAGCGAAGTGCCTCACCCGAGGACAAGACGAGAGCCGAGGCCATCACGCCCAATCGTTTCATCAAGGCGGGTGTGCCTCCAGCCATCATGTTCTTCGGGTCTGACGATGCCTTGATCCAGGGAGCCCGTGGCTATCTGGCCAAGGCCAGGCCGCTCAACTTGCGAGCGGAGCTGTGGGTGGCTGATGGGCAGGCACACGGCTTCTTCAATCGTGCTCCTTGGTCCCATGTGACGGCGCACAAGGCTGACGAGTTCCTCACCTCGCTGGGCTATCTGACCGGCACCCCCACCTTGAAACTGCCCGAGGATGCCCCGGCGCTCAAACGAGCCGAGTAGTGCGCCTCAGACTTTTCTGACATTTCCTGTCAGAAACCTGGCCCCTGCCGCAAGGAGAAGCGAAGACTCCTCGCCTCTGCCCCGACTGAATGAATCACCCGGATCGTTTCCTACCGCTCTTCCTGGCTGCGCAACCTGACCTGCGCGCCTTCATCGGAGCGATGGTGCGCGATCCGGCGGCCCGCGAAGATGTCTTTCAGGAGGTGTCCATGATTCTCTGGAAGAGCTTTCAGAAGTATGACCCCAACCGACCCTTCGGGGCCTGGGCACGAGGCATTGCGGCCCGCAAGATCCTCGAAGACTTCCGCCTCCGGTCCAAGCTCCCCGAGGCCATGCCACCCGAGGTGATCGAGGAACTCGCCCTCGGCTTCGAGCCCGAGCAAACCTCCGATGCCTGGCAGTCTCGCGAACGAGCGCTGCAGCAGTGCATTCAGCAACTCCCCCAGCGTTCGGGCACCCTCGTGGCGGATCGCTACGCCCGTGGTCAGAGCATTGAAGAGATTTCCGATAACACCGGCATGTCTGCCGATTCGATCTACCAGGCACTCAGCCGACTGCGCAAGCAGCTCCGCGATTGCGTTACCCGCCGGCTCAACCAAACCAACAATCTGCTCTAAGGCCGCGCATGTCGTCCCCTTCACCCAGCGCTGACTTTGCTGACCTGGCCACCCGGTGGCTGGATGGCATCGCCACGCCTAACGAAGCGGCGCAACTTTGGGCAGCGATCAAAGGCAATCCAGAGAACGCGCGTGCCTTCGCCGAGATGGCGCGGTTCGAATTGCTCCTGGAGAGCACCTCTCAATCCATCGCCCGCGAGGCGCTCGTGTGCGCCGTGGCCGATGAGAAGACCGCCCGGCATCAGCATCGGCGCAAAGTGATCCGCGCATTCAAACTCGCCGCCGGGTTCGTCTTATTCGGCAGCATCATCTGGATGCTGTGGCCGCAAGGCAATCCATCATCGGACATCGTCGCCACGACACCTCACTCTAAGCCGGTTTCGTCCACCCAAGTCAACGTGCAGCCCAAGCGCGATCGCGTGCTGATCGCTCCACCCGAGACGGTCGCCGCCGCAGCCGCGACCACCACCAAACCACGTCCCCTGCCCCAGCACCTGGACGAGTTTTTCCTCACCTCTGTGCAGCTCGACAAGGTGCGTCTCCAGGACGCCGTGAGGCAAATGGAAGCCCAACTGCGTGCCCTGAACTTTGGCCGAACTTCGCAACTCGACCAACTCCGTGTGGTGCTGCCTGCGAGTGCGATGAATCGCGAGGTGAGCTTCAAATCAGGAGCCATCAGTTTCATGAAGGCCCTCCGTGCCGTGGCCGCCCTAGCCGGATGCGAAGTCCTGGCTACAGACACCAGCGTGGTGCTCAACACTCGCAACGACGGCCTGGACCAGATCGAACAACGGAAGGCCACTCGCTCTCTCCTCGCGGCCGACGGACTCGGCCATCACACCCATCTGTCCGAACTCCTCGAAGACGCCCGGGCTCTCGGCATGGTTAGCGATGATGGTGATCAAGACACGCTGCGAGGCACTAACGCCCAGTTCGCGGCTCTCGCGCTCATGGCCGACTCCAGGCATCAGGTGCGGGCCCTGCCAGATCTCTCGTTCTTTGCCTACCTCGCCCCGGCCAAGCCCAACGACACCAGTCGCGTGCTTACGGCAGAAGAAGCACGTGAGAAGGCCAAGGCGGCACCTGCTACGGCTGCGGTGATCCGCGTTGATCCGGGCTCAACGGTTCCCACGTCTGCACAAGCCGCCAACGCCGATCTGCTCATCACCGCCGTGCCCGCAGGTGACGGCACGCAGCTCACCATTAGTCCGAACTTCAAAGCGCCCGCCGTGTCCACCGTTCCGCCGGAGCTGTCCAAGCAACTGCCGATCGACATCATCTTGCCTCCCGGCAACGGGGGGAATCTGAATTTCCCCCTCGTGGCTTCGGCGATGGTGACGGATTCCAATATGACCGGTGGCACTCTGCGTTCGAACCCATCTTCAGCAAGTTCTCTGGTGGTCAACGGTGCATCGGTGAGCGACTGGACGGGAGCACTCACGATCGGTGGCACGGGTGCGACTACGGCCAACTATGCCATGTCCGACTCATTGAGCACCACAGGACAAACGCTGCTCAAAGGCGGCCAGGGTTCGTTCGGTGTAACGACCGTGGCAAATGCCAGCAATACCTATACGGGGAACATAGTCGTTCAATCAGGCACGCTCAGCATCAATGGTGTCGTCTATGGCGCAGGATCTGTCATCAGTGGCAGTAGCATTCCTGCGGGTGCGAATCTTGTGTTCACACCCGTTACCCAGACCCCAACTACTGATCCGAACTGATCGCCGCCCGCCTGCTATCACCAAACGTTTGCGCAGGCCGCTGCGATGTTCTATCCACATCCTCACCCTTTTGAGCCTCGGCACGCCACATGCTGACGCTCACCTCCCCATGTTGCATGACTGACCCCATCGGCATCATCGCCGGAAACGGCATCTATCCAGAGACCTTCATCGCCCATGCGCGAAAGGCAGGCGTGAAGAAGCTCGCCATGTGCGCCTTCGAAAGTGAAACGCAGTCCGAGAATGCTGATAAGGTGGATGCCATTGAGTGGGTGCGCGTGGGACAGCTCTCGAAGATGATCAAGTTCTTCAAGCGCGAGGGCGTGCATCACTGCGTGATGGTGGGTCAAATCGCACCGAAGAACCTCTTCGATCTGCGCCCCGACATCCGAACTCTGCTGATGATGGCACGGCTGAAGCAGCGCAATGCCGAGACACTCTTCGGCGGCATCGCCAACGAGTTGAAGAAGGATGACATCGAGCTGCTGCCAGCCACCACCTTCCTCGAAGAACTCATGCCCGCCCCAGGACTCGTTGCGGGTCCTACCTTCAAGAAGCGTCGGCAGGACGACATCGACTACGGCTTCCAGATTGCCAAGGAATCCAGCCGACTCGACATCGGCCAAACGGTGGTTGTGAAAAATGGCACCGTGCTCGCGGTCGAGGCCTTCGAAGGCACCAACGAGTGTGTGAAGCGCGGCGGCTCTCTGGGCAAAGGCGGCGCTACAATGGTCAAGGTGAGCAAGCCGAATCAGGACATGCGATTTGACGTTCCCGTCGTCGGGCCTGCTACCATCCAGACCGCCGCCTCCGCAGGCGTGGACGTCATCGGCGTGGAAGCACGCAAGACTATCATCCTCGCGAAGGATGAGGTGGAAAAGCTCTGTCAGACGCTGAAGGTGAGCCTCGTGGCGAGATAGTTCGAAGTTGTCTGAAACACTTCTGCTTCATCCGCTCATGCATGAATGAGCTATGAACCCTTCGACCTGCCCCAACTGCCGCCAGCCACTCCCCGCCGAAGCACCCCAGGGTCTCTGTCCCGCCTGCCTGATGGACTCCGTCATGCATGATCCGCCTGCTGCTGCTGCACCCACCGCCGAGGACATCGCAGCTCTGACCAAACACTTTCCACAGCTCATGATCGAAGAGCTGATCGGCACTGGCGGCATGGGCCGCGTGTATCGCGCCCAACAGCCGCACCTCAATCGAACGGTCGCACTGAAAGTGCTCACCCCGGAGCGAGCCCATGATCCCGAATGGCTGGAGCGCTTCAATCGCGAGGCCCGTGCACTCGCCAGGCTCAGTCATCCACACATCGTTCAGGTCTATGACTTCGGCGAGGCACCGATGCCTTTCCTGCTGATGGAATACGTCGATGGTGTCAATCTTCGGCAGGCGATGCAAAACGGCGCCCTCACTGCGCGCGAAGCTCTTGCCATTGTGCCCAAGCTCTGCGATGCGCTTCACTACGCTCACGAGCATGGGGTGCTGCATCGTGACATCAAACCCGAGAACATTCTCATCGACACCGAGGGTCGCGTGAAGGTGGTGGACTTCGGCCTTGCGAAGCTCCGTGATGAAACGGCGCTGCCATTCACGCTGACCGAGAGCGGAGCCAAGCTCGGCACGCTCGCCTACATGGCACCGGAGCAAATCGAGAAGCCCAGCGACGTGGATCATCGCGCCGACATCTATAGCCTCGGGGTCGTGTTTTACGAGATGCTCACGGGTGAGCTTCCGCTCGGGCGTTTCCCCACACCGAGCGAGGCAAGCGGCGTCGATCCACGCCTCGACAGCGTGGTGATGCGCACGCTCGAGAAGCGTCGCGAGAAGCGGTTCGACAACGCCAGCGAGATGAAGTCTGGCATCGAGAACGCCAGCACCAGCGCACCACCAGTCGCTGAAATGCCACGCTGGGACACCATCGGATACGAGTATCGAAGCAAGGCCTGCATAGGCTCCTGGCCACTGCTTCACGTCGCCTTCAACAAAGATCCTCTGACCGGCAAGGCGAAACGCGCCCGCGGCATCATTGCGGTGGGCATGCATGCACGAGGAGTGATCGCTCTCGGCTTGTTCGCCTACGGACTCTTCGCCTGGGGCGTGGTGTCGTTTGGTTTGATCGCCAGCGGAGTGGTGTGCCTGGGTGGATATAGCTCAGGAGTGCTGTCGATTGGTCTGGCAGCGGCTCATGGCGTGATCGCCATCGCTCCGGTCGCTCTCGGCGTGACCTGCCTTGGCTACATCTCCGCTGGCGTCGTCGCCGCGGGCAAGCACGTCGCAGGCGTGAGCGGCCCCATTGATCCGCTCGCCGCACAGATCGGCGATCGCTGGCTGGTCCCGACCATGCGCTGGTCGAATGGGATCAATGCCATCGCTCTGAGCATGATGATGTTGTTGGGAGCCTTCGGGTCGTGGAAAGCACGGAAACACTGGGGCCATATCGCGCTCTTCGTAGCGCTCTCACTCATCGGGCCGCTCAACTACTTCACGACCAAAGCCGTGCCTTCTCAGATGCAGAGTTTCGCCTCTCGATTGCAGAAGATGGAGCAGGATAAGGCACGTCAGGGCGAGCAGCGAGCCCAAGAACAGAAATGGGCACGTATCCGTCGCATTCAAGCTCTGTGGAAAGACTGGACCACCAAGACCAACCGCACCGACTCCATCGAAGTCCGTGATCAAGCCTTCCAGTCCATCCTCGACGCACTTCGATCCAACGATGCGGACCAAGTCGATGCCGGGCTCATTGCCATGTTTCGCTCCAGCCAGGTGAACGTGGACAAAACCAAGCACCGCGATGCCATTCGTCCCCATCTCGACTCCGAGGACCCACAGACACGAGGCTTTGCTGTCAGCGCCCTGCTGACGACCAACTACGAGCCCGCCGATGCTGAGCGCATCCTCGCGATGGTGCCCAACGCCACAGACGATGAACTCGGAAGCCTCACCAGCGCTCTGAGTGTGCTGAGCAAGCAAGACTTCACCGGATCCTACTCGGCACCAATGCTGTCTCTGCTGGAACGTGGCATGGCCATCGCCAAGGCGAAGGTGCGCGGCGACAGCAGCGCCTTCGATGAACGCAATCTCCTGCGCCCTCTGTGGGCAGCGAAGTTCTCACCGGAGATCGAAGCCCGCATCATCGAATGGTCACACATTGATGAATTCAATGACGGCACGATGACCACCGCCGGAATTGGCTACAACGTCTTCTACTACGCCCTCAGCGTGCAGGCCAACAAGTCTTCCGCCAGCGTGAAGCGAATCCTGGAACTCGCGCAAAATCCTGACGTGACCAACATCGGTGGTCGCTGCCTGTGGGGGTTGAAAGGCACCGTGCCCGACAAGAAGGACCAATCCCAGGTCGCGTCATTCGTCATCCAACTGCTCACCAGCCGCAATGACGGCTATCAATGGAAAGAAGGCCTGGGCTTGCTCGACGAGTATGCAACCACCGAGCATCTGCCCGCTCTCACGGCCCTCGCCGCCAGACCGGCGCTTCCAGAGCAACACAAGGAGTCGCTCGCCAGCATTGCAGCCAAGGTGAAGCCACAGCCATGACCGCCTCCACCAACACCCGCTGGTCGCTCGTGCAGGCAGCGAAAGGCGACACCCCGCAGGCTCGCGCCGCATTGTCGGACTTGTGCGCGATCTACTACGCCCCGGTGCATGGGTTTGTCCGGCGTTGGGTGGCTGACGGCGAGGAGGCGAAGGACCTCACACAGTCTTTCTTCGCTCGACTGCTGGCGGGTCAGGGGCTGCTCGGCGCCGAGGAGATGCGCGGACGTTTCCGCAGCTACTTGTTCGGCGCGGTGAAGCACTTCATCGCCGAGCATCGTCGTAACGAGAGCGCCGTGAAACGTGGAGGTCAAGCAACGGCATTGCCAGCCGACGAAGCTCTCGATCTCATCGACGAGCACGCACCCGCGCCTGATGCCGAGTTTGACCGGGCCTGGGCCTGCGCGGTGCTGGACCGCGTGCTCTCGCTCCTCGGCGATGAAATGGAGAAGGCCGGCAAGGCCCACGTCTTCACCCACTTGAAGCCCTGGCTGGCAGGCTCGGCAGGGCATGGCGACACCGCAGCCGCCGCAGCCACCCTCGGCGTAAGCGAAACTGCGGTGCGCGTGCTCGTGTCGCGACTTCGCCAGCGCATGCGTCACCTCCTTCGCGACGAGCTGGCTCAAACTCTGAGCGACGGCGTCGATGTGGACGCTGAAATGCGTTTCCTCGCGGACGCTCTGCGCTAGTGGTGCGCCCATGCGCTCTCTCGTTCTCGCACTCCTGCCGGTTCTCGCCTTCGGCAAAGACATTCCGGTTGCCGATGCCGCCGCCTTCAAAGAAGCCATCAAGAACGCAGCGCCAGGCGACCAGTTATTACTGGCCGAGGGTGAATGGAAAGACTCGGTGCTGAAGTTTGCTGCCGAAGGCACCCAGGAGCGGCCCATCACCATCAAGGCCTCGAAGCCCGGCAAAACGATCTTCACCGGTGAATCGCAGATCTCGATCGGTGGCCGTTACATCCACATCGAAGGCCTCTACTTTCGCGACCCTGGTCAGAAGAGCGGTGAGGTGATCGAGCTGCGCAAGGACTCCAAAACGCTGGCCTTCAACTGCATCGTCCGTGATTGCGCCGTGATCTCGAAGGCACCGGTCGATCTGGGCAAAAAGACGGCACGTTTTGTTTCGATCTACGGCACAGGTCATGTCATCGAGCGCTGCCACTTTGAAGGCAAGACCACGGCTGGCACCTTGATGGTGGTCTGGTTCACGCCCGGAGGCGAAGGCAAGCACATCATTCGCGGCAACTACTTCGGCCCCCGTCCTGAGCTGGGCAAGAACGGCGGCGAGACCATCCGCATCGGTGACAGCGAGACGCACGACACCAACGCCAAGTGCGAGGTGACGGGCAACCTGTTCCACCAGTGCAACGGCGAGGGCGAGATCATCTCCGTAAAGAGCAATGAGAACCACTTCGCTGGCAACACCTTCCTCGAATGCGAGGGAGCCCTCACGCTGCGCCACGCGCATCGCTGCGTGGTGGAGGACAACGTTTTCATCGGCAACCACAAGCGCCGCACCGGAGGCGTGCGCATCATCGGCGAGGATCATGTGGTGCGACGCAACTACTTCGAAGCTCTCGAAGGCGACGGCTACCGGAGCGCGCTCTGCTTCATGAAAGGCATCCCCAACTCTCCGGCCAACGGCTACTACGAGGTCAAGAACGCACTCGTCGAGAACAACACTGCCATCGACTGCAAGGTGACTCTCGCCATCGGCGAAAGTGATCGCAAGGAAGCCACACTGCCTCCGGTGAATTGCACGGTGAAAGACAACATCTTCATCTCTCCCAAGCGCCCCATCATCGACACCGCCAATCCCGGCCCTGGGTGGACATGGCAGAACAATGTCATGATCGGCAGGAGCATTGGCATCAACGATCTGCCTGGCATCATCAGCACCAAGCCCGAGATCACCAAGCCCAAGCCGCTCGCCCGTGATGAATTGGGCACCTCGTGGTCCCTGTGAATCATCCGCCGTGCATCAACTTGGGTGAAGCCCATGCTCCACCCAAGGTCATGCGTTGAACGTGATCAACCCACCGCCTCGGCACAGCGGCCGCACAGGCACGAGTGCTTGGCGTTCGAGCCTACGTCGGGAAGGTGCTTCCAGCACCGGGCACACTTGGCATTCGAGGACTCGCGGACTTCGGCTTTCAGCTCGGGGCCGCGGACGACGTCGAGCTCGCTGAGGATGAAGAACTCCTGCAGCGTGGCGGCGTCGTTCCAGACGGGGTGGGTGAAGCCTTCGGTCGGCAAGGTGAGGCGCACGGTGGCCTCGAGCGAGGAGCCAATCTTCTTGGCCTGGCGCTCGGGCTCAATCGCTTGCGAGATGGCGGCGCGGGCCTTCACCATTTCCTCGACGGCGACGTTGGCATCGCTGCCAGCGTGCGCGGGGTTCGGCACGGGGAAGACTTCAAGGTGCACGCTCTCGGTGTAGCCGAGGTGTTCCCACGTTTCATCGGCGGTGAAGGCGAGGATGGGGGCCAAGAGCTTGCTGAGCGTCTCGGCGATCTCGCGGAAGGCGGTCTGGGCGGCGCGGCGCTTGGTGCCGTTCGCGGGATCGCAATACATTCTGTCCTTGGTGATGTCGATGTAGAGCGAGGACAGGTCGCTGGCGCAGAACTGATTGATGACGGTGAAGACCTTGCGGAAGTCGAAGCGCTCGTAGGCCTGCACGCATTCCTTGGTCACGTCGTGCAGGCGCTCCAGCACCCAGCGGTCGATGAGCGTGAGGCTCTCCACGGGCACCGCGTTCTCGGGTTTGAAGTCGTGCAGGTTGCCCAGGATCACGCGCATGGTGTTGCGGATGCGGCGATAGCTTTCGCCGGTCTGCTGGAACAGCTCTTCGCTGAAGGGGACCTCGTTTTGATAATCGACGCTGCTCACCCACAGCCGCACCATGTCCGCGCCATACTTGTTGTAGTAGTGGTCAGCGGTCATGGGCTTCTTGTTCTTGTCCTGCTCGGACTTGCTGATCTTCTTGCCGCTCGTATCGACGACGAAGCCGTGCGTGATGACGTTCTTGTAGGGCGCGGCGTCATGCGCGACGACGCTGACCATGAGTGAGGACTGGAACCAGCCGCGATGCTGGTCGGTGGCCTCGATATACACGTCGGCGGGGCAGTGCAGTTCCGGGTGGCGGTCCAAGACGGCGACGCTGGAGCAACCGGAGTCGATCCACACATCGAGCGTGTCCTTGCAGCGCTTCGTGCCCTCGGGCAGGCCCACGAGGTCGGCCCAGAAGGCATCGTCCTTCTCGAACCACAGATTCGTGCCGTGCTGCTCCACCGCATCGGCCACCTTGCTCACGATGCCTTCATCGAGAATGGCTTCGCCATCAGGCGAGAAAAACACCGGCAGCGGCACGCCCCAGGTGCGCTGGCGGCTGATGCACCAATCGGGACGCGATTCCACGGTGCCGTAGATGCGGTTGCGGCCCCAGGCAGGCAGCCAGTTCACCTTGTCGATCTCATAGAGCGCCTTCTCGCGGATCGCGTCGATCTTGATGAAGAACTGCGACACCGCGCGGAAGATGATCGGCGTCTTCGAGCGCCAGCAGTGCGGATACTGGTGAACGTATTTCTCCTCGCCCAGCAGCGCGTTCTTGGTCTTGAGCAGCTCGATGATGCCTTCGTTGCTCTTGAAGACATGCTTGCCCACGAAGTCCGGCAATCCGCACTCGGCGGTGAAGAGGCCGTTGTCATCGACCGGCGAAAGGATGTCCAGGCCGTGCTCGCGGCCCGCGATGTAGTCGTCCGCGCCGTGGCCGGGCGCCATGTGCACCGCGCCGGTGCCGGTGTCGTCGGTGACGAACAAGGCATTGATGATCTTCGACGTGCGCGGTAGGAACGGATGCTGCGCCTCGCAGCCGTTGAGCGCGGTGCCCTTGAGCTTTTGCGGTGTCTCGTCGGTCAACTTGTAGCCGGTCGCGGCAGCGAAGGCCTCGAGACGCGAGGTGGCGATGACGAACTTCGCCGTCATGCCCCCGTCGTGCGTGAAGGTGCCGCAGACGTAGTCGAAGTCCGGGTGCAGCGCGATGCCCAGGTTCGCAGGCAGCGTCCACGGCGTGGTCGTCCAGATCACCATCGACGCGTCTTCCAGTCCGGGCGGCGGATTGAGCAGCTTGAACGACACATGGATCGCGGGCGAGGTCTTCTCCTTGTATTCGACTTCGGCTTCCGCCAGCGCGGTCTGCGCGCCATAGCTCCACTGCACTGGCTTCTTGCTGCGATACACGAGGCCCTTGCTCACGAACTTGCCGAACGTGCGCATGATGTCGGCCTCATAAGTCGGATCGAGCGTGAGATACGGCTTCTGCCAGTCGCCGAAGACACCGAGGCGCTTGAACGAGTTGCGCTGGATGTCGATGAAGCCACGCGCGAACGCCTCGCTGCGCGTGCGCACCTCGGCGGGCGACAGGTTTTGCGCTTCCTTCACCACCTTGAACTCGATCGGCAGCCCGTGGCAGTCCCAGCCGGGAATGAACGGCGCATAATGCCCGGCCATGGTCTTCGACTTCACGATCAGGTCCTTGAGGATCTTGTTCAGCGCCGTGCCCATGTGCACATCGCCGTTGGCGAACGGAGGCCCATCATGCAGCACGAACTTCGGCCCGCTCTTGCGCTTCTCGATGATCTTCTCGTAGAGCTTCGAGGTCTCCCACTTCTGCAACCGCGCTGGCTCACGCGTCACCAGATCAGCCTTCATCGGGAAGTCCGTCTTCGGCAGCAGCACAGTGTTCTTGTAGTTCGGGGCAGAGTCAGGGGTCGCGCTCATGGTTCAGGGAAAAGGAGCGCGGAGAATAGCGGGTTCGCGCCGGGGGGCAAGGAGGGAGACAAATCTCCAAGCAACTCAGAAACCTTGGGTGTTTGCAGGCCGCAGCAGTTACAATTCCCGATCGGAACGGACCTGCCTAGCCTACGGCGTAGGATAGCCAGCTCCAACACCCGACGCAGTAGGCCACTCTGGCCTACTTCAGCGAGAGGATGAAGGCCTTCACGTCGGCGACTTCCTGAGGCTTCAGGATGAGGCCCATCGGAGGCATCGGTGACACGCCAAGCTTCTCGAAGCCCTTCGCGAGCTTCGCATTCGGATTGAGCAGCGACTCGGTGATGTAGGCTTCATCCTTGCGCGAGGCGACACCATCCAGCGCGGGTCCGACAGCGCTGCCTTGACCCTTCAGAACGTGGCAATTTTTGCAGGCGGCCACGGGGTGAGTCCAGAAGATCGTCTCGCCGCGCTTCACGTCACCAGCGAGCGGCTTCTCGGTGTCTTCTTCGAGCGGGATGACTTCGCAGAGCTTCGCGTCATCAAAGAAGCCATCGCCTTTCGCGACGTGCAGCAGGTTGATGCTGGCCTTGGGCTTGTCCGTGTTGGTGAAGATCACCTCTACTTCCGACCAGCCGGACTCGCGAGCGGTGACCTTGTTCGTCTCGGCACGTCCGATGTGATCGTTAAGGCTGATCTTGCCTTTGAAAGCATGGGTCTTCACCCAGGCGCTGAGGCGATAGGTCGTGTTGGGCTTCAAGGCCACATCCTGGAACAAGCTCGTGTCCGCGTCATCGCGCGTGATGCAGCGCACCGCTGCCTTGCCGCCGTGCATGTGATCCTTGCCCAGCACAGTCGCCCACTCGGCTCCGGCATTTCCTGGGCGAGTGCCGTAGTCGCGACGCTTCCAGCCGACAGGCAGGCCGTCTTTGACTTGTTCGAGGTCGCCATTCACCAGCAGGTTTGGGCCTTCCTTGAACGCTTGCACCTTGTGCTTCTTCACGAGCAAACGTGCTGCCTCGGTGAGCCATTCGTCGCCCTTCACCACAGGGTCGGAGGCAAGCTTTTTGATGAGGGTTTGAATCTCAGGTGTGGTGGCAAACTCGGCCAGCTTCACGAAGGCAGCGAGACGCACCTGCAGGTCGGCATCGCTGAACACACCGCTGCCGAAGAAGAGATCGTGCGAGGCTTTGTCGGTGCCAAGGGCGCGCACCGCATTGCGGCGGATCTTCGCGTCCGGGCTCAGCAAGGCAGCACGATGAGCGTCGGCGGTGAGCTTGCCCTGTGCATGGTCTGCCCAGAGTTTGTGAATTGGAGCCAGCTGATCGGTCGCTGTCGATTTTTCAACCGCGAGGCGCTGAGCGGTGAGCGCTCCATAGACGGTCTTCGCATTCAGCGAAGGCGGTGTGCTCTTGCCCCAGATGCGATAGATGCGGCCACGTGAGTGATCGCGGATCTCGTTCTCGTGAGCACCACCAGGGCCAGTCGTAGCCACGAAGCCACCGCGTTCCATGCTCGGCGTCGGATTGTGCTGAATGATGAAGTTTTGGAAATCAGCTACCCACACGGCTCCGTCGGGGCCGACCTCGGCATGCACCGGTGAAGTCCATTCATCGCTGCTGGCGAAGATGTTGTAGCCGTCGATCGCCTTCCAGCCTGCGCCGTCGGCGACCACATCGAAGGTGCTCACGACCTTCATGGTGGGCTCGCAGACCATGGCGCGACCTTGGAAGCGGGCGGGGAGTTTGTCCGAGTAGATGAAGTTGGAACCAGCGGCTGCGGTGTAGCCATTGAACACATCCACCTGACGATAGTTCGGCGTGATAGTGTGGCACTCGTCCACCACGTTGATCTTCTTCGCCGTCATCACACGCACGCCGTCGGGTGCCACGCTCTGCGGGATGCCGCCAAAGAAGATGGGAGCACCATTCGCGGTGCCACCGAACTGATCACTGGCATCATTGTAGCTGTGGCCCCAGGCATTGTTCGTGAACTGGTGGAGGAACTCAAGCGCGCTGCCGTCCGCTTTGAAGCGGTAGGTGCCCATGGCAAACTTATGCTGCTTGCCGCCGACGTAACCCTCGATGCCCGAGTAGCCGACGCAGCCATAGAGCCAGTTGTCGAAGCCGTAGTGGAGGTTGCTTGCCTGGGCATGTGTGTCGCGGATGCCCCAGCAGTCGATGATCGTCTCGCGAACGTCGGCCTTGTCGTCGCCGTTGGTATCTTTGAGGAAAATGAACTTCGGCGGCTGGCTGACGATGATGCCGCCGTTGGCGAAGACGATACCGGTCGGAAGATTCAGCTTGTCGGCAAAGACGGTGAACTTGTCAGCCTTGCCATCGCCATCGGTGTCTTCGCAGATCTTGATGGTGTCCTGGCCAACGCCGGTCTCGACAACGCCATGCGGATAGTCGCGTGTCTCGACGACCCAGCAGCGGCCACGCTCGTCCCAGGCAAAGGCGATGGGCTTGGCGATCTCTGGTTCGCTGGCGAAGAGCTTCACTTCACAGTCCGCAGGCACCTGGATGCGCTCCAGGCTTCCTTTGGAGCTGAAGGGCTTCTGCAAGGTAAGTGGCTCCGGGCGCTTCTCATAGTTCGCGACCTGCGGATGCTTCACGCGCACCTCCGGCTCACGTTGATCGAGAAACTTCTGCCACTCGGCTTTGCGGTCAGCGCTGATCGCACCCAGGACCTTTGCCTTGGCGGTAGCCGCATCGGTAACTTCACCGGCCTTGATGACCACGTCATAGTTCTTGTCCAGATCGGCGCTGCGCTGGGAGCCAGTGACGTAGTCAAAGTAGATCGCGTCCCGCCCGAGATCTCGCATCGCATCGTGGAGCACCCCGACTTTGGATTGCTCTGCACCAGCTTCGTCAACATAGAGAACCCGAACTGGACGGGGTTCGGCGTGTGCCACGGAAGTGACCAGGAGGCAGGCGAGGACAGAATGGAGCTTCATAGAATGTCGTCAGGATACACAGCCCCCCGCTAAAGTTGTCAGACAACTTTTTGGCCCAATCAGACATTGCCCATGCCCAAACGCCCTCTGCCTCGCCATCCGAGATCGGCTCCACGGTCGCCCCGCTACTTCCCGAGAGCTTTGTCGATGGCAGCGGTCAGCTCCGAAGCCTCCGGCTCCACTCCCGCATCAAACGCCTGCAAGACCTTGCCGTCCTTGCCAACGAGGAACTTGCAGAAGTTCCAGCCGACATCACCGGTCTTGAGCAACTCAGCATACAAGGGATGTGGAGTTCCTGACTTGATCGCGACCTTGTCAAACATCGGGAAAGACACGCTGTAGTTCGTCGAACAGAACGTCTTGATCTCAGCATTCGATCCGGGCTCCTGGCCTCCAAAGTCATTACACGGGAAGCCGAGCACCACCAGCCCCTTGGACTGATACTTCTTCCACAGTGCCTCCAGTCCCGAATACTGGGGCGTGTAGCCGCATTGGCTTGCGACGTTCACGATTAGGAGAGCTTTGCCTGCATAGGCTTTGAGGCTGGTGTCCTTGCCATCGATGTCTTTGACAGGGATGTCGTAGATCGGGGCATCAGCGAAGGCAGTCATGGTCAGGCAGGAGAGAAGAAGGGTGAACAGTGTTTTCATCGAGCGAGGGAACGCCCATGCACTGCGAGAGGTTGCAGCCTCATTCGCCACGCCTCAATCACATGGGCTCGCGGCCCGTCGCCTCGGTGAACTGCGACCGCAGTTGCGCCGCATACTCGTGCGAGGTGCCCAGATCTCGCTGCAACTCCATTACCTGCTTCTCCAGCCAGTGAATCCTTTGCTTGAGCATCGTGATGGTATCCGAGACATGACTGTTCTCGGGCATCGCGGTGCCGTAAAACACCGTCTCTGCACTGCGCACCTGATGCGGACTCACCTGATAGAATGGCTGATCCGCAAGCCGCCCAGTCGTGGACTCAGCACAATTGATCAGCATCACATGCTCGTCGATCTCGCCCCGTGCGAGAAACTCCTGAATCGTCCCGACCGACGTGGGTCCGTAGAGATAGCTGTCCGGCATCTCGATCAGCCAATCCATCTGAAGCTCCGCAATCATGGGTGCGCGCACCCAGGACTGACGACCGTCCTGCGACACCTTGTCCAAGGGCGAGATCTTCGCTTCGGCGGCCCAGGACCGTAGCTGATCCAATGAGACGGGACCATGGACGACGCGATCCGCCGCCTTCAGGAGATGCCATTCGTTTGTCATAATCACACCTTACTCGAAAGGTGTGACTGATTTGAAGCAAAATCCTCCCAGCCAACACAGGCAGTTCTCGAACAGCACAAAGTCATGCGACGAGAACGATTCGTGCGAGCAGCCTGAGGTTCGCCTTAGCCCTCTTCTTTGAGAAGTTTCAGAGCATTGGTCGCAAAGGTGGCCACCTCCATGGCAAGCTCCGCAGGCAACTCCTCGCACATGAATCGCAGGGACTCCCAGTGCTGGGAAACTCGCTTCACTTCGGTGTCGAGATTGGCCTTTGCTTCTTTGTCAGAGGCGGGATCACCGGAATCGAAGACCTTCAGGGTCTTGATGAATGCGAGTGCTTCATCGATTTTCTTCTTCGCCTTGGGGCTGCCCTTACCCATCTTCAGGGGGAACTTCGTCGCGAAGTTTCCAAGAAAGTCCTCCACCTCAGCCTGATCGCGCGCCGAGCCATGTGAGAACATGGTGCCACCACCATTCGTGATGTAGCCAAGACTGAAAGCCGACTCGCGACAATCACGGATCGCATCCCTCCAGGCGTCGAGTTGAAGCACGAGATTGACGTCTTTCTCGGCCAGGGCGCGTTCCGTGGCTACCCGCTTCGCCGTCGCATACAGAATGGCTGCAGCATCCATGCCCGCTTCACTTTCATCCGTGAACTTAGTGAGTTTTTCAGGTCCGAGTTTCAAAGCCTGCGCCAGCGGCACGGCGGGCGTCTGGCCGTCATCTTGGGCGGAGACGGTCCACGATGAAACAACGATGGACAACGCCACGAGTCGAGTGAGATGAGTCATGGAAATGAAGAGTCGAGGTCGATACACCAATGCCTATTTCTTGCCCAGCCACTCGACACTGAGGATCTGCTCGACTTCCATTTTGCCGCCAGCCTCGGGGATGTTTTCGGTCGAGGTCTTCCAAGTAATTCGGCACTTCTTGCCGACGAAGGCTTCAGGTTTGTCCACCATCTTGTTCACGCTCTCATCAGGCTTGAGGATAAAGAACGAGCGCTCCTCTCCGTCGGCCGTCTTCATGTTCCAATGGAAGTAGTCGCCTTGCTCGATTCCCAAAAAGGTGCCCTCGAGCGTCTTGGCTTTCTTTGCCGCAGGGGCGCCCTTGTCGGCTACGACTTCAGGACTTGAGTTGGCTTGGACAGCGACGAGAGGAGAGACGACGACAGCAAGGCAAAGAGCGAGGATTTTCATCGGCAGCAGAGTGGCAGGAATCGTCGTGTAACGCAACAAAAGGGATAGCTTCGGCGCTAACAAGTCAGCAGTCGATCACAGCAAAAAATTTCGCACAGGAGATGTCCTAACTTTCTGAACAAACACGTGGCACCCCAGGCATATTTGGATTCGATGCCGATCATGCGCTTTCTCATCTCTATCTTCACGGCAGGGCTTGTTCTTCTGGCGGGCCAGCTGCACGCAGCAATCAAGATCAAAGGCTCTGTTCGCTACCAGTTCGCATCTGGCAACAAATCCGTCAGCTTTGGAGCCGATCGGATTGAGAACGACAGCACGTCGGCCAGCACGGGCACACTGATGGTGCAGCTGTGGGCTTTGAACGCCCCTCACAATGGGGGCACCCTAAGCGGCAAAGTAGTCGCCAGCTACAAGCTCGATCCACTTCTGCCGGGCACCGGTTATCCCAAAGTCAACAAGACCGTGTCCACCTCAATGCCCGGAACCAAGAAGTCCTACCACATGTGTCTCGTGGTAGCGGAATATCGGTCATCAGGTTATGTGACCGCCGACTATCGCAACTTTTCCTCCCCGGCGGTGCTTGGTCCGCTTCCACTGTTCACCCTGGCGGGTCCATGGAAGTGGCAGACCCACGTTCAGGAGGGCACGATCGACATCTCCGTCGGCAAGATCAGTCACAACCGCAATGGTTCCACGGGCTCGCTCAAGCTCTCCGCCTGGGCAACCAGTGGCCCTTATCGTGGAGGCAATCTCCAGGGCTACCAGCTTGGCCTCATCAACAAAGCTGCACTCAAGCAGGGCTACAGCTACCCATCGGTGCAGGGCACCACGAAATATACGGCCCCGCCTCCTGGCAACTACTACGTGTCGATCATCCTCTCTGAATACAGCGGCGACTCGTATAAAGTGGTGGGTTGGCTGACTGGCGGATCGCCCAGCGCTTTTAAATAATCCGAACTGGCGGCTGCGTCGTTTTACAGGACCGTCCCCACCATTTCCGCGCTTGTCATTGATACCGGTGGCGTCTTATGAATGACGCTTCATGAGCATGAATACACGACGCCACTTTATCTCCACCCTCGTCTTGGCAACCCTCGCACCCGCGATGGCGGCAGACGATGAATTTGTCTCTCTGTTCGACGGCAAAACCATGACCGGCTGGAAGAACGCCTATGACTGGGGCCAGATCGAAGTGGTGAACGGTGAGATCCATCTCACAGGCGAGAAGAAGTTCTTTGTCGTCACCGAGAAGACCTACGGCGATTTCATTTTCGAAGGCGACATCCTGCTTCCTGCAGGCAAGGCGAACAGCGGCTTCATGTTCCGCGCTCACGTGGAAAAAAACAAAGTGTTCGGCTACCAGGCCGAGGTGGACGGCGACGAGAACCGCAAGTGGTCCGGTGGGCTCTACGACGAGGGCCGCCGCATGTGGTTCGCCAGTCCCATCAAGGGCAACAAGGAAAGCGAGGACGCCTTCCGTTCCCGCGCTGGCGACTGCTTCAAGCGCAATGACTGGAACACCTACCGCATCGAGTGCAAGGGCCCCAGCCTCAAGATCTTCGTCAATGGCGTGCTCACCACCGACATTCAGGATTCGATCGACGCCTCCGGCGTGATCGCCATTCAGCACCACGGCGAGAAAGGTCAGACCTACAAGTTCCGCAACCTGCGGATCAAAGAGCTGAAGTAGAGCTTCTACCTTCACTGTCGTAAAACGAAAGCCAGCGAGCTGTTCGATTCGTCTCACGGACTGTCGAAGGCCTGTGCATCGCCAGTTCATCACCTTCAAGGTCATGCCTTGGCACCCTATGCCGGTGATCGTCTCGCTATTGCCCCTCCAACTGGATTCGACTGCCTGTTCGGTTCATCCCGTCGAAAGCATCGCCATCAAGAAAACGAAAGGGCCGGAGCGCCAACCACGCTCCGGCCCCTGTTGCTCGCAAGACCTCGCTCAGGTCTTGAAATGTTTAGTGCTCGTAACCAGCCTCACCATGCTCGGTAAGGTCGAGGCCGATCGTTTCCTGCTCAGAGTCAGGACGAAGGCCAACGATGACCTTCACGATGAAACCGATGACCACGGAAGCCACCACGGACAGCGCGATGGTAAGAAGAACCGCCTTGATCTGATTACCCACCAGACCGCCTTCCGTCACCAGCTTGGCAAGACCGTTGGCGGTCGCATAGCTGCCAGTGAGATTGGAATTGACCGAAGGATCGACCAGCAGGCCGCTGAGGATAGCACCCATCGTTCCACCAACGCCATGCACACCGAAGGTATCGAGAGCGTCATCCACTTTGAGGATGGGCTTGAGGAACATCACAGCGAGGTAAGGAACGATACCGGCAAGGATGCCGATGATCATCGCTCCAGAAGCGTTAACGAAGCCGCAAGCAGGAGTGATCACGACCAGACCGGCAACGATACCGGAGCAGAATCCAAGGATGGAAGGCTTGCCCTTGTGAAGCATTTCAACAACGGCCCAGACGAAACCAGCCGTGCCAGCAGCAAGCGTAGTAGTCATGAAAGCATTGGCCGCGACACCGTCAGCAGCGAGAGCCGATCCGGCGTTGAAACCATACCAGCCAGCCCAGAGCATCCCGGTGCCAACCATGCAAAGCACCATCGAGTGCGGAGACATCTTCTCTTTGCCGAAGCCCTTTCTCTTGCCAACCATGTAGGCGAGCACCAGTGCGCTCCAGCCTGAGGTCATGTGAACGACCGTGCCGCCTGCGAAGTCGATGGTAGGGATGCCAGCGCTGCCGTTCCACACACCGTTGAGGAGACCGTCGAAGCCCCACACCATGTGAGCCATCGGGAAATAGACGGCGAACATCCACAGAGCGACAAAGAGCATGACAGCCTTGAACTTCATGCGCTCAGCGATCGCACCAATGATCAGCGCGGGAGTGATGATCGCGAACATCAACTGATACATCGAGAAGGTGGCTTGCGATGGCCAAGCGGTATAGTTGCCGTTCGGCGCACCGGACACACCCTTCAGGAACGCATAGCGGAAATCACCAAGGTAGGGACTGCCATTCTCTGCGAAGACCAGGGAATAACCGCAAACAAACCACAAGATGGTTACCAAACCTGCAATCCCCATGCACTGGGCGAGGACGGAGAGCACATTCTTGGAGCGAACCAAACCGCCGTAGAAAAGAGCCAGACCAGGCAGTGTCATGAACAGCACCAACGCGGCGCAGATCATGAGAAAGCCATTGTGACCAGGACCCGCCAGACCTGCGAGCTTCGACTTGTATTGATCTTCCGGCTTGGCGTCGGCAGCAGGCCCAGGAACCAAGTTGTTGAAGTATTGCTCGAGGTCGTTCACTCGCTGCTCAAGGCTCGCGTCCTTGGGTTCGGCAGGCGCAGCCGGAGCGGCCGCCGGTGCGGGAGCGGGTGCAGGTGCGGGCGCCGTTTGTGCGAGCAATGATCCCGCACTGGTGAGCCCGAGCATCAAACCTGCAGCAACGAGTGCTGCGAAGTTTCGTGGACTTTTATGAGTGGTTGTTAGCATGAGTGTGAGCAGGTTGAGTTTGATGTTATTCGGCCGCGAGAACGGTCGTGTGAATGCCAAGCAGGGGCCGTGCCAAGTTTTTCAAGCGCCTTTTGTGCCCTGATTTACAAGGCTTCCAGCCACCACCCCACTTTCTCCTCCAAATATCTTTTCACCTTCCTGAAGGCGGTCATCAAATGTTGACTGGCCTTCGAAAAAGACATCCATGATTAGGTCGTGAAAGTCTAAGGAGCCCCTCTTTTCTAGGTTGCGAATTCGTTAATCCGAGAGCGAATCAGTTTCTTCCAGACACTGAGCGCAAGATTCCATCGCTGCATCGATGGCCATCACCGCTGTCTTCTTCGCCCGCTCGTCTTGATCATTGCAGATGCAGTCGATGGATCAGTTCAACCAGTCGCATTCCAGACATTCGCGAAGAGATCAATTTTCCTCTTGCCACAATGAATAAAGACGGCACTATCCCGGCCCGCGCAAACGAGACCCCTTCGTCTAGCGGTTAGGACACATCCCTTTCACGGATGCGACACGGGTTCGAGTCCCGTAGGGGTCGCCATCATTCATTAGATGATCTTTTCTGAGGTGCGAAGACATCTCTGCTACCGGAAAATCAAAAGGTAGCGTCTTGCAGGCGAGGCAGTTCGTCAGAACATGAGCAAATGTTCATGTTCAAAACAGGCTGAACACCTAAATGTTCCTTGCCGAGATGAATCGCTAGAGTTTTGCTGGCACAGATCCACCAACCAACTGCACCACCATGTTCATCGCAAGCAACGCCGATTCTCTCACTGAGCGCCAAACTCAACTCTTGAACTTCCTCCGCGATCATCAGCGTCAACACGGTGTGATGCCCTCGACTCGGGAAATTCAACGCCATTTTGGGTTCGCGAGCCAAACAGCTGCCATGAGCCACTTGCGGGCCCTGGAGAAGAAAGGAGTGATCCAGCGTCATGCAGGGAAAGCCCGGGCAGTGGTGTTCCCAGGCGATCTCAATCGCGGGGAAATGATGGACATCCCAGTTTTCGGCCAGATCCCTGCCGGTATGGCTGCTGCCGACATCCAGCAGGATACCGTGGGCAACATTTCTGTCGATCTGAACACGCTCGGCCTGACTCGAAACGCTCGCACCTTCGCTCTCAAAGTCCGTGGGGAATCGATGATCGATGCCCACATTTGTGATGGTGATTCCGTGATCCTCGAAGTTCGCGAACCGCGCCCGCGTGACATCGTCGCGGCGCTCATTGATGGAGAAACCACCCTCAAGCGTTACGTGGTCAACAACGGTTCCCCATACCTGAAGGCCGAGAACCCGGCTTTCCCAGACTTGATCCCGGTTCGTGAACTGGTGGTTCAGGGCGTGATGGTTGCATTGATCCGCCACGGCTGATAGAGCGTAACTTGCAGTCACCATGCAAGTTCGTCAGCTCTTCATCTCTCCAGCCCACATCTACTACGGCCACCACGGCCAGCCTCCTGGCGAAGAGCCGATGCATGAGGTTGAATCCGTGGAGTGTGTCGCAGGCAAGGGATTGCGAGGCGACCGCTTCTTCGATTTCAAAGAGGACTACAAGGGTCAGATCACCTTCTTTGAGCAGGAAGTTTATGAGCGCATGTGCGAGCGGTTCGGCGAGTCTGGACTCCATGCCGGCGTGTTTCGCCGCAATGTGATCACTCGTGGCATCGACCTCAACTCGTTGATTGGCAGAGAGTTCGAAGTGCAGGGCGTTCGCTTCTTTGGCACCCAGGAGAGCACTCCTTGCTACTGGATGAACCAAGCTTTTGCCGAAGGCGTTGAGGCTGCCCTTAAAGGACACGGCGGGCTCCGGGCCAAGATCCTCACCGATGGCGTGCTGCGCCGCGATGCATGAACTTTGCCGCCGCATTGATCGCTGGTGGGAAGTCCACTCGCATGGGCAAGGACAAGGCGATGCTCGACTGGCAAGGTGAGCCTCTGTGGCTGCACCAGTGCCAGAAACTCGAGTCGCTTTCCCCTTCGCGACTGCTGATCGCCGCTCGCGAATCTCAGGCGCTCCGCCCACCCGATGGTGCTGAACTCGTGCTCGATCCGCCCGGGTCCGACGAAGGTCCGCTCGGCGCCATCGCCCGTTGCTTGCGACTCGCCCACATGCCCGTGCTGGTGCTGGCGACCGACATGCCCCAGATGACCAGCGTCTTCCTCCGATCGCATTTCTTGTGTCGGCAACGTGGAGCCGTCGCCCGCCTGGAGCATGGGTTCGAGCCCTTGTGTGCCTTCTACACGCCCGCGATGCTGCCATTGATCGAAAGCGCGCTCGAACGGCGCGAACTCGCGCTCCAACCGTTGATGTCCAAGGCGGCCGAGCTGGACCTGATCGACGTGATTGACCTCGCGCCTGGTGACGAGCACTACTTTCACAATGTGAACACGCCCACCGATCTCCAGCTCGACCGCAGCACTGCGATCACACCGCTCACGCGACTCCATCGCGACCAACCAGCAGCGGCTATCACCGATGTCACCGCCGTGGAGGAGCCTCTGGAGATTCGCGTGGAAGGCCGCAGCGTAGCGGTCGTGATGCGCACCCCAGGGCATGATCGTGAGCTGGCGGCTGGGTTCCTTGTAAGCGAAGGCGTAGTGCAGCGCCCGCGTGACATCCTCGAGATCTCCCAGTGTCCGGCCAATACGGACAGCAAGGGCAACATCGTCGCTGTGTTGCTCGGCGGGGCCGTGGTGAACTGGGACTCCCTCACCCGCCATGTCTTCAGTGCTTCGAGTTGCGGTCTGTGTGGCAAGACCAGCATCGACTCCGTATTCCAACGGTTTGCCCCTGTTCGCGCCGACTGGCACATCTCCCCTGCCCTGCTCTGGAGCCTTGGCGACAAGGTGCGGGCAGCTCAGGACAACTTCGCCAAGACCGGCGGTCTGCACGCCTCGGCGCTCTTCGACCTTGATGGCAATCTCATCGTTTTGCGCGAGGACGTGGGGCGTCACAATGCGCTCGATAAGATCCTCGGCTTCGGCTTGTTGAACAAGTTGCTGCCGTTCGACCAGCACATCCTCTTTCTCAGTGGGCGAGTCTCATTCGAGATGATTCAGAAAGCGCTCGCCGGAGGCATTGCGCTTGTCGCCGCGATCTCGGCACCTTCCAGTCTGGCAGTGGACTTTGCTCGCGATGCCAATCAGACACTGGTGGGATTCTTGCGCGAGCCCACGCTGAATGTTTACACCCATGGTCAACGTGTTCGCAGTTGAAATGCCAGCCTACTTCGATCACAACGCCACCACACCGCTGTGCCCAGCCGCCCAGGAAGCTTGGCTCAAGGCCAGCCGTGATCACTGGCACAATGCCTCCAGCCTCTATCGGGAAGCCGGTTTCACAGCACAGAAGCTGGATGCGGCGCGCGAGCGATTGGGCGATTTGCTGGGCTGCGAGGCCGCCCGCATCGTCTTCACCTCGGGTGCCAGCGAATCGAACAATGCGCTACTGGCAACACGCGACGGTCTCACGGCCTTGAGCAGCATCGAGCATCCCAGTGTGCGCGAGGCGGCGCGTCATTGGCTGGGTTGCGGCACCGTCGAGATCCCCGTCAATGAAGACGGCGTGGTCACACTCGATGCAGTGACTCGCGTGATCGATGCCAGCCAACCTGCGCTCGTCTCGGTCATGGCGGCGAACAATGAAAGCGGCACGCTTCAGCCGTGGCGTGAGATCGCTGAGCTTTGCCATCGAAGAGGCATCGCCTGCCACACGGACGCTGCTCAGTGGCTTGGCAAATTGCCCGCGCAAAAGCTTGGTGAATGCGATTACATCACCGGCAGCGCCCACAAGTTCGGCGGCCCCAAGGGCATCGGTTTCCTTGTGCTCAGGGATGAAAATGAACCTCTGCGCTTCCTGCGCGGTGGTCCCCAGGAGCAGGGTCGGAGAGCAGGCACGGAAAACTGTCCAGCCATCGAAGCGATGGTTACAGCCCTGGAGTTCATCACGCCTCAACTCGACACCATCGCCGCTACGCAAGCTCCGCTGCGCGATGCTTTCGAGCAGACCCTGAGCAACGCGATGCCCGGACTCCGCATCATTGGTGAGCGGGCACCTCGGCTCTGGAACACGTCACTGCTGGTGATGCCTCGCCATGACAACCTGAAGTGGCTCACTCGCCTCTCGCGCCTCGGCTTCGCCATCTCCACGGGCTCGGCTTGCAGCTCGGGGAAAGAGGGTTCCTCCGTGGTTGTCACCGCGCTCGGAGCCTCACCAGACGAACTTCGCCGCGTGGTGCGTCTCAGTGGTGGCTACCAGACCACAGCCGAGGACTGGCAATCGTTGGCCAATGCCTTCATCCAGGTGCTTGGCGAACTGGACGCGGGTGGTCGGCCTCAGTGACCGATGCTGATGCGTTCGCCGCAGCGCATCACCCGCTGAGGTTGACCGAACTGCGCACAGGCGGCCACGAACTCGTCAGGCGATGCCGTGTTGAACTCGAACATCTCAAAGTGATGCGGCACCGCCAGTCGGGCTCCGATTTGTGAAGCCAGCGTCGCAGCCTCGGTGCCATTGAGATTGCCCGCCACCCGACGCTCGGGCTTGTTGCCATTGATGGGGACGAAGGCGATGTCGCAGCGCTTTAATTTCAAGACGGGCACCAATCCTTCGTGCATCAGGGTGTCGCCGCTGTGGTAGATGGCGAAGCCGTTGCGCTCCACGATGAAGCCCAGGAACTTGCAGCGCCCGTGGGCATCGCGTTCGATCTCGTTGTGCGCCGCAGCGATGCCAGTGAAACGCCAGCCGTTCACCTCAACCTCAGTGCCATCGTCGAGTCCGATCAAAGCGATGTCCGCATCACCAAGACGATTCCTCGCCGCGCCTTCGACCGCGGCGGGCAGGATCAGTTGCAGCCCAGGATTCGCCTTGGACAGAGGCAGCAGCGTGGCCTCATCGAAGTGATCAGTGTGCTGGTGGCTCGAGGTGACGACGTTCACAAAGTCGAGACTCGCAGGGGCGATGCATCGCTCCGTCATCCGCACGTGCGGCTTGTCAGTGGCGGCATATTTGAGGGTCAGCGAGTCGGACAGGTAGGGATCAAGCAGCGCGAAGGCCCCGGCTTGCTTGAGGAGGAAACCACTTTGGCCCAGCCACCAGATATGAAGGTCGTCGCCCGAGGCAGCCTGGATGTCGGCCAGCAGGGCAGCGTCGCGTTGGAAGGGTTGGATCATGCACCCGCATGTGGCTCAGCGACCTTGAGGCTGCAACTCCCGCCGCTTGCACAATCCGCGCCGCGACGGTAGAAACGCCGCTCCTGCCCATGGTCACCATCACGATCCAAAGCCTCACGAAACGCTTCGGCGGTTCCCCAGTGCTCCATGGCATCGACCTCAAGATCGAGGGTGGTGAGCTGTTCTTCCTGCTCGGCCCCAGCGGCTGTGGCAAGACCACGCTCCTCCGGCATGTGGCAGGCTTCTACCAGCCGGACGCTGGACGAATCTTTTTCGACGACGTTGAGGTCTCGCGCGTGCCACCGCATCGACGGGACACCGGCATGATGTTTCAAAGCTACGCCCTGTGGCCGCACATGACCGTGGAGCAGAATGTGGCGTTTGGCCTGGAGGAGCGGAAGCGCCCGAAGAAGGAGATCAAGGAACGCGTGGATGACGTGCTCGGTCTGGTGCAACTCGAAGGCATGGGCGACCGCCGCATCCAGCAGCTCTCGGGTGGACAGCAGCAGCGCGTGGCCCTGGCGCGTGCGCTCGTCATTCAGCCCAAGGTGCTGCTGCTCGATGAACCGCTGTCCAATCTGGATGCCAAGCTGCGCCTGGAGATGCGCTCCGAGATTCGCCGCATCGTCAAGGAATGCGGCCTCACCGGCATCTATGTCACCCATGATCGTGAGGAGGCGCTGTCCATGGGCGACCGCCTCGCCATCATGGAATCCGGCAATCTCATCCAGGTGGGCACGCCGATGGATGTGTATCGCAATCCAGTGAACCGCATGGTGGCCGAGTTCATGGGCGAGACCAATCTGATCGAAGGCACCCTCCTGCGCGATACCAGCCGCGCTGGCCTCTTCGATGTGGAAACGCCCGCCGGCATCTTGCGCGGGCGCACCTTTGATCCCACGTTTATTCCGATTCGTGGCCAGCCCGTGGTTCTCAGCATTCGCCCCGAGGCGCTCAGCTTCCGCGAGGTGCCTGATTCGCCCAATCGCCTCAATGGCAAGATCACCGACACCAGCTACCTCGGTGCCACGGTGCAGTATCGCCTCCAGGCTGCGGGCAACACGCTCAAGCTCTGCGAACTCAATCCCGAGCAGGTGTTCCAGCCAAGTGACCGCGAGTCACGACTCATGGTGGCCACGAAGGATGTCATCATCCTGAGGAAGTAGAACGACCTCGCCCCATGCATTGCTTTCTCACGGACGAATCCAGCGAACGCTACCTCATCGACGAGCTTCGCCGCGCCTTCCCGGACGGTGCGCATGAGCAGGTGGCAGAACAGTGGGTGAGCAGCGATGCTGCAATGCTGGACGCTCCGCTGGCCTTCGCGAGGCAGACCTTGCCGAATGCGACAGTCATCGACATCGCCTCGATCAATGCAGCGGCCGGACAGCTTCTCGCCGCCACCATGGATGCACTGCCAGAGGGCCAGCCCTGGCGGCTAGCGGTGGTGCCCGCTTATGGGTTTGGCAACGCAGGGACGAATCGCTGCCAGCTCATCGCCGGAGCCTTTCGCGAGCGCTTGCAGAAGAAGCGCCGCGCCTTGCTCCGCAACCTCATGACCGACGAGGGTCCCTTCGATGCACAGACATCCTTCGTGCAGCTTTACCTGATCGCCCCGGACAAAGGCGTGCTCTCCGTCGCACCCGCACCCCTGCCCTATGAGGCGCGGCGCAATGTGTGGCCCTTCGCCAAGGGCGAGCTGCCCATCGCCGTCGATAAGGCAGCACCGTCACGTGCTTTCTCGAAGGTCGTTGAGGCCGAGCATCGCCTGGGACTCCAGATTGCCAAAGGCGACACCTGCGTTGATCTCGGTGCCAGCCCTGGGAGCTGGAGCTACGTGGCCATTCATCGCGGTGCTCACGTCACCTCCATCGACCGCTCCCCGTTGCGCGATGATTTGATGCGCCATCCACGCCTCACCTTTCAGCAAGGCGATGCCTTCAAGTTCAAGCCCGCAGCGCCCGTCGATTGGCTGCTCTGCGATGTGATCGCCGCCCCCGAGCGCAACATCGGACTGCTGCTCGAATGGGTGCGCGAGCGCCGTGCCCGACGTTTCATCGTCAGCATCAAGTTCAAAGGCGACACCGAGTATCCCCTCATCGATCAGCTCAAGACGGACCTGCCCGCGCACTGCTCGGAGTTTTATCTCACGCGTCTCTGCGCGAACAAGAACGAGGTCTGTGCTTTCGGGATCGTGCGAGACTAGGCGCAAGTTGCCCCACGTGACGGCGTTCTGATGCCTGTCATGATCCCCCGTTCTTCCGGCTCTCTGCTCCTCTCGCTCGCCCTGGCCACCACGAGCGCGCTCTGCCGTGCTGGCGAACCTGATCCTGATCTGCCTCAACCTTTTGATCCCTCAGCCCTGCGAGCGCTAGCCACGCACTCACCCTTCAACCGCGTGGTGGACTTCTCCAGCATCTATCGCCTGACTGGCGTGGCGTATGTGGAAGGCAAGCCCATCGCCACCCTGCTCAACACCGAGACCAAGCAGCACATCGTCGTCTCGGAGACGCCGAATGCCAAGGGATGGAAGCTCACCGAAGCCACGCCCACCACCATGCCGAAGCACGCGGGGGTGAAGCTCCTCGTCGATGGTGAGGTCGTGGAGCTACGCTACGACGTGGCCGCGGCGGCTGCCGAGCAGCAGGCCCAGCACAATCGCTCGGGCTTCGGAGGAACCAGCGGCGGTCGTCGCATTGTGGAGCCCGTGGACATTCACAACCTCCAGGAGTCCGATTACATACGCAAAGGCAGCGACGGGAAGGAGTATGTGCGCGGCTCGATCTACCTGCCCACCAAAGATCGCGACTACTACTACAACGACATGTCCCGCGAGTCGCGCGACAAGTATCGCCAGATCATCGAAGACAATCGCGACCGCATGTTCCGCTACAATCCTGACCAGAGAGCCTCCTTCTCGAAGGCTGTCTTTGACAAGGTGCTTCAGGATGAGAAATCGGGGCGCCGCTGAGGCGCTCGGATCACTTCATGAGTTCGCCCACGAGCAGGATCGCGCCGGGATAGAACGCGGTGTCGTCGAAGCGCTTCGGATCGTCGATCTTCTCATTCCTCTGCGAGAGGATCTTCGCCTTGTCGGGTTGTTCGGGAAGGATCTCGATCTTCACAGTATGCACCACGTCAGGCAGCTCGGTGCCGATTTGAAGCATCGAGAGACGATGGTAGGTGCAGTAGGAATCAAAGCGAGGCACCACACGTGCAGGTTGGTTGTCGATCGTCACTTTGACCTGACCGCAGTCAGGACCCACGATGTCGTAGATTGAGGCTCGCGTGCCCTTGAATTTGAAGGTCACCGACTCACCTGGCTTGTTGGCCCGCTGCATTTGGGAAAGGCGGTTGGCAAAGCGCTTGCCGATGTCGGAGTCCGCCTTGGCGAACCCGCTGGAGAGCGTCGCTTCTGTGATCGGCAGCATCTTGGCATGCTCGTAGTTGTCCGAGACAAACGGAGTCTTCAGCTCATGCGCACCCGTCTTGCCTTCAAGCGCTTCGATCTGTTTCATCGAGCGCTGCACAGCGGCCAGATACAACTCATGACCGGTCTCAGGATGCGGATGCACCGAGTCAGGGGCGAAGATGAAACTGTCGGCGGCGGCTTTCTTTTCTTCGTCCGTCTTGGGCAGCTTGCCTTTCCAGACGAGCTTGCCCGCTTTGGCCAGTTTCGCCACTTCCATGCACATGTGAATCGTGGGAATGCCGTAGTGATCAGCCACCTTCTCCATCGCGCTGGCACTGCGCTGGAACTTGCCTTCCAGCATGGGTCCCACAAGCGCCTCAGTGATGGTGTAAACGAAACAGATGTCGCACTCGGGGAGTGTCTTCCAAGTCTGCCGCACGATGCCTTCCATGCAGCGGAAAATTTGCTTTGGATCGGCCCCACCGTCGTTCACTGCGAATTCGACAAAGAGGAAATCAGGCTTCTGATCGAGCACGTCTTGCTTGAGCCGAAACACGCCGAGGTCCGATCCCGTGCCGCCAATCGCTGCATTGATGTGGGTTACCTTGGCCTGCGGGAAGCTGGTCTGGAAGTGCTTGAGCGTCTTCGGCCTCCAGCCCTCCTGCGCGGTGATCGAACCACCGAGGTAGCCAATCTTCACTTCCTTGCCGGCTTTCAGCTTGGCGAAGAAGTTCGGCAGGCCAGCACGGGGCGAGCACTCCACGGCAGGCACGAGAGGAAATTCATCCGCCGCTGAGGCGAGGATCGAAAGCGAGGCGAGTGCGGTGAGAACAAGCGATGGAAGTTTCATGAGGAAAGACGCGCTGATGAAAACGCAGCCCGTCCTTTAGCCAGCCATGCACGTCGCGCAATCGCCACGCACTCACGGTCACATCTCTACCAATCCACGCCTCATCGCTTCGGCGGTGGCTTGCGCGCGGTCGTTGACCTGAAGCTTGTCCAGGATGCTGCTCACGTGGCGCTTCACCGTGTCTTCGGCAATCCCAAGCGTGGCACCAATTTCCTTGTTGGCCTTGCCTTGCGCGATGAGCGCCAGGATCTCACGCTCGCGCGGCGTGATCTCAGGTCCGGCCGTGCGCAGGGCCAGCCGCGTTTCAAGGTCCACCGGAAGCGCACGTCGTCCGTGGGCAACGGATCGAATCGCCTTCAGCAGCTCATCGCGGGAGGCCGATTTTTGCAGGTAACCCAGAGCACCGGCTTTGAGCGCGGCAGCCACTTCTTCATCGCGGGCGAAGGTGGAAAAGATCAGCACACGCGCCTCGGGATGCGCGGCCCGCAGACGTGCGGTGGCCTCCACGCCCGAGATGCCGGGGAGTTGCAGATCCATCAGCACCACATCAGGCTGGTGCTTCGCAAACAAGGCTGGAGCCTCTTCACCGCGCTCTGCTTCGGCGAGCACAGTCATGTCATCCTCCAGCTCCAGCGACGCGACGAGGCCGCTGCGAACCACGAAGTGATCGTCGATGAGGATGAGCTTGAGCATGGCTCACGCATGGCATCGAGATCATCGCGTCGCAACACTGCTGCGCAGCGCCCCGTATCGCTCGAATGGTTCCTCGCACACTCACTCCACGCCCCACTGCCACCCTGTTCAGCCTCGCTTTAAGCTTCGTCAGTCTCAGCTTCGCTGATGCGCCCAGGGCCACCATCCTTGAAACCAAGGTCATCTCCCAACAGCCCGAATACTATCACGGCTGGCCCACGGTGGTGCGCCGCCAGAATGGCGACTTGTGGGTGTCGTGGTCAGGCGGTCGCGAGTCTCACGTGTGCCCCTTTGGTCAGGTGCATTCGATGACCTCCTATGACGAAGGCAAGACCTGGACCTGGCCTCGCGTGCTGCTCGACAGCGCCACAGACGACCGTGATTCAGGCGTGCTGGAGACGGCCAAGGGCACACTGCTGGTGACCACCTTCACCTCGCTCGCCTACGAGGACTCGTTCAAAAAGGCCAGCATGATGGCGGAGCACACCGACAAGGGCTGGGTGAGCAAGTCGATGCCCTCGGCGCAGTTCGCTCGCTGGCAGGCCGCGCATTCACGGCTCAATGACGAAGAGCGCAAAGCAGAACTGGGCGAGTGGGTGATCCGATCGACCGATGGCGGCAAGTCCTGGTCCAATCGCATCCCGACGGTGGTGAACAGCCCGCACGGTCCGATCCAGCTCAAGGACGGACGCCTTCTCTACGCAGGCAAGCAGCTCTGGACCGGCGACAAAAAGATCGGAGTCGCGGAGTCGAAAGACGATGGCCTCACCTGGCAATGGTTGTCCGAGATTCCCACTCGCAAGGGTGACGATGCAGTGAAGAGCTACCACGAACTCCACGGCGTGGAGGCCGCCGACGGCACGATCATTGTCCAGATTCGCAATCACAACAAAGCGGACGCAGGCGGCACCCTCCAAACGGAATCGAAGGACGGCGGCAAGACCTGGACCGAACCGCACGCCATCACCTTTGGCCTGCCCTCGCACCTGCTGCGCCTGCGCGACAATCGTCTCGTCATGACCTACGGCCATCGTCGCCCGCCCTTCGGCAATCAGGCTCGCATCAGCAGCGACCATGGCAAGACGTGGAGCGACCCGATTATCATCTCCGGAGACGGCAAGGGCGGTGACCTCGGCTATCCAAGCACGGTGGAACTCGCCGACGGCACGCTTTTGACGGTGTGGTATGAGAGCATGAAAGAGCCCAAGCTCGCCGTGCTGCGGCAGGCGAAGTGGAAGCTCGAATAGCCCCAGAGCTGTTCCTACGAGCAACAAATTTTGCTCGCCAAACATCTCCCACCCATGGCAATCTGACTGGGAATTCTTTTCTAATCATGATTGCCAATTACCTCGACCGGACGGCTCTGATTGCAGAGCTGGAATCCAAGCGCGCCCTCCTCGCCAAGACGCTCAAAGACCACACGAAAGGCACCAAGGATGGCGAAGCCGCCCGGGCGCTTTTGGCCAAATATGAGTTCACTCCGGCAGAATTGCCCGAGTTGATTTCCCTTCTGGCCCTTGCCATCAAGGAGGCCAAAGCGGACACGGGCCATCCGGCAGGCAGTGCCTTCATTCCATCGAGTCCCCTGGTCTGCACGTTGCAGACGGGGATGACGTTGAATGCAAAGGCTGATGCCAAGACCCGTCTTGAACAGAACCGCCAGCCCGCACCACCCACCGCAGGCAAAGGAGGAAGAAGTCGCGCTGCATCGAAGGCGAAGGTGATCGACACCTCGGCCCCCATCCGGCTCAAGGATGGCAAGAGTAAAACGACACGCGGCAAGACCATCGGCGGCTTCATCGAGAACGACGATGTGCTCTACGCCCTCAAAGGCGCCAAGGGCAAGGCTCAGGCACTGGCCAGTGGGCCACGTCCTTTCAATCCCAATCCCGCGTGCCCGGTGATCAGCACCAAGCCGCTATCGCTTTACCTCTTCGGCGACTGGGGCACCGGCCTCCCGATGGCTCAGCAGGTGACGCGTTCCATCTGCAAGCAGCTCAAGCAGGAAGATGAATCCACCCAGGCTCATGTGATCCATCTGGGCGATGTGTATTACATTGGCGAAGCCAAGGAATACCAGGACTACATGCTCGCCGAATCGTGCTGGCCCATCCTTCTTGACGAAGAGATTGAGCGCTACGGCTCTTGGTCGCTCGATGGCAATCACGATCGTTACTCGGGAGGCTACGGCTACTTCGATACTCTGCTCAGAGACAAGCGATTCATCCGCTGGCACGCCGATGACAAGGGCGAGCCGTCCAGCTTCTTCCTGATCGAAAACGACGACTGGCAGGTTTTCGGTCTCGACACATCATGGGAGCTTCCTGGGCTCGTTGAGTCGGTCACGCAGGACACCTGGACCGTCAAAGACTATGCCGGACAAAACGGCATCCTCACCTTCGAGCAGGTCGATTGGATGAAGAGGGTGCGCAACAAGGACAAGGGCTGCATCCTGCTCACGCATCATCAGCCAGCCTCCTCACGCACGAGCGAAAAGCAGCATGCTGACGCGACCGTTGCTGCACTCAAGAATGCCGAACTCAGCGATTCCACCACACTCTACGATTCGATTGATGCCTGGATCTGGGGGCATGAGCATCGCGGGGTGGTCTTCAAGCCCAAAGAAAAACGCAAGCACCCTGTGCTTAAACAGGCACCCTCGTTCTGCTGCTGCCTGGGTCATGGCGGTGTGCCCGTGACGAAGAAGAATTTCGAACTCGAGAATACCATCGGCGATGTCCTCTGGCAGGAGGATCGCCTGGACAGCACCGCCCCGATTTATCAGGGCAAGCCCGTGGTGCCTTTTGGCTTCGGCAAACTGGAAACCTCAGGTAAAACCTTCCGGTTCACGGTGTTCGACCACACGGGGGACAAGCGTTTCGCGGTGAAATACACCAAGGGCGCCGCTTGGGAGGAAACCTTCCGCGCGCCTGCACCCACACCCGCTGCAGGTGCCGCCAAGTCCCGCAGCGTTCGAAGCATCTCCAAGTCACCCAGCCGCAGCACCAAAGCGACGCCCAAGAAGAAGGCATCTGCGAAGAAAGCTGCCGTGAAAAAGCCTGCGGCTAAGAAAGTTCCAGCCAAGAAAGCGACCCCTCGTGCGAAAACGAAACCGGCGGTCAAAGCCCCGGTGAAGCGGAACGCGTCAAAGGCGAAACCCAAAGCCCGAGTCGTGCGAATCAAGAAGCCCGCGCCCGTGAAGAAGGGCAAGCCTTCGAACAAGAAGCGCCGCTAAACATCGTCCGACGAACCTCTCACCCGTTGTCCACCTTCGCCATGCCTCCCGCAGCCAAGAAAACCGCCACCAAGAAGGCGGCAGCCAAGAAAGTTGCCGCCAAAAAAGCAGCCGCCAAGAAGGCCGCCGTTCCAGCTCCAACCGATCTGGCCGAATGGACCTTGCTCATCTACATGGCGGGTGACAACAACCTCGATTCCTTCGGCGGCAAGGACATCACGGAGATGAAGACCGTGGGCTCCAGCGACAAACTCCACATCATCGTGCAGCGCGACTCTGCCAAGAAAGGCTCCCAGGCCACGCGAATGCGCGTTCGGAAAGGCACGTCCATCGAGAGCGACGTGCTGGAATCGATGGGCAAGATCAACACGGGCGACCCGGCGGTGCTGGAAGACTTCCTCGTCTGGGGACTCACCAACTACCCCGCCAAGCGCACCATGGCGGTGCTGTGGAATCATGGCAGCGGCTGGGATGACACCGATGTCTATGAAGAAGCTCGCCGTCGCAACCTGAACCCCGTCAAGCCGCCCTCGCCCGTCGATGCAGCCGAACTCCGGCGCGCAGGCGCTCCGCGCAATGGCATTCCCTTGTTCACCGGGTCTGGGTTCCGTTCCAGCAAGGTCAATCGCCGTCGCACTCGCGGTTCGTTTTTCCTCACCGCATGGAAGCTGGGCCAGGTGGATGGTCAGCGCCGCGCCATCGCCTTTGATGACGATGCTCAGGACTTCCTCGACAGCGTGGAGATGAAGAACGTGTTCGCCAAGGTGGCCGCGAAAGCGAAGCGCCCCTTCGATGTGATCGGCATGGATGCCTGCCTCATGAGCATGGTGGAAACCGGGTTGCAGGTGCAGGGCTCCGGCACCGTCATGTGCGCCTCGCAGGAGATCGAGCCCGGCAATGGCTGGCCTTACCACAGCATCCTCGCCGCCCTTGAAAAAAACGTGACCATGGATGGCAAGACGCTTGCCGCCTTGATCGCGAAGGAGTTTGTCAGTTCGTATGATGCATCGGAACCCGTTACCCAATCGGCCTGCCACCTTGCAGCGATGCAGGCCGTGGCCGATGCAGCCAACGCCTTGGGTGCGCTAATGGCAAAGGACTTCGATCCTGCCAATGCCGCAGGGAACCCCGCTGCTCGACGCGCCCTTTCGTTCGTTCGCGATGAAGCCCAGCCATACGATCATCCCGACTATGTGGACCTCTGGGACTTCGCCGACAAGCTCGGAGCCGAACATCCTCCGTATGCCAACGCCACCGCTAAAGTGAAGTCGGCCATTGAGGCATGCGTCTTCGCCAACCACGCCGTCAATGATCGCGTGAAGAACTCGCATGGCCTGTCCATCTATCTGCCGCGCGAGAAAGAAGTCTCACCACTCTACAAGAATCTCGACTTTGGCACCGGTGGATGGGCCGCCTTCCTCAACGCACGCGCCGCACGGCGATAGCAACCCGACGTTCATGGCCAAGTCCAAAAAGAAAGCAGGGGCACCAGCGAGCGAGCCAACACAGAAGGATGACAGCTATAAGATCATCCTTCGCACGGCGAATCACCCGGAGATCGTAGCCACCGCGCGGGACAAGGAATTGTATCCTCTGACCGTTTCGTGGAATCGTGTCCTTGCGTCGTTGGGGAACGCCAAGAATCAGTGGCATGAGACGAGCCACAAGGCATTCCGCAACTTCGCCGAACGCGGCCAGGTGAATCCCGCTGAAGTTGATCCGTTTATCAAGGCGGCTGCAGCCAGTGGCGTCGTGGAAGTGGAAATGGCCTGGGAGAATGAGGAGATTGGTTGGGCAGGACGACTCTTCCCTTGGGAGGCCATGGTCGCCATGGCCACCAAGTCGGAACGCGACAAGCTTGGAACAGGCGACTTCGTCGTCATTCGAGTGCTGACTCATGGAAAGTCCGTCACGAAGGCTGTGGGGCAGCCAGCCTATGCGCCCTGCGATGGCGGGCCCGATTCCCCGGCTTTTGATTTCACCGCCGAGCTGGATGCCATCCGCACCAGCCTGGGCAAGATCGACACCCTGGACGCCAGCAGCCTCAGTCGTCTGGCTGCCGAGATCGCGACGAAGCAACCAAGCATCGTCCACCTGGCGGCGAATGATTTGGGCAAAGGCACCTTCATCGCCCCCGAACCGGGAGACAAGCCGCAGCCTCTCACCAGCGAAGAAGTGGCAGCCGCGACCGCATCGCATGGTCCTGAGCTGATCGTTTACAGCAGTTGTTACTCGGGGCGCCGGCTGGCTCCTCAAGCGATCGCCGACGGAGCCCACCTGGCGCTCGGCTTTCAGGGCGAGGTCTATGATGACAGCGTGCCTTTGTTCTTCGGTGCTTTCTATCTCGAGTGGAGCCGCACGCGTCACGACGTCGTCGCCGCGCTCCGTGCCGGACTGAAGGCTCACAACTCGCAGCGCAATCCGAGTGATCTCGGTGGCGTGGTGCTCTGGTCAGCCTCGTCGATTCTGAACAAGCCCAAGACACGCGGCCTTGCGGCAGCGACCGTGCCAGCACCGGCAACACGAGGGCTCAAACCCATTCCGACGAAGTCTCTCGCAGAGGCTTTCCGCATCGACTTCGTGCCACGAAGCTCGCTTAACTACTCGGTGCTGCACAACGACCGCACCGGACTGTTCGATACCTTCTCACTGACGAAGAAGCCCGAGGGATCTGTGCCTCCGGTGTCCGTGAACGTGAGGCTTCACACCGGCGTCGGAGCGCCGACCGAGTGCCGCTTCGTCGTGAAACCCGGAGCCGGAGCCTACGACTTCACGGACCTTGCTCAGAGGCTGGCCCTGCCTCTCGGAGCCGCTTTGATCCGCCAGCGGGGTGAGGCCTTGCAAGCCATGCTGGAAACGCTGGTGACGTGTGGTGACATCAAGCTCCACGAAGAAACGACGCCGCTCTCGATTCTGCCCTGCGACGAATGGCGGGACGACGGCATCGGCCAGCACTTCCTGCCCTCCTTCGTCTTCCCTCGAAACCCTGCGATCCGCGAGGTGATCTCCGCTGCACAGCCTTTCCTCCGTGCCTTCGTGGATACACCCCAGGCGGGCTTCGATGGTTATCAGGCGGCTTTCGCCCAGGGCCGGATGTCTGCCGAAGAAGCGGTGAAATTTCAAGTGCGTGCTCTGTGGGCGGCATTGCAGCACACGCTGCGACTCGACTACGTCAACTCATCGCCCACCTACTCGCGGCAATCCCAACGTCTGCGCACGCCCGATGAGGTGCTGCGGTCCAGACGCGGAACGTGCATCGAACTCGCCCTCCTCCTCGCCTCCTGCCTTGAGCATGTGGGCATCTACCCCGTGATCTACCTCATCCCTGGCCACGCCTTTCTTGGTTACTGGACCAGCGCCGAAGCCCATCGTGCCTTCACCAGTGATGCGGCGAAGATCGTGGAAAAGGCCCGCCCCAAGGACAACGAAGTCTTTGATCCCAATCAGGTTGAGGGCCTTCAGACGCGTGCACGCATCGTGCCCTGGCGATTCAATGCGCGCCATCATCCCGATGCAATTCTGAACGAGATCGAAGCCGGTGCCCTTGTCGCGATCGAAGCCACAAGCATTCCCTTTCAGCATTCGTTTCAGGACAGTATGGACTCGGCGAAGAAGCGGCTGGAAGTCGCCGCCAGGGCACCCGATCCGCTTCTGGCCTTCGATGCGATGCTGGATGTGAAGATGGCTCGCGAGTCCAACATCACGCCGCTGCCCATCCTGGTGGACAACATCTTTGCCTGATCACTTCGGTGCCTTTGGTTTGGCAATGAGGATGTGCTTCACGAAGAACCATGGCTCTCCGGGTTCGACGGAACTGAGCGTGACCTTCTCCAGCTTCACATCCTCGGTGAGCGTGATCTGGCCCAGCCTCATCACCCGAAAGCTTCCATCCTTCGTGGTCAGATGATTGGCTTTCAACTCACGTGTGAAGCTGTTGCCATGGTAGTCGAGTTTCACCTTGGCGCTTCCCGTGGGCAGGGTAGTGCAGCTGTATTGCGCAATGATCTCGTAGGTGCCTGCGGGCAGCAGGGAGAGGGTCCACGAAGCACTACCGATCGGCACGAAGCCATCGGCTGGCTGTGGAGGCACGGCTTCATTGGGATCCAGGGAGAAGACGACCCCTGAGGAAGGCAGCGGTCGTCCAACATTCGTCTGTGGAGCCGCTGGCTTCGCGGCAGAAAATTCGATCACGCCGCTGGCGATCATCTTGTTCACCCGTGCGATCTCCGCATTGATCGCGGGTGCATCGGAAGCGGGCGCACGCAGCAGCAGCGCATTGAGATCAGCCAGATACTCCTTGAGTAGCGGTGCCTGGGCAGCCTTGAGGTTCTTCTGATAAATCGCCTCCATCGACTGCAGGCGCGAAGGAGTGGGCGGCCCCACTTCGGGACTGACCGCGCCCTGGGCCAGCGCGATGCGGACCAGGAGGATGAGCAGGCCAATCAATCCGAGACTTCTCATGGTGCGTTCTTTAGTGCCCATCCGCCGGGGGCTGGTTTCTGAGCACGTGCGGCATTCTCACGGTCCTGCAAGCTGCCGAGGAAGCCGGTCTCCATTCCTCCGCGGGTGCCGCCTGGAGGAGCATCCACCACGGCCAGACCATGATCAATCAGCACGCCCTGGAACAAGCCGATGTCCTCCAGGAAAACCAGGGCCGTGATGGTGTTCTCATGCTTCTTGCTCTGGCGCAGCAGCAGCTGCAGAGGATGACCTTCGAGATACAAAGCGGTGAACTCCTTCGCCGCGAGCGCCAGGGAAACGACATCGTCTGCGTCGCAGCCGAATTTCGTCGCCACATGTTTCAGTGCACGATTGTCGTTGGGATCCACGGGCGGGCACACCACCCAGGCCAGCCTAACAAAGAACTGCCGGCCATCGTGCTCCACCTTGAACCGGTCGCCGCTGTTGCTCGGGTCAGGAACGAACTTCGCACCGCTCACCTCCTCGAAGTTGTCCAAGCCCATTCCACCACCGCCCTTCGACGGCAGACCCTCAATCATCTTGCGCGCCCTCCGCGACTCCGATTCCACGATGCTGGCCAGATCGTCCGCATCCGAAGCTTCCGACTTCAAGGCACTGAGCGAAGTCACGTAGGCTTCGATGACCGGCTTGCGCACGTCCGCAAGCTGTTGGGCATGGGCTTTACGCAGTTGTTCGAGTTCGCTCGTCAACGACACTGCCGAACCTCCTTCCACTGGAGCCAACGCGCCGACCGGAGCCGCATTGGTCGCTGGCACAAGGCGCACGCTCTGCACCACGATCACATTGCCTGGATATGACGCCGTCGTCGCCAGACGCAAGGTGAATGGCGGCTTCGACAGATCAATCGGCACCGTGGTCGTGAGCGTCTTCACCTCGCCTGACGCTGGCGTCTTCTCCAAGGTGAGCGCCCGCAGGTTCTTGCTGGCGGAGGCGAGCAGCGAAACCTCGCGGAAACTGAAGATCGCGGTCGTGGCCGGTTCCACCACGGTGCGCGTTGCGAGCGCACTGGTGCCAGGCTCAGGCACTCGGTCCTGCATGGTATATGTGATCTGCACATGGTAGGCACCTGGTGTCAGTCGTGGCAGCATCCACTCCGCCGCACACGAGGACGTGCGCCAGCCCACCAGCGACCCTGCACGTTCGGACACGACGCCTGAACACTTCGCCTGAGCGGCGGGCAATAAGATGCCAGGGGCTGCGGCCGGAGCACCTGGCACAGGCGGTGTCGCAGCGCTCATGGCAGCGAGTTCATCGCGTCGCGACTTGATTGCCCGCGCTTGCTCGTAGTCGCCCGCAGCAGCCAGTTCTGTTTCGATCGGAGCGAGTGCCCGGTTGTAATAATCATTCCACAATGTGGAGGCGATGCGCGCCTTCGATTCGAAGGCAGCGCGCAGCTTCACCAGTTCCTCGGGCTCGGCTTGAGCCTGAGCCTTTGAACCCGCAAGCCACAGGCAGCTGGTCAATCCGAGAGCGACGATGGCACGAGGGAAGTTCATCGATTCGCAGGGATCAACTCGACCGACTGGAGTTGCATGAGATTGTCTTTGAGCACGGTCTTCGCACTCACCTTCAAGATGCCATCGCCGTCACGGATTTTCAGCGTGCCGATATTCGCCTCGGTGAACCCTTTCAGCGTGGTCTGCACATCGCTGGTCAGGCTGAAAAAGCTCTCCTGCACCATCACGGAGCCGCCTTCCAAAGCGCCCGAGGAATAGCGCAGCACCACCTCGTAGCCCCCCGGAGGCAGGCCACTGAGTTTCCAGGTGGCACTGGAACCAGGCCCTTCCCAATCGGTGAGCACGCCCGCCGCTACATCCAGCCGCACACGGTCCAGCTTCGCTTCCGTTGGTTTAAAGACGATCCGTTCCGGCGCTTCCACGGCCTCCTTGCCCTGACGAGCAGCGAGCAAGAGGCTGAGTTTTTCCTGCGCCGCCACCTCGGCCTCCAGCTTGAGTCGCTCCGCGCGGGCAGCGATGGCCGAATCGTAGTCGCGAGCCGCCACCGCTTTTTTCTCGATCGCCGTCAGCGCTGCGATCTGCTGACGCAATACGGGCACTGTCACCTTGATCAGATCCGCCTCCAGCCTCGCCTGACCCTCTTTCAGGATCGACTTCGGAATGGCTCCGGCCGCCGACAGTGCCGAGATCAGACCGCCCACGAGCACCACGCGTGCAAAGGCCGCCGCTTGGCGGAAGGGGGCCTGGTTTGGCATGGAAATCTGGAGCGGGAAAGCAGTCAAACGAAAGGCCGCGAATGGTATCGGAGGCGGTCCCAGGAGCAAGGTTTTTCCTATTCCTCAAACGTGCTGATTGAGGAATGGTCGCATCCAGCCGCATCCGAGGTGAATGGATGTTGCGGAACGCAGTGCTCGGGCGAAATGGTGACTCCGCCATGCCACCTGCTTCTGCTCTTCGATCTGCCGCTACGATACTGGGCTTCGTCGCCCTGGTAGTGCTGAGCGTGTCGTCCTGCTCCTTCAAGTCCGAGGAAGACAAGCTCGCCCCGCCCATCTACAAGTCCAAGAAACCCCGCGATCCCGTCGAGAGCCGCGTCTTCTATTCTGGCTGGCGTCACCCGAACTGATCGGTGGGCCAGTGGGTCGGTAGGACGGTAAATCAGCAGGTCAGTGGGGCAACTCCGTCCGCCACTCGCTGGTATCCGTCCGCCACTCGCTGGTATCCGTCCGCCACTCGCTGGTATCCGTCCGTCACTCGCTGGTATCCGTCCGTCACTCGCTGGCATCCGTCCGCCACTCGCCGCAACCCGTTCGTCATTCGTCATTCATTCTCCCTCCATGCTCCAATCTCTCATTTTCGACCTCGACGGCACCCTCATCGACTCCCTGGGCGACATCGCCGAGTCCATCAATCGAATGCTCGATCAGCACGGCTACCCGCGTTGTGGCGTGGAGGTGTTCAAGGAGATGGTCGGCGACGGCATGGAGAAGCTCGTCGAGCGAGCCCTGCCTCCCGAAGCACGCAACGCGGCCACCATCAGCACCTGTGTGGAGGAGTATCGCGCTCACTACGACCAGCTCTGGAACCAACAAACTCGACCCTACCCCGGCATCGTGGACGCCTTGGCGGCTCTGCGCGCCAAAGGATTGAAGCTAGGCGTCATCTCCAACAAAGCCCACCGGTTCACCGTGCCGATGACCGAGCACTTCTTCGGTAGCGACACCTTTGATCACATCCTCGGTCAACGTGCCGAAGTCCCGCGCAAGCCCGATCCCGCCGGGGCTCATGAGATGGCCGCGCACCTTGGCGTTCCCCTCGAAGCCTGCGCTTACGTCGGTGATTCCGGGATCGACATGGCCTTCGCCCGCGCCTCCAGCATGACTGCCATCGGTGTGCTCTGGGGCTTCCGCAGCGAGACCGAACTCCGCGCCCACGGTGCCCATCGCCTGCTCACCTCCGCCGAAGAGTTGCTCACCCTCTAACTACGCCCGTCATTCGTCATTCGTCATTCGTCATTCGTCATTCGTCATTCGTCATTCGTCATTCGTCATCCCACTCTCCATGTCTTCCCCCGTCACCAGCCTCACCGTCCGCGTCTCGCCTAATGCGCGACGGACCGAATTCGCAGGCTGGACCATGGATGAGAAGGGTCGGCCCGTGCTGCTGATCAAGCTCCAGGCCCCGCCCGTCGATGGGAAGGCGAACACCGAGCTGCTCCGCTTCCTCGCGGATGAACTCGATTGCTCCAAGTCCCAGGTCAGTCTTCAGCGCGGCGAATCCAGCCGGCTCAAGGTGGTGGAACTCCCCGCCAGCGCTCTCGACAAGCTGCCGAAGCGCCCTTGAGCGCCCCCGGCTTGTGCTTCACTTCGGCTCGGCCAGCAGCTTGCTGTCCACCAGCCACTCACGGAAGCGGAATGGCCATGCGCCAGCCGCCGTCGTTGTGCCATCGCGATAGCCAAAGCCGTGGCCCGCATTCGAATAGATGTGCAGTTCCGCCGGCACCTCCGCCTCCTTGTATTTCAAGTAGAGCGAGGCCATGCCCTTCGAGATGTCCGGCCGATCGTGATAGCCGCACGCGATGAATAGCGGTGGCATCCCCTTCT
>JAEUHN010000045.1 GCA_016795365.1 Verrucomicrobiaceae bacterium
CTGTTCCGCTCCGGCCTCATCTCGCTACGCTCGATGAGACCTCCGCTCCGTTTGACAGCGCATCAGAACAACCCCACATCAACCACAACCAAAGGACGCCGAAACTACATTTATGAGTGTCTCACTTCCGGGGGCAGGCCACCATCACAGGATGCACCTAGAGCCTGTAGGTCAGAGGGTTGGTGGCTAGCTCGAGAAAACATTCTGACCTTACAACTGCTCGACTCCCCGGGTATCAATGAGGCAGGGGAGTGCGGCGGTTAGATGCCATTCAGCTCCGCATACCCCTTCAGCAATCCGTGTTGCGCGTAGAAGTCCACCTCGGCTTCGCCGCAGGCTTGCAGTTTCGACTTCGCATCGGTGCGCTGGCCGAGGATGTGCTCGCGGATGAGCTTGGTCTTCTCGGCCTGGAGCGCGAGGAAGTCGTGGGCGACGACGGGCGTGTGCGGCCACTGGCCGCTGGCCTGGCCTTCTTTGAGGATACCGGTGAAGGGGCGGCCTTGCTTGGCGGCTTCCTTCTTGGCTTCATTCACACCCGCGAACCAGTCGGCGTGGACGAGCTTGTAGTAGTCGCGCATGGCCTGCTTGTTGTAGTGCAGGATGAGCTTGTGGCCGTCGCGCTCGGTAACGCTGGTGGCGCGGAAGCTGTCGGTATCCACGGTATCGACGAAGAAGCAATCGCTCTCATCGACGGCGAACTCCCACTTCATGTCCCAGAGCGTGAGGCCGATGTCGTCGAGGATGCCGCGCACGACGTAGCCGCCGAGCAGCGCCATCTTGATGGTGTCGAGGAACTGTTGCGTGCCGAGGCCACTCATGAGCAGGGCTTCCTGGCGGGAGACGTTGCGGTCCTCGGGCTCGTATTTGCTGGTGAGGTCGAAGATGGGATGCGCGAGCATCTGCCAGGCGCGCATGGGTTCGGTGAGGCCGAGTTCCTGCTCGTAGGCATGGCGTGCGGCCTCGCCCATCGCTGCATGTTTCTTCAGAATGGAAGAGCCACCGGTGACGCCGAAGCGCACGATGTATTCGAGCGGCACGACATACGTGGTGGATTGATAAAACTGCTCGTAGTCGAAGACGTGACCGTTGAGGAACGGACGCTGCGGCGGCTTCATCACGGGGAAGCGGCGCACGACGTTGTAGCAGCTCGGGTTGGCGGGCATGCCGCTGGTGACGATGTCGTGCGACTTCGCGTCGATCATGCCGACGTGATGCGTCTGGCCACCGCGCTCGCGCATGAGTTCCAGTGGGCCGGTGGTGAGGTCGTGCTTCCATTTGGCATCAATCGCGGGATCGCTCTCGATGCGCTGCTGCACGCGTGCCCAGGTTTCCTTCTGGCCAAGCTGGGAGTAAAGCGCGTGGCGGAACACGGCGCGGTTGAGGTCGTTGTCCGCGATCTCGAAGATGCTGCCCACGTCGAACACGGAGCCTGCGGGCGTGGTCTCGGCCACCATGTAACCCGGATGTCCGGGCGCGGCGAAGAGGCGCTGCACGGAGCCGTTGTAAACGGGTTCGCCGAGCTGGGTGAGGTCGAGGTGTGTGGGGGCTGCGTCTGAGGGCATGACTGCCTTTTGAGCAGGATGTGAGGGGAGGCAAGGTGGTTTTGCGTGGCTGGGATTGAGTCCTCTCTGTCCTTTAGGTTCTTCCGAAAGGACTCAAAGGACCGAAAGGACGAAAAGCACAATCTGGCCTCTCGAAAAAGCCTTCGCAATGCGTGGATGGCTCCGCACGGTGAACAATGTCCGAAACCAAACTTCCCATGCTTCGCTTGCGTGTCTCTGCTCCGGCGGAGCGCTTCATCCGCAGCGGACATCCGTGGGTGTATAGCGACAGCATCGTGGAGACGAATCGTGTGGGCGATGTGGGTGAGCTGGCGGTGGTGTATAACCGGGACAACAAATTCATGGCGTTGGGCTTGCATGATCCGCAGTCGCCGATTCGGTTGCGCGTGCTGCACGCGGGCAAGCCGGTGAAGGCGGATCGCGAGTGGTGGATCGCACGGCTCCAGGCGGCGAAGGACAAGCGGGTGCCGCTCTTTGATAAAGCGCAGACGAATGCCTGGCGCTGGGTGAGCGGCGAGAACGACGGCTTCCCTGGGCTGGTGATTGATCGCTACGCCGATGTGCTGGTGATGAAGTTGTATAGCGCGGTGTGGCTGCCGAGATTGTCCGAGGTGCTTGACTGGGTGCGCGAGGTCTTTGCGCCTACAGCACTCGTCTTGCGCCTGAGTCGGAACATCCAGCCAATCGCGAAGGAGCGCTGGGGCCTGAGTGAAGGCTGCCTCGTGGGCAGCACGGAGAACCTTGTGGTGTTCCGCGAGAACGGCATCCGCTTTGAAGCCGAGGTGCTGCAAGGGCAGAAGACGGGTTTCTACCTGGACCAACGCGACAACCGCGCGCGTGTGCAGGACCTGGCAAAGGGACGCGAGGTGCTGAACGTCTTCAGCTTCTCGGGCGGCTTCTCCTTGTATGCGGCTCGCGGCGGCGCGCGCAGCGTGACGGACCTGGACATCAGCAAACACGCGCTCGACAGCGCGAACCGGAACTTCGCGCTCAATCCGTGGTCCGCTGCCGTGCCGCACGAGTGTGTGCAAGGCGATGCCTTTGAGTGGATCGCGAATGGTCCTCGGCGCAGCTTTGATCTGATCATCTGCGATCCACCGTCGTTGGCCCGGCGCGAAGCCGATCGCGAGGGCGCGATCCGCGCCTATGGAACGCTGGCCGCGAATTGCCTGCGCCGCCTCGCGCCCGGCGGCATTCTCGTCGCGGCCTCATGCTCCGCGCATGTGAGCCAGGGCGAGTTCTTCGATGCAGTGATGAATGCGGCCGATCATGCCGGGCCGTGGAAGGAACTGTGGCGCTCAGCCCACGCGCCCGATCACCCGGCGACATTTGCGGAGGCGCACTACTTAAAGTGCATCGCCTTGCAGATCGAACCGTGACAGCCCTTGACCGCATGGTGCCGTGCCCGCATTCTAGCGCCCATGTCTTCGCGTCTTGTCATCCGGTCGCTCCTCGTTGCTACAGCCACTTGCGGGCTTGCTGTGTCCACTCTTGCACAGGCGGTGAAACGAGCTGTTCCACTCGATCAGAACGGCAATCCGATCGCTGAGCCCCAGACTGAGCCATTGGTTCCTGCGACGCAGCCACCATTGCCGCCACTGCCGGGTGAGGCACCGGCCCTTCCAGTGAAGCGTGCCCAAGTCGTGGAAGAGCCAACGACTCCGCCTGCCACCAAGCCCACAGCTGACACCACTTCCTCACGCGGCGAGGTCACGTCAAAGCGGAACGAGGAGAAGAACGAAGACAAAAAGGCAGCCAAGCCAGCTGTGGAAGTGCCCAAGGAGCCTGAGAAACCGGAGCCAAGCATCGCGGACATTCCACATGCAACACTGATCTCCATCAAGAAGACGAAGAAGGATCTCGAGGCCTCGTGGACCACCTTGAAAGAAGCTCGCACGGTGAAACTCGAAGTCGCCGCGCCACGTGGTCAGATTGTGGATCGCAACGGTGTGTGCCTGGCGAAGAACAAAGTCGATAACTACCTCGCCCTGAGCTTCCCATTGCTGGACCCTGCCACTGATGAGGCTGTGATTGCATTTGGTCAGGGGCGAATCACCGAGGTGAACCGGCGGCTCGGCAAGAACTGGACCGTTGCTCCCGAACACCTTGTCGCACACTACAAAGACAGGCGATGGTTGCCCTTGGTCTTCAGCAAGGGCAACGGCATCGGCATCGGAGTGACACCGGAAGAGATCGAGAAGCTCAGGCCGATGTTTGGGAAGGGATTGATTCTCAGCCCGACCTTCGTTCGCACCTATCCGAAACTGGACACCGCCTGTCACGTGATCGGATATGCAGGTATTGTGCGCAAGCAGCCCACGGGTCCGATCATCGACGGTGAGCCTCTGATTGAGGAAATGACAGGACGATCAGGCCTTGAGCAAGCTTTTGAAAACGATCTCCGTGGCAAGCCAGGAATGGTGAATATTCTCTTCAACCCTGATGGCACGAAGCTGAATGAGGAAGTTCTGCGTCGTCCGGTGCCGGGGCGAAATGTGGTAACCACGCTGGACTACGACATGCAGCGATTCGCGGAAGAAGCACTGCGCAAGCACGCGAAGAATGGCGGGGCCATGGTCATCATGGACGTGCGCAATGGGGACGTGCTGGCGCTTGCCTCACATCCCACGTTTGATCCTAATGACTTCGTGCCTCGCATTACCACGGCTCGCTTCGACGAGCTGCGCAATGATCCGAAGACGCCCCTCCTTGGTCGGGCGTTTCAGAGCAACTACTTCCCTGCATCTACCTTCAAGGTGGTGACTGCACTGGCAGGACTCGAAAGCGGAGCTGTGACGCCGAGCACGGTCTATAACTGCGACGCTGCCTACCAGATCGGTGACCGTGCATTCCACAACTGGAACAAGGATGGCGAAGGCCCCATGACCGTGGTGGATGCCATCAAGCGCTCGTGCAACACCTGGTTCTATCAGGCAGGCATTCAGACTGGATCAAAGGCGGTGGTGGACATGGCGGAGCGCATGGGATTTGGTCAACCGACGGGGCTTCCGATTCCCGAAATGAAAGGCTTTGTGCCCAGCGACGCCTATTACCAGCAGACCTCTGGCCACAAGATTCTCAATGGCATGCTCGCAAGCATCTGTATCGGGCAGGTCGTCACAGCGACGCCATTGCAGGTGGCGCAGTGCATGTGTGCTGTGGCCGATGGCATGAACATGCCCAAGGTGCGTCTGGTGAAGCAAATTCAGGACTACAACGACAATGTGGTCCAGGCCTGGCCACCGGAGGTGCGCAAGCAGGTGAACCTCATGCCCATGGCTCGCGACACGGTGGTCAAAGGCATGATCGCGGTTGTGAATGGCGAAGGTGGAACGGGCCACAATGCCCAGGTGGATGGTGTAAAGGTGGCAGGCAAGACGGGGACAGCTCAATGGGTGGTGGATCCGAATGGCGACCGAGACAAGAATCGCTGGCTGGCGTGGTTCACAGGTTTCCTGCCTGCTGACAATCCGGTCTATGCCTTCGCCGTTGTTTATGAAGGGGCCTTTGGTGAGAGCGTCAGTGGCGGAGCTGTCGCGGCCCCCATCGTGCAGTCGGTGCTGGCCAAAATTCATGCCAATGAGAAGGCCGGCGATCCTTTGAAGAGCGCGTCGGAGGCACCGCCACGGGCTGAACTGGCCGAGGAGCCCACGGACACTGCGAATGCTCCCAAAGCCGAGCCGGTAGAGCCCCCACCGCCCCCACCTGCCGAGGAGCCCAAGGGTGTGCGTGGTTTGTTCAAACGTCTCTTTGGGCGCTAGGACCGGCGAACGATTCGTGAAACGAAGGGCTGGGCGCAGCGTTCTTGCGCCATGCTCCGTCTTATCGCTTCGCTTGTCCTGGCCACCACGGCCGGCCTTTTAGCCGCACCGAAATACAATGTGCTCCATCTGGTCTCCGACGATCTCAATTGCTCGCTCGGCTGTTATGGCCATCCGTTGGTGAAGTCGCCCAACATCGACAAGCTGGCTGCCCGTGGTGTGCGTTTCGACAAGGCCTACTGCCAGTATCCGCTGTGCAACCCGAGCCGTGCGAGCTTCATGACCGGTCTGCGCCCAGACACGACCAAGGTGTATGAAAACAGCACGCACTTCCGCGAGACCGATCCCAATACGGTCACCATGCCGCAGAGCTTCCAGAAGGCCGGAGCCTTTGCTGCACGCGTGGGCAAGCTCTACCACTACGGCGTGCCAACGCAGATCGGCACCAGCGGACTCGATGACGCGCCGTCGTGGATGCAGGTGGTCAATCCCATCGGCCACGACAAGAAGGTGGAGGACAAGATCTTCACGTTAACGCCCGGCCAATTCGGCGGCACCTTGAGCTGGTTCGCCGATGAAGATCCCGAGCCGCAAACCGATGCCATCGGCGCTGCCGAAGCGATCAAGTTGCTCGAAGCCCACAAGGACAAGCCCTTCTACCTCGCCGTCGGCTTCTATCGTCCGCACACGCCGTATGTCGCGCCGAAGCAATACTTCGACATGTATCCGCTCGATCAGGTCGGTCTGGCTCAAGGCCCAGTCAAGGACGAGCCCGGCATCCCGGAGGCCGCTTACGCGAGTTACAAAAAGGAGCAGGACACACTCACCGACGACCTGCGTCGGAAAGCGCGGCAGGCCTACTTTGCCAGCACCACGTTCATGGACGCGCAGGTCGGTCAGGTGGTCGATGCACTCGACCGTCTCGGCCTCGCTGACAAAACCATCATCGTCTTCCACAGCGACCACGGCTACCATCTTGGTGAGCACGGCTTGTGGCAGAAGCAGAGCATCTGGGAAGGCAGTGCCCGCGTGCCGCTCATCGTCGTCGTGCCTGGCTCGTCGAACAAAGGCAAGACCTGCGCGAGTCCGGTGGAACTCGTCGATCTGCATGCCACGCTGACGGACCTCTGCGGCATCGAGTCGCCCAAGACCGACGGCTTCAGTCTCAGGCCGCTGCTTGAAAACACCGACGCCGCGTGGTCACACGCCGCTTACTCGCAAGTGCTGCGTGGCCAGCAGATCGGCACCAATGCACCCAAGTTCAAAGACCAGCAGAAAGGCCAGGCGAAAGGCAAAGGTAAAAAAGCCAACGGCTTCATGGGCCGCAGCGTTCGCAATGAGCAGTATCGCTACACTGAGTGGGGCAAGGATGGAGCCAATGGCGTCACGCTCTTCGACATGATTGCCGATCCGATGGAAGCCAAGGACCTTTCCAAAGATCCGGCACACGCCGACACGCTGAAGGCGATGAAAGCGTTGCTCAACTAAGTGGGATTCTTTTTGAATACGGCGGTGCAAGCCTCGTCCGAGGGCTTGTATGAAAACGATTTTTCTTCGTCTTGTCGCAGCGGTGACGCTTGCTTCCACGGCTGTTAGTTGCACCACCGCATACGACGCTTACGGCAACCCGCGTCCGGTCGTTGATCCGGCAGCGGCTGTCGTTGGTGCCGCCGCGGTGGGCTTGCTGGCCTATGGTCTGGCGAGCAGCAACGATCATCATCACCGTTCTTCGTGTGACAATCGCTACTATCGTAGCAGTCACTACCATCAGCCTAGCTACGGTTACTCACGCTACAATCGCGGCTACTGCCGATATTGAGGCAGCCAGCGATCTGCCAGGGTGCGGGGTGCATCGCGCCTTGCACCCTTCTTGCTTCCATGCGAAGACGCGCGGCAACCCCGTCATTGGACTATGGTCAAGAAACTGCTGCATACCCGCTACCGTGTGAACGATCTGGAAAAGACCGTTGCTTTTTATCGCGACGTTCTCGGTTTGAGCGAAGTGAAACGCCACAAGTCACCGCGAGGATCGGAGTTGGTGTTTCTTCAGACGCCCAACAGCGACGAGTTGATCGAGATTTGCAGCTTCCCTGCGAGTGGACCGGTTACTTTTTGCTCGGATCTCACTCATCTGGCGTTCGAAGTCGAGGACCTGGAAGCCTTTGCCCGCCATTCGGCTGCCCTGGGTTATCCACTCTCCGATGGGCCGACGGCATCCTCTTCGGGCAGTGTCTTCGCTTTCATTGACGCGCCTGAGGGCTATGAGATAGAACTGATACAGTATCCCAAATAAAACCCGGCTGCCGCACGTATCTCCCACCTGAACGCTCATGGACTTTGACTGGATAGACGTCTCCTTCGACCTCGCGAAGCTGCCCCCGAAGGACATTGAAGAGTCCTTCGAAGATCCGTTTTCATTGAAGCTGCTGCCTGACAATCCAGACGAGGCCGGACGTGATTCGCGATTTTTCAATCTGGGCCGAGCCCTCGGTGGCACGCCGATTTTCTCGGTCTTCTGGACGGATGGAAAGCGCTACCGGGTGATCTATTCGCGTCCAATGACGACCGAGGAAGCCTATTTTTACGAGCGCAAAAGAGCCGAGGAAGCCTGACCGATATGGATGCTGAAACTCCCACACTGAAAGTCATTCGCGCCTGGAAAGAGGTCCCCTCCTTCGAGACCGATGAGGCGGAAGGCAAATTCTGGGCCGAGCACCAGCTGGATGGTCGGCTGATGCAGATGGCGGTGCATCGTCCCGATGTGCGCGAGTCCACCACGATCACGCTGCGCTTCGATCCGCGAATGCTCAGCCGCATCAAGCGCATCGCCCGCCGCCGCTACCTGAACTATCAGAGCATGATCAAGCAGTGGCTCTCGGAGCGGATGGAGCAGGAACTCAAGGAGTAGGAGCGCACGTCATTCGCCCGAGTCCGGTTGATAAGTGGCCAGGAAGCGGGTGATCTCCTCCGCCAGGTTTTTGCTAATGCCGGGGACTGTGGCAATGCGATCCACACTTGCCTTTCGCAGCCTTGCCACACTGCCGAACTCGCGCAAGAGGTTGGCTTTGCGCGTCTGGCTAATTCCAGGGCAGTCATCCAAGATGCTCTCTTCCACGCGACGACGGAGCAGGAGCTGGTGGTAGCTATTGGCCCAGCGATGGGCTTCATCGCGGATGCGCTGCAGGAGTTTAAGCGCGCCGAGTTCATGCGAAAGCACGATGGGATCGCTCTCGCCAGGACGGAAGATTTCCTCCCGTTCCTTGGCCAGACCGATGATGGGCAGACCATGCAATCCCAGGCGCTGGAGTTCCTGCACCGCCATGCCGAGCTGGCCCTTGCCTCCATCGACAATCACGAGATCAGGCAGGCGCACGAAGCGTTTGGTGGATAGCGGTGCCGCCCTTGGTCCAGGGGGCTTGGGGGCGGGACGATGGGCGGTGGTGGAGCCATCTTCCATCTCGGCCACGTCGAACTCATCAAAGTCGTCGATGGCTCCGTCCTCCGTCTGTTCCTGACGTTCGGCTTCCTCTTCTTCGTCCAGCCTGCGGATGACTTCGAGCGGCGATTCATCGGTGAACTCCGCTTCCTCGCCGAGCTTCTCTTTTGCCTCCAAAAGGATCCGCGAGTAGCGACGGCGAACCACCTCGGCCATGCTGATGAAGTCGTTCTGCCCGCTGACGGATCGAATGCGGTAGCGGCGGTAGTTGGCGGTGTTGGGCACGCCGTTTTCGAAGCGGACCATGCTGGCCACGCAGTGGGCGGTGCCGATATTCGCGATGTCGAAGCACTCCATCACCAGCGGCGGGCGTTCGAGGTGAAGCAACTGCTGCAGTTCCTTCACGTCAGCCTTGGGATCGATCGTTGAGACAACGCGTTGCCGGGCTCCGCGCTCGAAGGTGCGGGTGGGTTTGAGGGTCTTGGTGAGGTCCTCCACCATGTCCCGCAGTTCCGCTGCCTTTTCGAAGTCCAGCCGCGCAGCTGCTTTGCGCATCTCCTCGTCCAGGGCGGTGATGAGTTCTTTGCTCTTGCCCGCGAGGAAGTCGCCAGCCTGCTCGATGCGCTTCTTGTAGTCCTCGCTGGAGACGCGGCCGATGCAGGGTGCGCAGCAGTTTTTGATGATGTCGTTGGAGCAGTGCTTGTAGTCCTGCTCGTCGGGGCGGATCGGGCGGCAGACGCGCAGGCCGAAGTGCTTGTTCAGCCAGTTGATCGTCGTGCGGAGCGCGCCGCTGTGGGCGAAGGGGCCGTAGTAGCGGGCACCGTCATCTTTCTTCAATCGGGTGAGCGAGAATCGCGGGAAGTCCTCGCCTAGATGCACGCGGACGAGGAGGAAGCGCTTGTCGTCCTTGAAGCTGACATTGTATTTCGGGCGGAATTCTTTGATGAGCTTGCCTTCCAGCAGGAGGGCCTCGGGCTCGTTCTTGGTCTGGTGCAGCTCGAAGTCCCAGATGCTGTCGATCAAAGCGCGAGTCTTGATGTCCACGCGACGCGCCCGGGAGGGCTGGAAGTAATTGCCCAGCCGCTTCTTGAGGTCGCGCGCCTTGCCTACATAGATGACGCGATTCAAGCGGTCGCGCATGACGTAAACCCCAGGGGCATGGGGCACGTCGCGGAGGCGGGCTTGGAGATCAGGTTTGTCGCGCATGGGCCGGGCACAGTGCCGCTTTGGGCAGCGGGTTCAATCAGTGGATACGAATGTGTCGCGGTGTTCGCGCGACCGTCCGCCTTCGCCGTTGCATCACCGGGGGCACCTTGTAGATTCGCCGCCCATGTCCCGATCTTCGCTCCTCGTATTCGCCGTCATCGTTCTTGGTCTGGTCGGCCTGACAATGACGTTGCAGGCTCAGCAAACGCCAGCTTCCGGCTCGGCTCCGCAGGTGAAGGTGACCCCCGTCCCGCAAGAGCTGGCCACCTCGCAAACAACGGCACTTTCCGAAGCGATTTCGTTCAACACCTTCATCAAGCGCGCGGGCATCATGGCCTGGCCGCTCATCGGTTTGTCCATGGTCGCATTCTTCTTGATCGTGCTCTACACGCTCACCGTTCGGCAGGGCACGGTAGTCAGCGATGCCTTCATGAATTCGGCTGATGCGCTCATTCGAAAACAAGACTACCTCGGTCTGCTGGCGGTGTGCAATCGACGCAACGAATGCATCGCACGCATCACGGCGAAGACGCTGGATTTTGCCACGCGCAATCCGACGGCGAGCTTCGAGGAAGTGAAGGAAGTGACGGAGGCCGAGGGCAATCGCCAGTCCAGCCTGCTGCTCTCGCGCATCGCCTATCTCGGTGACGTAGGTGCCGTGGCTCCCATGCTGGGGCTGCTCGGCACCACGGTGGGGATGATCACCACCTTCCACGACATGACTCAGAAGAGCTACGGCAGCAATGCCACGCTGGGCCTGTCTCAAGGTGTGTCCGAGGCACTGCTCTGCACGGCCTCTGGTCTCGTGATCGGCATTCCCGCCCTCATCTTTTACTCGATCTTCCGCGGCAAGGTGAATCGCTTGATCTCCGAGATGGAGGCGGCTACCACGCATCTGATGGCCCTGCTGGCCGTGCAATACAAGCGTGCGGCCCGTGCGGTAGCCACACGTCAGGCGGAGTGATTTGAGACCATCCAAGCTACTGCCAGACAGAACCGGGAACCCTGAACTGAGAACCGAGAACCTCGCGTGAACTTCCGCAAACAACACAGCATTGACCCCGTGCCGATGCAGCTGGCACCTCTGGTGGACGTGCTGTTCCTGCTGGTGATTTTCTTCGCCGTCACCTGGCAGGCGGGACAGCAGGAGAAGCTCATGGACGTAAGCGTTCCCGCCGCCGAAGAGGGCAAAGACCGCAAGGCGACGAGCGTGGGCGAGATCATCGTCAACGTGAAGAACGATGGAGCCATCGTGGTCAATGGCCAGACGCTCAACACCGACGAACTCCTCGCCAAGCTGCATAACATCGCGAGTGTTTTCAAAGATCAGGCGGTGATCATCCGCGGAGACGTGGACACGCCTTACGACAAGATCATCAAGGTGCTCGACACCTGTCAGAAAGCCGGCATCTGGAACATCGCCTTCGCGACTCGTGATCCGAAAGATGTGCCCGCTCCGGCGACGAAGTAGTGTTCATCATTTCCCATGAAGCTCGTGACCCTCACAGCGCTCCTGGCGCTCGTCGCTGCCGCATCGGCGCAGCAGTCTCCGCCCCGTGCCGTCCCAGTGCAAGACGATCCGCCACGTGCTGTCCCCGTTGATCCAGGATCGCTGGTTCCCGCGCCTCGCGCTCAGGTGGTTCAAGATCCGAGCAAGCCGCGGGGTCCCGACCAGGATCTATTCGATTACGCCATGCTTGCCTTTGGCCAGAAGGATTACGTGATCGCAGCCGAGTCGTTTGGGAAATACCTCTCCACTTTCCCCAGCGGTGCGCACGTGGCGGAGGCTCTCTTCCGCCTCGGTGAGTGCTATCGCAATCAGAGCCGCATGCCCGAGGCAGAGCGCTACTATCGCGAGGTGGTGGATCGGCATGCGAAGAGTGAGTTTGCGGCTAACTCCGCCTACTGGCTCGGCGTGGTTTCCTTCAATGCGAACGACTACAAGGCCGCTGCCACCTTCTTTGGTTTCTGCGAGGGCAAGGCCACCGTGGCGAAGGTCAAGCTGGCCGCCGCGTTCTACAAGAGCGAGGCCTATGGGCAGCTGAAGGATCGCAAGAAGCAGCTCGCGGCCCTGGCACCCGTGCTCGAAGCGAAGAAGGACAACGAGTTCCTCGAGAAGGCGCTGCTCTCAGCGGCAACAGCTTACCAAGCGGATGGTCAGAACGCGAAGGCGCTGCCCATGCTGCTGGAGTTAATCGACACCTCGAAGGACGCCGCCGTGCAAGGGGATGCTGCCTTGAAAGCCGCGCTCATCCAGTCCGAACTCAAGAAACCCGAAGAAGCAGCCAAGCTCTTCGACCGGGCTCTCACCAACAGCAGCGCACCCCAGGAGCAGCGCGGCGCCGCGCTCGTCGGCCTCATTGGCGAACTCTACTCGCGCAAGGACTACGATGCCGTGGTGGACACCTACAACCGGAACTCCACCACCTTGCCCCCTCCCGAGCTGCGCCCTCGAATGCTCATGCACGTGGCTAATGCCCAGCGCATGAAAACGAATTACCAGCGGGCCATCGACCTCTATGAGATGATCCGCCAGTATTTCCCGGATCACGAATTGTCCTTCGAGGCTGCTTACTGGCGTTTGTTCTGCTTTTACCAGCTCGATGATCGCCGTGTGGCCGACATGGTTGGTGCTTTCCTCCAACAATACGGCACCAGCCAGAAAGGTCACGAGTTCATCAACACCGCGAGGCTCATGATCGCGGACTACCACTTCAACAAGCAGAACTACGCCCTCGCCGCCGATGCCTATGCGGCCATCGACATGAAGAAGGTGCAGGACCGCTTCCGGGCATCCACCTTGTTTCACAAAGGCTGGTGCGAGGCTGAAGCAGGCAAGCACGCCGACGCCATCAACAGCCTGACACTGTTCATCAAAGACAATCCCTCCGATCCCGAGCTGCCCAAGGCACTGGCAAAACGTGGCCTCTGCTACAAGGAAACGCTCAATCCCAACGGCGCTCTCGAAGACTTCGCCCTCATTATCAAGGACTTCGGTCAAAGCGATGCCGTCGAACTCGCCCTCTACCTCAGCGGCGTGATCCATTATGATCAGCGGAACTGGAAGGCGATGATTAGCGACTTCGAGACCTTGATGCAGAAGTTTTCCGGCAGTGCAGCCTATGCCGAGGCCGCTTACAAGACCGGTCTGGGTTACATCGAACTCAAGGACACGGCAAAAGCGCTCCCGCTGTTCCGCACCGCCGTCAACAAGGATGAAAAGACCTTTGGCAACATCGGCACCCAAAAGGTGCTGCTCTGCTTGTGGAGCCAGAAGGAGGCCGAGACGCTGGCGAAGGAAGTCGATGACTATCGTGGCAAATACTCGGATGCCGTCTTGGTGCCACGAATGCTCGGCTACCTGGGCCTCACCTTCTTTGACAAGAAGGACTTCCACCGCGCCTCCCGCTACCTCACCTGGGCATCAACACCTGAAACCCCTGAGAATACCGAAGCTCCGATCTGGAACTACCTCGGTCAGGCCTTGCTCGAAGTGAAGAACTACGAAGAGTCCGTGAAGGCAATGGACAACTTCATCAACGTGGCACCCGATGGTCCCGGCAAGGCGAAGGGACTCCACGTTAAAGCCAGAGCCCAGATCGGGCTCGGGCTGTATGACGAGGCCATCGAAACGGCAGCACAAGGCCTCCACATCGTCAAGGATGGTGGACTACAGGGCCTGCTCCTCATCGCTCAAGGCGACGCCATGCTCTACCTCGGTGATCGCAAGGAGGCTGATGGCAATCATGAAGGCGCGCAGAAAGACTGGAAGGACGCAGCATCGAAGTTTGTGGTTCCCAGCCAGGTGCTTGACGATGCCGAGGTGACACCCGAAGCCCTCGACAAAGCAGCCCGCGCGCTCGAGCGCATGGCCGACAAGACCAATGCCGAAGAGATGCGCAAGCAGCTCACCAAGCGATTCCCCAACTACAAAGCGCAGGAACTCCCTGCCTTTGTCCCCTCCGCCAAGAAGGAGCCTACAGCTCCTGCTGGTGGTCCAGCACCGGCCGAGGCTCCCGCTGAAAAGGCACCGCCCAAGGCGGAGAAGGTGGAGTAGTCGGGCGTTTGACTGCCGGGCTGTGTCGCGTCAGCGAGATCGAGTTCTATTCGGTTTCCTCGCTGATCTGGGACTCCTGGAACTGGAGTTGATACAGCTTCTGATACAGCGGGCTCGTCTGCAGGAGCTCTTGATGCGTGCCCTTGTCCACCACCATTCCGTTCTCCATCACGATGATCTGATCGGCTTCCTGCACAGTGCTGAGACGATGCGCGATGGCGATCACGGTCTTGCCTTCGGTCAGGGTGTGCACGGCTTCTTTGATGATGCGCTCCGTCTCTGCATCGAGGGCGCTAGTTGCTTCATCGAGCAGCAGGATCGGCGCGTTGCGCAAGATGGCACGCGCGATGGTCACACGCTGGCGCTGACCACCGGACAGGTTGAGTCCCGCGTCGCCGACGTTGAACTCATAGCCTTCCTGCTTCTCCTGCACGAAGTCATGAACATGCGCCTTGCGCGCGGCTTCCATGATCTCGGCTTCGGAGGCTTCGAGTCGGCCGTAACGAATGTTCTCGCGGATGCTGTCGTTGAACAGGAACGATTCCTGGCTCACCACGCCGATCTGAGTGCGCAGCGACTTCTGCGTCACATCGCGCACATCGTGGCCGTCGATGCACAGGCTACCCGTATCCACATCGTATGATCGCTGGATCAAAGCGAACAGCGTGCTCTTCCCCGCGCCGCTAGGCCCCACCAGCGCGTAGAATTTGCCGGGCTCAAAGTCGAGCGTGATGTCGCTGACGGCGATCTTCTTGCTGCTCGCACCGGTCTTGTAGGCAAAGCTCACGTTGTCGAACTTCAGGTGCCCCGTGGTCCGCTTCAGCACCACGGCGTTTTCCTTGTCCAGGATTTCCGGGATCTGCTCCATCGTGTCGAAGATGTTCGACGTGGCCACGATGGTCTTTTGCATCACCAGCTGAATGCGGCTCAGCGCCTTCGCGTGCGGATACATCTGCGTGAGGCCGCCCACCAGCATCATGAACTCTGTGGGCCCCATTTTCGATTCCCATGCATAGTATAGGCCGACGCACACGCCCAGCGAGGCAACGACTTCCACCGACATGCCCACGAGTTCCATCGCCTTGCCATAGCGCATGATCAGGCGGTTCATCTTGCCACTACTCTCCTGGAACCGCTTGTGCTCGTATTCCTCGCGTGCATGGCTCTTCACCACACGGATGCCGGTAAAGCACTCATTCATCTGCACCATGATCTGCCCGGCTTCCAGCTCCTCCTGGGCACCGGCTTTGCGCACGCGCTTGCCGATCGCCATTACGGGCAGGATGCACAGGGGCAGCACGATCAGCGAGTAGAGCGTGAAGTCACGGTTCATGGTCAGGCAGAACACGAGCAGGGTGAGGATCGCGACCGGACGCTGCACGATGTCTTGCGAGAGTGTCATCAGGTTCTGCTGTGCCACACGTGCTTGGTTAAAGACGGTCTGCACCAGATTGCCCACCTTCGACTTCGCGTAGTAGCCGACGGACTGCGCCAGCAGTGCCTTGTAGCAGTCGCCGCGCAGGTCGTAGAGGATGCGGTTGCTCACCCACATCATGAGATAGTTCGCCACGTAGGTCAGTCCGCCGCGCAGCAGGAAGACGAGCGGCACGATCAAGCAGCCGACGAGCACTGCCTGCCATGCGCCCAGCCACTCGGGCGGCACATGTTCCATCGGATTGAAGCTGAGCTTGCTGAAGCCAAGCTTGAGGCTCTTCATTTTCTCGAAGTCCTTCTCCGTCGCGTTTTTGGCGAGGACGACTTCGAACACAATGTTGAGCCCCTGCATCAGGATGCCGTTGGACACACCGGCGAGCACGTTGAAGAAGATGCCCAGAATGAAGCGGCCTCGATAGGGTTTGATGTAGCGCAGCAGCTTCGCATACGTCTGCTTCGCGAGCGCGAAGGTCTCCGCCGTATTGAGGTCGGCGAGATCCTTGCGGCTGACTTTGGTCTTGGTTGGCTTGGCCATCTAGGTTGGAGAAAGGGCGCGATGAATAGCATCGACCACCATGCGCGTCGAGATGAGTTCCATCGGCGCGCCCTTGGCCTTGGGTTGGAATTCAGTGACCGGGCCCTCGTGTCCTGCGGCGAGGACGACAGCTTTTGGATGGCGCGGCCGCCAGTGAAATGGGTTCGTCGGACCAAAGAGCACGACTTGTGGACGTCCGAACATCGCCGCGAGATGCATCGCCATGCTGTCAACGCCGATGGCGAGATCGCAGTGCTGAATGAGAGAGGCGAGTTCCACGAGCGAGAGCTGTCCCGTGAGATCGAGCACCGGCGTCTTTAGCAGGGCGCGCAGCTTGTCGAGATGCGGCCGTTCCAATCCCGCGTTGGTGCCGGTCAGCAGCACAGAACACGAAGGCAGGAGTGGCGAGTCGCTCGATGCCAGATGTTCGATCACCTGCACCCATCGCTCTACTAGCCAGAACTTCTCTTCCCTCGCCGTGCCGACGTGAACGACTATAAACGGATGCGTCACATCGCTAGCACTCGAGGCCTCCATCTTCATCACTTGTCCGCTCTTCGCCCTTAGCTCTTCGCTAGCCCCCACCAATGCCAAGTGAAAATCCACCGTGTGCAGATCGCGCACGCTCGCCTCGCACAGATGCGTGTAGGCTTTTGCTCGCAGACCGTGCGCGAACTTCGCGTAGCCATGCCGCTGCTTCGCCCGTGACAAGGCACACATCAGTGCGCTGCGATCTGTGCCCGTGAAGTCATAGCACGCATCCCATTCGCCGAGCGTGATCGACGACCACACCGCCAGGTTCAGCGACAGTGTGCGATACGCCAGCACACGGCTTACGCCCGTGAAGCACGCAACCAGCTCCGCCACGCTATCCGGCACCACCATCACGATCTCTGCCTCCGGGTGTTGCTCGCGCAGTGTTGCCACCGCAGGCGCGGTGAGGATGGTATCGCCGATACGCTTGAGCTGGAGGATAAGAAGACGGGGAGGCAGGGCCACGGGAACTGCTCCTATTGACCAGACCCTCCGGCCCGGCAACTGCCCATCACGCGCACGGATTTTCTTTGCAACGTCTAGCCGCATGACCTGTAACTATCCACTGATCATGCCCACCCAGGTTCTCCCTCGAAGCTTTCAGACCACACGCTGGAGTCTCGTCCGGCGGGCCAATGGCGACATCGATGCGGAGGCGGTGCAAGCTCTCGCTGCCTTGTGTGATTCGTATTGGTATCCCATCTACGCCTACATTCGTCGCAGTGGTCACAGCGCGCATGATGCAGAAGATTTGACGCAGGGCTTCTTCGCGAAGCTGCTCGAAAAAGGCACGCTGGCTCACGCCGATCCTGCGAAGGGACGGCTGCGCACCTTCCTGCTCGCCTGCGTGCGCAACTTCCTGCACAACGAGCACGAACGCGCCTCCGCGGAGCGACGCGGCGCGCACCTGCTTACCAGCTTCGATCAAGCCTGGGCCGAGGAGCGCTTCGCCAGCGAGCCCGCCGATGAACTCTCCCCCGACCGCCTCTATCAGCGACGCTGGGCGCTGACCTTGCTCGAGTTCACCCTGCAAGTGCTAGAGCAGGAATACAGCGCCGATGGCAAACGCGAACTCTTTGCCGCGCTGCGCCCCTGCCTTGGCTTCAGCAAAGACAAAGCTCCGAACTACGCCGAGATCGCCGCCCGGCTCGGCAGCAGCGAAGTCGCCGTGCGCACCCAGATTTTCCGCCTGCGCCAGCGCTGGCGCGAGATCCTCTTCCAGCAGGTCAGCCTCACCCTCGACGACCCCACCTCTGATGAGATCAAAGGCGAGCTGTCAGAGCTGCTGGAGTGTGTGTGACCTTACGCATTTGAAGTCTCACACAAAGGCACAAAGCCACCAAGTCCAGAAAGCCTCAGGGACACCTTGGTGCCTTAGTGCCTTTGTGTGAGATGAAACCAAACTCACATTTTTCCTGCAACGTCCCGCTTGTCACCCTGTAGCACCTCGTTGAATGCCACCTCCACTCGCCCATGAGCACTCCCGGCCCTGACGACTCTCCTCCGCAGTCCCCCGATGAACTCGGCGGCCTGGATCCCAAGGATCTTTTCAACGCCGGCCTTGAGACCGTGCCGCCCGTCACGCTGCCACCCCAGCCTGTCGATCCCGATGCCACCGTGCTCGTCACGCCTTCCTCCACCGGTATCAAGCTGGAAGCCCGGCAGGAATTGCCGCTGCCCGAGGAGCTGACCGCTTTGCTGCCGGGTGGAAACTACCACGTCGAAAGCTTCCTCGGTCAGGGCGGCATGGGCGCGGTTTACAAAGGCACGCAGGTCCGCCTCAAGCGTCCCGTCGCTATCAAGATCATGAGGCGCGATTTCGGCAAGGACCATGACTTCGAGGCCCGCTTCGAGCGCGAGGCCCAGGCCATGGCCAAGCTCAACCACCCGAACATCGTCAGCGTCATCGACTTCGGCGAAGCCGGGCCCGATTACCTCTACATCGTCATGGAGCTGGTCGATGGAGCGGACATGATGGACGTCATCCGCGGCGGCCAGATGACACAGGAGATGGCGCTCACCCTGCTGCCACAGATCTGCGACGCGCTGCAATTCGCGCACGATCACGGCATTGTTCATCGCGATATCAAGCCGAGCAACATCATGCTCACCCGCGATGGCCGTATCAAGATGGCCGACTTCGGCCTCGCCAAGCGCTTCGACACCGAGAGCAGCTTCCGCACGCAGACCGGCACCGGCATGGGCACGCCCGACTACGCCGCGCCGGAGCAGTTCGATGCGAATGGGCCCATCGACCACCGCGCCGACATCTATGCGCTCGGCGTGATGATCTACCAGATGATCACCGGCCAGCTCCCCCGCGGCGTGTGGAAGCCGCCTTCGCAGCGTGCCGAAGTCAATCCCCACTGGGATGACATCGTCAGCCGCGCCATGCAGTCCGATCCAGCGGATCGCTATCAGCAGGCCAGCGAGGTGAAGACAGATGTCACCAGTATCCCGCTGAGCAAAGAAAGGAGCGCCACAGAAGGGGGCGCGGACACTCCTGTCCGCAATCCATCAACGGGCGGTGCAGCCGCGAAGCAAAACGAAGCGGTCAAGCGTGCGCGCGCTCCCCTGCTCATCGCCGCCGCAGCCGTGGTGCTGCTGGGCGGCGGCACATGGTTCATGATGGTTGGGAAGGAGAAGCCGCAGGACCACCCCGTGGCCCCCAAGAGGGCGGCAGGCGCGGAGCTGCCGTGGCAGCGCTTTGTGAATGATGGGAAGCAGCAGGGGGTGGCAAGCACGGCTTCGGGTGGCATCCTGATCTCCGTCCCCAACTGGGTGCAGCTCAGCACGAAGTCCCATCGTAACGCGGCGCTGCGCGTGGTGACGCCTTACTCACCGGACCTGCAGTCCCGGCTTCGGCTTGTCCTTCGTCACGAGGGGCCCAAGCCAGCGGAAGGTCAGTGGTATCAGGGTCGGTTCGATGCGCTCGCGGAGGTTTTGCTCGCGGACGGGAAGCGAGAAACGAGCGGTGCCATGGAGATCGCCACCCATGGAGAGTTTCCCTCGATCACGCGGCGGGTGCCCCATGATCAGCTCCGTAAACCGGGCGAAGTTTTCCGGACCTTTGAAGGGCCGCCCGTCCCCCTGATGGAAGGAGAGCCCAGCGAACTCGCCTTCTGGGCGATCGAGGACACGCTGACCGTGACGCTCAACGGGCACCGGGTGGTAGAGACGAACTACAGCCAAATCAACCAAGGCCTGATCGCCTTGCAGATGACTCCCTCTGCCAAAGCACAACACCCGAACATCACCTTCGACCGTATCGACACCCTCAACCTCGACAACGTCAGCCCCGACGAGGCGCGGCGGATGCTGGAGGCGTATGTGGGCGGCGAGTCGTTCGCACCGGACTCGTCAACTCCCAGCGTCACCCAGTCCTCGACACCTACCCCAATCGCCGCTCCCGCTCTCCCCGAGTCCGGGTGGCAGAAGGTCATCACGGATTGGGACAAAATCGCCAAGACCAAGGGAGCCACGGTGCTCCCGGGTGAATGGGTGAGACTTGAAAAGGGCTACATCTATGGCCCCGGGGGGAAAGATGGTGCCTTGAAGGCGACGTTCCGTTTCACGGGACGTGAGTCCGCCGGGATCAACCTCCGGGAGCGGAATCCTCCTGGAATGTATCACCGTGCCAGCATCGCCGGTGACGGTGCCACCGCCACGCTCTACCGGCAGACCATGGAAGGGAACGAGTCGGTTCTCGCCAAGGGTCGCATCGAGCCGCCGCTCAGGGTGGGCCAAGACTATGAGCTTGCCATCGTCGGCAAGGGAGACGCCCTCGCCGTCTATGTGAATGGCAAAGCCATCGTGCAAGCCAGCGACAACATAGTCAACGGAACCTCCAGTGTCGTTTGGGCTCGTGATGCGACGGAGGTGAAGGACATCTTCTGGCACGATCTGAAGCCCGCGCCCACGGCGCCCAAGGTGCCCGCCGGCGCATCTCCCATCGCATCGGCCACCAAAGACGCGCCCTTCACCAACACCCTCGGCATGAAGTTCGTCCCGGTGCCGGGGACGCAGGTGCTCTTCAGCATCTGGCACACGCGGGTGCAGGACTACGCGGCGTTTGCCAAGGCCCAGGAGGCGGCGGGCAAGACGTTGGATGGCTCGTGGAAGACCCAGCAGAAGGACGGCGTCCTCGTGGGGCGTGAGGCGGATCATCCCGTCGTCAGCGTGCGCTGGGACGAAGTGCAGGCCTTCTGCGCATGGCTGACCGAGAAGGAAATCGCGACAGGCAAGCTACCCAAGGGCGCGAAATATCGCCTGCCGACGGATGCCGAGTGGAGCACCGCCGTCGGCCTTCCGACCGAGCAGGGCGCGATGCCAGAGGAAAAGGATGGCAAGAACGACGTGGATTTCCCGTGGGGCAAGGAGTGGCCGCCGACGAGCAAGGTCGGCAACTTTGCGGACGAGAGCTTCCACGCCACGTTCCCGCCAAAGAAGAACGAGCGTAATGGGAAGATGGAAAATGAGCAATGGATGAAAGGCTACACGGACGGTTATACGACGACCTCGCCAGTGGCAGCCTTCCCCGCGAACGCGTATGGCCTCTACAACATGGGCGGCAACGCTTGGCAGTGGTGCGAGGACTGGTGGAACGCGGAGCACCAAGATCGCGTTTTGCGTGGCGCGTCGTGGTTAAACTTCGACCGCAACCATTTACAATCTTCGTTCCGTGGCCACTCCCCTTTTGGGAGTCGCTTCTCTAACAACGGCTTTCGCTGCGTCTTGGAGCCCGGGCCTTCGACCACTACCGTCTCCCCGTCTCCAAGCGCCGCGACCAAAGAGAAGCCCTTCGTGAACAGCCTCGGCATGAAGTTTGTGCCCAAGAGCCCCGGCTCGCAGGTGCTCTTCTCCATCTGGGAGACGCGGCGGAGCGATTATGAGGCCTTCACGCGGGTGAAGAAGGTGAATGAGTATTGGAAGAACCCGGCCAAGGACGGTGTCGCGATCTCCGGCGGTGAACTGCACCCGGTCGTTGGTGTCTCTTGGGAAGAAGCCAAGGCGTTTTGCGATTGGCTGAATGAAAAGGAGGTCGCCGAAGGCAGACTGCCGCCCGGCATTCGATACCGCCTGCCGACTGATGACGAATGGAGCAGCGCCGTGAGGCTGGGCAAGGAACAGGGGGCCACGCCCGAGGAGCGGCATGAGAATGCCCTGCGCCAGCAGGGCTCCGGCACACCGCCAAAGCTCCCCCCGGACAAGACGATCAATATCGCCGACGAGACCTTTCATGCGCAATTCCCTCTCGCTGGCGACCAGAACCGATGGCTGGCGGGCTACACCGACGGCTACGCGACGACAGCGCCGGTGGGGAGCTTCGCGCCCAATGAAGCTGGCATCTACGACCTGATCGGCAACGCCGGGGAATGGTGCGAGGACCTTTACAGTGCTTCGGAGCCGCTTCACAGAGTCATGCGCGGAGGGAAATGGGACAGCCCGAATGTTATGGAGATCGCTGCTCAGCGGCATCGATGGGAGCAAAACAAACGTAGTCCCATGTTCGGCTTCCGTGTCGTCCTCGCGCCGTCCGGCGGTGGTCAGAGCGCCTCCACGCCGCCATCGGCTGCTGCTGAGCCGTGGGTGAATCTGCTGACCCAGCCGGAGAGGCTCGCACTCCAGAAAACGGTGAGTCTGACCTCCGAGGGGCTGACCTTTGCCGATTCAGGCAGTGCGTATGCGAAAGACTCGGGTCCGGATGGTGGCATCCGCATCCGCGCCGCCTTCAACGCCAACCGGCCTAACCTACGTGCACGCCAGACCGGTTCGGGAAATTATTCGCTCGCCCTACGCGACGAAAAGACCCTCTCCCTCTCCAGCTACGAAGTCCCGCAACAACGCAGCACCCCGCTGCGCGACTTTACGCTGAGCGCTCCGATTCAACAGGGACAAGATTACAGCCTCGAACTCCGCGCCAGCGGTTCGACGCTCACGGTGGTGTTCAACGGCACGACCCTCGGCAGCGTGTCTGATGGCACGCACGCCAAGGGTGATTTCAACGTGGTCGCCAATCGAGGGCAAGTCATCAAGACCTACGAGTTGCTTGTGCCATCACGCTCGGTCTCCCCATCTCCCAGCGCCGCGACCTCGGATGCTTGGATCGACTTGCTGCGCGATCCCGAAAGGCTCATCCTCTCCAAGACCATCGAGCGCACTGCTGAAGGGCTGCGCTTCACCGATACAGGTTCTGTCTTTGTGAAAGACTCTGGACCCGATGGCGGCATCCGCCTGCGCACCAGCCTGGGGGGATTCCGGCTGCGCGTTCGTGCACGAGAGGGCAGCCACGGCTTCTATTCCTTGGCCGTGAGTGATGAAAAAACGGTTAGCTTCGCCCGGTTTGATTCCCAAGTGGGCCGCAGCACCACCTTGCGTGACTTCAACCTGCCTGCACCGCTCCAGCCAGGGCAGGAATACCGCCTGGAACTGCGCGCCGAGGGTCCCACCTTCACCGCTGTCCTGAACGGCACCCCTTTGGGCTCTATCACCGATGGCAGCTTCAGCAACGGTGCCTTTTCTGTCAGTGCTCCACATCGCGACGGCACACCGACCGTCATCACGAGCTTGGAATTGCTTGCTTTGAAAAACTCCGTCCCCCCGCCTGCGAGTGCCCAAGATGCCAAGGCTCCATGAGAAGCGACATCGAAGTCATGAACCTCGACTGCCTGCCCGAGGCCTATGCGCTGCGGTTGCTGGGCGTGGATGAGCAGGGGAAGGATCTGCGCGGGAAGACCAAGTAATTCCATTGGCGCGGCAGATTGATGCCTCAATGTGACCCACGCATCGCCCGCGCATACCCCTGCAGCAAGCGCTGGCGGTAGTGGTCCCAGGTGAGGCAGCGGAGGATGCGTTCGCGGCCGCGCTGGCCCATGGGCTGAAGTTGATCACGATGACGGGCGAAGTGCTCGAGGGCGGAGCACAGGCTGTTCACGTCGTTGGGTTCGATGTGGAGGCCGTTGTGCTCGTGGATCACGGCGTCGCCGCTCTCGGGAGTGGTGATGATGGGCAAGGCGCAGGCGGCGGCTTCGAGCGTGACCTTGGCAAAGCCTTCGCATTCGCTGGGGAAGACGAAGGCGCTGCTGGCGCGGAGTTCGTCCTGGAGGCGGGAGCTGAAGCCGAGGTGCCGCACGTGATCGCCAGCGTCGTGAAGGTAGGGTTTGATCTCGTCGTGCAGGGAGCCGACGAGGACGAGTTCGGCATCGCGGAGAGCGAGCTTTTTCCAGGCTTCCAGCAGGTGATGCACGCCTTTGCGTTTGATGAGGGCCCCGGCGAAAATGAAGCGGAGCTTCTCCGGCGGCTTTCCTGGGGAGTAGCGCTCCGGATCGACGCCGCGGGCGACGTAGTGGAGCTTCGATTCGGGGATGCCGGCGGCAAGGAAGGTCTCGGCGGACTTGCGTGAAGGAACGAGGATCACGTCGGCCAGGTCATACTCGGCCATCATGCGGGCGCGTTCGATTGGGAGGTCGCGATGCCAGTCCTTCCAGCTGCGGTCGGCGAGGCGGGCTTCGCGTTCGCCCTTGGTTTCGCCGCGTTTGGTGGAGCCCTTGTTGCGATGCCAGGTGGGGATGTCCATCACGCTGGGCACGCCTTTGATCCGGGCCTCAATCAGGCTGCGGAAACAATCGCCGGACCAGCCGTGGAAGGCATCGTAATCGCCCAGGCGCAGCTCGCGTGCGGCGATCCAGTCGGCGTAGCGTTTCTTCGCTCCGTAGTATTCCTCGCTGTCGAGGAAGGACAGGACGCGCACGGGGTGCCATTGCAGGGATCGGATGCTGGAGCGGGGGATGTCCGTCTGGCCAATGCCGTAGCAGATGGCCTGGGTGAGGAAGTCCGCCCGGTGCGAGGCGCGCACGCCTTCGAGTGAGGTGCTGTCCAGCCCGGTGCCGCCAATGCCGGAGCTGGTGGCGTAGAGCAGCCGCTGGGGCAGATCGCGCGGCCCGGGAGCGCTGCTGGCGAGCACGGCTTCGGGTTGGAATCGATCAGGAAGGGAGGACATGCGGGCGGGTTCCTTGTCGTGCCCCGTTTGCTGGCGCAAGAAGAAATCCGGCTTCAGCGTCGCACCCCTTCCGCCCGGCGACGCAGGTCTTCGAGTTCGCGTTCCGCCGTCGTCTTGGGTCGCAGGCCTTCGCGCACCTGATCCGCGCACCAGAAGGCGCAACTCACGGCGAGTGCGAGCAGCAACAAGCTCAGGATGAGTGCGAGGAAACGGATGTGCGCCTCCTGGCCTCGGCGCTCTTCGCGGGTGGTGTCGGAATCAAGGATGCCGAAGAAGTCCAGCCACATGAGGCGCCAGTGTTTGGGGTCGCGGCCAACAGCGAAAAGCCAGATGCCCAGGGCGATGGACAAGATGGCTGAGGTGGCAAGACCGGTGGCTGACATGGGCCGGGATGCTAGGTGGTCGCCAGAGACACGCCAGCAGATAATATTGGTGCATCGACTAACGGGAGACGGAGCGGCGCTCTCGGATTTCCTGCCAATGCCTGATCCGGGCTGGACTCGGCAACGCGCGGCGTTCATGCTTGTGCCATGCCCATTCTCACCGACCGCAAAACCAAGCCCCAGTATGATGTCATCGTCGTTGGATCAGGCGCGGGCGGTGGCATGGCAGCAATGATTCTGGCGCTCAATGGCGTGAAGGTGCTCATGGTCGAGGCGGGTCGAAACTACGATCCAGTGACCGAGACCCCGATGTTTCACACGCCGCAAATGGCGCCTCTGCGTGGTCATGCGACGCCAGATCGTTTCTTCGGCTACTACGATGCCACGGTCGATGGCGGCTGGCAGGTGCCGGGCGAGCCCTACACGAACAAGCCAGGCACGGAGGGCGACTTCTGGTGGTGGCGCGCGCGCATGTTGGGCGGGCGCACCAATCACTGGGGGCGCATCTCGTTGCGGTTTGGAGAGTTCGATTTCAAACCGAAGTCGCGCGACGGGCTCGGTGTCGATTGGCCCATGACGTATGCCGACATGGCTCCGTGGTATGATCGCGTGGAGCAGTTGATTGGTGTTTATGGTGAGAACTGCGGCGTGGCGAATGCACCCGATTCATCGCCTGGCGTTCTCTTGCCAACACCGAAGCCACGACTCGGTGAGCTGATGGCGAAGAAGGCTGGCAAAAAGCTCGGCGTGCCCGTGGTCGGTGCGCGACGTGCCGTGCTCAGTGCGCCGCTCGACTGGCAGCGGCTGCCCAAAGTTCTCTTCCCCAACAACCCGAAGGCGCAGGAGATCATCGGCAAGGACATGATGACGCGCTCACCTTGCTTCTGGGCCACGCATTGCGTGCGCGGCTGCAGCATTCGCGCGAACTTTCAGAGCACCACGGTGCTGCTGCCTCCCGCGCTCGCGACTGGCAACCTCGACATCATCACCGACGCGATGGTGCGCGAGGTGATGATGGACGCGAGCGGCAAAGCCACGGGCGTTCACTATATCGACAAGAAGACTCGCCGCGACATGGCAGTGAAGGCGCGCGTGGTGATCGTGGCCGGCGGTGCGTGTGAAACGGCGCGCATCTTGTTGAACTCCAAATCACGCGACCAGGCGGGCCTGGCCAACTCGTCGGGACAAGTGGGCAAGAACCTCATGGATAGCGTGGGCACCAGTCTTGGCTCACATATCCCCGCGATGGAAGACCTGCCGCCCTTCAATGAAGATGGCGCAGGTGGCCTGCATGTGTATTCGCCGTGGTGGCTGGCGAATGATCACGCCAAGCTCAACTTCCCGCGAGGCTATCACATTGAAATGGGCGGCGGTCGGCAGATGCCAGAGGTGAAGACCTTCAGCTATCTGCAAAACACCTCTCCCGGCGTGTATGGCAGCAAGCTCAAGGAAGACGCACGCCGCTACTACGGCGCGAGCTTCAGCTTCAGCGGACGGGGCGAGATGGTGCCGAACAAGGACTGCTACTGCGAACTCGATCCCGAGGTGGTCGATCAATGGGGCATCCCCGTGCTGCGTTTCCATTGGAAGTGGAGCGATCATGAGATCAACCAGGCCACGCACATGCAAAACACCTTCGCCGAGATGCTCGAAGCCATGGGTGGCAAAGCGAAGCCGCTGCACGGTCGCGATGCCATCAAGCGTCCAGGAGAGATCATCCACGAAGTCGGGCCTGCCCGCATGGGCGACAAGGCGGACAACTCCGTCACCAATCAATACTGCCAGACCTGGGACGTGAAGAATCTCTTCCTCATGGACGGCAGCGTGCTCCCCAGCAACCCCGACAAAAACCCTACGCTCACCATCCTCGCGTTAGCGTGGCGCAGTTGCGAGTGGCTGATGGAGGAGATGAAGCGCGGCAACGTCTAACCACTCATCCTATGAATCGTCGACATGCACTCAAATGGCTCACGGGCTCCGCGGCAGGAGCTGCTACAGCACCGATCATCGCCGCACCAGGAGCGACAGAGCCTGCGCCGCCAGCTTTTCCCGCGCGCTTCACCTTCCACGATCCCGACTTCAGCAAGCCGATCACCGGACCGTGGGAACGTCTGCTGACTGAGTCTGAACTCTCAACGACCAAGGTCCTCGCCGACATCATCTTGCCCAAAGATGAGCACGGTCCTGCGGCGAGTGAGATCGGAGTGCATGACTTCATCAATGAATGGATCAGTGCACCCTATCCCGATCAGCGCGAGGATTGCGAGGTGGTTCGTGGCGGGCTTGCGTGGATCAACACCGAGAGCTTTCGTCGCTTCGCGAAGCCGTTTGCGGAGTTGTCTCACGAACAGCAGATTTCGATCATTGATGAGATCGCAGCGGTCGATGCAAAACCCGAGCACGCAATCGGTGCCGCATTCTTCAAGGAGTTCCGCCATCTCTGCCTCGGTGGCTACTACACGCACTCGTCCACGTGGCAGCAACTCGGCTACGTCGGCAATATCAGTGTGGGTGGCCCCTATCCGGGTGTTCCCCAGGAGATCATTGAGAAGCTCGGCCTGCAGGATGTGGCGTGAGATTTGCCGCAGATTCGCTGGAGAAAATCAACGCCAACGTAGAATAGCCGTCTCATTCGCACGCGCTTCAATCGCGCCCGTTTCAGTTCAATCCAAAACCACAACACACCATGGGCCTCATCGACTACCTCAAAGGACAGTTCCTCGAAATCATCGAATGGACGGACGACTCACGCGACACCTTGTCCTGGCGCTTCCCGGATGAGGACAAGGAAATCAAAAACGGTGCGCAGCTCATCGTGCGCGAGTCGCAGACCGTGCAGTTCGTTTACCTCGGCCAGTTCGGCGACACCTTCGGCCCTGGCAAACACACTCTCGTCACCGACAACATCCCGATCCTCTCCACGCTGAAGGGTTGGAAGTATGGCTTCAACTCGCCCTTCAAGGCGGACGTGTATTACATCAACACGCGCCTCTTCACCGGCAACAAATGGGGCACCAGCAACCCCATCATGATGCGCGATCAGGACTTCGGCATCGTGCGGGTGAGAGCCTTTGGCACCTTCGACTTCCGCATCACCGATCCGAAGCTCTTCCTCAAGGAAGTTGCTGGCAGCGATCATCACTTCCGTCTCGATGAGTTCGCTGACACGATGCGCTCGCGCATCATCAGCGTATTCTCCGAGGCGCTCGCCACGGCCAAGGTGCCGGTGCTCGACCTCGCCACGCGTTACAGCGAACTCGGCGAAGCACTGCTGCCTGTCATCAATCCGATCACCACGGGCAAGTATGGCATCGAGATCGCCAGCTTCATCCTTGAGAACGCCAGCGTGCCGCCAGAAGTCGAAGCCGCGATCGACAAGCGCAGCAGCATGTCCGCCATCGGCAACCTCAACGACTACGTGAAGTTCCAGATGGCCGAGGGCATGGCCAAGGGCGGTGGCGCAGGTGCTCCCGCCGAGATGGCTATGGGCTTCGCGATGGCGCAGGAGATGATGAAGAACACCAATCTCACGCCGTCCGGTCCTGCGACTCCGCCTCCGCTTCCGGGTGCAGCCGCACCTGCCGGTGGCGTGGAAATCTTGACCCCAGCGCAGGTCGCTCAATCCCTCGGTGTGACCGAACAGGACGTCCTCGCCAGCCTGGAAGCCGGTGATATTAAGGGCAAGAAGATCGGCTCTGCCTGGCGTGTGACCAAGGCCGCGCTCGACGAGTTCCTCGCCAAGTAACTCACCGGCCGGTCAGCCTTCCCGCGCATGTCCGAGATCACTGCTCTCAAGAAGTTCAACTGCACCGCCTGCGGTGCCGAAGCTGTCTGGACGCCCTCGAAGCAAACGCTGGTGTGCCCTTACTGCGGCACCGTGGCGAATGTGGAACTCAAGAAGGACGTGGCCGCCGTGCGCGAGAATGATCTTCTCAAAGCACTGCGGTCACTGCCCGAGGACGATGGCGGCTGGCAAGTGGCTCGTAAGACGGTGAAGTGCCAGAGCTGTCAGGCGATCAGCGTCTTCGATCCGACGCGCGTCGCTCAACGTTGCGACTTCTGCGGCTCGCCCTCGCTCATCGCACAGGATGACATCAAAGCCCCCGTGCGGCCCGAGGCTGTGCTGCCGTTCGTAGTGCCGGATACGAAGGTGCGAGAGTCGATCCGACAATGGTATGGCAGCCATTGGTTCGCGCCGAATGCGCTCGGCACCAAGGCCCTGACGGACACGCTGCACGGGCTCTACCTTCCCTACTGGACCTTCGACGCCAACGTCTATGCCCAGTGGCAGGCGGAAGCCGGTTACTATTACTACACGCGCGACAGCGAGGGAAAGCAGCAGCGGCATGTGCGCTGGGAACACGCGAGCGGGGAGTTGGAGCACTTCTTCGATGATCTGCTCGTGCCTGCATCGCGGGGCGTGCATCCGAAGCTGCTGGACGGCGTCTCGCCCTTCCCTACAACGGATGCGCTCGTGCCTTATGATCCGGGTTATCTCACCGGTTGGGTGGTGGAGCAGTATCAGATCAATCTGGAAGCCGCCGCCCATGCGAGCCATGAGAGCATGGAGGAACACATCGCCTCCTTGTGCTCCCGACAAGTGCCCGGCGACACGCAGCGCAATCTGCGTGTGAGCACGCAATACTCCGGCCAGACCTTCAAACATGTGCTCCTGCCCGTGTGGCTGCTGACTTACAACTACGGCAGCAAGTCGTATCAAGTCGCGGTCAACGGCGTCACCGGAAAGATCGATGGCGAGTATCCGCTGAGCTGGGTGAAGATCATGATCGTCACCGTGCTGGTGCTGATCGCTTTGGGCATCATCCTGGCAAACTCAGGCAACTAACGGCTCCACTCGGGTGTCGCATAACGATTGCGCACCAGATCGTGGGCTCGTTCGAGCACTTGGCTGGATGGTTCAGTGAGCGCGCTCACCTCGCGTGCGAGTTTGGTGGCGAACTGTCTCCAGAACTCCCCATCCAGGCGTGTCTTCACACTGCCTTGATGAAGCAATCCCGCACGGTTGCGACGCTGCCCTGCGCCTGCGATCTTGCGGGGTCCTTGCACGATGTCGTGCAGTGCGGGTGCTTCAAAGCACAGTGCCCCGGCTTTGCGATCCTCCTCGGTGGCAAGGCGGCATGGACCGTGCCCCGCCGCGTTGAGTTGCTCGGCGAGCGCGTGGTGAATCTCGCGATACGAGTCCAGCGGTCGCGTCAGCGCCCATGGGTCTGACATTGGCACGACGAGCGCATACGTCGCATCGCCGCCGTGCCAGACGATGCCTCCACCGGTCCAACGTCGAACGATGGGACCATCGAACTCGACAGCTCTCAGATCGTGACTGTAGCCGACCGTCACGCTCGGACGATCCCAGTGGTAAACTCGCAGCACCGGGGTGGTCGCGAGTTCCAGGAGCGCTTGGTCGATCGCCATGTTGAGCATGGCAGGCTGAGGACTCACTTCGACGATGAGATGAAGCGAATCAAAGGGCGGATTCATACCACGAGAGGCCCTCCGCCAGGGCTCCAGGCGGAGCGAACTCGAGATGGATCACGCGCCGGTGGGAAGGAGACTCTGCCTTGGAGGAGGCGTGGAGCAGGAGTGGCTTCATGAGCAAAGCATCTCCCGGCTCGGCCTCGCAGGTGACTTCCGCAGTTCGCTCACGACAAGCAGCGATAGCTTCCGCGTCGAGGCGTCCGTGGAGGTGCGATCCTGGGAGCACCTTGAGAGCACCATTGCTTCCATGGGTAGGATCAAGGTGGAGGCGGATGGTGGTCATCTGGTTGAGCAGCGAAACGGGAGGCTGCACATGTGGCACGCCATGCTTGACCGACCACGGACCATAGCCTGGCGTATCGATCTCGCGCTTCACACAGATGGTCAGGTCCTGGTGCCAGGCGACCAGCCAATTCGCTCCGGGTATCTTGTCGAAAAGGATGCCACGCACACAAACAGCCCCCTCGGGAACGAGTGCGGTCAGCCAGGGCCTAAACGTCAAATCTCGGATCAGCGCGGAGCGTTGCAGCAGGTCTCTGATACCCTGCACCTCGCCAGGGTAAACCAAAGCCAGTCGATCTGCTTCGGTTCGGAGGGGCTCAAGTTCGGGTTGCGGAACAACCTGGCGCACGAGCTGAAAGCCCTCCGTCTCGAGCATGGCCGATCAATGCGAGGTCGCTTTCTCTGCCCCCAGGCCGGTGTGGGCGCGGACAGTGAGTTCGGCAAACTTGGCTTCGGCGTCGGGATCGCGCGCCGTGAGGATGGTGCCGAGGTAGGCTGCGAGGAAACCGACGGGAATGCTGACGATGCCAGGGTTCTCCAGCGGGAACACATGTCCCAGGAAGGCGGGGCCATTCTTGCTGAGGAGGATCAGCAGGATGGAACTGGTGAGACCCACAGCGAGGCCTGCGACGGCACCTGCGGTATTGAAGCGCTTCCAGAACACACTGAGCACAATCACGGGCAGGTTGGCCGAGGCTGCGACGGCGAAGGCGAGGCCGACCAGGAAGGCGGCGTTGACGCTCGGGCCCAGGTAGATCGCAATCGCGATGCTCACGGCACCCACGCAGAAGGCGGTGATACGCGCGACTCGCACCTCCTGGCCAGGGCGCGTCTCTTTGCCGTGATGAATCACGTTGGTGTAGAAGTCGTGCGCGAAGCTCGCGCTGGCGCTCATCGTGAGACCAGCGACCACGGCTAGAATCGTAGCAAAGGCAACGGCGCTGATGAAGGCGAAGAACATTTCGCCACCGAGTTGCTGGGCGAGGATCGGCGCGACCATGTTGGTGTCCGGCTTGCCATCGGCGGTGGTGATGAGCGCTTTCTTCAGAATCGTGGCGGCACCAAAGCCGAAGAAGGTCGTCATGATGTAGAACAGACCAATGATCGCCATCGCCCACACGACGCTGGACCGTGCGGTCTTGGCATCGGGCACGGTGTAGAAACGGACGAGGATGTGGGGCAGACCGGCGGTGCCGAGCACCAGACCAAGGCCGAGCGAAACGAGGTCGAGCGGACCCCAAGGACCTGCGGCGGCGACACCGAACTTCAATCCCGGTTCCATCAGGTTCTTCGGTGCAGCGCTGCCGCCATAGTCCGCATGGGCCACAGCTTCGAAGAATTTCGCGAAGCTAAAGCTGTGATGCTGGAGCACGAGGTAGCTGAGCAGGATCGCACCCGCCATGAGCAGCAGCGCCTTGATGATCTGCACCCAGGTGGTGGCGAGCATGCCGCCGAAGACCACATACACCAGCATCAGCACGCCCACACCGATCACTGCGGGAGCGAAGGGCAGATGAATGAGTTTTTGAATGATGACCCCTGCGCCCACCATCTGCGCGATCATGTAGAAGGTGGAAACGGTCAGCGTGCTCAGCGAGGCGAGGGCGCGCACCGGACGAGGGCTGAGGCGATACGCGAGCAGGTCGGCCATGGTGTATTTGCCCGCATTCCGCAGTGGTTCGGCCACGATGAGAAGCACCGTGATGTAGGCCACGAGGAAGCCCACGGAATACATGAAGCCATCGTAACCCGAGAAGCAGATCATCCCGGAGATGCCGAGGAAGGAGGCGGCACTCATGTAGTCGCCCGCGACGGCGAGGCCGTTCTGCCAGCCGGTGATGCTGCGTCCAGCAGCGAAGTAGGCACTGGCACCGGTGTTGCGCTTGGCGGCCCAGAAGGTGATGAGCAACGTGAGAGCCACGAAGCTGAGGAACATGATCAAGGGGACGGACATGGGAGCGAAGAGGCTGAGAGTCGGGGTGAAACGTGGAAGGGCAGAGGATCAATGATGGTCGTGAATCACTTCGGCGGCGGACTTGTCCCAGCCAGTGGCCACGCGGACGTAGATGAAGGCCATGATCCAGGCCATGAAGAACTGCGAGAGCGCAAAAACGTAGGCCACATTCACCTCGCCCCAGACCTTCTTTTTCATCAGATCGGGACAGTAGCCCACGAGCACCGGCAGCGCGAGATAGTAGATCAGGAAGAAGATCGTCGCTGGGATGATGAACTTTGCTTTACGCGCCAGCAGGTGGCGGAAGGCGGGCTTGGCTTCGATTTCTGCCCAGTTCACAACTGGCGTTTTCTCGGAAGGATTCGGTGCGGACATAGGAGAGGGCGCGAGGCTAGGAGGTTCGTGCGCAAGTGGCAAGGAGAGAACACACCGATCTTGAAGCCTGTTTCATGCCATGTAGCATCTTCCCCACCATGGCCAAGAAGCGCAGAAAAAAGCAAGCAGCCCCGGTCACCACGCCGGCCAATCAGCCCCAAGGTCCACGTCGCCCCTGGGAGTGGATCGTCATCGCTTCGATTTGTGGCGTGATCGGCTTGGTGATGCTCTTTGCGCGCTCCGGGCGTGTGGTGCCCTTGCCTGCTGATCACAAGGGGCCTGAACCCACGGTCTCAGCCATGAACGCCGGCGAGATGCGCGCCTACGGGCTGCTCACCTTGCTCCTCGGCCTGGGCATGGGTGCCATCGCCTGGCATCAGTGGAAGAATCCGCCGAAGGACGACGAAGCGTAGTGTCCTTCATGTCCCCGCGTTCCCGCATTGACTCCATCCGCGCCGCCTTCCCCAGTGAGGGGTTGTTTCGCGACAAGGAGTGGCGCATGTGGCCCGAGTCGTTCGTGCTCCCGGCGGGCATTGCGGAATTGATCGAGCAGCTCGGACCCGCATTGCGAGCCTTCCAGCGTGCGTGCAATGAACTCTACTTTGCAGGCGGCGAGCATGCGTGGGTCGCCGCGTTGCTGGATCAAGGCAAACCCCAGGACGTGATCGAACTGGGCCGCCAGGATCGCTGGCACAATGCTTTGCCCAGTGTGCTGCGGCCCGACCTCGTGCTCACGGAGACGGGTGTGTGCATCAGCGAACTCGATTCCCTGCCCGGTGGCATGGGGCTCACGGGCTGGCTGAATGAAACGTATGCCAGCCTAGGCGACGACGTTCTCGGTGGTGCTCGCGGCATGATCGACGGCTTCGCGACGGCGTTTCCAAACGAGAACATCCTCATCTCTCGCGAGTCCTCGGATTACGAGCCCGAGATGCACTGGATCGCGAAGCACCTGAATCGTCGCGTGCTGCGAACTCAGGAAATTCATCCTTCATCCTTCATCCTTCATCCTTTCGTTTACCGTTTCTTCGAGCTGTGGGATCTCGCGAACGTCGAGCACTCGGAAGACTGGCTCGCACTCGCACGTTCGGGCGATGTCACCTTCACGCCACCGCTCAAAGCCTTCCTCGAAGAGAAGTTGTGGCTCGCGTTGTTCTGGACGCCGCAACTCAAAGATTACTGGCGCGATGCGCTGGGCGAGGCGCATTTCGTCTTGCTGAGGCAATGCATTCCCCAGGGCTGGGTGGTCGATCCCGCGCCGCTACCGCCTTACGCAGAAAGGACGGGGCTCAATGTGCATTCGTGGGACGAAGTGGAGCGCTTCGGCAGCAGGGCGCGCGAACTCGTGCTGAAGATCAGCGGCTTCTCTGAGAAGGGCTGGGGCTCGCGTGGTGTATTCATCGGTCACGACTTGTCCCAGGAAGACTGGAAGCGCGCGCTGGAAGAGGCGCTGGCCAGCTTCCCGCGCAATCCGTATGTGCTCCAGCGCTTCCATCGCGGTCGCGTGGTGCATCATTCCTCGTGGGATGATCGTGCAGGCATCGTGACCGACATGCAGGCACGCGTGCGGCTGTGCCCGTATTACTTCGTGCCGGCAGGCACCGAAGAGACGAACCTCGGTGGCGTGCTCGCGACGGTGTGCCCGGCGGACAAGAAGATCCTGCACGGCATGCGCGATGCGATGATGCTGCCCTGCGTGGCCAGAGCGTGAAGAGCTTTCCTCCTCGCCTCTTGCATCTTGGTGAACTTTCGCCATGAACGACGGCATGGAATCCTCCACTCCCGCCTCCGCCATCTCCTCTGCTGACGAGGTTCGGAAGCTGCGCGATGAACTGGACAAGGCGGGCAAGAAGCTCGTCTTCACCAATGGCTGCTTCGACCTCCTCCACGCCGGGCATGTGCGCTATCTCGCCCAGGCCCGTGCACTTGGTGATGCCCTGGTCGTCGCCTTGAATTCTGATGCGTCCGTGCGCGAACTCAAAGGTCCCTCGCGTCCCGTCAATACCGAGGAAGATCGTGCCGAGATATTGAAAGGCCTTCGCTCGGTGGATGCCATCTGTGTCTTCACCGAGCCGCGTGTGACCAAACTCATCGAGCAGATCAAGCCGCACATCTATGCCAAGGGCGGCGACTATACGGTGGCCTCGCTCAACCCCGAGGAACGCGCGGCTCTGGACTTCGTCGGAGCCGAGATCGAGATCCTTTCGCTCGTGCCAGGACGCTCCACCACGAAGACGCTGCAACGCATTGCCGCCGGTGAAGCTGAGACCACAGACGCCCCACGCAAGCTGCGCATCGGCGTGCTTGGCTCCGGCGCGGGCAGCAACTTCGAAGCGATCCGCGGGGCCATCAACGATGGCTCCCTTCACGCTGAGATCGCCTGCGTGATCAGCGACCACAACGACAGCGGCATCATCACTGCCGCGCGCAAGGCCGGGCTCCCAGCGTTCTTCGTTGATCCGGGCATTAACCCCAAGCGCTTCCCCGATTCCGCTCAGAAGGAAGTCTGCGAGCACCTTCAGCGAGCTAACGTCGATGTGGTCGTGCTCGCCGGGTTTATGCGAATTGTTCGTGATCCCGTGCTCACCGAGTTCAAGGACCGCATCATAAACGTGCATCCCTCACTGCTGCCGAAATTCAAAGGCAGTGACGCGGTCCAGCGTGCTATCGACGAAGGCGAACTCGAAACTGGCACCACGATTCATCTTGTCACCGCCGCCGTCGATGACGGGCGCATTCTCGCCCAGGCTAGCGTGCCGATCGAGATCGGTGACACCGCGGAGCTAGTGCACGAACGCATCAAAAAGGAAGAGCACCGGTTGCTGCCACAGGTATTGCGGGAGTGGACTGAGAAATGACGAATGACGAATGTGGAATGACGACAGAAGCCTCAATGACCAATGACCAAGCCCAACTGATGAAGGCCATGGCGCAGCTCTGCTTCCGGCTTCGTCATTTCTTCGTCATTGGTCATTGGTCATTCGTCATTCATCCCCTCACCTCCACGACTTCTCCGCGATGAAAGTGGCATTCGGCATGGGGATGCTCAATCCTCAACAACGTGAGGCCGTGATGAGGATCGATGGACCAGTGCTCATCCTCGCCGGAGCAGGCACGGGCAAGACGCGCACCATCACGGCGCGCATGTCTTACATGGTCGAGCGCGGCATTCCGCCGCAAAACATCCTCGCCGTCACCTTCACCAACAAGGCTGCCACTGAAATGCGTGAGCGCGTGATCGACATGGTGCCCGATGGCCTGGGGAGGAAGATCGTGCTCGGCACCTTCCATGCCTTCTGTGTGAGGCTCCTGCGTGAGCACGCTGAGCGTCTCGGCTACAAGAAGAACTGGACCATCTACACGCAGAACGAACAGACCAGCCTGCTGAAGCGCGTCATCGTTCGCCTGATGGGCAAGGACGAGTCCTATGATGCCGCGAAGGCGCAGTCGCGAATCAGCAGCGCGAAGAACTCCGGCGTCTCACTGGGCGATCCGAAGGAGAACACCGAGGCCGCGATCATGGAGGCCTACCAGAGCGAGATGCGCGCTCTGAACGCGATGGATTTCGATGACCTCCTCATCCTCGGCGTGCAGTTGCTCGAGGAGCACGAGGACATCCGTGATCTCATTCGCTATCGGCACACGCACGTGATGGTGGATGAATTCCAGGACACCAACTCGCTCCAGATGCGTCTTTTGAATGCCATCGTGGGGCCTCCTTACAATGTGTGCGTCGTGGGCGATGACGATCAGTCCATCTATGGCTGGCGAGGTGCAGACATCACCAACATCCTGGAGTTCGAGCGCTTCTTCCCCGATCCGCACGTCATCAAGCTGGAGGAAAACTACCGCTCCACCACGCCGATCCTTCACACGGCCAACAGCCTGATCAAGAACAACGCCGGACGCCGCCCCAAGACGCTCTGGAGCAAGAACCCCGGCAACGACTTTGTCCGCCTGCTCATCACCAACGATGACAAGGAAGAGTCCGAAATGATCGGGCGCGAGATCGAGAAGGCGCATTTCCAGGACAAGACGCCGTTTGAGGACTTCGCCGTGCTCTTCCGCACCAATGATCAAAGTCGCATCCTGGAGCAGCAGTTCAGGCAACGTCGCATTCCTTATCGTGTCATCGGTGCCCGCAGCTTCTTCGACCGTCGCGAGATCAAGGACATCTGCGCCTACCTCACCGTGCTGCACAATCCGCACGACGACATCAACCTCCTTCGCATTCTCAACACACCCACTCGCGGCATTGGCAATACCACGGCCGAGTTGGCCCGTGAGGAGAGCATTCAGCGCGGGTGCAGCATTTTCGTGGTCCTGTGCAATCCCGACTTCCAGAGGCGTATGCCGGAAAAGACCAGGAACTCGATTCGCAACTTCATCGACTTGCTCAACAAGTATGCCGAAGCCGCTCGCAGCCCCCATGTGCATCTGGGCAAAATGACCGAGCAGCTCATGGTCGAGAGCGGGTATATCGACTTCCTGAAAAAGCAGGCGAAAGAGCCCGACGAATTCATCGCCTGGGAGAACGGCCTCAAGAGTCTGGTCGATCAGCTCAACGGCTACCATGAGCGCAGCAGTAAGGAGGGTCTTGCCGGATTCCTCGATGAGATCAGCCTCAATGATGAACGCGAAGACCGGGACAAGGACGACATCACCAAGAAGTCGGGCGTCTGCCTCATCACCATGCACGCCAGCAAAGGGCTGGAGTTCCCCGTGGTCTATCTGCCAGGCGTCGAGAACGGACTGCTTCCGCACAAGCGCAGTTGGGACGAAGGTCGCGTCGATGAAGAGCGTCGTCTGTTCTACGTGGGCATCACTCGTGCAAGGCAAAAACTCACCCTCAGCTACGTGCGCTGGCGCTTGAAATATGGCGAGCGCATCGCGCAATTGCCCAGTCCCTTCCTCAAGGAGCTGGATCGCAAATACATCGAAGAGCGCGACTACGCCAAGGAGTCGAAAGCCCCCAAGACCGCCGAGCAAAACAAGAGCTTCATCTCAGGCCTGCGCGCGATGATGTCGGAGGAGTGAACTTGCTTCCTCGCCTGGTGGAAGACTTCGCTACTCCACCTTCATCAAGTAAGCGAAGAAGTCACGAAGGTCAGCATCGGAGACGCCCATCAACAGTCCCGGTGGCATGAGTGACATGGGGGACGCGGTTTGCTTCTTGATGTCCGTCTGATTGATCTTCGTGATCTGGTTCGCCACATCGCGCAGCGAGATCGTTTTCGCATCCTGCGCGGCCATCATGCCGGTGAGAATCTGGCCGTTGTTCAGTTCCACCATGTAGGCACCGAAGCCCTCGCGGATCTCCAAGCTAGGAGTGAGGATGTTGCTGAGCCAGAACTCGAGATTGCTGCGGTCGTAGCCAGTGAGTTCGGGGCCGATCACGTTCCCTTCACCGAATAGCTTGTGACAGACAGCGCAGCGCTGGGTGAAGATCATCTTGCCCTTGGTTGCGTCGCCGGTTCCGCCTTTGAGCACTGTCTTGATGCGCGTCGCTTCCTTCACAATCTCCTCGGTAGGGGCCACGGCGAGCATGCCTTTCCAGTGCTTTTCGATCGTGGCGTTGATCGCCTCGTCATTGAAGGACGAGAGCTGGCGGACAATGTCAGGCGTGAAGTGCTTCGCGGGAATCTGCCAGGCATCGACTTTCGCCAGCAGCATCTTCGCCCACTCCTTGCGACCCGCCATCATGCGCAGCGCAGCTTCGCGCAGTGACTTCTCACCCGCCATGCGTTGCTCCCAGCCATCAAGCATCACGTTGATGAGTTTGTGGTCATCAAATTTCGCCACGGCAGGAAGCAGGGCGCGTTTGAGCGACTCGTTGCCACCGGCGCTGAACACGGGTGCGATCGCGTCGAGCACTTCTTTTTTGCCCAGTTCGGCCAGCGTGAGCGCGAGTGCCGCACGCTTCGCAGAGGGGCGTGACTTGTTCGCCACCGTCGCGAGCGCTTCCTTCAGCGCAGCCTTGTCACCACTGCGCAACGCGAGTGTGAGATCGCCGCCGCCTTGCTGCTTCATGTAGTCGGCGAGCGCCTTGCTCAACTCGTCGGGCAGCTTGGGCATCTCTGCGCCTTCAAAAGCCGCTGCGATGCCGGCGATCACCAGACCGCGCGCGTCGTTGTCCGGAGCCATCGCGAGCAGCTTCGTGCAGGACTGGAAGTTCAGTTCGCCACCCGGCATCGCCCAGCGTTTGCCGAGGTAGTTGAGCAGCTTGGTCTTGCACACGGGATGCGACCACACGTCTTTGTCGCCGAAGACTTCGAGCACGAGATCGCGATCCGATTCGCACTTCGATTCGAGCAGCCACCAGAGCATCGTCTGCAAGCGCGCATCGCTCGTGGGCAGCAGGGCTTTGAAGATCGGCATCGCGGTCGTCGCGGGCAGACGCTTCGCCGCTGCCGCGAGCATCGTTTGCACCTCGGGATGCTTCTCGCTGGCAGCAAGTTTGGGCAACTCGGCCATCGCGCTCTTCATCTCCACCACCGTGTGACGCACCGCCCAGCGACGCACATACGGATCGGCGTGGTGCATCAAGGCGGTGTTGGTTTCGTCATCGAGATCACCAAGCTGATGCAGCGCGAACATCGCATCCAGCGCGTGCGGCTCGTCTTGCTTCAAGGCCATCGCCTTCAGCTTCGGCGTGAGTTCGTGCAACTTACGCCAGCCGATCTCCAGCTCGGCTTGCTTTCGGAACCATTCGTTCTGGTGCGCCAAGTAGCCGAACAACTCCTCCGCTGGAGCCTTGTGCAGATCGAATGGCTTGAGCACCGGTGCGCCGCTCGCAGGTCGGATGCGATAGATTCGACCGTCCTTCTTTGACCAGTCATCAATCGGGCTCACATGGCTGAGCCGCGTGTCATACCAGTCCGCCATGTAAACACAGCCATCAGGCCCGCACGCGATGCCGACCGGACGGAACCAGCGATCCGTGGTGGTGATGAGATTCTCCCGATCCTTCGTCGTCGCGGCGCTGCCATCGAAGATGATGTCGCTGACATAGACGAGGTTGTGCAGCGAGTTCGGCCCGATGATGCGGCCCTCGTAGTTCGAGCCGAGCAAGCCGCCTTCATAGATCGTGAAGGCTTGCGTGAAGCGCTTGTTGTCGCCCGTGTGCTTCATGTGATCGAAGAACTCGAACGCATACGGATTCATCGGCGGACCATGCTTGCCCCAGCCCTTCACGCCGTAGCTGCCGAGTTCGTAGTGCATGCCACGGCTGCCAGCATTCGTGCCAGAGAAGACACGACCTTTGCTATCGATGTCCAGGCTCATGGTGTTGCCGCCGCCTTCGGCATAAATTTGGAAGGTCTTCTTCACCGGATGGAATCGCCAGATGTGCTGACCTTCCCATTTGACGTGCTTTGTCGTCGCGCTGCTCACATCGCCCGTCGTCGTGCTGCCGGTCGCGCCGTAGAGCCAGCCATCAGGCCCCCATTGCAGGCTGGTCGCGACGCTGTGCGTGTCCTCGATGCCGAAGCCACTCAACTCCACGCTCGGATCGCCATCGGGAATGTCGTCGTCATTAGCGTCGGGATAGAACAAGAGATACGGCGCATTCATCACCCAGATGCCACCCGCGCCTTTGATCGCCGCAGTGGCGATGTTCAGGCCGTCGATCACCACTTTGGTCTTGTCATATAAACCATCGCCGTCCGTGTCCTCGTGCACGGTCACCACGTCGGCACCTTTGACACCATGCGGCGGCGGCTCGGGCACCTTGTCGAACTTCGCGCGGAGATGTTGGTCATAGCTCATCACTTTCAGGCCTGCCGGGAATTGATACTGCCGATACTGCATGACCCACATGCGACCCCGAGAGTCGAACGAGATATAAAGCGGCTGCGTCACCGCCGGCTCGTGCGCGATGAGATCAATCGCGATGTCGCTGCGATGCTGAAAGACCTTCAGCGACTCGTCTGGCGTCTTCGGCGGTGTGTCATCGCGCATCACCCCACGACCCGGACGGTTCTTCATGATCTCGCGCACGGCGTCGTTGCCAGCGACATCGTCGGGATTGACGTTTTGACCCAAGCTAAACGTGGCAAGCGCGAGGAGCGGAAGGAGGTAGCGAAACATGCTCTGATTAAAGCAGGCCTGGCAAGTATTCTTGCGCCGGGAAGCAATACGAAAATGTTTGGGAATGCCGCCGTGCCGCGCGGTTTCAGGCTTCCTTATATCGGGCGCTTCCGCTAGAAACGAACGTTCCCGCTCATGGGAATGTCTGCCTGCCACCACGTCACCCCATGCTTCGATTCCTCGCTCTTGTCTTGTTAGGCACCGCTTCTCTCCTCGCCCAATCCGGCTCAGGGACGGGCCTCACCGGCCAGTATTACGACACCGCCACCTTCACCACGCTGAAGACGACGCGGACGGATGCGACGGTGAATTTCAATTTCAGCACGATGATTCCTTCGGGCACGGCGATCACGGCGGCGACTTCGTATTCGGTGGCGTGGTCGGGGCAGATCGAGCCGGAGTTTTCGGGGCTCTACACGTTTTATGTCACGGCGGATGATGGGGCGCGGCTTTGGGTGAATGATCAGATGATCGCGAGTCGCACCTTTTTCACCACGCCGACCGAAATGCGCGGGCAGGTCACTTTGGAGGCGGGGAAACGCGTGAACATCCGGCTGGAGTTCATCCAGCAATCAGGCGGCGCTTCGGTGAAGCTGGAATGGTCGAGCGCATCGCGGGCGCGGGAGGTGATTCCGACTTCGCGGCTGTATCCGGCTCGCGTGGACAAGGTGGGTGGCTCGGTGTTGAAGGAACATTGGAGCGGCATCACGGGCGGGGCGATTTCGTCGATCACGTCGAACGCGAACTATCCGGGCAAGCCCGGCGGTCGCGAGTTCATCACGTCGTTTGAGTGTCTGGCGCAGGATTGGGCGGATTCGTATGGCACGCGCGTGACGGGTTTCATCGTGCCGCCGGTGACGGGGAGTTACACCTTCGCGGTGAGTGGTGATGAGGTGGTGGAGCTTTATGTGAGCACGGATGCGACGAGCGCGAACAAGTCACTCGCGGCGAGTGTGAGCAGCGCGACGGCTTTTCGTGCTTGGGGCACGCCTTCGACGGCGCGGACGTTGACGCAGGGCGTGCGGTATTATGTGGAACTGCTGCACAAGGAGAACACGGGCACGGATCATTGGAGCGTGGGCTGGAAAAAGCCGGGCGACTCGGTGTTTTCGGTGATTCCGGGCTCGGCGCTGGCGCAACCGGGCACGACGACGACGCAACCGACGGAAGCGAATCTACTCAACACGATGGCGCAGGAGCATCCGCGCTTGTTTGCGACTGCGGAACGCTTCGCGAAGCTCAAAGCGGCCTATTTGAGCCCCACGGCGTCGCAGGCGAAAACGTGGGCGACGAGCACGATCAGCTCCGCGAACACGATCCTCACTCAAGCGCCCGTGGTCTATGCGCCGGATGTGCGCAGCACCATTCTGAGCGAATCGCGCACGGTGAAGGATCGCATGTATAAACTGGCACTCGCTTGGTGGATGACGGGCGATGCGCAGTATGCGGAGCGGGCGTGGACGGAGCTGAACACCGTGGCGGACAACACGCTCTTCCCGAATTGGAATCCGAGTCACTTCCTCGATGTCGCGGAGATGACGCACGCGTGCGCGATCGGCTACGACTGGTTTTACCACTACTGGGACACCGCGCGGCGTACAACGATCCGCAACGCGATCATCAACAAAGGTCTCAATCCGGGCCTCTCGCAGTTCACCTCGAACGTGGGCTGGTCGCAAGGCGATGGCAACAACTGGAACCAGGTCTGCACCGGCGGTTTGACGATGGGGGCGCTGGCGCTGGGCACGGAAAGCGAGGCGCTGGTGGAAAACATCCTCAATCGCTCCATCAACTCGACACGTCCTTGCTGGAAGCACTTCACCACCGACAACGGCGCGTGGTATGAAGGCCCGGGCTACTGGGGTTACACGACGGAATATGGCATCCGCATGCTCGCGGCGCTGGAGTGGGTGCTCGGCAGTGATTTTGGCCTCAGCAACACGCAAAACGTCTCCGAGTCCGGCTTTGCGCCGATCCTTTCGCTCGGCACGTCGAATGTGATCTTCAATTACGCGGACTCCGGCGCGGGTGGTGCCTCGCGCGGCCCGGTGTTTCAGTGGCTGGCGCGTCGCTATGGCCAGCCGGTGTATGATTGGTGGAACAATCAAGGCAGCGGCGGTGCGCTCGATGCGCTGTGGTGGAATGAAAGCTCGACCACGCCGGCGAGCAGCGCGCAGCAGCCGGACATGGCTTTCCACGGCGAGGAAGGCACCGCGTTCGAGTCGCAGGAGATGGTGACGATGCGCGGCAAATGGAATGACTCGCGAGCGACCTTCGTCGGCGTGAAGGCGGGGCAAATGGGCGCGGATCATGGCAATCTCGATGCGGGCACCTTTGTGCTCGATGCGCTCGGCACGCGCTGGTTTCACGATCTCGGCAGCGACAACTACGCGCTGCCCAATTACTTCAGCGGCACCTCGAATGCGTCGGGCGTGGATCGCTGGGACTACTACCGCATGCGGCCCGAGGGCCAGAACACGCTCGCGATCAACCCCGACGGAACCGCGGGCATGGTGCTGAATGCGGTCGCGCCGCTGATCGCGTATCAAACCGAGCCCGGCGGCAGCGGTTCGTTCGCGATTCATGATCTCACGCCCGTTTACAGCGGCATGAGCAAGGTGTGGCGTGGCACGCGGCTCATGGGTGCACGCAATCAAGTGCTCGTGCAGGATGAGATTCAATCGGCCACCGGCAAGACGGTGTGGTGGTTCGCGCATTACACCTATCCGGCCACGAGCGTCGTGATCGATCCCGATGGCACCAGCGCGATGATGACTCGCGGTGTGGAGCGTCTCTGGTGCAAAATCGTGAGCGGCGGCGGCACTTTCCAGATCATGGATGCGGTGCCGCTGCCCGGTTCGGCGAATCCGGTGACGAGTCCGGCGCAGAACGCGAACACCGGCCACAAGAAGCTCGCGATCAATCTCACGAACGTCACGAACACGACGCTCGCGGTGTGGTTCGTGCCTTTGCAAACGGCTGATCCGATCCCCACGACGCTGCCGACGATCACCGCGCTCAACACTTGGAACATCAGCGCCACGAATGATGCGCCGGTGGCCGTGAATGGGGTCGCCACGAGCAATGGCGAGAACCCGGTGGACATCGATTTGCGCAACTACATCACGGATGACTCGACACCGAGTGCGCAGATGCTTTTCACCGTGGCGAACGCGGTGAATGGAACCGTCACGCTGCTCGCCGATGGCTTCACCGCACGTTTCACACCCACGCCAGGCTACACGGGCGTGCCGAGCTTCACCTTCACCGCCACCGATGCCGGTGGAAATGCGGACACGATGCTGGTGTGGGATTTCGACCTGCCGGACGGCACCGCGACGAATGTGGCCGTGGATGCCTCGGGCAAAGGCCGCGATGGCACGATCGATTTTGCGAGCACGGGCACTTACAGCCTCGCTACGGACAAACCGGCCGCACTGGCGCAGCAGGGCGCGAGATCCATTGATGTCGTCGAGAACACCACCACCGGTGCACGAGTGCAGCGGGTGATCACCGCGACGGAACTCGATTGGAACGTCGCGAACTGGACTGTCGCAGGCTGGTTCAAGCGCCGCGACACAACGAATGACGACATGGTCTGGCACATCAGCGATGGCGACGGCTTTGGCAGCAATGACGAACTGTATCTGAACTGCCCCGCAGGTGCCACGACGGTGCGTTTGCAGCACTTCAATGCCGTCGGCGCAGCATTCGACGTGGACATCGCGCAGACCAGCATCGCCGCGGGCACTTGGTATCACTTCGCCGTCGTGCGCAATGGCACCTCGCTCAGCCTTTACATCAACGGCACGCTCGTGGGCACCGATTCGGCCTTCACGCTGGCTTTGAATCAAACCAACCCGCTCGTCTTCGGCGGTCACGCCAGCACCACGGCCGCGCCTCAGCGCTGGTTTGACGGCGGGCTCGATGATTTGATGCTGAGCAAGGCGGTGCTCGATGCCACGCAGATCGCCTCACTCGCGAATGGCATGACCGCACGGCACTTCGGCGGCCTGAGCACCACGGCAACGATTTCGCTCTCCGCGGCCCCGGTGAACTACGTCTGGACGAGCACCACGAGCGGAAACTGGTCCACCGGCACGAATTGGCAAAGCGGAGCCTCGCCCACAGGAACGCGAGGAGCTTCCGTGCAGTTCTTCACCGGCCAGACGCTCACCGGAGTCACCGCGACGGCCACGAATGACATCGCGGGCGTTTTCCAGATGAACAATCTCACGCTCGCAGGCACCGCCAGCGGCGTGAGCACGGCGACGATCAGCGGCGGCACCTTCCAGCTTCTGAACAACGGCACCACGCTGCCCACGGTCAATCTCGCGGGTGTGGGCGGCAGTTCGCCCAACGTTCTCACTTACAACATCAACACGCCTCTCGTGCTCGGTGCGGATACGACCTTCAATGGCACCAACAGCGGCATTTTCATCTTCAATGGCGATGTCACTGGCTCGGGCGGCATCACGCGCACAGGCACCTTCAGCAAACTCGTGCTCGCAGGCACGAACAGCTACACCGGCGATACCACGATCAGTGCTGGCACGCTGCAAATCGGCAACGATGGAGCCACCGGCAGCCTCGGCACCGGTGATGTGATCAACAACGGCACGCTGCGCTTTGACCGCACCGGCACGCTCACCGTGCCAAACGCCATCACCGGCACCGGCGGCGTGCAGATTGATTGCCTGATCAATGCAGGCACCGTCGTCTTCAGCGGCACGAACACCTTCGACGGCGGCGTGAATGTCAGCGGCGGCACCTTGCGCATCACGAACAGCACCGCGCTCGGCGATGGCACGAAGACCGTCTCGCTCAGCAACGGCACCAGCGGTGCTCCACACCTCAATCTCGACGGCAGCAGCGATCCCATCGAGCTGCCCGCGACGATCAGCTACAACACCAGCAGCGCCACCGGAGCCATCATCAATGAAGCAGGCGACAACACGATCTTCGGCCCCATCAACCTCACTGGCGGCGGTGGCGACACCAAAATCCTCACGAATGCCGGAACGCTCACGTTGAGCGGCCCCATCGCTCCCATCGCCACCGGCCGAAATCTGCTTCTCGATGGCCCAGGCACGGGAATCGTCACCAGCGTCATCAGCAACGGCAGCGGCGTGAATTCGTTGAGTAGCGTGAATAAGCAAGGCGCAAGCATTTGGACGCTGGCGGGCAACAACTCGCACTCCGGCACGACCACGGTGAGCGCTGGAACACTCAAACTCGGTCACCCGAATGCGCTCGGCAGCGGCGGATGGCAGTTCGGAAACACCGCAGGAGCTACCAGCATCACCTCCGGTGCCACTGTGGACCTCAACGGCCAGCAAGGCATCAACGAGGCAATCACGGTCAGAGGCACCGGCATTGGTAGTGGTGGGGCTTTGGTCAATAACAGCACCACAGCGGCCAGCATCGCCGCAGGCATGGTTGCGTCGATCAGCACCACTGCAGGCGGTGTGCACAGCACGGTGCCAGATGTCATTCTCAGCGGCAATGCGACCGCCGTGGCCACTTTGGGCCTCAGCGCGGCCAGTTTCACCATCGCAGGCGGCACGACGCAATATTCCGCCGCACCCACCGTGACCATCAGCGGAGGTGGCGGCACCGGAGCCACCGCGACGGCTGTTTTGACGAGCGGCGTCGTCACTGGCATCACGATCACGAATGCTGGCACCGGCTACACTTCCGCGCCGACGATCGCCTTCAGCGGCGGCACCATCACCACCGCTGGCACGAATCCCACCGGCACTGGCAACGCGACCAACTTCGTCGTCGCAGGCATCCAGGTCACGAATCCCGGCAGCGGCTACACCAGCGCCCCGAGCGTGACCTTCAGCAGCGGCACCGGCACCGCCGCCACCGCGAATCTCTCCGCCTTCATCCTCGGAGCCGCGAGCAGCATCGGCGGGGCGGGCGACCTCATCATCAACCCCGGCATCACCGGCGGATCGAACACGCTCACGAAGGTCGGCGCTGGCACCGTCACGCTCACTGGAGCCAACACTTACACTGGCGCAACGACCGTGAGCGCAGGCACGCTCATCATCGCCGACACGCATGTGTCGAACGTGACCGTAGGCAATGGTGGTGTGCTCATTCATCCCGGCAGCACCACCGTCAATGTCACCGTCCAGAGCGGCGGTCTGGATGCACCGGGCACGACCACAAGCCTACGCACCATCGGCGGCAACTTCAGTCTGAACGCTGGCGGCACTCTCCGAGTCCGCCTCAACGGCAGCACCGCAGGCACGCAGTTCGATCAGCTCGTCGTCAGCGGCACTGTCACACTCGGCGGCGCGCTCGATGTCGTCTGCGGCCCGAACCTCGCCCCCGGCAGCACCTTCCGCATTCTCGACAAGGCCGGCACAACGACCACGGCAACCACCTTCACCGGCAAAGCCGAGAACAGCACCTTTGTGAACGCCGACGGCTACACCTTCCGCATCAACTACAACTCCGGCACCGGCAACGACATCGTCCTCACGCTCATCACCACGCCCATCGAGCAATGGCGCTTCGCCAACTACGGCAGCGTGCTCGACAGCGGCAACGGTCTCGACACCGCCGACATCGACGGCGACGGCGTGAGCAACCTCATGGAGTATGCGACGAAGATGAACACCGCTGCCAGCGATGTGGTGCCCCAGTCCGCAGCGAAGAACGGCAGCGTGATCGACTTCGTTTACACCAAAAACAAGTCGGCCACCGATGTGACCTTCATCGTCGAGTGGAGCGACACCTTGCTCAGTGACTGGAGCATCGCCGGCGTTAGTGCGCCGACGATCCTCAGTGACAACGGTGTGACCCAGCAGATCAAGGTCACCGTGCCTGCGGGGACCGGCGTCACGAAGCGCTTCGTGCATCTAAGGGTCACGCGTCCGTGATCGTCTCCAGTCTGCCTTTTCTTCATGCCACTTCCATTCTCCCATATGATCTTGCGTTGCTGCTTCTGTGCAGCCTTGGTGGCCGGGCGGGTTGAAGGTGCCGATGCGCCCGCGCTGCCTTCGAAGCCGGTGGTGAGGCAGGTTTCGCCGGGGGTTTATGAGGTGGGGAAAGTGCGGCTGGATCAGAAGGCGATGAGCATTTCGTTCGCGGGGACGCTGAACATGAAGCGCGGGCTGCTGGAATACCTGGTGGTGCATTCGAAGGGCTCGGTGCATGAGAGCCTGCTGGTGACGGAGGTGGAGGCGACGGACATTCATGTGGCGATGCTGCTGCTCGGGGCGAAGGGCGGCGCGGTGGTGGCAGAGGCTCCGCCGGCGCAGTTGGATGCGCGGTATTTTCGCACGGCACCGAAGCTGATGGGGGATGCGGTGCTGATTCGCGTGAAATGGAAGGAGAAGGACGTGGAGAAGTCGGCCTCGATTGAGGACTGGCTGTTCCGTGAGTCGGTGAAGCAGCCGGTGGAGCACGGGGCGTGGACTTACAATGGGTCGATGGTTCACGAGGGGCGCTTTCTGGCGCAGACGGAGGGCAATCTGGTGGCGCTGGTGACGAGTCCGTCGGCGCTGATCAACAATCCACGCCAGGGGCACGACAATGACCATCTTTGGAACGTGAACGGAGACACGACGCCGGGCATCGGCACGCCGGTGGAGATCGTGATTCAGCTCGTGCCGTCATCAACCTCCAGTTCATCAAAGACAGAACGCAAATGAAGCTGACAGCAAATGGGGGCAGAAAATAGAATGTCGCTTGCGATCCCCATTGGCTGTCGGCCAGAATTCGCCGCAGAACAGTCTTGTCTCTGCTCCGGCCGTAAGCCATGAAATCTTCTCTTTTGTCTCCAATCCTCGTTTGGATGCTGCTGGCGATGGCCGGGCTGGCGCGGGCTTTTTCGCCGAATCCGGATCTGACCCTCGCAGGGGCGATTGCGACGCTGAAGACGGACACGAACAGTTCGCCGCTTTACACCGAGACTTACAATCTGGGGCCGACAGGGCTGCGTGGATGGATTTACATCGGCGGGGGAAATGGCGCGGACGGCACGATCACGGTGCAAAGCCGGCAGATTCTCGTGACGGTGGCGAGTGCGCCGGGAAATGCAGTGCTGGCGGTGGATGATGTGATTCTCGGCGCGATGGCGGGCGACAGCGGCACGGTGCCGCTGTTCACGAGTGATGCGCGGAAGGCGTTTGGTGCGGCGATCACGGAATCAGAGAAGTCGGGTGCGGGATCGCTGCGGGTGAAGCGCTGGCGTGCGGGCGTGACGACGGACGTGAACATCCCGATGACGATCATGGGCGATTACACGGCCACCGCGCCTTACAACTGCCCGAAGTCGGCGCTAATCCTGGCAAACGCTCGCAATGCGCTGGTGAGCCAGCTTTTGGCGAACTCGAACTTCCTCACGAACGACTGGGCGGGTGCGATCAACGGGCTGGCGCTCCTCGCGGGCGTGGCACCGGGCGATCCGAACTACACGACGGTGCAGACGCGGCTGCAAACCTATGCGCGGGCGCTGGCGGCGACGACGCCGAACTTTGCGGCGGTGAGCACGTGGAGCTGGGGTTACATCGGCGTGTTTCTCAGCGAGTATTACCTGAGCACAGGCGATGCGAATGTGGTCACGGGCATGAACAATTACATCGTGGCGCTGGCGAAGGTGCAGAGCCGCTACGGCACCTACGGCCATGCGGGATCGCTGCGAAATGCCGACGGCAGTTTTCACGGCACGGTGGGGCCGTATGGTCCGGTGAACCAGGCGGGCCTGCCGGCGGTCATCGCGATCGTTTTGGGCAAAAAGGCGCTGCAAGCGGCTGGCGTGTCGCTTGATCCGGAGATCGATCCGGCGATCCAGCGCGGCTCGGACTTCTTCGCGTGGTTCGTGAACAAGGGGCCGATCCCGTATGGCGAGCATGAGCCGTTCATGGACGGTCATTCGTCGAATGGCAAAGATCCGTTGTGCGCGGTGTTGTTCGGTTTGCAGGCCACTCGCACAGTGGAGACGGAATACTTCGCGAGGATGAGCGTGGCCGGTTTCCTCGGTCGTGAATATGGGCACACAGGCCAGGGCTTCAGCTATCTGTGGGGTGCGATGGGGGCGCACATGGGCGGAGCGCTGGCTCTGGCGGAATACATGAAACCGATCCGCTGGCATCTCGATCTGGAGCGGCGCACGGACGGCTCATTTGTCTATGATGGAGCCGAACAATACGGCGCGGGCAAGACTGCGGACGGCACGTATCTGGGCACGAGCGGCTACTACTCGATGAACCCGACGGCGACCTACATCCTGACTTACGGACTGCCGCTGCAACGCATCCACATCACCGGCAAGAGTGCGATTCCGGCGAACACGCTTGATGCCGCGAAGGTGTCGAACGCCATCACCGCCGCGACCTTCAATCTCGACGCGGCGGGCCTGACGACGACGCAGTTGATCGCCGCCGTGAGCGAGTTTGATCCCGTAGTGCGCAACTATGCCGCCATCGAGCTGGCAAAGCGCACGCTGACTGTCGCGGAGGTGAACACGCTGCTCGCCATGCTCACCGGCGCGAATGCGAACGGCCGCATGGGCGCGTGCCAGGTGCTGGGTTTGCTGAAAAATGCCACGGCACTGCCTTTGATCACGCAGCGGCTCTACGACCCGGACCTGTGGGTGCGTGCGAAGGCTGCGAGCGCCCTGCGCAGCTACGATGCGGCCACGGCGAGCACGCAGCGTGACGCGATGCTCGCAGCCTTTGCCGCGAACGCGACCAATCCCGACGTGATCGACTGGAGCGACCCGATTCAAATCTGCAACGGCTACCTCGGCTTCGCGCTGTTTGGCGATGCGGTGTATGGCGGCACGAACATCGCCACCTACACGATCAATGCGCCAAAGAACCTGCTGTATCCCGCGCTGAAGGTGGGACTGAAGCAACCGGATTCAAAGGCCCGCTTCGGCCCCGCGAAGTTTTGCAATGACCGGCTCACGCTCGCGGATGTGCAGGCGCTCATTCCTGATCTCGTCGAGGTCATCGAGTCCGAGAGCCAGGCGGACACGATGTGGAGCATGAATCCACGCGGCTCCGGCATCGCGACGCTGGCCAAATACAAGATCCGCGAGGGCATCCCGCTCGCGCTCGCGATGCAGGAGATCCCCACGGGTTTCGGTTGGAATGCGAGCGGCTTTCAGGTGCCCGGTCTGAATGCGCTAGTGGCCTATGGCGATGCCTCGCGGTGGACGCTGCCCACGCTGCGAAGCTATCTCGGCACCTGGGACCCGCTTTCCTCGCAATACACGACGCTCGTCAATTCCATCGCGTCCATCGACAACGCGATCACGGCTCCAACGCAGGCTCTGGGCTTCGCGGTGGCGAACTCCCAAGTAGTCGCCACCACGGGCGCGAGGTCCATCACGCTCAGCGGTGCCTCGCCACGCACGGCGGTGACGTTTGGCAATGTGATCGCGCCTTTGCATGGCACGCTCACAGGCACCGCGCCGAACCTGATCTACACGCCTGATGCGGGCTACACCGGCCCGGACTTCTTCACCTTCCAGGTCATGGATGATCTCACCACGTCGGAACTAGGGACGGTGAGCATCATCGTCGGCACGGCGGGCACGGGATTGAAGGGCGAGTATTTTGACAATGTGGACTTCACCAATCTTAAGCTCACACGCACCGATGCACAGGTGAACTTCGACTGGGGCACCGGCTCGCCCGATGCGTCCATCGGCGCGGACACCTTCAGCGTGCGCTGGAGCGGTCTGCTGCTCGTGCCGGAAACGGCGAGCTACACCTTCTCCACGCTCAACAGCGACGGCGTGCGTCTTTACATCAATGGCGTGCTCGTGATCGACGACTACGCCGATCAGGCGACGAGCTGGAAGGACGGCACGCCGGTGAACCTCACCGCCGGGCAGATGGTTGACGTGCAGCTCGAGTATTATGAAAACACCGGATCCGCTGTGGCAAAGCTGAAGTGGACCGGTCCATCGTTCGCGGGTGCGAATGGCCTGCCCATCGCCACCGAGTGGCTCTTTGATGGCAGCGGCGTCACGAACCGAACTGCGTATGCGCATGATCAAAGCGTGACGATGATCCAAAACACCTCGCAGCCCGTCACGCTCACCGGCAGCGGCGGCACGCTGACCTACTCGATCGTCACGCCGCCCGCGAATGGCACGCTCAGCGGCACCGCGCCGAATCTGACCTACACACCGACGACGAACTTCAACGGCACCGACAGCTTCACCTTCCTCGTCAACAACGGCACCGCCAGTTCCACACCGGCCACCGTTTCCATCGCCATCTGGGCTGGCACGCCTGTCGATTTCTACTGGGCCACCGCCGCATCGGCGAACTGGAGCGGCGCGACGACTTGGAACAACGCCGCCGGTGCCACATCGGTGCCGAACGCGAGCGGTCAGCCTTTTTACCGCATGTCGGTGAGCAAAACGGGCACCTACACGGCCACGCAAGATGTGAGTGGCGGCTTCGTGCTCAATCAACTCAATGTCGCAGGCACGGTCACGCTCGCGGGCACGAACAGTTTCAACTTCACCGCGAACGGTCCCATCCTGCCGCAGTTCAATCAAAACAGCGCCAGTGCCGTCACGATCAGCGCACCGCTCACGCTGAATGCCATGACGACCTTCGGCGGCACCAGCGGCGGCAATGTGACGATCTCCAGCGTCATCTCCGGTGCTGGCGGATTCACCAAAAGCAACGCTGGCACGCTCACGCTCTCGAACTTCACCAACACCTACACCGGCGGCACCGTGCTGAATGCAGGCACCGTGACCTTTCCCGCAGGCTCGGGCAGTGCGACGCCACACTTCGGCACCGGCCCCATAACCGTGAACAGCGAGGCAACGCTCCATACGAACCGCAGCTTCTTTAACAACAGCGTCACGCTCAACAGCGCCACGGTCGTCACGGGCAACAGCTTCGAAAGTCTGCTCGCCGGGCCGGTGACGCTGAATGGCATCACCACGTTCAGTTTTGGCACCTCGGGCGGTTTTCGAATCACCGGCAACATCAGCGGCACCGGTGGCTTCACGACCACCGGCACCACGCAGTGGACGCTGACCGGCACGAACAGCTACACCGGCCCCACAACCATCCAGGCCGGCACGCTGCGCTACTCCGCCGCAGCCGCTGTCGGCCCCGGCGCGATCAGCATTGCCACTGGTGGCAAAGCGAACCTCAACTACACCGGCACCCGCTTCATCGCCTCGCTCACGCTCGGTGGCGTGCTCCAGCCCGCCGGCACCTACGGCTCGAATGCCTCATCCGCCGCGAACAAGAGCGACACTTGGTTCACCAGCACCGGCCTCGGCGTGCTGAATGTGCAGCTCATTCCCACCACCACCGCCGTGACGAGCAGCAGCACGCCCGCGATGACCGGCAGCGCCGTCACCTTCACCGCCACCGTCACCGGCGGCACACCCACCGGCAGCGTCACCTTCTTCGACGGCCCCACCGCCATCGGCACCAGCCCTTTGAACGCCAGCTTCCAAGCCACGCTCACCCGTTCCACCCTCACCGCCGGCACCCACACCCTCACCGCGCAGTATCTCGGCGACCCCAGCCACGCCACGAGCACCTCCGCAGGCTTCAGCCAGGTGATCGTGCTCTCTCCCTTCGACTCCTGGACCATCGCGCAAGGCCTCACACCCGCCCCGCTCGACGACAGCGACCACGACGGCGTGTCCAACCTCCTCGAATACGCGACCAAAATGAACCCCGCCGCCAACGACGCCGTGCCTCAAAGCGCCGCGAAAACCGGCTCCAACCTCGAATTCACCTACACCAAAAACAAATCCGCCACCGACGTGACCTTCACCGTCGAATGGAGCGATGATTTCACGACTTGGAGCACCGCTGGCGTCACCCAGGCCCTCGTCCCCGGCTCCGACAACGGCGTGACCGAGCAATGGAAAGCCACCATGCCCGCCGGAGCGAATGGACGGAGGTTTGTGCATCTCAAGGTGACACGGCCCTAAAAAAGTTTGTCCAAAATAGGCGGCTGGGGTGGACTAGGGATGCCCAACCATGCCCGGACCGGATCGCTATGAACAATTTACCCGCCTGCTGCTCGAACATGAGCCGGAGATTTTGCGTGCGGTGATGGTGTTTGTGCCGGAGCGGGCGGATGCGCGGGACATCGTGCAGGAGACGGCGGTGGCGCTGTGGAAGCAGTTTGATCAATACGATGCGACGCGGCCCTTTGCGAACTGGGCGATTGGCTATGCTCGCATTCAGGTGCGGCGTTTTCTGCGCAGCGGCGCACGGCGGTCGGTGCTGACGGAGCGGGCGGCGGAATTGATCGAAGAGGCGCAGGACGAACGCGCAGCGATGAACGAGCGGCGGGATGCGGCGCTGCGGGAATGCTTGGAGCGATTGCCGGAGCAGTCGCGCGGGATCATCACGGGCTACTATTTTGACGAGCAGACGGTCGAGGGGCTGGCCCGGCAGCACGGGCGCAGCGTGGAGGCCATTTACAAGACCTTGCAGCGGCTCCGCGCGGCCCTGCTGGACTGCATCAACGCGAAACTCACTCCCGCATGAACACCGACGATCTGATTCAACGCTTTCTGGATGGTCAAGCCTCGCCGGAGGAGGCTGCGGAGTTGTCCGCACGCATCGAAACGGACGTGGAGGCCCGAAATCGCTATCTCGACCTCGCGGAGCTGCATGCGGCTCTTTTGGCGGATGAGACGCTGCGCGATGAAAAGCCGCCGGTGGTCGTTTCGAGGCCGAAATGGGCCTGGAAGGCTCCGATGCTGAAAATGGCGGCGGCGGTGGTTTTCATGCTCGGGCTGATTTGGATGCTCAATCCGGCCTCCAAGCTCGAAAAGCCGATGGCGAAGCTGCTGAGCACGGAAAATGCCCGCTGGAGTGATGAAGGCACCGAACTGAGGCTGAACGCGGGCGAGGCTCCGAGCGGCATTTTGCGTCTGATGGAGGGCAAAGCCGAGTTTTTGACCTCGCTGGGCGCGGTGGTGATGCTGCAAGGGCCGGTGGTGATGCGGTTTGAGAGTGCGACGGCCTTGTTTGTGGAATCGGGCAAGGTGCTGTGCCGTTGCCCGACGGCGGAGTCGCGACTCGTGGTGCGCACGCCGCAAACTCGCGTCATTGATTTGGGCACGGAGTTCGTCGTCGAGGCTCGTGCGGATGAAAGCACGCGTGTGGCGGTGCTGAGCGGCGAGGTGAAGGTGTCGTCCACGGTGCTGCATCAAGGTCAGGCCGCGGAAGTGCGCACGCGAGGCGTGACGATGCTGCATTCCGAGGTGGTGAACGAAATGCGTCCGCATGTGGCCTCGCCGCCGAGAGCTGAAGGCACCAATCTGCTGCGTGGCGCGGACTTTTCGTCCGAGGCGGATGCCTGGGAGACGCAGTCGCCCTATGTGGAGATCGAGGATGGCTCGCTGCACGTCCGCAGCCTCGGACATCGCTCCTGGCCGAATGCGCGGCAGCGACTTTGGAATGAAGCCAGCGGCAGAGTCGTGACCGCGAGCGCCCGTGCGATGCAGCCGAAGGATGATCCGTTGCGGCAGCAGCAGTTTGCGGTGCTGAAGCTGGTGTTCGTTGGCGAAGGCGGCAGGCAGATCGCCTATGCCTCACGGCACTTTCAGTTTGCGGGCGAGGAGCCGGGTGTGTTTCAACGTGCCACGATCACCGCCATTCCTCCTCTGGGGACCAAGGGCATTCATCTGGAGTTGCTGCTGAATGCGCAAGGCGACGAAAACGGTTCGGTGATCTTTGATGATGCCGTGCTGCATGTGGAAGAGGCCACCAAGGAGGTGGCTCCATGAGTGGCGAAGCCCTGGACTGCGGCAGCCTGCTGCCGCTTGAGAGAGGCAGCCCTGCTGCCGGGTGCGTCTCCTGGCTTTGGAATGCTCCTCGGCCTTTCCGCCAGCAGGGCTGGCTACGGCGAGCGGCAGCAGGCTGCCGCAGTCCGGGTGCTGCCGCACTTCTTCTACTCGCCGGCGTATTGCACGCTCAAGTGCCTCAATTGCCACCCGAAATCGCTCAAGGCTACCAACTCGCGTGGCAAGACGAGTTTGAAGGCTCGGAGCTCAACCAAGCGGAGTGGAATCTGCGCACGGGCGAGCGGTTTGCGTCGATGAACGTCGCGAGGAACGTGAGTGTGGCCGATGGCATGCTGCGCATCGCGTTGAAGAAGGAAAAGGCGGGCAAGCTGGACTACACGAGCGGCGGGGTGATCTCGAAGCGGGAGTTCAAGCATGGCTACTACGAGACGCGCTTCCGCTCGCCGCCGGGCGAGGGCTGGCATGTGTCGTTCTGGATGATGAAAAACGCGGGCAAGAGCGAAGGCAACCGCCAGGAGATCGATGTCTGCGAGCACGACACGAAAGACCAGACGAGCTATGGCACAAACCTGCACATTCACTCGCCCGAGCACAAAGGCCTGGCCGGGAGGCGCGTGAAGACGCCGGATCTGTCGAAGGGCTTCCACACGCTGGGCTGTGAGTTCACGCCGACGGAGATCCGGCAATACTTCGATGGCCAATTGGTCAGCGTGATGAACGCCACAAGCTTCCAGCACGACGCGATGAGCATCTGGCTGACCACCGTGGGCTGGGCGAAGCTGCCGTGGAGTGACAAGGAGAAGATCGATGACTCGAAACTGCCTGCGTTCGCCGATTTCGAGTATGTGCGCTTCTTTGAAAAGCCGGGCGAGGAG
>JAEUHN010000051.1 GCA_016795365.1 Verrucomicrobiaceae bacterium
GCTTTGAAGCTCTTCGGCGGCGCGGCGGTGAGGATGTAGCTCATCATCGTCACCTGCCTGCCCGGATGCGACTTCTCCAAACGCCGCGCGACATCGCGGTGGAAGATCCAGATCTTCTCCGACCAGTCTTTGCCCGTGCCGTAAAGCGCATCGCACTTCTCGCACTGACACTCGCGGAAACCATCCGGTTGGCCGAGATCGACGCTGTCGTAGCCTTTGTCGAAGAAGCCCGCGAGATCGCGGTAGATGCGCTCCTGCACCTCGGGATTCGACAGGCAATACTGCCCGTTGCCCTCCGGCTTCAAACGCGAGCCGCTGATCATCGCGAAGTATTCCGGGTGCTCCGCAAACAACTCCGCCGGCACCGCCCGCTCCCACGTGTGACCACCGAACTGCTCGTCCACGCGCGGGAAGCGATGGTGCGCGAGATCGTAAAACGACGCACCCGCCGGATGCGCCGTGTTCACCCGCAGCAGCGGTGTGGTGGTCACGTTCAGCGACTCCGGCACCGTCATCGTCGGCATCGGCAGAAACTCGATCGCGGGCGACGCGAGCAGATCGATCTTCGCCGCGCCGCTCACCGGCGTGTAGCCCGGCAGATCGGGATACAAAAAGCGCACGCCCATGAACTGCCGCGCAAAGTCCACCGCCGCCTTTGCCGTGCCCACGCGATCCCAATTCGGCCGCCGCGCATTGTCCGTCGGTGCCTTCGAGGGATGATCATGCCCCGCGATGATCACCTCCTTGCCCACCACCCGATGCACAAAGCTCCAATCCCGCAGCTTCGTCACGTCGAGGCCGTTCTTCTGCGCAAACTGCGTGTTTCCGAGCATCAACGCCGGTTTCGCCGCATCCCGCTCCTTTTCCCGCACGACCGCGACCTCGGCCTTGTTCGCCAAAAACGCCGTTTGGAGCAGTCGCGCCGTCTGCACGAGACTGTCGTCCAACGCTGGTGAAGGCAGCGCATCCGGCAAAACGATCTGGTAGTCCGATTTCCCCGCGTCGAGCAATGTCAGGTCCGCAGCGGCTGCGGCAGCGAGGGAGATAAAGAGCGCGAGGAGGGTTTTCATGCGGGGACATGAAACGTGGGGAGTGGGGTGGGTCTTTGTGGCGGGAAGCGGCTAGTGAACTCCAGTGACTAGATAAGCACTTGTGGTTCTCTGTTCTTGTCACGCAGTGGCTCGAGACGGCGATAGAAGTCCAAAATCATCTCATCAGCCTTTACGTCACCCATCGAAATTGGGCGATCAAGGCTGATTCCGTCAAGTGTGCGGCAACGTGAAAGCGCGACGTAAGTTTGGCCGGAGCAAAATGCTCCGCGACCAAGATCGATTCGCACCGAGTCTAATGTCATTCCTTGCGACTTGTGAATCGTGATGGCCCATCCGAGAGAAATTGGAAACTGTTTAAATGTGCCAACAACAGTGCTCTCAATCCGGCCCTCCTCTTGGTCATACTCGTATTGAATTTTTTCCCACACGGCTCGCTCGACATTCACAGTGTTGCCAGTGCCATTAATTTCGATCCGCAGACGATCTTCTTCGATCTGGACCACTTGCCCAAGCGTTCCATTCACCCAATAGGGTTTGTTGTTCTTAACAAAGAGAATCTGAGCGCCTTCTTTGATTTCTAATCGATGGGGTGCCTGAAATCTGTCTCTCTGCACATCAAAGCGGCCTTCCACGATGGCGTCGAATGTCCTCAACGGTGTCTCCAAGGCGTCTAGATTGCGGGTGTTGATCGACTTCGCCGCAGCGTTGGTGGGCACGAGAAACAGAGCAGGCGATGCTGATGGCTGGCGGTCGCGGTAACAATCACGATTAATCCTCGCCACTGCTTCACGGTGGTTATCGTTCAATCGTATTCGATCAAGCATATCCACAAACTCACGTCCAGTCTGTCTAAAGACCTTGGTTAGTTCGATCGGAATCAATTCCGTCGTGTTGAATACGTCAGCAGAGAAGAAATACGGGGAGAGGTAGCGGTCAGTGTAAAACTGGGCCACCTCAGGATCGCTCACAACGGGAGGTAGCTGCAATAGATCGCCAACAAAGATCACTGGAACTCCGCCAAACGGGCGTGGATCGCGGCGAACTCTCTTTAGCGTGTTGCTGATGCAGTCAATCAAGTTGGGCGGAACCATTGAAACCTCGTCGATGACCAAAGCGCCCAGCACTTCAATGACAGGAACAATCTGACGTCGTGGCTCAAACGCCTCGTCCGGATTAACCGTCCGGGGTGGGATGCTGAAGAATGAATGGATCGTTGAACCTTGAACATTGATTGCCGCCAACGCAGTTGGAGCAACCACGGCGCAGTTTCGAATATTTTGGGTCAAAAATCGAATCAGCGTGGACTTTCCTGTGCCTGCACGACCAGTGACGAAGATTGCAGGGCATTGCTGCCGCACGGCTTCAAGAACAAACTCATACTCTGGAAGAACCTCTACTGGCTCGCTCTGCTGCGTGACGAGCCGAGACGCTTTGACTGGTGTCGGAGCTTTTTGTGACGTGACGCTCGAAACGGGAGCCAGCTCATTATTGATCTTGGATAGATTGACCGCCTCGGCGTCTGCGACACCCAGCAGTCGTCTTGCGAGGCTTCGGATTCCATTCCAGGCGTTCATGTTCTCTTAATTCAATAGTGGTGGAGTGCTCTAACCTCTGGCTGACTCAAAATCATTCACTGTTTGTGCTTCGTTACGGAGCGAGCTTGAGGCGAAAAGGGCGAAATCACGAGCAGAAAGTAGGTTCAATGTCCCCAATACATTCGCGCTTCCCAAGCTGAGACCGAAGCCCTCCGAATATCCACCCTTGGCGTTCCAGCCGCTCGACGAGCCTCTGCGGCCCTTTCGCGGGCGGGGATGAGGAGAACCGCCAGAGATGAAGAAGGCGCGAGAGTTATGATTTCAGCGCTCTTACGCCTTCTTGATCTCTCGCGGGGCGCTTTCCCTCAACACATGGACTGCGGCAGCCTGCTGCCGCTTTCGGGAGGCCAGCCTGCTGGCCGTCGAGGGGGCCAAGATGGTGTCACGCCATGGCGCTTCCGCGTTGGCGACAGCGAAGGGTGTTCTTCGGGGGCCGCGAGACTTTGACGGCGGCAGGGCTGCCTTGGAAAAGCGGCAGCGGGCTGCCGCAGTCCATGTTTGGGAGGCCAGCCTGCTGGCCGTCGAATGGTCCAGGGTGATGTTTCGTTATGGCGCTTTCGCGTTGGTGGCAGCCGAGAGGCTTCTTCGGGGGCCGGGAGACTTTGGCGGCAGCAGGGCTGCCTTGGGAAAGCGGCAGCGGGCTGCCGCAGTCCATGTGTTGGGAGGCCAGCCTGCTGGCCGTCGAAGGGTCCAGGATGGTGTCACGTCATGGCGCTCTTGCGTTGGCGGCAGCGGAGGGTGTTCTTCGGGGGCCGGGAGACTCCGGCGGCAGCAGGGCTGCCTGGGCAAAGCGGCAGCAGGCTGCCGCAGTCCATGTTTTCCATGTTGTCGATGAAGTCTGGGGTTGACCGTTTCGCCACGTCACCGCCATTCTTCTCGCCATGATGCCTGATGTTCCATCCGATGAGGAGTGCCTTCGCGGCACCCGGCATTGGCCTCATGCGCCGCCCCATCGGCTCTCGGAGAGCGGGGTGTATTTCCTCACGGCACGCGCTCGTGAGAAAGCGCATCTCTTTGCCACAGCCGGACGTCGGGACTGGTTTGAGCAGATGCTTTTCGATGCCTTTGCGGAGCGTGGCTGGAAGTTGGAAGCGTGGGCGGTGCTCTCGAATCACTACCATGTCGTCGCGCATAGTCCGCCAGGAGGCGCGGAGACTCTAAGGGAGGTGGTGCAAAAACTGCATAGCTTGGCGACCAAGCGATTGAACACCGAGGACGGCACGCAGGGACGCACGCGGCTGTGGCAAAACTACCGGGAGACGCATCTCACCTACCCGCAGAGCTATCTGGCACGACTGAACTATGTGCATCAAAACCCAAGGCATCACGGTTTGGTGCCGTTGGCCTCACAATGGAAGTGGTGCAGTGCCGCCGCCTTCAAGCGTGAGGCGACGCCAGCCTGGGTGAAGACCATCGCCAGCTTCCCCTTCGATGAAATCGCCGCTGAAGATGGTGAGTGATGTGAATGGTCAGGGACTCCATGGACTGCGGCAGCCTGCTGCCGCTTTCAGGAGGCCAGCCTGCTGGCCGTCGAATGGTCCATGGTGATGTTTCGTCGAGGCGCTCTCGCGTTGGCGTCAGCTGAGAGGCTTTTCGATGGCCTGGAGACTTTGGCGGCAGCAGGGCTGCCTCGGAAAAGCGGCAGCAGGCTGCCGCAGTCCATGTTCTTATCCGGGAACGACACCGCTACATCTTCCCCAAGCTCTCCAGCCACTCGACGAGCACTTTCGGCCACTGGGCGCCGGGGAAGTCGTGCTGCACCCGTGTGGGGATGAGGTTGCCGACGCCGTGGCCGCCTTCTTCGTGGAGGTCGAGGCGGGCGGGGACGCCGAGCTTTTTCAGGTCGGCGATGATGTTGGTGGTGATCTCGACGGGCTTGTCGGTGGTGGCGTGGACGAGATACACGGGCGGTGAGTTCGGCTTGAAGACAAACGGGTTCTCCGGCTTGCGCCAATGCCAGGTGCCGAGGCCCACGGCGAAGTCGGGACGGCTGCTGAGGCGCTCGATGGGATCGGTGGCCTGCGGATCGCCGAGATCGAAGTTCGCGGCGAGATTCATCGCGAGGTTCGCACCGGCGGAATAGCCAGCGACACCGATTTTCGCCGGATTGAGGCCCCATTCAGTGGCGCGATGCCGCACGAGGCGCATGGCGCGTTTTGCATCGAGCAAGGTGAGCGCCTGGATGCCTTCGTTCGGCAGGATGTGCGGCGGACGCGTGCGGTATTTGAGGCCGATGACGGCCACGCCCATCGGATTGAAGACCTGCGCGGCATACACGACGTGCGTCTTCCACGCGTGCCCGCCATAGCCGCCACCGGCACACACGACGATGGCCATGCCGTTGCGATTTTCCTTCGGCGGCAGATACGGCGTGATCGTGGGCACCGAGACGCTCTGGATGGTCTGGTTGTCCTTGATGACCTCCGGCGCGGCGTTTTCGAGAAACTGCGGCGGCTTCCCCGGCCAGAGCAAAATCGGCTCCGGCGTGCCGGGGCCGAGCTGCTGCATCAATCCTCTTTCTGCCAAGGTCAATTCACGGCTGAATGCCGACGTAACCAAGGTCAAAGTGAGTGAAAGAGTCAGCAGGAAACACTTCATTGTTTGGCAGCCTTCCTGGCTTTCTCTGCGGCAGCTTTGGCACGTGCTTCAGCCTGCTTTTTGGCGAATTCCACCGCAGCGGCTTCGAGCGGAGCCCACGCGGCCTTCGCCTTGTCGAGTTCCGCGTCATTGAGGCCAAACGCCTTCAACACGCCCGTGGCCATGAGCTTGTTGCCCTCTGTATTCATATGCACGCCGTCGCTGGTGAGCACTTTCACGTTCGGCTTGTTTTCCGCCTTGATGCGCTCGGCAAACATCGCGAACAGATCGGCCATCGGCAGATTCTTTTCCTTCGCAAGCTGGCGAAGGAAGTCGTTGTAGGGCGCGAGCAGGCCGTTTTCTTTGCTGGCGAGATTTTCCTGAATCACCGTCGCGGTGAGCATCGCCGGCTTCACGCCAGCGGCTGTCGCCTGGACGATGATCGCGGTGATGTTCTTCTTGTAGGTGCCACGCGTGCCCACTTTGTCATCGTAGGTGCCGCTCTTCGCCATCGCGTCATCCAGCGGCACGCCGCGCGCGCCGTGCCACACGTCATTCACGCCGCAGCTCAGCGTCATCCACTGCGGTTTCTTGCTCAGCACGTCCTTGTCGAGTCGCGCGAGCATCTGATCCGATTTGTGACCGCTGATCCCGGCCGGCACCGGCTCCGCCTTGATGCCGTTCGCCTCCAAGCCTGCAATCACGAGCCGCACATAGCCCGCCGGATTGCTCCAGCCGCCCTGCGTGATCGAATCACCGAGGAAGGCGATCTTCTCGCCGCTCTTAACGGCGATTTCAGCGTTCGCCAAAGCTGGCGCGAGGAGGGTGGCGGCGAGGACGGAGAGAAGGCGGAAAGCGCGTGTGTTCATGGTGAGGTGAACGCAAACGACGCCCTTTGCTTGTCCTTTCCCGACACTCACCGGAGTTCACGCCAAGCCATTCACTGCCGTGCACGCTCCAGCGCTGCAGCGATCTCTTTTTCGATTGCGGGCAGCGGATTGAGCAGATCGAGCGGCTTCTCCACCGGTGTGACCTCATTCGTGCGCGGGTCCCAGTTCACGGGGCCGAAACGGCAGGGCGCTGGATTGCCGGTGAGGATGTGCATGCCGGCGTCGTCCTTGTCGAAGTGCCAGAACTCGAACGGGAAGTGGATGAAGCCGTGTTTCTCCATCATCGCGCAGATGTCGAGACGCGTGGCGACATGCTCGGGAGCGACAAAAGGCGAGCGCATGGGCGTGTGCTCGCTCATTTCGAGATAGGGATAGCCGCGCCACACTTCCGTGCCGTCATCGCGACGAAACACCGAGATGTCGATGGCGGAGCCGGACATGTGCGCGCCGATCTTTGGCATGTTCGCCGTGAGCACGATCGCGCGGCGAAACATCATCTCCGGCGTCGGAATCTGGCCCCCGAGCTCCCACATCGTCTTTTTGAGCACGTTGTCGAAGACCGACGGCTTCCGCACAAGCTGGCGCTGCATGTCGAGAGATCGGAAACCGTCCTCAATCTTCAGGATCCAGCCGCGCTCATTCATCTCGCGCCCAATGGTGATGACATCGCGCACCAGGCTCTCCCGCAGGAAGTAAACGCGGTCGAGATCGCCGGCGATCTTCGAGGTCGAAAACAGCATCTCCACGCCAGCATCGGCTGCGGCATCGGGAATCGAGGCAAAGCGTTCGCCGCATTCGTTGACCGGAAACGTTATCAGCTTTTGCACGATGGCATAGCCTGCTTCCATCTGCTCGGCCCAGTAGGCGCGGCGTGCTTGGTCGTCCGTGTTGGATGTCATGGCTATGATAAAGCCTGCAGGCCGGGTGATGTTTCGCCGACTTCACGGAGGTCGGCGAAACTCAGTCCTGCAGGACTAGAGACCCTTCAGGTAGGCGACGATGTCGGCGATGCTTTGAGGCGTAAGGCCGAGCATGGAGGGCTCATACATGAGGGAGGTTTTCAGTTTGCTGCGGCTGGCGATGCGGCTCTTCGGAATGGTCTGCACCACGCCGCCCATGCACTTGATGATGAGGGGATCGCTGTCGGAGAGAACCATGCCGGTGATGACGAGGCCGTCTGTAGTTTTGATCTCGCTGCCTTCGTAGCCGTGGGAGATGGTGTGGCTGGGCTGGGCGATGGCTTGGATGAGAATGTCAGCCGTTTGTTGCCTGCCGTAGGTGGTTAAGTCAGGACCGAAGTCCACGCCTATGGCTCCGATGTGGTGGCAAGTATAACAGGTGGCGACGGCGGTGGCTCCACGTTTGGCATCGCCTTTCAGCTTGGCGATCTCGGCGAGGTCGAGCTTGGGGGCATTGGCAGGAGGAGGTGGCATCGGCGAGGCGACGAGCTTCACTTTGTCGGGATCATAAATGCCGAGAGCCTTCATGCTGCCGTCGATGTCATAGGTCTTCCAGGTGTTGCCTTTGCGATTCATGAGCCACCATTTGGCGAGGTCCGGCATGGGGAAGCCTTTGGCGTGGGCGAGTTCGAGCATGGCACCAGCGGCTTCGCGTCCTGGAGCGAAAGCGATAGCGGTGACCATAAGCTTGCGTTGCTCGGGAGTGAGCTTGTCATTGAGTGCACGGGCTTTGAAGTCGCTCACGGCTTCGGCAGGATGCAAGCGCCAGGCGATTTTTGCAAAGGCGTCATCCCAGGTCGGCTTTAAGGCGCCATAGACCTGCGCTTCCTTGCCCTCGCTACCGAGGCCGAAGGCTTCGAGGTAGGTGCGGTCCTTGCCATCGAACTGCTGGGCGATCTTGACGAGGATCGGCACGCTCTGTTCGGCGGGGACATCGCGAAGAGTCACAGCCACTTCACGACGCACGGCTGCATCGGAATCCGAAGTCATCTTCGCAGCCATGGCTAGCACTTCATGGTTAGCCCGGCGCAAGGCACGATAGGCGACGAGGCGTTTGGTTGCATCTTTGGACTCCAGCAAAGGCTTCACCTTGGCGATGCCTTCATCACCCATCTGAGCGAGTAACCACGCAGCACGCGCAGCGATGAAGGAGTCGCTGTCTTCGAGCAAGGCAGCCACGGCAGGCACAGCATTGGCACCGGCGGCTTTCAAGCGGGTGAAGCCGCTGTTCCGCACGTTGATGGACGGGCTCTTGAGCGCGGCGATCTGACCTTCGATGGTGTCGAGCTTGAGCGCTGGCACTTGCGATTTGAAACCCTTCGGAGCGATGCGGTAGATGGCTCCGGTGTAGCCATCATCACGTGTGCCGTGACCGCCAACACCGGGGTCAAACCAGTCGGCGACATAGATTGCGCCATCGGGTCCGACACACACATCGCTGGGGCGGAACTTGGTCTTCAGCTCGCCCGTGGGACGACCGCCGAGGAAGTCGCTGCCCGCCCATTCCTTCTCTTTGTTGGAGGTCAGGAAGTCCATGCGCTCCAGCTTGAAGCCTGCGCCATCGGGCACGGGGAGATAACCGAAGACGACGTTCTTGCCCGCTTCGCAAGCGAGCAACAAGCCGCGCCATTTTTCGCCGAGCGCCCCATTTTCATAAAAGGCCACGCCGGTGGGTGAGCCGCCGCCATAAACATCGCCTGCGGGCATGGTACCGGGGTCTTCCTGACGCCATTCGGCGGTTGGTGTGTCCTGACCGGGACGTTTATCTGCACCCCAACTCCGCTGTCCATCGGCGCTGGCGAACCCGGCATTGCCGCCTTCCAGCACATGGCTCACGCGGCAGGCGGGTGGATCGTCGTTGTCGCTCTGGAACAGGTCGCCGTAGCTGGTGAGCGTCTGCTCGTAGCTGTTGCGGTAATTGTGCCCGATGATGTTCACGTTTGTGCCATCAGGATTCATGCGCACGCTGAAGCCACCGATCCACACATGGCCGTCGTCGCTTTTCTGTCCGGCGATGTCTTGCAGCATGTAAGGGCTTCCCATGCGGAAGGTCGTGCCGCTGCGGTCGGTGAACTTCGCTCCGGTGTTGCCTTGATTGAAATACCACTGGCCATCGGGTCCAGCGATGAGGCTGTGCAGACTGTGGTCGTGCTGACGACCATTGAAGCCCGTCAGCAAAACCTCGCGCTTGTCGGGAATGCGGTCGCCGTTGGTGTCGGTGTAAACCAGCAAATCCGGCGGCTGCGACACGACCACTTTGTCATCGAGCACGGCGACGCCGAGCGGTGCGGCGAGTTCCTTTTCCTGCACGAACACGCTGCTCTTGTCGGCTTTGCCATCGTGATCAGTGTCTTCGAGAATCACGATGCGATCTCCTTCAGGACGGCGTCCACCTTTACCGCGATAGTTCACGCCTTCCGCGACATACATCCGGCCCTGCGCATCGAAGTCGATGTTCGTCGGATTGTAGAGCATCGGCGAGGCCGCCCAGACAGTGACTTCCAGACCTTCCGGCACACTGAACATCTCCGCAGGCACCAGAGGTGGGCCTGCATTCATATCGCCCTGCTGAAGCTTCGATGGCAGAGCGGTATAAATATGGAAACGCATTCCGGCATCACTCGGCTTGCCAGCGCGCTCCATGCCGCCGTCATCAATCGCCACCTTCGCGGTGAAGCGCTCCACGCCAGCGGGCAGATCATACGCGATGGTCGATGACGCATGAGTGCCGATGCCATTCTCATAGACCTTGCCCTCTACTTTGATTGGGCCACCGGCGTTGTTCTTGCCGATCTGTGTGCGGCCATAGCCACGCTCTTCGCCTTTCCATTTCAATGAGGTGACGTCGATGGTTTTGCCATCGGCCATGATGAGCTTCGGCTCAATCCAAGTCGCCCAGTCGCAGGAGATGCTGCCCTGATCGGAAGCGACGAGATACAGCTCCTTCGCGTTCTTGATCGCCACATCAATGTCGAGGATGCGCGGCTTCGGATTCTTCGCCGTCATCATCTGCGTTTCAAAGACAGGCTTGGCATTGCCCACCGGCATCGCACCCGCACCGCGAGCTTCGGCCATCATGGCGTCCAGTTCCGCTTGAGTCGGTGTCTTGGTTGCGATCCCATTGGCCGGAATCTCGAATCCAGCGGCCCAAGCGACGCCATTCAGCATCGTCGTGCGGAAGCTATCGTTCGTCATGTTGGCGAAGAAGTGGAAGCCCGTGAAGCCGAAGCCTCGCCCACCTTTCGGCCGGTCGAAGGCCCACGCGAGATGCTGCGGCTTGCCCGCTTTCACATCCGCCAGCACGTCCGGATTGCCGCCGTGCGGACTCGGCTTGTCGCCTTCTTTGAACTTCACCGTGTTCAGCGGCGCAATGGCGCTGAGCACCGGCGTCACGCCCTTCATCTCCGGCACGAAGCGCATGTGATAATACCATTCATCCTTCGCCGAGAAGGCCTTCACGCCATTCGCCACCGGATGCTGGCCCGGCTGCACGCTCGCCTCCCACGTCGGGTTCACCGAGTAAAACGTCTCAAAGAAGCCGCCCATCCAGTCGAGGTAGTTTTTGCCTTGCGAGCCGATCTTCGCCTCCACTCCATAATGAATCGCCGCGAAGCCCGCCCCGCGATCACAGGCCGCCTTGATGTTCGCATCGTCCGCCGCGCGGCCGCCATGATTTAGCAGCACGATGATCGCATCCGCCTTGCTGAGATCCTTCGGCCAGTTGTTCTCGGGATACACGACCGCAAAAGCCTGGGGATAGGCCTCATTGATACGCCGCGCCAAATACGAAGCTCCCGCGAAGAACTCATGCTGACCGCCGCCTCCATGGTTGCCTTTGGCTGCGATGAACACGAGCCGCTTCGTGCCAGCAGGCACGTTGTTCTGACCGGTGTAATCGAAGATGTCACGCGGCTGAGCGAAGGCAGCCGTGGTGAGCAAGGCGAGAGCGAGGAGGAATTTCATGCGTGAGGAAACAGGGGCGTATCAATACCGCAGCAAAAGTCGGGATTGGACAACTAATTGATGCGAAAACCAGAAGGCCCAATGTGCATCGATGTGCCATTGCGCGGACTGATCATGTGAGGCTCGTTCGCCAGAGTTCCTGCTTTGAGGGAGGAGCATTAGACATTGCAGAGGCAGAGCATTATGGATGCCTCACATGACGATTCGGATCTTGCTCATTCTCTTCATCACCTCATGGCTCAGCGCCGACACGCCAGAAGCCGCTGTTGAAAGAGCCCATCGAGAGATATGGCAACGGTTCGTGGACGAACATAACCTCATCCTCGACTACGTAGGCCTCAAAGGTGAGATCGTGCGACCAAGGCCAGAGGATTGCCGGGAGATGAAACCGAGCGCACTGAGCTGGGGCGTGCCCAACGAGGATGGCCCAATGTTCAACGGTCTCTACCTCGATGCGTTATGCTCGCACTGGCGGATCACACGCGGCGATGATGTTCGCACCAAGGCCCGCCGCATGATCGAGGGACTGATCAAGGTGTCCACCATCGGCAGGACGCCCGGCTTCATCGCTCGCGGACTCGCCACGGACGGCAAGACAACCTACCCCATGGGCTCGAACGATCAGACAACGCCATGGCTCTATGGCATCTGGCGATATGTGACCGATGGCCTGTCCAAGAACGACACGGAACAGCAAGACCTCATAAAACGCTTTATCGAGCAGGTGAAGGTGCTCGAAAGCCACGCGTGGAAGGTGCCTACGGATGGCCCGCCATCGAAGTATCGCGGTGACTTTGCCAAACCGACCTGGGAAGCTGTGCCGAGGCTGCTTTTCATCATGAAAGCCATGCACGCCTTCACTGGCGACGCGTCGTGGCACCAGCGCTACCTCGCCGCTGCTCATGAACAGGTTGGCAAAGGCCAACGCACGCGTTTGGAAGTCTGTCGCATCGGCATGGTATTCGATCCGGGTCAGGGCGAGCGCCACTCATGGACTGGCAGCGAGTGTGTCATCTGCCTGCGCGGCCTCTGGGAGATGGAGACAGATCCCGCTTTGAAAAGCGTGTATGCCGAGGGCTTGCGTCACAGCGCCGAGGTAGCTGCGCAAAGCTTGCCCCTCATTGATAAGTTCGACGTGAACGGCGCGGAGCCTTTCAACGTGGACTGGCGCGTGATGAACGCCGCTTGGAAGCCACAACATAGCGAAGCGGAAGCCGTCGAGGTGGCCTTGGCGGGTCTGAAGCTCCAGCACGCTGCCTCACCGCGCATGACCATCGAGAAAGATTACCTTCGCGAGCCGTGCTTCGCCGCGTGGGTTATCACGCTGTGCCCAGATCGCGACTTTGCGATGTCCAATCGTGTCGCCATCGAAAAGGTCATCACTCACTATGATTTCAGCCGCGTGTATTTGAGCCAGTTCTTCCCCATCGAGTCCGCATGGTGGCGGATGCAGGAACTCGCGAAGTGAATCGTCGATTCAAGGTGTGGTCGCAACCACCCGGATGTCATCAAGCTCGATACCGGCTTCGCCGCCGTTTTGCATCCACAGGATTTTGCGCTTCGCAGCGTTGAAGTTGGGCCGTGTGAGGTTCTTCGACCATGTCTGGCCATCCACGGTAATGATCACTTCTTCGCTGCGGAAGACGAGTTTCACCTCGTGCCACGTGTTGGCGGTCAGATCGACTTTTTCGAGCGGAAGGTTCTCGTTCAGCCGGTGAGCGCCGCTCTTCTTGTCGGGTGGGCGGTTCTTTTGCAGCAGCGGATGACTGGGGTCCTTCGAATGCGCATCGACCTCGAGTTGAATGCCCTCGCGCAACAGTTTGACGCGCAGCATGTGATCCTCGCTGCCGAAACCATCGTCGCCATCGACGAAGAACCATAACCAGCCGCCCTGCGCGAGATGGCGATAGCGAAAGGAGATCGTGAGGTCCTTTCCTTCGACCGGCAGATAGACCATCGGCGGATATTTGCCGCCGCTGGAGCCATGGGTCCACAGCACGCCATCGCGCACGCTGGTGTTCTTGTTCGGGATCGGCGTCAGGAAGCGCTTTGCATCAAAGTCGGTGCCGAAGGTTTCATGAATCGGCTCGGAAGCGTGGCTGATCGAGGCAACGAAAAGGGTGAATAGAAGTGCGCGCATCTGATATAAACGCACGATCGACAAGAATGTGGTCAGCGAAGAAGAGCCAAGTTAATCAACCAACGAGTTCCGATAGTGTCCCAGGTTCGTGTAGCCGTCGTTCTGCGTGGCGTTGTGGTCGGTGGGATCGTTCGCGTTGAGGAAGCTGGTCGTCACGTTCTGCGCCTCGGCATTCGGTGCGATGGGGAAGAAGTCGCGATTGAAGTCGGTGTTCGGTCCCGGACCCCGTAGTTGGCGACGAGGTTGAAGCGACCGGTGGCGAGGTTGCGTGTGCCTTCCCTGTTGTAGGCGTGTGCCTTCCCTGTTGTAGATGACGTTGTTGCGGAAATCGAAGATCGAGTCCGCATCGCTCTCCGGCGGTAGGTGGCCGCCGAGAGTCGGATGGCGGTCACGGCTGCTGATGAGCATGTTGTGATGGATGCGGATGTTGCCCCTGATCTTGCGGAAGGACATCAGCATCGCATGCGGCTGCTTTTTGTAATGCGTGCTGTCTTTGAGCGCCTCGCCGCAGAGGCACTAATGCATCGTGAAACGATCCGCTGCACGCACGTCCATGATGCCATCGATTATCCACGTTGCCGTCACATGATCGAGGATGACATCCGTGCAGCCGACCTTCTCCGGTCCGAAGCCGATCATATCCTCCGAAGTCTTTGTTTCATCGCCAAGACGAAAGCGCATGAAGCGCACGACGACATCCGAGCACTTGTTGAACTGAATACCATGATCCCGAACGGCGATCCCGCCGCCCGGAGCCGCCTATCCGGCCAACGTGAGCCCTTTCACGCCCTCAATGCGCAGTTCCTTCTTCAGCACGATCGTGCTGCCGACATCAAACACCACCGTGCGCGGCACTTTGGCCTTTTTCGTGTTGATCGCATCCCGCAGGCTGCCCTCGCCGCTGTCGTCGAGATTCGTGACGTGATACACATCGCCACCGCGTCCACTCTTGGCGAAGCGACCATAACCTTCCGCACCCGGAAAGACGATCTGCGGCTCGGCCGCATTGGCGGTGGCCGCTGCAAGGGCGATGATAGCGACGAAAGATTTCACGGCAGACATTAGGCGGGCTATTTGGCCTTCGTGATGCGCTTTTGCCACCGCGTCACTTCTTTACCAATCACGTCGCGTGCTTTGGTGGTGAGAAAGTCATAAGCAACTTTGTTCTTCGCCGCCATTTCGGTAAAGGTGCTGTATAGGATGCCATCGTCGGAGCCAGGGAAGATGGCTTTGCCCGTGGTGACATCGTAGAACCTCGCCCAATACACCTCGCTGGAGCCAGCATCGGCCACGTAGTCGGTTTTGCCTTTCTCGTTCGTGGTCTTGCGCAAGCCAGTGATGCGATGGGCATCCAGCCAGGCAACCCCGGCCTCGATAGCAGTTTTGACTTCGGCAGTGAGTGGCCCGCTGCGCATCAGAAACTTCAGCAGTTCGGCACTTTCACCGCCGCTGAGCGAAGGCGGTTCTTTGCTGCGGGCGTGAGCTGGCGCGAGGGTCAATGGCTCGTGCTGAGCACCCCAGACAGTGAGCTTGCCATCCACATTGACCTGCATGGCAAGGATGCAGGCGATGCCTTTATCAAGTGCAGCCTGCGCTCGCTGACGCAAGGCATCATCGACAAAGGCAAAAGCAGGCTTCTCCGAACTGATGGCAGAGAGCACCTCCAGAACATGCACCATGGCGTTGTCGTTGAGTGTGATCGCTTCGTGATAGCCGGACTCCACCGGGTAGTTCTGCGGCCAGCCACCGTTGGGATACTGCGCCTCCAGCAGATACTCGATGCCACGGATGGCACCTCCCTTGGCATCCTCGCGTTTCATCGCCGTGGCGACACCCGCGAGCAGCTTGATCTGCTCGGTCGTGCAGCGGTTGTCTATCGTCCCGCAGTAGTGCCAGGCGTCTCCCTTTTGCGAAGTCCAATGTGTGCCGGGCTCACGTGGGCCCGAGGAGTAGTCCACGGCCTTTGACCATCCTCCGCTGGGTGTTTGATAGCTCAGAACGGCATCCGCAGTTTTGATCGCCTCTGCGCTGGAGAACCATTCCAGGGGAATGTCGCTATCGAGTTCGAGTTCTGCGCGATTGCCAGGAGCGGGGCGGGCTTGTGCCAGCGAGAGCTTCCGGCATTCCGATGCGAGGATTTCATATTCACGCTCGGAACGCTCCAGAGACCGCTTCATGTAAGCCTGCCATGCAGTTCGTTCCACTTCGGGCAGTGCCTCAATCCTCTCGGGCTTCAACCACTCAAAGTCATGGCTCACCTTTGAGTGCGTCTCCTTTCGCACCAGTTCTACAGTGCCGTTCAATGCCCGCACTTGCAGCTCCGACCACCGGGCAGTCTCCAGTTTCACATCAAAGGCATAAGCACCGTCATCGTCCGGTTTGCCGTTCACTGGCAACCATGGGCTGTCATCGACGATCGCACCGGCAGCCACAAAACGATACTCCAGCGCCGTCGTCTCACGTGGAGCCGTGGCTTTGACATGTATCGCCACAAAGTCAGTCGTGGTGTTAAGCTTGATGGAGGGCTTAGGCTTGTCTTGGGCGGCGGCTGGCAGAACGCCGAGCATAAGAGCGAGAACGAAAGGTCTGAGAACGATCATGATACTTCATACCATCCGGGGACGAGTGTCCTCAATGCAAGATTCGGCACTTGTGGTTCAAAATACTGCAATCACCACCTGAAGGAGCTGCGTTCACCTTCCAGCATGAGAAAGAAGCATCGACATGTGCTCGTGGCCCTCGGCTGGTATGATCACCGGCTGCTTCAGGGCATTGCCAGCTATGCCACGCAGCATTCGTGGCACATCGCAGCGCATAGCATCATCCATGAGAAGACCATTCCCTGGGGATGGCAGGGAGATGGCGTGCTGGCCTGGCTGGCCGCCGATGATGAGCTGGCACAGTTCGTCCTCTCAGTGAAAAGGCCCACCGTGGATTTTTCTTTGCGGAGAGCCGAGTTGCCCTTCGCGCATGTGGTGCAAGATCATGCGCACACCGGCCGGCTGGTGGCCGATCATTTCCTTGAGCGCGGGATGCCAAACTTTGCCTTCTACTCCGATTCGACGAACTGGTCCCAAACCGAGCGCGGCAATTCATTTGAGCATCACCTGGGTCTTCGCGGCCGTGCCTGCCAGACATGGCGATGGAGTGACTCTTGCCCGCGTGGCTTCAAAAAACAGATCTGGTCTGCCCGGCGCCGCTGGCTCATGCAACGGCTCAAATCCGCACCGAAGCCGCTCGCTCTCTTTGCCGCAAACGGCAGTCTCGCAGTCGAGGCGCATGAACTTTGCGCGGATGCGCAGATCGGTGTGCCACATGAGGTCGCGATTGTTGGCATTGACGATTACCTGCTTTCCGTGGGCGCGCATAGCACGCACATCTCGGGCGTGGATACTCGTCTCGAAGAGCAGGGCTATCGCGGAGCCGAACTGCTGGACCGTATGATGCGCACGGGTCGAACGCCCATGCGTCCCTTGCGTATCCAGCCATCCCATGTCGTCACCCGCAAGAGCAGCGACGTGCTCGCCGTGCCTCATGAAGGTGTGTGCAAAGCGCTGCGCTTCATCCTGGCTCACTTTGCCGATCCCATCGTCATCCGCGACATCGCCGCAGCCGCCGGCATGTCCGAGCGCAGCCTGCATCTGGCCTTCACCACCCATCTCAGCATCACGCCCGGGATGAAGCTGATCGAAACTCGGCTTGAGAATGCATGTCGGCTGCTATCGACATCGGACGAGAAAATCGAGCACATCGCCAGCCACTGCGGCTACCCGAGCTTGAACGCCTTCTTCATCGCCTTCAAAAAGAGCACGGGACACACTCCGGCGGAGTTTCGACGGGGACAGAAGCTAGGAAGATAGTCTCATCGTGGAAGGGAACCAGTTTTCGTAGCTCTTCACTTCCCCCACAGCTTCGCGAACTTCTCGGTGACGTGGAAGTCATCCTTGCCGGTTGGTGAGAAGGCGGTGCGTTCGGTTTTGCCATCGCGGAGGCGGGTGCGGCCGAGGTTGAAGTGCCAGGGGAAGAGGTCTTTGGGCTGCGCACCGTCGATGCCTTTGGTGGGATCGAGGGTGAAGGCTTCCGCGCCGACGATGGGGAGGCGCATTTCGATGCTCCAGCGGTCAGCGCCGCGATGCACGGCGACCTGCGCACCGCTGGTCCAGTTCACGCCTTTGCCACCGGGGGCGCGGTCGAGATCATAGACCGCTCCGGCTGGATTGATGGAGATCTCGTAGTAGCTGCGCGAGGGCGTCTCGATGAGCAGCGTGATGTGATCACCTTCCAGCAGCTTCGGATCGTCGTTCTTCGTCGTGGTGCTTTGCAGGCCCTTCATGTCCGGCTCCTGACAAACGATGCCGATGTGCAGCGTGCTGCCATCGCGCTGAATCTGGAAGCTGCTGCCGGCTTTCGGCTGCGGGTCTTGCGGACGCAGCTTGATGAGCGGCGCGGTGCGCACGGTGCCCCAGTAAGCCTTGTCCACATTGCCATCGAGCGGTTTGCTGCCGAGCGGTTTGGCACCGGTGTTGACGGTTTCGAGCACGCGGTAGTCGAGATCGGTCTCGCGCTTGCGGCTGAGTTGCACGCGCAGGGCCTCCAGTGGCTTCATGGTGTCGGCGATCTGCTGAATGCGACGACCGGGAAGGCTGGCGGGATCGGCGGCTGCTTTCGCTTTGGCGAGGAGATCGAGCGATTCGCCGATTTTGACCGCGTCGGTGCTCATGTGCATCCAGTTGGCCTCCGCATGCGTGATGAAAGCCTTCATCGCCTCCGCAGCAGGGCCAAAGTAGCTCGTGCAATAGTCGGCGAGCATCGCATTCACGTCCTGATTCGCATCCCAATAGAGACGCGCGGTGACGTAGAGATTGAAGTGCTCGATGGCGAGGTCGTGGTAGCCAAAGGACTGCTCCTGGCCTGCGGGATGCGCGTAGATTTCGACCTGCTCGCCAAGACTGACGCCTTTGAGCTCGCGCAGATCGCGGCTGATCTGCTTCGTGTAGTAAACCGGGCGTCCGGCCTGCTCGGGACGAGCATTCGTGCTGAAGTCCCAAGTGATGTAGTTGCCCGGCGATAGCTTTTTGAGCCAATCGGCCCGCCATTGTCTGCGCTCGTTCCAGTTGGCTTCATCCCAGAACTCCCGCCGATGATGCACATCGATCAAAACCAGGTTGGGGCTCAGTTTCTCGATCTTCTCCGGCGCTTGGCGGTAGGAGCTGTAGGCGAGGGCGCTCACGAGCCGGTCGGGATGGCTGCGATGCACTTCCAGCGCCACGCGGTTCAAGTAGCTGAACACATGATCCGACATCGTGCCGCTCCATCCGCGCTGCGGCGTGAGCTGCGCCTTCCACGCAGGCTCATCGCCTTCAAGGCCGCCGTAGCCGTCCACGAGGTCGATGTTGTGCATCGGCTCTTGGAAGTGATCAAACATCGCGCGGACATGCTTCACCTGTTTCTCAAACAGCATCGGCGAGAGCAGGTTCGGCACGCCGTCGCCTTTGTGCGTGGTGTCGCGCTTGCCGTCGATGCTCAGATACATCTCGGGATGCGCCTTCTTCATCTCCTCGCGCTTGACGACGAACTTCATCCCATGGCAAAGCTGCGGAAAGCCCGCGATCTCCGCGCCGAAGTTCACGCCGAGCCGCAGATTCCACAGCGCACGTTCGCCGATGCCCGTGTGCTGCGTGTAGTAAACGAAGCGCCGCAGCCCGAAGTCCGGCGTCACCGTGCGATCCACCTGCGGCAGCGCGATGGTCGCCACCTTTGGCACCACCTCGCCGATCTCCCCCGGCGCGAACCACCGGCAGCCGAGACCGCGCAGGAACTCGTTCACCGCATTGAAGGTGCCCGCATCGTCGGTCATCCACACATCGAGCTCGGGATGGTAGAGCTGATACAGCTCGCTCGCCGTGTTCCAAAACGTGTCGCCGGTGATCTTGTCCCATTCGGCGTTCACGCGGGCCGCTTCGTTCTTGTCCCGCTTTCGTCCCCAGGGCTCGATGGGCACAAAGTCCTTGTCCGCACCCAGCAACGCCAGCCAGTCCTGGCCCGATGCCATGCGAAACGCGCCATGCTTCAGGTTTTGGGTCGAAAGGCCCAACTCCTCCGTGAAGCGGCTCATACCGACAAAGATGGCCGTTTTGCCCGCCGTGCGCTCCGTGACGACCGGCAGCGTCGTGCCCGACATCTTCGCGATGGTGCTTTGTAGCTCCTTGGCGGCCAGTTTGGTCATCCGCGCCGATTTTTCAGTGATGAGGATCTCCGCGAGTGGCTGGCCGTTTTCGATGAGGAAGGTGTCTGCTGCCCTAACCGGGCAGGATAATAGTGGAAGCAGAAACAGAGCTGCCCGAGCGAAGCGTCGAAGTGTCATTCAAGCATACCAACGCTGTGGGTTGTCGGACTCATTGACGACATTCACACCCCGCCACCCGCAGTGAGTTCCGCAGGGGAGGCACAAGAGATGCGGAGCACCGCGACGACATACCTTTCAAGAAGTGAAGCTCAGTCTTTTAGTGTGATCCGCGCCGAGTGAATGTCCCCATACAGCTCACCGGGCGAGCTTTTGATCTGCGCCCAAAGGGCGACGAGCGTGCCGTCGGGCAACTCGGTCAAACTGGGGTAGCAGGTGGACCAGCCGCCGACTTTCTGGGGGCGATCCGCAAGCAAGGTGGGCTCGCTCCAGGTCTTCCCTTCGTCGCGTGACGTGCGCAGCAGCAATGGGAAGCGCAGCGGGACAGGGCCGGGATTGGAGGTGAGGACGAGGGTGCCATCGCGAGTGCAAAGCAGGTGACTGGCGCTCGATGTGGAAGTGAGTCCAGTCTTCTCGGTGGCGCTCCAGGTTTCGCCTTTGTCGTGACTGATGGAGCGCCAGAGCTGACCGTCCTTGGTGCGCAGGATCATGTGAACCGCGCCGGATTTTGTCTCCGCGATGGTCGGCTCGCCGCCTTGACCTTCGGGATTCGCCACTGCGCCGAAGCGCTTCCATGTCTGGCCGCCATCCCTCGATTTCAAAACGCCTCCGGCCTTGGTCCCACGCAGGTGCAGCGGCACGAGGAGCTCCCCCGAGGACAGGCGGATGCCGTTCGAGCGGGTGGTGTGGTTCGACTGGTTCAGCTTCACCGGCTCGGTCCACGTTTTCGCGGAGTCGCTGCTGCGACGAAAGTAGATGTCGATCTGCGGCGTGAAGGCGGAGAAGAAGAGAAACGTCTCGCTCCCGGCCACAAACAGCACCGGATCGAAATCCGCCTGACCCGCGAAGTCCTGCAACACGCTCGCCGCGCCCCAGGTGCGGCCTTGATCCTCTGAAAACGCCTGCACGATGCGCTGCGACTCCGCTCCCTCCGAAGGCGACGAAAACCACACCGCCATCAACCGCCCATCCGGCAGCAGCGCGATGCTCGGCCCCAGATTGTAGCCCGAAGTGTTCGCCGGGTTCTTCGGATCGGTGCTGGTGTGGGTGAAGACGATCGTGCGGTCGGTGATCTGGACAGCCAGTGTGTCAGCAGCGTGAAGCGCTGCCAACGGTGTGACAAGACTAGCGATGAGAAAGCAAAGGCGAAGCATGCAGCCCATACGGCTCATTGGAGACGATTTTGGAGATCACGTCAGCAGCTTGTAGGATACCGAAAGGCTCGGCTGAGTCTTGATGCGACGTTTCACTTGGTCTCGCTGGCCTCCACAAACTTCAGCAGCAGCGGACACGCAGGCTCGGGCATCTTGCCGTGGTCGAAGCCGTCGAGTTCGTGGAGTGTCGTGGCCTTGTGACCGGCGAGCTTCATCATGCGCCAGAAGTAGGCGCACTCCTCGTAGCGACCCATGAGTTCCTTTTCGCGGTCGCCGGTGACAAGGAGGATGGGCGGGGCGTTTTTGCGGACGTGAAACAGCGGCGCGAGGTCGTCGATGATGGGCTGCGTTTCTTCTATGCCGCGCTCGTCGCGGATGGTGAAGTGCGTGATCACCTGCGGGCTGAGCGGGATGAGTCCGGCGATTTGATCGGCATCGACGCCGTGCTTGCCAAGCCACTGTTTGTCGAGGCCGCACATGAGCGTGAGATAGGCTCCAGCGCTGTGACCGCTGACAAAGATGCGCTGCGGATCGCCACCGAAGTCCGCGATGTGCTTGAAGGTCCACGCGATGGCTGCAGCGGCATCCTCGATGAAGGCCGGTGACTTCACGCCGGGGCTGAGGCGGTAGTTCGCACTGACCAAGGCGATGCCCTGATTGCGCAAAGGCAACGGGATGGAGCGCTCGCCCTGCGTCAAACCGCCGCCGTGAAACCAGATGACGGTGGAGAAAGGTTTCTTCGTGGCCGGAGCATACACATCGAGCCTGCAACGCTGGTTTTGAGCGGCGCTGATGCCTGGCTCCTCGCGATAAAGCAGCTCGGTGGTGAGATGGTAGCCGCCGTCGATGACTTGTTTGCCGAGTTCACGGCTCACGCTGGCGAGGATGGCCTCGGCTTCGATGAACTTGGAAGCAAACATCAACGTGGATGCTTCATCGAGCTTCGCAGCATCGCCTCCGCGTTTGCGGAGATGGTAAAGCATCACCGGCAGGCGCAGATCGGCCGGATTGCCGCAGCGCGGAAGCTTTTCGAGATGGCGGAAGCCGTTGCTTCGCGTTGGCTCGATCATCGTGCCTTCGCCGTAGTCGTTCCAGGTCGCGATCTGGATGATGGGCGCTTTGCTTTCGAGTGCTTGAGCGAGCGATTCACTGAAGGTAAGGCTTTTGCGTGACTCAATACTTCCGTAGCTGTCATGCACGCCAGCTTGTTGATAAATGTCTTTAAAGCCAGGGAACGCGGTGGCGATGAACGGCTGCGTTTGCGCGTAGATGAGGCCGAGTTCCTTCTTCCACTGCTCTGGCGAGAGCGATTTGCCACCCGTGACCGGCGGCCATGCGAAAGCACCATCGAGCCCGTTTTCCTTCACGAGATGCGCGAGGCCGAAAACGAGCGGTTTGGAGCTCAGACCGAACTTCCACTTCAAATGCTGCGGTCCGAAGACCAGCAGCACCGGTTGGCCATCCTGCTTCACATAGCCCGGATCGGCGAAAAAGTGCTCCTCAGCCCATTTCAGGTCTTTTTCGGCCTGTTTGACGTCTTCGCCGTTTTTCAGCGACTTCACCGCCTGGTCCTCATAACACACCGCGAAGCTTAAACCGGCCTTTTTGAGCCACGGGATGAACTTCTGCGTGTTGCGATGATTCATCGCATGGTCATTGAGGTCGCTCGTGCCATACCAATCGATCACCACACCATCGAGCCCGGCGATCTTCATCAGCAGCGCATGGCATTCCAGCGCGTGATCATCGCCCGAGTCATACGGTCCGATGAGGGGATAGTCGTGCGAAGCGATCTTCCGCTGGTCATCCCACTTCGTCTGCTCCGGGTCGAAGTGATTCATCGTCCAATGCCAGCCCCACTCGCCGCTGACATGCTTCGTGGCATACCAAGGCATGTAGTGGACCAAGAGCCGCGGCTCCGCCGAAAAAGCGGAGAGCAGAGCGCAAAGGGTGAAGAGGATCAGGAGGAGACGCGGCATGATGAGAAAGTGTCTGAGGCTTTAGTCGAATCAAGAGATGCTACGAGCCTTCTCAGATGCGGCTGAAGCCGCAGCCACTTTGCACTCAATCAAAGGCGAGCTTTTGCACGAACCAATACAACGCCTGCTTCCACTCGGGCGCGTCGTGGGCGTGGTCGGTGACGTGCCAGATGTGCGGCACGTTTTTGGCCGTCATTTCGGCGTGCAGCTCCTGGCTGACGTGAAGCAGGCCGTCGCGGCTGCCGCAGGAGAGCCAGAGGAGTTTGAGTGGTTTGGCCGCGGCGGGATCGGGCAGGAGGTCTTCGATGCGTTTGGCGTTCGGGCCTGAGGAAAAGGCACCGAGCCATGCGAAACGATCGAGATGGGCGAAGCCGATGTTCATCGTCTGTCCGCCGCCCATGGAGAGTCCCGCGAGGGCGCGGTGCTCGCGGTCGCTTTGCACGCTGTAGCGTGATTCGATGGTGGGGATGATGTCATCGAGCAGATCGCGCTCAAAGACGAGGAAGGCGGGGATGTGCGCGAAGATGTCGCCGATGGGGCGGTCGTCTTTTTGGGCGCGACCGTTTGGCATGACGATTATCATCGGCCGCGCTTTGCCGTCGGCGATGAGGTTGTCGAGCAGGATCTCCGGCTGCGCGTAGCGTGCCCACTCGGTCTCATCGCCGCCAATGCCATGCAGCAGATAAAGCACCGGATACTTCTTCTCCGACGAGTAGCCCGGCGGTGTGTAAACATTCATCTTTCGCCGCGTGCCGACCGTTTTGGAGTCGTAGCTGATCATCTCCAGCTTTCCGTGCGGGATGTCGTCGCGTTTGACGTCCCAGCCTGCCGGGGGCTCGGGAAAGGCGGGCTTGTCGTCGGCCTTGAGCTTGATGGCACTCCACGACTCACGCGGCTGCGGCGGAATCTTGTTGGTGGGTGGTGCGGTGGGTTCCTGAGCCAGCGCGGTGGCCGTTGTGAGCAGGAGAAAAGAGAAGACGGCTTTCATGCAGTTCAAAGATCACTTCTTGGCCGCTGGTGCCGCGATCTCCGAGACGACAACCGATGTGTCGGGTGCCTTGCCGGAGTAAAACGAGACGAAGTGCGTGTCGCCGATCACGGTGGCGTTCGCATTGCCCGCATCAAAGGTGACCTTGCTGCCAGTGGCGACGGCTTCGGAGCCGGGCCAGCTCAGCGGATGGTCAAAAACGCGATTTGGATCGACGACTCGACGCCGGAGAAGGCCGCGACCGCGTTCATAGTAGTAGTTGCTCAGCAGCCCGGTTTTGGCGTCGAGGATCAGGCTCGGTGTGGAGGCAGCGACATCGCTGATGTTGGTGCGAGTGCGCTTCCAAGTGGTGCCGTTGTCCGTCGAGACGATCTGGAATTGCGCAGGCCCGGTCTCGGTCCGCGCGATGGCGAGGATCTTGCCATCGCCGAGGTAAACGGCGGCGGGTTCGGTCGGCCAGTCGGGTTTGAGCAAGCCGGTTTCGACCGGGGTTTGCGTCCACGTTTTGCCATCGTCGATGCTCGTCATCGTGCCCCAGGATTGCGTGGGCTTGTCGCTGTAATCGCCGCCGAACCACAGGGCCATCAGGCCGACCTTCGGCACGCTGAAGACATCGGTGATCTGCATCGGGCGCACGGCGAGCGTTGGCGTGGCGATAAGCGTGAAGGTGACGCCATCGGTGCTGCGGTAGAGATCGTGATGCCACTCGCCTTTTCCAATGCGGCGCACCCAGAGCAGCATCGCGCCGGTGGCACCGAGCCCTTTCCCGACCGCGACCTCGCCGAAGTCCTTCGCGTCGGCGACCACGGTTTCGGCGGTCCAAGTTTTGCCACCGTCGGTCGATGTGCGAGCATACACAGCGCGATCATCGCTGGCGATGGTGTGCCCTTTGCCGCGGCCATAAACGCACACGAGTTTCCCGCCGATGGCCTGAAGCATCGGCCACGAATTGTAGCCGGGCACGTCTTGCACCACGTGGGGCTTCGGGAGGGCTCGCAAAGGCGTCACTTTCACCGCGGCTAGGCCCGTGGGCTTGATGAACGTGTCGCCAGGATCACCGGGTTCCCGCTGGATGCGCACGGTGAGCGGCGCATCGGGCACGACTTCGTAACAGGACTCTAAAACAATGGTGCGCGAGTGAAACGGCGCAGAGGGCAACGCGGTGCGCACCGTTTTGCCGAGCGCATACCGCTCCGTGAACGGCGCACCGTCCACCATCTGCGAAAGATGCACGCGATACACATCCGTAAACTCCGGGCTCGTCGTCTCATCCGTCGTCGTCACGACAATCTCGACCTTCACCGCCGCGCAATCGCCCCGCAGCCCCGTCACCACGCCCGCCACCGATTGTCCCACCGTCCCACCCGACAACGACCACACCGGGACATGGGTGGAGCCACTCGACATCAGCACCAACGAAGGCTGCCCCGTGGCGATGGACATCTGGTTGGCATTCAGGCCGATGGGGGGCGGCTCGGCGCTGAAGCTGCTGATGGAAAAGACGAGCAGCGCGAGGCAGGAAGGTTGAGTTCGCATGTATGATCCAGATTGGCCCAGCACGGAGACCACCTCAAGCACCGCGAGAACCCATATTGGCATGTTTCAGTCTGTGCGTGAGCGCTTTCGTTCGCGGCGAGCCGAACTAGTCCAATAAAGTCGCCATCACATGGATTGAATGGCAGAAAAGACGCCTGTCGCGCTGCGACTCCTACGCCACCCACACAAACCCCGGCGCGGGGCCTTTCCAGGGCGGGACTTCGTTGGCTGGGAGGCTGTGGTTGGCACAGAGGCCAAGTTGGTCGATCTCGGACCAAAAAGGACTGTTCAATAGGCGACAGGCGCTAAGATACAGCAACCTCTCGCCCGTTCATCCATGCCATCTGCACATCCACAACCGATCCTTGGAGATCCAAGCCGTCAGGCGCATGGGGCCATCGCCGGATTCGATTACCAGTTGTGGCAGACACTGCTGACGTGGATTCGACTCAAGGACACCGAGCTATTGTATGTGGAAGGAGCTGAGGACTTTGATGTGGTTAGCGAAGGCGAAGCGCATGCCACACAAGTTAAGGCAGGTGGAACTGCGCTTTCTTTGGCTTCGCAGCGTGCCGCAAAAGCACTGAATGACTATTGGGATCTGGTGGAAAGGAACCCTGATCGCCAAGTTGGTTACTCGTTTGTCTCGCAGGCAGGCATCGCATGCGAAAGGGCCAGACTCACAGCTGACGAGGAGCCTTTGATTCGAGTATGGAACCGAGGAGCGCATTCGCAGACGGATATTGATGCAATTATTGAGCAGCTTTGCGCAAACGAGAGCTGCGCTCCTTCTTTGGCTGCCTTTCTGCGAACGGCTTCGGAGGCAGATATTCGGAAAAAGCTGATCCATCGTGTTACTTGGCGGATGACCAGTCAGGACGCCGATGGCTGCAAACGAATGGTTGAAGAAGCCTTGGCGCTACTTGGTGAAGGCTATGGTGTATGGCCTCATGATGCGACAAAAGCTGCGGCGACGCTTTATCAGCATGTGATGCTCGCAGCAAAGAACACGGGTGCAGCTCCGCTATCCAGGGCGTCGCTCCTCAACGCTTTCCAGGAAGCATCGTGCAGAGTTGTGCCAAACGCACAGTTCAACGCGATTCGCGGCAAAGCATACGGCCCTAGCTCATTGGGAAGCGATGGAGGTCCACAGAGTGACTTTCGAGAAAGCTCCCGTCTTTGGAGGCGCGGTCCACCGCCCTCAAGAACGGTTCTGGCTCAACGAGAGTCGCTGGTCTCTGACTATCTTGGTAAACTGCAAAAGCATTCTGTGTTCTTTATGCATGGCTCAACGGGGATGGGAAAGACCACGATGGCCAACTTACTGGTGCGAAAGTCGGGAGGCGACTGGGCCTGGTGGTCTGCGCGAGGGATGTCCCCCAGCGAAACACGCATCGCACTGCACCAGCTCCGTGTGGCACTCCTCGACTTCGATTCACCAAGCGGAATCGTTTTGGACGATCTGGACACATCATCAGTCTCAGTTCGTGGATTCGAGACAGAACTCTGTGATCTGATACTTGAGGCAGCTAGGCTGAGATTATTGGTCGTCGTGACCTGTCAAAAGCCTCCACCCAGCATCCTCACAGCCCAACTGGGAGAAGATGCTTTAGTGGTTGAGTGCGGCCCATTCAGCGAGGGTGATGTGCTCGAAACCGCAAATGCACTCGGATGCACCGATGTCGGGAAGCTTGGCAACTTGGCCATGATATTGATTGGCTCCACACGCGGACATCCTCAGCTCGTTCATGCAAAGCTCATGGCATTGAAGCACGAGTCATGGAATGACCTGAGTTTGCAACGCTTGCTAATGCTTGGTGCTAGTCCAGGTGACCCTGAGAAAGAGGCTTCGGCCTTGATTGCAGCGTTGCCTGATTCACAACGCACACTGCTCTGGCGACTGAGTGTTGTGCATTGTCCGTTCACACGGGCTCATGCTCTGCGCCTAGCAGAACTACCACCTCCTGCGACAGAGCCTGGTATGCATTTTGACAGTCTTTGTGGGCCTTGGATTGAGTCCTTACATGATGGCTATTTCCGAGTCTCTCCGCTTCTGGAGCAGGCCGGAAGCCAAGTGTTGTCGCCTAAAGACCTGCGGCGCCTGCACCATTCTATCTCTGTGGCTCTGTGGCAAAGAAACTTGAGGGACTTCGAGGCGACAGCAGCGTTTCGCCATGCTTGGATCGCCAAGGACCAGCAAGGACTTCTGACCATCTGCGCCGGGCTGTCTTTCCAGAAGCCTGAGAATCTAAAGCTGCTCGCATGGGGAATGAGCTGGTTCGTATCGGAGGCTCTTCAACCCAAAGATTTGTTATTTGAGCTGAATTCATTCGTGAGCATCACGCTTCGAGTTCTTCAGTTCCGGGTCGCTAGTGAGATAGCGCCGGGGATAGCCAGTAAGGCTTTTGAGCGCTTGGAGTATGAGTTGGAACAGCTTCCAGATGGTGGATCGCAGAAGGACCTGGCAGATGAATTAAAGACAAACCTCAAAGGTGTGGTTGCGGCACTTCCTTGGATTACACCATCTGTCACTGTTGGCCCACATGTAATGCTTCGTTGTCTCTCCAAACTCAAGGAGTGCGAGCAAGATGGGGTTTTTGATTTCGAGCAGAATAGAGTGCTCAGGGCAATGAAACCCGTTGAAGCCATTCGACAGATGGTGCCGATGACCATGCAGTGGTGCAAGGGCATTGATGACCTCGCTGCGTGGGTTGCCGCGCTAGACGAAGCTGATACAGTATCCAGAACCCTATGGATCGAAGTGATGTCTTCTCAGACTCAGGCGCTTCATGGAATGGTCGAAAAGGCTTGGCTTGCGGAGACTGAAAACGAACATCCTGACTGGCAGCGAGCCATTGAGGTGTTGAAGCGCTTAGATCAGCTCGGCGAACGCCACCAAGCTCTCGCGCTTCGAGTCGCTTCAGCCTCAAGCCAAGCCATGGTGTATTTTGATTACATGGGCGATCCTGACAAAGCTTTTGCGGTTCTGTCTCAGCCACATCTGGTCAACGACCTGAATCCCTTTGTCCTTGATCGGCTTGGACGGCTGGACGCTGCTCAGGGGCGGCATGAGCGAGCCATCGAGACGCTTGAACGCGCAATGGTCTCGATGGGTAATAATGATCCGCTCACTGCATCGCGGAAGGCTTTCATGGCCGTTCAAGCCGCACATTCGGCCGGGAAACTCGGCAGACTTCTCGAAGCAAAGCGCCATCTCGAACTTGCTGCCGATCTGTTTAAGAGCAGTGGCTTGTTGGATGCCTTGGTCGGAGTCCATGCGGATCTTGGTTTCGTGAACTATGAGCTTGGCGACTATCAGGTAGCGATTAGTCAATGGACAGCGTGTCTGACGCTCATTCAGATGAGGCTACCTGAAACCAAAGAGCTTCAAGCGTTTGCTACTCGAAAGGCTGCTGGACACATCATAGCATGGGTCTCGGGTGAAGTTTCGCATCCCAGTAACGGCAATCTATTCAAGCCGTCTGTAGCTTTCGCGACGAGCGTCAGTCCCAAGACCGAAATTACAAAACTGCAAGAGAGTGATTGGGAAGGACTTTGGATACAATTGATCATTATCGGCCTGGAACTCGGGGTTCCTGTCGAGTTTGCGGACTCTCTAATGCCCCGGCTTCTGGAGCATCCGAATCCCGGTTTTCGCTCATTGGCTTGGATCGCAGAGGTAAATCGTCGGCTTGAATCTGGTAAGACGGAGGGCCTCCCAGAGTTTCTTCAACGCGGCTTGGGTTGCTTCGCTGACTTTCGGCAAGAGCAAGTGGGGCAACTACCAATCGAGGCATTCGACGGTAGTCACGATGCTTTTGGATATGCCCCTTACTTGGTGGCGATTCTTCGATCACTGGCACTGAATCATCAGACGGAGGTGATGCTAGCTCACTGGCGAGACAGTGCTGCACGAACTTCATGGTCTGCTGGTCTAGCGTCTTGGTTCGATGACATTGAGTTCATTCTCCATTCCGATCCGAGAGAACTATACTCCGAGATCCAAGCCGGAGAACCTCCTTGGTGGCGACGTGCGATAATCGCTGCTCGCTGCTGTCGAGCTGACGACCTGCTTCCTTTCCAGTATGCGACAGCTTGCTACCAACTCACAATCGCTTACGCAGGCCAATCGATCTGGCGACGTAGGGCGCGAAAAGGCGTCATTGAGTTGCTCTCGCTAACGGCTCGTAGAATTATCAGGGTGGCCTTCAGGCTGCACAATCCGCGCATAACCCTCCCTCGTCTCGAAGAGACGTTGAATAGTCATAGTAAGGGGTTCAAGAAAGCAGGAGAGATCGTTCTTGCTCTGTTGGATGTTTGTGGCTCCGCCGTGCCGAGTCAGATGATCGAACAATTGCGCGGACTCGATGAGTGAAAAAGAGACTATAAGCCGCTAGGATGAGCAAACTGTGGGCTTTGCCTTGGAGCGCTTTGGCTTTAGAGCATGCGCAGGATCATCTTGGATGGCGATTCACTCCCACGCCACCCGCAAAAACTCCGGCGCGGGGCCTTTCCAGAGTGGGACTTCGTTGGCGGGGAGGCCGTGGTTGGCGCAGAGGCCGAGTTGATCGATCTCAGACCAGCTTGTCGGTGAGCCTTGATCGGAGGTGAAGTCGCTCAGAGCGAGCGTGAGGGTTTGTGGAGCATCGGAGCCCTTGATCTCGCGCTGGCAGACGAAGGTGCGGCGCGGGCCGCGGTAGCTGCGCCATTCGTTTTGCTGGAGGACGATGCTGAGGCGGTTGGTCCGCGGGAGTTTGAGCGTGAGGGCGAGTTTGGAGCCATCAGGGCCGCGCCAGAGCGGATCGGTGACTTTGCGCGTCCAGAGCTGCTGATGGGTGGCGTTTCCCGCGTTGAGCATATACCAGTCGCGAGTGCCGTGGGTGAAGTCGTCGATGAGCGTGGACGGTTTCGCGGTGAGTTTGGGGTTCGCTTGCTTCACCTCGGCGGCGCTGTGCGAGTGGAGGAGGCTGCTGAGGCAAACTTCGGTGATCGGTTTGGCGTTGCCGGGCATCTGCGCGAGCGATTCGGGCTTCGGAAGCGTGTAATAAACGTTCGCGAAGGCGAAGAGTGGCAGGTCGTGCGTTTGGATGGGCAAGTGGGCGATGTAGCCTTCGGATTCGTGATGCACCTCGGCGCTGCGCCAGAAGCGGGCACGCGGATCGGGGTCGATGCTGTAGTAAATCTCCACGCGGGCCACGGGCAGCGATTTCGCATCCGGCCGCACGCGCAGCATGGGCACGTCGTCGTTCGACTTGAGGCGAAGCTCGCTCTGCGGCGTCTCGGGCAAGGCGGGACCGCCTTTGAGATGCTGATCAAACCACAGCGGCATCGTGATGGCGACCTCAGGGATCGTGCGATGATTCAGATGCGGCGACCAACTGTAGCGCGTGGGTTGCTTCGCGATGAGCGCGTTCGTGCGATACACATCGTCCATCCAGCCGTGGAAGTCGTTCGTGGCGCTGCGATGCAACACCGGGCACTGGATGAGCGGCGCATAGCTTTCAAAGCTCAGCGTGTGCTTGAAGACCTCGACATCGCCTTTGATCCGGTCCTGCTGGTCCGTCCCGCCGATGAACGCATGCTCCTGCCAGCGCCAGCCCTGACCGCCGACGCCGGGAACAGCGGCCTTCACCCGGCGATCCGTGCCTGCGACATACATCGTGAGATTGCCGCCCATGGAGTAGCCATGCACACCGAGCCGCTGCGGATCGACCTGCGGCTGCTGTTCGAGAAACGTGAGCCCGCGACGGCAACCCAGCGTGAGCAGATACCAGTTGTTGTTCTTCGGATGCTCGCGGTCCTCGAAGACTTGCTTCGGACCGGGCAGCATCGTGCTGTAGCCCTGCACGTTGAGCTGCGAGGGATCCACCGCACCCCAGTCGGTGTTTGGATCGCCGGGCTCGGACTTCTCGCAGGTGTTGAACGGCGCCTTGCCCGTGCCGCTGCCGCCCCAGTTTACCGACAGCGCCGCGTAACCACGCGCCACGAGCAGCTTCACCTCGCTCACCGAGCCGCGCTGGCCTCCGCCATGGATGTGCATCACGGCGGGCAGCTTTTCCTTCATGCCCTCGGGAAAGCCATAGATCGCAGCCATGCGAGCCGGCTTGCCTTTAAACGTGCCGATGAAATACCGCACATGACGAAACACGCTGCTGTCTTCCTTCCACTCGCGAATCACCTCGACTTCCAGCGGGTCCTTTCGCGGATCAAAATCCGCCCATAACTCCACCACCGACTGCGGCACGCCCTCGGCGGCAAAGAGCGAGTTCAGATCCAAAAGGGAAAGCGAAGCGACAGCTCCAGTTTGAAGAAGGGTGCGGCGGTTGGTCATCGTGTGGTTGAGTTGGGAACGCGATCCAGCTGCCGTTTCATGAACGCAGCCGTTTTGGTCATGATCTCTTCGAGCGATGGACGCAACGCACCACCGACCTCGCGCCAGTTGTGGCCGGAGTTTTCGACGATGAAGACCTCTACGGGCGCTTTCACCGAATCGCCGCGTTCCTTCATGTAATGAGCGTGATGCACGGGAATCGTCGGATCCTTGTCGCCCTGCATCATGAGCAGCGGCGGGCTGGTGGAACTCAAATAAGTCACCGGACTCACCTCGCGATACGCCGCGAGCTTCGCCTTCTCATCCGCGCCGGCTTGGATGATGCGCGTGGCGAAGCGATCTCCCACACCCTTGCCTCCCGGCGGCGTGAAGAGCTCGATCTTCTCGAAATCGCACGGCCCATACCACGACACACCCGCGATGAGGTGATACTTCGCGTCCGCGAGCGCTGGATCGCCTGGGAACAACTCTGGCGGCGACAGCAGCAGCATCTGCGCAAGGTGTCCGCCTGCGGAATCGCCCCAGGTGAACACACGCTCGGCATCCAGCGAGAACTGCGCGGCGTTCTTCGCGAGAAACCGCAGCGCGTCCTTCGCATCCGTCACGCAATCGCGCACCGTGATGCTCCCTTCTTTCGTGCACAGCCGGTAGTCCACCGACGCCACGCAAAAGCCCTGTGCATTCAGCGCCTGCACACCCATGAAACGAACACCACGATCGCCAATGGTCTTGTTTCCCGCTGCCCAGCCTCCGCCATGCGTGAAAAGCACGAGCGGAACCTTCGCACCCGTCTTTGGAGCGCCCGGATAATGCAAGTCGAGCTTCAGCGGGCCTTGGTCCGTCGTCTTGTAAACGACATCGAGCTTCGTCGCGGCTGTGGCGGGTGTTTCCGCCTGCAAAACGGCAAGGGGTGCCAGTAACAGAAACGCAATGGAAATAAGCGTGAGCTTGGCGTGCATGGCGAAGGAGGAGAGGAGGTTCTAACCTTAAACACTTGCCGAAATCGAAACTTACCAACGACAGCACTCTCAGAAACACAGACATTCACGTCCGCCGAGTCCGCTGTCAGCAGCGGGCTGCCATAACGCCTCACAACGCACTTCCCGTTGTCCAAGCGCTTCTTCCACCACACAACCTCCTTGGGGACGAGTCTGCAGGCTTGGTCGTGAAGAAGTCGTAGGCCACTTTGTTCTTCGCGGCCATTTTCCCGAAGGTCGCGTAAACGATTCCGTCCTGCGCTCCCGCGAACATGGGCTTCCCTGTCTGCACGTCGTAGAAGCGAGCCCAATACGCTTCCTTTGAGCTGGCGTCGGGGACGTAGTCAGTCTTGCCTTCCGAGTTCTTCGTCTTGCGGAGTCCAGTGATGCGATAAGCATCAAACCATTCGAGCGCGGGCTCGATCATCCCCTTTGCCCGCACAGTTAGCGGTGCTTTGCGCATGAGGAATCGAATGACTTCCGCACTCTCGGCACCGCTAAGCGTTGGCGGCTCTTTCGCCCGGGCATCAACAGTCTCGAGGCTCAGTGGATGGTGCTGCGCGCCCCAGGACGGTCGGCTTGCCATTGACCTTCACCTGGGCGGCAGCGAAACAGGCGAGTCCTTTCTCAAAGGACTTCCGGGCGCGTGCACTCAGATCGTCGTCGGCAAAGGCACGAAGTCTCTTCGCGGCGTCCCTTGAATGGGAGCTACAGCCAATTAACCAAACAAGGCCTTGACGGCAGGCTTCGTGACCTTGCCCATCGCGTTCCTCGGCAGCTCACTCACGACCTTGAGTCGCTGTGGGACTTTGTAAACGGAGAGGCGGTCCTTGCACCACTCGCGCAGTGTTTTGAGGTCGAGTGTAGCATTGTCCGCGAGCACGCAGACAGCGGTCACCGCCTCGCCCCAGGTATCATCGGGCAGGCCAATGACAGCGCACTCGCGAATGAGCGGATGCTCGAGCAGTGAGGCTTCGATCTCGAGCGCGCTGAGTTTGTAGCCGCCGCTCTTGATGATGTCCACGCTCAGGCGACCCATGATGCGGTAGTAGCCGCGTTCGAGCACCGCCATGTCACCCGTGCGGAACCAACCGTCGTCAAAGGACTCCGCCGTTGCTTCGGGCCGATTCCAGTAGGCCGCGAAAACACCTGGCCCACGCACCTGGATCTCACCGGGCACATCTTCAGCCGTGACAATCTCACCACCTTCGTTTTTCAATCTCACCTCCACACCAGGCAGCGGAGCACCGACGGCACCAGGGCGGCGCTCGCCATGATAAAGGTTCGAAATCGCCATGCCAATCTCGGTCATTCCATAGCGTTCGAGCAAGCGCTGCCCTGTGATCGCCGTCCATTGCTCATGCACGCTCGCGGGCAAGGCGGCGCTGCCGGAGACCATGAGACGCATCGTTTTGAAACCTGCAACGATCGCCGCACGATCAGTCTCTGGGGCGGATTCGAGTGCCTGGATGAGCTTCACATAGATCGTCGGCACCGCCATGAAGAGCGTGTAGGCATGACTGCGGACGCGGTCGAGGATGGCGTTCAACTCAAAGCGCGAGAAGGCCTCGACGCAGGCACCGCTCCACAAGGCGCAACCGATGATGTTGATGATGCCGTGGACGTGATGCAGCGGAAGAAACATGGGGATGTGATCACTCGCGGACCATTCCCAGGCCTGCACGAGGCACTCGATCTGCGCCTGGATGTTTGCGTGAGTTGTCACGACGCCCTTGGGTTTGCTCGTCGTGCCGCTGGTGTAGAGAATCATGGCGCGTCGGCTCACGTCGATCTCAGGCAGCGACTTTGCAGACGCACTGATGCAACTCAAATCCATCAGCCTCACGCCCAAGCGCTCACAAAGCGACGCGATCTTGCCTGCGTTTGCCGCATCGGCCAGGACGACGGTCGCCTGCGAGTCGGTCAGCGCATACTCCCACTCTGGTTCGGTGGCGGAGAGGCAGATCGGCACCTTGATCCCACCCGCTCGCCAGATGCCCCACTGCGCGGCCACGTAGTCCGCGCCTGGAGTAACAAGCAGGGCAACACGCGCCTCGTTGAGATCATCTGCATGCCCAAGCAAAGCGGCGGCAACGCGAGCCGATTCATCCAGGAGATGCTGGTAGGTCTGCGTGCACGAAGGTGATTCAAAAGCAACATGGCTGCTGTGCGATCGAGCGCGGGCAATGATGGGGAGTTCAGGCATGACGATGGAAACTTGAGAGATGAAAAAGAGTCGATGATCCGTCGAGGCTACACCAGAGCCCGCACGATGATGAAAACCACCGAAGGTCCGAGCAAGCACCCGAGGCCGGTGTAAAAGGTGGCGGTCATCGCGCCATACGGAACGAGCTTGGGATCAGTGGCGGCTAGTCCGGCCATGACGCCGCTGTTGGTGCCCATGAGTCCGCCGAAGATCATGGCGGAGCGCGGGTTGTTGAGGCCTATCGACTTGGCCAGGAACGGCGTCGCAATCATCACGAGGATCGCTTTGACCAGTCCAGCGGCAACACTGAGCGCGATGACCTCGCTGCTGGCTTCGAGTGCGCTGCCGGTGACCGGTCCGACGATGTAAGTCGCAGCGCCCGCACCGATGGTGGTGATACTCACAGCATCGCGATAACCGAAGGCATACGCGACAGCTCCGCCCACGAAGAACGAGACGAAGAGTCCCGTGAACAGCGATACCACGCCGATGACGCCGCTCTTGGTGAACTCCTCCATGCGCACACCGAAGGCCGTGGCGACGATGGCCAGGTCGCGCAGCATCGCGCCTCCCATCAAACCCATGCCAGAAAGCATCGGAATGTCTGCCACGCCTTGTTTACCACCCGCAAGGGCCGCCATCAGCAGCCCCAGCAGGATAGCAATGGCACTGCCGTGCAATCGACCACGCGTGAGCTTCTCCGAAGCCCAATACGAGATCAGCATGGTCAGCCCCACAACCGCGAAGGCAGTGAGCAATCCGTTCTTGGTCAACACGATGTCCAGTAACTGCATCATGGCTCCTTCCCTCCCTGACCGAACCGGGCAAACACACCCACCAAGACAAAACAGACCGCCACACCCAACGCGCCAGCCAGAATGGCCATCACACCGCCGCTGAGAGCACCAAGCACGTTTTGACTCGCCGCCATCGCGACCACGATGGGCACATAGATTTGCCCCCAGAACGTGATGCCGCTCTCCGTGGGCGGCTTCATGAGTCCGCGACGCTGCAAGGCATCACAGCCAAGGATGAGCAGGATCATTGCGATACCCACCCCACCGACGTCCGCATCCACTCCGAGCAAAAAACCAACGAAACGCCCCAGCGACAGGCCGATGAGTAGGCAGGCAGATAGAAGAGCAGTTCCGTAAATGGGCATGGGCCGCGATAAGAGCGGTAATCATTGAAGCCGTCAATGCTGCCGCGCTTTTTGCACTTCTTCGATGGACCTGGCGATGTTCGTCTTCCACACGCCTTGGAGCTTGTCGGGCTCGGTGCGATTCAGAGTCTTCAAAGCTTCGTCAAACTGGCCGCGACGCGTCTGGATGCGGGCGATTCCTTGCAACGCGGAATACTCGTCGGCACCACCGATGCGGATCTTTCCTTCAAGGATGGCCTCGTAAGCCTCGAGAGCCTTGGCGTCATCTTTGAGGTTGGTCTCGCGGTTTTGCGCGAGAACGAGCAGGACAGACTCACGAGTGCGCTGATCGCCGATCCACTCAGAAGCCATGCGAAGATCGCTCTCAGCCATGTCGCCGTTTTTGATAATCGAGTAGGCGCGGCCTCTGGCATGCAAACCATCGCCACGCTTCCAGAACGGCCACTTGGAGAAGTCTTCGGCACCGAACTGCTTCACGACTTCAGCCGCCTGAAAGTTGGCGAGCAGGTTTTGCATCTGCGCAGTCTTCTTCACCGAGTCGATGGGGATCTGATCGATGAAGCTGGCCTTACGATCTTGCAGGGCCGCTTGTTCGAGGGCAGCGGACTTTTGGAAGTCGGTAACCTTGCCAGCTGCGAGGGCGAGGAAGGGCTCGGCTTTGCGCTTCTGTGCTGCGTCACGAAAACCGATGGCAAAGTCAGTGACGCTTGGGTCCGCATCGAACTGATGAGAGCGACCATCGTAGAAGTGAGCGAACTTCATCGGCTCGTGGTAGTTATCCACGCCAGTGGGCGAGAAGGCGCCGTGCTCCTGACCGTCTTCGCGGATGCGCTGCCGGCAGAGATTGATGTGCCAGGGCAAACTCTGCGTGGGCTTGCGTCCGATGATCTGATGCAGCGGATCGTTCTCATCAGTCGTGACGGGAAGTCGGATCTCCACTGTCCAATGATCATCTTCAATGCGCGTGGCGACCTCTGCCTTTGAATCCCACGTGAACCACTGTCCTCGGGCTGTCCCACGATCAAGATCAACGACGTGGCCAGAGGGACTGATGGCAATGGCGTAGTAGGAATGCGTCTCGGTGGCGATCTGAAGTTCGATGGCGTCACCGAGCCAGATCGCCTGATCGTCATCGCGTGTGGAGGTGATGTTGGGCTTCTCGCCACGATGTTCATCACAGCGAATGGCGAAGACGACACTGCTGCCCTGCCATCCGGCCTTAAAGGAAGTGCCAAAGGTGGGCACGCGTCCGGTTTGCAATTCGCGGAACTTGCCCGTGGCGGCCACAGGGCAGTTTTGCCAGTAGTCGTCGTCCAGCTTGCCGTCGATGACGATGTCTTTCGCATCGCCCACAAGACGAAGCGTGGGCACGGGACCGCGCTTCTGACCAAGTTGATGCGACTTCATGCGCAGGCCTTTGAGGAAGTCATCGATCAGGGCAAGCCGTTTGCCGAACACGCTCACAGCATCGGCTTTGGCCTTCGCCTTGTCGAAGAGTGCGAGAGCTTCATCGGCTGTCGTCTTGTCCTCATCCATGGTTTTCCAGTTGCTCTCGCAGAAGGTGAAGAAGTTCAGCATCTCAGCCTCAGCGGGGCCGTAGAAAAGGCGGCAATACTCTTGGAGTGCTGCCACAGGCTCGTAACCAGGCCAGTAGGCGCGGGCAGTGAAGTAAACGAGGAAGTGATTGAAGCCGATGCCGACCTTGTCGAAGTCCTGCCGCACGGTGAGCCAGATGTCTTCGCCACGTGACATGCCCTTCGTGGCCGCCACCGTTTCTCCCATCGACTGCTCTGCAAACGCGGGCAGATACCAGCCGCGATCCGTGAAGGGATAGTTCTCGAAGTTGATGATCGGGTTGCTGGTCTTCGCGGCCCATGCAGCACGCAGCGCTTCAGGTGCGGCCTCGCCCTCGGCTTTGTTGCCCGCTTTGTTCATGGGGCGACGGCCACCGACGATGCCGACGAGCACGTTGGGCTCCAGTTGTTTGATCTTCAGCGGCGGCAGAGTGTAAACACCGTAGGCACAGTTCAGAACCTTCGCGTGCGGATGAGTCTTGCCGACTTCCTTCGCCACCCGATTGACGAAGTCCCACACATAGTCGCTGAGGAGGCCGCGCTCGTTGCGCTCGGGCGAGTCTTTGCCTTTGCACTTCTCGCATTGGCAAATGGAGGTGTAGCCATCGGGCGGCATCATGGAAACGCTTTCCAACTGGAAGGTGTCGAGCAGCGCCCGCGCATAGCGCACGGTCTCGCGGAAGAGTTCGTCGTTCGAGTAGCACAGCTGACACTTGGAGTCGCCGGGCTTGAAGTCGGGCTTGCCACCGTAGATGGCGAACCAGTCGGGGTGCTTCGCGAACACTTCTTCACGGTTCGTCATGTTCGCCATGCCATGGGCGATTTGCAGACGCTCATCATTGCGAATGCCGAGTCGCATCGCCCAAAGCGAGGTATCAGGCCCGCAGGTGGCGAAACGGAAGTTGAACTGTCGCAGTGCAAAGTCGGGCTTCACTGTCTCATCCAGTTTTGGCAACTCGATAGTCTTCATCGTGGGCAGCACTTCGCCGAGTTCACCGGGCAAATACCAGCGAGCGCCGAGGCGATGCAGAAACGCCGTTACGGCATTGAAGCTCCCGCGTTCGTCGAGACCCCAGACATCGAGCGTTTCGCCATCGAGAGTGACTTTGCTTCGGTGCTTATACAAACCGGGAGCCGGCAGCCCATACGGCGCGGCGACGATCTTTTCCCACTCCGCCTGCGCTCGCTGGATGTCGCCGTTGTGGCGTGCAAAGGGACCCACCGGCGCGAAGTCCGCGTCATCGCCGATCAGCGCCAGCCAGTCCGCTCCGCTAGCCATGCGATACGCACCGTCCGCAAGTCCGTCGGCTTTCACCGGCGATTGAGCGCTGGCTCCGATGAATACCTTGAGTGCCGTGCCTGAAGGCTGTGTGACAATGGGCAGCCTGGCACCACTGATCTTTTCGATCTGCTGCCGAAACTCATGCGCTGCAACGCGTGCCATGCGCGTGGGTTTGTCGCTGATGACAATCTCCGCACGAGGCTGCCCGTCTTCGACGAGGAGAGGCTGAGCGAATGCCGCTGAGGTGAAGAGAACAACAAGGAAAGTTCTTAGCATAGCGAGGCCAGAAACGGAGGTGCCAGGCATCAATTGACAAGTTTCTGTCGTGGGCGCATCGGCAATTCACGTCCTCGCCGACCGTGATCAGAAGTCAGGCATCAAAGACTTCCGTGAGCACTCGCGAACTACTCCACGAGTCCCCTGCCCTCTGTATCTGGCGCCCACCAAATGACCACCAAACCCAACGCATAGATCATGGCGCACAGAGTTCCCACTCGGGAATAATCGCCGCCGAGCGCAGCGAAGAGAAAGCCGGCTCCAAGCACGCCAAAGGCCGTGGCGAAGCGCCCTGAATTGTAGGCAAGACCACTGCCAGTGGCACGGACGCGAGTGGGGAAGAGTTCGGGCAGATACAAGGCAAGCCAGCCAAAAAAGAGCGTTGCCACCAGTCCCTGAGTGAACACCACAGCATGGAAGCCTGGGCGCAACGGAGCCGTGAGTTGAAACATGCCGATCGTGATCACCACCGTGGCTGCGCTGATCAGCGCGTAGCTCCATCGGCGTCCCATCCAACTGGCGAATTGCGCCCCGGCAAAACTGCCAAGGGTGGCCCCGAGCGCCCACCATCCCTGCGTGGCTGCTTTGTAGCCGACGTTCGAAGCACCCGCGACCTTGTCAGCCCAGGGGATCATCCACTTGCTAGCCGACCACGCGCCGACCATCGGGATCGCGCTGAGGAGGATGCCCACGAGCGTGAAACGAATCAGCTGCGGCTGAAACAACTCGCGCAGGGGTGCCGCGTGCCCCTTCGAAAGTCCTCGGCTAGCCAGCCACTTCGGCGACTCCGGCAAGGCAACGAGCACGAAGAGACCAAGCAGCGCTGGAACACCTGCAAACTGAAACACCCAACGCCATGAGTCGGGCGTGATCGACCACTGACGTGCCAGCTGAGAGAGCAATAGGATACCTGCATTGAGCCCGGCCATCATCGCACCCGAAACGAGTGGCCGCGAGGCACTCGACCAGCACTCGGAGACCAAGGCGATGCCATTGGGCCACAAACCACCCACGCCGAGACCCACGAGAAAACGCAGCACCAGCATTTGCTCCTGAGTGTGTGCGTAGGCACCGAGTGCGGCGAAGACGGAGTAGAACAAGATGCACACACCCATCGCCCTCGTGCGTCCCACTCGATCACCAAGCGCTCCCAGAGCAATCCCACCGATCGCAGCCCCAAGCATCAGCGCTGCCGTGAAACGCGCGAACCATTCGCCTCCAAGCTCAGGCGTGAAACTGCTGCCGAGCAGGCTCTTCGACACGGAGAGCGATGCGATGGGCATGAGCCCCAACTCCACCCCATCGAAGACAAGGGCCAGGAAACAGGTGACGAGCACGAGGTATCGTTGAGTGCGGTTCATGGTTCGATGATGGCTTTGATGACCGCGCTGTTATCCGCATCGCCCAGACCCATGGCCTCAGCCTTTTCGAGCAAGGCACGATGAGTCTCCGTCAGCGGCAGGGGAATGGGGCTCGCCGCCAGCATGAGGCGCACATCTTTGAGGTGCTGGGAGAGCTTCGCCTGCGTGGAGAAATCCTGAGCTATCATCTTCTCACCCTTGGTGTCCATGATGCGGGAGTAGGCCATGCTGCGCCGCATCACATCGAGCGTGTCGGCAAGATTCAGATCGAGCTGCTGAGCAAGGACAAGCCCCTCCGCCAGAGCTGCGCGATTGAGGCCGAGCACGAGATTGGTCACCAGTTTCATCTTCGCCCCGCTTCCCCAAGGACCCACATGAACCACATCTCGAGCAAATCGGAGAAGGAGAGCACGGCAGCGCTCAAAGACCGTAGCTTCACCTCCGACCATGACGAGGACATCGTGCTTCAACAGCTGCGCGCTGCTACCCGAGATCGTCGCATCCAGATAGTGAACGCCTTGCCTCGCGAGATCAACGCCGAGGGCCGCCATCTCGCGAGGGTCGCCTGTGCTGGCATCAATGACGATAAGCCCAGGCCTGAGTGCGACCGACCCAAGCACTTCGCGCACGGTGCCGGTGTGCGGCAGGCAAAGAAACACTACCTCGCACTGATCAAACACTTCTGCGGAAGTTCTGGCATTCACGCACCGTGCGGCGTCCAGGTCCCAGCCATGCACCGCCCCCGTCATTTGCATCAAAGCCGAGCCCATCAGGCCCATGCCAATGATGCCGATGGAGGTAATGTGGGGTTCGATCATGATGAGGAGAGCTATGGTGCAGCCGACAGCAACCAGTTGATCGGATTTGCAGTCGCTTGTCGAGCGATTGCTGGTTGTAGGCACCCCAGGTTGCAGCGATGAAAACCCATGGATGCCTATTTCAAACGACTCGGGGATGAAGTGCTGCGTGAGTGGAAAGGAGCGAATTTTTCGCTCGAGAAGTTCCCCGCGATCGCACAAGCGCTCGTCGATGCGCGTCCGCCGCAGAAGCATGTAAAGTTGCCCCGCCTGATGCGCGAATTCCTGACCAACGATGACCAGCCCTTGCAGTCGCAATCAGGCTTCGGCCAGCCCGAGATCATCGCCTACGACCACCCGCGTTTTTACATTCAGCTGCTCTTCTGGATGGAGGGCACCACTGACATTCATCAGCACGAGTTTTCCGGCGTCTTCCATGTGCTGCATGGCTCCAGCATCCATGCACACTACGACTTCGAGAACTCGCGGTCCATCACGCCCCACCTTCGCGTGGGAGATGTGCGGATGAAGAACATCGAGCTGCTTGAAACCGGACGCACCGTTCCCATCATCTCGGGCAAAAGCTGCATCCATTCGCTGTTCCATCTGGACACACCTTCGGTGACAATGGTGGTCCGCACACAGCACGACCCAGGCACGGGACCCCAGTTCAACTACCTGCCCCCGCATGTCGCGATGGACCCCATGCACAGCGACACACTGACGATGCGCAGGAAGCAACTGCTCGACGTGATGGAGCAAACCGGCGATCCCGACTACGCCACCATCGTGAGCAAGATGATCGCGGACCTCGACTTCGAGCGCGGCTTCTTCATCCTCCAGAGTGCGATGGCCCACCTTCGCGATCTCGACGAATGGAGTAGCGTGCTCAAGATCTTCGAGCAAAAACACGGCAAGCTCGCCACAGGCATCGGTGCCACGCTCGACGAAGGCATTCGCCGTGATTTGATCAAAGAACTGCGCGGCCCCATCAATGATCCCGAGCATCGGTTTTTCCTCGCCCTGCTCATGAATGTCACTACCCGCAAGGACCTTCTGCGTCTGGTGAAGCAGCGCTTCCCTGACGACCCTCCCACCGATGTCATTCTTCGTTGGTGCGAGGAGTTGAGTGGTGAGTCTGACTTCGGCATCGAGATCCTAGATGCGCAGTTTCCCCATGAGATCCTACCAGAAACAGACGACCCCGTTGATCTATTCCTCCAAGCCTTCAGGCATTTCGCATCCGGCAACAAAAAGGTGCCCTCGTTCCTTCGTCCGCTCACTATCCGACAACTGGAGGCGATCCGCCACGCCTTTGCCAACTCGGCCCTTCGAGTCTTGGTGAACTGATCAGGGGGCTTGTCATCGCAAGCATCCGCCTGCGTGACACCGGACAAATGAGGGCATCGCAGTTACTGTGGGCCATCGCGCACAGCGCAATCACCTTGTGCGATAGAAGCCTGTTGTCGCACCCATGGTCATGAAACGATCAGACACCAACTCTGTAGGTGCCAACGACGGTCACTTCAGCTCCTCAATGAACGTTACCAAGTCCGCCATCTCCTGGACGGTCATCCCTTGCTCCAAGCCCTCCGGCATCAGGCTCTGGCCGCTGGAAGATGAACCTTTGATGTTGCTGCGCTGAATCGTCTGCGACACGCCGGCCATCATCTTCAAGGTGAGACTCGTGGCGTTGTCTTCCGCGACCACGCCGGTCAAGGTCTGGCCGTCCTTCGTGTTCACGATGTAGGCGATGTATTGCGCGGCGACTTCTTTGTTTGGCTCCAGGATCGCGGTCAGGATGCCGTCGCGGCCCTTCGTCTTCACAGTGATCAAGTCGGGGCCGACCTGGAGTCCCATCGTGCCCGCACGATGACAGGCCATGCAGCGCGAGATGAACTGGTTCTGGCCACGCGTCGCGTCACCCTTGAGGTTGAGCGCGGGCTTGAATTTGGCGACGACCTCTTCACGCGATGGCGGGATCACGGAGGCGAGCACCTTCTTCGCCACATCGGCGACTTTGACGCTCTTGTGATGCACGAGCGACTGCACTTGCGAGGCGCTGAGATCCGAGGGCTTGATGGCATCGGATTCCAGCAAGGCGATCGCACGATCCTCACGCGAGAACATCACGTCCATCGCAGTGGCTTTCGTCTTCGGGCCGTAGTTGGACCAACCGCTCAGCAAGGTCTTCGTCGTCGCGGCGGACGAACTCTGCGCAAGCTGCTTCAGCCCAGCGAGTTGAACATGATCGGGCTGGCCTTTGGCGAGGCACTGCTGCAAGGCGGCGGTCGCTTCCTTGGACGACGTGAGGCCGAGTAACTCGATAGCTTCGAGGCGTGCGGATTCGGAGGCCTTGGCGTCGGTGCTGGTGCTCGCAGCTTTGGTGAAGACGGCGGCGAGCTTGCGGCTGGTGTCAGCTTTCTCGATGCTGGTGCCAGCGCGCTTGAAGCCCGTAGCGACGGCGCGAATGGCATCGATCAAGGCAGAGCCCGACAGGCTGCTGACCTTGCTGACCACGGTAGAAGTGCTGTCGCCGTGCATGGGCATGGAGGCGAGGACTTCGATCAATGCCACGGGGGTCTCGGCGGTGTTCTCATTCAGCAGCTTGAAGACGACATCGTGAACCACCGTGGTGCGCGCACTCGCCACCGCAGCGATCAAACCTTTGCTGCCGGAAGAGGTGCGGACGACATCGGCCAGGGCATTGACGATCTTCTCGTCGATGGCGTCGGGATTGGAGCCATACTTCTGATCGCCCAGGGTGCCGAGCGTCAGTGCTGCTTGATAGCGTGTGCGAGGCAGTTGCTCCTTTGCCGTAAGCTTGACGATCAGCGGCACCAGCTTGTCGGCAGCCTTCGATGAGGCTGCGATGACATCTTCCGAGAGACTGCACGCGCGCTCTGAGACCTTCGCGTCGGAGTCGCTCAAGGCTTTCGCCAGCGACTCTGTGCTCAAAGCCCCGGCTCCTTTCAGTGCACCGAGCGCATAGATCTTGGCCAACGCATTGTCCCCACCGAGCAGCTTCTCCAGCAGCGGGATCGCGGCTTTGTCGTTGCGCTCATAAAGCAAACGTTGCGCGGTGTCGCGGTGCCAGCCGTTGGGGTGAGCAAGTGTCTCCACAAGGTCTTCGGTGCTGGCGTCCGCCAGGTTGACGCGAGTCCCTCGCCATTTGTCGTGAGCGTCGGGCACAATGCGATACACGCGACCACGGTCGTTGCCGTTGTTGAGGTCGATGTATTTCTTGATCTCGTCGGGGATACTCCAGGGGTGCTCGATCACCTCGCGATACATGTCGATGATGTTGAGGCAGCCGTCGGGCGCGTTGGCGAAGTTCACCACGCGCACCCAGGTGTCCTTCGACGCAGCGAACTCAAAGCCTCGTTCATCGGCGGGACGTTCGCCTTCAAGCGAGATGCCGTCCGCCGTGGGGCGGATGATCTTGCGATGCACGAGCTGACCGCCCGCATCGCCGCTGAAGCTGTTATTCACGAAGTCGGGGCCATACGCATCGCCGCGATAGATCGTCGTGCCCGTCGCACCGGTGAAGTAGCCACTCACGCGACCGCCCCCCTCGACTGCGCCCTTCACCACACCGGCGATGCGCCAGCGGGTGCGGATGATGCGCCAGGGTTCGTCCGGGCTGATGCGGAAGACTTCCGCCGCGCCGCCATCCACGGCGATGCTCTGGCGCGCGCTCGGCATCTGGAAGTAGGGATTGCGACCCGCATACTTGTCGTCGTAAACCCAGTATTGCAGGTGGTCCGAGTTCGAGCAGCCGAACTTGCGACCGTAGTTGTCAAAGCTCTGACCATACTGCGCGCCGCCGCCTTCCAGGCCGAAGTCAAAGGTGCGTGGATCGAACCAGAAGTCCTTGCCGCCGAGTTCGATGCCCTTCAGCTCGGGACGCTTGAGACAAGTCATCACGCCGCGATTGCCACCGCCAGCGAGGATGTGAATGCGATTGTCCTGACCCCACTGCGGGCTGTTGGCCAGGCCTTGCACGTTGAGCAGTTTCAAGCCGGTGCCGAAGCCCGTGAAGACCTTCTCGCGCACGTCGGCCTTGCCATCGCCGGTCGTGTCCTTGAAGAACCAAAGGTCCGGCGTGGCGATGACGAAGACGCCGCCGTTCGCGCAGATCAATCCCGTGGGCCAGGGAAGGTCGTCTGCGAAGACGGTGCTCGTCTCGAAGTGTCCATCGCCGTCCTTGTCCTCCAGCATCGACACGCGACCGAGGTGCGGCGTCACATCGCGCATCTCCGAGTAGTCGATCATCTCGCACGCGAACATGCGGCCGCGCTCGTCGTAGCTGATCGCGATGGGCGAGCGCACCTGCGGTTCGTTGGCGGCGAGTTCGAGATGGAAGCCCTTCTTCACGTTCCAAGTCGCGATCGCATCCTTCAGCTCGACAGCGGGATAACGCGGCAGGTCCTTGGCGGGATCGACAGCGACGGCGTTCTTGGTTTCACCATAGGCCTTGGCGTAGGTGGTCTTGGACTTGAGGGCGTCGGCAGCTTCGGAGGGAAGGACGAGGAGGGCACCAAGGACGGAAAGGAAGGCGGGCTTCATGAGGGAGCACTACGATCAGTGCATCGGGGACTCATCACCGGACGTGACGGGTTCAGATACTTTTGTGAAGGCAGCTCCCAGTGCGGATCAGCAACAGGCTATCGCTCGATACCGATGCGAAGCCAGACAGAGACACGGCGCGTCCCAGGCTTCCGCCGAGGTCTCCATGCGACACCACCCCAAAACTTGAAGGATAAATTGATGTGTCGTGAGCCCGGGCTTAGCATCACGGGCTTGTGACTACCCTGATGCGCAGTCTTGTCTTCGGCCTGCCGCTTGCCTTCGTCGGGCTGACGTGGTGGGCGGCGGATCAGGTGCGTGTGAGCCGGTCGTTGCGGCAGGGAGATCTGGTGGCGCTGATGTCGCAGCCGACGATGCCCGCCTTGAACCCTTACCTGCCTGCGAGCGAGGCGGAGAGGCAGTTGATCGACCTTATTCATGCACCGCTCATCAAGGTGGGACCCGATGGGCGACTGGCTCCGGGACTGGCCTCCGACTGGCGGTGGATGAAGCGAGTCACGGTCTGGTTCGCGGAACTCAAGTCGGCTGCGGACGCTGCGAAACGTCTGGAGGCCAGACGAGGTGAGGCCTGGAATCAGTGGAAACTGGAATCCGCAACAGCTCAGGGACGCACCTTGTCGCTGACGTTCACAGATCCACTGTTCGGAGCGGTGCGCAGCGTGCTGGAAGCAGCGGCAGCAAAGGTGCAGCGCGTGAGCATTCTGCGCATCGAGTTGCCTGGCAAGGCAAGGACGGCGCAGACCGCGATGATGAACCGCATGGACTTCGCAGTTCCCGTGCAGCGGGTGTGGTTCGATGGCGAGGACGCATTCGAGATTGCCATCGTCGGGGTGCCTGCCGAGTTCGAATACGAGCGGGAGCTGCGTCGGCATCTGAGCCAGGCAATGGGGCGTGAGCCAGTCATCAGCACGCAGATCGAGCTGCCCATGGTCGAGGAACCAGCGCTCGAATTCACGCTGCGCGATGCTCGCTGGCACGATGGCAGTCCGGTGACGGCCCAGGATGTGCGCGCGACTTACGAGGCTCTAATTCGCAAGCCCTGGCAGCTGCCCAATCGCGAAGGCCTGCGTGTGATTCGAGGCGTGGAAGTGGTCGCTCCAAATCGTGCCCACGTGCTGCTCTGGCGGCACTATGGCCCTGCGTTGGCTGCATGGATTGGGCTGCCGATTCTGCCTGCCAGCTGGCTGCAACACCATGCGCTAGACGATGCGGGCCACCTCTTTCAACGGGAGCTGCCACCGGGAGCGGGTCCGTGGCGCGTGGAGCAGCGCGATTACAGTTCAATGGTGATCCAGCCAGCGACAGACAAGCCGGCTGCCATCCAGCGGCTGACGCTGGTGACCAGCCTTTCGGCATTCACCATGCAACTCGGTTACAGCACCAATTCTCTGGATTTGTTCTGGCCTAGCGCGCCTGCCTTGCCTGCCCCGACGATCAGCAGCGAGGCACTGCAACCTCGTTCCTCGCCACCGCAGCGGGCGGTGCAAGTGCTTTGGAATCTCCGCCGAGAGCCGCTGCATCAGCCGCTTGTTCGCGAAGCCTTGAGTGTGTCCGTTGATCGACGTGCAGTGATCGCGAAGGCGCTCCAGGGCAAGGGACGTCCTCAGGGCTCGTTATTTGCACCCGGCTTGTGGCTGTCGTCGGCTTCGGTCATCGAAACCGGAGACGCAGTGCGGGCCGAGCACTTGCTGGCCTCCGCCGGATGGCTGCGCAATGTCCAGGGGCACGCGTCCAGCCCGAACGGAACACTACTGCTAACACTTCTGGTGCCGGAGGACTTGCCTGTGCTGGCGCGAATCGCTGCGGAGCTTCGCCTGCAATGGGCGCGGCCCGGAGTCCAGATTATCGTCAAGCCCCAACCACGAGCACTGGTGATGAGTGCGATGAAGTCCGGGGCCTTCGATGGAGTGGTGATCGATGTGCCGCTGGAGACATCCTGGGATCTCTGGCCACAGTGGCATTCGAACGAGGCAGGCAATTTCACCGGCTTCTCGGACCGTCAGGTGGACCTTCTACTGGAGGCCTTGAAGCATGAGTTTCATCCCGGCGAAGCAGCGCCCCGCGCCCAGCGCGCGGAGTCCCTGATCCTGGCCAGCCATGCGGTGCTACCCCTGGTCACGGTGCACGAAGAAGCGATGATTCGAACAAGCCTGGGCGATGGCTCCGCACCCCCATCTCCGTGGACTTTGAGCGACCTGCTCACACGACCTGCACGCCCCTGAAGATCGAACCCATGCCGGCGCTCCGACAATCCTCACATCTAGCCCTTCGCCTTCTCCTGGTGGGACTGGTGCTGACGGCGTGGTGGTGGTCGCGCTTCGGCCCGGCGGAGGGTGAAACCACGAGCCTGCTCGCTGGCGATGCCGCGACCGCTCTTGGCAGCGAGCATGCCTGGTCTGAGTTGCTGCCTCGCGCGGCCCGCACTTTGGGCTTGGTCTTGGGTGCCTCGGCCCTCGCCACCACACTGGGGCTGGCCTTGGGCTTGATCATTTCAAGGTGCGGCCTCATCGCCATTCATGCCACGGCCTGGATCGCTCGCGCCTTGAGCTTCGTGCCGGTGGTCGGCATCGGGTGGCTCATCATTGCCTGGCTGGTGAACGACGCGAAGCTCCCCATCGAGTCCCTCATCCCTTACACGCCACCTCCGCATCGCGACGCCACATCGCTCGAGCTCGGTCGCACGCTCTGGGCTTGGCTGGTGCCGCTCTGGGTGCTGGCAGCGCCGATGCTGGGCCAATGGTTGGCCGCAGTGGTTCGTTCGCTTGCTCTGGCGAAACCTGCACGCGAAGCACTCGCCTCGCGCGCTGCCGGACTTCCATCCGCAGCGCTCGCCCGCCAGGGCTTCGCCTTTGCGTGGACCGAACTCCGCCGCCACTGGCTGGCCACCACGCTCCACGGTCTTGCTTTGACTCTGTGGGTGGAAGACCTCTTCGGCCTGCCGGGATGGGGCGCCTTCACGGCGAATGCCATCCGCTCACACCTGCCCGACAATATCACGGAGGCATTGCTCACCGGCTCGATCTTGGTCGCTGTGCTTGCCTGGATCGGCCGCCGCCTGCGCGGTTCCGATGCACCAGATGCCAGCGCGGCGGAGGTTGCGGTGCAAGCGCCACCACGGAGTCTATTTGGCAGCGGGACAGTGCTTGGCTCACTGACGCTCGCGCTGCTCGCGGTGCTGTGTCTTCAGCCTGATCCTCCACCTTGGATGACAACGTGGCTTTTGCCCTGGCTGACCAGCCTCCTGCCCGACGCTTGGCAACGGCCCGTGCTAGATCACACTCCGTCTCTGCTCGACGATCTACACCATGCCGGCATCGCAGGGAGCTGGGCGGCATTGACCACGATCATCCTCGGCACCGGAGCTGCCTTGATCGCTCAAGTCCGGGCTCTGCCGCGCCTTCGACTGCTGGACACCCTGGCGTGGTGGCCTGCCTTGATTCTCGCGACGATCCTCGGCTCGCCCGCATGGATGGGTATTTGCCTTGGATTCGCGATGGCATGCCAGTGGCGCGATCTCCTCATCGCCCATCACCGGTGCGGCTACGCTCAGGCTGCCAAGGCACTCGGCCTGCCAAGACGGCTCCGTTGGCTGCGCCACATTGTTATGCCTGCGCTTCAGGCTCTCGCCTCGTGGACACTGCGGGCCACAGCCACCGCTTTGATCTGGACCGTGCTCAGCCACTACCTCCACGGCTCGCCCTCCGGCCTCGGCCATCATCTGGCGAGTGCGCGGTCCACCGTGCTGGCCGATCCCGGTTCCGCCTTCTGGCCAGCTATCCTCTCGATGGCCGCCGCACTCGTCCTCCAAGCGCTCGCGCAACTCGTGCGCAGCGAGAGCCTGGATTCGAGTTTGAAGTTTCCCCCACCCCGACTCTGATCACCGTCCATGGAAACCGCCCCCCTGCTTCACATTCGCGATCTCGAGATCGAGTTCCGCCGCTACGGTGCCGAGCCCACAAAGGCAGTGCAGCAGCTCTCGCTCGATCTCATGCCCGGCGAAAGCATGGCCATCGTGGGCGAGAGCGGCAGCGGCAAAAGCGCCACCGCCCTGGCGCTCGCCCGGTTGCTGCCGGAACCTCCTGCCACAGTTCGTGCGACCAAGCTGGAACTCCACGGCAAGGACATCCTCCGCCTCAGCCCCGCTGAACTCCGCCAGGTGCGCGGCAAAGATATTGCCTATGTTTTCCAGGAACCGAGCACCTCGCTCAATCCCGTGCTCACCGTGCGCACGCAGATGGCCGAGTCCCTGCAACTGCATCGCCCAGATGTGAAGGATATCGATGCCGAGATCATCACCTGGCTGGACAAGGTGGGCATCGTCGATCCCGCCAAGCGTCTGCGCGCCTACCCGCATGAACTCAGCGGCGGTATGCAGCAGCGCGTCATGATCGCTATGGCGCTCTGCACTCAGCCAAGGCTGCTCATTGCCGACGAACCGACCACGGCCCTTGATGTCACCATCCAGAAACAAATCATCGATCTCCTCGCTCAACTGCGCCGCGATCTGGGCATGAGCATCATCCTGATCACGCACAACTTCGGCATCATCCGCGACATCGTGGACAAGGTGGTCGTCATGTTCCGCGGCAAGGTGGTGGAGACCGGCCCCGTCGATGAAGTGCTGAAGAATCCGCAGCACCCCTACACGCAGGCACTGCTCGCCTGCGTGCCTCGCATGGGAGCCAAGAAAGCCCGCCTGCCTGCGATTGATCACGCGACGCTGTGATCAGAATGGCGTCACGATCCGTGGCAAGGTGATCCCTCCCGTAGGGGCGGTGGTCTTGTTGCTGTGATCGCGAGGCGACAGAGGGACTCGTGAAGCATCCTGTTTGACAGCTCCCGTGGCCCCGATGATGCCCGCCATCAGATCTCCCATGGCGTTGTTAAAGATGCCATTCTCCGAAGCGATGCCGCCATGACCACTGAGGATATCCTTGTCCAAGGGGATGACCCAGTAGGCATTGCTTTCGATCTGATGGGCTGCGTCGGTTTCACTCAACTCTTGCACCCAGCACCGAGTCGCGGTGTTCTCTGGCTCCCCACGAAGGCGAACCCAGAACGAGCGGTCACGCGATGCGTTCTTGAGGTTCGACGTGATCACTTGGTCCTCGTTCATGGTCACCTTTTGCGGCGCAGCCCCCTTGTCCGGCGCACGCAACACTTGGTGCGTCCACTGCCGCTGGTCATTACCCACCGTCGATGTGACATAGGACTTCTGCGACTCTTTGAAGTCCTTGTTGTCACCAACTGGAAAGGCATACTCGCGATCACGAGTGCCTCGGTTAATGCGCAGCGCCAGAGGCCAGGCACCGCCCGTGGCCGAATCGTTCTTCGCCGCGAGCACGACAATCGCAGGCTGCGAGTCCTTCCCCCACTTGCGCAGCGCCAGCTTCAACTGCCGTGCGTAGAGCGATTCGGTCGCTGGATTGATGAGGAAAGTCAGGTTGTATGGCATCGCCTTGTTGTTGTGCATTTGCGCGACCGCAGCGGGCCCCAAGGTGCGTTCCACGATGCGACCTCCGAACGAATGCCCGATGAGAATGCTGTGCCCATGCCGGTCTCCAGCCGTCGCTGCCAGACGCCAGAGGGTATTATTGAACGGCACGCCGGCCATTTGATCCGTGATCTTTTTTCGTCCCCAAAACGAGAGCAAGGCGGCTGGCTGTGAGAAGATGGAGCCGATGCCCTTCTCCTGCACGGAGGCTCCACGCCAGCCAATGAACACGCCACAGACCGGCTGCTTCACGCCGTCCTGGAGGCTGCGTATAAACGTCCTGAAGGCCACGAGATCGGTGTCATCGCGTCGAGCATCATGCCGCCAGCCATGCACGTAGGTCACCAGAATGGGTGCGGACTTGTCCCTGATCATCTTGTCCGCACGCGTCACCTGCGTCGCGTCCCAGTAGTCCCCGCGCTCGTCAAATTCGATGACCGAGATCGCACCCAGCCGCACCTCGCCTTGCTTCTGCTTTACCACTTCCTCGGGCAAACTGCTGTCAGCACCTTGATAGTGGGACTGATGCTGAGTGGAGCACGAAACCAGGATGCAAGCGAGCAGGCTCGCTGCCAGGTTGGAACAGAGGATGCGATGCGAAAGGTGCCTCTGGGAGAGAAAGGTCTTCATCTGCCCAGCCTGCCACGTGCACGAGCAGCAACAACTTCTTTGCTGAGGTTACCGACCCTGAATAAAACTCTCGAGATCAAAGGTCTTGCCATGCACCTTGGGCACTCGATGGCGCAGCTGCCGCGCGGTCAGCCTGCGCCATAGTCCCTCGACCTCCTCGAAGCTCTGCTGCAAGGCCTTGCCGGTGACTTCGCGGGCAAAGTGTTGCTCCGCGTGCCGCAATCCAGCACGGCCCATCGCCTCGCACTTCACGGGATCGGCGAGCAACGTGGCCAAGTGAGCTGCGAAGGTCTGCGGATCACGCTCACCGCAAAGCAAACCGGTCACCCCATCGACCACCATCTCCGGCACACCTGCTAGCTTGGTTGAAACACAGGGCAACGAGGCCGCCATCGCCTCCATCAAGACCGTGGGCAGGTTGTCTTTGCCGCCGTCCGATTCGGTGGCACAGGCCAGGGCGAAGACTTGCGTCTCCTCCACCAGCAATCGCCTGATCTCATCAATGCCGAGCGGCCCTGTGAGCTGCACGCTGGAGTCCAACTGGAGATCGGCGATCCGACTTTTGAGCTTCGCTTCCAAGGGCCCCTCGCCCACGATGCGACAGCGAAACGCGATCCCCTGATCGCGCAAGAGGGCGCAGGCTTGAATCAGGTCCTCGTAACCTTTCTTTTCGATCAAACGCCCAACGCTGAGAATGCCGCCCGGAGCCGCATCGCGCCGCGCTTCGGCACGCGCCACCTTAAAGGGCTCCAGGTCCATGCCGTTGTAAACTCGTCGCACTCGTGGGGCCGCTTGCGGGAACCGTTCACGCAGTTGGTTCGCCGTGTAGTCGCTGACGGTCACGACCAGCGCAGCTTCATCGAACAAGGACGCGAAGGGCACGGTCTCGTCCTCAGGCTTGCAGAAGATGTCGTTGGCGTGGGCGGTGAACGAGTAAGTGATGCCGGTGAACTTGCGCAGCCACCAGCAAGCGCGGGCACCAATGCCAGCGAAGTGCGAGTGGATGTGCGTCGGCGCTTCACGACCCAAGTCGCGCATGATCTTGGCCACGTAGGCCGCCTCATAGACTCGCGCCTTGTCCCCACGCTCGCCCCAGTGACGCAGCGTGAGCGCCGCTGCCCGCGACAGCTCGCGCTCGTCCTTCCACGACTTCACCAGCGACACGAGCTGCTCGCGCGGAGGCAGGAAATGGACGCGCTCGATGAGTTCCGGCGGGAAGTGCTTGATCCCCTCGTCGCGTGTGTCGCGAATGCTGAAGATCAGGGTCCTCACACCCATGCGCTCCAATTGCTCGATCTCACGCACACAAAAGGTCTGCGTGAACGAAGGGAAGCGCTCAAAGATGTAGGCAAGATTCATGCTGGTAACTGGATACTGGATGAGGGCGGCTGGTCACTGGATGCTGAGCCGCAACACCCTTGATCATCTGGTATCCAGCATCGGGCATCTAGCATCCAGTATCTAGTAGCATCCAGACGCCCGCGTCACTTCTGGTAGATCGGCAGGAAGTGATGATAAACGCTCAGGCTCAGCAGCGAGAGCGCTGTGGCATAGACCGAGCCCGCGCTCTTCTCATTGCCATTGCGCGGATACCAGGCGCCTTCGGGGCTCTGGGCCTTGATGAGCGTGTCTTCGGTCTTGCGCCGGGCTGTCGCCGCGAAGTCACCGCCACGCTGATACATGCCCTGAGCGTAGTAGTAGTTGCCGTAGTAGAACCAGGGCTCGTTGATCTCTGGCGGGTTCTTCATGAGATAGTTCGCGCTGCCAATCACTTCCGCAGCCTCGTATTGACCGCACACCTGGAGGCTGAGCAAACCAGCAGCCGTGGTCGAGAAGGTCTGCCGTCCGCCATAGGGCTCGTAGCTGAATGCCGCCGCGAGGTCCTTCGGGCGCCCCATGGAATCACGCTCGCTGCGATAGCTGCGCTTGATGTAGGCCACGGCTTCTTTGATCGCTTCATCAGGCACATCGAGCCCTGCGTTCTTGGCCGCGCGCAAGGCCAGCAATTGCCACACGGTCACACTGATGTCGGCATCGCTGCTCTGAGGCTCGTAGCGCCAGCCACCCTTGTTGCTGTCGCTCTTGGGCACACGCTGAGATTTGACGATCAGCTTCACCGCGCCTTCGAGCCGCTCGCGAATCTGGCGATCCATCTCCTCGTCCTTCGACATCCCGAGCATTTCCGCATACATGAGCGACATGATGCCGTGGCCATACATGCGAGAGCGGTCGCCGCGACCGAGGTAGCCCTCCGTCTCCTTGTTGTCCTTGTCAGGCTCCACGAACTCGATCATGAACTTGAGCGCCTTCGCCACTGCCTGACCTTCCGGCGTGGGATCAGAGGGCATGTGCCCCACACTGCTCAGCCCCATGATCGCGAGCGCCGTCATGGCCCCCGCATAACCCTGGATGTCGCCTTTCTTCGCACGTTGATCGTTCTTTGAATCGAGGAAATATCCATCCGACTTCTGCTGCTGCATCAGCCACTTTACCGCCCGGTCAACGGACAGCTTCACCATGGGAGGGATCGGTTGTGGAGGCTCGGCAGCCCGGCTGCTCACCAAGGGCATGAAGCACAAAGCCAGCGCCATGCTAAACAGGCATCGTGCGGCGGGAACTCGTGCGATGAATAAATCGGGCATGGGCTTCACAATGATCACGCTTCGGGGCATCTCCAGTCTGGGATTCACTTCTTCGCCTTCTGCGCGATCGCCTTGTAGTAGTTTTCAATCGCAGCCCGATACTCAGGCGCGGCTTCCTGGCGGGTGGCCTCGGTGAGGTCCTCGGCCATGCGGCTGGGCAGCTTGCCCCAGTCAGCCACGCTGATGTCGCCGATGGGCACAAGGACCATCTTCCCGTCCTTGCTTACCTGGGTGAAATTGCCCCCCTCCTTCGACTGCTGCCCCTGCGCGTCCTGCTGGCTCTGCTGCTTGTTTTGCGCGGTCTGCTGATTGCTCTGCGAATGGCCTGGCACCTTCCCTTGGGCACGAGCCTGCGCCATCGACTGCTGCTGGCTCTGCTGTGCCTGGGAAAGACTCTGCTGGGCATTCTGCTGCTGGCCTTGCTGAGCCTGTTGCTGTTGCTGACCTTGCTGGGAGCTCTGCTGCTGTTGGCCACCGTTCATCGGATGCAGTTGCGCATCCAGTTGGTCGAGCGCCTGAGCCAGCGCCGTGGCCTGAGTTTGATCAAAGGCTGAGATGTTCGGCTGGCCTGGAGTCTGCGCGGCGGCTTGCTCGGCTGACTTCGCCGCTGCTTGAGCCGCTTGCTTGGTTTGCTCGGCCACCTGAGGTGTGGCATTGCCGGGCTCCGTCTTGGTTGCCTTGGCCGTGGCTTGCAGCTGCTTGGCGGCCTCGGTGTTTGCTTTCGCAGCGTCCTGTTTGCCCAGTCGTTGTTCGTGACGAGCCACCCGATCAATGTGATGCCCGGCCTCTTCGGCAGCGCTGCCCAGCATCGCCGGCTGGTTCGCCTTCTCGGCCAAGGACTTCTCCGCGCCCTGGGCGGTGTCCTTCGCGATCTCGGCCAGCGCCTTCTGCATCGCGGGGCTTTTCTTGAGCTGAGCTTCGAGTTCAGCGAGCGCCTTCTGCGGATCGTTCTTCGCGTCCTGCGCCACATCGGCCAGCTCCTTCGCCTTGTCGTAGGCTTCGTTGAGAGGCTCCTGCACACCGAGGTCCTTCTCCATCTGCTCCAGCTGAGCGAGAGCCTCCTGCGGCACCTCCTGACCCAGCTCCATCTTGGCGAAGTTCTGGGCCAGTTGTTGCAAGGCGTCCGCTGTTTGTTGCTGCGCCTGTGCCGCCTTCTGCAGGGCCTGCGACTGCGGCTGCGATTGTTCCGCCTGCGCAGCCTGCTTCAGATTCTCTTTAATCTGCGGCGTCTTCTGGCGCATCGCTTCCAGAGCCACATCGGCAGTGCGTGCGAGCTGGCGTTGGTCCGCTTTAGCTAGTTCGGCTGCATTGGCTTCCTGGCGAAGCGCGGCCTGCAATCCCTCCATCTTTTCCGCATTCTTCGCAGCCTCGGGTTGAATCGCCTGCGCTTTGTCACCGACCTCGGCCACGGGCTTCTGAACATCGGCATCCTGCTTGGCGGCTTCCGTTTTCTTCTGCGTCTCGCGAAGCTCCGCCGCCACCTTGTTCATCATCTCGCTGACCTTCGGTGCCATCGCGAGCAACTGCTGCCGGGCACCCTCGGCCTCCGTCGCGAGTGCTGCCGCCACCTGCTCAGCCTTCGCCTTGGCCTCGGCAAGCTGGGCCGACTTCGGGAACGTGGGGGCTGGCTGGTTCGGCTGTTGCTGCGCCGCCTGCCGGGCTTGATCGTTCAATTGCTGAGCAGCGTTGCGCGCCTGCTCAGCAGCCTGCTGCGCCGTGTTGGCCAGCTCTTGCTTGGCTTCAGCGCGACGTGCGGCCTGGGGCAATTGCTTCAACTGCTCGGCAGCTTGCTGAGCCGCAGCGGCGGTAGCCTGCGCGGCTTCTGAATTCTGCTGACGCTCCAAGGCGGCCTCGTTCAATGCTTCGACGGCATCCTTGGCAATGTTGTCCGCATCCAGGAGTCGGGCCACATGAGCTAGATCCTTCACCTGATCGCGTGCAGCTTCCAGGGCGGCCGCATCTTCCTTCGTCGCCGCCTTCGCCGCATCCGCGAGCTTCGCGGCGGCACGGCTGGCGCGGTTCTCATCGAGCGCGGCCTGAGAATTCGTCAGAGGATTTTGCTCGCGAAGCTCCGCCTGATCCTGAAGCTGCTGACTAGCCTGGGCGAGCTGTTTCTCGGCCTTCTCCTTCGGCAGCAATCCCTCGCGATCGGGCTTCTGACGTTGTGCCAGTTTCGGATTCTTCGCCGCTTCGGTTGCTTCATGGAGAGCGGCCTTGGCTTCTTCAATCGCGACCAGCGCGGGGTTGTCCTGGGACTGCAAACGCTGACGTGCATCAGCCGCGCGACGAGCCGCTTCACTAGCGATGCCACGAAGCTGCTCCGCATTGCGCTGCAAGCGCTGACGAAGGTTGTCACTGGCCCCGTAAAGATGCTCGGGGCTCTTCGGTTGCGCCTGATCCTTGGCATTGGGATCAAGTGGCTTGTCGAGCGACTCACGAAGATCGTTCGCGGCCTCGCCGATCTCTTTCTTCATCCGCTCGAGATTGCCCTGCTGGTTCTGCTGCACATCCTTCAGGTCATCCAATTCCTGCCCCAGATCCTGATGCGCGAGCAAAGCCGCGCGCTGCTGCTCCTGCCACTTCGGACGCTGTGCCTGATCGCGATTGCCATTGAGTGAAGTCTCAGTAAGCAAAGCCTGCTGACGCGAGAGCAATTGCGTCGCCTGCGCCGTGATCTTCGCTGTCGTCTCCGCTGCGAACGCACGTGCGGCGTCCTCAATCCGACTCGCGGTGCCATGCGCTTCCGCGGCTGCGCGTTTCACCATCTCCGGCTCGTTCACACCGTCCTGCGTGTGAGTCTCCAGGCGAGCCAGTTCATCACGACGAAGGTCCGTGAGGCTCTCGCCGAGAAGCTTGAGCGATTCGGCATCGAGCTTGGTAGGAGCAATCTGGGCCGCCTTCTTCAATTCCTGCCACAGATCATCGGCCTGCTCGCGCGTGCGCTGCGCGGCCTGCTGGAGGCGGGCGAGCTTCGTCTCGGCATCCGAGGGCGGCTCCTTCCCTTTCTTCTTCAACTGCGCGACCTTCTGCACCTGGCTGGCATCCTTGACCAGATCGCGAGTCTTCTCGGCCAGCGTCTTGGCCATCTCAACAAGGCGGCGTTGCTCGGCGGCCAGGTCGCGCTGACGGGGATCGACCGTCTGCTCCTGAATGAGGATGCGGAGCAAGGTGGAGTCCGCCTTCTGCCCGTGAAGATCCGCGGCAACGATCTTGAGCACCACGGTATCGCCAGCATGAAGCTGCAGCGGCGAGAGCATGAAGAGATGCTGCACTTCGGTCTGCTTGCCCGGCTTGGTCGCGAGGTCGATGTTGCGAAAGCTCATGCCGTTGATCGAGTGAGCGAGGACTACGGAAGCGAGCCCGACATCGTCCGATGCCGCGCCCGTGATCCGAATGGACTCATCCGCCATCAGACTGATCTGCGTTTCCTTCGGCTCCACCATCTGAGCGATGGGCGGCAGGTCCGCCACGCTGGTGATCCGCCAGCTCGCAGACTCGTCATTGGTGAAGCCCGTCTCCGCGCTCTTGAGCTGCACTGTCCATGCTTCCGCTTCACGACCGACGACGAGTTCCGCAGACACCTTGGTCTGCTCCTGCACGGTCGCGATGGGCGCCTTCGGATGCGTAGGCATATCGGGGTTCAACACGATGCCAGCGCTCGTGATCGGCTGATTGCATTGCAACGAGAGCTTCACCACCGACCCATCGAGCGCCTCGATGTCACCGTGCTCTTCGGTCAAGGTCACTGCCTCTCCACCCACGTAAGAAGGTGGCACTATGGTCTTCACGAACTGCTCGATGCGAGGGCGCGCACGTGCATCAAGCAAATGCCACGCAGTCATGCCATCAGCCGCACGCACCCGATAGCGCACATCACTCTGGCCCACCGGCAGTCGTGCCTCGAAGTGCTCAGGCCCCACCTTGCCCAACTCCATCCGCCGCGTGCTGCCACCGACTTCGCCAAACTCAATGAACGCCTGGTCCACAGGTTCGCCCGTGATCTTCACCGCCACATCCACCTCGCTCGCCATCGGTGCCAGCGACTCCACGGTTTGCGGCTTCTCCACCGTGATGCGCACGCTCGATGGCCGCTCCAGGTTGGCAAAGGGAAGAGCAGCACGCGCCATGAATCCGGGCAGATGCAGACGAGGCACAAAGCTCAGCGCCGCGATCACCACGAGGGTCACCAGGATCAGCTTCACCCAGGGCACGAGCGCGGACGCGGGCTGCCGTTTTTTCCAGTCGATGCCTCGAACCGCTGAGCCGACTTCGCTTTGCAACCGCGCACGAAACTCGGGCGAGTCCTTCACCTTCGCGGCATCGCCCTCGGCGAGTTCCACCGCAGCCAGCAGCTTCTCGCGCACTTCGGGAGCGACTTGCTCGGCCATGCGCGCAGCTCCCAGATTGGTCCGGCTTTCACGCATGAACTGCCAGCCAATGCGCCACGCCGCCAGACCACAAGCCACATACGCAGCAATGGAAAACCACGGCCTGATCGCATCCGGCAGCAACCAGCCACGATCTAGCAGAGCAATGATGCCGAAGAGCGAGAGAGCAAAGGCGAGCGCCGCGAGCACGCCACGCCTCAAGAGCAGACTGCGGTGCCGTGCGCGAAAGGCAGCAATGGCGGCGAGAGTTTCAGGGCGGAGAGACAGGTCCATGGGCGGCGATAGAACGAAGCGGGTGAGGATGAGCTAGCACTCAAGCTGCCAGTGGTGGCCTCATTTTGCGAACTGTGAATTCCGTGTGCAACTTCCCCCGGAGGTGCGTGTTTCACCGCGCCGTTCACATCGAACGAACTCACCCAACATGAAAACGAGCAAGACTCTTCTCTTTGTCGCCTGCTGCACGGCCGCAGGCCTGACCTACGCCCAGGACGGCGAGAAACGCCCCGGCGGCGACGGCGGCAACCGCATGGCCGAATTCCTCAAGCGCATCGACGGCAATGGCGATGGCAAGGTCTCCAAAGACGAGTTCCTCGCCTTCTCGAAGAAGGAGGGCGAAGACCGCTTCTCCAAGATCGATGCCAATGCCGACGGTGTGGCCGATGAGAATGAATTGAAGTCCGCCGCTGAAAAGATGCGCAGTGGTGGTCGTCCTGAAGGGCGCGGAGCCAGCGAAGGCGGCGGCTTCCGTCGTCCACCTGAAGGCCAGGGTCGCCCCGAAGGTGGTCCTCCCGGCGCTCAGGGTGGCCCCGAAGGTCGTCGTCCCGAAGGTGGCCCTCCCGGTGGTCCCGAAGGTCGTCGCCCTGAAGGCGGACCTCCTGGCGGTCAAGGCGGCCCTGAAGGACGTCGTCCAGAAGGTGGCCCTCCCGGCGGAGCCCCTGGCTTTGGCGGTGGCATGAGAGGCATGATGCAAGCCATGGGCAATCCTGAAGAGGCTTTCAAGAAGCTCGACAAGAATGCCGACGGCAGCGTGGACCTTGCCGAATACAAGGAATCGACCAGCGCCGAAGTGGAAGGCCGCTTCAAGATGATTGACCAGAACACCGATGGCAAAGTGACCACGGAGGAGTTCAAAGGTGCCATGGAACGTATGCGCGGCATGATGAGCCGTGGCATGCAAGGCGGCCCTGGAGGCCAGGGAGGCCCGGGCAGCTTCCGTCGCCCCGGTGGCGAAGGCGGAGCACCTGGTGGTGAAGGCAGCGGCTTCCGTCGTCCTCCGAGCCAGGAAGGCGACGCTCCCAAGTCGGAGCCCAAGAAGGAAGGTGGCGTGTAGTCATCTTTCGATCTGAATCATCGTTCGCGAGGGCGGAGCATGGAAGTGCTCCGCCCTTTTTGCTGCATGAGTTCCTTGGTCTGCCTCTTGCTTTCAGTCTGCTTGACTACCCTCGTCAATTCGCCACTCATCACGCCCGCTTTTCCCTCCTCATGGCCAAACCCAAGTCTGCTGCTGCAACCCCTGTCGTCTGGCATGTTGTTCGTCGTTCCTCCATCCACTCGCAGGGCGTCTTCGCTCTGAGGGACATTCCTCCTGGCACTCGCATCCTCGAATACACGGGAGAAAAGATCGGCAAGCGTGAGAGCGAGCGCCGCGCCAACGAGCGACTGGCCAGAGCCAAGGTCACGGGCGAGGCCGCCGTTTACATCTTCAACCTGAACAAGCGTCAGGATCTCGATGGCAGCATGAAGAGCAACATTGCCCGCCTGCTGAACCATTCGTGTGATCCCAACTGCGAGGCCATCCAGTCGCGCGGACGCATTTGGATGACCGCCTTGCGCGACATCAAGAAGGGCGAGGAGCTGACCTTTAACTACGGCTTCGATCTCGAGAACTGGAGCGAGCACCCATGTCGCTGCGGCACTGATCGCTGCATCGGATTCATCGCAGGCGAGGAATACTGGGGTGAACTCAAGACCATCCTCGAGGACCGGGCTGCCATTGTTCGCGCCAAGAAGAAAACCGAGGCATCTGCTGCGAAGAAGACGTCAGCGAAAAAGAAGTCTGCTGCGCCTGCGAAAAAGAAGAAGCGCTAGAGCGTGCCCTTCACTGCCGCGATGCCCGAGGCAATCGCGTCCGCGATCATCTGGCGATGCTTCCAACTGCCGCAGTCCGAGGACTCCGTGCGGCTGCTGATGAATCCGCACTCGACCAGCACCGCAGGCCCTTTGGTTTCACGCAGCACTTTGAGATCTTCCCAGTCAACCCCGCGACTGCGGCTGGGCACGCTCTTCTTCATCGACTCCTGAATGCTCTCGGCGAGCACCTTGCCCTTGTCGCTCCGGTAGTGGGTCTCAAACCCACGCACCGTGCGATCACGATTGGCATTGAAATGAATGCTCACAAAGATCGCCCCCGGATGCTTGTTGGCGATCACCGCACGTTCGGAAAGTTCCACATAGGTATCGTCCGTGCGCGTCATCACCGTCTTGAATCCCCGCGCCTTCAGCGCCGTGTTGAGGCGCTTGGCCACGTCAAGGCACAGGGTCTTTTCATAGTGTGGCTTCCAGACCGAGCCAGGGTCCTTGCCTCCATGACCGGCATCAATCACTACCGTGTCGAAAGCTGGCAAAAGCCCCGCCAGCCAGCACAGGACCATCACAAGCATCGAGGTCCTGGCTGAAGGCGAGTTCATAGCTGACGCGGTAACGAGATCCGCTGGCTAGCGAGGAATCACCAAGGTCTTGCCATTGCGAATCACGTCGCTCTTCAGACCGTTGGCAGATTTGATCTTCTCCACCGAGGTGCCGTATTTCCGCGCCAGGCCCCAGAGCGTATCGCTGCCCTTCACCGTGACCTTCACGCTGCCTCCTGAACTGGAAGACTTCTTTTTGGAGGATGAAGATGAGGACGACGAGACCTTCTTCACGGGCGTCGAATTCACGCGACGTGTGCTGCTGGACGACGATGAACGCCTGGCCGGTGGGTCATCACGATCAGGCTGCTGGCGGCGCTGGTAGTCGGAGGGACCGGCCGAGGAACCACCTTCCGCAGCCCAGGCCGTGACGTAGTTGCCATTCGCGTCGAACGGATAGTCCTCACGCGACATGTTGTGCGAAGGCGTCCGCGCCGAGCCATACAATCCAATGCTGGGCAAATCGCTGGGCAATCCATCGATCTTTGGACTGGTCGATTTGCACGAGCTGAGAACGAGCGCAAGAACGGCCGCAGCCAGGAGGTCAAAACGGACCAGGGAGGTGAAGCGGGAAAGAGTGGGCTGCATGGGAGTCAGGCCAGGATGGTGGGAAAGCTGCGGTCGTGAATCACTTTGATTCGGGCGTGTGGAAGCGGCAGATCACCTGCGTGACCTTGCCTCCCTCCATCATAATCGCACGCTCGTGGAAAAACTTCGCGCCGCTCATGGGCTGGGAGTAAACCCACTTCGTGTCATTGTCATGCCGCTCTAGGGGAACGCCAAGGAGTTCGAAGACGTCGCGTCCCGTCATGCCGGGCTCGATCTTGCGGAAGTTGCTCTCCGTGAACTTCAAGGCCTGGAACTTGGTGCTCTCCTGGCCGAAGGCTTTGAAGCAGGCAATCGATTCATCGAGGTTGTAGCCATAGCTGACCGAGATGAAGAGAATCATGATCACCGGCAAGGCCAGCAAGCCGACGGGGATGACGTAATACCAGTTCTTTTTCAGGAAGTTCATGCGCGGCGACGCTGGCAGGCTCCGGCGTTTTTTCAAACGGCAATCGAGGGAGTGTTCCGCTAGCGCCCGAGCAAGCCACGCACCCAGTAAGTGCCCAGAATCATCGCCTTCCTGACCGAACTCAGCCGCTCGCGTCGCTCAAACACGCGATAGCCGCCAAGCCGAAGCTTCTCCAAGATCTCGCGATAGATCTGCCCCATCATCCGGGCCGCCACCATGCTCCGGCGATCCGAAGCAGGCAACACCTCCGCCGCCTCCTGGTAGTAGCGCTTGGCCCGTGCATACTGCTCTTCCATCAGATTGAGAAAGCCGGGGCTGAATCGTCCCGCGAGAACATCTTCCTCGCTGACCCCATGCTTGCGCATCTCATCCTGGGGCAAATAGATGCGCCCGGACTCACGAGCATCTTCACCCACATCGCGCATGATGTTGGTCAACTGCAAGGCGTAGCCCAGAGCCACCGCATACTCATCAGATCGAGCGTCCTGAGCCCCGAAGATTCGCGCGCTCACAATGCCCACCACACATGCCACCTTGTAACAGTAGGCCAGCAGTTCATCGATCGTCGCGTAGCGCACCTTGTCTTGATCACTGGCGACTCCGTCGATGATCTCAGCCAGCAGCTGTGGGCTGAACTGATACTTCGCAGGCAAAGGCAAAATCTCGCTCAAGATACAATCACTCAAGCCTTCGCCATCGTGCAGCACCGCGAAACGCCAGCGCGCGAGTTGCTCGCGCTTCTGGTCCACGGGCACTTCAGTGTCGTCCGCGATATCATCCACGATTCGGCAGAAGGCATAGAACGAAATCATGTCACGCCTGCGCTCGGCTGGCAGACAGGCGAGAGCGATGGCGAGGTTCGATTTGCTCTTCTTCGCGATCTGGGCGCTGGAGGCCGAGTGCGGGACGCCGGGTTCGGCCTTCGCTCGCGAGTCCTCAGGGGCGGCATTCATCCAGCATCAAGTATCTAGCATCCCATCGCCAGGCTACCGAATCACACCCCAGTGCGAGGTGAACGGCAGGTAACAGAACAACGCCGGCCCCACGACATTTCGCTGCGGCACAGACCCCCAGTAGCGGCTGTCAGAGCTGTTGTAGCTGTTGTCCCCCATCGCCCAGTATTCGTCGTCACCGAGATGCACTTCGCGACCTGAATCGAGGAACCCAATGTTGCCGTAGCCCTTGTAGGGTGCCTCCATCGACGCCACGCGCTTCATGCCAAACTCGGCGGCAACGCTGCCATTCACCCACAACTCAGGCGACTTCACCTGAAGCCGGTCCCCTGGCACACCGACGAGGCGCTTGATGTAGTGCTGGGAGCCCTGCTCTTTCGGCACATTCATGTAGGGGCTGTTGATATTGCGTGTCGTGAAGACGAACACTTCACCTCGCTCGGGACGACGGAAGTGATAGGCGAACTTGTTCACCAAAATGTGATCACCCGCGTGGAGGATACCGCGCGCTAGCAACTGCCCTTCCTTCACATAGACCTGCCCTGGACGCGCCTCTTTCTGAATCTGTGCGTCAGGCGTGAGAATCTCCTTCCCGTCAGGTCCGATGGACGGAACCAGCGGCGCGTTCACGTAGTCGTAGAGCCCCAGGCCGATCTCTTCGTCCTTCACACCGCTGCGAGGCCCCACCAACTGACGACGGGGGCACCAGACGCGGATCTTGTGACCATCGGCAAAGTTGATGCTCGACCAGGTGAACAAGATGAAGGTGTGCTCCGTCACGGGCGCACGCGGATCGAGATAGCCGCTGTGGTTGGAGATGACGTTGTAGAAGCTGTAGCCGTCCTTCTTGTGCCAGAGGCGCATCAGAATATTGGGCGTCGGGTCCTGTTCGGTCGGTTCCGCACGGTAACCATTCAGCGTGGGCTGCATCGAAGCCGTGGGAATCTGGAACGGCTGGGCAATGTAGGAGCGAATTCCCAGGGCCACGACGATCGCCACAAAGAACACCTCCACATTGTCCGCCAGCTCACTGCTGCGCGCCTCGGGGAGCGCTCTGTTGCATGCATCGTTGATCTGGTCATGCAGCTTGTCGATCAAGGCGGCATCGCGCGCCTTGATCGCATGCTTCAGCTGGTCACGCAGCCCGTTGATCTCCTCAAGCTTCGCCGCCGGCAGGATGTCGCGCTTGTAATTGATGAAGCGCGTGACGCCTTTGTGCAGGAGCTTCGCGTGCTTGAGATAGCGAGGAGTGAATATCCACATGGCGTCGAGGGGGCGGTGGTTTGAGAATCCCGTGCGGGTCAATCAATTGTTCGTTTTGAGCACTTCGATGAACGCCTCCTGGGGGATGTTCACCTTGCCGATGGCCTTCATCTTCTTCTTACCTTCCTTCTGCTTTTCGAGCAGCTTGCGCTTACGGGTGATGTCACCGCCGTAGCACTTGGCCGTCACATTCTTGCGCAGCGCACTGATCGATTCGCGAGCGATGATCTTGCCCCCGATGGCCGCCTGGATGGCCACGACGAACAACTGCTGGGGAATGACTTCCTTGAGCTTCTCGCAGAGCTGGCGTCCACGGCTCTCGGCCTTGGTTCGATGAACGATGCAGGAAAAGGCATCCACGGGATCACCAGCGATCAGCATATCCATCTTCACCAGCTCGTCGGCACGATAACCGGCGTGCTCGTAGTCCATGCTGCCGTAGCCGCGCGTGACGGACTTGAGCTTGTCATTGAAGTCCACCAGGATCTCGTTCAGTGGCAGCACGCAGTGCAGCATCACTCGCCTGTCATCAATCGTTTCGGTGTGATCTAGCATCCCGCGCTTGTCCATGACGATGTTCATGATGTCGCCGATGTTCTCGTTGGGGATCATGATGAAAATCTTCACGATCGGCTCCCGGATCTCTTCGATCTCGCCCGCAGGCGGGAGGAAGCTCGGATTGTCCACCACGAGTTCAGTGCCGTCCGTTTTCTTCACTTCATAGACCACGCTCGGATACGTCGAGATGATGTCCATGTTGAACTCGCGGCGCAGGCGCTCGACGACGATCTCCATGTGCAACAGGCCGAGGAATCCGCAGCGGAAGCCAAAGCCCAGGGCCACGGAGGACTCCGCCATGTAAGTAAAGGCACTGTCATTGATCTGGAGCTTGCCCATCGCGGCCTTGAGCGATTCAAAATCATCCGTCGTGACCGGATAGATGCCGCTGAAAACCATCGGATGGATTTCCTTGAAGCCGGGCAGCGGTTCCTTCGCTGGATTGCGGGTCTCGGTGATGGTGTCGCCGATCTTCACATCGGCTGTGGACTTCACATTGGCGATGACATAGCCCACGTCACCGGATTCGAGCTTGTCGCAGGCGACCATCTTCGGTTTGAAGACGCCCACGTCCTTCACTTCATAGTTCTGACCGGTGGACATCATCTGGATCTTCATGCCGCGCTGAATGCTGCCGGAGAAGATGCGCACGTAGCTGACCACGCCGCGGTAGTTGTCGAAGACCGAATCAAACACCGAGGCACGCAGGACGCCGTCGCCTGGGTCCGTCGGCGGCGGAATGAGGCGCACGATGGCCTCCAGGATGTCTTCGATCCCGATGCCCATCTTGGCACTGGCCGAGACGGCTTCGTCGGCGGGCAGTTGCAGAATCTCTTCCAGCTGACGCTTCACCTTGTCCACGTCGGCGGCAGGAAGGTCGATCTTGTTGATGACGGGGATGACGTGCAGGTTCTGACCGAGAGCGAGGTTCAGGTTGGCGACCGTCTGAGCTTCGACGCCCTGTGAGGCGTCCACCAGCAGCAGCGCGCCTTCACATCCCGCCAGACTGCGCGACACTTCATAACTGAAATCCACGTGCCCAGGCGTATCCAGGAGGTTGAGCTTGTAAGTCTTGCCGTCCTTCGCCTTGTAGAACATGCACACCGGATGCGCCTTGATCGTGATGCCACGCTCGCGCTCCAGGTCCATGGCGTCCAGATGCTGATCCTGCGCCTCGCGGGTCGTGATGGTGTTGGTGAACCCGAGCAAACGGTCCGAGAGCGTGGTCTTCCCGTGGTCGATGTGGGCGATGATGGAGAAGTTGCGGGTAAGTTCGATGGACATCAGTGGAAAAGGGCCGGGTTATTAGCGTCTGCGTGGGCCGGGCTCAAGGGGAGAAGTGCCAGCCCGTCCCCCACCCCGCCGGATGCTTCGAATCTTGCCGGATTTCGTGCCTGAATGGGCCAGCGCTTGCACATTGCGAGGAACTGACGAACTGACTCGCCCTGCCATGCCCGTCATCACGAACATCTCCTGCTACCTCTTTGCACCGCTCAGCAATCTGAAGGAACTGCGCGAGCGCATCCTGGCGGAGTGCAAGGCACGCGGCATCAAGGGCACGATCCTGCTCAGCACCGAGGGCATCAATGTCTTCCTGGCCGCCGCGCGTGAGGACATCGACGCGATGGTGGACTTCCTGCGTTCGATCCCAGGACTGGAGAAGCTGACGCCGAAGATCAGCGAGAGCACCGAGCAGCCGTTCCGGCGGATGTTGGTGCGCATCAAGAAAGAGATCATCGCCTTCGGTGTCGAGGGCATTGATCCTGCGCGTTACACCTCGCCGCGCATCGACGCGAAGACGCTGAAGCAGTGGTATGACGAGGGTAAACCCTTCGTGATCTACGACACGCGCAACGACTACGAGATCAAGCTCGGCACGTTCAAGAACGCGATCCCCGCGCGCATCGACAACTTCCGTCAGTTCCCCGAGGCGGTGCGTCGCCTGCCGCCGGAACTCAAGGACCAGCCCGTGGTCACCTTCTGCACCGGCGGCATTCGTTGTGAGAAGGCCGCGCCTTTTATGGAGCGCGAGGGCTTCAAGCAGATTTACCAGCTCGAGGGCGGCATCCTCAAATACTTCGAGGAAGTCGGCGGCGCGCACTACGATGGCGAGTGCTTCGTCTTCGATCAGCGCGTCGGCCTTGATCCCAGTCTGCACGAAACCGAATCCACGCAGTGCTACGTCTGCCAGTCGCCGCTCAATGACAAGGAACAGAACGATCCGCGCTTTGTGCAGGGCGAGTCGTGCCCGTATTGTTTCAAGACGACCGAGGAGCAGCAGCGGCTCAACATGGAAGCCCGTCATGCAGCCATCCGTGCGATCACGACACCGCTGCCCGGCAGTGCGCCGTATGAGAATCATCGCCCGCTCAACGTCGGTGCGAGCTTTGATGGCTTCACGATGATCGACTTCCTCTGCGGCATCTTCGGCCACATCCCGCGCGAGGAATGGCTGGCGTTGTGCGAGCAAGGCCGTTTTATCGACGAAGCGCGCACGCCTGTGAACGCCACGCACATCGTTCATGCCAGTGAACGCTACTACCGTGTGATCCCGCAGACCGTGGAGCCTGAGGTGAATGCGGACCTCCGCATCGTGCATGAAGACGAGGCCATCATCGTGCTCAACAAACCCGCGCCGCTGCCCATGCATCCGTGCGGACGCTTCAATCGCAACACGCTGCAATACATCCTTCACGAAGTGTATGCCCCGCAGAAACCGCGTCCCGCGCATCGCCTGGATGCGAACACGACGGGGCTCGTCGTGCTCTCGCGCACAAGGCACTTCGCGAGTCAGCTTCAGCCGCAGTTCACACGTGGCGAGGTCGACAAAGTGTATCTCGTGCGCGTGCAGGGCTCGCCATCGTGGGACGACTACACCTGCGAGCTGTCGATCAGCGATGCGCCGGGTGAACTCGGCTCGCGCGAAGCCGATGAAGAAAACGGCCTCGTCGCCCGCACCGATTTCAAAGTGCTGCAACGCAACGCCGATGGCACCACCTTGCTCGACGCCCGACCGCTCACCGGTCGCACCAATCAGATCCGCGTTCACCTCTGGGAACTCGGCTTCCCGGTCTGCGGCGACAGCGCGTATCTGCCGGACAAGCAGAAAGGCGACATGCAGACGCTGACGGTGCAAGACCAGCCGCTGTGCCTGCACGCCTGGCGATTGAGCTTCACGCATCCGCTGACGAAGCAACGCGTGAGCTTCGAGACCGAGCGCCCGACGTGGGCCTAAGACCCGCCAGTCAGGCGTTTCAAGACTTCGCCAACCGCTGCAAATGCGAACGATCCGGTGACGTGTGTGGCGGCTCCGAAACCTGCCGAGCAGTCGAGCCGCAAGCCTGACTCAGTGCCCGGCTCCTGCTCCAGCGAGCACGTTCCATCGGCTCTGGGGAACACGGGTTTCTCGGTTGAGAACACACAAGGCACATTCATGACGACCGGCTTGCCATCCTCGCTTTTGGCGAAGCCGTAGTCCTGCCGCAGCTTGCGCCGCACCTGCTGCAAGAGCAAGTCGCTGCCGGACAGCCCGAGATCGACCACCTTGATCTTCGCGGGATCGCGTCGTCCCCCTGCGGAGCCCAGCGTGATCACCGACTTCGAAGCTCGCACGCAGGTGCCGATGATCGCCGCCTTGATCGACATGCGATCCACAGCGTCCACGACAAAATCAAAGTCGCCATCGAGCAGTCGCCCCACATTGGCTTCGCTGACGAACTCGAGCACTTGCGTCACGCGGCACGCAGGGTTGATGAGCGCCACGCGCTGGGCAAGCACCTGCACCTTCGAAAGCCCCACAGTGCCATCCATGGCAGGGAGCTGACGGTTGACGTTGGTGATGCACACGTCGTCGAGGTCAATCAAGGTCAGTGCTCCGAGCCCTGAACGCGCCAGCGCCTCGACCACCCAGGAGCCCACGCCGCCCACGCCAATGACGCACACATGCGCCCCATGCAACCGCCGCAGTCCCTCGCTGCCGTAAAGGCGTGCGATGCCGCTGAAGCGCTGGAGGTAATCGTCTGTCATGAGCTTTTGGTAGAACTGGAATCGAGATCGTTCTACCAAAAGCTCATGCACGCACCGCGCGTCATCTTCCACATGGACATGGATGCCTTCTACGCATCGGTGGAGCAACGCGACCGCCCTGAGTGGCAGGGCAAGCCGGTGATCGTAGGGGCACCTCCTGACCGTCGTGGGGTGGTGTGTGCGGCCAGCTACGAGGCACGAAAGTTTGGCGTGCGCTCCGCCATGCCGAGCGTCACCGCTGGACGCCTGTGCCCGGATGGGATCTTCGTGCGCCCTCGCATGGATGCCTATCGCGACGAGAGCCGGGCCATCATGAGCCTGGTCAAAACCTTCGCCGGGGAACTCGTGCAGCAGGTGTCGGTGGACGAAGCCTACCTGGAGGTCACGGATCGCGTTCCGCCCGGCGAGCCCGATGCCATGCTGGAGGCCGCCCTGCCCATCGCCCGCGAGATCAAGGCAACGATCAAGGCGCAACGTCAGCTGACCGCGACCATCGGTATCGCGCCGAACAAACTGCTGGCGAAAATCGCGTCATCCAATTTCAAGCCCGATGGCCTCACCTTGATCAAAGACAGCGAGAAGACCGCCTTCCTTCGCCCTCTGCCGGTCGGAGCAATCCACGGCGTGGGCAAGGTGACGGAGCAAGGCCTACTGAAGCTTGGCCTGAAAACCGTGGCCGACCTCCAAGACTATCCTGGCGATCTGAGATCTGCCGTGGGTTCGTGGGGCAATGAGTTGAGGCGCATGGCCTTCGGCGATGACGACCGTCCGCTCGACCTTGGTGACGACATCAAGAGTGTGAGCGCGGAGAACACCTTCCTCAAGGACACCGCGCACCGCCCTACCCTGCGCTCCTGCTTGCACGAGCAGGCTGAAGACATCGCCACACGGTTGCGCAAACGTCGACTGGCTGCACGCACCATCCAGGTGAAGGTGCGCTACAGCGATTTCACCACGCTCACACGACAAGTCTCAGTGGATGATCCGATTGACGATGAACGCCTCATTTATCGCTTCGCGTGCTGGTTGCTCGCTCGGCACGAACTGGTGAAACGTCCGTTGCGCCTGATCGGCGTGGGCGTGTCAGGTCTGGCTGAAGTGACGGTGCGACAGATGGAACTGCCCTTCGAGGTCAAGGCGCGGAGTTGAAATCCACGGCACCCGTCTGGATGGTCGTGGATGACAATTGCGGCAACGAGAACCAGCCGCGTCCGCGCTGGAGCCCCGTCGCAATGACGCCGTAGTAGCCTACGATGCGCGTCACCAAAGGCGTGCCATCTTTGAGCGTGAGAGTTCCTGTGAACTCGCCGGTGGTAGCATTCACCTTGCAAGTCACAGTCGCAAGGTTGGGCAAGGGCATGGTCACCAGATGAGCTGTCGAAATGATGAAGGACTTGTTCGTGTTCGAGGCAGCGAGGAGGTAGTAGGCCGAGTCCTCGATGCCAGCCCCCGCGAAGGCCAGCTTGGCATTCACCTGCGGCAGCACCACCTCTGGCAGGCCCCAGAGAATCGCTGGCGAGACGGGCTTGCGATACTCACCACCGAGCGCGTTGAGATGGTTCACATTCGTCACCCCGAAGTCAAAACCAGCGGCATAGACACGATCCGAGGAGCTGACGGGCCGCGTCTTGTTCCAGGTCAACGAACCGCCCACGGTGTCGAAGGCTGGGTTCGCAACGTTGGTCACCAAAAGACTGCCATGGACTGAACCTTTGCCGCCATACAGCATCGAAAAGACCGGCACTTCACCACCCGCTCCACGACTGGTGCTTCTGCTGACGGCAGTCCCATCAGCCATTCGCAGCGTTGCCACCACAGCCCCATTGGCCGAGATCGCAAGATTTCCGGCGCTCGCTCCGCCGGGCTCGGTGGCCGAGATGGGCGCGTTGACGGAGTCCAACCAGAAGTTCTGACGCGCGGCGATGGCTGAACTGGCCGTGCGACGGAAGGCTTCCACACCGCATGTCCATACTCCCCCCACTTCGCTCAGGCTGCCCGTGAGATGGCCGTCGCTGCGATCAATGCTGAACGTGAGCGTCATGCCAGCAAGGGGGGCCGTGCGAGCAATCGCCACCGTCGCTGTCGGATTGGCAGTCGTGCTCGCACTGAGGCGACCGTTAATGACATATCCGGCACTGCCCTGGATCAATCGTCCGGTGAAAGAGCCGTTGCTTCCGATCACCAGATTCGAAATGGCCCCACCATAATTCGCATTGGCGGCGAGGGCCGGATCACGATCGATGAGCCCATCAAAAGTTCCAATCGTCTCCGGATCGGATGGAGCAATCGTGAGGTTGAACGTCTTCTGCACATAACCAGCAGCGTTGTAAGCAATTACCTTGATGGGCACATTCGTCACCGCCACGTCAGGCGTGCCGCTGATCACACCAGTCAAGGCATTGTAGCTCAATCCAGATGGGAGCCCCGTGATCAACACCTTGGTCACGCCATTGGCGATGTTCAAGTTGATGGGAGTGATTGGCCCCCCACTGACGATCAAATCGGAAGGCAAGGATGGGAGCTGAATATCGGGCTTGTAGCGAAGGCTGACCGCTGAAGCTCCTGACTCAGCAGAGACGGCCCCCATCGTCACCGTGCATTCGTAGTTCGCCTGATCGCTGCTTTCCGCTCTCAAGATGGTGAGGGTAGGCGAGTTCGTGCCGCTGATTCGACTCGACACCTGACCGACTGGATCGTCGTGCAAGGCCACCCCTCCTTTCTTCCATTGATAAGATGCGACCACACCGGGCGGCAGGGCAACGGGCACCGTGAGCGAGATGGCGCTATCGGCATTGAAGATCGCCGTGGCCGGCGGCGGTGTCACAACGCCCAAACGGAAGGTGGCGGTGTCCGTTCCCGTGAGATTGGCACCTGAAAGCGTGTAAGTGCCGGCCGCTGCAGGGACCACACTTGAAATGGCATAGACCGGACTGGCGGCACCGCTGATGGTCGTGGTGTTTTGCTTCCACGTGTAAACGATCGGCGCAAAGCCCGTGGCCGTTGCTTCCATCGTAGTCGAGTCGCCGACAAACACGAGCTGCTCTACCGCAGTAGCAGGTGTGAGATCTGGAGGTGGAGCATTAACTCCGTGGAGGCGCACCGTGACATCGGTCACCCGCCCAACATCGCGTGTCTTCAGGTCTTTGAACACCACCTTCCAGGTTCCTTTGGAGCTTTCGCCCCAGTGGCGCATCGATGAAAACGTCCAACCAAAGTATCCACGCTGGCTGGCTGGCAGTGGATTATCCAGGCTGTAGTCTTCTTCCCCTCCGTCATCGACGGAAAAGAGAGCGAGCTGACTGACCACGCCCGAGGGCGACACCAGATAGATGTTTACGTCACCACGATACGGGTGCGGCATAGTCACAGTCACTTCCACCTGCTCGACTCGCAAAGGGGCATCGCTGCCGAAATCGAGACTGACCGTCGTGCCGGTAGTGTTCTTGTCGGGGATGGCCTGACTCCCCGAAAAACTGTGCGCCACGGAAGTCATCGGACCCAATGGAGTCCAGTTCAATGCCAGAGCCACCGCCGCGCCAGCATCGACCATCCCACCACCGTAGCGATGGTTGTGCTTGATCACCGGCAGTGCGGGTTGGCCTCCGGTGCGAGTCACCCAGTCCGTGTCGGTAGCTGCGACCTTCTTGCCTGAACGGAGAAGTATCTCTTTTACATCCCGCCATCCGAGCTGTGGGTTCGCCTGCAGCATCAAGGCGATGACCCCCGAAGCAAGCGGCGTGGCTGATGAAGTCCCCCCGAACTCGTCCGTGTAGTCACGCTGTGAGATCGGGCTTACATCTTCATGCGAGTTATACCCATCGGTGCCCACAAGATCCGTCGTGTAGATTCCGGCCCCTCCATTGGAAGGGGCACAGGTGATCAGATTCGCCCCGGACTCGCTGTAATACGATTGGGCTCCATTGCTAGCGACCGCACCGATGGCGAAGGTGTAGATGCTATTAGCATAGCCATCCTTGTTACTTTGGTCATCGAAACTGCGGCCATTGCCCGCCGCGACCGTGATGATGGTGCCGAGCCCGCCACGTCCCGAAGTCGTCGCATCCTGATAGGCTGCGCGAACAACCGATGGGAGAATGCCCAAGACCCAGGGATAGCCATCGGGTGGTCCCCAGCTGTTGTTCTTGATCTGAATCAGTTGGTTCTCCCAGCCCTCCGCATCCGCTTCGTCAGAAGGAAAAGTTTCACCCGACGTTAACCGAAGACCCGCGAGCTTCGCCTGAGGCGCTGCCCCAGAAACCCCAATTGCATTGCCAGCGACCGCTGCTGCCACGCCCGCGACGGAGGTGCCATGGTAGTCCCCATCTGCATCGTCAAAAAACGTGTCGGGATCGTCGGGAATGATCAACGGCGACGGATCGTTATCCACGTCGTAGAAATCGTAACTCACATTTGCCTCGTAGTTCGGAGCGAGGTCGGGATGGGTGAACTGCAAACCATCGTCCACGATCCCGATCGTGATGCCAGCCCCCTTGTAAGTGTCCCACACCGTGCTCACATGAGCGTCAATTCCCGGCGTGCTGGCGAATTGCCCGGTATTCCTGAGATGCCACTGACTGGCGAACAACGGATCATTGGGGATGAATTTGTTCTGCATTCTCATGCCGAGCTGCACCGTGGCATCGATCACACCATTGGACCTGGAGACGTCGGCAAGCGTGAGCAATGCAGCCCCCGGGAGGGAGTCATTCTTTACCAGCACAAAACCAGGCGCTGAAGCCATGGGCTTGACGTTGGCCTCGCCGGCCACCGCAGCGAGAGCCTTCACCCCTGAAGCATCAGACACCTCGGCCAGCACCTGATCCGAAAGAATGCGTCGCGTCACCTCCGAGCGCGGCGCTCCAGGAGGGTAAAGCACCAGCCACACCTTGCGGCCCGTTTTAGCGGTGACGGCTTCGGCTTCACGCAGCAAGCTGTCCACATCGGGACATTCGGGAATCGAGCGCAGACGAACCTTCTCGCCATGCACGTAGAGTTCATTCTTCGCCACTTCGAACACAGAGGTGCGTCCACGTTCTTGAAGACCGAAGGGCCTCGACAAAAGCTGCACCAAGCGCTGGCGCATCGTCATCGCAGACCAACCACTGATCTCTTCCCAAGGTCGGCCGGTCAACCCACCAGGGATGGTTTCGCGACTTTGCCGCCTGGCCTTGGCCAGGAAAGCCTGCTTTCGAGCAGAGCCTTTTCCTGGTTCATCCGCAGGTGCCGATGGCGTTGGAGGCATCGCAACAGCTTGAGAATCCTGAGATGTTCCGGCGCTCGTATCCGAACCAGCGGAGATGGGAGCGGGATTTCTATCCGACCTCAAAACGAAGAAGACCAGCAAACCGATGATCCCCAGGAGCACGGGCACGAACATTTTTTTCGGGTGCTGAAGCATACGCGAGTGTCTTCCAAAGACTGCTCATAGACAAGATCGTTCAATCACGAATTCACACCCGCTAAATGCTTACAGCAGAAGCGGAAACCGATCCTCCGAAGCAGGCCTCGACGTCCGAGCCTGCGTCTTGCGGACGCTCGGCGTAGCGCGACGTGTATTGCAGATGCTCGCCCTCGCGGTGAAAATCCACGTTCAATGGCGAACGCGCAGGCTGAGTCCGCCGAACCTCGGGCAGGTCGAAATCACCCGGAGGAAGGTGCGGATAATTCGTGTTCCAAAAGTGGTCCAGCGGCAACGTCTGGGCGAGCAGGCGCTTCATCATCTGTGATGTCCAGCGCGCGATGCGGGGCCAGTCGAAGTCGATGCCAGACACGATGTAGTGCGAGAACGCCATCGCCTTCACACCATGATAGGTCGCCTCGCGCACGGCCGCCACGGTGCCAGAGATGTAGAGGTCCTGTCCCATGTTGCCGCCATGATTGATGCCGGAGAGCACCCAGTCGGGCTTGAGGTTGAGACCAAACAAAGCCACCCGCACACAGTCCGCAGGCGTGCCATGCACCGCCCAGCGATCCGTCCCGCGCTCCTCTACCTTGAGCGGCGTGTGCGTGGTCACGCGATGCCCGCACATCGACTGCTCCACCGCCGGTGCCACCACGATCACGCGCGAGCCGAGGCTTTGTGCTGCGGTCTGAAGCGCTGCGAGTCCTGCGGCTTCGATGCCGTCGTCATTGGTGAGAAGGAAAGTCATAGAGGTTCGGGGTTCTCGGTTCGCAGTTCAGGGTTGTCGAGCGCGAATCGCGAGCCAAGGGCGTCCGCTTCGAAAAATGGCGGCACGCTTGCTTCCCGCCCAGGGCTCACCACCATGCGCGCTCATGAATTTCGAAGTCAGCGCCACAGACACCGGCATGGACCGCCTGGATCGTTACCTCCAGCTCCAGCTGCCGGAGATGTCGCGCTCGCGTTTGCAGGACCTCATCAAGGAAGGCCTCGTGCTGGTGAATGACAAGAAAATCAAGCCCAGTGCCGAACTGCGTGCCGGGGACAAAATCTCCCTCACGATTCCCGAGCCAGTGAGCACTGAGGTCGTCGCGCAGGACATTCCCATCGACGTGCTCTACGAAGACGCCGACCTCATCGTGATCAACAAAGCGAGCGGCATCGTCGTGCATCCGGCAGCAGGCAACCCCGATGGCACGCTGGTCAATGCCTTGCTCCATCACTGCGACGATCTCAGCGGCATCGGCGGCGAAGTGCGGCCCGGCATTGTGCATCGCCTCGACAAGGACACGAGCGGCTGCATGGTCGTAGCGAAGCATGATCGCTCGCACGCCTTGCTCGCCGAGCAGTTCGCTCATCGTCGTATCAGCAAGCTCTACCTCGCGGCCGTGAACGGCATCCCCAAGGAGCGCAGCGGTCGCATTGAAAACATGATCGGACGTCATCCGGTGGATCGGAAACGCATGGCCGTGCTCTTCGACGGCACGGGCAAGAATGCCGTCACCGAGTGGAAGATGCTGTGCGAGGCCCAGGGTTGCGCCTTGATCCTCAACACACTCCTCACCGGCCGCACCCATCAGATCCGCGTCCACATGCGCGACGTGCTCCAGTGCCCCATCCTCGGTGACAGCCTCTACGGCCACCCGCCGAAGCAGAAGGTGAAAGTCGCACGCCTGATGCTGCACGCGTGGCGGCTCGCCTTCGATCATCCGATCACGCTGAAGCGGATGGAGTTCAAGGCGGCGATCCCCGACGACTTCCGTCCCTGGCTGGCTCAGACATCGCTGGAGTAGCGCACTTTTTTCTGGGGCCGCTATTCTCGAGTAAGAGTCGGAGGACGAGTAGGACTGAAGCTCTCGAAGCGCCTGGACACGCTCGATCATGGAGACGCCTCTGGGATTGACGCCCCTTGCCTCCCCTGCCACTCTCGCTGCTCGATTTTCATGAAGCGCGCACTCATTACAGGCATCACCGGACAGGATGGCTCCTACCTCGCCGAGTTTCTCCTCAGCAAAGGCTACGAAGTCCACGGCATCATCCGCCGCGCTTCCACATTCAACACCAGCCGCATCGACCACCTCTACCAGGACCCTCACGTCAACGGCAAGCGGCTCTTCCTTCACTACGGAGACCTCACCGATTCTGTCGCGCTGGTGAAACTGCTCTACGACCTACAGCCCGACGAGATCTACAATCTCGCAGCTCAGAGTCACGTCCGCGTCTCCTTCGACATTCCCGAAAGCACAGGCGACATCGTGGGCCTCGGCACCCAGCGAATCCTTGAGGCTGTCCGCGAGACCAAGCTCGTCAACAAGGTCCGCTTCTACCAGGCCTCGTCCTCCGAGATGTTCGGCAAGGTGCAAGAAGTGCCCCAGACCGAAAAGACCCCTTTCTGGCCGCGCTCCCCGTATGCCTGCGCCAAGGTCTATGGCCACTGGCTCACCGTGAACTACCGCGAGAGCTACGGCCTGCACGCCAGCAGCGGCATCCTCTTCAATCACGAGTCCCCACGCCGTGGCGAAACCTTCGTCACCCGCAAGATCACGCGCGCCGCCACCCGCATCAAACTCGGCCTGCAGGAAGCGCTCTACCTTGGCAATATGGATGCCCGTCGCGACTGGGGCTACGCCAAGGAGTATGTGGAAATGATGTGGCTCATGCTCCAGCAGGACCAGCCCGATGATTATGTGGTGGCCACCAACGAGACCCACAGCGTGAAGGAGTTCGTCCAGGAGACCTTCGCCCACCTCGACCTCGACTGGGAAAAGTATGTCAAGTATGACGCCCGCTACGAGCGCCCGGCAGAAGTGGAGATGCTCATCGGCAACCCCGAGAAAGCTCGCCGACAGCTCGGCTGGGAGCCCAAGGTGCGCTTCAAGGAGCTGGTCCAGATCATGACCGATCACGACCTGCAACTCGCGAAGCGCGAACTCAAAGCCCGCGAAATCGAAGCCGCCTGTCGCGCGTAGTTTGTCGTCATGACAACCATCACCGACGACCGCAGCACCGTCTTCACCGCGATCCGCGAAGTGCTCGCCGGTCGTGCCGAGAAGGCGGCATTGCCCGACTGGGATGCATCGCTCGTGATCTGCAATCCGCCCCAGGCCTTCGACTCGCTGGCGGATCACTTCCGCTTCAAATTCGAAGCAGCTGGCGGTTACGTGCTCGTGGGATGGGAGGCATTGAAAAGCTTCCTCGCCGAGAAACAACTGAAGCTCGGCTACTGCGATCCCGCCTTCGAAGCGCAAGTCGCCAGCACCGCAAGCACGCTCAGCACCTCGCTTGATCGCTCGTGCATCGACGACTACGAGTTCGGCATCACACGCGCCACCGCTGCAATCGCAGAGACAGGCTCTTTGATCCTCACCGAAAGCGGATCGTCATCACGACTCGGAGCCCTCGCCCCCTGGTATCACATCGCCATCCTGCCCGTCGCAGACATCGTGCCCGACATGCCCACCGCGATCGCCCACTTCGGCACCGAGCGCTCTTCCCTCTTCGTCACCGGCCCCTCAAAGACCGCCGACGTGGAAGGCATCCTCATCAAAGGCGTCCACGGCCCCGGCATCCAAGTGTGCTGCCTCGTGTAAGCGAGGGCTTGGGTCACAGGCCTCGGAGGATAGATCCGGTCGCTTGGTGCTTCGAAGCTCGAAGCCCGAAGCCCGAAGCCCGAAGCCCGAAGCCCGAAGCTCGGTGCTCGGTGCTCGGTGCTCGGTGCTCGGTGCTCGGTGCTCGGTGCTCGGTGCTCGGTGCTCGGTGCTCGGTGCTCGGTGCTCGGTGCTCGGTGCTCGGTGCTCGGTGCTCGGACCTTGGAGCCAGCCGCAGAGCGGCGACCGTTGCGTAGCCCGGCCTTTCAAGGCCGGGAGGTGAACGACGCCGACATCATGCGTCGCAGAGCGACGCGCGAGAACTTTCGCAACCACCCCCGAGTTTCCCACTCCGTCCCTGAAAGCTCCGCACTCGGACGGTTGTTTGACTCTTTGCTCTTAGCTCTCCGCCCTTTGCTTCCCCTTACCTCATGAACAAGATCGACCTCGCCAACAAGAAAGCCATCGTCACCGGAGCCGCGCGCGGCATTGGATACGCCATCGCCGAACGCCTGCTCCAATCCGGTGCCTCCGTGAGCATTTGGGATGTCGATGTGGACGCGATGGCGGAGGCCGCGCTCGAACTGTCCAAGATCGGCCCCGTGCATGTCGCGCAGGTCGATGTCACCAGCGAAACCTCTACCGAGGCCGCCGCCGCGAGCACGCTGGAAGCCTTTGGCCAGATCGACATCCTCGTGAACAACGCCGGCATCGCAGGCTCCACCGCGAAACTGTGGGAACTGCCCGTCGCCGAGTGGCGCAAGGTGTTCGAGATCGACCTGATCGGACCCTACCTCTGCTGCCGAGCCATCGTCCCGCACATGCTCAAGAGCGGCTACGGACGCATCGTCAACATCGCCAGCGTGGCCGGCAAGGAAGGCAATCCCAACGCCTCGCACTACAGCGCCGCCAAGGCCGGCGTGATCGCGTTGACCAAGTCACTCGGCAAGGAACTCGCGCAGTCGAACATCCTCGTGAACTGCATCACGCCGGCCGTGATCGAGACGGACATCCTCAAGCAGGTCGGCCAGAAGCACATCGACTACATGCTCTCGAAGATCCCGATGAACCGCTTCGGTCAGAAGCACGAAGCCGCCGCCATGGCCGCCTGGCTAGCCTCTGAAGACTGCTCCTTCACCACCGCCGCGACGTTCGACCTCACGGGTGGACGGGCGACGTATTGAGCACAGACAACAAAAAAGGCGGGAGTCCATCCCGCCTTCTTCGTGAATCTTGAATCGCCTGCGGCTTAGCGCATTACTTCGAAGCGCTTGCGAAGGAGATCCTTCTGCGAAGCGCCGCCGAGCTTGGCTTGAGTCTCAGCGATGAAGTTGAGTTCCTTCTCGTTCTTCGTTGGGCGGTTGACCTGGTAGAAGACGCCGAATTTGCCGGGAGCGGGAGCGTCGGCCAGCTTGAAGGCGGCGACGTCGTCCTTCACATCGTGAGCGGTTTCGTCGATCACGTCGAAAACACCGCCCTTGCGTGGCAGGCCATCATCGAAGGCGCCGGGGTAGAACATCACGCACTCGCTGAGGCATTCGACGACGCTGAAACCGTCGTGCTGGATCGCGCGCTCGAAGGTTTGCATCATGTGCGCAACCTGAGCGGCGTGCGTGCGAGCGATGAAGGTCGCACCGCTGGCAAGGAGCTGCTTCATAGGGTTGATCGGACGATCAAAGCTGCCCTGCGGGTCGGTCTTTGACTTGCGACCGGTGGGCGAAGTCGGGCTGGTCTGGTTCTTGGTTAGACCATACACGAAGTTGTCCATGATCACATAGGTCAGGCGGACGTTCTTACGCGCGGCGTGATTGAGGTGATTGCCACCGATCGAGAAGCCGTCGCCGTCACCACCGAACACAAACACATGCACATCCGGGCGGCTGAGCGAGAGGCCGGTGGCCAGAGGCAGTGCGCGACCATGGATGAAGTGAATGCCGTGGCTGTTCACGAAATACGGGAAGCGTGAGGAGCAGCCGATGCCAGCCACGCAGACGATCTTCTCGTGAGGATACTGGAGCTTTTCCAGGACCTTGTAGAAAGCTGCGAGAACAGCGAAGTCGCCGCAGCCAGGGCACCATGTCGGGTGGTCGGCGGTCAGGACTTTCTTGGTAAGCTTCTCAGCAGGAGGGGCGGCGGGCGCTTCAGTGGCGGCGGACATGGGTGGGGTAGGATGGGGTGCCGAGTTTACGAGTTCGTTTCGAACGGTCAAATGGCGTTTCAGCGAGTTACAACGGGCGGACCCAGATGTTTCTCAGGCGGTTCGGTATGCTGTTTTTGTGGTCCTGGAAGCGGAAAGGTGCCTTCTCGGGGAAGCTGCCTTCGTAGCTGGTGGCCTGCTTGTGCTTCGTTGGGCCGAGGATGGTGGTGTTGTTCTGCACTACGATGCCGTTGATGATGGTCGTGATGCGGGCGGGCTCCACCACCTTGTCCCCGTTCAGCTTCGGAGCGGTGAAAATGATGTCGTAAGTCTGCCACTCGCCAGCGGGGCGGACGGCGTTCACGAGCGGCGGCGTCTGGCCGTAAATGCAGCCAGCCATGCCATCGGCGTAGGTTGGATTGTTGTGGCAGTCGAGGATCTGAGTCTCGTAACGGTCCATGAAGAACACGCCCGCATTGCCCTTCTTCTGGGAGTTACCGATCGTTTTGGGATCGCTCTTCCATTCGATGTGGAACTGGCAGCTCGCGAAGCTGTCCTTGGTCCAGATGTCGCCTCCAGCGACGATGAGTTCGCCGTTCTCGATCTTCCACGGACAAGGGGCACCGTCCTTGCCCACGAACTTGCTCACGTCCTTGCCATCGAAGAGCACAATGGCGTCGGCAGGCGCATCGCCGGGCTTGTCACCTGGCTTCACAGCCTCAGGACGAGGACGGTCGATGTCATGCACTTTCCACTTCGAATCGGGCGAGATCAGAGGAGTGTCCGAGTAGCCGATGGGCCATGGCTTGCCGTCTTTTTCATCAGCAAAGGTAGAACCGGTGGCGAGGAGGGCGAGCGCGGTGAGGCGTAGTGCTTTCATGGGTGGAGAATGGAGGCGGGAAGGAACGCGAATGCCAGCCGCATGTTGCAGCTGGACCGCAGGATAAGGGATGTCCGCTAGGGCGTAGTGGCAGCCTTTCCGACGGCGGGCTTTTCAATGAACGACGACACGAAGAGCAGGATCGCGGCGCAAACGACGCACGAATCGGCGACGTTAAAGCTGGGCCAGATCATGACCTTGAGATCGAACTTGAGGAAATCGACGACATACCCATGCAAGAGGCGGTCGGTGAAATTGCCTGCGATGCCTGCATACAAAAGCACGGCAGCGAGACGGCTGAAGGGACCAGGGAACGCCCCTTTGCGCCAGAGCACAGCGATCAAAATGGCAGCCGAGAGCGACACGGCACCGAACACGTAGTTCGCCCACCACTCGCCATTGCCCATGCCAAAGGCCACGCCGGTATTGGCCGTGTGATGAATCCAGAAGAAGTTCTCGATCACGGTCTGATCGCCCCCATTCAACTCGAAGTGCTTCACGACGTAGAGCTTCGTGATTTGATCGAGGATGTAGAGCGGCAGCGAGACCAGCAGGAGCAGACGAGGCATGGCAGCCTGTAGAACGCCCACTGGACTACTTCAAGGCGCTTTCGATCACCCGATAGGCCTCGAAGCGCACGTCGTCGGAGAAGTCGTGCTCGGTGTCGGGATGGCGGACGGTGAGCGTGCCGCCGAGGAGTTGGCGCACGGGCTCGGAAGCGGCGGCGATGCGGTCCACGCTGTCGTGCTTGAAGTTGGCATCGCGCAGCGGCGCATTGACGAAGACGGTGCGATCCGCCAGCGCGGCGATGACTTCATAGAAGTCGAAGGGCACGTCCTGCGGATGGCCGAGGTAGTTCTTCATGCGCGGCATGTAGCGGTCCTGCGTCCAGCCGGTGATGTTGCCGCCGTAGTAGTCGGTGAAGGAATCGAAGCCGCAGCTCGACACGGCGACTTTGATACGCTGGTCGAACACGGACGTGTAGAGCGTGTTGTGTCCGCCGAGCGAGTGACCGATGGCCGCATAGCCCTTCGCCTTGTTCACGAAAGGCAGAGAGTCGAGCAGATCGAGCCCACGGATGTTGTCCCAGATCGCCTTCATCGTGCCGCTGTCGTAGCCGAGTGACTTCCAGTCCGGCTGGTAGTCGGCGAGCTGCACGTAGCTGGGCGACAACGTGACGAAGCCGCGCTCGGCCAGCTCCTGCGCATACTGCCGGTGCTCCTTGCCACCGAGTCCGACCACCACCTTGAAGCCGATCTTGTTCTCTGTCGGATGCAGGCAAAGGACGGCGGGGGCGGGTTTGTTAGCGGTGGCATTTTTCGGGACGCACAGATACGCAGGCACACGACCACCGGGCTCGGCGGCGTAGCTGATGAGCTTGCGCACGTAGCTACCGCAGTCGGTTTCTTCTTCGATCTTCAAGTCGAGCGCGCATCGCTTCGCGTCGGTGGGTTTGGTGCCCATGACTTCCTGCATGCCGCGCAGGATCTCGTTCCAGCGCATGGACCACTCGGTCGTGTTTTTGGCTTCGGCGATCGAACCGTCGGACGTGTGATACTTGAGCAGTTCGTTGCGAGGCAGGCGATCAGCCAGGGCAACCAGGGGAAGACAAAGCAACGTAATGAGGAGCGGGCGCATGGCCTTCATACGGGGGAACCCGCAGGGAATTCTCGAATTTGCAAACGCCTTGACACTCCTTCCTTCATCGGCTCCGCTCACGTCCCCCTTATTATATGGCCAAAACTCTCATCATTGCTGAAAAGCCCAGTGTCGCGACCGACCTGGCGCGAGCGCTTGCCAAGGCACCGGGCATGAAGCCGTTCAGCAAAGAGAAGGACTACTTCGAGAACGAGACGCACATCATCAGTTCGGCCATCGGTCATCTGGTCGAACTCAAGATGCCCGAAGTGAACGGCAAGAAGATCGGCTGGGGCTTCACCGCGCTGCCGATCGTGCCGCAGGTGTTTGAATTGCAGCCTGTGGAGAAGACCGAGGATCGCTACAAGCTCCTGGTCCGCCTGATGAAGCGCAAGGACGTCGATACGCTCGTCAATGCGTGCGATGCTGGCCGCGAAGGGGAACTCATTTTCCGTTACATCGTGGAACTCGCGGGTGTGCAGAAGCCAATCCAGCGCATGTGGTTCCAGTCGATGACCCAGGGCGCGATTTTGGATTCATTCAAGAAACTGCGCAGCGATGAAGAGATGCGTCCGCTGGCCGATGCCGCGAAGTGCCGCAGCGAGAGCGACTGGATCGTGGGCATCAATGGCACGCGCGCGCTGACCGCGATGAACTCGCGTCACGGCGGCTTCCGCCTCACACCTGTGGGTCGCGTGCAGACCCCGACGCTCGCCATTCTGGCGGAGCGCGAGAAGAACATCGCTGCCTTCGTGTCGCGCCCTTACTTCGAGGTGCATGGTTTGTTCGGCATCGAGAGCGGTCGCTACAGCGGTCGCTGGATCGACGAGTCCTTCCAGAAAGACGAGAAGGACGAGCACAAGAAGGCCGAGCGTATCTGGGACAAGGCGCAGGCCGAGGCCATCGTTGCACGCTGCATTGGCAAGCCGGGCATTATCACCGAGCAATCGAAGGCCACGCGTGAGATCGCGCCGCTGCTTTACGACCTGACCAGCCTGCAACGTGAGGCGAGCAATCGCTTTGGCTTCAGCGCTCGTCGCACGCTGCAACTCGCGCAGGCACTCTATGAAAAGCACAAGGTGCTGACCTATCCGCGAACCGATTCCCGTCACCTGCCCGAGGATTACCTGGGCAACGTGATCGGCACGATGAAGACGATCGCGAGCAGCAACATGGGCGACACCGCTGGCTTCGCCGCGAAGGCGCTGAACGCGAATTGGGTGCGGCCGAACAAGCGCACGTTCGATAACTCCAAGGTCAGTGATCACTTCGCCATCATTCCGACCGGCGTCATTCCTGCGAAGCTCGATGAATTCGAGTCGAAGCTTTTCGACATGGTGCTGCGTCGCTTCATCGCGGTATTCTTCCCGCCTGCGGAGTGGGACATCACCACGCGCTTCACTCGTGTGGGTGAGGATTGTTTCAAGTCCGACGGCAAGGTGCTGCGCGAGCCCGGCTGGCGCGCGGTGTATGGTCGCAAGGGTGCCGAGGAATCATCTGACGACGACAAGAGCACAGGCAAAGTTTTGACGCCCTACAACGGCAGCGAGCACGCCAACACGCTCGACGTTGAACTGCACGAGGAATCCACCCGTCCGCCGCCGCGCTTCAATGAAGCGACGTTGCTCGGCATCATGGAAGGCGCGGGCAAGCTGGTGGAAGACGAAGAACTCGCCGAGGCGATGAGCGAGCGAGGCCTGGGCACACCGGCCACACGCGCGGCGATTATTGAAGGCCTGATCTCCGATGAATACATCATGCGTGAGGGCCGCGACCTTGTGGTCACGGCGAAGGGCCTGGGCTTGATCGATCAACTTTCCGAGATCGGTGTGGAGGCGCTCACCTCGCCTGAGATGACGGGTCAGTGGGAATACAAGCTGCGCCAGATGGAGCATCACAAGCTCGATCGCCCCACCTTCATGAAGGAGATCAAGGCGATGGCCGCGAGCGTGGTCGATAAGACCAAGGGCTTCGTCGCGGCGTCCAAGGCTCGCGTGTTCCCTGAACTCGATGCGACGTGCTCCTTCTGCGGCACGCGTGGATTCAATCAGACGGACGAATTCTTCGGCTGCAAGGGCTGCAAGCTCCGCGTGCGCAAGATGATCGCGCGCCGTCAGATGAGTGAACCCGAAGTGCGCACGCTGATCGAGAAGCGCTTCCTCGGACCGCTCGATGGCTTCCTCAAAACGAATGGCGAGGAGTTCAGCGCGTCGCTGGAGATTGGCGACGATCTCAAGACCACCTTCTACACGCCGAAGATCGACATCTCCACGCTGCATGCCATCGCGCCGTGCCCCGTGTGCGCGCACAAGAATCGAAAGCAGCCCGGCCAGATTTACGACACGCCGAATGGCTACATCTGCAGCGTGGCTCTGAACGATCAGAAGGCCTGCAACGCCCGCCTGCCGAAGGTGCTGTGCCAGAAGGAGATCAGCGTCGAGAACGCGATCAAGTTCTTCACCGAGGGCAAGACCGGCCTCATCGAGAACATGATCTCGAAGCGCAACCGTCCCTTCAGCGCCTACCTCAACTGCAAGCCGGAAGGCAAGCGCCTGCTCGAGTGGGAGTTCCCGCCTCGGGAAGCCAAACCCAAGGCTGCGAAGAAAGGAGCCAAGCGCGCAACCGCTGACCAAGGCGAGGACTAGGCACACGCTTCAAGAAACCACGATCCTGGTCGCGGCTTCTCAGCGTGCGGTCACGCGCTGAATTGAAGCTTCGCCAGGGTTCCGTAGAGCCCCCCCGGACGGGCGGCGAGTTCCTCGTGGGTGCCTCGTTCGATGATGGCTCCACCGCTCATGACGAGAATCTGGTCCGCCTGACGCACCGTGCTCAGACGATGAGCGATGATGATGCTGGTGCGGTTCGCCATCAGCTTATCCAAGGCATCCTGCACAAGCCGCTCGCTCTCGGCGTCGAGGCTGCTGGTGGCTTCATCGAGGATCAGAATCGCAGGATCAGCAAGGATGGCCCGGGCGATGGCGATGCGTTGCCGCTGGCCGCCTGACAGCTGAGTGCCTCGTTCGCCCACGATGGTTTCGTAGCCCTCAGGCAATTGACTGATGAACTGCGCCGCATTCGCCTTCGCAGCGGCGGCTTCGATCTCGGCCTCGGTGGCACCGGGCTTGCCGTAGGCGATGTTTTCTTTGATGGTGCCGCCGAAGAGCAGCACCTCCTGCGGGACAAGCGCGAGATTGCGGCGCAGACCCTGCAGCGGCAGATCGCGAATGGGCTGACCATCAATGAGGATCTCGCCCTTCACCGGATCATAGAACCTGAAGAGCAATGAAACCGTCGTCGATTTGCCCGAGCCACTGGGACCGACCAAGGCAATCCGTTGCCCCGCTTTGGCGGTGAACGAGAAGTCGCTAAGCACCGTGACATCGGGCCGCGTGGGATAAGCAAACCCAACTCCGCGCATCTCAATCTCTCCCTGGAAGCGAGGAGTGGCAGAAGTGTCTTCGACTTCGATCGCTTCCTGGAGGATCTCGCGCACGCGGTCCGTGGCACCGAGGGTGCGCTGAAGCTGAGCGATCAGCTCGGGGAACTGCATAAACGACGCTCCCACCATGCCACTGAAGAGGCTGAACTGGAGAAGCTTGGCCATCTCCATCTCTCCCGAACTGACCATGCGGAGCGCGAACCAAACCACCAGAGTGATGGCGGAACTGAACGAGAAGATAATGAAGGCAATGAAGCTCGCGCGCGGCATGGCAGCCCCCACGGCTGCGTTCAAGAAGGTGGTCAGCGTTCGATTGTAGCGGGAGATTTCGTGCTGCTCATTGGCGAAGGCTTTGACGCTGATAATGCTTTGCAGGCTCTCATCTACGATCACTTGCGAGGCGGCAAGATTGTCCTGTGCCTTCTTGGTCAGCTTGCGGATGCGGGTTCCAAAGATGGCGATGAGCGTGATGACGACGGGAATCGTGCCGATCATGAACAGCGCGAGTTTCGGCGACATCCAGAAGACGATCACGATGCTGCCGGTGAGCATCACGGTGTGACGAATGAGCATGGGCAAGGTGACGACCAGGGTGTCGCGCATGGACTCCACATCATTCGCCAGACGGGAGGCGAGTTCACCCGAGCGCCGCACGTTGAGCGTGGCCGTCGGCAGCCGGACGATCTGGCTGAAGGTGTCCATGCGCAGCGAGGAAAGGGCTCGTTCAGACGCCTTGGCAAACAGGAGGATGCGCCAGAAGGCGATGAAGGCCATCGCCCCAGCGAGGCCCACCAGCATGGTGGCATTTTGAGTGGCATGCTCCATGAGAGCCGCTCCCGACTTGCCCGCCATCGCCGGTGCGACGAGCGCTCCGAGGTAACGCATGAAGAGCAGCGTGAGCCCTGCGGAAACGGCGAGGGCAATCAGCGCGGGAATGAACACGTTGTAGTGCGGACGCAGATACTTCAGGAAGAAGGCGGCGTCCTTCCATGCACTGGAGTCCCAGAGTTTGCGCCCTGCGCGGTCGTCGATCTTGCTAGCCATGATGTCGGATCACCACACGACGACGGTCCAGCGCGTCGTGGGTTTGTCAGTGAGTTCGAGAACGGCCAAGCCTTCAGCGTCGTCGCCGTGCTTGCCATTCAAAGTGAGAGACCAGGTGTTGTCGGGCGTGAAGCTGCCCTCCTTGGAAGCGAAGGCGAGGCGGGTGTTGATGCCGAACTGGCTGTTGCCATTGCCGACTGCCCATTCGTGCCGGTAGAGGTAACTGCGAGGCAGGCTGACCACCAGCTGACGATGCGAACCTTGAGTCTCGAGCGTCGCGGACACCCCTTCGTTATCAAACTTCATGCCATAGCCCGTGCCGAAGGCCCAGGGTGCAATACGACCGACCATCGCGGGTCCATCGACGGCTGGCGCAGTGATCGTGATGCGCTCCGTGCTGCCAAGTGTGAGGCGGCTGCCATACGAGCGGGCATCCAAATTCAAGTCGGCGCGCACGGCGTTGCCTGAGGCATCAGCTTGCAGATCGATGCCTGCGAACCCCATCACAAGCTTCAAGGCGTCTTTCTCAGCCTTCGCCTCCATGGTCACCGTCCCCTTCCCTTTTGCCACAGGCTGCAGGGCAATCTCTTCGTTGATCCCAAAATTCTGCGAGGCCTCCATCGCACGTTCCCAGCGAAGGGTGCCGCCGTTGACCGTCATCTCCAGCGTCAATGGTGAAGCCACCCGCCGTGGCGACGGCGTCTTCGGCAAATCGAAACTGATGCCCAGGGTGGTATTGGCACCAGGGGCGAACTGCGCGGTGCCTTGTTTCTTTTGCCCGTTCCATTCGGCGGTCCAGCGAACGTCCTTCAGCTCGGCCGTGGTGGTGTTGATGACTACGTTGTCGATCGTCACCGAGCCCTCTTGATTGAACAGCGTATCCAGCTTCCACAGCACGGCGAGCGGCTGCACTTCAGCACTGGCTTCCTCGACGCGAGCGGTGCCGGCACCCGTGATGAGCAAGGGCAGGCGCAGCACTGCTTCATGCCCTGCGAACGTGGGAAAACGCAGGTCCGGTGCGTCGTTGGCGCGTTGCCAGACCAGCTTGATCTCCTTCTTCTCCCGGGCCTTGAGTTCGATCCGGGTCGCCGAATCCTGCGGCTTCCAGCGTGGCAGTTGCAGCGGAGTCACATCGAGCTTCATCTTTGCGCGTGAAGTGTTCTCGATCACGACGGTGGCCATGCATCGCTCGGCGTCCGCCCGCACAATCGAAGTCGTTGTGATCTGCCACGGCACCGACGGAGCCAGACCTGCGAGCACGCGATACGCCATCTGCCCGGCCTTCTGATGCATCGCCGCCTTGGGAATCAAAGGATCAAACACATCCCCCCAAAGAAAGAAGTCATTGCACTGGTGGGCGATCGCACCCAGCGCCTTTTCGGCCGAGGCAGGTTCGTCCGGCCCGAACTGAACGAAGGCCCCCAGATTGCTCAGGTCTGCAAATGCAACACCCGCCTCCACCGCTGTGTCATTGGCCATGCCTGCGTAGGCACGGCTGGCACCGAGGCTCAAGCTGACCGGCTGTCTCAGGTTCGGCATCGGCCCGGTGAGAAGCATGTCCACCTCCCTCGGCTTCATGATGTCGATCACTTGATGGAGACTCTTCGCGTAGGACATGAGGTCCGCTCCCGACAGCTCATCAAACAAACCAAAGCCCACGATCAGAAGGTCAGGCGGAGCCTCGGCTCCATAAGTCGATAGCAGCGCCATGGCCTTCTGCATCGTGCCGCCTTTCACCGAGAAGACACGCATGGTGATCTCCGCGCCCCGGGTATCAAACAACTTTTCAGGCCGCCCCTTCTCAGGCTGAATCAAACGCACCCCACCGGGATAAAAGAACTCGCGCGCCAGCTCGTTCACAAACTGACCCGGCCAGGCGAGCAAGGCATTGCCATCCGTGGCATCGCGCGCGGTCATGCGAACTAGGTCATCTCCGATCACGACCACATGCACCGGTTTGCGTTGGGTGAGCTTCTCCACCGTGTGAGGCAGCACCTTGGCCAAGTGCAGGATGGTGGTGTCTGGCGTCTTATAAAGCGGCACCTCGGGCACCGGAGTCTTGGCAGGCTTGGCTGGCGCTTTCGGAACAGCCTTGGCTTTGCCAGGGGGGGCTTTTGATCCACCTTTCTCGGCAGCAGGACAAGAAAGGACACCGAGCGCAGCCATCAGGGCAGCACAGCTCAGCAAAGGACGAAAAACGCGGAAACCAGAAAACATGCTCAGGGCCTACATGGCCGAGGCATTGAGGCATTTCCAGCAGGGATTTACCACGATCAACGTCGAGGAAATCCCCCAAATCCGTCAGGCACTCAGTCCGCCCTTCCCAAACGCTGCACCGCGTGATCACGAGTGCTGTCGATCAAATCTGGATCGGCGATGTCCACGCGCAGATCGTTCACCAAACCGTTGTTCAGGCTGTAGATCCATCCGTGAATCGTCACCTCCTGGCCCCGCGCCCAGGCAGATTCCACGACGGTGGTCTGCGCCACATTCACCACCTGTTCGATGACATTCAGTTCGCAGAGACGATCCACCCGTGCTGCGCCTTCCGGCTCGGCAGCGAGAGATGGAGCATACTTGTTGCTCACGTCCTGCACGTGACGGAGCCAGTTGTTGATCAGGCCCAGCTTTTGATTCGTGAGCGCTGCTTGCACACCGCCGCAACCATAATGACCGACCACAATGACGTGCTTCACCTTGAGCACATCGACGGCGTATTGGAGCACCGAGAGACAGTTCAAGTCCGTGTGAACCACCACATTCGCCACGTTGCGATGGACGAAAAGTTCCCCCGGATCGAGTGCCACGATCTCATTGGCAGGCACACGACTGTCAGCACAGCCGATCCAAAGATATTCAGGCGCCTGCTGCCGCGTCAGCCTCTGGAAGAAGCCCGGGTCAGCTTCTTGTCTGGCCAGCGACCAGCGGCGGTTGTTATCAATGAGGTTATCGAGAGGATGAGTCTGAGGCATGGGGCGTAGTGAGAGGGTTCTCCAAATGTCTGTGTCCCTCATTGACGGCAGGTGCCAGCGATTTTTGGGCCAGCACCTGCCACCATCTCAACTACGAACCAAATTCAACTCAAGAGCACAATGCCCGTCTCGGCTCCGTCCTCTTGCGCGAGGCTGCGCGCTTCGCGTCCCGCTCACGGATCCGGTTCATCACCGTGGTGCAGACCTTCTGCCAGGCCTCCTGCAGCGTGGCACCACGATGCTCGGCCTTCAGATCGGGCCCGGGCACCTGGAGGTGAACCGAGGCCGTGTAGCCAGGGCTCGCATCACTGCTGTGCTGAAGTTTCACATCGGCGTGCTCGACGCGCGCCTGGCCTTTCATACCCTGCAAAAATGACTGCACGAGCGACAGCCATTTCTTTGATGAGGGCAAACCCGAGAAACGCACTTTGGTGCGACTGTTGTCCGGGGGAGTCGTATCGTTGTTCATGATGTTTGTTAGTGTTCTTGTTCGATCGTGCTCTCGCTGAGCACGGCGCTACACTGCCCGGCATCTATTCTTCGCCCATTACGATGATCCCAATTCATCATTCGTATTTCCCGAACTCTTCGTCATGAACGCCAATCTCCTCAATTACCATCATCTGCGCTACTTCTGGGAAGTCGCACGGTCCGGCAGTCTGCGTGCAGCCTCCGAGAAGCTGCACATCTCGCAGCCCACTCTCAGCGGCCAGATCAAGGTGCTGGAGGACACCATCGAACGAAAGCTCTTCGAGCGCTCGGGCCGCGGGCTGAGACTGACCAATGCCGGCCACCTGGTGATGAATCATGCCAGCGACATCTTCGCCGCCGGTAACCGGCTCGTCGAAGCCCTCGAAGGTCGCGACGCTGACGTGCCTCTGAAGCTCAACATCGGCATCGCAGACTCGCTGCCCAAGCTCGTCGCCTGGAACCTCATCCGTCCAGCGGTGCTCGCGTATCCACGTCTGCAACTCTCGTGCGTGGAAGCTTCAAGCAACGACCTGCTCGGCCAGCTGGCCAGCTTGCGCCTTGACCTCGTGCTGGCTGATGAACCGGCCCCGACGTCGATGCCAATCAAGTCCTACAGCCACCTGCTTGGCGAAGCCTCCGTGGTCTTTTGCGCGGAGAAGAAGCTGGCGACCAAGCTCAAGCGCAACTTCCCCAAGTCCCTCGATGGAGCGCCCGCTCTCCTGCCCGCAAGCCGCACCGCGTGGCGTCATCAACTCGACCGCTGGTTCGCCGCCCAGCATCTCCGCCCTCGCCTGGTCGCAGAGTTTGATGACGCAGCCTTGATGAAGACCGCCGCCGCCGACGGGCTTGGCTTTGCACCCGTTGCACAACCGGTCCTCGACGATGCCCGCAATCGCTACGACCTCCACCCGATCGGCAAGCCCACGGGCTGCGGTTTCGCGTGCTACATGATCACGCTCGAACGCACCGTGCGACACCCGGCCGTGTTGAAGATCTCCCAGCACGCACGCGACATCATGCGTGACTCATCACCCAAACGAAAGACGAAGACCTGAGCGAAGACAGCACCTCACTCCGTATGCAGGGCTCCACCATGCGCCTTGCATTCCCCTTTCTGCTGCTCACCTCGCTCCCCCTTCTCGCCCAGGACCTCCCGCGACTCCAAGAGCCCTGGCAATCGGGCTACACCAAAGAAGACTCCACCGGCGCTCACGTGCTCGGCCACTGGACTTTCGATGGCGAGTCCGCGCTGAAGGACGCCTCCGGCAAAGGCAATGACCTGACTCTTCAAGGCGCTGTGCTCGTTGAGAAAGGCAAGTCCGGTGGAGGCCTCGAATCCTTCCCGGGCTTCCCGGTCGAGGACAAGCCGCACGGGGCACGAACCGCAGCCAAGCCCAAGCTCACGCCCAGAGGTGCCTTTACCATCGAGATGTGGATCAAGCTCAAGCTGGACACCGATCCTCGCCTCCGGCCTTACCTGCTGGACAAGAAGTATGTCGATCACACCGACTACCAATGGCAGCTCACGGAGCCGAGCAAAACGGGGCAGCGGCGCATGTCCGTGAATCTCGGCTTTGGCAATGAGTCGCGGCTCTTCCACTCTGATCCGCTCACGATCAAACCCGGCACCTGGCATCACGTGGCCTTCACTTATGATGCGGCAGGTCAGGTGCGGTTCTTCCTGGATGGCTCTACGGCGGGAGGCTTGAAGCAGAATGGTCTTGGCCCCATCACGCCTGGAGTGAAAGCCCTCAGCATTGGCGATCGTCTCGGTAGCAATCATGGAGGCTTTCCCGGCTTCATCGATGAGGTCCGCATCTGTGATGGCATCATGAACTTCGAACCTGTGGTGATGCAGATCAAAGCCAGCCGTCACGTCTGGCGACGCATGGAGACGGCCCGCCCCATCGAGGTGAAGGTGACCAATCTCCAGCGCTCCACGATGGAAGGCGCGAAGCTCCGTCTCTCGCTCGCCAATCAGGAACAAGCCTTCGATGTGCCTGCACTTAAATCGGGCAAGAGCTTCACCGCCACGGCCACGCTGAACCCCTCGCTCAAACCCGATCACTACCCTTTGCGGGCTCGCCTCGAACTCAACGGCACGACCACCACGCAGACCGAAGATTTCCAGATCGTGCCCCGTCCCCTGCCCTCCACCATGCCCGTGATCATGTGGGGCTCGAGTCCTGACGACACGGCGCAACTCAAGGACATCGGCTTCACCCATTGCCTGGGTCTCCGCGTTGATGTGGGTTCGGTCTGGGAGGCCAGGAAACCCGTGCCTCCAGGCAAGCCGGAACTCATCGAGAGCAATCGCCGGATGCTGGATCAAGCACTGGCCGATGGGATCAACGTGGTCGCCAGTCTGTCGCCCGCGAACATGTTCGAGCACGACGACAAGATGGCCCGCGTCGATCGCAACGGCAAGCCTTACACTCGTCGCGACATCTGCGCCTCTCTGCCCGAGCTGCCTCCGTTCTTTGAGAACGTGGGACGCTCCGTCGCACAAACTTACGGCGACATGCCCGCTCTCAGCGCAGCCTTAATCGACACCGAAGTGCGCGATGCCTCCCAGCCTTCGTTCAATGCCGTCGATGTGGAGAACTATCGCAAGTTCGCCAACGCCGACATCCCTGCGGAGGTCGTCACGCGCGGTGGAGTGGACTACACGAAGCTCAAGGACTTCCCCCAGGATCGTGTGATCGCGGATGATCATCCGATCCTCAACTACTACCGCTGGTTCTGGACCACAGGCGATGGATGGAACGCCCTGCACTCAGCGCTCAGCCGTGGTGTGAAAGGCGGCAGCAACCGGCTGTGGACGTGGTTTGATCCTGCCGTTCGTCAGCCCTCGATCAGCGGCGCCGGCGGCAGCGTGGATGTGCTCTCGCACTGGACCTACACCTACCCCGATCCACAGCGCATCGGCCTCTGCGCGGATCAGCTCTTTGCCATGAGCGCTGCCAGCGGTCGCAATCAAAAGGTGATGAAGATGACTCAGCTCATCTGGTATCGCTCGCAGACGGCCCCCATCGGGCAGAAGGCCCCTGGTGACGTAGTCGCCTGGCAGGATCACGATCCTGATGCAGCCTACATCACCATCGCGCCCATGCATCTGCGCGAGGCCCTGTGGACCAAGATTGCACGCCCCATCCAGGGCATCATGTATCATGGCTGGCAGTCGCTCGTCGATGATCCCAACAGCACCAGCAGCTACAGGTTTACCAATCCCAACACCGCGCCTGTGCTCAAGCAATTGATCCACGAGGTCATCCAGCCCCTGGGACCCACCTTGGTGCAGATCCCCGATGAACGGAGTGAAGTCGCGTTCTTCGAGAGCTTCACCTCGCAGATGTTCGCACGTCGTGGTGGCTACGGCAGCAACATGAGTTGGGCCACCGATGTCTGGCTAGCGTTGCAACATGCGCATGTGCAGTGCGATGTGCTCTTCGAGGAAACATTGCTCAAGTCCGGGCTCAACGGACGTCGCTTTCTCGTGATGCCGGAGTGCGATGTGCTCACCAAGAGCGTCGTCGAAAAGATTGCAGCCTGGCAGAAGAAGGGCGGCAAGATCATCGCCGATGAGTTCCTCTGCCTAGGTCTCAAGGCGGACCTCGTGCTGCCCAGCTTCAAGCGAGTTAAGAAAGCCGATGCCGACAAGGCCAAAGTGATCGAACTCGCGCAGTCGATGAGCCCTCAGCTCACCACGATCGGACTGACGCCAAAGATCGTATGCGACAATCCCGAGATCATCGTGCGCACGCGACGCTACGGCGATGCGATCTACGTCTTCGCCATCAATGACAAGCGCGAGTATGGCAACTACGTCGGCCAGCATGGGCTCGTGATGGAGAACGGCGCACCGGCCAGTGGCACGATCACACTCACCACGGACGCCGCGAACATCTATGATCTCAATCGCTCGTCCCTGGTGCTGCCCACGCTCGGGGAAGGCAAGGCCAGTTGGAAGGTGGACCTCGGACCCTGCGATGGTCGCCTCTTCATGGTGGTTCCCCGTCCCGTGATGCAACTCAAGGCCGATGTGCCTGAGATCGCGAAGTGCGGCAACGCAATCACCGTTGCGCTCGAAGTGACTGACACCAAGTCAGCTTCCGTCAGCGCCGTCATCCCGATGCAGTTGCAGGTGCGCGATGCGAATGGCAAGACCGCCGAGGGCTCGGGCTACTATGGAGCCAAAGATGGCAAGCTGACCGTGAAGCTCGACATCGCCACCAACGATGACCCCGGCACCTGGCAGATCGACATCCGCGAACTCGCGTCACGGATGGAGGTGACGAAGTTCGTTCGTGTGGAAAAGTAGCGCCATGAAGCTCTACGCCGTCCAGCACGACATCCTATGGGAAGACAAGCCCGCCAACTTCGAAAGAGTGGCGTCCATGCTTGCGAAGGCGAGCCCCACGCCTGGATCGTTGATCGTGCTGGAAGAGATGTTTGCCACCGGCTTCACGAAGAACCTTGGCGCCACACGCGAAGCTGCGGCTGGTGAAACCGAAGCCTTTCTCCGCGACCTCGCACTTCGTTACCAATGCTGCGTCATCGGTGGGCTCGTCGGCTGTGGAGCCAGTGACAAGGGCCGCAATGAATCCCTCGCCATTGCACCCGATGGCACGGAGCTGGGACGTTACGTCAAGATGCAGCCCTTCTCGGCAGGCGAAGAACACCTGGTGCATGAAGCAGGCAACCAAGTCGTCACCTTTGAGTTCGGAGGCTTCAAGATTGCACCGTTCGTGTGCTATGATCTTCGCTTCCCCGAGCTCGCCCGCGACTCGGTGAAGCAAGGAGCCGATCTCATCATCTACATCGCCAGCTGGCCGATCAAACGCGCCCAGCACTGGGTCACCCTGCTCCAGGCCCGCGCGATCGAGAACCTCGCCTGGGTGGTGGGAGTCAACCGCTGCGGCACCGATCCCAGCTTCACGTATCCCGGTCGCACGATGGTCGTTGATCCCCACGGGAACATCATCGCTGATGCGGCTGATCGCGAAGGCGTGCTTGAGGCCGCGCTCGATCCCGCCATCGCAAGCCAATGGCGCGCGGACTTCCCGGCTCTGCGGGACATGCGATAGCCCACGATCACACGAGGCGTGCGAATCCCTGCTGGACATCGCCCACGCCCGACTCCGCCTTCAGCGCTCCGCGCTCCTGCGTCTTCACCACTTCAGCGAGTGAATCATCCAAGGCCTCAAGCATGTGACCGATGATCGCCTCACGATGCGGCCAGGTCACGTAGAGCTGGCTGGACATGAGGAATCCACGCTGAAGCATGTGCCGGATCATGAGCGCCTTGGCGGCTGCGGTTTCATCACCAAGACCGAAGGCCAAGGACGGTGCGCATGGCATGGAGCCGATCTTGAGTTGCAGCGAAGGATGCCGTGCCGCCACCTCGCGAAGCCCCGCCTGGAGCTTCTCACCGAGCGACCACACGTGCTGCTGCACTCCCTCACGCTTCATCTTGTTGATGCATGCCAGCGAAGCCGCCGTGCCCACACCATCGGTCCAGTAGCTGCTCGAAATGAAGCTGTCGTTCGCCGCATCCATGATCGCAGCTTTGCCAACGATCGCACCACTCGGATAGCCATTGGACATCGCCTTGGCATACACCACCACATCGGGCTCGATGCCGAGCTCCGGAGCCGCACCTGGGAAGCCGAAGCGCCAGCCGCTTGTCACTTCATCGAGCACAAACACCGCGCCAGCAGCGCGGCAAGCCTCGATGACTTGCTGCATGAATCCATCGCGCGGGAACTCGCTGCGCATGGGCTCCATCACCACGGCAGCCAGCTTGCCATCAAGCTTCTGCAATGCGGCACGGAAGGACTCGATGTCATTGTAACGAAACGGCACCGCCGTGCCTGCGAGTTCGCGCGGCACACCGAGAGGTTGCAGGCCCGGCAGCAAATGACCATCAAGCGCCGCGTCGTTGCTGAGGTTCGCCGCGAGATACCAATCACTCCATCCATGGTAACCGCAGAAGGCGACGCCGCTCCTACCCGTGGCAGCACGCGCAATGCGCACAGCCAGCCCCAGCGCCTCACCACCGCCGCGCGCGTAGCGGACCTTGCCCGCCCATGGATGCAGATCGAGCAAGGTGTCCGCCAAGTTCACTTCATCCGGCGAGGCCAGCGTTGCATAACTGCCAAGGTTCACCCGCCGCTTCACCGCCGCGTTTACTTCGTCATCTGCATGACCCAGAAAAATCGCACCCACGCCTCCGGTGAAGTCGGTGTATCGACGATCACCGAGATCCCAAATGTCACACCCTTTGGCCCGTGAGAAATACGAAGGCCACGACTGCGGATCAAACAAGTGTGCACGCTTCGATAGCAGCCCCGTGCCACACGAGATCTTCGTCTTCGCCTCGGACCACAGCTCGGGACCTCGTGCGCCTTTGGTCGCGGCTCCCAGATGCGGAGCCAGCAGACGCAGCGCGTTATCGCAGAAGATGTCCTTCAAATCCGACTCGTTCATCCCTGTGTCCTCACATGCCTCGCGCAGGCACATCAGCGACTCGATCCCCACGAGCGTGTAGTCGCCGAAGATGGTGAGTTTATCCCCGGTGATCTCGGGATGAATCCACGTGAAGCCATCGCCTTGCGTGATGCAGGAGCCGCGCAGTTCACTGACCATGTAGTCGCTGCCCCACAGCACACGACGCGGCCCAAGGATCTCAATCGCCGCACGAAACGCCCCGGCTTGCGTCACCGCCGAGGTGTCCACCACCACGTTGTCGAGATCGACGAGATGATGCAGTCCCTCGCGTGCATGACGGTAGTTGAACGACCGCGCCACATGCGCCAGCACCAGACGGCAGCGAGGATACTTCCTGCACAGCCGTCGCAGTGCCTCCACATTGCGCGGGTCCGTCATGCCATCGGCCAGCATGATGTGCAGCACCATGATGCCATCATGCTCGTGACAAACCTCCCACATCCACTCTGGAGCAAAGGACTCGATCTCCGCCTCCTTGGTGTCCGGCACATTGGCGTAGAGTCGATACGGTTTGATGCCGACAAACACACCCGTGCTGATCAATCGGCGCACCTCCGCCGGATCATCGGTCGGAGCCGCCAGCACCAGCGCACGTGAGTGGGTGCTCATGTCGATCTGCGACTGCACCCACGCGTTCTCACCCGCGCGATCATTGCCTGCGCTCGGGTAGCCAAAGAACAAGCCCTCAACCTTCCGTCCTGGCATCCATCGGCTCATCGCTTCATCAAAGTCACGCCGTCCGTAACCACGATCCGCATCGAGAAACACCGGGCGCTTGCCTTCGGCAAAGTGCTTCGTGTGATACAAGTGCGTATGAGCATCGAAGATTCGCTCCGGCACGAAGCCGTCGATGCAGCGATGAAGCAGGGCGCGATCCTTGTCGGTGAGTTCGGTGACGAGTTTCATGTGGTTGATCCGAGATTGGCAGAGCGTCCATCCTTGGAAAAGATGATTCCGCTGGTTCGTTCAGCAGTCCTGTCATGAGCATCCATCGCCACCTGCTTCTTCTGGCCTTTGTCACCTGCACCTCCGCTGCGGATCCCGGACACGTCTTGATCGTCGTCGGTCCCAGCAATCATCCGCCGGGCTCTCATGAGGTTGCAGCCGGAGGTCGCGTGATGAAGCATCTGGTCGAGCACATGGCTAACTTGCCTGGCATCAAGGCGGACCTCTTGAACGAGTGGCCACAGGACAAGGCATTGCGCGATACCGCCTCCACTGTGGTCTTCATTGGTGACACCTTTCCTCCGAACCGCCTACCGAATGCCACACAGAACCTCGCCGACCTCGATGTTATGATGACGCGTGGCTGCGGCATCGTGTGCGTCCACTACGCCACGGGTTTGCTTGGTCAGGATGTCACAGCCGAAGGCGATCATCCGCTCCTGCGTTGGATGGGCGGCTACTTCGCCAACAGGTCGTGCAAGCATCACGAATCCTTCGCGAAGATCTTCGATGCCGCGACCATCACGCCCGCAGCGCCGCAGCATCCGATCAATCGCGGGTGGAAGGAGTTCACGCTCAAGGACGAGCCCTACACCAACAATTACTTCGGCCCCGACCAGAAGCTTGCTGCCAACGTCACCGCGCTCGCGACCTCCATGCTGCCACCTGGTGCACCGAAGCAGGAGACCGTGGCATGGTGCGTGGAGCGCCCGGACAGCGGACGAGGCTTTGGCATTGTCATGCCGCACTTCTACAAGAACTGGCGTAACGATGACCTGCGTCGCTTCATCATGAACGGCATCGTGTGGACCGCGAAGCTTGAGGTGCCAGCCGAGGGAGTGCAAACCGCAGCGCCAGACCTGGCATCATTCAATCCCGCATCCATCGAGCCTCTGCCTCCGAAGCCCAAACCCTCGAAATGAAAACTCTCGCACTCCTCACCACCGTCTCGTCCCTCGCTTTCGCTGGCTCCAACTGGCCACAGTTCCGAGGCGATGGCGGACTCGGCATCGGCACCGGCAAGCCGCCCATCGAGTTTGGTGCGGACAAACATCTTCAATGGAAGGCCGCAGCTCCGAAAGGTCATTCATCGCCGTGCATCTTCGGTGACAAGATCGCCCTCACGGGCGTCGATGCCGGCAAGCTCATCACCTTCTGCCTCAGCCGCACCGATGGCAAAGAGTTGTGGCGAATGGCCGCGCCGACCGACAAACTGGAGCCCGCGCATCGCATTGGCAGTCCAGCGACACCGACCTGCTGCACGGATGGTGAGCGACTCATTGCCTACTTTGGTTCGTTCGGTTTGATCGCGTATGACTGGAGCGGCAAGGAGCTGTGGAAGAAGCCGCTACCAGCCCCGGTGGTCGAGTTTGGCACCAGCTCGTCGCCCATCATCGCGGATGGCAAAGTGATCCTTGTGGTCGATCAGGATGTGGGCAGTCACATGCTCGCGTTCGATGTGAAGACGGGAGCCGAAGTCTGGCGCGTGGATCGCAGCGAGTTCCGCCGCAGTTTCTCTACCCCGTTCATCTGGAAGCACGATGGCATCGAAGAGCTGATCGTCTGTGGCTCGCTATGGACACGCAGCTACGATCTGAAGGATGGCAAACTACGCTGGTCCGTCGGCGGCATGGCGCGCGTGTCCAATACGAGCCCTATCGCCACCGAAGACATGCTGCTCATCTGCGGTTGGAACGTCGGCGGCGATGAGGATGATCGTGTGGAGATGGAGCCGCACGATGCCTTCCTCGCTGCCCACGATGCCAATAAAGACGGGCAGCTCATCGAGACCGAGTTCCCCGAAGGCCCGGTGCGCAGCCGTTTCAGCATCATCGATGCGGACAAGAACAACAAGGTCTCCAAAGACGAGTATGAGGTGATGCGCAGCATGTTCGCGAATGCGGTCAACCAGCTCTGCGCGATCAAACCAGGCGGCAGCGGCGACATCACCAAGACGCACGTCGTCTGGCAACAGATCAAACACTTGCCCTATGTCTTCACGCCCGTGATCGCCAATGGTCGCGTCTTCACCGTCAAAGGCGGCGGCCTCGCCTCCGCCTACGACGTGAAGAGCGGGAGCCCGCTGTTCCAAGGCGAGCGCCTTGAGGCCTCCGGTGAATACTATGCCTCCGCCGTGACCGCTGATGATCGAGTCTATGTCACTTCACAACGCGGCACCATCTCCGTGCTCGATGCCAAGAGCGACACTCTCAAAGTCCTCGCCCGCAACGATCTGAAAGCCCCCGTCTTCGCCACCCCCGCCATCGTCGATGGCGTCATCTACGTGCGCACGGACAAGGAGTTGATGGCGTTTGGTGAGTGATCACCTCACATACACTGTCGCCATACTCTTCGCGGGATAGCTCACGCGCAGGGCCGATGCGTTGGTTTTTTGGGCAGCAGCTTGGGTTAGGTGATGGCTTGATGAAAGCCGGAGCGCGCCGTGGATGCCATCTTCACCCCTCCACCCGCCTCCTCACTCGGCGCATCACCCACCCGGCCATGCCGAACATTAACAGCACCGCACGCGAGGGCTCTGGCGTGCCCAGGATCGTGAGTCCCCAGCTGACCAGCGTGCTCTCGTCACCGGCGGAGTTATCCGCCACGAACAGCGTCCATGTCCCATTGGCACTGAGTCCTTGGAAGCTGCTCAGGTAGGCGGTGCGTGGATCGGTATCCACCACGAGATCGGGATCGATTTCGCGAGCATCCGGCTGCCAGTAGCCGGTCACGAGTCCGCTGCCAGGGATCAACGTATGGATGTCATCAAAGGCATCATCGCTGAAGGTGACATTGAATCCCGAACTCGATGAACCCACGGTGCTCAGGCTCGTTTTCCCCGGACGATTGAGCAGCACGCTGAAGCCTGAGCTGTGGCTGAGATGCGCATATAGGTCACCATTCCAGCCGCCGCTCACGATCAGCCTCACTTCCACACTGGTGATGGAGGCCACAGGGCTGCTGATGATCACCCTGTTGTCCGCGTAGCCGGTGGGGTTGTTGTCAGGGATGGTGCCGTTGACCGTGTAGTCCACGATCGTGGTGGCAGCCTGACTGGCGGAGGTTGCCAGCAAGATGAATCCGACAAGGAGGGATACCGAGGCAGATCTAAGTGACAGAGAGTTCATAGGCGAGACGTGGGGCTGGAGCAGGCTGCGCGATGCTTAGAGTTTAAGGCGGTAGAAGACGGTGGGCAGTGGAGCCGCGTTATCGACGAAGTTGATGACCCCTTGTCGAGTAGCCAAGGCGGTGCCGATATCATCCCACTTCGCAAGGTTGGTGGAGCGCTGGATCGTGTAGGTTCTGTTGGGCAGACCTGAGAAGGTCAGGCTGATCTTGGCGGTCGTTCCCGTGACGGATTCGATAGTCAACTGAGGGGGGTTCTTCGGATTCAGCGCGGGGTCCTGGGTCACTGTCACGGTGATCGTGCCGAGGGTAACAGCGACGCCATCCGTGATTTCGACTTGGAACGTATCGACACCGATCAAATCCACCGGTGGACTGTAGAGTATGTTCGCCTTGTCGGTCATCGTCAGCGTAGCCCCCGAGACGCTCGTGGCTGAGGGCAGCTTGCCGACGCTCAGAGCATCGCCGTTGGCATCACTCGCATTGGCCAGAATCTTGGCGAAAGCGATCTCGGCTGGCACGCCCTGAACGGTGGCAATGGTGAGTCCGCTGAAGCTCGGAGGAGAGTTCGCGACCACCGTGCCGGTGACAGGGAAGGTGAAGAGACTCTGAACGGGATCGTTGGTGGTAATGGTCACCGGTCCGCTGAAGGTGCCCAGCGTATCCGCCTTGAGCTTGATGGTGAGTGTGGCGGACGCGCCGGCTGCCACCGAACTCGGGTTGGAGACGATTTGGTAACCGGTGGGCACGGTGACGTTGCTGATGGTCAGCGGACCGTTGCCCAGATTGTTGATGAGGTAACTCTTGCTCACCCCCGAGGTGCCCACTCGCGGCGTGCCGTAGCTAATGGCCGTCGCCTGGCCATTGATCAGCACGGGTGAGGTGGCGGTGCTGCCGTTGCGCACTACGATGGAAGGCTCATGCGTGACGGAGCCGATGAGCTTCACCACGACGAAGTCGTAGTTGTTGATGCCCGTGGTGAATGCATAGCCGCCGATGTAGATATCACCTTCGGCATCAATCAATACCTTCTGAGCGCTGGCGGCACCACCGAGCGGAAGGATCACTTTGCCTTGCGTTCCGAAGCTCAAATCCACCTCTCCTGTTGGAGTGTAACGCAGGACAACCCACTCGCCTCCAGCCTGACCGGCCACTACCAGTTTGCCATCCGCCTGCACCGCCACACTGAAGGCTTGTTCGCTATTGGTTGTCGGAGAGACATCTTCAATTGTGCTGCCCGTCCCATTGAACGTAGTGTCCTTCGCTCCCGAGGATAGAGCACGCCCGACGATGAACCCGTGGCCAATCGATGGAACCAAGAGACTGCCACGCCGCGCTGAGAACACAGGCTTGCCGTCGGCTTGCAATGCCAGAGCGGTTGCGACCTCGCTCTTTCCACCGCCAACATCAGTGGGATAACCGCCGGGTGCCGCGTATGGTTGGATCTGAACAGAATGTGATGTGCCTGCATCATTAACCTTCCAGAGTCCGATGTGGTTGATGGTTGAGGTGTCACTGCCTGCCGAGTAAATGTCCCCGGCTGCATTGGTGACTATGGCGCCTCCATAACCGCTGACACTAAGTGGCTGGGTTCCACCAATGCCAAAGCTGACATCAACCTCTCCGTTCGAACCGAAACGTCGAACGTAACCTCTGCGAAAACCTGAACTGGTGAGTTGCGTGCCCGCCAACAGGAGCTTGTTGCTCGGGTTCACGACGATGTGCCCTGTGCTGTCACCCAATGTCAAATCACCATCAATCACACGACCCTTGACACCGAAGATGGGGTCCAGCCCGCCGTCGGGAAGATATCGGATCAAGGCAAAACCCGGCAGACTCACCTGATCGAGACCACCGCTGTTTCGACGAGTGCCAGCAGCTACGATGTTATGCCCTTGCAAACAGATGCCGGTTATACGGGCAGCGCCCAGTTCTGGCACGTCAGTGAGCACTTTCCCTCCGTTCCCAAAGCTGGCATCCAGTGCGCCATCACTCTTCAAGCAGGCCAGCGCAAAACGTCCGGTGCCCGCGTCGGAGTCAAAGTTCTCGCCAGCCAGCACGATCCTCCCGTCATCCAACCTCAGCATGTCGAAAGCGAAGTCACTGTTACCAAAGTCCACCCTCACCACGCCATTGGTGCCAAAGCGCGGATCGAAGCTGCCAACCGGGATCGACAACACCTCTCCCGTCACGGGGAACTCAAACACGGGATTGGCGCTGTCGTTGGTGGTGATCGTCACATTGCCGCTATTCGTTCCCAGCGTCAGGGCATCCAACTGCACGCTGAAGGTAGCTGTGCCCTGGGCCGGGATCGGCTCGGTCGGAGCGCCCAACACCTCGTAGCCGTCCGGGACGTCGATGTTGCTCACCGTCAGCGGCAGGGCGCGGACGTTGTTGATCGTGAAGCTATGCGTCACGGAGATGCCCAGCGGCGTCGGACCGTAGTCCACCGCCTGCGCTTGATTGTCCGCCAGTCGCTCATAACCCGTCTCACCGCCTTCGTGAGCAATGATCACCTGTGGCGACGTGACCTCGAAGATATAGGCGGCTCCGGAGTTTTGGGTGGCAGTATTGTCGCCTCCATTGCCGTTGATGCCCCTAGCGGCGCTGTCTTCATTGGAAGCACCGGCGACCACTAAATTGTCTCCGATAGCTACTGACAAGCCAAAGAAGTCCCCTTGGCCCGTGTTCGATGCCTTCAAATAGGCCTGCTGAGACCACGCTCCGCCGCTGCGCTGGAAGACATAGGCAGCGCCAGAGTTTACGCCCACAGCGTTACCGATCCCATCGCCGTTGATTCCTACTTCTGGACTAGATTCCCCAACTGCGCCGACAACAAGCGATTCATTGGAGATCGAGACCGCGTAGCCAAATTGCGATGTTCCTGCCAAACCTGTGTTCGATGCTTTCAGGTAGGCCTGCTGAGACCACACAACCCCGCTACGCTGATAAACATAGGCGGCACCAGTATTTCCGCCGCGATTGTTGTTGGCGTCGCCATTGACGCCCATCGCGGCGCTATCTTCAGCGAAGGCACCCACGACGATGGTGTCGCCCGAAATCGCGACGGAGATGCCGAAGATGTCGCCCCCGTTCGTATTCGATGCCTTGAGGTAGGCCTGCTGAGTCCACGCTCCGCCGCTGCGCTGGAAGACATAGGCAGCGCCGGCATACTCAAAGCCGGGTGTGTTGCTGCCATCGCCATTGACGCCAATGGCACCGCTCTGCTCACCAAAGGAACCGACAACGATGGTGTCACCAGAAATACCCACTGAGTAGCCGAACAAGTCTATTCCGTCCGTGTTTGATGCCTTAAGGTAGGCTTGCTGAGTCCAAACGCCTGCAGTGCGTTGGAAAACATAGGCGGCACCGGCACTTTCAATGCCGGGTGAGTTGCCACCGTCTCCGTTCACGCCCGTGGCAGCACTATCGTCTCCGAATGCACCCACGACGATCGTGTCACCAGCTATTGCAACCGCATTGCCGAAGAAGTCACTAGCGTCTGTGTTTGAGGCTTTGAGATAGGCTTGCTGAGCCCAAACGCCTCCGCTGCGTTGGAAAACATAGGCGGCTCCGGCGCTTTCAAAGCCAGGGGAGTTGCCACCATCTCCGTTAACCCCTGTAGCAGCGCTGTCTTCACCCGACGCACCCACGACCATTGAATCGCCCGAAATGGCAACCGAAACACCAAATCCATCACCGGGCCCCGTGTTCAAGCCCTTGAGCGGGGCACCTTCTTGAGTCCAGACACCGGTGAGAGCGTCTCGCACAAAAACATAAACAGCACCTCCCCCAGGTGCATTCGCGGCACCCACGACTACCGTATTGCCGCTGACAGCCACAGCACGGCCAAAGATGCTTGAGGCAGATGTGTCACTCGCCTTCGCATACGCCGTCTGGGCGATCATCAGCGGGGTGACGCCTTCGCCCGTCAGCGGGATGTCGAAGGGATTCTCGTCGGCATCGGTGCTGGTGATGCGGAGGGTGGCGCTGTAGGTGCGCAACGCATCGGGGCGAAACGTCACGCTCAAGCTGTTGCTCGCACCTGCGGGAAGCGTTGTCGTTAGTCCCTGTGTAACAAGCACGAAGGCGGCCGCATCCGGGCCGGTGATGGTCGCGGCGACGGAGCCGAGGCTGGTGACCGAGCCCACGTTCGTCACGATGAAGGTGCGTGCTGGGAAATTGACCCCAAGAGGCTGCCTGCCGAAGTCCAGCGTGGCTCCATCCACCAGCTCCGTGCCCAGCGGGTGCTGCACGGAAATCTCCGCGCCGATGCCGCGGCCGGTCGCGGTGCACACGCTGTTGGCGTTGTCACTCGTGAAGCCAAGAAGCGTATTTCGCAAGCCGAGTCCCTGAGGGGTGAAAGTGATGGTGACCTCCGCAGACTCACCTGGCGCGAGATCATCATTCGCTACGAGCGCTGGGCTGGTGATCACATAGTCAGGCAGGCCCGGAGTGATTGTGCGGATGTTGAACACATGACCGGGACCGGAGTTGGTCAGGTTCACGGTTCGCGTCGATGTGGCTCCTGAACCGAAGACCACATCGCCGAATGGAAGGGTGCCACCAGACTCAAGAGGCGTGATGGAGAGCGAGGCAGCATTCGCATTGACGGTGATGGTCACATCCTTTTCAAAGCTCTCGCCGATGTGCTGCGCGCTCAGGCGCACAGCGATGCTCGGCGTGACCGAGCGACGGATCGGGCGGGCGGTGATGAGCTGCGAGCCGCTGATCGTCACCGCATCATTCGGTGTGGCGCTGACGATGGAGAAGGCGGGCGTGGCGGCTGGATCGGCAGGACTGAGGATCGCAGCGAGATTGGCAATCACGGTGCCGGCGGGCAGGTTCTCCAGCACGGTGGTGCTGCTGAGGGTGATGTCGGTGATGGACACGTCTGCGACGTTGACGGTGAGGTCCTGCGCGAAAGTCTCGCCATTGGCATCCGTGGCCTTCACGCGCACGGTGCGGGTGGCGGCGGTCTCGAAGTCGAGCGCGGTGGCGCCGGTCTTGAGCGTGGTGCCGTCCAGGGTGAAGAGCGCATTGTCTGCCGCGCCTGCCACGAGTTCCCAGGTGCTGATGGCTGTGCCCGCAGGGATGATGGTGGCGGCGGAAAGAGCGCCCACGGTGATGTTGGCTTTGCCCTCGAGCACGGTGGAGGGTGACAGCGCGAGGGCAGTGGGGCCTTGGTCGGTCAGGGTGATGGCGAGGGTTTCTTCAAAGAACTCATTCGCGCCGTTGGTCACTCGCACCCGGATGTTGAAGGGGCCGCGGTCCTCAGGGGCGACGGCCTCCTTGTCAAAACTCTGGCTGCTGCGCAGGCTGCTGCCGCTGATGTTGAAGCGCACATTGTCCGGGAAGTTTGCTGCATCGACGAGGGTGAAGGTAAAGACGGCCCCGGGATCAGGATCGATGGCACTGAGCACGCCGATGACCGTGTTGACAGGCTGGTTCTCGGCGATGCTGCTGGCGCTGAGGGCGATGTCCGTGGGCGCAGCCACATCCGTCACGGTAACGACCAGAGCCTTTTCAAAGACCTCGCCGTTGGCATCCGTGGCCTTCACCCGGATGCTGCGTGTGGCAGCGGCCTCAAAGTCGAGCACCGCAGCCGTCTCGAGGGTGCTGCCATTCACCGCGAATAAAGCGTTGTCCGTGGAGCCTGCACCCGACACGAGAGCATAGGTCACGGCCGTGCCCAGCGGTGTGACGGTGGAAGACAGGGTGCCCACACTGGTGTCGGCAGGCCGGTTCTCCTGCACGGAACCTGGACTGAGGGCGAAATCGGTCACGCCTTCGTTCGTCACCGTGACCGTGAACGCTTGCTGAGCAGATTCACCGCCCTGGTTGGTGGCTTGCACCACCACGTTGAAAGAGTTGGGTGCCGTCTCGAAGTCGAAGGCACGGTTGGTGACGAGGTTGCCGCTGCTGACAGCGAAGGCCAGCGGCGCGGTCGTGCTGCCGTTCACGGACACGACGCTGAAGGTGGCCGGATCACCGCCGCCGGGCGGATTCGTGGCACTGAGCGCGCCGATGATATGGCCCACCGCCTGGTTTTCCGGGAAGGAGTTCGCACTCAGCGCCAGCGCCGTGGGGCTCGGCACATCCTGCACCTGAATGGTGAAGGCTTGCTCGAAGAACCCACCGCTGTTGTTGGTAACGCGGAGGCGGATGCTGTAGGAGGTCTTGGCTTCAAAGTCCAAGACGGTGCTGGACTTCGCCTGAAGCTGATTGCCGGAGATCTGGAAGAGCGCGTTGTCCGTGCTGCCCGTGCCGCTGACGAGGGTGAAGGTAAACGTCGCCGCCGGGTTCGGGTCCGTGGCCCCGAGCAGGCCGACGTTCTTGGGATCAGGCGCATTTTCCACGATCTGGCCCGTGCTCGAATTGCCACCTACCATGATGCCGGTGGGCGTGGTCTGAAAGTTGGAGAGGAAGACAATGTCCGACGTGTAGTTCACCTGGAAGGTGCCCTTGCCATCCGTGGTGCCAATGCGGCCGCCATTGACGATCGTCGTGCCATCGGCGCGTTTAAGAGTGCTTGAGGCCAGATTCTGATTCGAGTCCACCAAGATGAAGGTGTTGGCAGGTGTCGGGATAAAGGTGCCCAGCAGAGTGACCTCCAGCGTTGATCCCGCCAGATTCAGAGCTGTGGTGCCGCCCTCGATTATTTGGTCATGCTGCGTCCCTGCCGTGGTGCCGCCGATGTCAAAGCTCAGCTTGGAGCCGGAGGTCAGCGTGAGATCGCCGGTGATGGTCAGGGTGCCTGGGGTGGTGCCGATGCCTGGCTCGATGTGGATGTTGCCGCCGGAGGCGGTCACGCCACCTGTAACCGTGCCGCCACCTTGCAGCTTGCCGCCTTGGACGGTGAAAGTATTGGAGCTGCTGCCCCGGCTCACGTTGCCACCATTCAAGACCAGGGCTCCGGCGGTCTGGGTGTAGGTTCCGTTGAACAAAAGCGTGCCGTTGTTGACGTTGATGATGCCGCTGTTGTTCATGGCGGCACCGAAGGTGGTGGTGAGTGTCCCGTTTTGATTGAAAGTGCCTTCATTATTGAAAGTGCCTCCATTCGGCGCGCTGATGCTGTTGTTGGCCGTGGCGTTGATGACCGAGTCACTCCGGTTGTTGATGGTGGAGGGGTTCCTCATGAAAATGTCGCCGACTGACCAGGTGGTCGTGCTGCCCGCATCCGGGCCTGCGCCGTCGCCGAGCGTCAGGGTGGAGCTGTTGATCTCTCGTGTGCTGGCGTTGATCACCACATCGCCCAGAGCAGTGATTTTTGCCCCTTCCATGAATCCAGCTAGGTTTAGATTGCCATTCACCGTGACTAGCCCTGGGCCGGAGAGCTTGCCGAATTGACCGAGATTCAGATTTGGGTCCACCGTGACGGCCACATTGGCAGTGACCACGTTGGTAAGGTTGTCGGGTCCGTTGAAGTTCACGGTGCCCGACCCGGTAAAGGATGATCCCGCGTTGAGAGTATAATTATTCGAAATGGTCAATGTCGCTCCGCTAGCGACCGCAAAGGTCCCCGTGTTGGTGCCCGTCGGGACACTAATATTCAGAGTCCCTGAGTTCACCTGGACCAAGCCGCTGTTCTGAAACACAAACGCGTTGGTGTTGCCTCCGATCGTCGTGGTGCCGGTGCCATTCTGGTTAAACGTGCCCTCATTGTTGAAGGTCACGGACGTGCCATTAAAGGTGCTGGACATGGAGTTGTTTGCGGTCGCATTGATGACCGAGTCGCTGCGGTTGTTGATCGTCCCACCTTGTTCCAGGGCGATGCCACCGCTCGGCCAAGTGGTGGTGCTGCCTGTATCGGGACCTGCTCCGTCACCGAGATTCAATACCGCCCCATTTTTGATGCGACTGCCATTCCCCATCGTCATGGTCACATCCCCGAGGGCTGTGACGTTAGCGCCGCTCAGGGATCCCGCACCACCCTGCAGGGCAAAGGTTCCGTTGACGGTCACAGGGCTGGAGCCAGTGAGTTCGCCTTCGATCGCAAGGTTGGAGTTCACCGTCGTGGCAGCGCTGGCTGTGACGGTTCCAACGAATTTGGCGGTTCCAGCACCCGTGAAAAGGCTGTTGGTAGAGAGGGTATGATTGCTACCAAGCTCGAGCGTGGCACCACTGGCAATCTGGAAAGTGCCTGTGTTAGTGTGGGTGCTGGAGCCGGTGCCAGCCCCGATGATCAACTTGCCTGCACCGACATCGACGGTGCCACTGTTGTTGAAGTTGAAGTTGTAGGCACCGCTGGCGACGGTTGCGGTGCCAGCTCCGTCATTCTTTGTGAAAGTGCCCTGGTTATTGAAGGTGGCCGTTCCGCCTCGAATGTTGGCCAATTGTTTTCCAGCCACCGCCACGTTGAAGTTGGAGTCGATTCGGTTGTTGATAATCGCTCCATTGGCCAGAGTCACATCGGCAGTGATCCAGTTCGTGGTTTGAACAGGTCCTGCGCCGTCACCATAGTTCAGCGTTCTGCCATGGATTTCCAAGGTTCCGATGGACCCTCCGCCCAGGGCATAGATGGCTCCCGAGCCATCCATCTTGAACCCGGTAAGTGTTAGGGCGTCGTTGGTGGTGAGAGCGAATCCCGCCCCCGTGTTCGTCGCGGTGCCACTGAAGGTGAACTTCTGAATCGTGATATCCTGGTTCACGGTGAGCACACCGGCGTTTTGGACGGCATCGTAGGTGGATGTGCCATTGTTCGGGAAGATGCCCGTCGCCCCTGGAGTGGTCCAGTTGCCACCCACGCTCCAATTCGTGTTGATGGAACCGTTCCATGTGGAGGTGAAGTCTGCGGCGGAAGCAGCGACGGGCAGCAGCAGGACGAGAAAACGGAGCAGGCGGATGGAGTTCATCAGTCTCTTCTTTCCCGCGGTCGAAAGTGTGTGGCAAAATTGGACCAAATTTGTCGTGAAGGGCTCACACGTCACAGCGGCAACTGGTGACGGATGAACTGCGCCGAGCACCCGAAAACGGATGTTGCGAGGGAGTCGAAACACTAGCTGGAGCATGGTTCTTGTATTCATGGCGCATCAGGGGAGAGAGGGATCGTGGACAGCGGAGAAGTGGAAGGATGGCGGGACCCGAGTCGGGCGCTGAGGAGCCATGAGCAGGCATGGCGCTGGGCGAAGGGAATGAGTCGGGGTGTGGTGAAAGGGACCTGGGACGACATTATCGGGGCTGTGTCACACGAGGTATTACCCGTTCAGGTAGGGTGCCGGCATGGCGGGCGGCATTGCGGATGTGGGCCCGGTAGGCGTATCCAGTGGCAGCGGAGCGGCTGTGAATGCCAAGTCGCTTGAAGATGTCCTTGATGTGCATCTTCACGGTATTGATCGAGCAGCCAAGGATGGTGCCGATCTCCTCATTGCTCTTGCCTTCGGCCACCCAGTGCAGCACCTGCGCCTGGCGCTGGGTGAGATTGAGTTCCTCCCTCAAGATGCGCGCGGCATCCATTTCATCCGGCGCGGGATCGTCGGTGGACAGTTCCATCCGTGCCCATAGAGTGCCCGCGAAGCGACTGCCATTACTCGAACGGGTGTGACGTGAGAGCGAAGTAGAGCCTGTGAGAGAACGCGATGACATGGTTCACCGCGGCTCTTCGGAAGCCTGTGGGGCCGATTACAGGCTGCTTGAATTTTTTTTCAGGGCCGGGTGTGCGGCGTTTCTTTTTGCGATCCGTAAGCGGTGACGAGCACCACGCGCAGACCTTGATGCAGCAGCCGTTCCGCGTGTGGGACTCCGGCCCGTGCAAAACTGTGCGCACCGAGTCGGCTGCCGAGCGTCCACGAACCGCCGCGCACCACTTTCTTGGTGTGGGTGTCATCGAAGCTGGTCAGCGTCCACTCCTGCACATTGCCCCCCATGTCGTGAAGTCCGATGGCATTCGGTGCAAAGGAACCGACCGGCGCGGTATGCACAAACCCGTCACGATAGCCATGGATCACGTCTTTGAAGGCGCTGCCGGCGGCCTTTGTGAGTTCCGGCAGGCATTCTTCACCAGCGTAGTTGCCTGCACTCGGTGGAGGTGGCCAGGCAGAGCCCCAAGGGAAGGTGTCGAGATGCTCATTCACCTTCGAGGCAGCCGGGCGGCCGAGCGACTCCAAGCTGCCAACACCCGCCGCGCAGCTCCATTCGAGGTCGTCGGGCAGACGATAGGATTCCTCCGGCGAGAGCCTACCCCTCGCACGATCGCGAACCGTCAGCCACTCGGCAAAAGCCACGCCGTCGTCGTGGGTGATGTTGACCGCCGGATGATCCGGGCCTTGGGTAAAGTCAGGCTTGGGCCACTCACGTTTCGTTTCCTTAACGAAGACTTCATAGTCGCACACACGAGTCTCCCAAACGCTATAAAGGACGTATCGCCCCGCGACGGGCCCGATGGTGACTTCCACCGGCACGAATTTCATGCCGAGGCTGTTCGTGAAGGGAGCATCCTTCGTTGCTTTGGCGACTGGCGTGTTGAAACGGCTCACCGATGCCAGTTTGGGAGCTTGGGCTGGTGCAGGCGCTGGCTTCGCCGGAGGCTTGGCGCTCGGCGCAGCCTCCGCCAGCACCACGCGCAGCCCGAAACTTGGCGGGCGATGGCTCGGAAGCGAGTTGCCACGCGTGATCAGTTTGGCTCCCTCGCCTGTGTTGTTGAGGAAGCTATGCCCGCGCAGCACCCGGTTCTGCTGTTTCTCATCGAACCAGTCCTCACACCATTCCCAGACATTGCCGCTCAGGTCGTAAAGACCCTGCTCGTTCGCCGGAAACGAGCCGACGGGGGCGGTCGTCACAAACGGATCGCGGTAGCCTTTGATGATCCATGTGATGTTCGAAATGCCGGGTTCATTGAGAAGCGGGAGAGCCTCCTCTCCAGCCAAGTTCGCCACCCCTGGAGGCGGGGGCCACGCTTCACCCCACAAGAACTGACCGCTCAACACATAGGCTTTGCTCGCCGGAAGCGCGGTGCTGTCTTCCAAATGACCGACGCCCGCCGCACAGCTCCATTCGTGGTCCAGAGGCAGGCGATAGCGCAGGCGTGTGGGGAGCTTGCCAGCTTGGTGCTCCTGTTCAGTGAGCCACTGGCAAAAGGCCTGTGCGTCCTCCCAGCTCAACTGTGCCGAAGGATGAGTGGGGCCTTGCTCAAAGCCGATCGGCGGACGCTCCTGCTGGGTTGCCTTCAGGAAAGCGTCAAAGTCCTGAACACGCGTCTCCCAAATGCTGAAAAGCACGCGCTGCTGGTCCGTGGGGCCACCCGTGATGGGGACGGGCACAAATTTCATGCCAAGCGTGTTCTCGAAGGCGAAATCACGGCTCGCCAGGTCCGGGTGTCTCACCGTTGTCGGCGGGCTGTCCTTGGGCACGCGCTGCATTTGCCAGAGATCTCGGTCACCTTCGCCATGCGGCCCCTTCCAAGAAAACCAAAGCGTGCCTCCGTCGGCTGATAGACAGGGTTCTGAGACCATGCCCTGCACCGGCAGATCGACCGTTTGCACCTGATAGCCACCGCTGCCATCCGGCACGACCACATGCAGCACGCTGGCTGAATGGTCGTCGAACATGCGGGTAAACAGCAGCGTGCGGTCATCTGCTGCGAGAAAGAGCTCACGGTCCTGGATGAACGTATTGATCGCGGGACCCAGGTTCTCGATTTCACCAAAAGGGGCATCGGTCGTCCTTCGCGATGCACGCCACAAATCATGGCCTCCATAGCCACCGCCCCGCAGCGAACAAAAGTAGAGTGTTAGTCCATCTGAACTCAGGCAGGGCGACTGGTCGTGCGTAGTCGAGTTCACCGTTTTCAGGTTCGTTAGATTCCCCCAAGACGCGCCAGGATCGCTCCGCTGCATCATGTAAAGGTCCATGGCTCCACCGTTGTTGTCGGGCCCGGAGCCGCTGACATACAGAAGCGTGCGTCGGTCCCGCGTGATCCATGGTGCCCCGGCCCAGTTTGAGGTCATGCCAGCGACCTTTTGTGGAGCGCCAAAGGCTTCGCGCACACTGCTCCGGCGGCATTCATAAAAATGTCTGAAGCCGTCGCGAGGAGAAGCAAATGTCAGGATCAGCCCATCCGACGAGATATGCGGATCGCCATCGTCTGCCGCGCTATTCACCTCGGGCCCGAGATTCACCGGTGCGGTCCATTTGAAATCGGGCGATGTCAGACGGTGGGCGATGCTGCCCGGCTCGAGTTTGACCACAGAACGCGGAGCGGGAGCTGCCTCTGCGCCCAGCGAGGCGTATTCCAATCGCAAAACACGAGTCATGGGAGACTCCGGTTTGGGCCGCACGCGAAGAAAGAGACGACCACGAGTGAGAACGGAGTCTTTGAAGGCCACCAGCTCGCGTCCGTCGAGCCAGAGGCGCATCGTGTCCCCCTGCGCAGCGAAGACCATCTCGTGCTCTTTGGATGGATCGTAGGATTTGCCGAGGGAAAACGTCACCGGCTTGATGTCCGGGTGCTCGACCACATTCGTGGTGCCGATGCCAATGACGGCATCGCCATTCGGCCGCACCTCGCCGACGTAATACTCGTCCAACGTGCCACGCAAACCGAGCGACACCGCGCCCGAATACGTCACGCGCATCGCCACATCGCCAAACTCACGACTTTCAGCGAGATCGAGATGCGTGTCCTTGCGCATTTCCAGCCAGCGGTCCTTCACGCTGCCATATTGATAGAGCGCCGCTGTGGCCGCCAGCTCCGGAGTGGCATCCATCCATGCGTTTGGCTTCGGGTAGTTGCTATCACGCTTCTCACCGCCAAAGATCATCCACAAAACCGCTGTCAGCACGGCAAACGATGCCGCAAGCACGATGAACGGCCTCTTGCGACGGCGAATGTGCTCGTCGGTCAATGGTGAGATGCGTGAGAGCATCGCCTGCATGGCCTCCGCAGCGCCCAGGCGGTCCTGCGGTAGCGGTTGCAGCGCCTGCGAGACGATCTTGTCCCATGCCGGATCGATTGCGACCGTCTGCGAGGGCGGTTTCCAATCTCCACGCGGCAGCTCGCCCGTGAGCATCTGGTAAATCATCACGCCGAGCGCGTAGATGTCCGCGCGCTGATCCACGGCGGCATCCACGCGCATCTGTTCCGGCGCTGCATAGGCAGGTGTGCCTCCCACGTCATCCATATGACTCGGCTCGCCTTCCTGGGGCTCCAACTGCGTCGCCAGACCAAAATCCGCCAGTTTGATGCGCCCATCGCGCATCAGGATGATGTTCGAGGGCTTGATGTCGCGATGCACGATGCCGTGCGTGTGGGCGAATTGCAGCGCCTCGCAAACCTGCTTCATGATCGTCAGCGCCCGCGCCTCCGACACTCCGCCACTGTGGATGACGTCCATCAAGTTCGCCCCATCGACGAACTCCATCACGATGAAGAGGAAGTCCGGTCCGGCTTCACCGCAGTCGATCACATTCACCACGCCCGGATGATTCAATCGCGCCAGCGTCTGCGCCTCGCGCAAAAAGCGCAGCCGGAACTCCGCATCCAGCGCCTGGTCCTGGCGCATGATCTTGATCGCCACCGGCCGCTTCAGCACCGTCTGCGTGCCTTTGTAAACCGCGCCCATGCCGCCACGGCCGATAAAGGTCTCCACGCTGTAAAACCCGCGCGGCAGCATCGCCGCCACCTCCTCCGGCGATGGCGGCTCCCACTTCGGTGAGACTGGTGTCGGTGCAGGCGCTCCCACGGGCACCGTGTCGTCCAACAGTGACGGCTCCATGAGCGCCACCTTCCTCAGGCAAGCCGGGCACTTCCCGCCCAGCACCTCCGCCGAGATGGGCGTGCCGCAAGTCATGCAGGTGGTTGTCTCGCGAGGCAGGTCGTTCATACGCCAAACAAATGCTTCATCTCCGCATCGACTTCGGATGGATCAGCCACGGTCATCTCCACTTGCGCACGCACACCATGACGAAATCGCCTCCGCAAGCGATGCACCGCCACGGCGAAGGCCTGTGGCGTGAGACCGATCGGACCGCACACACTCGCGTAGCCATCCTCACCCGAATCCGCGGTTAAATACGGCTCCAAGGCCTTGAAGACGTCGCTGCGGCCCGATGCGGTGTATTCCTCGCGCAAGCTGGCCAGCGCGCGGTCCATAAGGATGAGCGCCCAGTTCTGATCGAAGGCTTCCCCTGGGCTCAACGAGGGTGAGGCAACCTCCCGGAACCAGGTCTCGCCCTCGTCGGTATTCAATGACAGCGGCATCTCGCCCGCGCCGCGCTTCTGGGCGTTGCGATCACGCCAATGGTCCGCGATCAGATGATCCAGCGCCGCGAGCAGGAAGGAGCGGAACCTTCCCCGCGATTGATCCGCACGACCGAAAGACTGCCGCCGAAGCAGGCGCGCAAAGAAGTCCTGCGTGAGATCTTGGGCATCCGCCGATGAATAGCCACGCCTGCGCAGCTCGCCGTAAACCGGCTTCCAGTAAGCACGGCAAAGGTCACCGATGGCCTGCTCCGCGCCTGCGTCATCTTTGGCCAGGGCAAGGAGCGACCATCGCGTGGCGGGAAACGCACCGGCACGGGAGGAAGAGTTTTCGGATCGCTCAATCCTGGGAGAGTCAGGCATGTGCTTACGCTGGCGAGGTCTCTGCATTTTGACAAGGCTCATCCATTGAGCCCCCTGACACCGAACCCTATCTCACATAGACCGCATAAAGCTTAGCCGCGCTCTTCGTTGCAAAGTTCACGCGCAGAACGATGCGCTTGTCTTGCGGCAACGGCTTCGACCACGCGATGGTTTGATGCAGGCCCCTTTGTGTCACGGTCGCGGTGTAGCCATCGAGAGGATGATCGAGGTGGTCGAGCAACTGCACGTTCAGCGGTGAGGCGTCGCTTACGCCATCAACGTTGAGCGCGATCTCGCTGGCGATGAAGGGGCTGGTGACGACGTGCGCGTCGTTGTCCTCCACCTTGGGAGAGAGGTAGCCGAAGCCATCGCGGCGCAGCGTAGCGAGGCCGATGTCCATGTGCTCAAGCACGCCGCCGGTGTCCCAGTGCGAATACCAGATCATGGTCTTGTCGCCTTCATTCACAAAGGCGTGGCCTTGCAGGATCGCCACGTCGTCCCACTCGCCGTCTTTGCCGCGCGGGATCATTTTGAAGCCGGGAACGGGTTCCCGGAAGTGCACGCCGTCGTTGCTGATCACGAGGCCGAGATCGACATGCACACCGTAGTTCCAGCTCTTGCCTTTCGGGGGCGGTTGCTCAGCATCCTGCCACAGACCATTGAGGCCGACGAGCACATTGCCACGGTTCCAGATGCCCGCGCCCATGTGACCTTGCTGGCCTTTCACTGGCGGCTCGGCGAGCTGCCCAGTGCGGGCAAGCGAGAGTGCTTTGGCTTGCGACCAATTCACGAAGTCCGGCGAACGATACGCCAGCGTCACGCGACCCACATCACTGCCGTCCGCACGCCAAGCCCAGGGCGAGAGCAACTGACCCGTGGTGTAGTAGAAGTCGCCAAAGCGATACAGGCCGCTGACCTCGAAGCGCTCGCCACCTGCGTTCGCGGGACGATCCCCAACGCACTTCCACGTCAGTCCATCCGCGCTGGTCGCGGTGATGGTTGCGCCCCATCGTTTTTCATTGGGACCGATCTTGCTACGCCCACCCTTCACGTCCTCGATGGGCATGTGGGCGATGAAGGCGCACTTGTAGCGTTTGGTCGCGTCGGGCTCGTTCGGTTCGTAGAGCACGGAGAGGAAGTCGTTCACGCGCGTCATCGAGTGCACCTCGCTCTCGATGAGGCAGATGTTGTTCTTCTTGCTGCCATTGAACTCCATGAGGCCCAGCTCTGGCTTCGTCCAGTTCACGCCGTCCTTGCTCTCGGCGTAGCACATCGGTCGCCACCAGCCCGGCGCCTGGCCTTTGACAATCTCTTTCTCCACCATGCCGAGATACCACATGCGGAAGGTGTCGCCGGTCTTCAGCACGGTGCCGTAAAGAATCGCGTGCCCCGCATCAGCAGAGCTCGGCGGACCGCTGCGCAGCACCGGATTGGCAGGATGCTTCGTGGCTGGCACGAGCGTGAGCTTGAGATTGTGCTGCCACGCGAGATTGACGTCGTCAAAAGCGAAGAAAGTCTGCTCCGCCGCATGGACATGCAGCGCAAAAAGGGCCATGAGGCAGAGACGAAGATTCATGACTCGATTGTGATCCCCTGGCACGTGGCTACCAGCGCAACATCTTGGTCCGTTAAGCGGACCAGAAACTGAACTGGTGCGCGCCTATGCGAGCAGAGCCACCATCAAATCGGTCATTGCCCTTCGGCAATGTAGATCGCGCTGAGCCGAATGTCCGAGCGTTTCTCCCCATCAAAAACAAGTCGCAGCCGCACCTTGTCGGGCAGCTTCAGATGGGGGGCCATCTCGATCGGCACCTGAAAGCCGCTTTGACGAACAAGAGTCTCTGACCCAGGAATCGGCTGTTCACGAGCATCAAGCAATTCGACCTGCAACTCGGCTTGTTCACCGAGCCCCACCGCATTGACAAAGAAGCGAGGTCTCGTGATCGGAATCGCGGCTGTGATCAGTTCCGCCGTGACGCGAGGCAATTGATAGTCTCCTGGACCTTCATTGGACAAGTCCACGCGGAGATCACCAAAGCGATCCCGTGGCAGCATCGCGATGCCCACGCCACCACGTTTCACCTCGGGGCCGCCTGTGGCTCTAGGATCCCACGCGCCATAATACACGAAGGTCTGCTCACCGATGTTCTCGAAGCCCTGCCCTTGAATCACGCCGCCCTGATCCCATTCGCCGTCCTTGCCTCGCTCCAGGAAGGTCCACTCGTGGAGTGGCTCACGAAAGTTCTCACCATCGTTGCTGAGCACCAAACCGAGATCGACGGACACGTCTTTCCACTCAGCAGCTCCATGCCAGCGACCTGAAATGCCGAGCAGGACATTGCCGCGATTCCACACGGCGATCCCCTCGTGGTTCTGCTCACCCTCCCGACTTCGCCCCGCTCCAAGGTATTCAAACTGTGCAGTGCGAACAAACGCGAGAGTGCTCGTAGCAGACCAGTTCACAAAGTCCGCGCTGCGGTGGAGTCGCACCACGCGGCCCTGATAATGATAGGTCGAGGGCATGGCGTTCTGAGCCGTCAGGACATACTGACCTCCCCACTGGTAGAGTCCACAGGCAGGCTCCAAGTGAAAGCCCGGCACCAACAGATCCTCTCGGCGCAGTTCACCTTTTAGCGGTTTCACTTCCTTGACCGGACGCCATCTCAACCCATCGACGCTCACGAAAGGCAGCAGCGTGCCCAGCCTCGTATGGTGACGAAAATAGACATGCGTGACCATCTTGTATCGCCTTGAAGGATCGGGGTCAGCCTCGTCTTTGATCACCTTCAAGTTCACAAAGCCCCAGTCGCCGTCGACATCGACGAGGTTGTTTTCCTTGCTGCCTCGAAACTCCACCAAGCCCAGGCGAGGCTTCACCCAATGAACCCCGTCCGTGCTCTCCGCATAAGCCGCCCGCCAGCGCGTGGACGGAGCTTTGCTCCTCACCTCGTCATCGAAGGCGACATACCACATGCGATACCTGGCCCCATCTTTGATGATCGAGCCGTAAAACTGGACACCATGCGCATCGGGTGATCCCGGTTCACCACGCTGCAACACGGGATTCATCGGATGCCGCTCGGGCTGTCGCATCTCCAGCCGGAGGTTCTGCGTGTGAGGAATGGCAACGTTATCGAAGGCAAACAAGGTCACCGCCTTGCTCTCATCGAATAGCTCGCCCGCTCTGAGGCTGGCCATGGCTATGACGATGGAGAGAGCGAGGTGGTAGCCGTTCATAGGGGAGGACAGTCTTTTCGATTCAATCCCGGACGATCGCAATTTGAATGAAAGCGATGACCGAAATGACCAGAACTTCACCCAAGACGACTCAGAGTTGAGCAGATCCGAACGCATCGAACAGGACTTACCGAAACACCTCAAGCATCTCAGCCATAACCTCTTCATCACCGAACTCGCTCGCCGCAATAGCTTGATCCAGATGCGCAGGCGAACGTCCACCGACGAGCACTGTGTCAATGCCACGCTGGTGCAATGCCCATGCTAGCGCCAGGTGGGTCTGCGAATGTCCCGTGCGCATCGCGATGGCTTCGAGCTTGGCAAGACGTTGGTAGGCCGACTCGTGGAAATACACCTGCTGATGACCGGGAATGATCTCGAAGCGTGAGCCTGCTTGAACGCCGCTTTGATGCTTGCCGGTCAGAAACCCAGCGCCCAACGGACTATAGGTAACGATGGCGATGCTATTCGCAGCACAGTGACAGCGCAGTTCAGCACTCACATCGCTCACAGCGAGGTTGTGATTGTTTTGAACGACGCTGAAGCGAGAGCCCGCGGAGCGCAGTTGATCGAGTGAAACGTTGCTGACGCCCAGCTTCCTGACCAAGCCTTTGCTCACCAGAGCATCGAGCGTCGATCCGCAATGAAGAGCCGTCTCATGCCATTGATGCAGGTAGAGCAGATCGATTTGTTCAAGGCCCAGCCGGTCCAAATTGGGACGAATGTCGATGCGATCATACGGAGGCAGCACCTTGGTCGCGATGATGATGCTCTCGGGTCTTCGCGAGGCGAGCCATCGACCGAGGATGGCTTCGGAAGCTCCGCCACCATAGGCTGCTGCGGTGTCGAAGTGCCGAACGCCTCGCTCATAGGCATGATCAAGCAGGGCGAAGGACGCAGCTTCATCAATCTCTCGTCCGAAGGTGACACAACCGAGTCCGATCTGAGGTGAGTGGATCATGACGAGAGTGGGCTCATGGAAGCGTCGGCAGATTCTTACAACGCCAAAGGTCGCCCATGCTTGCCGACTTCGTCGGGTATCTCGGAGCAGGCCATGCACTCCATGAATAAGTCGGCAGGTTCGCTTCCGAAACAACGTAGAGGAGGGACCGCCACCGCATCTCATGAAACGCATCGCCCTCCTCCTCGCCCTTGGTTGCACGCTCCAGGCTGCTGACCCGATCAACATCGGCAGCCGCCGCGAGCTGTTCGTGGATCGATTTCTCATCGATACCCTCAGCCGCACAGAACTGCGACTTCAGACTCCCCGTGACGAAGGTGTGGCGTTCAATTTCGACAAGCCATGGGAAGGTCTCTTCAGCGGCTATGCAACGATCATGACGCTCGAAGATGGAAGCCTGCGCGCCTACTATCGTGGCAAGGCCGTGGCGAACAAAGATGGCAGCGAGGAAGAACTCACTTGCTGTGCGGAGTCCACGGATGGCCGCACCTGGACCAAGCCAGAGCTGGGCATCTATGAAGTGATGGGCACCAAACAAAACAATGTGGTGCTAATGAAGGCGAACCAAGCCACGCACAACCTCAGCCCCTTCCGCGATCTGCATCCGGGAGTGCCTGCGGACGGACGCTTCAAAGCGCTCGGCGGCACGATGCAGGGAGGTGGTTTGTTCGCCTGGAAATCGCCCGACGGCTATCGCTGGCAGAAGATGACGGAAGCGGCGGTGATCACACAGGCGATGGTTCCGTTCAAATACATGTTCGACTCGCAGAACGTGCCGTTTTGGTCCGAGGCGGAGGGCAAGTATGTGGCCTACTATCGCGTGTTCGAGGGCGGCATTCGTCGCATTGTGCGCAGTGAGAGCACGGACTTCCTGAAGTGGTCGGCACCGGTGCTGATGGAGTATCGCAATCCCGAGATGGAAGCTCCGATCGAGCATCTCTACACCAATCAAACCCACGCCTACTTCCGCGCTCCGCATCTCTATGTGTCCATCGCGGCGCGCTTCATGCCGAAACGTCAGGTGCTCACCGAAGCGCAGGCGAAGGCGATCAATGTCAATCCCGGCTACTTCAAGGACACCTCGGACGCCATCTTCATGACCACGCGTCCGATTGAGGGCAAGGAGCATCTCGGCCATTACGACCGCACCTTTTTGGAAGGCTTCATCAAGGGCGGCATCGGCGCGCAGAACTGGGTCTCGCGCACCAACTACCCAGCGCTCAACGTGGTGCCGACAGGTCCCAACGAGATGTCCGTCTTCGTGAATCAAGACTACGCCCAGCCCACCGCCCACCTGCGTCGCTACTCACTGCGCACCGATGGCTTCGCGTCCTTGCACTGTCCGTATGCAGGCGGTCATGCCATCACGAAGCCGTTCATCTTCGAAGGTCGTGAGCTGTCGCTCAACTTCTCCACGTCCGCTGCTGGTGGTGTGAAGATCGGCTTTGAAGATGCCGAAGGCAAAGCGATCCCCGGCTTCTCCATCGACGATGCGGTGACGCAAATCGGCAATGAGATTGATCGTCGTGTGAGCTGGAAATCCGGCACCGATGTCAGCTCGCTCGCTGGCAAACCCGTCCGCCTGCGGATCTCAATGAAGGACGCCGACATCTTCTCCTTCCAGTTCACAAAGTAGTCCATGAAGCCTCTCCTGTGTCTCGCGGGCATCAGCCTTGCGGCCTTCATTCACGCAGCCGAAACGCAACCCATCGTCGGCATCTGGCTGATGGGGCAGTCGCTCTGCGATGGCTCGGAGTCGCTACCGCTGGTGACGCCTAAAGACACGGGGTTTGGCAACTACGCGTTCAAACGTGGAGTGCGGACCTGGTTGCCCAAGGACAACTCATTGACGCCAGAGAAGCGACCCGAGGAGCAGTCCGCGTTGGTGCCGCTGACAGCGCAAGCCAATGGCGGTCTCGGTGAGACCGTCGCGAATGGTTTGGCAGATCATCTGTCGTCTGCACTGCGGTCTGACAACAAGCCGGTGCCGCATCATCTCGTTGCCTGCGCCGGGCAAGGTGGTCGCCAGATTCAGGAACTCTCCCGTGCGGATCTCTCCAACGATCCACGCACGCCCGACAGCCGGAAGCATGGTGGCGGCTACTTCCTCACGAGTCTGGACGATGCACGACGTGCCATGCAGCAGGCGAAGTCGCTCGGCACCACGTTCCGCATCGGTGCGCTGTATTGGATGCAAGGCGAAGGCAACGGTGGCCCCACGGGCGGCATCATGCCCACGCGATGGGATGCGGAGTTGCCGCGTAGGGAGGGACTCGCGTGGTATCGTGATCAACTCATCGCCTATCGCAAGCAGTGGTCGGCTGATCTTTGCTCGATCACAGGTCAGACCGGTGAGTTGCCCATGTTCGTCTATCAAACCCTCGGCCCCGCGGGCGATGCCCAACTCATGGCCGCAGATGCTGATCCGCACATTCACATGGTGGGGCCGCACTATGCCGTGCCGAGTGCGATCAACAGCTTGTATCCGCCTGCTCGTCACGGTGATCCCATTCACCTGTCCGCCGATGGCGAACGCTGGTGGGGCGAGCAGGTCGGCAAGGTGATGCACCGTGTGCTGCATCGCGGTGAACGGTGGCAACCATTGCGTCCGAAGAGCGCGAAGCTCGATGCGACTCGCGACAGCGTGCTCATCGAGTTCACCGTGCCGCGTCCGCCACTTTTCGTGGACACCACGTTTCTTGCCCAACAAGAGATTGCCACCAACGGAGGCTTCTCATCACTCGCAGGTTTTCAGGTGCGCGACAAATCGGGCCAGGCCCTCACACTGGTCAGTGTCGAGGTGGCAGACTCAACGACCTTGCGTCTTCGCCTCGCGAAACCCGTAGCATCCGGTCAGACCTGCAAGATCAGCTATGGTCATCCTTACACCACCGCCCTCGGCAGCATCGCCGCCTTGCGCCCAGGTCCCGAAACCAAGGGCCAGGCCACGGAAGAGATGGTGCTCACGAAGAGTGCTGCCAAGGCCTTGAAGCCGTTGGTGGACGAAGGTGCCTTCCTGGTCACCAACACCACCGGCACCAATACTCGTGCTCCCGTGCGTTGGATCAGCGAAGAGAAGGGCGTGACCGTGCTGCGTTACGAAACTCGGGAGTTGCGCAACAAGGTCCCCTTTGCCATCGGCCAGACCGTGGTCGCCCAGCGCTCCTTCAGCTACGGCAACATCCGCGACTCCGATCCCGAGCCCTCTACGCATACCTTTGCCGATGCCGGCTATGGCACTCGTGTGGGCAAGCCGTATCCGCTATGGAACTGGTGCGTGCTGTTCTCGGATCTTCCTGCCAACTGAATAACAAACAGACGCCCACGGCTCCCACCTGAACGTTGTGATCACGGTTGTGCTGCAGACGTGACCCCTGGTCAACAGCATCTAAGGCTTCGTGAGGCGATCATCGGCTCTGCCATGGAACGACGACCGAATGACGAGCAGGCTCCACAATGGGCTAGCGTGGTCGGAGAAGGCATCAATGGGACGAATTTGCATGATCACACCAACTACCGCGACCACCCACGCTCACGATCTCTGCGGTTGCCTACTTTGCCCTGTAGTCGTTCCAGAGCCACTCCAGGGCCTGGGGCAGAATCTGGGCCCTGGCTGGCCCGAGACCGTGGCCAGCATTTAGACAATAGACATACTGGTAGTGGTAGCCCTTGGCTTTGAGCACCTTGGCCATGCGATGATTTGCTTCTACCCAATCGTGCATACCATCACGCATCACGTTTGGATTGTAGTTGTCGCGGTCACCCACGGCCAGCCAGATACGAATCGGCTTCACGGGGCTCTCAGGGATGATCTTGTTGTGAAAGCCCCACGCTCCATCTGGTGTCTCGGGATTGAAAGGCCATTGCTGATTCACAAACGTGCCAGACGTGGCGAGCACGCGATGATACAAATCTGTGCGATACCATGCCATCGCCAGCGCAGCTGAACCTCCAGAACTGCTGCCCATCGTAGCACGGCCTTCGGGATCTCTGGTGAGTTTGACACCTGCGTTCTTCTCCACAAGCGGCAGCACTTCGTTCTCGATGAACTCCGCATACAGGCCGGACATCGTGTCATACTCACGACCACGCTCATGCCCCTGCGCATCACCACCGCCGCTGGAGATCTGGATCAGGACCTGCACCGGCACGCGTTTCTGCGCGATGAGGTTGTTCAGGATGTTTGGCATCATCATGTCCGGTTTTCCGCGAGGTCCGTCATGGCCCACGAGGAAGGGAGCCTCCGTCCCGGGCATGTATTGCGCAGGCACATAGACCGTCACGAAGCGCTGGTAGTCGATGGGATGCGTCTCCACGATCAGCGTCTTCGGGTTGTTTGGATCTACAGTGCCGAACACATCACGCGCGATGCCGGGATTGAAGAGCTTGCAGTCCTTCGACTCCATCACGAACTGCGTCACCTTTCCCTGCGGCACGCCTTCAACTACCTTCGTCTCTGGCGCGGCGATGTAGTCAGGCCCTATGACGAAATCGCCATCCACATCCGCCGGTGCATTGACACCCGGTTTGCCATCCAGTCGCGTGAACTTCGGCGCTCCAGGGGCGTCGAAGGGTCGCGTAGGTGGCTGCGGACGATCGGCCTTTTTCTCTTTCGCCTGCTGGGCCAAGGCCGGAAGAGCGAGTGCGGTGAGAACGAGGAGGAGATGAAGGGAACGCATGGGATGAAACTGGTGGATCATTGAGAAAGCGGAAACTCACTTCACCTCGGTGACATCGACCACGTCGAGCTGGATGAACTGCCCATTGAAGGGCTTTGGCGCGGGAGCAATACCGGGCACGACGAGCTTGGCGAAGTTCGTGATCATGTGCCCGTTCTGGCCGTCGCCATGGAGCGTGAGCGTGGCACCACCGTCGATTCCGATAGTAGCGGTGTAGTCGATGGTGAAAATGCGGTGGCCGACCTTGTCATCGCGATTGAAAAAGAAATGCTGTGCCGGCGAGGAGACGCTGAGCTGGTAGATGTTGTAGGTTTTGTTGTTCGGCACGCCGCCAATGTAAAAGCGCTCGCCGACCTGCTGGCCGTCCTTATACATCATCGGCTCCACCACGCCACGCACCCGCAGGGTGACCTTGTAACGTTTACCAGGATCGCCGCCGAAGGTCTTCACATCGGTGAACTTGTCATTGGTCTTCGGGTCATCTGTCATCCGGGCGGAGATGCCGTCAGCGCCAGGCTTGGGATTCTCTGGCATGGGATCTCGACATGGAAACTCAAAACGATAGCCATCCAAGGCAGTTGCGACTTTCTTCAATTCTTCCGCACCGTGGCACAACGGAGCTACCAACGACATAACAAGAGCACAGGAAAGGAAGTTCATGCGGTTCATGAATGGTGTGAAAAGTGAGACCATGATGAACGCCAAGGACAACGGAAGCTTGCTGGTATCGCAGAGAACTTTGGGGTGTTGTTGAATTGGCGCAGTCATTAGGCCAACCAGATACCACGGCTATCAGTCGCCTCATCCGCTTCTTACGCATCAGGATGCAAGCGCCCCATCACACGAGCAGAACTGCAACAAAGCGAATTACTTCACGACGAGCCTCGTCAACGGAGGCTGATCCGATGTTAGTTCCAGGTGCGGACCGCGCCATGGCAGGCCGAGCTTCTTCATCTCGACCTCCAGGTTCGCAAGGTCCCATACCTGCTGGATGTGTCCCAGCGCGCTGTAGGTCAGCCAGCGGCCATTGGGTGTGAGGGCTAGCCACGCTGCGGTCATGGGCATCGGATGGCGCAGACGAAGAAAGGGCTCACCTGTGTCTCCGTGGCGCAGCACCACGCTCATGCCATCCAGCGTAGCCATGAGCCGCCCATCTCTGCTGCCTTGAATCATGCCAAGGGCACCAGGTTCCTCGCGATCGCGCCATTCACGCAGGGGCTTCCAGGTTGTCGTGTCATAGAGAATCTGGGACATCCAGTTCGATAGCCACATCCGTCGGCAATCCTGTGTGAACCAAGCATAGGCGACCCGTTGATCCGTCTCGATAAAGTTTACCCAGCGTTCCTCGTTCAGATCATAGACGCCGACCTTCGATCCATGCTCACTGCTCACCACCGCCCAGCGGCCATCCGGACTGATGGTCATGGGATTCAAGGCGGTGCTCGCGGGCATCTCCTCGGGCGCAGGAACAAATCGAATGTCACCGCCATCGCCATTGCCGTGGCAGATGCCGTCTAGCATCGTCACGGCCCAATGGCCATTCTTGGCAGGCGAGAAGCGAGCGCAGCCCTTGCCCTCGAGGGCGAGTGGCTCACCACGATGCGCAGTGACCGTGCCGTTGGCATCATACTCAAAATGATAGCGCACCAGCGACCTGCCAGCACCGATCCACAGCTCACGCCCCTCTTGCATCCATGCCTGCGTGTTGCCACCACCATCCTTCAGCACGCCAAGGTAGCGGCATGTGCGTGCATCGTAGATTGTGGTCTCACCATAGTTCGAGCACGCGAGCAATCGGCCATCAGGACTCACTTCGGCGCACCAACTGCCCTTCGGCGGACGATAGCCTGCGAGCGTCGCGTGAAGGGTGAACTGGCGGCACACATCGGAGACTTCGACATCATAGATGTGCAGCTTCGATTGGCCCTGATCGTGCATCACCGCGCGCCTGCCATCGGCGCTGAAGCGTGTCATGAAACTATTCAGCCGCTCCATGCCCAGTGCTCGGCCGCTGGTCCAGTCAATGATCCAGGTGCGCCCATCGTAGCCACTGCTCAGCCCGAGCTGGCCCTGCGGATGCACGGCCACGCCGTAGGTTTGTGCGGCGTGCGCAGGCAGCACGCGGGAGGTCTGGCTGGTGATAATCCACGAGCGCACACGGCCTGTGTAGGAGCCCAGCATGAGCCCCTGGCTGTCGCCAAACCAACTGCCGCACAACGTAACGCCATCACTGTTGTCACCGAAGGTCATCGCGACCCTGCCTGTTTCCACGCCATAGACCGACACCTGATGCGTGCGGGAACTCATCACCGCCAGCCAGCGGCCATCGGGACTGAAGCCCACAGGTTCAGGCGGCTGGTAGGGTCCCGCAGGCCAGACCACTGGCAGTTTCCCAGGCTGCGTGAGATCGTAGATCTCGATGCGGCCATCATTGAGTCCGGCAGCGAGCTTGGTGCTGTCAGAAGAGAAACGCGGCGACACGCGGCGCTGATCAAGCGGCCCGATGATTATCCTGCCTGTGCGCCACTCGCGCACGACCGTCTTCAGCGACACGCCTTCGTCATAAATGAGGAACCGCCCATCGGGACTGAAGCCGCGCTGGCCGCCCCAAGCGGCATCGCCTCCCGGCAGGCGGGCGAGTTCGCGCTGCGTTTCCAGTTCAATAATGCGCACGACTGAGGGATCGCGATAGTCTGCAGCATTTGCGATCTGTTCGTCGGGAACCAGCTTCCAATGTTGAGCACCAGCCGGCACTTCATGCACCCTTCGCATTGAGGGCATGGCCAGCAAGCTTGCGGCTTCGCTCTCCAGCTCGGGCGTGGAGCCGAGCATTGCCGCGCGCTTCACGGCCTCCAGTGCTTCGTGTCGGCCCTGAACGCTGGCTGACACCCGTGTGGCGCGAATCTCATTGAGCAAGGCCGTGCGCAGATGGTGCTGGCTCTTGCCGAGCGCATCCCTCAGTTGACGATTCTTCACGAGGATCAGCGACGAGGCGGCTAGCGTGCAGCCGATGAGCAGCACTGACATCGCCGCCAGCCCGGGCTTCCGCTTGCACCAAAGCGCGAGCCGCTCTGTGGCTGACAGGCGTCTAGCGGCGATCGGTTCATTCGCGAGCCATCGCTTCAAGTCGTCGGCAAGCGACTGTGCGCTGGCGTAGCGTTTTGCGGGGAGTTTGCTCAGGCACTTCAGCGTGATCGTCGCGAGGTCGCGTGGCACGTCGCTGGCGAAGGGGGCAGGATCGCTCTCGCCGATCTGCTTCAAGATCGCCGCCACGTTCTGTCCATCGAACACCGGTTTGCCCGCGAGCAGTTCGTAGAGGATCGCGCCGAGCGCATACACATCGCTCGCGGTGGTGGCTTGTCCGGCATTGTTGATCAGTTCCGGCGCAAGGTAATGCGGTGTGCCGACGAGTGAGATGGTGCGCGTGAGATCACTGTGCTCGCTGACGATCTTCGCGAGGCCAAAGTCGCTCAAGAAAGCGCGACTTTCATCATCGAAGAGCACATTGCCCGGCTTCAGGTCACGATGCAAAACACCACGCGCATGAGCAAAGGCCACCGCCTCGGCCAGCGACACCATCAGTTCCGCGATGCGTTCCCATTCGCTGCGATACTCGTCCTTGCGCTGCGCCAGTGAGCCACGGGAGCACAGCGCCATGCTGATCCACGGCACACCGGTGTGCTCGCCGTATTGATAGATCGGCATGATGCCCGGATGCACGAGGTCGGCCATCACCTTCGCCTCGATGCGGAAGCGCTCGCGCATGTCATCCAGCGACACCTGCGGCATCAGCATCTTCACTGCGACTTCACGCTGCGGATGCTTTTGCCGCGCTCGATAAACGACGCCCATGCCGCCGCGCGCAAGTTCGCCGGTGATCTCGTAGCCAGGGATCTCAAAGCCTTTCGCAGAAACCGCTTCAGATGCCTCCGACTTTGATCGCTGCCAGCCTTTCGTCAGGCAGGCTGGGCAGACGTTCAGTCTGCGTCCCTCGGCCAAGGGCTGGCCACAGGAGGTGCAGAGCTTGGAGGAATCGGGCATTGGCGTGAAATCAAAGAGATCATTTCATTTCTAGCAAACGATGCCGTCGAGTTTCGTCCAAACTTTTCGCCACGGGCATTCTCGTGAGGTTGGCTTGCCTCAAGCAAGGAGGTCACTTCATCTCGAAGCCCGGGTCTAGCAACACACGTTCCAGGTAGCGCAGTTCCTCCGCTACTTCGTGCGGTTCGCTCACCGTGCGAGCGACCTCGCTCTCAATGTGTTCGCGGAACCGCTGACGAAAGCGATGCACCCGCAGTTTCAAGGCCGGGAGCGTGCAGCCGAGTTCATTCGCAGCCGCTTCGTAAGCAGGTGCGTCTTCACCCATGGGCAGGAAACGCTGCAAAGTGGCGAGTTCGCGGTCGTCGCCCCACTCGGCGGCCAGCCTTTCCATCGCACGCTCCAACACGCGCTCGGCCCACGCCCGATCAAATCGCAGACGCTCATTCTCATCTTCAGCAGCCAATTCACCGCCTTGATCAGCCAGTTCGTCGAGCGCAATCAGCATCGCATTCTTCCCTCGCTTCGCTGCCTGTTGATAGCGCACATGCTTCGACAACGTGCGCATCAAAGCCCCGAGCAGGAAACTGCGAAAGCGTCCGCGTGCCTGATCGGCTCGGTGCCACAATCGCGATTCGACCAGCGCCGAGAAAAAGTCCTGGGCGAGATCCTCCGACTCTTCCATGCACAACCCTCGCCCCCGAAGAAAATTCACCACTGCCGGCCAGTAAGCCTGGCATAGAGACTCGAGCGCACGCTTGCCCAACGAGTCACCATTCAGCGTCGCGGCAGCTACGAGAGTCCAGGGAGTGTCGGGGAACATGGGTTTTGATAACAACGAGCACCGCACATCATTCTCCGCCCACAAACTCATGCACGTTAATCTTTTCGGCAAGCGTCGGCGAAGACGACGGGCAGCTTCATCGCTCGTGTGCTGCAAAATGCACACCGTAACGGCTCAAGACATCGGCTCGAATCGAATCATCCAACCCTGCAAGGATGCCTTTCACATCGGCAGGAACGCCATCCACCTTCACGTCACCGAGCCAACGCACAGGGAGGTTTTCAGTGCTGAATCTCCTGGCCACAAGGGTCGCAGTTGCGGCCACTTGCGCGGGACTGGATGGCGGGCCAAGACGACGGATCAACACGTTATCGATCTCCATGCTGGCACGTCGCCCCTCTCTGCCCGTGAGCAAAAACGGATTCTGCGAAGACGACAAGACGATGACATTCGAAAGCCGGTAACGACCCTCGTCGAGGAAGTAGAGATCAAAGCCAATGCAGTCAGCGATGAACACATTCGTGTAGCTTGTCTGCGCAGTGCCTGTGTCGCAGATGCCGGTGCTGTTGCCGATGCTGGCAAAGCCGTTCACTTCATACTGAGCTGACTCGTGTGCGCTGATTCCGTCGTCACCGCATTCGATGGCGCGGATGTTCTCGAAGACACAGGCGCGACAGTCGCCATGGATATTGAAGCCGTCGTTATAGACATGGGTGGCAGTGAGGTTCTTGATGATGAGGTGCGCATTATCTCCGCTCATCTGCACGCCTGCACTACGCATCGGCGCTCGAATGCTGGCAGACGCCAGGGTCTGGCTAGGTTGTAGCTTGAGGAAGAAGGTGCCGTATATCTGCTTGGACGGCGGCTTCTCACGCGTTCGATCTTTGATGAAGGTCCATTCGTTTGGCTGGAGATCCGCTGGCTTTTTGAATGGAATACTGCGTCCTTTGGAGGTGCGTCCCATGTGTTTCATCACGCCGTCCCATAGAAAGAACCAACGGCCGACGATGGCGTCGTCGTTGCGCTTGATGAGGTTGTCATTCGCGAAGAGTCCCGGAGAGACTTCCTTCCAATCCTCTACCTTGAGCGGATCGCTGCCATCGAGTGTCGCACCATGGCCGTCGAGAGTGATCGGTCTGCCTGGCTCACCCTTCTTCGCGTAAAAACCTGCGTAGTCGTGATAGGTCTTCGGCTCAAGATGGATAGTGTCACCCGGCTGCGCAAGCTTGATGGCATGAGCGATAGTGGGAACATCCTTGTCTTTACCCACGAAAAGATCACGAGCACACAGCGATGGCGAAATCAGGACGGAGATGGCGAGGAGACACGAACGAAGCATGGCCCACTCATACGCGGATGCCGAGTGCATCTTCGATCAGGGCTGCGAAATCGAGGTCTGCCTCCACCCCGAAGGTGAATTTCGCGTGAACATCATTCCAAAGGATGGACGGGCCCCAAGGCGCGTTCGCGATCGACTCGAAACTCTACCACCACCTCGTCACCATCCGTCTTTTTGCCCCTCACCTTCTTGGGCACAGGCAAATAGCTGAGCCCTTTCTTGTCATGCCAGATGGTTGTCTTCCATTCACGACCATCCACCTGGGCGATCACGGGTGTCATGCCCCAGGAGCCCATGACAGGCGGGGCCAGATCGGCAGGCACCGTCACAAAGTGCCAACCACCCTTGCCAGGCGTCCGAAACAGCTTGGCGGTGAAGCGACCAATCTGAGCGAAGGGATCTCGCGCGGGTTTCATGCGGGCGATGTGGCCGTGACAGCCGCGGAGTAGGCCTGCTTCAGCTTGGAATCCGTCTGAGTGTGAGTGCCGCGATAAACCAAAAGCAAACCAAGGCGGGAGAAGTCTGTCGTGTTAGGTGCGGAATGATGCACGGTCTCGCAGTGATGAATGGTGGCGTCTCCAGGTGCCAGCAATCCGCAATACTGCTCATCGAGCGGCACCTTCGAAGGCTCCGCCATGCCGATGCTATTGCCGCGCACACCACTAGGCTTGGTGGGGAGCATTCCTTCTTTATGTGAGCCTCTGACGAAGAACACGGGGCCGTTGGCCTCCGTCACCGCATCAATCGCAATCCACACCGTGAGCATGTCTGGAGGCGTCTGGCAGAAGTAGGCGTTGTCCTGGTGATATGGCACCCCAGAGCCCACCCTCGCAGGCTTGTTGAAAGTCTCCACGCCTACCAGCAAAGGCTCGCCTCGCACGAGGGGTGCCACCAGGGCTTTGATGTCCTCCCGCTCGCCCAGCCGGTGAAACCACGCGTTGTATTTCTCCAGCCGCCACAGATTGCGAACGGTCTTGTCATCCTTTTCAAAAGTGCGGGCATCGACGGGTTGTGAGGCGAGGTCGTCACGGATGTAGCGATCCAGTTCGGCACGAACGGCAGCCACCTCGTCAGCCGAGAGAAACTCACGCACGCACACCACGCCATCGCGTTCGTAGTCAGCCAGCAGTTGATTGGGATTCGTCTTCATCGGCATTCAATACGTTTTGCCCTCAGGTGCATTCGGCACACCCGAGGTCTCATTAAGCACACGATCGAACTGCGCTGAACAGTCGGACAGGTGCTGATATAGCGCACCAAACTCACTGCCGTAGGCGATCAACTGCGCGCCGAGCTCGATGAGCGTCTTCGCATCCTCAGCCGTGCCCACAGGACGACCCCAGGCCTTGCCGTGACGCCTGCACGCAGCGGCGATCTTCTTCTGCACGTCCATCATCACGGGGTCGGTAACTGCGGCGGTGCACCCGAGACGGATGGACATGTCGCCCGGGCCAAGAAAGAGCACATCCACTCCAGGCACGGCAGCGATCTCTTCGACGTTGTCGAGAGCTTGCGGAGTTTCGATTTGCACCGTCAGGAACGTCTCGCGATTCGCCTGCTCAGTGTAGTCTGCGGGCTTGCCAATCCAATAGGCCGCATCGCGACCACCACCACAAAACCCACGATCTCCGAGCGGCGGAAACTTGATGGCCGTGACCAGCGCACGCGCCTCATCAGCGGTTGCCACATGGGGAATCATCAGCCCCGAGGCTCCATCTTCTAGCAGACGATAAAGCGCGTTTTTTTCCTTCGTCGGCGGGCGATAAAGGCAGTCAATGTCGGCCGCATAATGCTGGGCGATGAGGTGATCGGCTTCGCGAGGTTCCCACACCCGATGCTCGGCATCCAGCCAGATGCCGTCGTAGTGAAAGTGCGCCGCCAGCGCAGGATAGGAGGCTATCGGTGATCCCAGGCTGCAAACACGGGCGACTTTGCCAGCGCGAAGCTTGGCGAGGATTCGGGAACGTCTCATGGAATGGGTGCGGTGGAGTTAAAGAGTGTCGAGGCTGAGGCGTGGTGCTCTGCCGAGGTGGGCAAGCAGGCTGTGATTGTCGAGGCCAAAGTAACGCTCACGCTCGCTCATCTGCGGCTGATGTTTTCGTGAGGTGGTCAGTTGTTCGAAGACGGCGGCTGAATCGGCAAGACGAGGAAGCAAGGGACCTACCAAGGCTTTGAGCGCAGGCGAGAGAACAGCCGCGTCAGTCTGGAAGAGAGCGATGCCATCCACGCCCTCACCGTAGTTCCGAGCAATCCGTTCGAGAAAGGCGCGTGCGTTGGCCGTGACACCTTTGCCTGTAACGGTGTTGGCCCCGCCATGAATCCTGGCACCGTGGGCATGAGCGAGTTCAATGTAGGGCCGTGCGGTGTCGGGGTAATTGAAATCCCAGATCCACAGTGGATTGAGCGCGATCTCATCCACCCATCCTTCTTTGAGCCAGGTGCGGAGGTCCAGGCCTTCCATCAAATTCAGATCGAGTGTGGCTTCGGGGATGCGGACGAGGACGGGCACCTTGCGCTGAGCCGTTTTCTCCAACGTGCGAAGCTGCTCACGGAGATCACGCATGAACAGATTCACAAAATCACAACGATGCTGCGCCCAGGCCAGAAACTCGGGGGAGCCGACACGCATCTGGCGAGGATCATCGCGCCCAGCCTTCAGCCAGGGCTCAAGAATCTGCGGATGATAGCGTGCGATCGGTGGCTGGCGGCAGAAATCGAGGCACAAACCATGCGCACCGATCTGTGCGACCTCCAGCAGCACGGCGATGCGCTCGGCGCGATACTCGGGAATGGCGAAGCTCACCTTGGTGCTGTCCACCTGACCGCCGCGATGCCGCTCCATCCACTCGGGATGATCGGCGATGTATTTGGAGCGCAAGCCGCCGCCGAGTGCATCACCATAGTGGCGGTTCATGCCGAGCCGTCCGTAGATGACCATGCCGTTCCTGTCCGCGAAGGCCAAGGCCGCACGTAACGAGCACTCCTGCCGAAGGGATTCGGCGATGACCTTCGTCTCCGGCCGTGTATCGCCTGCATACATCGTGGAGGTGGGCAGCGCACTGTGGTAGTCGAGCGTGCTGCGACCAAGCGCCCACATCACATGCCGGATGCCGTGGTCGAGATGCGCTTGCAAGCAGTCCGCCGAGTCGTGGCCCGTGGTCTTTTGCTTCCCATAGAGCCACTCCCAAAGCTCGGCGATGCCCCAGACCGTCTTCGTTTTCTCTTCTGCTGCGGCAATCCGTAAAACTGGAGCCACGAGAGCCCCGGCGCTGCTGGCAATGAATCGGCGGCGGTTCATGGACCTCAAGGTTGCTTGAGCCAGTCGAGCGCGATACGGCGGATGCGCAGTCGATTGAGAGCGCCTACTTTGCTATCGCCAGCGCAGTAGCCGATCAACATGGCATCGCCGACAAAGTGAATCGCCGTGTAGTGGTAGAGACCGTCGGGATCACTCTCGATGAGCTTGCGCCGTGGCCAAGTCTTGCCTCCGTCCGAAGAGATGGCGGCGACGAAGGGATTGCGCTTCTTTGGTGGGAATGGGAACATCCCGGAGTGATCGTTGTAGATCGCAATGAGGTCGCTGCTGCCGGGCAGACGCTTGATGCTGGCGGGACCATTGGGCGACTTCATCTCCGTTGGCTCGGGTGGTGTCCAGGTCTTGCCTGCATCGGTGGATGTGAATCCCCACTGCTCACCATGATCGGTGCGACACCAGGAGAACACCGAACCATCCGCGCGCTCGACCACGCCGGGCTCTTGCAGACCGCTGCCGCTGCGCACTGGCATCGCCCACCAGCTGGCAGACTCCGTCCACGTAGCGCCTTCGTCATCCGAGTAGATCCAGGTATCGATCGCCCGCGAATCCCACGACTTGCTGGTGTGAGGGTCAGTGCCGCGTGACCGATGAAATGCGAGAGGCACCAGGAGCCTGCCAGTGCTCAACTGAATGACGCGGTCGTTGTTCATGACGAAGTAACCCGGTGCCTGTTGCATCAGCTTGGGCTCAGACCAGGTCACGCCTTCGTCCGTGGAGACTCGCATGTGCGGACGGCAGTCGATCCAGCTGTTCTTGATGCAGTAAAACATCGCGAGCTTGCCACTGGCCAGACGCAGCAAGGACACACTCATCACATTGTTGCCACCGGTGTTCTCCACGATCTTCACTGGCGTGCTCCAAGTGCGCCCTTGGTCTTTGGACTCGATGCGAACAATGCAGGCTGCACTCTCATCGGCAGCACCTCCATAAAACTGCGAGTAGCAGAAGATGATGCGTCCGTCGCTGAGCGTGGCGAAGGAGCCTTCGGAATTGCGCGGGTGCTCCTTGCTGGGTTCCACATTGAGCACGACGACACTCTCAGGTTCGGCAGCACGCGTGGGCAGCATCGCTCCGAGAAAGCTGGCGGCGACACAAGCGGCCATCGAGCTTGAACTGAAGAATCGAGACATGGGGTTCATGCCGTCGATCCTGACTGCACGATCAATTTCGAACAAGTTTCGCGTTCTGGTCCGTTCTTCAGACCATATGCCGCTCACAGCCTCCGCTCACCCCGTTCTGCCCAAGCGTGTTTCCTTGGTGGCGCAGACGGCCGAAAGTCTATGCACCTCGCTTCGTGACGGACTCTGGGAAGGCTACCTTCCCGGCGAACGGGAACTCTGTGCTCAGTTGCAGGTGAGCCGCCAAACGCTGCGCAGCGCTCTGGAGGCCCTTCAACAGCAAGGCTGGATCGACACCACAGGGCGCAAACGCCGACGCATCCTGAAGACCGATGGGAGCCGAACCCGCGCTCGCGCACCTCGAATCGTGGCCGCGATCTCCCCTCGCCCGCTGGACTCCATGTCACAGTCCTCAGTGGTCATGGTCGATCAGCTTCGTGCCGATCTCGCCCGTGCTGGATTGGAGCTCGTAATTCATACCTCTCCGGCATGTTACTCCGCTCACCCCGCCCGTGCTCTCGATGCATTGGTCTCACGATCACCAGCGGCAGTCTGGCTGCTTGTGGGTTCCCTCGCACCACAGCAGAGGTGGTTCGTTCGCCGGAGAGTGCCGTGCCTGGTGGTGGGCTCTTGTGATCCAGACATCGGGCTGCCGTCGGTGGACATGGACTATCGAGCCGCCTGTCGTCATGCTGGTGCCTTGCTTCGTCGCAAAGGACATCGCAGCATCGCCTTGATCCGAGCCACGGGCGACTACGGAGGCGACCTCGAAAGCGAGCGCGGCCTGATCGATGTCTTGGGCCAGGATCCCGGCACCCATTTTCAAATCCTTCAGCATGACGGCACGGCTCAGGGCGTTTGTTTGCAGGTGGACCGGGCGCTGCGCTCTTTGCGTCCACCCACCGCCTATGTGGTCGCCCGCGCCATGCATGTGATCACCGTGATGATGCATCTGATGCTGCGCGGCAAACGCATTCCGAAGGACGTGGCGGTGCTGTCGCGCGACGACGAAACATTCCTCCAACATGCGGTGCCAAGTGTGACACGCTACTCAACGAGCCAGGTCCAGTTTGCCCGGCGAGTGTCCATTGCTGCCCGTCAACTTGCTGAAGGCACGCCATTGCCTCGCACAACGATCCGCCTGATGCCCAAGCTGGTGCCTGGCGAAACCGTCTGACCTCGCGACTCAGAGTGCCTCGACCAGTCGCCGAATGGCTGTGATGTTCAGCATCGCCTTGGGCACGAAGGAAGTGGTGTCCACATACTCAGGCACCTTGCTGCCATCAGCCGCGCGCTCGGAGCAGTGGGCATTGGCACCGGCAGGACCCAGGCCATCCAAGGTGGGACCGATGCCGCAGAGATAGTTCGCGTCGCTGAGCCCACCGCGCTTCACCAGCTTGGTTGGCAAGCTCATTTCCGCTCCAGCTTCCTGCCAATATCGAGCCAGTCCACGCGTGCGCTCATCATCAGGCCAAGAAGGCGACAGCCCTAGGCGCTCCACTTCGATCGCCGAGCACCCGGGCGATGCATCGCGTGCCAGCGCATGCAGAGCGGCTCCGGCTTGCTGGAGAAGCGCAGGATCGTAGGCGCGCATTTCAAGTTCCATCGCGGCGTGATGAGGCACGCGGTTCAAGACGGTGCCGCCCGAGATGTGACCGATGTTCACGGTCACTTCGCGCGCATGATCGGTCAGCCCGGCCGCTGCCTGAATAATGGGAACGAGATCAACAATCGCATTCACTCCTTGGTCGTGTGCGCTGCCTGCATGCGCGCCTTTGCCATGGGCGGTGAGCCGATACTCGGCGCGACCTTTGCGAGCTGTGACCAAGTGATACTCGCCATTGACGACAGGACCGCCTTCGAAGACGAGCACGGCAGCCGCACCTGCCGGACAACGATCAGCGGTGAACCGCGCGAAGTCCGTCGCCATCACTTCCTCGGAGGCATTCGCTGCAATCAGCCAGTCGATGCGATGGAAGACATCGGGCATCACATCGCGCATGGCCTTGAGCATCAACCAGATCAAGGCAGTGCCGCCTTTGATATCGACCGTGCCAGGACCGTAGATTCGTCCCTCATCGGGCGCCGGCTGCCAGTGGAAGTCGTTCCTCCGCTCCTCCTCTGCCGGAAAGACCGTGTCGAGGTGCGTCACCAGCACGATGCGTGGCCCGCCGGGCTGCGGCCTTGTCAGGAAGAGATGATGCCCGAAATCAGGATGATCCGAGGGCACCTGCTCGGCGATAAATCCGAGATCGTGGAAGCACTCAGCGGTGAGCTTGCCCAAGGCATTCACGCCCGCAGGATTCGAGGTGAAGCTATTGATGTCCACCATCCGATGAAGCCAGTCGATGGCCTGATCAAAGTGGGTTTCGAGAGATTGGCGGAGAGCATCAGACATGAGAGTGCCTCAAAGGTGAAGGCGGCCATCAGCATCGAAGGTGATGCCGCCGCCCGGATCATTGGCGAGGTAGAGGTGGCCGTCGAGATCGATGTAATCAGCGAGCCCGGCCAGATGCGCCGCAACGGTAATGCCGTGGCTGCTCTCGATCATGCAACTGAGCAGCACTTGTTTCCCGAGTTCACGTCCAAGACGTATGGTGGTCAGCGCCTCGCCGATCGTGGCGCACTTGAGGAGCTTCACGCTGATGCCTTGAATGAAGGGAGCGATCATCGGCACGTCATCAGAAGTCTGCACACTCTCATCTGCAAACACAGGAATCGGAGGTGTGGGCAGGCCTGCCTTCAATGCCATCCACGGTGCGAGTCCCTCCCTGTGAGTCACCGGTTGCTCGATCATCGTCAGGCCAAGTGCGGCGAGGCGAGGGATCAAATCAACCGCCTGCTCCGCGCTCCATCCGCCATTGGCATCGGCGATCAAGGTGGCATCAGGTGCAGCCTCTCGGGCCACGCGAACGATGTCGAGATCATAGGCCACATCACCACTGCCGAGCTTGAGCTTGAGCACGTGAAACTGTCGGGCCGTGTCCGCGACCCGCTGACGAAAGGCCACGAGGTCTGAAGGGATGCCGAGCGAGCGAACGACAAGACGACCATTCGGATTAGGAAAGTGCAGGTGCTGCCACAATGGCAATGCTGCGCTGCGAGCGAGCAGCAGATGTTTCAGCACATCGTGCGCCAGCCGTGCCGCTCGCGGTGTGTCCGCAGGCAAGGAGTCGAATGGATCGCGAAGCTCGCGAACAGCCGCCAGTGCAGCCTCGGGCGATTCGGCATAGTAGGGCACGAAGGGAGCCTCGGCGATCACGCCATCGTGAGAGAGCCGAAGCACCGTGCGCTCGGTCGAGGTGCCATGGGCAATGCGGAAGGGCTCCGTCAGCTGAAGGGTTCGCAGTTCGCAACGCATGAAGGCGTCAGGCTCAATCTCGAATCGCGAACCATCAAGGATGATCTCATTAGATTCATCGCCACGAGCGAGCCCTCGCAAAGCTTCATCGCTAGCCGAGTTCGGCCAGCACGAGGTCGAGGTGCTCCTCGGGCTTCACTTTGCGCAGCACCGCCTTGAGATAGCCTTTGGCATCAATGATGAAGGTCGAGCGCTCGGTGCCCATGTATTTCTTGCCATACATGCTCTTCTCCACCCAAACGCCGTAGGCTTCTACAAGGTTCTTGTCCTCGTCAGCGAGCAGCGGGAAGGGCAGTGCATGCTTCTTGATGAACTTCTCGTGGCTCTTCACTGAGTCGATGCTCACGCCAAAGACGTGGGCCTTCTTCTGGATGGAACTCCAGCCATCGCGCAAGGCGCAGGCCTGCTTGGTGCAGCCAGGAGTGTCGTCTTTGGGATAGAAGTAGAGCACTACCGAGCGGCCCTTGAGGGAGGCGAGACTGATGGTTTCACCAGATGAATAGGAACCTCCGACAACGGGGGCTTCAAAGGCGGGGGCTGGGGAGCCGGGATTCAGTGAGGTGCTCATGTGGAATGGGGGGTTGAAGGGGGCTTGAGAGTGGCCTATGCAGCAGATGCCCGATGACGACCGCAAACAAAATATCGATCTTCCGAATCCTGCTCGTGCCCGTGTTCATCGGGTTCGCAGCGTATTACGGGCAGAGCGTGGCCGAGGGTGCGCCGGATCAGCGGCTACGTTACGCAACGATCTTCATCTTCGGACTCGCGGCGGTCAGTGATGCCCTCGATGGCTGGCTGGCGCGGAAGTTCAATCAAAAGACCCGTCTCGGAGCGATCCTCGATCCTCTGGCGGACAAGCTCCTCATGCTCTCAGCCGTGATTGTGCTGAGCATCACCGCCTGGCCCCAGCGGTTCCCGCTTTGGTTCCCGCTCCTCATCATCTCCCGCGATCTGATCAGCATCGTGGGGGCCTTCGTGGTGCATCACATCGCTGGCCACTGTCGTATCCAAGCCCACTGGACGGGCAAGGTCGCGACCATCGCCCAGATCGTGGCCATCCTCTGGCTGATGCTGGAGATGCGCTTCATTCCCGTGATCTGGGTGGCCTCCGTGGCCGCATTCTTCACGCTGGTTTCAGGCATGATCAATCTCGCCGACGGCATCAAACAACTCCAAGCTTCCCCTTCCTCTCATGCGTAAAACCGTCGCCATCGTAGGCCGCCCAAACGTGGGCAAGTCAGCCTTGTTCAACCGCCTTGCGGGCAAGAACATCTCCATCGTCTATGACAAGCCCGGCGTGACTCGCGACCGCATCATGGCCGAGTGCCGTCGCGGCCCTGAGATCTTCGACATCATGGACACGGGCGGCATTGGCGAAAGCACGGACGATGTGCTCACCGATCAGGTTCAAACCGAGGCCGCCATCGGTCTCGAAGTCGCCGACCTGCTGCTCTTTGTCGTGGACTCCATCGACGGCGTGACGCCGATCGATCTCACGCTGGCCAAGACGCTGCGCAAGGTGACCAAGCCGGTCATCCTCGTGTGCAACAAGGCGGACTCGCCACGCTATCGGATCAGTGCCGCAGAGTTCACGAAGCTGGGATTCGCCGAACGCTGCGAGGTGAGTGCGGCTCATGGATTGGGCATTGATGAACTCGTGGAGCGCATCGCCAGCCTGCTGTCGCTCGAGAAGAAGGCCCCCGTGGAAGCGCCTGCCTCCGAGGAGGAAGAAGACCTCACCGATGAGCCCAAGAAGAAGACGAAGAAGAAAAAGAAGGTCGAAGGCAAGTTCCTGCCCTCTGATCGCGAGCCGCTGCTGAAGCTGGCCATTGTCGGACGGCCCAATGCGGGCAAGTCCTCACTGGTCAACGCCTTGACTCGCGAAGAGCGAGCCATCGTCAGCCCTGTGGCAGGAACCACTCGCGACTCGCTGGACATCCAGTGCAAAATCCACGGCAAAAAGTATCAACTCATCGACACCGCCGGCATTCGTCGCCAGGCCAAGATCCACGACGAAGTCGAAGCCTTCAGCGTGCAGCGTGCGATCCAGAGCATCGAGCGCGCCGACCTCTGCCTGCTGATCGTGGACTGCGAAGAAGGTGCCAAGATGCAGGACCGCAAGATCGCCCAGATCATTCTCGAGAAGCACAAGCCTTGCATCATCGTGATGAACAAGTGGGACCTCTACAAGCCGAAGGAAAAGGTGCGTGTGCGCCACCAGGAGCTGGAGGAGAAGATACGTCGCGAGTTTTTCTTCCTCAGCTATGCGCCGATCATCATGATCTCCGCCAAGAACCGCGAAAACCTGGAGAAGCTCACCTCGTGCATCGAGCGAGTTCGCGCCGGAGCCCAGCGTCGTGTCGGCACAGGACAGCTGAACCGAATCCTCCATCACGCCATCGACAACACTCCTGGTCCCCTCGGCGCAGGTCCCAATACCTTCAAACTGCTCTACGCCACCCAGGTCAACAACACGGACGATAAGCCTATTCCGGTGCCGCACTTCGTGCTCTCGGCCAATCGCGTGTTCCGACTGCAAGACAGCTACCTCCGCTTCCTCGAGAGCAAGATTCGCGAGATCTTCCCTGGCGAGGGCTTGCCATTCTTCCTGAAGATCAAAGCGAAGCCCAAGCTCACCTAGCGAACCGGGCTGTTCATTCGCACGCGTCGCCGTTACAACTCCCGGATGGACGCGTTCCGCTCGCGTGATTAGACTTGGAGGTTTTCCGATGGCCTCACTCGAAGCGTATCTGCCGCTCAATCCGTTTGTCGATCTCAGTGTCGGCGAGGCGGAGCTTTGGGGCACACGTGCTTGGATGGACGTGACGGAGATTCACGCCGCCCAGACAGCGCAGCTCCGCGCGGCCGTGGAGACCGTGAGAGCCAATGGCCGCACCCAGGTGCGATTCGTTCGTGGTGTCGGGGGTTCGGGCAAATCACACCTCTTTGCCCGGCTGCGGCGCGAGATGGGAGACTCGATCCTCTACGCTTACGCGCCGAATCCTCCACTGCAGCCCGCCACGCTAGAGGCCTTCCTTTTGCAGAAGATCGTGACCAGCCTGCGGCACAAGGCGCGCACGTCCTCTGGGGCCGATGCGTCCTACAGCCAGCTTCGACTGCTTGCTTATGCCTTGCTGCGGCCGGTCATCGAGCAGGGGGCGCTCGCCATCGAACAGCTGCACGAAGCGTGGTCCGAGATTTCCCTCGATGATCAGAAGGCCCTGCTACACGATGCCATGCTCCTCCTTGAAGCCGAGCATCCCATGGTCGCCCGCGGCGTGCTGCGCTGCCTGCTGAACGTCTTGCGGGATGACAAAGAGAACCTCGCCGGGCAATGGCTGGCCGGCACGCACTACCTGACGGAGGCTGATCTCAAGTTCCTTGGCGAGCCAGAACCGATGGGCACGGAGTTGCACGGTCCTGTGATTCATCTGCTCGGTAAACTTGCAGGTATGGCACAGCGTCCGTTCGTGCTCGTGCTTGATCAGCTCGACCTCGTGACCTCCACGGATCAGCTCGACGAGTTCCAGCGCATGCTCTTTGCGCTGATCGATCAGAGTGAAAACTGGGCTGTCTTCATCGGTCTCGTCGGCGAGCGCTTTCGCTTCTGGGAGCAGAACATCAATCAGGCCATGCGTGGTCGCGTCGGCGTGCCCAGCCTTCACAATCCCGACCAGCCCACCCTGCCTGTCATCGACGTCACCCCCATCATGGCGGCGGACAAGGAGGTGCTCATTCGTCGCCGTCTGGCCTCCCCCACTCTGCATCGTCAGCGCGAGGCGGATGGCATTGAATCGCCCCTCCATCCAATCAGCGATGCCGATCTCAAATTCCTCACCCACGGCGGTGCGGTGTATGCCCGTCACTTGCTGGCCGCGTGCTCTGAACGCTTTGCGCGTGCTGTGCTCGGCGGTGACGAGACCAATCGTGTGCCGCTCGCTGACAAAGTGGATGCGCTGCTCGAAGAAGCCGCTGACGAAGCCCGCAACGATGCAGCCCAAGTAGGCGGCCCCGAACTCGGTGAACGTATTCGAGAGCTGATCGAAGTCCTCGGCGACCAGCCCCTTTCGATCACGCCAGGGCCGTCGCGCGAACTGGCTGGCACCTTCACCGGCACGGATCACATCGTGCAGTCCAATGCTCAGCGCGCCCGCATCGTCTCTACCGACATGGGTCGTCGTGCTTTCGTCAGCCTGCTCGAATCAATGCAAAACGAGACCGGCTCCACCCTGCTGATCCGCAGTGCTTCCTCACCGATCTCGGGGCCGGTGACCTTGGAGCTGTTCCGCCAGTTCAGGATTCGGAATCACTTCCATCAAGTGTCCGCCAGCGAGGCCGCCATATTGATGGCGCTCGGCACCGTGCTGGCCTCCCTGCGCGAGGGTAACTACGAGCAGCTGCTCACCGAACCACCCGCGACACGCGACAGCATGATGGCGGCGTTGCGTGAGAACGGCAGACTGCGCTCGCTCCGCGTCTGGCAGGCCGTGCAGTCGGCTCTGGCAGGCAAGCCGCCACCGCCTTCTCGAACGCCCACCTCACGCACCTCTTTGACAGCTCGTGTCACCGCCGGCACCGAGGGCGAAGGTGGAGTCGCCACCGTCGTCGCACCTCCAGCCACCCTGCTCGCCACACCTCAGCGAAAGTCCGGCCCGGTGGCACCCGTGGAAAAGATTTCCCAGCACGCAATCGAGACGGTGCAGGTGCTGCTCAAGATGGAACGCTGGATGGAAGTGCGCCGCCTGCACCGCCGACTGGAGGAACTGGGCTGCCATTGCTCCATCGAATCCCTTCGCTACAGCCTTCGTCTGGCCCCGCTTGCCGAGTTTGCCATGCTGCATCCTCTCGATCCGTCAGACGCTGGCCACACTCCTCAAATCGTGCTCTGGCACGAGCCGCTGCACTGAGATGGAGCTGACCCGTTTTGCCATCACCACGGAGTTGAGGCACTCGCTGGAGCCTCTAATTCTCGATGCACTCTTCGAGTATGGTGCACGACGTCGTTCGGCAGCGGAAGACATCGACATCACGGCACCCATGCAGTTGACGATGGCCCAGGCCATCGAGGTGATTGCCGCGCAACAGCCACGCTGGAAGCAACATCTGGCGCCCGCCCTCTGCCATCTCAAGCTTCGCAGCCACGATCTTCCCCGGCGGACCGGCGTTCAGCTGCATGACATGCTCTCCGCCGCCCATCAATTTTTCCGGCATGAGGCAGCTCACACTTTCCGTGCCGCCGCGACGACACCGGAGACTCAAGAACGCTTTTCCATCCTTTGGACCGACTTCTTCTCGCGGTGCCTGCTCGACTGGCTGCGCGACCGCGACTTGATCAATGATCCTGAGCATCTCGATCTGGCCGATACGTTGGTGGAGTGCGCCAAGCTCTGGATTCGGCAAGTGGCTGAATCCGTGAGCGAGGATGCCGATCCTACGCAGTTTTTCCTCGATGCCGAACGCGATCTCACCGCCACTTTCCAGCGTGGCCCGGTGAAGCTGAAAATCGTCGGCAAGCCCGAGCCCATGCTGTTGCGCCCTCACAACGGCACGATCGAGTTGATTGAGTATCGCCTTGGCGAACCTGAGCTGGCCGAGCTACGAGTAGTTCAGGCGCTGCTGATGATGATCCTGATCGAGAAGGCGAAAGGTCTCACCTGCCAGCAGGCGCAGATGATCTTCTTCAGCAATGATTCCGCCAGTGGCTCGCGCATTCCGATGGAGGTCGAGACTGCCTTCAGTCGCTTCATTGGCAACGAACCAGCGGTGAAGCGATTGATGCAACAGGCTGCCCTCGTGCGCTCAGGCCGGACCTTGCGTGCCCCTTCCTGCCTGCTGATCACGGGCCCTGTAGGACATGGCAAGACGACGCTGGCTCGATGCTTCGCCCACGCTGCGGGCCGTCCCTTGGTGGAGGTCCAAAGTGCGAGCCTCGTCCACGGCGAAGACTTGCTCCACGCCGCCGACGAATGCCTCGAAGCCGCGAGTCTGAAGGCCGAACGGACCACGGACAGTGCCGGTCACCCAATGCTGCGCTACCCACCACTCGTCATCTTCCTCGACGATGTGCATGGACTCCGCCGCCGCGCGTCCGTCTGGCAGTCACTCATCACCACGGCAGAGCGGCGTGTGGTCACACCCGAGGTGGAGGCTGATTTTTCCAGCTCGATCATCATCGCTGCGAGCGCGGAACCAATGAAGGTCCCGGAGGCACTGCTCGCAGGCTTCAGACGCATCGAGCTGGAACCCTATCGCCAGCACGACATCGCTCGCATGGTGGTGTCCACCTTCGAGCAGTCAAAGCTGGCCTTGCCCGAGCCTCTCGCCTTTCAGATCGCCAGCATGGGACGTTGCAATCCGCTACGTGCGCAGTTGTTTGCCAGCGAACTGCGTGATCGTCATCGCGCCAGCGCATTGGCGATGCCGTTGAATCGCGAGAGCTTGCTGCGTCTGGCGAGATCGCAATGGCATGTCGATGAGCATGGCCTCGCTGACCGCGACTACCTCTATCTCCAGGCGTTGGAATCAGGGCCCAAGGGGCTCCCCGCGTTGCAGCACTTGCTGCCTATGCCTGACGAAGAGATTACCGTTCACATCGAGCCTTACCTTCAGCACATTGGTGCCATGCATCGCGGACCCCGCGGACGATCCCTCACCGTGCTGGGTGAGCAGCTCCTTCATCGCCATCGCTCACGCGAGCACTGACGGGCCCTTACTTCACCTTCTCGATCAGGCCGCGCACCACTTTGGCTGACACCGCCTCGTTAAGGGTCATGAGCGTCGGCTTGTCGCCATGATCATCGTCGCTAGCCGGCTTCTGATCGCCAAAAAGGGGCTGAATTCTGGCCACGTGCCCGATGGCATTGCCACACTCATCGAGCACGGCGGAACCGCTGCTGCCAGGAGCCCAGTCGGTGCTCACATTCATGCGATGGGAATCCACCGCACCCTCGATCTTCTGGTAGAGACGATTGACAATGCCGGTGCTGAAGTATCCACGAATGCCTCTTGGATCACTGTAGCAGTAGGCTGAATCGCCAGGCTGCGGATCAGCATTCAAAGGCAAAGGCTGGAATGAATCCTTCGCCAGACTGAGCACGACCGTGTCATTCGCCTCGTCGGCCGCCACTACTGACTGGACACCTAGCACCTCATCCTCACCCTTCACCACCACCAGATGTCCAGATCCCGCCTTCATCGTTGCGGGTGGCTGAGCCACGTGATGGGCTGTGGCGACGGCATTGCGCGCGATCGCGTATCCGCCTGCGAGGTTGCTGTGCCATCGGTCGCACTTCGTGCATTGATACACCCATCCCACTCGCACATGCGCCGCTGCTGCCCGCTGGGCAATCTCACGTCCGCGAAGTGGTGCTGTCGCCACAGGAGGCAGTGCGATCGGCGCAGGCTTCGGCTGCTTGAGTTGAGCCGCGATCATGCTTCCCGAAGGTATGTTTCCAGCTTTGACGAGAGCCAGCGTTCTCTCGACCACGGCGCTCTGGACAACAGGCGGACTTGCAACCGGCTTGGTCGCCTCCGCACTCTTCCCGGCACCAGCCTTGCCAAGGTTGGCGAGCCCCCGTTCCAGCGTGCCACGCAAGGCTTCACCGCGCAGTTCCCTTGAAGTGCCGACGATGAGTCCGGTGGTTCCATCAACGAGCCAGCAGGAAGGTATGCCGCGCACACCATACAGATTGGCAATGCGTGATTCCCAGCCGAGACCATCACAGATCTGCGGCCATGTCATGTTCTTCTCCTTCGTGAAGGCGGGCAGCTTTCCTTTCGTTGCTTCGCTATCGAGCGAGATGCCCAGCACTTCGAATCCCTTGTCGTGAAACTCCTTGTAGGCGGCGGTGAGCCCGGGCAGTTCACGAATGCAGGGTCCGCACCATGTGGCCCAGAAGTCCAGCATGACCAGCTTGCCTTTGTAGTCGTCGGGGAACTTCACCTTCTTCCCGTCCGTCGTCTGATCCTCGAAGGCGATCGCCTTGCTGCCAATCCCAAGGGCCGTTGGCACCGCTTTCTCTTGGACCTTCTGAGTGCTCTTCACGATCTGAAATCGGCTGCCATCGGCAGTCATGCCCTCAATCTCATACGTGGTGCCTCCAATATTGAAGGGCTTGGAGGTGGCAAAGCGCTCGCTCTTGGTGTCAAAGCGACCGTCAGCGTTGATGTCCAGCAGGAGTGCGACATCGCTACCCGTGAAATCGCCGCGAGACGTATCGTCCGAGAGCAGCGCCTTGAAGAACTTGTCACCGATCATCACATCGCCGCTCAGTCCGTAGTCACGATAGTAGAGCACAGTGGAGGCGAGAGATTTGCGATTGGGATCGTTTTTATCAAAGCGGTAAACGTTGAGCCCCAGGGTCCGCTTTTCCGCTCCATACTCGATGGTCACCTGCCCGGCTCCCGACCACGTTGTGCTGCTCGCCGACTTGCGTGAACTCCAGTTCGCAGGCGGATCGTCTGTGAGGTCGCCGTTGGCATTCGAATCCAGCCAGAGCTTCGAAGGCCCATCGTCACGATCATCAATCAAAAGCGTCACCGTCGCGGGCTTGTCCTTGGGACCCAGCGTGAGAGTAGCGAAGGCTGGCACTGCCACGCCTTCCGGCACTCGCGTCACGTAAGCAGGCTTGTCCTTCGACAGCTCGGCGCGCACAGGCTTGTAGTAGCCTGTCTTTGGTGAGAAGCCGCCTGGCACCCACTTCAAGGTGATGTCTTCAGCAAGGGCTGCGGTCGCCGCAAATGCGATCAAAAGTAGGACTTTGGTTTTCATAAAGGAATCGAGTGTGAACAAAGAACCAACAAAAAGGCCGGGCTCCTTTCGGAACCCGGCCTTCAAACGTTGCTCAGTGGCGAGTCTTAGAGACCCTTGCTGACGATATACTTCACGAGATCGACCACGCGATTGCTGTAGCCCCACTCGTTGTCATACCAGCTCACGAGCTTGAAGAACTTGTTGTTCAGCTCGATGCCGCTGCCCGCGTCGAAGACGGAGCTGCTCTGGTCGTGGATGAAGTCGGTGCTGACCACTTCGTCGCTCGTCCAGCCGAGGATGCCCTTGAGGTAGGTCTCGCTGGCCTTCTTCATGGCGGCGGAGATTTCCTTGTAGCTGGTTTCCTTCTCGGTCTTCACGGTGAGATCGACCACGGAAACCGTCGGCGTCGGCACGCGGAAGGACATGCCGGTGAGCTTGCCCTTCACTTCAGGAATCGCGAGGCCCACGGCCTTGGCGGCACCGGTGCTGCTCGGGATGATGTTGATGGCGGCGCTGCGGCCACCCTTCCAGTCCTTGGCACTCGGGCCGTCCACGGTCTTCTGCGTAGCAGTGTAGCTGTGGATGGTGGTCATGAGGCCTTCGGCGACGCCGAAACCTTCCTTCAAGAGAACGTGCACAACCGGAGCCAGGCAGTTCGTGGTGCAGCTCGCGTTGGAGATGACGTGATGCTTGCTGGCATCATACTTCTCGTGGTTGACGCCCATCACGATGGTGATGTCTTCTTCCTTGCCGGGAGCGGAGATGATGACCTTCTTGGCACCCGCGTCGATATGGCCCTGGGCCTTGCTGCGCTCGGTGAAGAGACCAGTGGATTCGATCACGATGTCCACGCCGAGTTCCTTCCATGGAAGTGCGGACGGACCCGCACGGACGGCGAGGCACTTGATCTCATGGCCATCGACCACGAGGATGTCGTCCTCAGCGAGGTCGGGGCTGCTCTTCTTGGAGGAGACTTCTTCCTTGGCCTTGCCCTGGGTGGAGTCGTATTTGACGAGGTAGGCGAGATTGTCCGCGGAGACGAGGTCATTCACGGCGACGACCTGGATCTCTTTGCCCAGGAGGCCCTGATCGCAGATTGCACGAAACACGAGGCGACCGATGCGCCCGAAACCATTGATGCCGATTTTGACCATGTTCTTTGAGTATTTTTGAGTTGAGTGAGGGGCAGGCATACGCCGCGCCGCAAATGGTGTCAAATGGCAGCTACATCCGTGCCGGAACCGTCGCGTTTTCCCCCTCGCAGAATTTGCACAGTTTCAGCCCTTGGCGGCTTTCCTGCTATGCCGGAGGGTGCGAAAGCCACGTGGCAATTTGACGAACTCTGATCGCTCGTTAAATGCCCGCCTCCTTAAACTCTACCCCACTCCAAACATGAGCGTTCTCGTTGGTAAACCCGCCCCTGACTTCAAAGCCGACGCCGTCAAAGGCCTCGAATTCACCGAAATCCAGCTCTCCGGCTACAAAGGCAAGAGCCCGGTCGTGCTGTTCTTCTATCCCCTGGACTTCACCTTCGTGTGCCCGACCGAACTGCACGCCTTCCAGGAAAAGCTGAGCGAATTCCACAAGCGTGGCGTTGAAGTGATCGGCTGCTCTGTGGACAGCAAGTTCAGCCACTTCGCCTGGCTCACGACTCCCAAAAACAAGGGCGGCATCGAAGGCGTGACCTACGCACTCGTGTCGGATCTGCATCGCTCCATCGCCAAGGACTACGATGTCCTCTCCGACGCTGGCGTTTCCTTCCGCGGCCTGTTCCTGATCGACAAGGAAGGCATCGTCCGTCATCAGGTCGTGAATGATCTGCCGCTCGGTCGCAATGTGGATGAAGCGATCCGCATGGTGGATGCGCTTCAGCATTTCGAAAAGCACGGTGAAGTCTGCCCGGCCAACTGGTCTGCTGGCAAGAAGGCAATGCAGGCCACCGCTGAAGGTGTGTCCAGCTACCTCGCCACGCACTGAGCCCCTCGATTCCTCCACGCCGCTGCTGCCTTCGATGGTGGCAGCGGCTTTTTCATTTCGTGATGGCTGGTGTCAGTTCGAACAAGCTCAGCACGCCCGCTTTGATCACGAGCTTCACTTGTGGTCGCAGAGCCTCCGGCAGCGGATCACGATCTGTTTCGAGCACGTAGCGAATGCCTAGCTTTCGAGCCAGTCGCAGCGACCATTGCAAGTCCTCCTCACCCGCCTGTTTCGGGACGAGCACGTAAGGCGCTCCTGACCCGTAGAAGCTGGCGAACTCGTGAAGGTGATCACGGGCATACACGCTGTTGAGCCGCAGAATAGGCGACTCCAGCACCGCGCCCAGCGGCGCGTTGTAGCTGATCCACCACTGCCGGTCGAGCACCGCGAAGTAGCCCAGCGGCTGGCCTTGCACCACGTCCTTGAGTTTTTGCAAATCGGTCATCGTGTAGCCCTTGGTCTGCTTCCACTCAGCTCGGTGATCATGCACCGAATCGTAAATACCCATCAGCACCATCATGACGAGCAATCGGCTGGAAATCGTCTTCAACCATCCTGTGCCATGAGCGCAAAGCGCGCAAAGGCCGACAAAGCCTGCGAGGTTGCCCACCACCAGATGAGCGTAAGTCGTGAAGTGCCCTCGATCTCCCGTGGGCATCAGAAAGTGATAGGCCACATAGGATGTCATCATGCCTCCGATCGCCATCCAGCCCAGGGCTCGATGTTGTCGATCATCCGACCGAACAAGGAACCACAAACCAGGGATCAACACGACTGCCAGGAACACGCCCATCGCCCAGTCACGCAGGAGCAAGGTCGTAGCCTTACCAATCTCAGCCGCTCCAGTCACCAGCATGGGGGAATCATCCATCTTCGGCAGGGACACCCCAAAGCACACATGGCAAACCAGCCACGCACTTCCGAGCGTGGCGACCATCGCTGAGGCTCGCCCCACGTCGCCAAACTCCCTTCGCATCAGGGCAACAAGCCCCCAACCACCCGCCGCCAGAGCCATGCCCGCCACAGTGTGCGGCGTGCTGATGCCCGCGCAGAACAGCATCACCAGCGCCAGCGCGGTCCTGCGATTCAGCCACGCCACAGCGGCTCCGGCGACGAACAACCCTTCGAGCATGTAGGAGAACATCATGCCGTAACCGAGGTGCGAATGCGGACCGCCCATGCCAATACCAAACCAGTTGGCCAGCGGCACCTGCATGGCACGAGCTGGCATCGCCACGGCAATCAAAGCCGCAAAACCGAGCAACAAACAGCGGGCATTGGTCCACTGGGTCACACGTTGGATAATAGCTCCGAACGTGACCGACATCATGAAGGTCAGCATGGGAATCACGATGTAAATCATCGCGTTCATCGCACTCGCCCCGCTGAAACGCGCCGCAAATGCCGCCAGCCACATCGGTCCCCAGTGATACCACGCATCCGCGTGCGCACCGGCTTCCTGAGTGAATGATGAGAACACGGCTGCCCATTGGCTCGCCACCTTGGCCTGAGGCAACTCCTGAGCCAGCAGCCCGAAGTAGCCGAGGTCGGACCACGGCAGCACCACGCCGCCGCGCCCCATGCCCCAGCCATGTTCGTAGCAGGCGAAGACCATAGAAAGGCTGAACACCGCCAACAGCGGCCATCCTTCACGACGCGTGAATGGCGTCAAGCAGGTCTCGCCTTCCGGCTTTTTCTCCATGCCTTGCCACATGCTCCAGCCGATCAGCAGCAATGGAAACAAGCTGTGAACATTGAACCGCCGCAACATCAACGTGCTATATAAGCCGATCAGGGTCAGAGTCCCCGCGACCAATATCAATGCGACATCGGCCAGGGAGCGCTGCTGGCGAGGTTCCACGCGAAGCACGGTAGAACCCGCCACGTAGGTCACCAACAAAATCAGCGCCTTGTTCAGCACAGCGCTGAACAAGGAGATTTCGAGTGGCGAGTGGGAGGCCAGCATGAGCTTGCAAAGCTACGCTTTCAGACGCTGCACGATCAAGCTCTCGCTGAACTATTCTCGGCTGGCGAGCCTTGCCTGAATAGCCTGCACCACATGCACCGGCGCGATGCCTGTCATGCACTCGTAGTGGCCGAACGGGCATTCGCGTTTGAAGCAAGGGCTACAGGCCACATGATGGCGGACAATCGTGTGCCGCACGCCCAGAGGCCCCGTCAAGATCGGCTCGGTGCTGCCAAAAATGGAAACCGTGGGCACTCCAAGAGCAGCCGCCAGATGCATGGTGCCCGTGTCATTCGTGACCAGGAGCGCGCACTCGCGCAGGCAATGAATGAGATCATCGAGCGAGGTTTTGCCCACCAGATTGAGGTGAGGCATCTTCAGCATGGCAGACAACTGCTCGCCCATCGCGGCCTCGCCAGGCGCACCGAAGAGCACCCAGTCCAGCTGCGGCAAAGCATTGGCCACCTCCGCGAAACGCTCCATTGGCCAGCGTTTGGCCTGCCCATACTCAGCGCCCGCACAGATGCCCACGCGGATCTTGCCATCTTGAGACACCACCGGGGCTCCAGGTGCAAACAAGGCGGGATCATCCGTCTTAGCGCCGCAATGTCGGGCGAGGCGCAAATACTTGTGTGCCTGATGTTCGGGAGGCGTGCCGGGCTTTTGCTCAGGCGTGATCTGATGCATCAACTTCGAGCGCAGCGACCCCTTGAATCCGACAAGGCGAGGTATGTCAGCCAGCCAAAACTCCAGCGTGCTGCGCGTCGAATTGGTAAACAGAATCGCCGCATCAAATCGCGCCCGCTCCTTGATTCGTCTCGCCACCGTGAAGACGCCTTCCTTGCCATCCTTCATGATGAGATCGTCAATGATCCCGAGCGACTGCCAAAGTTGCGCGAGCTTCGAAGGCGTGAACACCGTGAGCCGCAAGTCAGGCCGCCCCTGCCGCAGCGCGCGCACCGCAGGAAAGGCCATGCAGGCATCGCCCAGCCAGTTCGGCGAGCGCAGGAGCAACTCAAACTTCTGCAAGCGATCGACCTGATAACCAACGGGCAGCGTGATGCCTCGACGATAGTTCGCGAGCAGGAACTCCGGCTTCGGCGTCTTCCAGCGATTGTGAACCCAGAACCAGTTGTGCGGTGCCATGCGCACCACCCGCTCCACCGCCAGATTGAGTTCAGCCGTGACGCCCTCAGCGGTCGGTGTTTCTTCGCGACTGACTACGGGGGGATGGAAAACAATTCTCCAGCGGCCCGGCCCGTCATCATAAACTCCGATGGGCACCAGCGGCGTGTCGCATCGCAACGCCATGAGCGCAGGCAACGAGGTCGTCGAAGCGAGCCGATCAAAGAACGGACACCAAACGCCTTTGTCGCCCGCATGTTGATCCACCAACACTCCGAGCGTTCCCTGATTCTCACGAAGATGCCGCATCGGCTCGCTGAAACCCGCACTGCGATCAAACAAGATGTAGCCGAGCTTCTCGCGATTCCGCCGCACGTGGGCATCCAGGAAAGGATTGGCCAGCGGCTGATAGATGCTTGATGGCCGACGGCCCATCGACACAACGGACGGAATCTGGGTAAGCAACTCCCAGCAGCTCAGATGCATCACCGCATAAAGCATCGGCTTGCCTTCGGCTGCGATGGCGGCGGGTATGTGAGCGTTCTCAACGGACACGCACTTCAGCACCTCTTGCTCGCCCATCAGAGGGAGCTTCAATCCACAAAACAAGTTGGCTCCCAGTGATGCGAAGTGCCTCCGCACGATGACCTTCAATTGATCCTCCGGCAGCTCGCGTCCAAACGCGATTCGCACATTGTTTAGCGCCAGTTTCCGGTAACTGCCGCCCAGCATCCAGGCGAGCATTCCAACGGCGCTTCCCACACGCGCGACGAGCGTCAGCGGCAGCACCTTGAGCACGAATTCGAACACTCGAAAGGCCGCATAGACAATGAAGTGTCCGGCGGGCTGTAGATGCTGGGAAAAGGCGGAGGGAGTCTTGGCCATGAAAACGGAAGCCGCGATTTAATCACCATTGGCGTCGATTGCACCCATTGATTGAGTGTTGCCAATCGAGCCGGATAGAGTGAAGCGCCTTTTGGCGTTGACCTCGCCAGATCGTCCTGCTACGAAAATGCTGTTCAATTTAACCTTAGTCGAAAAGTTGTGAACATTCTCCGCCCCACCCTGCTCGCTGTTTCAGCCGTTGTCACCCTCTCCGCCTGCAACGCCTATCCCCCGGTTCCCACTTCCAACGTTGAGCGTGTGGAGCGCATGGCACCTGTGACCGATGCGCCTTACGTGCCCGACAATACCTATGGTGGCTACTACTATGGCCACAGCCGTCGCTGGTATTGACCCATCTCCCCATCCAATAACAACCCACATTCAGACATAACATCATGATCAAGCACTCCCTTCGCCTCTCTGTTGCCTTGGCTGCCTCGGCGCTCCTGACTCAATGTGCCTCATTCCAGAATTCAACGGTCGCTGACTACAACCGTGATGGCGTGGTCTCTGATGCTGAGTTCAAGCAGTATGAGAAGCAGCAAGTCGTTCAGCGTTCCAACGTCGCAACTGAGCGCGCCAAGCGTGACAACGCCGTTGATACAATCTGGGATACGAGCAGCGGCATCCAGGGTGTGCACAGCATCCTGAATGGCATTCGCGCCTTCTAAGGCTGAGGTTTTGATTTCAAGCCCGCAGAGCCCAAGGCTTTGCGGGCTTTTTTGTGCCCAGGCCGATGGCCAGTCGCGCTGCACCCTACAATCCCGTCGGCATCAAGCTGACCAGCCCAGACTGAATCGCACTGCCGGTGGCCAGTCCTGGCAAGACGAAGCAGCCGACGCCTTCACGCCGATGGCTGAGCAGCACACCATAGTAGCTCACGATTCGAACGATGGGCTTGAGTGTTCCGGGGTCGTTGAGCGTGATGCTGCCGGAGAACAAGCCCGTCGTGGGCACGAAGGTCATCTTCACAGCACACGGGTTGCCAGTCGTCGCCGTGCGGAAGGTCGCGACGTTGGTCTTGGAGACTCGAAAAACCTGGGCGAGATCAGTATACTTCGCAGCAGTCTCGATTTCGGCTCCGCTGAACTGCACCATGGCGTTGTCGGCTTGATCAGGCAGCGCCAGCACGATGGGCTGCGTGGTGGTGGGCTTCACATACTTTGCGCCACTGGAGTTGAGAGCAATTATGTAGCCACTGGCATAGGTCTTGTCAGCGGTGGAAATCGGCCCGGTCTTCACCCAGGTGAGATCGTCACTGGACACCCACTCATCCACTCCGATGACCTGCCATCCGCGGAGGCTCCCATGATTGGTGTAAAGCAATTGGAACAAGGGCACGCGACGATCAGACCCCATGATGGTCGTGCTGGTGAATGCCGTGCCATCGGCGAGTCGTCCGCTCATCGTCACCGTGCCAAGAGCGACCACGGTCAATTGTGTCCACCCAGCGCCTTGCGGTTTGCTCACATCTCCCACGTTCTCCAGCGGCAACTCGAGCGCATTGTTGTAAAGTCCGGCTGGTGCTGGCAACGGCGTGGTCCATGAGTTTCGTGAGGCATCCACGGCTGCGATCTCTCCAGCACTGCTGATCGTTCCCGTGAGGCTGGCCGTGCTGGGATCAAGGGTGAAGCTCACGACCAACGGCGTGCGCCCGGTGCGCACGATCGTTTGTGTTCCACTTGATCGCTGTGTCGCGACATCCGTGATCACACGCCCTGCTAACGGATGAGTATCCTTGCCATTGCGCAGCGTGCCGGTGAAGGTTCCCGTGCCTGTGACATTCAAAACGAAGCTGCCGCCGAGGTCCGCATTCAGAGCCGTCTGCCGGGCAACAAGTCCCCACCAGGCTCCTGCGGTGCCGGGAGGTTGAATGGCCACGCTGAGCGGGAAGGTGACCTTGTCGCTCGCCCCTGCCGCATTGGTGGCAGTCACCGTGATAGCGTAAGGCCCGGTCAGCTTATCAGCCACATTGGCCGCGCCAGAGATCACTCCGGTTGTCGTGCTGTAAGTCAGGCCAGAGGGCAAACCCACGACGGACCACGAGGTGGGAGTCGGGGTGGCCTTCAACTCCAGTCGATAGCTGCCGCTGATAATGGTTTGCTGAGCCGCCACCGGATCAATCACAGGCTTGGGCAGGATTGCGAGTTCACAAGGGCCCACCGTGTGGGTCAGGGCACCCAGCTTGATGATGCAGCTGTAGTCAGCTCCCTCGTCTGCCGCGGTGAGGAGCTTCACCGAAAGGCTGGCCGTCTTGGCTCCCGCAAACTTGGTGCCATCGACCAGATTCACACCTGCACGCTGCCATTGGAAGGTCGCGCCGCTGGCATTGGTCAGCGTCTGAGCAAACACCGCCGTCTTGGCCACCGGAGCCGTGGCATACATCGTGGGCTTCACCACGCTGAGCGATGCCGCGCTGCTGATCGTGCCGGTGCCGAGAGCTACTGTGTAGAGAGCGGCATCCGTGGTGGCTACATTGCTGATCGTGAACTGGTTGCTCGTGGCACCAGCGATGGCCACCCCATTCTTTCGCCACTGGCAGTTGGTAGCGAGTCCATCCAGAGCCACATCGAACGTCATACTGCTGCCAAGATTCACGATGCGGCTCTGCGGTTGCGAGGTAATCCAAGATGGCGAACTCGCCGCCATCTGATCAATCCATGCGGCCTCGCCGGCCCCTGTGCCAGTCGTCTGATCAAAACTGAACTCCAGCTGATGCGCGCCCGTCGGCACGAGGATCGAGGCCAGGGTCCAGTCCACCGTGCCCGTCGCCTCGCTCACCTGTGCGCCATCTACCGAGCACCGCAAAAAGGCCGCACCGGACGTCGCTGTGACCTTGTAGTAATACGTGAGTCGCACAGGCCCTGTGATGATCGCGGAGCACTTGCTTGATCCCCCTGCGGCGGGACTGCCACTCTTCAGAGCGTCCACACCATCACGTGCACCGGTCGTCACGAAGCTCCAAGGCGAAGGTGAAGTCGTCTGCCAGCGCGTGGTAGTGAGATCCACCGCCGTATTGAAGTTGCTCACCAAGGTCAGCACCGCTGTGCTGCTCGTCGCTGTCACACCAGCCGCATTGGTCACCACGCACACGTAGTTCCCTGCCTGAGCGCTTTGGAAATTCGTGATGTTCAGCGTGCTCGCTGTGCCGCCCGTGACGCTCGTTCCATTGCGTTTCCACAAGTAGGTCAACCCATCGCCTGTCGCCTGCACACTGAGGGTGAAATTGCTCCCCGCTTCAGCCGTGATGCTCGTGGGCGATGACGTAATCACCGGCGGCTCAGGCGGTGGAGGTTCATCCGTCGTGAAGCTACGATCAGCTCCCAAGACCACGCCATCAGCCGTGACCGCCTTGACCCGATAATGATAAGTCGTCGCCTCTTGCAAGCCACTCAGCGTCGCCATCACAGCTGTGTCCGTGCTGGTAGTCAATGAGGCAGGCGTCGCCGCCATCGTCGATCCATAGTCGGTCGTGAGCCCATACTCAAAGCTCACCGTGGTGCTGATGCCCTTGGCATTCACAGAGCCCTGAAGATCAGCCGAGGTCCGTGTGATGTTCGTGGCTTCCAGCGTGCTGGCCACAGGCATCGGCACGGCAGCGCCCGCCGCTTGATACTTGGCGATCAGGAAATCATAGCCTGCTGCACTGGTCGCCGTATCGCCAGCCACGAGCAAGACCCCATCGCTCAGCACCCTCACCGCGTAGGCACTGTCAGGTCCCGAGTCAGCGCTAAAGTTGGTGATCGCCACACCGTTGCTGCCGAAGCCCGCATCGACACTCCCGCTACTGGTGAATCGCACGAGCGCCACATCGTCCTCATCAGCCACTCGCGTCGATCCCGCGACCACAATCTTGCCATCGCCTTGAATCGCGATGCTGTGAACTACATCACCTTCACCCGCACCTGTGATCGGTGTGATGATCTTGCCCGTGGTGTTGAAGGTCGTGTCCAGCACACCGCCCGCTGTGTAGCGCGCCACGCCCACACCGGCCTCGACCATCGAGCCCGCCGTCACGATCTTGCCATCGGCCTGCACAGCGATGGCGTCGATGTAGTTGTAGGTGGGTCCCATGTTCGTAATCACCTTGCCCGTCGTGTTGAAGGTCGTGTCCAGGGAGCCATTCGCGTTGTAGCGCACGAGGGCGTTGTTGGCGTAGTCGCCTGCGACATTGCTGGTGAAGCCCGCGACAAGGATCTTGCCGCTGGCTTGAACGATCAGCGCCTCGGCCACCTCGACTCCGCCCAGATCTGTCGAGACCTTGCCCGTCGTGTTGAAGGTGGTATCCAGGGCTCCGTTCGAGTTGTAGCGCACCAGGGCGAAGTTGGTCGAGTCCGCCGAGATGTAAGTGTAGCCACCAACCACGATTTTGCCGTCGTTTTGCACTCCGATACAGGTGGCATAATCGTCGAGCGATCCGATACCCGTGACCACCTTGCCGGTCGTGTTGAAGGTCGTGTCGAGTGTTCCATTGGCGTTGTAGCGCACCACAGCGAAGTTCGCGTTCGAGCCTGAGGAATCGTTCATCTCGCCCGCGACCACGATCTTGCCATCGGCCTGAATCGCGACATCGAAGGCGATGTCGTTGCCCGTGCCGATGCCAGTCATCACCTTGCCTCCGATGCCAAAGGTCGTGTCCAGCGCCCCGCTCGGCAGGTAGCGCACCACGGCGAAATCAGAGTTGGTGTAGTCGGCGCTCAAGGTGCTGCCCACCACCACCACCTTGCCATCCGGCTGCACCGCCATCGAGTAGGCATGGTCGTCGCCGCGCACCTCGGTCTTGACGAACCCTGTGGTCTGGAAGCTCGTATCCAGCTCACCGGCGGCTCCCCAGGCCGACACGACAGAGGCCGCCAATGCCAGGACGGCAAAGGCACCAATGGTCGAGGCACGAGGGTGAGGGCTCATCAAGGGCAGGCTCGGAGGGATTAAAGGTTCAATTATGGAAATTATAACCTTCCATCCCAGGCTGACGCAACCCCCAGAACCATCTTTCGCCGTGGACTCAGCGCGTCGTTGAGGTTTCGGTTTCACTACCTGCCATTCGATGGAAGGCACAAGCCTCCACTTTGAAGCCCTTCACCACCATTGCCCAGGCCCGCACCTCCGAGGGTGCCGAGCTAACCCTTCACTCGCACGACGATCATTTTTACCTGCGCGTGAACCGCCAGCCCCTCATGGGCACGAATGCCTCCACATCGGAGCGAGTGCTCGCCGAGCAGGCATGCGCCAAGCTGACGGGTGTCGGCGGCGCACGCGTGCTGATCGGTGGTCTCGGATTCGGCTTCACGCTCAAGCGCGTGCTGCAGCTTGTGGCCAAGGATGCCATCGTCGAGGTAGCCGAACTGCTGCCGGAAGTGGTGAACTGGAATCGCGAATTCCTCGGCCATCTCAATGGCAAGCTGCTCGATGATCCGCGTGTGCAGATAGCGATTGGCGATGTGTTTCAGATCATCAATCGCGCCCCGAATGCCCACTTTGATGCCATCATGCTCGATGTGGACAACGGCCCGATCGCCATGGTCCATGACGGCAATTCACGCCTTTACTCGACGCGCGGATTCGACGCCATCAGCCGCGTGCTCAAGCCCCGTGGCCGCGTGGCCTTCTGGTCCGCAAGTCAGGACGATGCCTTTGCCAAGCGTCTCGGCCTGGCGGGCTACAAGGTGAAAGCTGTGGCCGCCAAGGCCTATGAGCAGGCCCGTCGTCCCTCGCACACGATCTTCGTGGGTGATCGCATGGGTTGAGAGACGACGTCGAAAAACCTGAACTACTTCTGCCACTTCACCCACGGAACCTCGGTGGCTAGGCGATCAGGATGCACAGGGCGAAGTCGCGGCGTGAAGTGCTCGGCGGGTCGCGAAGCAGGCACGCGAGCGCGGCACGCAATGGTCGTTCCCGCTGCCCGCTGCACATCCATCGGCAGCGCCACCATCTTCCGAGTGTCGGGATCCACCGCGCACAGCTCTGCCACCACCTGGGATTCCGAGAGGCCACCGATGTTCGCAGTCGCCCAGAAAAGCCAGTGTTCGCCCTCGCGCTCCACGTTGCATTGCTCGAAGTGAACATACGGCCACTCCGCCGCGACCATAAGCTGCCAGGAGTTGAGCTGACGGGCCACCGCATCGCCGCTGGCCGTGCGATGATCGAAGGCCGCCGCCGCTGGCACGTAAGCCTGCTGCACATACTCGCGCACCATGCGATCACTGCTGAAGGCAGGAGTCAATCGAGTCAGACTTGCACGCACACGAGGCAGCCAACGACGCGGCACACCATCCTGATCACGATCATAGAACAAGGGCGTGATCACATGCTCCAGCAGGTGGTAAAGCTCGTGCGCATCGAGTGCATCGCGGGCCGGATTGTCATCATCCGTGCCGCCAATGCACCAGCCCACCTCCGGCGTGTAGGCCTCATCCCACCAGCCATCCAGCGTGGACAGATGCAAACCGCCATTGACCAGCGCCTTCATGCCGCTCGTGCCGCAGGCCTCGCGCGGACGCGCCGGATTGTTCAGCCAGATGTCCACACCACCGATCATCGCCTGCGCCACGCCCATGTCATAATCCTCCAGGAACACCGCCCGATGCTTCACCTCCGGCCTCCGGCAGAAGGCGACCACATCGCGCACAGCGTCCTTGCCCTGATGGTCATTCGGATGCGCCTTGCCCGCGATCACGAGCTGCACCGGACGCTCGCTGTGATTGAGGATGTGAATGAGACGATCCACCTCGTGGAGCATCAGCGATGGACGCTTGTAGCCCGTGAACCGACGGGCAAATCCAATGGTGAGCACGTTCGGGTCGAGCAGGCGCGTCACATCCCGATTCGCCCAGCCGCGCTCGCGACAACGACGTTCGTAGCGTTGACGAACAAACTCCACCAACTTCGCCCGCGCCTGCTGACGGAAGCTCCACAGCGATTCGTCGCTCATCGCCTCCACCCCCTTCGCTGCGTGTTCCAGATCACGAGACCAACCCTGGCGATACGCCTGCTGCCAGAACTGATCGGCTGCCGAGGAGTCCCAGGTGGGCACATGCACGCCATTCGTCACATGACTCACCGGCACTTCATCGATCGGCACTCCAGGGAACAAGGGTGCGAAGAGCCGGCGGCTCACTTCACTATGCAACCGGCTCACCCCATTCACATAGCCACAGCCACGCACCGCCAGGTTGGCCATGTTGAACTGCTCATCGGCATTGCCAGGATTCAGCCGACCCAAGGCCAGCATTTGATCCATGCTGATGCCCGCCGACTCCACCAGAGGCCGCGCATAGTGCGCCACCAGCCCAGGATCAAACACATCGAAGCCCGCCGCCACCGGCGTGTGTGTAGTGAACACATTGCCCCCACGCGTCGCCCACAGCGCCGTCTCGAACGACACCCCCGTCTTCTGGGCATGGCTCGCCGCCCGCGCGATCACCACGAAAGCCGCATGACCTTCATTCAAGTGACAGACCTTCGGTGCCAGCTCCAGCTTCTCTAACAAGTGCCAGCCGCCAACTCCAAGGATCAGTTCCTGGAGCAATCGCGTGGTGCGATCCGCATTGTAAAGCTGCGCCGTGATCGCCCGGTCATTCGGACTGTTCATCGGATCGTTGCTGTCCAGCAACAACAGGCGCACTCCACCCACCTTCGCCTCCCAAGTCCGCAGGATCAGCGTGCGCCCCGGCAAGGGCAGCCGCACGCGCGGCCAGCGACCATCAGGTCCCTTCACGGGCGACACCGGCATGGACCCTGGTTCATTGAATGGAAACACCTCCCGCTGCACCCCATCGCCCCCGATCGTCTGCCGGAAGTAGCCTTGCTGATAAAGCAGCCCAATACCCACCAGCGGCACCCCGAGAGCACTCGCGCTCTTCAAATGATCGCCCGCCAGCATCCCGAGACCGCCCGAGTAAATTGGCAGCGCCTCGCTCAGCCCAAACTCCATGCTGAAGTAAGCAATCGAAGCCGCCCCCCAACCATCGCCCAGCGTGTCCGCGAACCAGCCCTTCTCCGAAGTCGCGCGCTCCGCACGCTCCACCCAATGCCGTAGGTTCGTGAGGAACCCCTCATCACGCGCCGCCTCATCCAGCCTCTCCTGCCGCACATTGAGCAGGATCGTCACCGGATTCCGTGTCCGCTCCCACATCTCCACATCCAGCCACGACCACACACGTGCCGCCGTCTGACTCCCACTCCAGCGAAAATCGAAAGCCAGCGAGGCCAGGGGTTGCAAAGCATCAGGCAGCACACGGCCCAGAGGACGAAGAGAGGATGAATTCATGAGATAAGAAGTAGAGAGCAGAGAAAGGACGAGACGCTAGTGGCGGTTCGGTGAGTCATTGGTCATTGGTCATTGGTCATTGGTCATTGGTCACATGGATCACTCGGGTCCCTGCCCCTCCAACCAACTCCCCCGCCCCAGCGCCAGCTGATTAATAAGACGTTCCCGTCACTTCGTTGGCAAAGCTGTTGATGCGATCAATGACTTGTTCCGCCTCGGCATCGTCCACCCCGAGGTCTTCGAGCGTTTGGACCAGATGCTCCACGAAGCGGCTGAAGTGATGCGCCGTGATCCCACGCCCATGATGCACATGCCCGATGGGACGACCCGAATACGACACCGGCCCTCCTAGCGCCATCGTGAAGAACTCCCGCTGCATCAGATGCAGCTTCTCCACCTCCGTGTGGCGGAAGAAAGGAGCCAGTTCCGAGTCCGCCATCACGCGGGTATAAAAGGTGATCACCAGGGATTCGATCCCCGCCCGGCCACCCAGACGATCAAAGAGAGAAGCAGAAGCACTCATGCCCGCTCCATGCAGCAGAATCGAGGCCGGTTCAGCCCCCGAGTGCTTGATCGCAAGTCACGGCGCTGAATGAACAAGAATGGCGGTCCTTGGAGGCACGCCTTCCTTCCAAGGTTTGTCCTCCCTGATGCATCCACTGCACCATCTATGCCTTGCTCCCTCACCCAGTTTTTCATATTCATGGACCCATGAAGATCACGATTGATCTGCCCGACGACATCTTCCTTAAAGCCAAAGTCTTGGCCTCAGAGCAGCGCACCACATTGAGTGAAGTGCTTGTCCAGGCATTGCAGCGCTTCATGCAGACGCCGCCTGAAGCAGAGGAGAAGCAGCGCTATGATGTGGGTGCCCTCCTGCTCAAAGCCATGCAGGCATCGAACACCGAGCCAATGATCCCTCTGACGCGGGAGGAAATCTATGCCGAGAGGTGATCTTTATTCCGAACTCTGCCTTCCGGCTTCATTCCGCCCGCTTTGGCGAAAGCACTATTCAGCGGTAGATGTCCTCCAAGCGATGAGTGAGTGCCCGAGCTTTTGACCAGCCCGCATCCACTAACATGTCCAGCAGTCTAAGCAGCGCCTGAAGGCAATCAGAGTTCCCGTCTGTGGAAACGCGGAGAACATGCCGATGATCAGAGAGCAGGCGGTGGATCAGTTTTTCGACGTCATCGACCACCAAACTCTCTTGAAGAAATCCCCATGCGTTACTCGTCTCAATCGCCTTCGCAGCGCAGAGGAAAGTCCGCGCGGGATCGGCGGGTTGTAGGTGAATCATGGCTTCCAACACATGATGCGCCGTATGGGGATGATACTCGTTCGCCAGAGCTTCGAAGAGATCGGCAGCCTCGTTCCAAAAACGTCGTGCTTGGGGTTGCGTGAGAGCATCTTCATCTTGGTTCTGCTTCGTGGCGAAAGCGCCGCTGCCAAAGAAAAGCTGGGCAGCGATACCATCGACGATGCGGCTCAAGGTGTCGATCTGGGCTTGCAGCTTTTGCTTCTGCTCTTTGTCGTCAGGGTTAGCTTCGTGGATGGCTTGCCACAGTAATCTTCGTTCCGAAAGCGTCTTCTGCGCGGTGAACAACAGTTCGCGAAAAAACCTCCAAGCCCGGGACCGATGTTCGTCAGCCTCGGTATCAGAAACAATGGCATCTCCAGCAGTTAACCAGCGTCCTTTTCGACAGCCGTGAAGTTGGGGAGTCAATGACCGTCCGATGGCCTGTCCCTCACATCGGGCGATCCGAGTGGCAACATAGTCCCAACAGGATAGATCCCCGCAGCGCAAATAGCGGAAAAGAAAAGCGCTCATCAACTCCTCATGAATGTCGTGCTCATCCGGCGCGGTTGTTCCTGCACGTTCTGCAATGCGACGCATTCGAAGCAGTGCCTTATCGGGATCCTGAGATAGCAGTTCGCGAAGAGAGTCGAGAAGCCCGCTGAGCACCCGGAAAGTAGGTTCGGATTCGATTAGTGTGTCGATCAGTTCCCACATCAGTTGGGGAGCGGCTCCTCGTATAGCAAACAAACTACTGGAGAGATGTTGACGCACAATCCTAGATCCATCAGTTGCCAAACGGCGCAGGGCCTTTGCAGTTGCGGCATCTATGTCACGGAGTCGGCAAACCAAGAACGGCAAGCCTTCGGCAGCATCGCTACGGGGAGATGGCCAAGCCCATGCTTCGAGCCTTTCCTCGCCCCTTAAATCTTCAGGGGCGACGACAGGCAAAGGATCGGAAACGGCACGCAGCAAGATGCGTTGAGCAAAAGCAAAAAGCCCTTGGGCTCGAGGTGGCGGTCGTCGCCCGGCAAGTCTTGAGCAAGTTTGAGTCAGCCGTCCCCACAGATCGATTGTCTGCTCAGGATGAGTTGCCCGGCACTTCCTTATGAGCCTGTCCGCACGCCGAAGAAGCGCGAGATCATCGCTGGCAGTTTTAGCGGACACCTTGGTGGCATTGTCCCTCTGCCTAATCGCATCGAGGGATTGCGACATTGTTACAATTGAATCAGCAGTTGGATCAGCTCCTTCTGGCTGGTCTGGGATGGGCGCACCTCCAAGGCTCGGCAGAAACTGCGTCAGGGAGCTAGGCTGACGATTACGTCTCAATTCTCCTGCGGCTTGCCTCGTCCGCCAAAGTGTCAGGGTCTCGGCGAGGGCGATATTCGTTCCATCAAGCTCTCCAAGAATGATGTCCTGCACGTAGATGATCCACTCTGGCGTCGGCTCACGCTGGTCTTCACATCGAAGTGGAGTTGTCCGGGGCAGCCCCAAGAGCGTCCGCTCCAATCTTATTCGGCGTTTTTTGTCTCCTGCCCGATGCAACGCGGCGAAAAGCGCCACGGCTCCGTATCTGTAATCGGGCATCGTTAGCATCAGCGGTTCATGCACTGCTTCCTCCAGCAGTTCCCCCAGTTCTGCCACATGCTGACTTGCGATCTCCAACACTGTCTGCCAGACAACTGCTGAACGATTTTCCCGCGCAAGCGTGTCCACGACCGCCTCCAATGCCGGACGATCAGCATCATCACACCAGTGATGGAGTCGTTGTTCGAAGGAATTGAGAATTGTGTTCTCCTCGTGTTCGAACTGTCGTCCCAAGTTCGAACTCCCATCGCTTTTCAGCTCGCACTCGGTTCCTCTGATAGTGAATGTAGCCTGAAAGCATTTCGAAGGCCGTGACCACCGTCTGCCCTGACGTTCCTCTACTGCATTCCAAGCTATGCACACGAGAGTGGCAGCGAGTCCAGGGTCCATTTTGTCTGCCCCCTGATAATACTCTGCCAGCGAGTAGCGGTTGAGTTCCCAATCCTGACGTGTCTCTGTCCGGAAAGGAAGAATGAGTGATCCGCTTGTTCGATGCTCGCCGCTATTCGGTGCGGTAGAAAAGGACACGTCAAACAGCCGCTTTACCACTGCATCACCGTGTGGACCGAGGTGCTTGATTTCATGAGCGAGGTCGAACAAATCCTCGTGGGGGAAGAGTGCAACGCGCTCGGTGGCCATGATGGCTAGAAGCATCCTTTCGCTTTCAACTCGCTGGCAGTCAAAGGTGCGGCAGATCGCTCTGGTCGCCGTCGCCGCAACGTATCGCCATCCTCTGTTCACAGGCTTCGTGAGATGGTGAGAAAGCAGATGTCGTCCGGCCTCATTGAGGTTTTGGCGATCAGGTTCCTGCTGTGCTGCCTCCACATCTAAAAGTCGCACCAGCAGGAACAAAATGGGCGACTCAAGGGACGGATGCTCCGACAGCATTGCGCCCAACTTCCTGGCGTAGTTACACCAAACTGGCGAAGCATTCCGAATCGATTCAGATGATACATCGGCAAGACCTGTCGATAAGTGTAGTGCAGTCTTGATCACGGACCGAATATCAGGTCGAGATTGGCTCATTGCACTTAGCAGAGGAGCAACATCAGTCTGCGCTGTAACCCTGTGCGCAGCAACCAACGGGCCTTGGATCCGTGTAATGCTACGTAGCTGTGGGCTTTCCTGCATCCTTATGCACGCATTCCAGAAATCTAGCGCATTAGGGCCTGCATCCCACATTTCGTGCAAGGCCATTCTAAAGCTCGACAGGTAGAGAATGGGGGCCAACGGCTCCCGTTCAGCGAAAGCAACAAATGGTTCTGCCACCAACGGAATCAGCGCCTTTGCGATCACATAATCATGGAGCAAGTGGTGACTGAATCGGATGGCTTCATCGCCAACGCGCGCACCATGCTTGATCGCTGGACCCTGGAGAATGCCGCGGCTGCGGAGATCATTTACTGCGTCGCGTTGTGCTGAGTTGAACGCCAGCTCTTTAATCGAAAGTGACATGCTGCGGCGGGTCAACATTTGCCTGCAAATCGCGTGCAGCGCCGCCTCACGATCACCGGAGCCAGCACCTTCGCCAATGCGTATGTCCCAGAACCTCCGAAGTAGAAGAGTAGGGCTGCTCCAATCCGCCAGCTGAGAAGGTGAGACACCCGCTCTCAGCAGGTCAGAAGCGAGTCGCAAGAAGAAGGGCGAGCGGTGCAGCTCTTCAGAGCGATTTGACCGCCTAGCGCTTGCGACAAACGGCTCGATCTCCATTCGCGTTTGCACCAAGCAGTCCAGTTCCTGTTCCCTCAATCGACCAAGATGAAAATGGGAAACTCCGGCAAAGTCCTCGGATGAGTGATCGGTCACACCGTCCCCAGGAAACAATTCGCGCAACTGTTGGCTGTGCTTCAAGTCAAATTCACGAACACTCGCGATCACCGTCCATTGCGACTCGCCACGCAAGATCCTCTCTAACAACCGCCTCAGCTTTGCTTGCAAATCAGGATCGCGGACCGCATCAAGGGCGTCAGTGATGAGGTAACCGGGAACACCGTCTGGCCAATGCGCTAGCACATCGTCCAGCTCATGTTGAAGTCGAGTGAGAGCACCACAACTGGTCCACTGACTATCCTCCATCTCCTCCGCGAGCATCAAGACCACAGGCAGGCCTTTCAGATGGAGTTCTTCTACCAACCTGTGTATTAGCCCGCTCTTCCCACAACCGGGTTCTCCAGTTAGCAGCCTGTGGCCTTTCTTTAACGAAGTCCAAAAGGCAGCCATTTCAGCCTCACGAGGTAAATGAACTTCCTCCTCCGTCGTCGAACCGAATCTCAGATAGCGGTGCTCTCGAAGTCGGGCGAGGTTGCTCTTCGTCATCTTTGTCAGCAGGGCAACATCGTCCGAGTAGTCGAGTTCGCTCTTCAATCGAATCCCGTTCGACGTGAGGAATGAACGAAGCTGTTGGGGACGAAGTTTGAGTCCCCGGCGATTCGCATCGCTTAATGCTTCACGTAGAACCGACCAGGCGAGTGGTGTGTCTGGTGTCTTGGTAAGGACATGGGTAGCTAGTTCGCTTTGAGCCAGCCTGTCATGGTATGATCCACCGCCAAAATCGAAGACTTCAACGTGAATGCGTGACACAAGTGCCTGCACGGTCTCACTCGAAACCGAAGCGCCAGTGAGCCGTCTCCAGCGCGCGCTGACAATCTTGATGAGAGCACCAAGGGCATCTCGTTCTTTGGAAGTCCTTCGGCGCAAGAAGTCCGCATGATCATCGACGGGCATCTCAGCCCGATATGCCTTCAATGCTTCGCGCAGATGGAACGTGACCGGCAAGCCTGCGGTCGATGGCAAAGCCCAAACGAATCTCGACTGAAAGCGATGCGGCTCCGGTAATGCGAAATACTGCTCAACCAACGATTCAATCACTTCTGAAAATGTCCCTTTGCCCGAACCGAGAGACACGGACCCAGTTCTGCGCTTTGCCGAGAAGAAGACTTTACCTCCACTCGCGTCTCGCAGATCGAGAACTGCGTCATCAACGACGTCGTCCGTTTGCAGAGCCAAACTAGAAATCTCGCACGCCGATACGCCATCGAGAATCTCGACGCTGCCTCCGATCAGCATTCGGGAGGCAAGCCAGCATGCAACGTCCACCTCATAACCGACGCCTCCAGACGTATTCCTCCCGCCAAACTGACGTTTGGTTGAAATCGCAGATTTGCCGGGAGGGGCTTTGTTCATGGAATCATCTGGAGCCAAGTAATCTTTGCTCGTCCGGCAGAGTATGCGGTAGCAATCGAGCTAGCAACGAACAACAGAGCAAGGGAGTTTGGCCTCTCTCCTACAGCGTGTTTGATCTCAACTTCTTCTCGCCCGCTGGCACTGCCAACCACTTCCTGGCCTCTGCCGTCTGTCCAGCGACAGCATTCATGCCGCCATCACTGCGTGTGGGATAGTCTCGGATCACTGTGAACGGTGATTATTACCCCGCATCCCCACCACAAAAACCGCACCACTGAACACATCGACGACGTCTGACGGAAGTGTTTCATGGAATTCGATGCCGGGTGGCACGGAAAGTTCTAGCGAGGGTGGTCTGGCGCGGGATGTCCTCCGGGCGTCGGGTTGGGATTCTTCATTGGAATGTTCGCATCATCTTCGGTCAGCACAGCTTCGTCTTTGATCCTTCTGTCTTCGGTGGCAGCGGGTGGGCTGGCGCTGGGGGCGGTGAAGGTGCGGGGTGTGGGGCTGGGGTCGGCGGGGGTGCTGTTCGTGGGGTTGATCGTGGGGAGTCTGGGGTTTGGGCTGGATCATGCGGTGCTGGAATTCCTGCGGGAGTTCGGGCTGATGCTGTTCGTGTTCACGATGGGCTTGCAGTTGGGGCCCGGATTCTTCGCGTCGCTGCGCAAAGCGGGCATCCGGCTGAATGCGTTTGCGGCGGCGATCGTGGTGGCGGGTTTCCTTTGCACCTGGGGTTGTGCGGTGATGTTCGCGATCCCTGCCGGGGCAAGGCTGGGTCTGTTCTCGGGGGCGACGACGAACACGCCCTCGCTGGGAGCGGCGCAGCAGGCCATGCTAAGCGTGGGGGCGGGGGCGGATCAGATGGCGCTGCCGGCGCTGGCCTACTCGGCGGCGTATCCGGTGGGCATCATCGGCATCATCGCCACGCTGCTGCTGCTGCGGAAGGTCTTCCGCATTGATGTCGAAGCGGAGACAAAGGAGTTCGAGGTGGCTCAGCGGCAGGGAATTGAACCGCTGCAACGCCTCAATGTGATCGTGGAGAACGCGAATCTCGATGGGCTGGCGATCCGGCAATTGCCCGGACGGCGTGAGACGAGCGTTATGGTGTCGCGATTGCAAAAGGCCGGAGCGAGCGAAGTGGCGACGGCGACGGAGGACTCGATCATCCATGTGGGCGACCATCTGCTGCTGGTGGGCACGGCGGCGAACGTGGAGAGCTTCCAGCGCATCGTGGGAAGCCACAGCCGCGTGGACCTCATGAAGGCGCCGGGGGCTGTGTCGTTTCGTCGCGTGGTGGTGACGAACAAGTCGATGCTGGGCAAAACATTGGCAGAACTGGGGCTCGATCATCTCTATGTCGTGACGATCACGCGCATCGTTCGTGCGGGCATCGAGATGACGGCGGTGCCGGATGTGCGGCTGCAGTTTGGCGACTTCCTGCATGTGGTGGGCGATCAAAATGGACTGGATCAGGCGGCGAAGATGCTGGGTGATTCGTTGAAGGCGCTGAACACCACGCAGTTCGTGCCGATCTTCGTGGGGCTGGCGCTGGGCGTGCTGCTGGGGATGCTGCCGATCAACGTGCCGGGCCTCTCCAGCCCGCTCAAACTCGGCCTTGCCGGAGGTCCGCTGGTAGCGGCGATCCTGCTGAGCCGACTGGGCAAGGCGGGGCCGCTCGTCTGGCACATGCCGGCGAATACCAACCTCGCCTTCCGCGAGCTGGGCATCTCGCTCTTCCTCGCGTGCGTGGGGCTGAGCGCGGGGCCGAAATTCTTCGCCACGGTGATGAGTCACGAGGGTCTGATCTGGGCCGCATCGGCGGTGATCGTGGTGATGGTGCCGCTGATGATCGCGGGGATCATCGGCCGGATTTGGCTGAAGATGAATTTCCTGGAACTCTGCGGTCTGCTCACCGGCAGCATGACGGACCCGCCCGCACTTGCATTTGCCAACAGTCTGGCCAAGTCAGACGCGCCCTCCGTGGCCTACGCGACGGTTTACCCGCTCACGATGCTCTGCCGCATTCTCATCGCGCAGGTCATGGTGCTTCTTTTCTTTCACTAGCTCATCCCCTCCCCTCTCATGAAACGCATTGGTATTCTCACCGCTGGTGGCGACACCCCGGCCCTCAACGCCACGATCTACGGCGCGGTCACTCGCGCGAGCCAGATGAAGGTGGAAGTCGTGGGCCTGATCAAGGGCTTCAACTGCCTCTTCAATCCCCGCGTGCCCCATGTGCAGCTCAACCCGCTGCACCAGACCATCCCGGAGCTGGACCCCACGCTCGGTGGAACGCTGCTCGGATCGTCGCGTGACTTCGTCGATCCCGAGAAAAAGGAAGACCTCGACATGGTGGTGCATCGCCTCAAGCGGCTCGGCATCGAGGGGCTCGTCTGCATCGGCGGCGATGGCACGCTCAACGGTCTGCAACCTCTCGCCGAGCGCCTGCCCACCGTGCTGGCCCCGAAGACCATCGACAACGACCTGGGCCTGAACTACCCGAACGAACCCGATGAATTCCTCCGCGTGCCCGACCCATCGGCGAAGTGCGGCTATCACTACCAGAGGGCCGAATCGCGCTCCGTCTTCGCCCTCGATCAGATGGTGAACTACGTGACGCCCGGCTACGCCACCGCCGTTTATGTCTCGGCCAGTGCCATCGAACGTGTGCGCACCACGGCCGAAAGCCATCGCCGCATCGCCATTGTGGAAGTGATGGGCCGCCACTCGGGTTACATCGCCCTCGGCTCTGCCTACGGTCGGCCCGACATCATCCTGGTCCCCGAGGTCGCCGTCGATGTGGAGATGGTCGCCGAGCGCGTGAAGCAGATCTACGACTTGCAGAAGAGCGTCATGATCGTGTGCGGCGAAGGCATCATCGACAAGGACGGCAACGAACTCGGTGCCAGCGGTGGCAAGGACCCCGCAGGCAATCATCAGCTCAGCGGTGCCGCCGAAGCCCTGCGCTCCGCTTTGATCAGTCTGATCGGCGACGCCTACTTCCGCAACTACCGCCGCGGCGAGTCAGCGAAGGAAGCGATCTTCACCCGCAAGGTCGGCCACACACAACGCGGCGGACGCCCCGTGTTGTTCGATCGCTTCTGCGCCTCCCAGCTCGGAGCCAAGGCCGTCGATATGCTCCTGGAGGGCCGCAACAACGCCACCTCCATCATTCAATACAATGCCAACGAAGGCTTCCACGTGGAAGGCTTTGACGCCAATCACCTGCGCGATCGCTGGGGCCTCATCCACGCGCGGCACATGCACACCGAGTTCTACGATGCCCGCCTCATGAAGCCCTCGCGCATGGGTATCGACTACCTCATGCCCATCTTCTCCAACGCCATCGGCAACGACGACATGGAGCACATCCGCAACACCCTCTTCGCCCCCGGCAACCTCCTGCGCCCCTACCACTCGATCAATACCGACGTGAACAAGCGCATCCGGTATCTGATGGAAGAGGGCTGATGGGCCAAGCGTGTGGATTCGTTTTCTTGAAGCGAATGAGAACGAACGTCCGCCAATAGGACGACAAACTTCTATGGTTGGTCATTCGCGGCCCATTCGGTTTGGATTCGCGTCTGAAGATCCTCGCCTCGCTTTGTGGTGCCTCAGCACTGCGCTCACCTCCCAGTTGCCGCTTGCACGGGATGGTTCGCACCCGAGTTTCGGAGTCCATGAAGACCTGGAGGATGATGAGTTGCGTGGCGGTGCTGCTGGTCGGCTGCTCGGAGGACAAGCCGCGGCGCTGGGACTTGCTGTCGGAGGCGATGCTGCCGCAGTGGCAGGCGGTGGCCATCGAGGGCGCTGGCAAGCCCCAGATGGGACCAGGGGAGTTCGTTTTGCCCGAGGGGGCTCCGATGACGGCGGTGCGTTTCGGAGGATGGGAAGCGATGGGGCTGCCGGTGGTGGACTACGCGATCGAGTATGAGGCGATGCGCGTGGAGGGGCAGGACTTCTTTGGTGCGGTGACGTTTCCCATTCGGAGCCTCAAGACCTGCGCCACGCTGGTGAACGGCGGTTGGGGTGGCGGGCTGGTGGGAATCTCGAACATTGACGAGCAAAGCGCGAACGAGAATGCGACGCGAAGCGAGCATCGGTTCGTCAACGGCCAGTGGTATCGCTTTCGCCTGGAGGTGCGCAGCGAGGAGATTCGGGGCTGGCTGGACGGGCGGCTCATCATCAATGCCAGCCTCAAGGCGCGCTCGATCAGTCTGCGCCCTGGCGACATCGAGCGCTGTGCGCCTTTTGGCCTGGCTACGTATGGCACGACGGGGAAGGTGCGCGGGCTGGTGGTGGAGGTGCTGCCGTGATTTCGCATTGCGAAGCGGGCGTTGTGGAGACAGAGAGGACCATCCATGTCGTTCCCGCCTCGCCCCCGTCCTCCGCACCGCTCTGACCGGCCTCAGCGCTTTGATCGTCCGTCGCAACCACGGGACCGGGGTCCCTCGCGGCGCCCGGAACCGCGCTTGCCCAGCCCGGAGACTCCCGCCCCGAGCGGCAGCGCGGACTGGCCGCAGCCCTGGGCGCAGATGAAGTATTTCTCCTTCAACCCAGCGGTGTATCCCAACATGATCAGCGCCGTCTCGCGCGACGCAGCGGCCGGTGATCTCATCCATGTGATGGACAAGGACGGCCAGCCCTTTGGCACCGGCTTCTTCAATCCCCGGGCCAAGATCCCGCTGCGCGTGCTGCAACATGGAGCCGAGCCACTCACGGAAGCGGACCTGGACGCGCGTCTGGAGCGGGCGGTGCTGTTGCGACGCGATGCCTTGAAGCTCGACGCCGTGACCAATGCCTATCGCGTGGTCTTCAGCGATGGCGACGGGCTCAGCGGGCTGACGGTGGATCGCTACGCGGACACGCTCTCCATTGAAGTGACCACGCTGGGTGTCTGGAAGCGCCTGCGCCGCTGGCTGCCGAAGATGCATGAGCTGCTGGGCACCACTCAGCATGTGATCCAGGTGGACCCCGAGGTGGCACAGATCGAAGGCATGAGGATGGCGGACGTGCCGGAGATCGATGCCCCCGCGCCCGCGACGGTCCGTATTCAGGAGCACGGGATTCGTTATCAGGTGAATTTCCCGGACGGGCACAAGACGGGTTTCTTCTGCGATCAGCGTGACAACCGTCTGCGTTTTGGCCAGCTCGTCGCTGGGAAGCGGGTGCTCGACTTGTGCTGCTACACCGGCGGCTTCGCCCTGGCGGCCAAGCTGATCGGCAAGTGCGAGGACGTAACCGCCGTGGACCTCGACGAGAAGTCCATCGCCTCCGCTCGAAAGAACGCCGACATCAACCAGGTCCGCCTCAGCCTGACGCAAAGCGATGCCTTTGGATGGGGGCGGCAGATGATCGCCAATGGCGAGCAGTGGGACGCCGTGGTGCTCGATCCACCGAAGTTCCTCTTCAGCCGCGAACCCGAGAGCGAAGAGGCCAAAAAAGGCCGCAACAAATACTACGACCTCAATGCCGTGGCCCTCCAGCTCGTGAAGCCGGGCGGGCTCTTCGTGACCTGCTCGTGCTCAGGCCTGCTGAGCCTGGAAGAGTTCGAGGAAATCGTCTGCCGCGCCGCCCATCGAAACAAGCGCAAGCTGCAGATCCTGGATCGCACCGGTGCCGGCATGGATCATCCGGTGATGTCGAACTGCCCGGATGGTCGTTACTTGAAGGTCATCTGGGCGGTGGTGGTGTAGGGCCAACTTTCCCCTGTCATTTGCACGATTCTCGCTAATCTCGGCGCTCCCCAAATCCAAATCAGACCTCCGATCATGCCCAAGAAAACCATTCGTGACCTCGACCTCTCTGGAAAGCGCGTCCTCGTGCGCGTGGATTTTAACGTTCCGCTCGACGAGAAGGACGGCCAGATGGTGATCACCGATGCCACCCGCATTCAGGAGACGCTGCCGACGCTGAAGTCTCTGATCGAGAAGGGCGCGCGCATCATCCTTTGCTCCCACCTGGGCCGTCCGAAGGGCCAGCGCGATCCGAAGCAATCGCTCGCTCCCGTCGCCCCTGCGCTCGCCGCGCTGCTGGGCAAGCCGGTCGCCTTTGCCGATGACTGCATCGGAGCCGATGCGAAGGCCAAGGCCCTGGCACTGAAGGATGGTGATGTGCTGCTGCTGGAGAACACCCGCTTCCACGCTGGCGAAGAAAAAAACGATGCCGACCTCGCGAAGGGCATGGCCGATCTGGCCGAGGTGTTCGTGAACGACGCCTTCGGTTCAGCACACCGCGCGCACAGCTCCACCGCCGGTGTGGCTGACTACCTGCCCGCCGTCTCCGGCTTGCTCATGGAGAAGGAACTGGCCTACCTGCACGACGAACTCGAGAACCCCGAGCGTCCGTTCGTGGTGATCCTCGGCGGCGCGAAGGTGAACGACAAGATCGGCGTCATCAATCGCCTGCTCGAAAAGGCCGACACCATCATCATCGGCGGCGGCATGGCCTACACCTTCCGCAAGATCGTGCAGGGCATCTCTATCGGGAAGAGCCTCTACAAGCCCGAGTGGGAACCCATTGCCCAGGCCGCTCTGGACAAGGCCAAGGAGCGCGGCGTGAAGATCCTCATCCCTGTCGATGCGATGATCACGGACGCCTTCGACTTCGACAACAAGAAGCTCGGCAACATCAAGTTCACCGCCGCTGGCGAGAGCATCCCGGACGGCTGGGAAGGCGTCGATATCGGACCCGAGAGTGTGAAGCTTTTCGCCGAAGAGATCGCCAAGGCGAAGACCGTGATCTGGAACGGCCCGATGGGCGTGTTCGAGATCAAGGAAAGCTCCAAGGGCACCTTCGACATCGCCGAAGCCATGGCCGCCAATACCACTGCCAAGAACATCATCGGCGGCGGCGACAGCGTGAAGGCCGTGAAGAAGGCCAAGCTGGCCGACAAGATGACCTTCATCTCCACCGGCGGCGGTGCGTCGCTGGAATTGCTGGAAGGCAAGGCCCTCCCCGGCGTTACCTGCTTGGCGGAGAAAGTATGAAGGATGAAAAATGAAGGATGAAGCAAGCTATGACTGCTAGTTCATCCTCGTTTCGTCGCCCCAATCCCCTCTCTTGATTTCCGTTTCATCCTCCATACTTCATCATTGATCCTTCCCCTATGATTCATCACCGCAAGCCCATCGTCGCCGCCAACTGGAAGATGCACCAAACTCCCCAGGAGACCGAGGACTTCATGCGTGCCTTCCTTCGCCTCGTGCCGGAGAAGTGTCCGATCCAGATCGTGATCGTGCCTCCGTTCATCAGCCTGCCAAAGGCGGCGGATTGCACCCACAATGTCCGCCATGCAGCGGTTGAACTCGGCGCTCAAAACATGAGCCAGCATCCTGGCGGTGCCTACACGGGCGAGATCAGCGCCCGCATGTTGAAGGAAGTGGAAGTGAAGCACGTCGTCCTCGGCCACAGCGAGCGCCGCGCGCTCTACGGCGAGACGAACCAGATCGTCAATGCGAAGGTCCAGGCCGCTCTCGAAGCACGCCTGCACCCAATCCTTTGCATCGGTGAAACGCTTGAAGAGCGCGACGCAGGCAAGATCGAGCAGGTGCTGGAAAGCCAGCTCCGCGAGAGCCTCGCCGAAGTCGGTTCACGCCGCGTGCTCGACCTTGTCATCGCCTATGAACCCGTCTGGGCCATCGGCACCGGCCGCACCGCATCACCGCAGCAAGCTCAGGAAGCTCACGCCTTTGTGCGCAAGGTTTTGACTGACCTGTATGATGCGGACACCGCACAGAAGATCCGCATTCAATATGGCGGCAGCGTGAAGCCCAACAACATGGCTGAAATCATCGCGCAGCCCGACGTGGATGGCGCGCTCGTTGGGGGCGCTTCGCTGGAAAGTGGCAGCTTCTGGGAAATCTGCCGTGCTGCCATCGACCACGAAAACGCTCACGCCAAGCAGGCTGACTGAAGCACTTGATGCTATCCGTTAACCATAGTCCGCAAAACATCTGAGGGGGAGCTTGTGCTCCCCTTTCTTTTTGCCTGCACACTTTTCGAATGTGTTACTTGGTCCGCCTGCGACCTGATACCACCGAGGCAATGGCTCCGAACATCAGCAGCATGCTGCCGGGCTCCGGGACCGCTGAAGCACCGATCGCGAAATCGTCATACGAGTTCTTTTCGGTATTTGCCACGGCCGTGAAGCGAATGCCCGCCAAGCTGGTCAAAGGACGGTCTGCCACCGCGCCTGAGATCACGTAGTGGGTGGTGCCAGTGAGGCTCTCGAAGTAGGAGAAGTTGATCGTGTCGTTATCGAGATCGAACGTCAGCATCACGTGATCCCAGTCTGCGTTATTGCCGACGATGCTAGTCGTATGCCATCCGCTGGCGTCATACCAGTCGATCAGAGGCCTCGACGTGAGACCTCCTTGCCCTAGGGTGCCCAGGGCAAACACTGTTTCTCCGGCCGCATTGAAGAACTCCGTGGTAGTGACTTGTCCCACGGCAAAAAAGGCAGTCTGGGGGCACGCCCAGTAGTCGATGTCGATTGTTCCCGTGGTCACGGCACTCGGGGTGCCGCCGTTGAAGTCGCGGGAGTCAAAGTAATACCGGTAATCAGCACCGTCGCCGCCCGTGTCACCAAAACCGGCAGTCGAGCGCAGAACGAGCCCTGAGGCTCCGCTGTGGGCCAGCCCATGGTGAGCCACGAGTTCGCCATAGTTGTCATCGATCCGGCCCACGTCGCCCTTGTAGAACAGGCCGGAGTTCGCCGCGATATTAGCAAAACCTCCCCCAGGCCCGCCATTGTTCGTGCCATACTGCCCAGCGTTGTAGCTGCTCACGTCACGCATCGGCAGCACTCCGCCGTCTTGATAGCCGTCCTGATCCTCAAAACCCCCGAGATAGGCGTGGGCACTCGTTCCCAGCAGGAGCGAGGCGAAGCCGATCAGAGGCACAAGGCGTGAACTCAACATGTCCTAAATATACATTTATTATTGAAATAATAGCAAATATAAATTTCGGACATACCTCGAGGCATCATTCCCCTCTCTGGCGAGCACTTGGTGCCCTGTCTCAGCCAGCCATGGACGCCGCCATTCGCTGGCGCACCGCCTCGAACAGGCAGATCCCCGTCGCGACCGAGACATTCAAGCACTCCACCTTTCCTGCCATAGGGATGCGAGCCAGGAAATCGCATGCATCGGAGGTGAGACGCCTCATGCCAGCCCCCTCGGCCCCCATCACGATACCGATCGGACCCGTGAGATCCTGATCGTAGATGGACTTGTCGGTTTCGTCCGCCGTCCCCACGATCCAGATGCCCATCTTCTTCAGCTTCTCCATGGCACGAACAAGATTGGTCACACGCACGATGGGCACATTCTCCGCACCGCCGCAGGAAACGCGCAGCACAGTGTCCGTGATGGGTGCGGAACGATCCTTCGGCACAATCACCGCCGTGACACCCGCGCCATCGGCAGTTCGCAGACAGGCCCCCAGATTGTGCGGGTCCTGAACACAGTCGAGGATAAGCACGAGCGCGTTGGGCACGTCTTCGAGGAGCTTGGAAAGATGCTCGTCTTCGTAAATGGGAACGTCAGGGTTCTTGGAGACGTGCTTGTTGGCGCGGGCTGGGTGCATGGGTAGTTCTCGATTCGCAGTTCTTGGTTTTCAATGCAGAGTGTCGGGCCAGGATTCAACCCATTACTGCATTCCGGCCATCAACCTCCGAACGCTTTCCATATGTCTCGCGCACTCGTTCTCCTCTCCGGCGGCATGGACTCCGTCACCGCTCTGTATTGGACGAAGAAGCATCACGAGGTGGTGGGTGCTGTGAGTTTTGATTATGGCTCCAAGCACAACCACCGCGAGATCGGCTATGCCATCTGGCACTGCGGACAACTCGATGTCTGGCACGACCAAGTATCTCTCCCCTTCGTCAACGAGCTGTTCGCTTCCGACCTTCTCAAGTCGGGAGGCGACATTCCTGATGGACACTACGAAGAGGAGTCGATGAAACGAACCGTCGTCCCCTTCCGCAATGGCATCATGCTCGCCATCGCCTGCGGCATCGCCGAGAGCCGCAATGCGGAGTCCCTGGTGATTGCAGCCCACAGCGGTGATCACGCCATTTACCCAGACTGCCGCGAATCTTTCATGCAGGCGATGGCTGGCGCGATGCGTGAGGGCACGTATGCGCGGATCGAATTGCTCCGGCCCTTCATCGACAAAGACAAGGCTGCGATTGCCCGCCAGGGGCATGCGTTGGGCATCGACTTCGCCCACACGTGGTCGTGTTACAAGGGCGGCGAAGTCCACTGCGGCACCTGCGGCACCTGCGTCGAACGTCGCGAAGCCTTTCTCAACGCTGGACTCGTCGATCCAACGAACTACGCGAACACGCCGAGCCTGCCGGCCAAGCCCTGAACTCAGTGCTTTTCGATCCAGTCGAGCAGCACCTCAAGGTGAGGATCAGACTGCATTCGACGAGCGCAGTCGGCGCAGTGTTGGGCCACCTCGGGGCTTTCCAGCAAGTGCTTCAGGCACTCCGCCACGCGAGGCCCCTTGAACTGCCTGGGCGTGATGCCCATGCCGACCCTAAGGCGGCGCAGACGGTTGGCGTTATCCGGCTGATCATGGGCCATCGCCATCACCAGATGTGGGATGCCAGCCGCGAGCGCCTGCGAGCAGGTTCCGATGCCGCCATGATAAACCAGCGCCGCACTTCGCGGCAGCAACAAGCTGAACGGCACATACTCCACGGCGAGCACTGATGAAGGCAATGGCGGCAAATCAAGCACCTGCCGCGTAGCAAAGATGGCTCGTCGCCCCAAACGTTGCACTGCATCCAACGCCTCCTCGAAGAACTTCCGCACCTGTCGATGCCCCGTGCCTGGTGTGAAGACGATCGGCTTGTCGCCTGCTTCAAGGAACGCTTCCAATTCAGGTCCCAAGACCGCACCCTCAGCCAGGTCTTCGCGCGGAAACGTGTGCTGGCACAATAGTGTGGGCCAGTCCGGTTGCGGTGCGGCAAACCAGCTTGGAAACAATGCGATGCTGCCATCGGGCGAGTCCCACCAGTCGGGATAGGCGGAGCGCGGAGCGGGCACCCCTTCGGCCGCGCACTCGCGGCGCAAAGCGGGCGTGATGAACTGATTGATCGGATTCGGCAACTTGAACAAAAAACGCTTCACCCATATGGGCAATCGCGAGACCCATGGGGCAGCGGCGAGGAAGACCGGCGTGTCGTGCACGCTCAGAAAAACCGCGGGTTGCAGATGCACGGTGAGCAGACGGGCGCCTGCCTTTTCTCGCGCGAGCCTCGCTCCAAAAACCGTGGCAGGCGCAAGGATCGTTACCCGCTTGGGGTCGCGGATCAGTCCCGTGAGCGCCTCGAAGTAAACGCGCACCGCGTCCGCCCCCCTTTTGAACACGGTGCGCGGCCCATGAATGGGATGCCACACACGCGGATCGGAGGCAATACGCTCGAAGTCCGCCGCCGTGCCGACCGATACGAACTCCAGGCCTGCCGCACGAATCGCCTTCTCATACACCTCCAGCGAGACCACCGTGACGCGATGCCCTCGCGCGAGCAAGCCTTTGCCCAGCGCGATGAAAGGAAACACGTCTCCGCCACTTCCGAAGGGACAGAGAAGGTAATGCTGAGAAGCTATGGTCATGCTCCCCTACATCGAGCTTGCCGCTCAGAACAATGCAAGAGCGAGTCAAAAGACGATCGGAATCACATCACATGGCGCGCTAACCCACCACTGCGGGCTCGGTCTTCTGAAACACCTTCTTCAGTCCCATGATGTTCACACAGAAGATGAAGGCCAGACCCATGTGGACTTCGAAATGCAAATCCATGACCTTGCTGATGGAAAGGTGCAGAGCGATGATCGACAATCCGCCCCAGAAAGCCCACTTGCGATTGATCAGCACGACGAAGCCCAGCAACTCGATCAGCAAACCGGCACCAAAGACAAGGCGGGCAAGATTGGGATAATCGACGATGGCTTGCGTCACCTTCGGCAGCCAGTCAGCCACGGGTTGCAGCGTGTCGTAGTAGCTAGACCAGTTGGACTTCAGCAACTGCACGCTGAGATAAGGCACCTTGTGAATCCAGAGAAAGTCCGAGTTCACCAGTTTCACGACACCGCAGACCACATACGCCGCAGCGAAGACCACCGTGCTCCAGTAGGTGGCGAGGCGATGCACCTCAATCGAAGGATTCAGCCAGTCCGACTTCTTCTTCGGCCAGGCATAGACGATGAACTGCGCGAGTGCGATGAGAGTGATTGCCTGCCAGGAATGGTGCATGGCCTTGGAACAGACAAGCGTCCCGATCATCACGGCAAAGGTGCAGACAGGAGCCAGCCCTAACGCTGGAGCGCGGCCAAACACATACGCCAGCAAGCCGACAATCGTGAGGCCCTGCCAAAAGAGCCCCGGGGGATGCTGGGAAAGCCAGGTGAAGTCGAAGAAATGCGCCAGCCCCGTGGGATTGCGCTGCGTCTTGTAAGGTGCGGTCTCCCACTTGATGCTGGAAAACAGGAGCGAGGCAAAGAGCGCCCGCATGACGAGCATCTCGAGCTTCGAGTAATCGAAAGGACCTGGCTGCCACCAGGGGCGCGGGGCGGCGATGGAAGCGTTCATAGTGATTTTTCAGCAAGGAGTTCAGGAGTGTCATCACCGAGCTTTCCGTCCTTCAGCTCGAAGGTGCGACGGTAGAGTCGGACTGCGGTGGTGCCCTTGGGCAGGCGCTCACGCTTCATGTTGGCATACCAGTCGCCCAAGACGATCGCTCCCGCCTGGGCACGCTCCGTGGGCGAGGCCTGCTTAGTGTCGCGTTTCTGCGCGTTGGTGATCTTGCCCAGCTCCTTTTTGTAGGCCTTCTTGGCCGTGCTGGAGCCACTGCGAAACACTTCGTCCATTGCCAGGGCATTGCCATGCTGGTCAGCAATGTAGATCACGTCGGCTTCCGTATCGAAGTTTGAATACATGGGGAAGTTCGAGAACGGGAACTGTTCCTTGATCACAAACAAGGCCACCACCAGCACGGTCATGTGCCGAAAGGGCAGCTTCTCCCAGAAGGTTCGCAGGGCTTTCATCTCGCGCCGTTAGCCCGGATGACAGAGAGCGGGAAGTGAAAATTGACCAATGCCAAAGAAAGCGAATGACAAGCCAAAGCTCGCTCATATACTCGCGCCCTCCAACCAAGACCATCGACGCCGAAGTAGCTCAGGGGTAGAGCAACGCATTCGTAATGCGTGGGTCGCGGGTTCAATTCCCGCCTTCGGCTCCACAACCACGATGCCCAGCCCGAAACCATTTGGACCAGCGCGATCACGCCGCATGGATGAGTTTTGGAACCGCGTCACGTTTCTGATTGGATGTGCATCAGTGGTGGCGATCATCGCTGTATTGATCTGGAAGGTCAGTGTCGAGGTCTTTAAGCCACGTCCCGTGGATGAAGAGGCGCTCTCTGGCCTGGCGAACAGCGATCCCAAGAACAAAGCGTGGTCAGGCAAAGTGAACTCGAGTCCCGCTCTGATGGACATCATGAGTCGCCGAGAAACCTCAGCCCCCGCCCCTTCACTCCCGCTTTCGCCGTCAGTGCCACCAGCCTCGAATGCGCCCAGTGCTGCAGTTTCCTTGACGTCGGTCGTCACAGCCCCGCCAGCGACTTTGCCCAAGGCAGTCGCCACGGCATCGGGCATCGAGAACATCGAAGCGAAACGCGATGCGATCAGTTCTGTGCTCGAGAAGTTTTTTGGCGCGACCAGCATCGACGACAAGGCAGCTCTAGTGCGTGATCCTCAGCGGGTGAAACCCTTGATGGTGAACTACTACGCGCGGGCACCGATGCCCCAGTATCGCTGGCGTGGTCTGGGCAAGATGGTTCGCGTTGATGAGCCGGGCTACCGGTTTGGATTCGTGCAGGCGCTGTTCGAGGACAGCACGCCTGCCAGCATCGTGGTGGAGGAGACAGGTGAAGGACGTTTTCTCATCGACTGGGAAGGACTGGTCAGGTATGGCGAACTGAGTTGGACCGACTTCATGCGGATGAAACCGATCGAGCCCAAACTTCTGCGAGTCATCGCTTCAAAGGCTGAAGGCACGCCCTCCGTAGCGGCTCTCGCCCCGCCATCTTCACAGTGGCTGGAACTGCGGCATCCGGCTGAGAACGGCACGGTGCTCGGCTACTTCGATCGGTCTGATCCCAAATATGCGCGTCTGGTCGAGCAGCTGGAACTGGGGAACTGGAAGGATGTGCCCGTCACCCTCCGACTCTGCTTTCCTTCTTCGCCGACCAAGCTGGAAGGTCTCGGCGTGCGCATCGCTGGAGTGGAAGGCAAGGGCTGGCTGATTCTCGCCGAGCCCAAACCCCAGGGCTAGCAGGGTTCGGTTGTGCTGCAAAAGCGGCAGCGTTTTGGGCGTTTGCACTGCGTGCTTCACCCAGTCTCCACCGGTCTTGTTTTGTCCCTGGCCCTCGCGTTGTCAGCCCACGCGCAGCCAGCTGTCGATTTTGCTCGCGACATTCAGCCCCTCTTCGCCGAGCACTGCCTGGAGTGTCACGGCCCCGATGCCTCGAAAGGTGGTCTTCTTTTGACCAACCGCGACAGCGCACTCAAGACCTTGAAGAGCGGCAGGCACGGCATCATTCCAGGCAAAGCCGACCAGAGTGCGGTGATCGAGCGTGTGCTCACCACTGATCCCGATGACCACATGCCGCCCAAAGGCAAGAAGCCGCTGAAGCCCCACGAGATCGAGCTTCTCAAAGCGTGGATCAACGAGGGAGCCAAGTTTGACGAGCACTGGGCCTACAAGCCACTGAAGACCTTCCCCGCGAGCACGTCCTCGCCAAGCGAGCGGATCGAGCAATTCGTGCGCACCAAGCTCGACGAGGCGTCCATCCGTCCGTCGCCTGAGGCGGATCGGCTGACGCTGATCAAACGGGTCCACTACGACCTGCTCGGTCTCCCGCCCACGCCCGAGGAGATCGACCAGTTCATCTCCGATGCCTCCCCGAAGGCGTTCGAGGCCCTGATCGATCGCACGCTCGCCAGCCCCCACTTTGGCGAGCGCTGGGGCCGCCACTGGCTGGATGCCGCGCGTTACGCGGACAGCGATGGTTACGAAAAAGATCGTCCTCGCCCCGATGCCTGGCGTTTCCGCGACTGGGTCATCCGCGCTATCAACGATGACATGCCCTTCGATCAATTCACGGTCGAGCAACTCGCTGGCGACCTCCTTCCCGGTGCCACACCCGAGGAGGTCGTGGCTACTGCGTTTAACAGACAAACGCTGACCAACACGGAAGGCGGCACCGACCAGGAACAATTCCGGGTGGAGGCCGTGTTTGATCGCACCGAGACGCTCGGCACCGTCTGGCTGGGTCTCACCGTGGGCTGCGCACGCTGCCACACGCACAAGTATGACCAGATCAGCCAGCGCGAATACTACCAACTCTTCGCGTTCTTCAACAATGGTGACGAAGTCACCCGCCAGGTGCCCGAGTCGCCCGAGAAGTGGCAGCAGTTCCTCGCTGCCAATGGTGCCGAGGCAGCCAAGCTCGAATCGCTTCAGAAGCGTGTAGATGAAGCCAAGGCCGCACTGCCGGTGAAGCTGCCTGCATGGGAGCAAGACATCCAGGCGCGACTGGCCAAAGCGAAAGCCAGCAAGAGCACGCAGACCTTTCAACCACTCGCGCTCAAGACCGTGAAAGCAGGCAAGGGCAGCGCTTTCAAAGAACAGCCCGACCAATCCTGGCTCGCCACTGGCAAGGAAGCCACCACGGACACCTACGTGGCCGAAGTGGCTCCCCTGTCCCGCCCAATCACCGCCCTGCGACTCGAAGTGCTCCTCGACGATTCCTTGCCCTCCAAAGGTCCCGGCCGAAGCAAGAACGGGAACTTCGTGCTCAGCGAACTCAGGCTCGACTCAAACGGCCTCCAGATTCCTCTGCACACCGCTGAGGCGGACTACGTGCAGAAGTCCTTCGATGCGAAGCTCGCCATCGACGGCAGTGAAGACAAGGGCTGGGCCGTCGGAGGCAAGGCCGGGACCGCTCACTATTTGACAGTGCAACTCGCCACCCCGCTCGCCGCAGGCCAGCCGCTAACGATCCGCCTGGTGCAGAACTACAAGGTGAACACGGGCCATCTCATCGGGCGATTCCGCATCCTCGCTGCGTCTGAAGTGACCGAAGCCAGCATCGTTCCCAACGACGTGGCCAAGGTGCTGAACGAAGAGCCTCGCCGCCGCAATCCTGTGGTGATCAAGTCGCTCTTCGACTTTCTGGAGCGAGTCGATCCCGAGGTGGTCAGCGCCACCGCAGCTCTCGAGCAAGCACGCGTCAAACTACCCAAGGCACCGCTCATGGACGTCCGCGTGATTGCTCAGCGTTCCCAGAATGCCCGCACGACTCATATCATGCATCGGGGCAACTTCCTCGACCCTGCGGAGGCGGTGAATCCTGGAGTGCTCGGTGTTCTCCCGCCCATTGCCTCAAGCTCGGCCACCCCCACCCGCCTGGACCTCGCGCGCTGGCTAGTGAGCCCGAACCATCCCCTCACCCCGCGAGTGGTCGTGAACCAAATCTGGGGCAAGCTTTTCGGCGAAGGTCTGGTCCGGACGGCTGCCGACTTCGGAGTCCGCGGCGAAAAACCGGCCAACCTGGACCTTCTCGACTTCCTGGCCCGGCAATTCATCGAGCAGGGCTGGAGTCGGAAGAAATTGCTCAAGACCATCCTCCTCACCGCCACCTACCGGCAGAGCAGCAGCCAGGCTGATCGCACGCCGGAGGAGCTTGCACACATTCAGTCCGTGGACCCTCTCAACTTCCTGCTCTGGCGGCAGAATCGCCTGCGGGTGGAAGGCGAAGTCGTTCGCGACCTTCACCTCGCTGCCAGCGGACTCCTGAGCCGGAAGATCGGCGGACCCAGCGTTTTCCCTCCGATGCCGCCCGACATTGCGGACCTCAGCTACGCCAACAACTTCAAATGGACCACGAGCACTGGCGAAGATCGTTTCCGCCGCGGGCTTTACACGTTCTTCAAACGCACCGCCCCGCACCCCGACCTGACCACCTTTGACTGCCCTGACGCCAACCTCACCAGCATCAAGCGAACGGTGAGCAACACTCCGCTCCAGGCACTGACCACTTTGAATGCCGAGTCCTTCGCCGAGGCAGCGCGTGCCCTCGCACAGCGCTTGCTCACCGGCTCAGCTTTGAGTGACGAGCAGCGAATCCAGCATTGCTACCGCCTTTGTCTGGGCAGACCTCCATCGTCCAAGGAAGCTAGCGCCCTGGGCGACCTGCTGGCGATTTCCCGCTCGCACTACCATTCGAACCTACAGGAGGCCACGACGATGGCCGGGACCTACATTTCCAAGGGGCAATCACCAGTCGAGGTGGCCGCCTGGGCAGCTGCTGCTCGCATTGTCTTGAACACGGACGAGTTCATCACTCGAGAATAGAGCTATTTGTTGGCTCGATAATTTCTGCGAGTTTCCGTTTCTGAGAAAAGTCATTCTACTACGGCTCATCCAGCCTGTGTAGAAATGATTTGATTTCATCTATGTGAATATTTAGTCTAGCCAAAGTATTTTTCATTTCGGATTGGACAATTTCAATATTTAATAGAATAATCATAATCAGAGTGTCTTAATTCTTACCGCCGTCTCGTCATGTCCTTCTCCATCAAGAACATCTTCCAGAAAGGAGGAGCCGATCAGCCACAAGGGGGAAACCGTGATGTGTCCCTGCATCATGGAGGAGGCGCAATGCTGGCACCTAGCCCGTTTTTGGCGGCTGAGCCAGGCGCAAACGGTGGTGGATTTGGAGGCACGCTTTTTCGAACGTTGGAGCCGGAGGCATCGCTAGGCGAACCCGTAGCTCCTCGTGCTGGAGGTTCGCCGTTTTCGCCCTTTGGCAGCGCTGACAGCACCGTTTTGACGGTGAGCGATTTACTGCCTCAACTGCCTCCCGAGGTAGCCCGCGCCAACGGTGCGATGCCAGACCAGCCCATTTCCATAGCTCCAGACGCCCTCGAATCGGCCATCTCAAGCGGACAACTGGCGGTGCCGTTGTTTGAAGTATTTCGTGCCTGTCCCGCACTTTTCCAGGGACCGGTGTCGCCCCATGATCCACGGATGGTGCAACTGCCGCGAGGCAAGCTGCCCAGCATGATCGCCAGCCACACCAGCGCCCTACGCCCGCAAGGTGTCGCCCCCGATCCCCGGCAATCGCCCTTCGGCCAGGCACAACCCCAGGGGATGCCCATGACGGCTCCCAGTCCGTTTGCACCAGCGCTTCCAGAGCTTCCCGGGTCCAACGCTCCAGGAGGCGGTGCCTCGCCCGGCACACGGCCTGCCGGAAGCCTGCCTCCACGTCGTCCGCCGGGAATGCCCCCAGCAATTCCCACCCAGGCCGACTTCGTGGGTTCAGCACCTCCGTCATTGAGCCTCAATCTTAACGCGGCCCAGCCTCCGGCAGCTCCCAGCAGCCCTATGATGCCTCCAATGCCTGGAGCCTCACCGTTTGCGAGCATGCCAATGCAACCTGCGCCTCAGCCATCGCAGCCGTCCAGCCCATCCGGTCCCATGATGCCATCGGCACCCGGAGCTTCGCCCTTCGCGAGCATGCCGATGCCACCCATGCAGCCACCGCCTTCGAGCCCGACTGGACCTTTGATGCCCTCCGCGGCCGGTGCCTCCCCGTTTGCCAGCATGCCCATGCCACCGATGCCTCAGCAGCCAGCTGCGCGCCCACCTTCGGGCCCGCTGATGCCACAGGCCGCAGGTGCCTCACCTTTCGCCAGCATGCCAATGGCTGCGCCCCGGACTCCGACAGGTCCGCTGATGCCACAGGTTCCAGGTGGTTCGCCTTTCGCCAGCATGCCAATGGCCGCCCCTCGGACTCCGACAGGCCCGCTGATGCCCCCCGGCCCCAGTGCTTCTCCTTTCGCCAACCTTCCGGGCCAGCCACCTCCCATGCCTTCTGGAAGCGGTGCCCCGATGGTGACCTCGCTGTTGTTTGGCAATCAACCCACTCCCGCTGATCCCGAAGAGGCTGCACCCAGCCCACCGCAAGCTCAAACCTCGAGCCCATCGCCCTTCGCCTCGATCCCTGGAGGCGCGATGTTTGGCCAGCCAGCGAATGCGCCAATCCAGCCGCAACCCTTTGGCTTTTCGCCTTCGGCAGGAGGTTCTCCCTTTGCTCCTCCCGCCAACCCCCAGGATCGCCCAGCCTCGGGCCCTCTCATGCCCCCGGCCCGCCCACCGTCGGGTCCGTTGATGCCGACGCCCGGGAACCCGGCGAACAGCGCACCGCCGATGGTGCCCAGCTTCCACCTGCCCCCTGCCGATCAGGCATCGCCGTTCCCATCTTCCCCTCCGCCAGTGGCGTCGTTCGAAGTGCCGCACCGTTCCGTGAACGCCGAGCCGCCGAAGCTTGGCAACCTGCCCTTCTCGGCCCAGCAGACGTTCCAGTCAGCGATGCCAACGCCATTCCCGGCGGCACCGTCTGCCACACCGCCTTCGATGGGCTCGTCTGCCGGGTCGTCGGAGAAAATGGAAGTGCCGCTCGCGGCCGTGCTCAAGGGGCAGTCGGCAGCCGATCTCGGCTTTGATCCGAATTTCATTCCCGCCTGGATCACCACCAAGCTGCCCGCTGCGGATGTGCGCGAGCAGCTCCCGTCGGGCGAAGTCACGCTAGACCTCGGCACCATCATTGATGGCACGGACAACAGCTTCCGCTCGGTGATTTCCCACGGTCGGCGCGGGTTCAAGGTTCGCATCGCTACGAGTGAGGTGTTCCAAAGCATGCCGCCGCCCTCGAGTTCGCAGCCCAACAGCACAATCGCAGGCTCGCCTTTCGCCCCACCTTCCACTCCGCCGGTCGGCCCATCACCGCAGCCACAAATCAGCTTCAATTCGGCCTTCATGGCACCGTCGATTCCCGACGCTTCGTCCGTGCCGCCGTCGTTCTCCCCCAAGGCTGAGCCCGCTCCATCCGCCGATTGGGGGCAGCCTCAGGGTGCGTTCTCGCCGCCGACAGGTCTGACCAGTGAGCAGCTTTTCGCACGCCAGCCTGAGCCCAAGCCCGCCCCGAGCCCCCGCATCTCCACGGCACCCTTGATGCCCGGCAGTCCGCCTGCAGCCGCCGAATCACATCAGTTCAAGACGTCCGCCTTCTTTGGTGAATCAGCCCCTGAGCCCAAGGCCGAGCCTTTCAGCCCACCGGCCAACGATTTTCGTCCGCCATCGCTGCCTCTCCGTCAGGAGCCTGCCCCAGGGCCGAAGGCCGCACCTTCGCCCCAAGCCATGGCCAGCAACATGGCCAACTCGCTGGGCATCACGGCTGCGCCCGAGGGCGAGCAAATGCTTCTGCGCGCCATTTTCGGCGTTTCCACCTCACTCACGGCGGAGCGCATTGTTCATCTCACCTCGCGCCTGCCGGGCGTGGTCGCCTGTGCTGCAATTCGTGGCCTGAAGATGATCGCGCACGGTGACGATTCCGCGTCCTCACAGGACTTCCGCTCTCGAGCAGCTGAGATCGCCACGAGCATCCAGACCGTCGCGGGCCTGGCCGGGATCAAGGCGGAGACCTTGTCCATCACCGCGGGCGATCGCCTCATCACCTTCTGCTTCCAGGACGAGCTGACCTTTGGCGTGCTGCATGCCGATGCCGAGCCGCCCGCCGGACTCCGCGAGAAAATCACTCTCCTCAGCCGTGAACTTGCAGCGCTGCCAGCTGCCTTCGCCTGACCTCAGTCCTCCCTGACGAACGTCCCCGCACCTCACCCATGGCTACCATCCGTAAAGAGCAGAGAATCCTCTGCTTCAAGATCGTCTATTGTGGCACCGCGCTGAGTGGGAAGACATCCAACCTCAAGCTGGTTCATTCCAAACTGGACCCGTCGGGGCGCAGCGAACTCGTCTCCATGGCGACGGCGGCAGACCGCACCCTGTTCTTCGATTTCCTTTCCGTCGAGACCAGTGCGATGCCCGGCTACCGCACCCTGTTCCAGCTCTACACCGTGCCCGGTCAGGTGACTTACAATGCGACGATGCAGATGGTGCTGAAGCAAGCCGATGGCATCGTCTTCGTCGCGGACTCCCAGATGGACCGCCAGCGCGACAACCTGCAATCCTGGCAGAACCTTGAGGCCAATCTCCGCCTCAATGGTTCCTCGATCGACCAGTTGCCCGTGGTGCTCCAATACAACAAACGTGACCTGCCAAATGCAGCTCCCGTGGAATACCTCGAGTTCCTGCTCAACAACCGCACCAAACGCTACGTGAGCTTTGAGGCCGATGCGCGCCAGGGGCGCAATGTCCTGGCCACGCTCAACACGGTGTCCCAGATGGTTTTGAACCAGTTCCATGATCGGATGCTGCGCGAGCGGATCGATCTGGAATCGGACGAACCCGGACAACCCGCTCCCGAATCCCGGACGGAGCGCAACCAGCCTCAGGTCGAAGAGCAAGAACCCTCGCTCGTCGCCTGACCCAGCCCCCACTCCAAGGCCATGATCCAATGCTACACCATCAGCGCTGACGCCAGCCAGAAGCTTCTCCGCAAGGTGGCCGACGTGCCAGGTGTGCGTCACGTGGCCGTGCTGGATGCCGTGGGTCTGTGCCTCGCCCACACCGGGCATGAACCCGTGTCCACCATGCTGCTGAGCGATTGGACCGTGGTGGCGAGAGCTGCCTTCGCCGCCTGTGACGATCTCGGCCAGCGCTGCGGCGCGGGCCCCTGCCAGGAATCTCTGCAGACCAGCCGCGATGGTGGCACCCTCATGCGTGCGCTGGCCGGCGGGATGCTGCTGGTGGTGCAATACGAGTCCAAGACACCCGTCGGCAGCCTGCGGCTGGTCGTTGCCGAAGTGGCGCTCGATCTGCCCGTTCCGATCGAAGCACGCCCGGCCACACGTCGGCCCGCCCACGATCCTTTCGCAGGCGATCAATGGTCCAGCGATGCCGCTGCGAAATCGCCCGCCCCACGACCACGCCAGCCGTCCGTCGTGGTCGAAGTCTAGTTTTTGTCCATTCCGGCCCGGAGCTTGCTTCAATTCCAGATTGCCAAGCAGCATCACCCCGGGCTAGTCTCAGATCCCTCCCCGCTCTGTCACTCAACCTCACCGACTCCCCCAACCAACCGATGCCAGAACTGATTTCCAAAGGTGGACCGCTCATTTGGTTGCTTCTCGGCTGCCTCGTCCTGGCAGCAGGGGTCTTCCTTGAGCGTCTGGCATACTTCCACCGCGCGAGCATGAACCTGCCCGAATTCATGGCAGGGCTGGCGAGCTTGATCCGGCGGAAGAATTACGCGGAGGCCCTCCAGGAGTGCGTCGCCACCCGAGTTCCCGTCGGCCGGGTGCTGCACGCGGCTCTGCTGCGCCATCACGCTCCGCGGGAGCAGTTGAAGGAAATCGTCCAGGAGGCAGGCCAGCTCGAAGTTCCACGCCTGGAGCGCTACCTGAGCATCCTGCACGCCATCGCCCACGGAGCCCCGCTCATCGGCTTGCTCGGCACCATCATTGGCCTGCTCGACAGCTTCACCAATCTCTCCGCCGCCAATGGTGTGGCCACTCCGGCCGATGTGGCCCGCGGTGTATATCAGAGCCTGATCACCTCTGGCATGGGCATCGCAGTGGCCATTCCCGCCTTCCTTTTCTACGCCTTCCTGTCTGCCAAGGCCCGTCACCTGATGCATGACCTGGAACGCGCAGGTGTGGAGATCACCAACCTCATTGAGGATTCGCGGGAAGATCGAAGCATCCTCCAGTTCAATCCCGAGCCTGCTGCCGCGCCTTCGAACATCATCGAAGCAACGCCAGCGCTTAAGGCTGCGGGTGGTTCCCGCAATCGTGGCAAGTCTTGACCTCCACGACCACTCTGGTTGAATGAGGCCATGAAGCTCGTCAGTCACCTGCCCCCCAGTGGGCCAGCGCTCTACATCGCACCGCTGCTCAACACGGTGCTGCTGCTGGTGATTTTCTTCTTCCTCGGCTCCAGCTTCATCGTGCAAAGCGGCGTGTCCGTCGTGCTGCCGGAGACCGCCGGGAAGCTCTCGGGCTTCGAGCAGGCGCACATCATCACGATTCCGGCGGGTCCCGATGCCGCCCTCTACTACGATGGCCGGGAAGTCACCCTGGCCGAGCTCAGGCTCGCGCTCGAGAACGAGCGCCCTGGACAAAAGCGCGCCATCGTCCACGGCGACGTCCGCGCACCCTACGGACGTGTGATGGAAATCAGCCAGCTCGCGCTCAGCCTAGGCTTTGAAATCGCCCATGCCACCACGCCCAAGGAAGGCGGTAGCTAGAACCATGGCGGCGGAGAATCTCACCTTCACCTGGCTCGTTCGTGAGCGTCGCGGTGCCAGCCTGCTGATGTTCGCCATCGCCAGCCTGCTCTTCCTCACCGCCATCACCCTGCTGTTTCAGGTGGTCTATCCCAGTGCTCGCCAGCGTCCTCTTTCACCTCAGCGCATCCTCTTGCTTGATCGATCGTCACCTGCCGCACGACCGATTCTCGACATGGTGAGCGATCGCGACTTCCAGTTGCTGCGGGACTCTGACGACGCTGTTTCGCAACTCGCCGAGCACTCCCCCGTTTTCACCCCCAGCTTCAAAGGCCACACGTTTCGGGCACGCGATTTCATCGACACGTCCACGACTGCGCCTTCGGTGCCCCGACTTTTTCAGCCCAACCTCGTCCCTCTGCCACCCGTGCCGCGTGCCGAGACATCCAAAACAACACCCAAGCCCAAGCGCCCGCAATCACTACAGCCCATCGTGACTGAGGGCTTCAAAGGTCGTGAGATTATCCGCTCGATCGCGATCACCGATCCTAGCTTCGCCATCGCAAGCGGAACCTCATATCGCATCGCCGTTACACCTACAGGTGCCGTCGAATTTGTGCTCCCACTGCAAGATCCCGCATCACAACCGGAGACCATCGCTCAATTCAAAACTATCCGCGACCAGTTGCAGCTACTTCATTTCAAACCCACAGCCACGAGCGCGCTCCAATGGGGGGTGGTCCAATTCGGATGGCGTGAGGACCTGCAAGCTTCCCCATGATCGACGTCACCATCAGCCAACTCGTGCTACTCTGCTTGGTGCTTGGCGTCGGGCTGGTCTCTCTCACGTGGTTCGTGACAGTCACGAGAGTGAGACGCGCCGAAAAGAAGCGGCTTCAGGATGTCTTCACCTGCCGCATCTGCGGCGTGCGCTATGAAGCTGAATCCAACTCGCTCAGCCAGTGCCCCGCCTGTGGCACGCCGAACGAGATAGAACCGCCAAGTATGATTTGAAGCCAGTTACTCGGCGATGATCTGAATCCCATCCACGACCACGTAGCCATCGGTGCCCGCGTTGGAGATCGTCACATTCGCCTCGCTGCCGAACTTAAAGCTGCCAAGCGAGAGGAACAGATCTTCCTCCGGGGCTGGCTTGCGTTGGTTCACCGTCACCTTTGCCTCGCCAGCGGCGTGCTTAACGGTCACAGGCACGTTGGTTGCACGATTGTTGTTCGGCGCATAAGCGAGGCGCACTTCATACTTGCCAGGCTTCGGCAGTGCAGTGGCAAACGTCAACGTCATGCCCCCTTTGTTCGCATTGCCATCGTGGGCGTAGCCGTCGCCGATGAACTTCTTCGCTGCGCCACTCTCGGTCCAGTGGCCGGTCTGCTTTGCCTGCGAGTCATCAAGCACGATGCCTTTGAGCGACTTCATATCGACACCCTTCGCCGACTTCGGTCCCGAGTAGTGAAGCACCTGCCCGTCGTCCAGGAGACGCTGGCGCAGCTCGGAATACGGCACGTCTTGCACCGGCACTTTTTCATCCAAGGCCATCGCCGCAGCCGTGGCGGCGCTCTGCCCCAGGATCATGAAGACTGGCTCCATGCGGATCGAACCATACGCGATGTGACTCGCCGACATCGCAACCGGCACCAGCAGGTTGCTCCCCTGCCCTTTCTTCGGCACCAGCGAACCATACGCGATCTCATACGGACCATTCGTGCTCACACCGATGTCGCCCTCATTCTGCACATAGCCCTCGGGCGTGATGTAGCGCTGCGTGTTGTGGCTGTCGATCGTGTAGCTGCCCATGCCCACGGAGTCCGGCGTGGGCTTCTTCTTGCGCAGTTCGTTCTCCGTCATCACGAAGTGCCCGATCATGCGGCGCGCCTCGCGGATGTAAAGTTGATGCGACCAGTTGCCGTTGTCGGTGAACTCGTCCTTCGGCAGACCCCACTCGCGCAGTTCGGCCTGCACCTTCTTGGGCACCCGTGGATCGTTCGCCACGAACCACAGCAAGCCTTGTTGATACGTGCGGTGCTCGGCGATGATCTCCTTGCGCCGTTCATAGCTCGCCTCGGGGTAGTCGTAGTTCATGCCGATGTTATCGAAGCTGAAAGGACCGTGGTTGTTCGTGTCCGTCTTGTGGTTCGGAATCGGGTCGAACTTCTCAAAGAACTCGCCCCAGCCCGTGTTCAACACGCGCAGCAGGATCTCGTATTGCCCCGCATCGTAGCCGTCCGGCTTCGGGAACGGGATGCGGTTCTCCGGCACATTCGTGTAGCAGGAGCGGAAGCAGTAGGCCTGCACCTTCTTGTCGCCCTCGCCGAACTTGCCAGGGTCCTCGGCACTCACGCGCGGCAGCACACCACTCTTCGGATCGCCCGGCACCTTGTAGGGACTGATCTTCTCCTTCACCGCGCCGAAATGATGCCGATGATGCAGCACGCCCACCTGCACGCCGTTGTGCTCTTCGCCATAGACGCTGTTCGCCTCGCGACCGACGTGATAATCCACACCCGCCGCGGCCATGAGATCGCCTTCATAAGTGGCGTCGATGAACATCTTCCCCGCATACGTCTTCCCGCTCAGCGTCGTGATCGAGAAGATCCGCTCGCCGGACTTCTCCACACCTTTGGCCCGATCCAGCCACTCATCGCGCACGACCTCGATGCCGTGTTCCTTGATGAAGTCCTCGAACACCTGCTCCGCCGCATGCGGCTCAAAAATCCACATCGTGCGGTTTTCGCCGTCCATCGCAGGCGTGCCCTGGCCTTTGTTGCCATACTCCGATTGCTTCTGCTGCTTCCACGACTCCGGCTTCTGATAGTGAAGGTAGATGCGATGGTAGAACTCGCGTGCGAGCCCGCCGATGGTCGCCTTGTTGCCCGTGTCGGTGAAGCCGAGGCCACCGCTGCTCAGTCCGCCCAGGTGCTTGTCGGGCGAGACGATGATCACGCTCTTGCCCATCTTCTTCGCCTGCACCGCAGCGGTGACAGCAGCACAAGTGCCGCCGTAGATGACAACATCATGATCGACGGCGCGAACCGCTGACAAGGAAAGCAGAAGACTGAGGCAAAGCGTGAATCTCATGGCCCGCGTTTCTGGCAGAGGATTGCGCCGATTGCAACGGCTCTCACACCCACAAGAATCCCCCGCCCAGCGCCGTATCCAACTCACACACTCTCCGGTTTTCATCCTTCAGACTTCACCCTTTCGCCATGATCTCTCGCCGCCACTTTCTCAACAGCTCCTACGGCATGGGCACCATCGCGCTCGCCACCTTGCTGCGTGAGCAGGGCGCGTTCGCCACCAGCGAATTCCTCAAGGCCGCGCACTACGACGTGAAGCCCAAGCCCGCGCCGTCCTTCGGCAAGGCCAAGGCCATGATCTCCATGTTCATGCAGGGCGGGCCAAGTCACATTGACCTCTTCGAGCCCAAGCCCGAACTCATGAAGCTGGACGGCAAGAACTTCCCTGGCGAGGTGAAGTATGACGACGCGGCGGGTGCCTCGCGCGAGGTGATGGGACCGCAGTGGAAGTTCAGCAAGCACGGCCAGAGTGGCATCGAGATGAGCGAGCTGGTGCCCTACATGGGCAGCATCGCCGACGAGATGACGCTGATCCGCTCCATGCGCACGGGCGTGAACAATCACGGCCAGTCCATCTACGCGCTGATCAATGGCACCATCACCGGCGGACGACCCACGCTCGGCTCCTGGCTCACCTATGGCCTCGGCAGTGAGAACCAGGACCTGCCTGCCTTCGTCGCGCTCACTGATCCGCGCGGCCTGCCCGTGCTGGGCGTGGACAACTTCTCCAATGGCTGGCTGCCGTCTCTATATCAAGGCACCGTCGTTCGGCCAAAGGAACCGCGCATTCTCAACCTCGACGCCCCCATGTCGTTGAAGGGCGAGGCGCAGCAGCGCTACCTCAGCTTTGTGCAGCGCATCAATCAGGAGCACGCAGCGGCACGTCCTGGCGAGACCGACTTGGAGGCACGCATCCAGTCGTTTGAGCTGGCGGCACGGATGCAAGTCGCTGCCAAGGAAGCGCTCGACATCAGCCAGGAAAGCGAAGCCACGAAGAAGCTCTACGGCATCGACAAGCCCGCCACGCAAGAGTTCGGCACTCGCTGTCTGATTGCCCGTCGCATGGTCGAGCGTGGCGTGCGCTTCGTCTCCATCTTCACCGGCAACCAAACGTGGGACCATCACAGCAGCATCCTCACCGGGCTGCCTTCGGCCTGTCTGCAAGTTGATCAACCCGCCGCCGCGCTCGTGCTTGATCTCAAGCAACGCGGCTTGCTCGACTCCACCATCGTCCACTGGGGCGGCGAGATGGGCCGCCTGCCTGTCATTCAGAACCGCGCCGGTGCCAAGGGTCGTGCCACCGTCGGGCGCGACCACAACACCTACGGCTTCAGCATGTGGGCCGCTGGCGGTGGGTTCAAGGCCGGCTACGCGCACGGTGCCACGGACGAGTTTGGCCACAATGCCGCCGTCGATGTGGTCAACCACTACGACTACCACGCCACCCTGCTCCACCTCTTCGGCCTCGATCCGAAACAACTCACCTTCAAACGCAACGGCACGAACCTTGGCCTTGTCGAGAACCCGGCCGCGAAGGTGATGACGGAGTTGCTGGCGTGAGGCCCATCACCCCTTACTTGGCTCCAAAGATACACATCGCCCGTTAAAGATGATACAAGAAATCCAGGAGTCTGGGATGTGATAGAACATGAAGTGTCCCATAACTGCCTTGGGCGAGCCCGTCGGCCACTCTCCGTCATGCTCAGATTCCAAAGTGAAATCATTTCCGAAGTGCTTCTGAATCTCTTCGATTGTCATTCCCAGAAACCGTTGATCGTCACAAGCAGAGTCCATAAACATGCCGCCTGGCACATACCGACGATCATAAGGCCAGAGACCGAGTTTCCACAATTGATACGCAGGAGTGTATTGACTCGCCGACTGCATCCAGAGCCGCGAGAGCCCGACGATGGAACCCCAGGCGGTCACACAGCACAACGCTCCGACCACGATCCAAATCCCGAGTCTCTTTTTCATGTTCGGCTGTTTCATCCAATCTCGTTCATGCACAGGGTTTTTTAGCGTGTGATGCCACTACTTCTTCGACTCAAACGCCAGCGCGGCCAGTTCGGCGTAATACGGACAGCTTTGCATCAGCTCGTGATGCGTGCCGTGGGCGAGCACTTCGCCGAGGCGCATGACGTAGATTTGATCGGCCTCGATCACGGTGGAAAGTCGATGTGCAATCACGAGGCAGGTGCGGTTCTGGCGAAGCTTGGTGAGAGCTTCTTGGATGAGGTGCTCGCTCTTGTTGTCCACGGCGGAGGTAGCTTCGTCCAGGAGGAGAATCGGAGCATTCTTCAAGAAGGCACGCGCCATGGCGAGACGCTGGCGCTCGCCGCCACTGAGCTTCATGCCGCGTTCGCCGACTTCAGCGTCAATCCCCTCGGGCAATCGTTTCACAAAGTCGGCAGCACAGGCGAGCGTCAGCGCCTCCCACAACTGCTCATCCGTGGCATCACCTTTGCCTAACAAGAGATTGTCGCGCACGGTCCCGGCGAACAGAAATGCATCCTGAGTCACGTAGCCAATCGCGCTGCGAAGCGAATGGCGGCTGTATTCGGTCACGGGCACCTCATCGAGCAGGATCTCACCACCCTGCGCATCGTAGAACCGGGTGAGCAACTGGAAGAGCGTGGACTTGCCCGAGCCCGTGGCACCCACGATGGCGACGGTCTGATGCGGCGGGACGCTCACGCTCACGCCGCGAATCACAGGCCGCGCAGCGTCGTAACCAAAGGTCACGCCACGGAACTCGATATGTCCCTGCACGTGCTCGAGCGCGCATCCGTTCTCGAGATCTTCCTCGCCTTCGTGGTCGATGATGTCGAAGACCCGTTTCGCACTCACGAGCCCCGTGACGAGCGTTTGATTCACACCGTGCAGTCGGGACACAGGCTCGAAAAACAAACCAATGAGCATGATGAACTGGAGCAGCTCCCCAGGAGTCGTGAGCCCCGTGATGCATCCATAAGCCCCCACGCCAAGCAACGTGACCAGTCCGATGTCGCCGAGGAACGTCATCAGCGGACTGTAGATCGACCATGCGGCCATCAGGCGAATTTTAGCCGTGCGAACGATGCCACTCATGCGCTCGAAGTCGCGCTGTTTGGCTTCTTCAGCTGTGTAGCTCTTGATCTGGCGAACGCCCGTCACCGTGTCGTGCAGCAAGGAGTTGAGCTTGCTCGCAGCCTCACGCTCTTGCCTCGCGCGTGGCTCCACCCAGCGGGAAAAGATCCATCCGCCCGCCGCGATGAATGGCGTGGGCAGCATCACGAAGAGCGCGAGCTTCCAGTTCGCATAAAACATCATCGCGGCACTGATGATGATTTGCAGAATGGAAGTGATGCCTTGCTCAATGCCTTCAAGGATGACGCGCTGCGTGGCAGGCACATCGTCAGCCATGCGCGTCATCACATCGCCCGTGCTTTGCTTGTCAAACCATGCCATCGGCTGGCGGGCGATCTTGCGGTGCAGTTGGCCACGAAGATCGAAGATCATGCGCTGCTCGAAGACACTGTTCACCCTTGTGCGAACCATGAACAGCACTTCGCGAATGAGGAACGCCCCGATCGCCAGACCTGCGACCGGCAGAATGCTCTGGAGCTTTTTGTTGGGGATGATGTCATCGAAGAACCAGCGCACCACGCCTGGAAAGACGAGCACCAGTGAAGTGCCCATCACCGCGAGGGAGAATTGCAGGAGAGCCATGCGCCAATGGCGGCGGGCGAATTGAAGAAGGCGGCGATGAGCAGGCACGATGGAAAAGGAAGGGACTGCATGGGTGCAACACTGTCCCACGCAGAGCAAGCGCGGTGATTGCGCCCGGTGCATCGTTGCGCTTGAGTCCGCGCCATGTCCAAACTCGACGGTCTCCGCCTTGCACTCGAACACTCGCCTGACAACGCGCCCTTGCTCCTGCTCTATGCGCAAGGCTGCCTGGAGGAATTCCAATTGCCCGAGGCGCGCGAGACGTTTCTCAAACTGGTGCGACTGCAACCCACGAACCCCGAAGGCAAGCTCGGCATCGCACGCGTCACCTTCCTGGAAGGCAAGACCTCCGAGGCTGCCGTGCGTGTGGAGCAGCTCATCGAAGAGCAGCCCGAGTTCGCCCCCGCTTATGTGCTGCTCGCGCGCATCCTCGTGGGTGAAGGCGAGCCCAAGCGTGCCAGCGATCTTTACCGGCAAGCTCTGAAACTGAACCCCAACGTTGCCGATTCCGCCCTCGAGAAGGAACTGGACGAGGCGAAGCCCGCACAGCCGCCGCCTTCACCACCCAAACGTGCAGGCATGTCGAGCAGTGGCGATTACGTCGAGGACGTGGAAGGCGAAGGCTGGAAGGATGATGGCGCACCGAAGGGTGGTGCGGCCTTTGATTTGGGCATCAGCGACATGGAGCGCCCGAAGCTGAGCTTCAGCGATGTGGGCGGCATGGAACAGCTCAAGGAAGACATCCGCATGAAGATCATCTACCCGCTGCAACATGCCGAACTCTTCCGCGCCTACGACAAGAAGATCGGTGGCGGAGTTCTTCTCTACGGCCCTCCCGGCTGCGGCAAGACGCTGATCAGCAAGGCGACCGCAGGCGAGGTGAAAGCGAACTTCATCGCGCTCGGGCTGCATCAGATCCTCGATATGTGGATCGGCAACTCAGAGAAGCACATGCACGAGGTCTTCGAGATCGCACGGAAGAATGCACCGTGCGTGCTCTTCTTTGACGAAGTCGATGCCCTCGCCGCTGATCGCAAGGATCTGCGTCAAAGCGCGGGCCGCACCTTGATCAATCAGTTCCTCGCTGAACTCGACGGCGCGGAAGGCGACAACGAAGGCGTGCTGGTGCTCGGTGCGACGAATGCCCCGTGGCACATCGATCCGGCCTTCCGTCGTCCGGGTCGCTTCGATCGCACCATCTTCGTGCCGCCTCCCGATGAACCTGCACGCGAGTCGATCATCGAAGTCATGTCGAAGAAGAAGCCCATCGCCGACCTCGACATGAAGGCGCTCGCCAAACGCACGCCCGAGTTTTCCGGAGCTGATTTGAAAGCGATGTTCGACCTCGCCACTGAAGAAGTTTTGGCTGGAGCCATGAAGACCGGCAAGGTGGTGCCGCTCACCACCAAGGATCTGATCAAGGCCGCGAGCCGTCACAAGCCGACGACGAAGGCGTGGTTCGAAAGCGCCAAGAACTATGCGCTCTACGCCAACCAAGGCGGCTACTACGACGACGTGCTGAAGCACCTGGGATTGATCAAGTAGCGAGAGTTCGCTTCGATCAATCCATCTGCACCAGGATGTCGCGGGGCTTGGCACCTTCGCCGGGGCCGATGATCCCGCGGTCTTCGAGGATGTCCATCATGCGGGCGGCGCGGGTGTAGCCGAGGCCGAGACGACGCTGGAGCAGACTGGTCGAAGCTTTCTTTTCCTGACGAATCACTTCGAGGCACTTCTCGAGGATGCGCTCGTCCTCGGGGTTCACCTCTTCTTCATCTTCCTCGTCACCGAAGCTGGAACTGGAGGCTCCGCCCAGGGACTCGTTGCCCGTGTCGAACACCGGCTTGCCCTGAGTGGTGCAGTGCGCGACCAGATCGTGGATCTCATCGTCCGTGAGGAAGGCACCCTGGCTACGCACGAGGTTAGCCGTGCCGGGCGGGAGGTAGAGCATGTCGCCTTTGCCGACGAGTTTCTCAGCGCCTTTGCGATCGAGGATGACTCGACTGTCCAAGGCGGAAGCGACTTGGAAAGCGATGCGTGAAGGGACGTTCGCTTTGATCACGCCGGTGATGACGTCGGCACGAGGTGTCTGCGTGGCAACGATGAGATGAATGCCTGCCGCACGAGCCATCTGCGTGATGCGGGCGATGGCCACTTCGATGTCGGCAGGCGCGGTCTGCATGAGGTCGGCCAGCTCGTCGATGATGACGACGATGTAGGGCATCGTGTCGGGGATGATGAGTTCCTGGCTGCGATGCGGCTTGCTGGGCGGCAGCGAGTCGCCTGCCCAGTCGCCGTTTTGATCAATGAGCGTGTCGAGGTCAGTGCCCGACTCTCCGTCGTCATCGAGCGCACTCGGGTCCGCAAGATTCACCTCCAGTCTTTGGTTTTCGGCCCCGGAGTTCTTGGTCGTAGTTTCCCAAGGCGGCGTCTCGGCACTCGTCGAAAGAGGACGGGTCTCGGCGAGACTCACAGCTGTCGCAGCCGGAGCCGCGCTGCCTTTGGCGGCGACACGTCCATCGCTGGCGCGCTTGCGATTGCGGTTATTGAAGGTGTCGAAATTGCGGCAGCCTTCGGTGGCGAAGATCTGGTAGCGCGTTTCCATTTCACGAACCACCCAGCGCAGCGCGAGCAGTGCCTTTTTCGGATCAACGACGACGGGAAGCGCGAGATGCGGCAGCTCGGCGTAGGTCTGCATTTCCACCACCTTGGGGTCGATCATGATGAAGCGGAGTTCATCAGGAGCGAAGCGGCAAATGAGCGAGGCAATGATGCTGTTGATGCACACCGACTTGCCCGATCCGGTGGCACCGGCGACGAGCAGATGCGGCATCGAGGCCAGGTCGGCGATGATCGTCTTGCCATACACGTCTTTGCCGAGCGCGATGGGGAGCTTAGCCTTGCCATTCTGGAAGGCATCGTCTTCGAGCAGCTCGCGCAGGGGCACGAGGACTTTGTTCTTGTTGGCGAGCTCGATACCCACCGTGTCTTTGCCAGGGATCGGCGCGAGAATGTTGATGCGCTCGGCCTTAGTGGCGCGGGCGAGGTCGGCGTCGAGCTGGGCGATGCGGCTCACACGCAGGCCATCGACGGGACGAACCTCATAGCGCGTGATGGCAGGGCCGCGGGTAATGTCACCTTTGGAAACGGTGATGCCGAAGCTCGACAAGGTGCGCACGATGATTTCCTGCGTTTCCTTCAGTTCATTCGGGTCCGCAGGCTGCACCAGCGAAGGATCGGGCCAGTTAAGCAGGTCGAGCGCGGGCAGGCGATAGTCCTTGTAGCGCTCGGTCAAGCTGCCCATGGGCGCGGGGCCGGTCTGCTCGATCTTTTGCGCGCGCTTCTTCGCCCACACTTCGGCGAGCGGAGGTTTGCTCGCATCGTCCTTCGTCTGCGACTTAGGTGCCGAGGAGTCGATGATCTTGGGCTCCGGCTCGAAGCTCAACGGCAGCTCCTGATTGGTGAAAATTTCGGCCGGCGGCTCAGTGGCAGTGGAGGAACCGATCGACGAAGGCACCGCACCTTTCTGCCGTGTCCGGCCACGCGATGCCGGAACCTCGGGCGGTGGTTCCATTTCAATCTTGGTGGCCGGGCGATTCAGCTTGCTCCAGATCCAGGCAAGGGCCTGGGGGATCTGCTCGCGAAGGCTGGCAATCACCTGGGACGGGTGCATCCCGGAGACAAAGATCAGTCCTGTAGTGTAGACGAGTCCTAGGACGATGAGAGAGCCCACAGGGCCAAGGATATTGAGAGCCAGAGTGCCGCCGATCAGACGCCCCACCGCTCCGCCCCCGCCGAAGGGACTGCGATTGCCAATGTAGGCTGCACCCCAGCCGGTCACATCGAACAGGGCCGCGCCAGCGAGCAGCACGAAGAACAATCCCAGGCAATGCCGCAGCGTAATCCGGGCGTGGGAGACCAGCTTGCAGACGCCAAACCACGTCAATGAGAACGGCAGGGCGTAAGTGGCCACGCCCATGATAATGAAGGAAAAATGAGCCGCGATCGCACCGGTGCGGCCGATGAAATTGGCCGGGTTTTCGTTCAGGGAGTCCGTCGGGCACCCCCAAACCCACGATGGCAAATCGCGAGCGTCATAGGAGAACAATGCCAGCAGATGGAGGACGGCGAAGAGCAGCATCCCCCCACCTGCCATGTCTTCCTTGAGGTGACTCTCCTCGACCTGGGGCCGCAAGGGACGCGGTGCGGTGCGCGTCTTCGGCCCCTTGAGAGGGTTGGTGGTGCGAGGTGAGTCGGCAGGGATGGGCATGGCTTGAAAGTAAACTATATCTAATTATTAACGCCGGAGCAATCACGAGATTTGAGCATCCTGGCGAGTTGGTTGTCTCTCATGCGCCGCCCGATCCCGATCAGGCGAATACTACCAGACGACCATGAATTTCCATTATTTTCATACTTCAGCAATGCCTTGCCTGAGTGCCCGTTTTCAGATTGTGTTTCGACCCACCGCACACGAGAGGAACTAGCCTGCCCGCCTTGCCGTGACGTCGAAACTATCGTCCTTGACTCCTCTTTTGCTCCTGATCCTGGCTCTTCACAGCCAGGCGTGGTCGGCTGAATCTCCGAAGGCCCAACCCGTGGCCCGCACGGTGCTCTGTGTTTTTGGCTTTGCGAAGAGTGATCCCACGCGTTCGCCCGTCTGGCCACCCGACACCTTCTCAGCCCAGATGCTGCAGATGTCGCTGGAGTGGATGGGCTACGAAATGGAATTCCACGACGTGGGCACGGGGCGCCCGCCGGATGATCTGGACGCCCGAATCTGTGCGATCATCCTCGATTCCGCGCTGGAGGTGCCTTTTGCCGAGCAGGACGAGTATTTGAAATGGATCGTTCGGCAGAAGGAAAAGGGCCTGAAGCTCCTCTTCGTGGGCGGCTACCCCGGCGATGACAAAGAGAAGCGCCAGGTGATGACCACCGCCCTCGGCATCCGCGGCAGCACCGAGGAAATGCTGGGAGTGAAGTCCGCCAGCTTTCACACAATCGATGATGCTATGGTGGACAAGTCACTGCTCGCCCAACCTCGCAAGAACGGTCTCGTGGCCGCCCAGGCACCCGAAGGGGCCAAGGTGCATCTTTCCATCAAAGCCACCGACCATCGCGATATCGAGATGACCTGCGATGTGATTTACTCCGCCTCGTGGGGAGGGGCGCTGCTGGACCCCTATTTGTATTTCCGCACGTCGCCTGAGGATGTTCGGGCGGTGGTTGACCCCTTTGCATTCCTACCCCTCATCCTTCCCGCCCAGTCCTTCCCGATTCCCGATTCCACCACGCGCGACGGCCTGCGGATGTTCCTCACCCACATCGACGGCGACGGCTTCACAACCCTCACCAAGAGCGCCCTCGACACCACGTGCGCCGAGGTGGTCCGCGATCAATTCCTCAAGCACTACCCCTTCCCGGTCACCGTGTCCGTCATTGAGTCCGATGTGAAAGCCCTCCTCAAAGACCAGGACCCCAAGGATCGCGCTCGCTACGAAGCGATCGCCAAAACCATCTTTGCCCTGCCCAATGTGCAAGCAGCTTCCCACGCCTGGTCGCACCCTTTCGTCTGGATGCCTGGGCGCGATGTGGAAGGCGGGCGTGGCTACACCACCCAGTGGCTGGAGTTTGCCGATCCGTCGATGTATCCAGCTTTCGATCTGAAGCGCGAAATCGAAGGCTCTGTGAACTACATTCAGTCCACCCTGCTCGCGCCCGACAAGAAGCTGGAAGTCTTCCTGTGGTCCGGCAACTGCCGCCCCTCGGGTGAGGCGCTCAAGATGGTGTCCGCACTGGGTCTGGAATCGCTCAACGGTGGTAATACCACGATTAGCCGACGCGCTGAGGGAATCGCGGCGATCTCATCATCCGACACATTCATGGATGGCGAACTGCAAATCTATGCTCCGGTGCAAAACGAGTTCACCTACACCAATGGCTTCACAGGGCCACTCTACGGTGGCTATCGAATGGTGATTGACACTTTCAAGCGCACCGAGGAGCCCCGTCGTCTCAAGCCGGTTAACGTTTACTACCATTTCTATAGCGTCCAGACTGGCGAGAGCACCAAGGCTCTCCGTGATGTCCACGAATGGTGCCTGGCCCAGTCGCTCCACAGCATCACCGTGCGCGACTTCGCTTTGCTGGCGAGAGATCGACGCGCTACCCAACTGACCCAAACGGGGCCCAAACAGTGGATCGCCATGAACGCCGGTCGGTGCCGGACGTTCCGAGTGAGCAAAGACCTCGGTCCCCCAAACCTCACCGCGTCCGAAGGGATAACTGGCTACAATGAAATTGGTGACCAGATATACATCCATACCTCCGGCAAGGAACGCACCGTCCTGGACTTTTCGAAGCCCTCTAAATCGCCGATTCTGTCGCCATACCTCTTATCTTCCTCAGGCGAAATTAGCATTGGGCGCCTTACCCCGGATCAGATCCAAGGTTCGGTGGTCGATCTCCGAGAGAATGAGGTCATTTTTGGGGGGCTCGTTCCTGATCAAACCTTCGACATCGTTACAACAAACGGTGAAAATTATGAAAAAATGACTGCGCGTGTTGACAGATCCGGGGGTCTTCGGTTTAAGTTTCCACCCTTGTGCGGATTCTCGCTGACCCGAGTCGCAAAGTAGAGAAAAGCCGCTTTCCTGAGAATAACATGCATCACCTTGACTCCAGTCCAATCGTCTCCCCGAAGGCCCTCTGGGTAATCGTGGTTTCGTGCGTGGCTGCAGCCCTGTTCTTCATCCCAAACGAAAAGGAATTGGTCAATCGACTCGACAAAGATGGCCAGGTCGAACGCCTCAAGGCTCTGGCAGATGAAGCTCTGGCCGAGGAGACGGTTGTTGCCGAGGCTCCCAAACCAGATCGCGAGCGACTGCGCGCCTGGTTGAACAACACCGACCGCGAAGTCCGCAATGATCCCGCCGTGCAGGCCGACCAGAAGATCATGTGCGCAATCACGGATAAGCCCCTTGAGGTGGCCGCCGAACTCGTCGCCAACGCCTCCAAGGTGGACCGTGAACTCTTTGGCTATTTGGCAGATGCGCTGGCGCGGCGCGCTCTCGGTTTGCAAAAACCCTCTGAGTCGGGTTGGATCTTGACCGAGTGGTTCAAGCTCGAGCCCTCCTGGGAGCTAGCCAATCGCGCGGTGGAATCCTGGCGGTGGGGCCGTCACTCCGATCAGGCCCTCAAGGTGCTCGGCCTCGCCCTCAATGCGAATCTTGATTCCTCCGGGGCACCTCCCCAACTTGATGAACTGCGCGTCAAGCTAGCGCTCGAATCCAACCAGCCTAACCTCGCGTTCGACATCGAACTGGCACGCTATCAAGGCACGCCTGAAAACCAGCGCCCACAGCGCCTGCGTCGCTTGGTGGAACTGGCGAACGCCGGGGACCGCACCACCGAAGCATCCCGTCTGATCGCCGACCACCTTCTGAAGGTGCCTTTCCATCACGCCTCCATTCCTGATGCAATCGCCCTCGCCCGGAGCGGCAAGGCGTTCGGCAGCGCCAATGACGAAAGCTGTTACCGCGACTACGCCTCCGCCATGGCACGCTGGCAGGAATGGAGCAACCACGGCACGGAAGCGATCAATACGTGGCTCCACCTCGCCATTCTGGACCATCTGGAAGGATGGACGCGCAGTGTTGATCTTTACGAGGACGTTTTGCGTCAGCATGACTTCGCCCAGGTGCTCGCCTACCGCATCGAGCGTGGTATGAGCCTGGACAAACAAAAGCTGCTGGCGGACCTCCTGACCGAAGAAGGTGCCCTGGACAAGGCCTTGGTCCACTACCAGGCGGCTGCGGCACAGTCCACCGATCCCATCGTCGCCCTTCGTCCGATTGCCCGCATTCAGCAGCAGTCGGGCGAATGGGAACAGGCGATAAGCACTTTTGGTGAGATCCTCCGATACCTGCCCGACGATGCGGAAGCTCGGAAAGGCAAGGCGTTTGCTCTGGTGCGCCTTCATCGCTACGAGGAGGCGCGTCAGGCTTACGTGGCTCTCGCGGCCGCTCATCCCGAAGATGCAGAACTCCAGGAGACCTGCGCCAGTTTGTGCGATTCATTGGGCTTCGAAGCGGAGGCGCGCGTGGCCCTCCAGCGCCTGCTTGCCAGCCCCAACCGCACCGCCACGCCAGAAGAACACCTCGAACTGGCTGACCGCTACCGGGTAGCAGACGATCAGTCAGGCTTGATCAATACCTTGCGCACGGCCCTGAACCATTTCCCCTCGAGCAGCCGTCTCCGTTTCAGTCTGGCTGAATCCGTAGCGACTCAAGGCAATCACGACGAGGCTGTCCAGCTCCTGGCACACGAGTCTTTGCGCGACAATGCCGCCGCGATGGAGTTGCTCGTCACGGAAGCCATGGAAGCCACGAATGCCCAGCTGGCTTGCACCTTCCTGGGCACCGAGGTGCCGCCCTGTATGAAGGCACTACCGGCCTCGCGTTTGCGGCTGGCCTTCCTGTTTGAGCGCGAAGGCCGTGCACTGGTCGGCAGCAAGATTATCGATGATCTCCTGCATCAGTCCGCCTTCAGGCAGACCACCATTTGGCTCAATCTGGGCAAGCTCAGTCTCGACTTCGGCAGCACCGAACGCGCTGAGTCCTTCATCACCCTTTACCTCGCCTCTAGCGGCTCGACCGATAGCAAGGCCTGGGAACTGCTGGGAGACATCTACAAAGCCGCTAATCGCGATGACGAAGCCCTCACCGCCTACCGCAAAGCGGTCGAAGTGCTCCGCCCTGTCACCATCAACAAACCAGAGCCCGGCCCCTTGAAGGTCAGCCAGGCTTCTTTCGGTGGCTAGCAAGTTCTGGGATGACAATCTGCTGACCGGACTTTAGCTTTCTCCAGAACGATTTTTCGACATCTCAAGATTCCAAGTTCTTGCATGCATTCCCCCTGTTATCGCTTCCACGTTCTGGCACTCTCCACATTGCTTGCAACCGCGACTCCCGCATGGTCCCAGTCCCCTGCCACCAGCGCCGCAGTTGAGGATGTTTCTCCAGAAAAAGCAGCCAAGCTCGCAGGCCTTTACTTCAAACTGAATCAGAACGCTGACTGTCGCGCCACCCTCGGTCGTCTGCTGGCCAAGTCGCCCAACCACGTGGCGGGACTGGTGCTTCTCGGGAAGCTGGAACTGCGCGAAAAGAATCCCGAGGCCGCCCTCAAGGCAGCCACTCAAGCGCTCACGGTCGCACCAGATGACATGGACGCCACGGTGCTCAAGGCCTACGCCTTCCTCGCTCAAGGCAAGGAAAGCGATGCGACCAAGCTCCTCGCCCGCGTGCCTTCATCAGAACTCGATTCTCGCAGCGAAGACTACAAGATCGCCGAAGCCGCGACGCCCTCTCCCGACAGTCCGGTTTCGGGCCCTTTGAGCAAAGACGCAGCCGACCTTCTCGACGAGAAGCTCGACCTCATTCGTTCGGCCTTGAACAAGAGCGACCTCGATCAAGCAGACAAGCTCAGCAAGGCCGCCGTGTCCGAAACTCCCGGCGACCTCCAGGCCGTGACCGTCCGGGCCGAGGTGCTGTTGCGCCAAGGACGTGCTGACGAAGCCGTGAAGATTCTCCAGGCTGCCAAAGCTGCCTATCCGAAAGGGCGCGCCCCTTTCCCCGCCGAACTGGACCTGGCCGCCGCTCAAGCCGAAGCAGGCCAGACCGCCGATGCGATGCGCGCTTTCAAGGCCATCGCCGATAACGACCATTTCAGCAACGAAGACCGCGAACAAGCACGCAAAGCCTTGACCGAAGACCGCCGGAGCAACCTCATCACAGCGATCGAAAACGCTCTGGACAAGGGCCAGAAGGACGAGGCCAGCCGACTCGTCGCAGAAGCCCTCGCCCTGTGCCCGCAATGCCCTGAAGTCCGCACCTTGCACGCCCGTGTGCTGGATGTGACAGGCCAATCCGCCGCCGCCGTCGAGAAGCTCGAGGAGATCAGGGCTGCCCTGCCTGCAGGTCAGAAGTTCGATGCCCAGTTGACCTACGCCCAGGCTCTTCGAAATGATCAGCAGTATGCCAAGTCAGCCACCGAGTTCCGCTCCGTCATCAATGATTCGAGCTTCCCCGAGCAAGACCGGCTCGATGCCCGCGATCAGTTGGACGATCTCCAGCGCAATGACCTCGCAGGCGGCGAGGTGGAGCTGATCACCGGCAAGTTCGAAGAGGGTCGCCTCTGGCGCATCGACAGCCAGTTCTCCAGCACCCGTATCGGACGCACCCGCTACCTCGGTCGATTTGGCTGGGACAATGTGGAACTCAGCGACTCGCTCTACCCACGCAGCATCACGAAGGATGTCTTCTCCGTGACGGCGGGCATCGACCACCGATTCGATCCCCACTGGTCGGCCAACCTCATGGTCGGTGGCTATCGGACCGGGGCCATGGGCAATGGTGGAGTCATCTATCAGGATGCCAAAGGTATGGCCCTCGGCCTCGACCTCGCCTGGGATGCACCCGCTCGTGACACCCTCCTGCTCACGGCCATGGACGGACGCCAGCAAAGCATCACCCTCAATGCCGAAGTGCCCTTAGGTCCCCAGTTTGCTTGGACCGCCAGTGCCTTGGCCCGCCGGGTGGATGTCAATGACACCAATATCGGCGACGGCTACGGCCTGGAGTCTCAATTCCGCTGGTATCCGTTCAAGCGTGATCGCGACATCTACGTCGCCTACGCGCTGGAGTTGAAGCAGTTCAATCACGACTTCATTGCCTTCGAGCGCGAGTCCCGTGCCTTCTTCGGCGTGCCGAGTGGTGGGGTGCCGCACTGCGATGAAGCCATCCCAGAGCGAATCAACCGCCATGCCCTCCAGCTTCATGGCAGCGTCCCGCTCTGGCCCAAGCTGCTCGCGGCGGGCACGACTGAAATTGCCTGGCGCGAAGAGACCGCCCAGACCGAGTTTGGTGCTATCGCCGAGCTGATCTGGAAGGTCAGTGATCATGCCAGCATCAATGCCCGCCTGGAATACTACAGCGGCGGTGCTGGCCCGAATGCAGGTGAAGATGTCATCCTCGGTGCCCTCGGCTCCCGCTGGACGTGGTGACACGCCTCGCCCATGCTGCGCCCCATGCAGCTTGACCTCACCAACCTCTCGCCCGCCCGCCGATACCTCGTAGGCGTGTCCGGTGGGCGTGATTCAGTCGCTTTGCTGCATCACCTGCACTCGCTCGACTTTGCCAAGCTCATCGTCTGCCACGTCAATCATCGCCTGCGTGGCCGCGCGTCCACCGCCGATGCCAGCTTCGTCCGCCGCCTCGCCCAGCGCCTCGGCTATCCATGCGAAAGCGCATCCGTGGATGTGCGCCGGCTCGCACGCGACACCCACACATCAATCGAGACGGCGGCACGCAATGCCCGCCATAAGTTCTTTGCAGAGGTCGCAAGCAAACATCGCTGTCCCCGCATCATCCTCGCGCATCACGCCGATGATCAAGCTGAGACCGTGCTGATGCGCATGCTTCGCGGCACCAGCATCACCGGTCTCGGTGGTATGAAACACGAGACCACGCTCCGAGTCGGACGCTCCTCCCTCACCTTGCTACGTCCCCTGCTCCAAGTCCGTCGAGCTGCCATCGACTTCTACATCGCCCAGCATCGCCTGACCTTCCGCGAGGACGCGACCAATGCCGACCCAACGCCCTCGCGGAACCGAGTCCGCCAGTCGCTCCTCCCTCAGCTCAGCGCCGCCATCGGCCGCGATGTGGCAGCCATGCTCACGCGGCTCGCCACAAATGCCACACGCGATGACGATTGCCTGCAAACGCTCACCCGCGACCTGGTCGAACGCGCCTCGTTGATCGCTTCCGATGGCAGCCTCGTCCTCGCCCCCGCGCTCCGCACCGCGCACGCAGCCTTGCAGCACCGCGTGCTCCACCATTGGCTCAAGTCCCAAGCCATCCCCGACCTCGACCACGACCTCCTCACTGCCGCCGTGTCCCTGATCACGAACCTCGAGCCTGCGCGCCTCAACCTTCCCCGAGGCCTCCAGCTTCGACGCAAGGCAGGACGCTTGCGGATCGCTCACCAGGCATCGTGACAAAAATCCCCGTGCATCCCGCTTCATCTGTGGTTCACCATCAGGCCTTGCCCCCATCACCCGACATCGACAGAACCCTCGACAAGTCCGTGTTTCAGGCGCACGGACTGCGCAAGCACTACCAAACTGGTGACCTCAACGTGGTCGCACTTAGCGGTGTGAACATCGAGTTCTTCAGCGGTGAACTCGTCGTGCTCCTCGGCCCCTCCGGCAGTGGCAAGTCCACCTTGCTCAACATCCTCGGAGGACTCGACGTGCCCACGGAAGGCGAGCTGATCTACAAAGGCTGGCCGCTCACGAATGCGGACGAGCGCACGCTCACCTTGTTTCGTCGCAACTGCGTGGGCTTTGTCTTCCAGTTCTACAATCTCATCCCGAGTCTCACTGCGCGCGAAAACGTGGCCCTGATCACCAGCATCGCCCGTGATCCGATGACACCTGAGGAAGCACTTGAGATGGTCGATCTCGGCGACCGCATGGATCACTTCCCATCGCAACTCAGCGGTGGCGAACAGCAGCGCGTGGCCATCGCCCGTGCCATCGCGAAGCGCCCCGAGGTGCTGCTCTGCGACGAACCCACAGGCGCCCTCGACGTCACCACCGGCATCACCGTTCTGGAAGCCGTCGAGCGGATCAATCGCGAACTCGGCACACTCACCGTCATCATCACGCACAACGCCAGCATGGCCCAGATGGCCGACCGTGTGCTCAATCTCTCTGATGGTCAGATCGTCAAGGAGCGCCGCAATGAAAAGCGTCTCCCCGTGCGCGAACTCGAGTGGTGAAATGATGCGGCACATCTTGCGGGCGCGGGGCTTCTCTTTAGCCTCGCTCTCCCCCGCTCATGTCTGACCTGCTCACCAAACTCGACTCGCTCGCGCCTGCCTCACTGTGGACGCTCGCACCTCGGGACCTGCTCATGAAGGGCGCAGGACTGCTGGCCACGGGGGACATCGCGGACCTGCACTGGACAGGCGAGGGCTTGCTGGAGTTCGAGTTTCCTCAGAGGCTCAACACCTTGATCCATCGCATGTGGCTGGCCGGAGATCGGATCGAAGGCCAATGCGACATGCACCCGGTGCAGCCCTGCGCACATCACCTCGCCAGCCTCATGCTGTGCATGCATCTCATGAAGGACTTCACCGCCTTCGGTCGCCTGCCCAACCGGGTGCTGGCGCAACGACTCAAGGCGAGACTCCTGAAGCACGATGAACGCGCTGTGGTGACCGAGCGTCCTGCCCAGCAGGCGCAGAAGCATGTGCTCATCCGTCCGCAAGGCGGGCAGCTCTTCACCTTCCGAGACTCGTTCAGCAGCAGCGTGCAGGATGCCTTTGCCACCCTGCCCATCGAGCTGCGCACCTTCATCAATACGTGGGGCAACTTCGGCGACTCGGAGGATGCTTTTTGGACCTGGTTCACGCGGCCTAACCGTCGTTTCCCTGTATTCGTCGATCACGAGGGCAAGGTGATTGGCGTCGAGCCCGCCGAGTCCTCTCGCTGGCGCGGGGGCGTGGTGCTGGACCTGGATGGATCGGGGCTGCGCATGAGGCGGCAATTGCTGCTCGATGGCCAGGAGACCGACGAGCCCTTCGTGCCCGTGGGCCAGAGCCTGGCCTGCCTGCTGAAGTCCAAGAAAGTCATCCGCCTGCCTTCGCTGCAATCCTGGGAGCTGTGGCACGAGATCAATTCGCGCCTCATCAAGACCACAAGCCTCGGCTTCGGCAGCCCGTATGCCGCCCTGCGTAACTCCGCCGAGCAGATCATCGACATCGAAGACTGGAACGGCACCACCACTCCCTGGGCACAGGACAGCAGCGGCAAGCCCGCCCGTCTGCCACGTCTGCGCTGGAAAGGAGAAGATGTTTCCACACCAACTGCCGAACAAGCTTCTGCAAGCATCGAACTCATGCCCACACCTGGACTCGAGAAGGCAATGCTGGACGTGCTGGTGAAGGCTGGCACCGAGGAGATCGAACTCGATGTGCTCTCCCACATCATTCATGCCGAGGGCGCGCTGGAGCTTTACTCGGCAGATCCTCAGTTGCTCGCGGCCCGGAGCCGACGGGAGGCGGTGATGAGCACGTTGTTCCGCATCGTGCTCGAGCCAGACGCCAAGGAGCGTCGCGCCCTCCTGCGGGAGTTGGAGAAGCACGACTCGATGCGCAGCCCTGGGCAATCGAAGCGCGCCATTCGCGGGATTAAAGAAACACTCGGCCTAGACAAGGAGCAGACCGAACCCGCCATTCTCTGCTCCTCCAGCTCGCGCGGTTGGCTGGCGATCACCGGGGCTACTCGGCAAGGAGAGATCGCAGCCGCCCTTGCACGTCATTTGCTGGGTGCCGATCAGCCTGCGAAATGGGAGTCTCACGAGCGCTCGCGCCAGAATCCTGATCTGCTGATGGTGCCTGCCGCTGAAGCCCTGCCGCGCCTGCCGCTGCTGGTGGAGGCTTGCCAGAAACATCAGATTCGCCTCACGTATGCGCACAAGCCCGTGGCCGTCACATCGCTGAATTGCCGCGTGAGTGCCACCCAGTCCGAGGGCCTGGACTTCTTCGAACTGAGGCCCGAGGTGACTTGCGCGGGCAATCTGATCCCACAAGATCAGTGGGAGGAACTCCTGCGCACCGGGCACCTCATTGATGATGATGGCCAGCTGCGAGTGATCGACCTCAGCTCGATCCAGGGGCTCAGTCGCGTGAGCGATCTGCTCCATCGCCAGCGCGATGAAGAAGACGAGCCCGAGCACCGCAAGCGCAAGAGCCTCTCTGACCTCGTCCGCATCCCCCGCGTGCGCATCCTGGACTGGCTGCTGCTGCAAAAGCACGGCATCGAATGCGAACTACCCGCCTCGGAGCGCAGTGTGCTCGAATCGCTAATGACCTTCGAAACGCTGCACCGCGAAGCCTTGCCCACTGCGCTCAAGGCCACTCTGCGCGACTACCAACACGCGGGCTACTCGTGGCTGGCCTTCCTTTACCGCCACGGCTTTGGCGGCTGCCTCGCAGACGACATGGGCCTGGGCAAGACGCTGCAAACCATCACGCTTCTCGCCGCGATCAAAGAAGGTGTGGTCAAGCCGCTGGCCCACGATGAGCAGGATCGTCGCCCGCATCTGCTCGTGGTGCCTCCGACGCTGCTCTTCAACTGGCAGCACGAGGTGAAGACCTTCTGCCCCGGCCTCTACGTTCACGAATACACGGGCAAGGGCCGCAGCTTGATCGGCATCCGCGATGGCATCGTCATCACCACCTACGACATCGCGCGTCGCGACATCGAATCCCTGCGCGAGAAGAAATTCGACTGCATCATCTTCGACGAGGCGCAGAACGTGAAGAACATGCAAGGCGAACGCGCCAAGGCCATGCGCCAGCTCGAAGGTCGCTGCAAGCTCACGCTCACAGGAACGCCTCTGGAAAATCACGCAGGCGAATACTACAGCATCATTGATTTGTCGTTACCCGGCTTGTTCGGCGACTACCGCGAGTTCATGAACGCGTTGAAGCAGCCAAATGGAATCTTCAACCCGCTCGACCGCGCGCGTCCTTTTGTGCTGCGCCGCACCAAAGAAAAAATCCTCACCGAACTCCCGCCCAAGGTGGAGAGCGACCTCCACCTGGACCTCACCGAGGAGCAGAAGCGCTTCTACACCCGCGCCGTGGCTGATGTTCGTGCTGAGGTCTTCGAGGCTTTCCAGGACAAGACCGCGCAGCAGGCAGGGATCGTCGCCCTCGCAGCGCTGACCCGCCTGCGCCAGATCTGCGTGTCGCCCACGCTGATCGATCCCACGCACACGGAGATGTCGCCCAAGATGGAGCACCTGGTCGAGAAGCTGGAGGAACTGAACGCCGAAGGCCATTCCGCGCTCGTCTTCAGCCAGTTCACCAAGTGCCTTGACCTTCTGGAGACCCACCTCAAATCCAGCCAACTACCCTTCCAGCGGCTCGACGGCAGCACGCCACAGCAGCACCGCAAGAAGCTCGTGGAAGCCTTCCAGAACGGCACCGGTCCTGGGCTTTTCCTCATCAGCCTCAAGGCCGGAGGTGCAGGCCTCAACCTCACGCGCGCCAGCTACGTCTTCCACATTGATCCCTGGTGGAACCCGGCCGCCGAAAGCCAGGCCAGCGATCGCGCCCACCGAATGGGGCAGAAGCAAACCGTCTTCATTCAGCGCCTCATTATGCGCCACACCATCGAAGAAAAGATCATGCAGCTCAAAGCGCAGAAGCGCGAACTCTTCGATCAAGTCCTCGCAGGCACCGAAGGCGACCGCAGCACCGGCGGTGCCATCATCACGAAGGAAGACTTCAAGTTCCTGCTGGAGTGATACAAAAAAGGCAGGCACCTCACGATGCCTGCCTTGGAGATTCCAGTCTGATAGCTCGCCTATTTGTCGAAGAAGGACTCTTCGTCGCGGTCGGCGACTTTTAGGTAGCGGTAATACACTTCGAGCTGGAGCACGCAGAGGGCGGTCTTGTAAATCCCACCGTATTTGTTGCCTGCGGAACCAGCATCCCAGTTGGCACGCTCAGGTTTCCAGCTGCCATCGGGGGCCTGGTTGTTGAGGAGCTGGGGAAGCAGCTGCTCGTTGTAGAACTTCCAGTCGTCGCCGCCCTTCTGGAAGAAGGTCTGGGTGTAGTAATACCAGCAGTAAAGATTGCAGTTCTTGTTCCAGTCGAGCGGCTCGGCAGCGATGAAGGTGCGGAGGAACTTGATGGCGTCGTTGGTGGCTTTGGTCTTGTTCTTGGCCAGCGTCTGAAGGCCAAGCGCCCCTGCTCCGGTAAGGCTCCACTGATTGTAGTGCGCATCGCGACTGGTGCCTCCGAATCCTCCATCCTTCGTCTGGGTGGACTCAATGTATTTCATGGCCTTAGAGATCGACTCGTGCAGACCAGGAATCTTGAGCCCCGTGTGCTTCGCCGCTTTGAGAGCCTGATACTGCCAGCCCACGACGGAGAGGTCATCGCGCTTGGAGTTCTTCAGTCCCTTTTCCGTGTGGTTGGCGGTGTAGTAGTCCCAGCCCCCGGATTCGTTCTGGTGATCAATGATCAGCTTCACGCCCTTCTCGAACGTCTCACGCATTCCGGGCAGGCTCTTCGAACCCAAGCGGGCCAGCGTATACATCTCGCCCAGTGCATAGGTGGCGATGCCGTGCTCGTAGGCGGAGGAGATCGGCTTGGGATTCTCGCAAATGTAGCCCCACTCGTTCTTCTTTGAGAGTTCGATCAAATACATGATGCCATCCATGACGTTCTGTCCGTAGAATGGCGATTCAGGCGTCTCGCAGCGTCCGAGGTAGCAGAGCAAGGCGAGACCGGTCATGCCAGCCTTGGCCCCATCGCCCCATGAACCGTCCTTCTTCTGCTTGGTCTTAAGCCACTCAAGGGCCTTCGATACCGCAGCCTCGCACTCAGCGCTGCCGCCGTTCTGGCGCAGCTTTTCAAGACGTTCCGCCGTGCTGCAGCGAGCGCGCATCGTTGGCGGCAGACTCACGAATCCACCAGCCGCGCCCATGCCCATGCCGCTGCCGAATCCACCACCGCCACCACCTTTGCCAAAGCCGCCTCCACCGAGGCTGCCGCCGCCGAGCATGCTGCTCACATCAGGCACATCCAGGATGTCAGGTGGTGCCTCCGGCAGGCTGATGCTGGCGTTCTGGCTGTTGCTGACCACCTTCTTCATCGGGGTGGTCTTGGCGATGGTGCTGCGGCGCTTCTGCTGAACCTTATGCTGAAGGTCTTGCGAAGCCTGTGCCCCTTGGGCAGTGCCGCCACCGGGAAGGAAATCGACGTTCTTGGTGATCTGGGTGCTGGTGAACACGACCAAGCCAGCGACGAGCAGGACGCCTGCGTGGATCGCTACGGAGAGCGTGAGCGAACCACCACCGATCTTGCGCCACAGTTCGACGAAGTGATTGCGCTTGGGCGGAGGGCCGAAGTCGTGCGCTGCCGGAGGATGATAGGGATGTGGAAGGCCGTCTTCGGAAGGAGCCTCCGCATGAATGTCGCCAGCGGGTGCCGCAGCCACCATCGGAGCAACTGCAGCCGCGACCGGAGCTGGAATCGAAGGGACCACGGGGACTGGGGCTGGAATTGGAGCCAGAGCGGCGGGCACTGGAGCCGGAGCCGCTTGCGCAGGAGCTGCCGACGGAGGGGGCGATCCAGCAGGAGGTGGTGGAATCGGCGCAGGCAATGGACCCGTGGCCATGCCTGGGTGCGGCGGCATGCCATAGCCCGGCGGCATCATGGGCTGACCGGGATAGGGTTGGCCAGGGTAAGGCTGAGGATAGCCAGGCGGATAACCCGGCTGCATCGGCATGTATCCCGGCGGATAACCCACGGGCATCTGCTGCGGATACTGGCCCTGCATAGGCTGCGGGTAACCAGGAGGGTAGCCCATCGGCATCTGCTGGGGATACCCCTGCGGCGCATAGCCTGGTGGAGGTGGCACAAATCCAGGTGCATAGCCCGGAAGCGGCTGCGTCATTCCTGGGGGCGGAGCGACAGGCGGCGTGTTCTCGGGAGTCGGCGATGAAGGGTTCGGCTGGTTTTCCATGGCTGGTGCGATTGTATGGATGATGTGGCTACGGTCCAGAGCAGACATCCTTGGAAAAAACTGTTTTTCATCTTTTCACGCCTGCCTCCAGTCCACCGCCACTCTAGTTTTACGCCTGGAATCTGTTATTCGACGTCCCCGCACGACGTATGGCCTTAGCCCATGCGTCCTTCTCTCGTCGTTCTCAGCCTCTTCATCACCGCCCAAGCGCTTGCGCTCAGCGAGAAGGAAATCCAGGGCTTCATCGACGAAGCGATCAAGGCAGGCGGTGGCGAGGTCATGATCCCGCCGGGCAAGCACCTCATCACCAAGGGCCTCGTCATCAAAGACGCGAAGAAGCTCCGCCTCATCGGCTACGACAAGGAAGCCTCGATCCTCAAGCTTCCGCCGCTGGCCTTTGCCGAGTCGGGGGAAACCGTGGCCGCTGGAGCCACACGACTGGCGCTGCGCCGGTCGCAACACCTGGCCGTGGGCATGAGGCTGCACCTGGAGTGCGACGGCGAGATCGACGCCTTCACCAAGAAGCCGAAGCCCTACCAGCTCGCGTTCGTGAAGGAGCTAACGCCTGACGCCGTCGTGCTGCGCGACCCGCTGAAATTCCCCGTGCCCGCAGGCACGATGATCCGCGATGAAGACGCGCCGAACCTTATCGAGGTGCGCGGTGCCACCGATGGCGTGACCATCGAGAAGCTCACGCTCGATGGCGGTCGCGCGCCCGCCGATCCGCCTGTGCGGGGCCATGCGCAGCTGTGCGGCGTCTTGGCCGTCGGAGCCTACACTTATGAAAAGGGTCCCACGGCACCGCGCGTGAAAGGCGTCCACGTCACTCGCTGCATCATCCAGAACTGCTTCGGTCGCGGCGTCGCGTTTTACTCGGTGGAAGACAGTGCCGTGGAGGACTGCACGATCATGGACTGCAACGACGAAGCCGTCGATCTCGACCACTTCACGCAGAAGACGATCGTGCGGCATAATCACTTCGCGCGCTGCAATGTGGGCGTCGAACTCAACGACGCCAACGACTGCGCCGTGCTCTTCAATGAGATGCGCGAGTGCAACACCGGCGTGAACCTCTGGCGCTGGTGCAAGATCCCCGACCTCAACGAGCGCAACCGCATCGAAGGCAACACCATCGAGCGCACCAACGGCAATGCCATTCAGATCGGCAAAGACACCGCGCACACGACCGTGATCGACAACGACCTCCGCGACAGTGCCCGCAACGGCATCAGCGTGCAAGGCACCGATCAGACCCTGCGCGACAACCGCATCACCGGCAGCAAGATGCAGGACATCGCCAAGCCGAAATAAGCGCAACCGCACGCAACACCCGGCAACCACTACGCACCTCCGTCACGTCTGGCTCACCACCTGCATCAGATGCTGTAGCTCGGCATCGACATCCTCGTTCGAGCCCACGGTCTGGCGGACCTCCTCGCGCAACAGCACTCGATACTCACGCAGCATTCGCAGCAGCGTCGTGCGCAGTGCTTCCTGGCTCATTTCCAGGCTTGCAGCCATTGCCGCTGCATCATGTCCGCGCAGACTGCCGCCTGTCAGCAGCACCGGCCGCAGCACACGAAACACGGCTGCCTTGCCTTTGTCGCTAAACTCCACCTCCAGCGTCCTCAGCACCCGCGTGAGCAGTTCGGCGCACCACCGGCGGTCAAACATTACATCTGGCCCCAATGAAGCGGGTGAGGCCTCAGCCTGATAGCGCTGCTCCAGCTCTGGCCCCAGCACCAGGCACAAGTCCTCCGCCAGCACCTCCCGCGCCTCCCTGCGGTTCTCTCGATGATGATGACTGATGAGAAAGCGATCCAGTGATCGGACAAGGAAAGTCCTCAGTCTGCCTTTGTCCTCATCCAGGTTCTGAAAGGCGTTCAGGCGCAGCAGCTTGGCCATGAAATTGTGCAGCACATCCTCCGCATCGTGATGGCTCACACCCCGCCAGCGAATGAAGCTGTAGAGCGGATAATGATATTGAGCACACAGGTCATTGAGTGCCCGTGTGCTGACCTTCGTGTCTGAATTCTTGAGCCGCTCCACCAATGTCCACGCGGTCGTGGGGAATCTGCCGTCGTCTTTGGGTGAAGATTCTGCCATGTGCTTGTGAATGAATGGGAACGGCGAGATCGGCCAACGTCAAGGTTTCTCCAGCACCACACGAAAGCCCCACAGCTGGTGACGATAACCCGGGAGATTCTCCACCCGATAAGAAGACAGCAAGCTGGGTTGCTTCCAGGTATCGAACGCACCTCCGCGCGCGGCTCGTGTTTCGCCCTGATTCCGTGCCTTATCCTGACACCATTCCCAGACGTTGCCGCCGAGGTCGTGGATCCCGAGACCATTGGGCGGGAAACTCATCACCGGCGCGGTCGTGGTGAATCCATCCTCATAGTCTGGGATGACGGTGCCCTTCGGGTCGCAGTTTAAGAATGCCTTGTCGGCGAGGTTGGCCACGCGCGCGGGCGGCGGCCAGTCCGTGCCCCACGCGTGCATGCCCTCCACCTTCTGGCTCAGGCCGATGGGATCGCGATCCGTGCTCTCCTGGGCTCCGATGCCCACTGCCCAACTCCATTCGCGGTCCGTCGGCAGACGGTAGCTGCGCCCTTCCCTCTTGCCCAGCCACGCGCAGAAGGCACGTGCATCTTCCCAACTCACGCTTACCACCGGATGGTCGTCGCCATGGCCCGCCGGAGTGTTCGCCGCCCCGTGCGTGGCCTGCTTCCAACTGATGTCCGCGCCCGGTGCCTCCGCCGCAAACGCCGCGTAATCCTGCCGCCGCGTCTCGTGGATGCAAAAGAGCACATCGGTCCCAGGCACCGGCACGAACTTCATGCCGAGGGTGTTGGTGAAGGGTGCCTCCTTGGTGGCGGATGATAAGCCTCTTGAAGCGACGCTGGCGGTGGCCGGCAAACCAGCCAAGGCCGCCAATTCTTCCTTCGGCACGCCATCGAGTTGAATATACGAGACATCACGGAAGTAGGCCTTGGACTTGCCGTAAAGGGCGATCTTCCCCGGCTCCAGCGCCAGTGCATCACGCACGATGCCCAAGACAGCACCATCAGCGGCGACAATGATCGTCTCGCCGATCATCCGCACTTCCACCCGCAGCCACTCGTCCGGCTGGTATGGCTTGTTGAGCAGCCAATGGCCGAACTGGCGAAGTTTCCGGTTGTTGGTGTGTGCTAGTTCCACCCGCTTGTTGTTCACCGAGACATAATAATGACCACGATCCGGACCAGTGCCCTCCCGCAAACGCAGGAGCAGACGCGCATCGACGGCATCGGGATTCATGCGCACGCTGGCCCTGAAGATGACGCTGGTAAGGTTGACCTCGGCCCTCAGTGAGTCTCCATCAATCCGCAGCGCATTGTCCTCCCATTGGTAATTCGATTTGCTCGGAATCTTGCCGGGCGCGTCCCACAATTTCACCGCGCGTCCTTCCAGGAAGGCTGGGATCGGTTTCAAGGTGGCCCAAGCGGGCACTGGGGCTGAAGGTGGCTGGTTGGAACCTGTAGTGCCCGGCTTCTGCAACAAGAAAGCTCCCGCTCCGAGCACGACCACCGCCGCCACGATGAGCGGAGCGCGCACTCTCTTGGGCGCTTCATCCTTCTTCGCGGCTGCGCCGCCTGTTGGATTGGAGGGGGCAGGAGTGCCCGCGCTCCCTTCTCTAGCACTTGCTGGCGTGACACTCTCCACATCTGCCTTCAACTCCACCGCGCTGCTGTAGCGCTTCTCGCGGTCCGTCTGCATCGCCTTGTCCACGATCGCGTCGAGCTTCGGATCGCTCTGCGGCACCACGGCGCTGATCGGGGAGAATCGACCACGCGGGATGTGGCCGGTGAGCATCTGGTAGAGCATCACGCCCACGGCATAGATGTCCGCGCGTTGATCAATGAGCGCACCGGCGAGCATCGCTTCCGGTGCGACGAAATCGGGCGTGCCCATCGTGACGCTGCTCTTGGTGATGCCACCTGGTTCATGTGTGGTGATCTTGGCCAGGCCAAAGTCGGCCACCTTCACCTGGCCGTCGGCATCAATCATGATGTTGGAGGGCTTGATGTCCCGATGAACGACGCCCCGAGCGTGCGCATAGGCCAGCGCATCGCACACCGCCGTGGTGATACGGATCGCCTGCTCAGGCGGGAGCTGACCGTGAGCGGCCACGAGATGAGCCACATCCGTGCCCTCGATGAACTCCATTACGAAGTAGAGCAAGCCCTCGGGCGTCTCCCCCGCGTCATAAACGGTTACGATGCCGGGATGCTTGAACTTCGCCATCGCACGCGCCTCTTGCTTGAAGCGCTGCGCATAGTTCGCCTCGCCATCCTCCACGATGTCGGGCGGCAGGATCTTGATCGCGACCGTGCGGTCCAGCGCACGCTGCACGCCCTTGTAAACCGCCCCCATGCCCCCGCGAGCGATGAACTCCGTGATTTCATACTGCGGCAGCATTCCCTGAAGCACCTCGACCGAGGGCGGCTGCCAGCCACGCAGTTCACGGGTCACCGCCTGACCCGCTGCTGCGAGCAACGCCTGCATTTGATCGGGCGACATTTTCAAGGTCTGTCCCTCAGCCAAAGCGTCGTCGCCAGAGTGAGATTCCGTGTTCATCGGTGCCCATGTTTGGGCTCCAGCTCACCCATTGGCAAGGCAGAATCCCATGACAGCAACTTTTTGAAATAAGGCTGTCACGATTCGTCCCGGGCTTGGTTTGTCCGGTGGAGGCCCGCTGCCTCAGACCGAAAACCAGGCACCCACCATGACCACCAAACGCATCATCAACTGGCGTGCCAGCGCCTCCCTCACCCAAGACACCGGCATCATCGCCTTCCAATTCGAGGACGGCACCTTCAGCCCTCCCTCGGAGCCTATTCCATCGACTCGCCTCAGTGCCATCATCGCCGTGCTGGAGTCCGCCCGCAGAGCCACGCTCACCGATGCAGGCAACAGCCAATGGTATGTGAGCAACAGCCCGAATGCGCCGGGATTGGGGTGAGCCCGCACCAATTTGGTAGCTGTTTCATGCCTTCAACTTCGCGGCCTGGCCGCGTCCCTTCCTCTCTCTGTGCGAAACCGTGTGTTATCATCATGAAAACGACCTGTGTCCCTCTCCTGATTTTCTTTGTCCTGGCAGCATCCGTCCTCAGCACCGAACCTGCCCCACAGACCATGAGCATTCCCTTCGGCCAACTCGTTGCCGAGGCGCAGAAGCAATACGCGGGGGAAGGCATCACCATCACTCCCAGCGCCCACGGTGCCAGGCTCAAGGCGGTGATGCAGGACTTGGAAGCGGAAGCCACCGGCGAGGTCCTGTGGCTCACCTCCACGGCGGATGACGATTCGAGTAAAACCCAGCAACTCACCTCTACTGACAAGGCACCGGAGGGGCTTTCCAAGTCCGACTGGTCAACCATCCGCTCGGCGCATACATCTTGGGAGCACAATGTGCTGCCCGTCGAAGGTGGCTGGCAGGCTCGCAACAAGGGCCAGCAGTGGACCACGCACTTTGACCGGCGGGGTTTTACCACGATGCCCAAGGCCGCCGCGTGGCAGTGGGGGCTGGAGCTGCGCAGCTATGGCTTTGGTGCCAGCCAGGTTTCAGTGGCCAGCCAACCGGACGTGAAGACCGAAGGCGGGCGACTCAGCTACCAGTGGGATGGGGTCATGCAAGAGTGGTTCCTCAATGATCAGCGCGGCTTGGAGCATGGGTTTGTGCTCAACACCCGCCCGGTAGGAGCCGCCAGCAATGTGCCGCTGGAAGTGGTGCTGGGAGTTCGCGGCGGGCTGCAGGCTAGACTGTCCGCCGACGGGCAGACGGTCCACTTCCGTAATGGGCACGGTGCGGCGGTGCTCAATTATGGCGGGCTGAAAGTGTGGGATGCGGACGGGCAAGTGCTGCCATCACACTTTGCACTGGGAGCAGGAGGCGCGTTGATGGTGAGGGTGGAGGAGAGCGCGGCACGCTATCCGCTGACGATTGATCCGATTGCGCAGCAGGCTTACTTGAAAGCGAGCAACACCGGCGCGGGCGATAGCTTTGGCTACTCGGTGGCCGTGTCTGGCGACACGGTGGTCGTTGGGGCGTGGAGTGAAAACAGCAACGCCACCGGCGTCAACGGCAACCAGGCAGATAATTCGGCCGCTGACGCAGGGGCGGCCTACGTCTTCACGCGGAGTGGGACAACGTGGACACAGCAGGCCTACCTGAAGGCGAGCAACGCCGAGGCGGGCGACAATTTCGGCTACTCGGTGGCCGTGGCGGGCGACACGATAGTCGTCGGGGCGTGGAACGAGGACAGCAGCGCCACGGGCGTCAACGGAAATCAGGCGGACAACTCAGCCACCAACGCCGGGGCGGCTTATGTCTTCACGCGGAGTGGGACGACATGGACGCAGCAGGCATACCTGAAACCGAGCAACGCCGAGACAGGCGACAGTTTCGGCTACTCGGTGGCCGTGGCGGGCGACACGGTGGTCGTCGGGGCTCGTTATGAGGACAGCAACGCCACGAGCATCAACGGCAACGAAGCTAACAATTCGGCCCTCGCCTCCGGTGCGGCTTATGTCTTCACGCGCAGTGGGGCGAACTGGACGCAGCAGGCATACCTGAAGGCGAGCAACACCAACGCGGGCGACTGGTTCGGCTGGTCGGTTGCCTTGTGGGGGGACACGGTGGTCATCGGGGCTCGCTCTCAGGCCGGCTCCGGGGCGGCCTATGTCTTCACCCGCAGCGGCACGACATGGACTCAGCAGGCGTTCTTGAAGGCGAGTATCATCGGATCGGGCGACGAATTCGGCATCTCCGTGGCCGTATCGGGCGATACATTGGTCATCGGGGCGTCTGGCGAGGACAGCAACGCGACCGGAGTCAACGGCAACCAAACAGACAATTCAGCCAGCTTTGCTGGGGCAGCTTACGTGTTCACGCGCATCGGCACAACGTGGACGCAGCAGGCCTATTTGAAGGCGAGTAACACAGGGGCGGGCGACAGATTCGGCACCTCGGTAGCTGTGTCGGGGGACTCGGTGGTGGTTGGTGCGTGGAACGAGGACAGCAACGCAACCGGGATCAACGGTGCCCAAGCGGACAATTCGGCCGCTGACGCCGGGGCAGCCTACTTCTTCACGCGAAGCGGCACGACGTGGACGCAACAGACCTACTTGAAGGCGAGCAACACCGGCACAGACGACCAATTCGGCATCTCGGTGGCCGTGTCGGGGGACACGGTGGTGGTCGGGGCTAACACTGAGGACAGCAGCGCAACCGGGGTCAATGGTGATGAAGCGGACAATTCGGGCATCGGCTCCGGAGCGGTCTATGTCTTTGCCAACATGATGCCGGAGATCGAGTTGAGAGGCAACGGCAACCCGATCAGCAACGGTGACCCGCTTCCGAGTGTCGTGAATCACACCGACTTCGGCAGCACACCCGTCGTCGGCGGGAGTGTGGCACGCACCTTTGCCCTTATCAACAGCGGCACTGCAACTTTGAACCTCACCGGCTCGCCGCGTGTCGCGCTCAGTGGCAGCGGTGCCTTCAGCGTTACGTCGCAGCCCGGGTCGAGCACGGTGGCGGCGGGCGGCGGATCGCAGACCTTTGTCATCACCTTCGCACCTTCCACTGCGGGCAGTCATAACGCCACCGTCAGCATCGCCAACGACGACAGCGACGAAAACCCCTTCACCTTTGCCGTGGCGGGCTCAGCGCTGAGCAACAACGCCAATCTCTCGAACCTCGTGCTGAGCAGCGGCACGCTCAGTCCGGCCTTCACCAGCGGCACGACGAGCTACACCGCAAGCGTCCCGTTCCTTGCCACGAGCCTCGCCGTCACGCCGACGAGGGAGCAGGCAAACGCAACCATCACGGTGAATGGCAATACGGTCACCTCCGGCAGCGCCAGCGCGCCGATCAGCCTGAGTGTGGGGGGCAATGCGATCAGCATCGTCGTCACCGCGCAGGATGGAACGCCGAAGACTTACACCGTGACCGTGACACGTGCCGCACCGGGGCCGGGTGATCGGGACTTCACCTTCGATTCCGATGGCATCGCCACCACGGCCTTTGATGTCGATCACGAGAGCGCGCAGGGTCTGGCCGTGCAGAGTGATGGCAAGATCGTGGCGGCAGGGTATGCGAAGGTGGGCGGCACCTACCGCTTCGCGCTGGCGCGCTATCAGCCGAACGGCAGTCTTGATACCAGCTTCGGCACGAACGGCAAGGTCACCACGCCGTTTCCCGGTGCCAACGCCTATGGGCGCAGCGTGGCTTTCCAAAGTGATGGCAAGATCGTGGTGGCGGGCTACCGGACAACGACGGCGGATGACAACTCGGATTTCGCAGTGGCACGCTACACGACCAGCGGGGTGTTGGACACGTCCTTTGGCTCGGGCGGGTGGTTCACCGCCGCTTTCAGCATCAACAACGAGTATGCTTATGACGTGGCGGTGCAGAACGACGACAAAATCGTCCTGGTCGGTCGCGCTGTGATTTACGGAGAGGGCGTGCCGCGGATCGCCCTGGCACGCTGCACGAGCAACGGGATCATAGATGGAACCTTCGATGGTGACGGTCTGGTCATCACGCCGGTCGGCTCACTCGACGACGCGGCGCAGAGCATCGCCATCCAGCCGGATGGCAGGATCGTCATCGCGGGCTATTCCAAATCCGGAGTGCAGTATGACTTCGCCCTGGTCCGCTACACGACGGCGGGCACTCCGGATGCTTCCTTTGACGCCGATGGCATCCTAACGACCACCATCAGTGGCAGCAGCGACGATTATGCAAACGACGTCGTCTTCCAACCAGACGGCAGGATCGTGGTGGCCGGGTCAACCTTTTCCGGGGGACAGGGCGACTCCGTCGTGGTGCGATATCAAGCCAACGGTGCCCTGGACACCACCTTCAACGGCACAGGCAAGGCCGTGATCCCGCTCGCCCCGACCCACGACGAAGCCTACGGCCTGGCCGTCCAACGCGATGGCAGGATCGTGGTGGGAGGCTATGCCAACTCCTCTCCCCGGAACTTCGCCGTGATGCGACTGACCGGCGCTGGCGCTCTGGATACCACCTTCAACGGCACGGGCAAGGTGACGACGCCGGTCGGCAGTGGTAATGCGGTGGCCCACGCGCTGGCTCTGCAGACCAATGGTGGGATCGTTCTGGCAGGCTATTCATCCAATGGCACCAACGACGACTTCGCCCTCGTGCGCTACCTTGGCGGGCCTTACCTGCCATCCGCCACGACGCTCGCGGCCACGAATGTGCTGCTTTTCTCCGCCACGCTCAACGGCAGCGCGAATCCCAACGGCCTCACGACGACCGCGTGGTTCGAATACGGCACCACCACCAGCTATGGCGCGAGCGCGACCGCGCAGAACCTCGGCAGCGGCAGCAGCGATGTGGCGGTGACCGCCAACCTCACCAGCCTCGCCGACAACACGCTCTACCACTGCCGTCTCGTGGTGCAGAACGCCGACGGCACGGTCTATGGCAATGACATCACCTTCAGCACGCCCGCCGCCGTGCCGGAGATTCGCGTCTTCGCCGGAGCCAATGACACCGCGCCGGAGCTGACCGACGGGCAGGCTGCCGCTGTGGACTTCGGCAGCACTGTGTTGGGCACACCGGTCACGCGCAGCTTCACGGTGAAGAATGTGGGCACCGTCGATCTGCATGTGTCCGGCATCACCCTGCCTGCGGTGTATGAGTATGTGGGCACTGCCTTCCCTTGGACGATGGTTCCCAATTCCACGATCACCATCCAGGTGCGCTTCCTCGCGAACACGGTGCACGGCACCTTCGGCGGCACGATGAGCCTGGCGAATGATGATGCGGATGAGGGGGCGTTTGATGTGCCGGTGACGGCGGCGGCCACCCCCAGCGGACCTGTCACAGAGCAATGGGCACAGCGCTACATCGGACCGGCCAACAGACACGATTTGGCTCGCGCGGTGGCGGTAGATGGGAGCGGGAATGTGGTGGTCACGGGATATTCCTACAACGGCACCTACTCCGACTGCTACACGGCGAAGTATGCGGCGGGGGATGGTGCGCTGCTCTGGGAGAAGCGCTACAACGGCCCGGCCAACCGCGACGACCTCGCCCGAGCGGTGGCGCTGGACGGGAGCGGCAACGTGGTCGTCACGGGGGATTCCTACAATGGGACCAGCTACGACTACTACACGGCGAAGTATGCGGCGGGGGATGGCGCGCTGCTCTGGGAGAAGCGTTACAACGGACCGGCAAATAGCAGCGATGCTGCCAATGCGGTGGCGCTGGACGGGAGCGGCAACGTGGTCGTCACGGGGACATCCCGCGGCAGCGGGAGCGACAACGACTACTACACGGCGAAGTATGCGGCGGGGGATGGCGCGCTGGTCTGGGAGAAGCGCTACAACGGCCCGGCCAACAACGGCGACTACGCCCAAGCGGTAGCGCTGGACGGGAGCGGCAACGTGGTCGTCACGGGGTATTCCAGAGGCAACGGCTGGGACTACTACACGGCGAAGTATGCGGCGGGGGATGGCGCGCTGCTTTGGGAGAAGCGCTACAACGGCCCGGGCAGCAGCGACGATGTTGCCCAAGCGGTGGCGCTGGACGGGAGCGGCAACGTGGTCGTCACGGGGTATTCCTACAACGGCACCAACTCCGACTACTACACGGCGAAGTATGCGGCGGGGGATGGTGCGCTGCTCTGGGAGAAGCGCTACAACGGCCCGGCCAACAGCGACGATTTTGCCCGAGCGGTGGCGCTGGACGGGAGCGGCAACGTGGTCGTCACGGGGGCTTCCAACTCCGACTACTACACGGCGAAGTATGCGGCGGGGGATGGCGCGCTACTCTGGGAGAAGCGCTACAACGGAGCGGGCAACAGCAACGATGGTGCCAATGCGGTGGCGCTGGACGGGAGCGGCAACGTGGTCGTCACGGGGGTATCCTGGGGCAGTGGGAGCGGCTCCGACTACTACACGGCGAAGTATGCGGCGGGGGATGGCGCGCTGCTCTGGGAGAAGCGCTACAACGGACCGGCCAACAGCGACGACTACGCCCAAGCGGTGGCGCTGGACGGGAGCGGCAACGTGGTCGTCACGGGGGATTCCTCCAACGGCACCAACTCCGACTACTGCACCGTTCGCTACGGTGCTGCGGTCACCGCACCCACCGTGGTCACAACGGCAGCCACTTCCGTCACCGCCACCACCGCCACCCTCAACGGCACGGTGAATCCCAACGGCGTGATCACCAGCGCGTGGTTCGAATACGGCACGACCACCAGCTACGGCCAGACCACGACCTCCCAGCCGCAAGGCTACGGCACCAGCGCCAGTCCCGTGAGCGCCGCCATCACCGGCCTGACGCCCGGCACTCTCTACCACTACCGCCTCGTCGCCCAGAACGGCGAGACCACGGCCTACGGAAGTGACATCACTTTCACCACGCTCACCGTGCAGCAAGGCTGGCGGCAGCAATACTTCGGCACCACGAGCAACACGGGCAATGCAGCAGACAGCTTTGATTTCGACAAGGACGGCCTGGAGAACCTCATCGAGTGGGCGCTGGGCCTGAACCCGACGACCGCCAGCACCCTGCCCGTCACGACGATCCGCAACGGCGCGTTCTTCGAATTCACCTACACCCGCAGCGTCGCCGCGCTGAATGCCGGTGCGGTCTTCACCGTGGAATGGAGCGACACGTTGCCCGGCACAGGTTGGAGCAACGCTGGTGTCACCGAGCAAATTCTCTCCGACAACGGCACCATGCAGCAGGTGAGGGCCAGCGTGCCCGTGGGCAGCCAGGGGCGGCGCTTCGTGCATCTGAAGGTGACATCTCCGCCGTGAGGACAGTCCAGAGAGGTTCTTGTGATAAGGGCAACCACCTGCAACACGCGGCACGTTCTTTGCGTTAACGCCGCCCCCCATGAACCGCCTTTTTGCCGTCTCTCTCTGCCTTGTAACTGCCATCGCTTCCCACGCCCAGGAACCTGAGGGCGCGGGCAAGTCGAAAGCTGTGGAGACCAAGGGCGACCTGAGCGCCACGGCGTTCGCGAAGACAGGCATGACGGGCAGCAGCGTGGGCATCGCTTTGGACGATCAAGGCAATGCGTATGTGACCAACACGAACCGCCGCAACAATGGCGAGATCGACATCCGCAAGAACAAGACCTGGCTGCTCGAATCGCTGGCACTCACGAGCGCGGAGGACCGTCAGGCCTTGATCAAAAAGAACATGCCGGACACCTGGAAAAACCTGGCGAAGTTCAAGGAGCAGATCATCAAGGTCAGCGACACCGACGGCGATGGCATCGGCGACAAGCGCACGGTCGTTTACGAGGGCTTCAACGAGCTGGGCAACGGCCTCGCGGCTGGTCTGCTGTGGCACGACGGCGCAATCTACGTGACCTGCATGCCGAGCCTCTACAAGCTCACGGACAAGAACAAGGACGGCCTGTTTGAGACCAAGGAAGAACTCGTGCGCGGCATCGGCTACCACATTGGCTACGGCGGTCACGACATGCACGGGCCTACGCTCGGCATGGATGGTCGCATCTACTGGAGCACGGGCGACAAGGGCATCAGCGTGAAGCTGAAAGACGGTCGCCACATCTATTATCCAGGGCAAGGCGGCGTGTTCCGCATTGAGCCGGACGGCAGTGGCTTCGAGGTCTTCGCGCACGGGCTGCGCAATCCGCAGGAGCTGGCCTTCGATGAGTTCGGCAATCTCTTCACCGTGGATAACGACGGCGACTTCGGCGACAAGGAGCGCCTGCACTACGTGGTCGAGGGCACGGACTCCGGCTGGCGGATGCACTACCAGTATCGCAGCGATCGCTCGTGGGCCGACACGATGGGCTACAATCCGTGGCTGGTGGACAATCTGTGGAAGGCACCCGAGGCAGGCATGTATCAGTCTGCGTATCTGACGCCGTCGCTGGCGAACTTCAGCGTCGGTCCCATCGGCCTCGAATACAATCCCGGCACCGCGTTGAGCGCGAAGTGGCAGCACACGTTCTTCCTCGCGGAGTCGAGCAAGGATGTGCAGGCCTTCCAAGTCGAAGCACAGGGCGCGGGCTTCAAGATGCTGGAGCCGCACGCGGTGCTCACGGGACCGTTCATCACGGGCTTGTTCTTCGGTCCCGATGGCGCGCTCTACGGTGCGGACTGGGGCAACAACGAATGGGCACCGCACATGAAGGGCGGCATCCTCAAGCTCGATGACAAGGACGCCACCAGCGACTCGATCCGCGAGGAAGTGCGCAAGCTCATCAAGGACGGCATGAAGAAGCGCAGCACCAACGAGCTGGCCGAGTTGCTCGGCCACGCGGACCAGCGCGTGCGCTTGAAGGCGCAGTTCGAACTCGTGAAGCGCAACGACCTCGCGACGCTGACGACGGTCGCGCACGAAGGTCAGCCGCTGCTCGCGCGCGTTCATGCGATCTGGGGCGTGGGTCAACTCGGGCGCAAGGACGTGAGCGCGATGAGTGGCATCGCCAAGCTGCTCGAAGACAAGGACTCCGAAGTGCGCGCTCAAACCGCGCGCATGATGAGCGATGCCAACGACAAGTCGGCCGCGAGTGCGATTGGCAAGCTCCTCGCCGATGAGTCTCCGCGCGTGCGTTCGCTCGCGGGCATTGCCTTGGCGAAGCTGGGCAGCGCCGAACAATTCGATGCGGCTGTGAAGCTCGCGGAGCAGAACAACGATGCCGATTTGTTCCTGCGTCACGCTGCCGCGATGGCGCTTAGCGGTGCCGGCAAAGGCAAGCTCGCAGAGCTGGCGAAGTATCCATCCAAAGCCGTGCGCATGGATGCCGTCGTAGCCGCGCGCATGATCAAGGACACTGGTGCGGAAGCCTTTCTGAATGACAGTGATCTCACCGTCGTCGGTGAAGCAGCGCGCGCGATTCACGATGATCTCTCGATCCCCGACGCGCTGCCCGCCTTGGCCAAGGTGATGGACAAGCCCGGCCTTACCGATGAAGCCATCCTGCGTCGCAGCATCAGCGCGAACATCCGCGTCGGTGGCGACGAAGCCGCGCATCGCCTGATGGCTTACGCCTTGCGCAAGGAAGCACCCGCCGCGATGCGGGCGGAAGCGCTGGAGACGCTCGTGCTCTGGCCCAAGGGTCTTGCGTTCGACCGCGTGATGGCCTTCCATCGCGCGCTGCCTGCCCGCGATGCCGCACCGGTGCGCGAGGACTTCGCGAAGGCGTTCGACACGCTCATTCTCGATGCCTCGCGCGATGTGCAGACCGCCACGGCCAAACTCGTGCGTGCTCTCGACTACAAGCCCGCGATCGAAAAGCTCACGCCCATGGCACTCGATACCAAGCTCGACGCCGACACCCGCGCGACCGCGCTGCAAACGCTCGCCGTCGCCCGTGCGCCGCGTGTGAAGGAAGCGATCGACTCGATGATCAACTCCGACGATCCCGCGCTGCGCGTGGCGGCGATCCAGGCGATGGTGGAGATCGAGCCGGCCAGTGCGGCAACCATGAAGGCGATTGATGAGGCGTTGAACCGGAAAGTGGTCGCGGAACAACAACCGCTGTTTGCCATGCTCGGCACGATGCGCGGAGGTGAGGTGGAAAGAATCCTCGGACGCTGGATTGACCGACAAGTCAAAGGCGAGGCTGCTCCCGAGATCGCGCTGGATATTTACGAGGCCGTGAAGGCCACGAAATCGAAGAGCCTCAACAAAAAGCTCAGCGCCGTGGACTCCAGCTTGAAGAAGGTGAAGCATGGCGTGTGGAGCCTTGCGCTGAAAGGCGGCGACGCTGCCGAGGGCAAGGCCATTTTCTCCGGCAGCACCACCGCTGCCTGCATGCAGTGCCATCCTACCGCGGCGGGTATGCCATCCGTTGGGCCCGACCTTTCGAAGGTCGCCACACGGCTTACACCCGAGCGTCTGCTGCGCGCTGTCATTGATCCCCAGGGCGAGATTGCCGAGGGCTACGGCCTCATCAGCGCCACGCTCAAAAATGGCAGCGTGGTCTCCGGCTTGCTGGCCAAGGAGACCGCCGACGAGATCGTGCTCCGTCTGCCCGCGACACCAATCACGAACAGCGTGAAGAAGGTGGACATCGCCACGCGCACCAAGTCGTCCAGCGCGATGCCCGTGATGACCTCGCTGCTGACCAAGATGGAGGTGCGCAACATCGTCGCCTACCTCCAGACGCTGAAGTGATCAACGTGCGGGCTATCGAATCGGTGGCGGGCGATCGCGACCTCCGGGAGATGCGGGCGCAGCCAGGAGGGAACTGAGCATCTCGTGACCTTCGGGAAGCAACGTGATCTTAGCGCCGCTTTCAGCCATCTTCTGAGCTTCGAGGATCTCAAACATGCCTTGCGACACTTCGGCGTCCTGAGCCACGTATTGAAGCACCTCACCGACGATCTGAGGACGCACCGCAGCAGCCTTGGCGAACTCGACGGCCGCCTGGCGTTCCGCACTGCTGGTGATCACGCTCACTTGATTGACACCATCCTGCTTGATGGCTGAGGTCACCTGACGAAGACGATTCACCACCTTGCTTTCGATCTGCTTGATCATGGCACTGTCGCGGAAGTGAACCTTGCGAATGTAAACGCTGCCGAGCTTGTAGCCCCACTCATGTGACTTGGGCGAGACTTCGTTGCGCACGATCTCGCTCATCGCATGGCGGTTCACTAGCATGGCCGCGAGCGGCATGTTGCTCAGGCAGCGCACGGTCGAATTGCTGACATTCGCCGAGATGGAGCCACGTGGGTCGGTGTTCTTGAACAGGAAGGCAACGGGATCACTGACAAACATCTCATGCCAGATGCCGATGCCCATCGGAGCACCTTCTTCGGAGTTCACCGGCTGACTGCGCAGGTAAACTTGATCGAGGCGAAGATCGACCTCGTGGCACTTGCCCAGCCAGTTCACGAGGAAGGCGGACAGTCCCAGTTTGAATGGCAAAAGGTGCAGGCCAGGCTCGTCGATGGTGCCGATGACTTTGCCAAAAAGCACATAGACCTGACAGCGGCGCTCTTGCACCACAGTGTAAAGCCCGAGCAGGCGAGCAATACCAAGTAGCAGGGGCACGGCGATGGTGCATCCAATGAAGGTGCCAACAATAGCGAAGAGGAAGGATTGAAAGCTATTCATGGCGATTAGGAGTTCTTGGTTTCCACGAAGATTTGGGAGGCCTTATCAAAGAGCGACAGGCGGACATTGCGGACGTAAGCGCGAAGGGCACCGGACCCACGCTTCTTGAGTTCAAGCAACTGACCAGCGAGTCGCGCGAGCGGCTCCACCTCGGCCTGGGCTTTCAGGGTTTCAATCTCCACTGCGCGCTTGGACTGAACGATCTTCTGATCCGCTGTGGCCTGGGCAAGACTGATGTCTGAGGAGACCTGATTGTAGGCCGTGTTGATGGCGGCAAGGGCAGACTCGACTTCGGTCGGGGGATCAATGCCTGTGATGAGCGAAGCATCAAGCACCATGCCATAGCGTGCTGCTGACGACTGGCACTCGCGATCCATGTGTTCATTGAGATCGCGAAGGTTCTTGCGGATGTCATTGATCGAGATGCCGATCACCGAAGCCGAGTCTGGAGGTGTGCCTTCGGCAGGCGGAGCAGGTGGCGCTTCAAAGTTGGCAATGCGCTCACGCAGGACGCTGACGAAATAACCCATGACATGCGCGTAGGGATTGCGGACGCCGAAGATGAAGGCGTAGAGATTGCGCTCGGACACTCGGAAACGAATCTGCCCATTCAGCCCCACGTCGAGCTGGTCCTTGGTCACAGCATCGAGCACCGTGCCTCCGCGATTGGCCGAAGCATCATCGGGGTCCCAGGCCATGTTCACGGTTCCGGTGGCGATGGATACTTTGTGCACCTTTTCCCACGGCCACTTGAAGTAGGGACCGCCGGGCGGAATCACACGCACCTGAGGGTAGCAGTAACGCGCCTTTTGATCAGGCGTGAGATGCTCCGCGATCGGATCATCCAGGGTGGTGAGATCACCGATGCGCTGAGCGCGACCAAAACTGGTCTTCACAGCACGTTCGTTTTGATTCACCGTGTAAAGCCCGGCAACGAGATAGCGCATCAAGAACCAGGCAACGAATCCAATAAAGCAACCAAGGGCAATGGTCATAGGCGGGAGTGAGTTCGCGGCGAGTCTGCCGCGTGCCTGCGACCTTGGGAAGTATAATTCCGCCGAAGTTTTGTCTCAGGAACAAATCAAACCCGAGCGCTCGCCCATCCAGGCATATACCTCGCGGCCCGCCTTGCCGTGCTCGATCAAATCTGCATCCCAGGCGATGCGTCCGGGCTCATAGATCGTGATCACACACGAGCCACCGAAGCGGAAGTAACCCTTCTCATCACCTTTGCGCACGGTTTGCGCCCCGGTGGTATGCACGATGGAGCCTACGCATGTCGCACCGATCTCAAGGTAACAAACATCGCCATGCGTCGTGGTGCTAAGGTGCGTGAGGGCACGTTTGTTTTCCCATAGAATGCTCGGGCGTTGCTTCAGCGCGATGGGGCTCACCGAATACAACGGGCCATGGATCAAGGAAGGTTCACGAGCGATGGCATCGCAGGGAAAGTGGAACCGATGATAGTCCACGGGGCAAAGGCGCGAGATGAGCATGGAGCCCCGCGCGAACTTATCCGCCTGCACACGATCTCCCAGCAGCGAGGCGAGCTCGAAGCGGATGCCTTTGATGAAGAACTCATCGCACGCGGCGATGCTCTCGATCAGCAGGTGTCGTCCATCGGCCGGAAACACCAGGCTCTCTGCGCTGCAGTCCACAGGCCGTGCGGAGGGCTTGAGTTTGCGATAAAAGAAGTCATTGAACGAGCCGTAGCTGGCCACGGGATCGGCGAACTGCGAGGCATCGAGTCCGTAGGTCTGAATGAAAGGCGCGATCTTCGCAGCGCTCGCCGGACTGTCCATGCGAGTGCCATACCAGTTCGAAAAGACGGCGCGCTTCACCAACGTGTGCAGGGCTGCTTTGCCCAATGGATTCTCATACACGAACCGAAGAAAGCCCTCGCCATACACGACCTCGGTTTCGATCTGGCCGGTGTGACGATTGAAGAAGGTGATGGGCTCGGAAGGCATGGCGTGGAGCCCGTTCTTTTGCCTGGATTGAGGGGAATGGGAAAGCACTAAATCGAGTTTTGCACGTCGTGTTCTGGATCGAAACCCTGCTTGTTTCACGGGGTCGCGACTCTATGCTCGCGCTTCTCCATTCCTGCCGTCATTGCCTCCTCACTTCATGAAGACATTCGCTCACAAGAAAAGCCTCGGTCAAAACTTCCTCCAGGACAAGGAGCTGTCCGCCTGGATCGCCGACCAGATTCAGCCCGATCGCGCGCCCATCGTGGTGGAGATTGGCCCTGGGGACGGCGCATTGACCGAGCACCTGGTGGATCGTTCGGAGAAGCTCGTGCTGGTGGAGAAGGACAACATGCTGGCGGAGAACCTGGAGGAGCGCTTTTCTGATCGCGACAATGTCGAAGTCATGCGCCAGGACGCTACTCTGCTCGACATGCGCCCCTGGTATCGCCACGGCGATGTGCGAGTGATTGGTAATCTACCGTATTCGGTCGGTGGCCCCATCTTGAAGGCTGTTCTAACGCCACCCACGCCCATGACACGCGGCGTTTTCATGCTGCAAAAGGAAGTTTGTCAGCGACTCAGCGCCAAGCTCGGTGGCCACGGCTATGGATCGCTCAGCCTCCTGGTTCAGCAGCACTGGCACGTGGAGATGATTCGCGTTGTGGGACCAGAAGTCTTCAAGCCTCGCCCCAAAGTGGACAGCGCCGTCATCCTCTGCACACCTCGTGATCCAGCATCGCTTCCTGTTTATGACGTAGCCCTGTTTCGTCGCCTGGTGAAGATGGGCTTCAGCCAGCGGCGCAAGCAACTCAAGAACCTCCTGCCCGACGAAATCCCGAATGGTGGATGGCCTGCTCTTGCCTCATCCCTCGGCGTGGACGTCATGGTGCGAGCCGAACAACTTTCTCTGGAGCAATGGGTGCAGATCGCCCGCTGGTTCGAAGGGCGCACCGACACGGATCGCGGCCAGAAGGCGTCCGAGATGTTCGACGTGGTCGATGAGAACAACGTCGTCATCGGCCAGAGACCGCGCGGTGAGGTCCATGCCCAAGGTTTGCGCCATCGCGCCGTGCACATCTTCGTCTTCGACAAGCGCGGCAATGTTTACCTCCAGAAGCGCAGTCATCTGAAAGACGCCCATCCGCGAGTTTGGGACAGCAGCGCCGCAGGCCACCTGGATGTGGGGGAAAGCTATGCCGCCTGCGCGATTCGCGAGCTGCACGAGGAGATCGGAGCCGTCGTCGAGACCACCACCAAGATCGCCGAGATCCCTGCCACGGAACGCACGGGCATGGAATTCGTCGAGCTTCATGCTGCGACCTACGACGGAGCGATCAAGTATGCCCCGGACGAGATCGAAGTGGGCCAATGGTTTAAGCCTGCCACCGTCACTGATTGGGTCAATGCCCGTCCTCAAGACTTCGCCACTGGCTTCATCGAGTGCTGGCGCGCATGGGAAGCCAACGCCAAGCCCTGAGCCGCACGATCATGAAGCGAGTGTGTTGTTCCATCGTATTGGTGCTCATCACTGTGGTCCACGCTCACAGCCAAGCCCCCGGCGTGCCGGTGTATCGCGAAGGCCCGGGTGCTCATCCTCAAGCCGCGACGAAGAAAGAGCTGCGCAAGCTGCGGCAAGACAACGCCTTGCTGCCCATGAAATCCGTGGCCACACAGCTGTCACGAACGTCTTGCGACCTGACATTGCCAGCCGCTTCCACCGAGAAGCTCGGCTCTCGTGACATCTGGAGCAAGGCACGCGCCGCGCACATTCGCATTGGCTGGCACTACCTGTGCAAGGAGTGTGACAAGTGGCACCTCGAACTCTCCGGCGGCTACGCGATCACGAAGGACTGCGTGGCCACCTGCGGCCATGTGATCAGTGTGGACGAGGAGGCGATGAAGGAGGGCTTTCTGGTGGCCGTCGATGAAGATGATCATGCGATCCCTGTGATCGAAGTGCTGGCCTGCAACGCCGCCACGGACTCCGCGATCGTCCGGCTGAAGACCAACAAGCTACAACCCCTTGCCCTGGGCCGGGATGTCGTTCCAGGCGATCCCGTTTATTGCTTCAGCGATCCATTGGACCGCCGTGGAGTCTTCACCAGCGGGATTGTGAATCGCTTCATGCAACGCCCCTTCCTTCGCCGCGAGGAGATGACGCCCGAACAAAAAGCGCATCCCGATCAGGTGCCTGTGCCGGTGTTCATTCAGGTCAGCGCCGATTGGGCTCCGGGCTCCAGTGGTTCTGCCGTCCTCGATCAGTGCGGCAATGCCATCGGTCACGTCTCCGAGGTGCAAACAGAACTGGATGACTCAGGCGATGATCTGCCCCCGATCGCGCCCGAAGTGCCGACAAACGAACCCGGAAAGCCAGCTGCCTCCGAGCCCGTTGGGCAGATTCCAGGCACGGTGATTGTGTTTCACGATGCCATCGCTGCCAGCAACGTCCTCGCCTTGATCAAGTCGCCGCGCCCCAAAGGGAAGCCTTGAGCGCCTGATGAGCGGGCCCGCGTTTTTCTTGTCCAAAGTTCTGCCCGTTCCGACTATCATCTTCGTCATGGCAGAGTCTGATCGCACCCAGGAATTCCTCGAACTTCTCACCCAGCACGATCGTGCCCTGGGTGTTTATGTTTACTCACTCGTGCCACGCAGCGCCGATGCCGACGACATCCTGCAGCAGACCAAGATGATTCTGTGGCGTTGCTTCGATCAGTTCGAGCCGGGGACCCACTTCCTCGCCTGGGCGCGCAAGACGGCATTCCACCAGATCCTTACCTATCGGCGTCAAACGAAGCGCGAGCACCTGCCCTTGAGCGAGGAGACACTCGATGCCCTGCACAACGAAGTCGCACGTCTCAGCGATTCTGGGAACGAACGTCGCGAAGCCCTGCGGACCTGCCTCTCGAAGCTGCCCAAGGAACATCGGCAACTCGTCATGCTGCGCTACTTCGAAGACATGGAGATCGATGGAATCGCGGAGCAAGTTCGCAGCACGGTGGCAGCGGTGTATCGGGCGCTCAGCCGGGTGCGATTCACCCTCCTCGAATGCATTCAAAAGGAGGCGCGTGCGTGATGAACAACTCCGAACGATGGCACTTGCTGGAGCAAGCCGAACGATTCGCTGATGGACAACTCAGCGAGACCGAAGCGGCCACCCTTGATCTCCGACTCCGTGAAGATGCCGATGCTCGTCGGCTCTTCGCCGAAGCACTGCACCAGCATGCGGAGCTGAAGTTTGACAAAGCCCTCACCCGTGACCTCCTCACCCCTCCCGCGGCCTCGCCCCAGCCGCAGCTGTGGCGTTATGCCTTCACCGCTGCGGCTGCTGCATGCATCGCCATGCTCGCAGGATGGTTTCTCTTTGGTCGGTCGCAGCAACACACCGTCGCCACACTGGTGAAGGCTCAGCAGTGTCAGTGGGCCGCGAGCAGCTTGCCCACGGTCGAAGGCTCGCGTCTGCCTTCTGGAACGCTCGATCTGGTGGAGGGTCTGGCGACACTGAAGTTCGACAGCGGTGCTGAAGTCGTAATGGAAGCACCGGCCACCATCGAAGTGCTCGACCCCATGAACTGCCAGCTCAAACGTGGCACCGTGGTGGCGGACGTTCCGCCCAGTGCCAAGGGTTTCACCATCGACACTGCCAAAGCGAAGGTGGTGGACTGGGGCACGCGCTTCGGTGTGAGCGCTGGTGACGATGGCAATTACATGGTGCAGGTGCTCGAAGGCCGTGTCGATGTAAACCACAAAGGCACCTCTGAGGTGAAGCAGTTGCACAAGGGCCAGTCGATGGATCATGGCTGGATCAAGAGCCGCCTGAATCCTGAAGCCGCCGATGAGCCCAATCGCTGGCAGCCAAATGTGATCGTGGATGGCGGCGATGGCTGGCAGGTGATTTCGACCGCCTTTGGTCGCGGCAAGGACAGCTACATTCAGACCAACGGCAAGAGTGACCGCGACTTCGGCAGCGATCCGTTCTTCCGTGTGAAGCTCAGCAGCATCTCGCCCGATCTCTGCCGTAAAGGTTATCTGGCTTTCGACTTGAGCAAGTTCGCCGGGCAGAAGTTCAACGATGCGGAGCTTGCGCTGACCATCGAGCCCAGCGATCTGGGGTTCGCCAGCGTGGTGCCAGACAGCATCTTCGATGTGTTCGGGCTCACCGATGAGTCGGAAGACCTGTGGGACGAAAACTCGCTTCGATGGAATGCGGCACCAGCCCATGATCCCAGCAGTGAGGTGAAGCACCTGCCTGACTTGACCAAGGTGAAACTGCTGGGCCGGTTCGAGATCGCCCAGGGTGTGAATCGTGGCACTCGCACCCTGCGAGGTGAAGCGCTGCGCGATTTCCTCAATGCCGACAGCAACGGCATCGTGACTTTCATCGTCTGCCGCGAAACCGATGAGAAGCAGCGCAGCGGACTGGTTCACGCCTTTGCCACGAAGGAAAATCGGGGCAAAAACGCTCCACCTCTGCTGCGCGTGAAATAAGTCGTCCGATTTACTTCAATCCGATGACGGACTTCTGTTGTTCCCAGAGTTCGGTCATGCGGTTGGAGGGGATTTCGATGTCGTCCCAGGTAATCGGTTCGTCCTTCTTCACCGCGCGCTTGAACACGGGGCGGTCTTTGATGCCTTCGATGT
>JAEUHN010000025.1 GCA_016795365.1 Verrucomicrobiaceae bacterium
GCTGACCACCTCGCTGCGCGCGTTGTAACCCCAGTTCCATCCTGGGCGGATGTTGGCTCCGGTGGCGGCTGAGGTGACCGTGCTGCGGCGTCCGGCGCTGTCAAAGGTGTAGCTCCACCCGCTGAAGTAGTTGAGGTTCGCACCGGATTCAGGCGCGGTTCCCGAGGCCCCGTATTTGATGGAGGTCACCTTCCCGAAGGCCTTGCCAAAGGAGGTTGCGACCGTCTTGTTCATCGTCGTGTAGGGCACCGGGGTGAAGCTGCCAGCGCTATTCAAGGCACTAACGCTGAGCGTGCGTGCGATGTTTCCGAGATACGAACCATACGTGAACCGCACGCCGTCTGCCTCCACCGTCTCAAGCAGACCACCGGGGGCGTAGGTGTGGGTGGTGTTTACCAGCGTGCTCATATTGAATGGCCCGGCAGGATTTCGGGTGATGGTGAGATTCTGTGCTCGTTTCCAGCCGGTCGAACTCGTTCCCGCATTTTGAAAAATGTTCGCAGGGCGGCTGATGCCCAGCGAAAAATCGGCATCAAGTGGCTGATAGCTTTCGCCAGCCGGATAGGTAGCACTTCCTCCCGTGCCAAAGCTGGTGAGATGGGAGCCCGAACCATCGGTCACGCTCAGCACCTGCCCGCCGGGATTGTAAGTCCAGCCTACCGCTGGAGTGGCGTCACTATAGACCTGGCTGGAGAGCCGTCCCGCCGCGTCATAGCCATAGGTCACAGTGACACCGCGCGCCCAGATGCGCTGCGCAAGCCGTCCCTGAGCATCGTAGCGATAAGTGACGGCGCGCCCGCCATGGTCCGTCTTTCCCACCAAAGCCCCGGATGCCTCGTCATACACCCAGGTGGTGACAGACGCCGGTTCACTGTCGAAAGCAGCGGGGACGGTGGCGTTTGTGGTATCAACGAACCCGGTCCCTTCCCTGTAGGTCCTCATGCTGACCAATTGACCATCAATCGATGAGTAGCTATAGGCGACGGGATAAGTCGCGCCCCATTGATGAGTCAGGCGACCCGCTATGTCATAAGCATATCGGACTGACCCCGCCGGACTGACAGCCAGAATCACCCGCCCTGCGCTGTCATACGAATAGGTGGTCGTCACGCCGTAACGAGTTTCGGTTGCCACCTCATCAGTCTGCAGAGTGGTATTTGAGGGGCCGGAAACCGTGCGGAAATTTCGACTGATTGCGTAAACGGTCGAACCTGCGGAAGAAGTTTTCAGCCCCGCGAGAAGACCCGAATGATGATAAACATGTTGGGAAGTGACACCACCTTCAACAGACGACACCAAAAGATCGCCTTGGTAAGTGAAGGTTGAAACGATGCCCAGAGACACATTTCCGGTCGCCAGCCCCACCTTGAGGTTCTCCACCCGGTTCTTTGTGCCACCTTCGACGTTGTTATAGACTACCTCCCTTAGTGAGAGACTGCCTCTCGGGTCAATCGTCACAGTGGCCGAGTTTCGTCCGGGCAAGTTGAGGGCGGAACGAACAATGGAGGTTCGAGATTGATTGCCAGAGCTGCCCAAACCATACTCAGTCGCCGTATCTTGGCTCCACCAGTATGAATTAGCGCTGGGGTAACCAGGCGCGTTGAGACTGACGTGACTTCGGGTCGTTTCCCGGCGCTGATAGTCACTGGTGCCCACAGCTTTCCTTTGAACCTCGATGAAGGATCCCATACCGGTCGTATCAACACGCTGGGTAAAGTCCTCCACTCCGCTGCCTGCGATCGTGACCGACTTCAAGCTGCCGAATTCGAGACCCTGATCATCTGAAAAGCGATACAGCTTGGTTATCTTGCCAACGGTGCCTGATACCGGTGGCGGAGCGACGGTCTGTTCAGCGATGACGCGTCCTTGAAAATCTCGGGTGACCCAGCGCACACGCACCGAGGTAGCCGATCCTGTATGGATGACGTTCGTGATGCTTCCCGACGGGCGGAAGCCGATGGGTTGATCAAGCGTTCCATCGTTGACCTCGTAAGTGTGATACTCCGGGACGACTGCGGTGCCAGTGATGCTCTTGAGCTGACCATCTTTGTAATACGAGGTAATTCTCGTGGCTCCTCCTGGCAACGTTTCGGTCGTGATGAGGCCATCTTCGGAATACGACCATTCAGTCACCCTTTGATTTCGGTCGATAGCACTGACCATCCGCCCCTGCTTGTCTCGCGTTTCTGATTCACGCGCCTGAAACGAGTTCGTCGTATTCGATATGGAGGTGGTGGTCGTCATGCCTGAATGGCTGATAGTTTTGATGATCCCGCTCGGCGATTGGGTCTGAACGATCTCGCCCGTGCCGACATCCTCCCACGTGATGCTCTCGGAACCATCGGCATCAGTGATCAGCGTTTTCACGACGCCTTTGCCATTGAGTGTCGCATAGGTCTGGTATTCATCCCGAACAACGACGCCATTCTTTGTGGTCTTGGTGTGACCACTGAGCGACTCGAACGAAGTGGTGGAAACCACTGTCCCCACAGTGTCCTCAGGGCCTGAATACAGAACCTCCCGGATCTCCGATATGCTCCCCCCTGAAGAAGCCACGTAGCGTGTGGCTCTTGGCTGACGGCTGAGGATGGTTACAGATCCAAAGGTCTTGTCGCCGTCATGAACTTCATTGAGGATGGCATTCCAAGTCTGGATTTCGTAGCTACCCTCGTTGGGATAGCCAGGCTTTCCGTCCAGGCTCTTGCGCAGGGTGAAAATGCCCGTGTTACTGTCGAATTCACCGCTGAAAGCGGCGGTGTCGCCATTACCGAACGCAGCCCCATCACTCATCACCTTCACATAAGAACTAAAGGTTTGTGAGTTGGGGTCCCATTTGACTCTTCCCTGAATGATAGCCAAGTCGGAACTCAAAGCCGCCAGTTCACCACCTCCCGCAAATGGCCCGCCCAATTGATTTGCAAGACAGGCATGGGTTCCTATCTGCTCAATGGAGAGCACTGTTCCTCCAGCAGACTCGATCACCTTGCGGTGACGGAATTCAGGCAAAACATAGGCTCCCTTTAGGTCTGAATCCACCTCAGTAAGGTCCTTGATCCACCACTCCGTTTGAGTTTTCCGACATGAATTCGGATCCGCCAAAGCAGCAGTAGGTGTCGCAGGTCCATCGAGCCAAGGACGCAATTCCACCGTCGGCTTCTTGGTGACGGAGTCATAAGTGGGATAGGCAACCCAGGTGCCATCGGGGTAGGTCATGCTTGAGACCAAGTTCTTCTGAAACAACTGGGCCGGATCAGGATTTTCGTGGTGGGTCCATTTAGTGGTCTGCGTCACCGAGTCCTGGCCACTTCCGGTCGTTACCACCCTCTTCTTGAGGAGGGCCGGATGATCGGCATCTCCAGTATTGGTCTTGAAATAGCTTCGTGCCACTACCGGCGGCGCTCCCGGAACTGCGGGGGTCGTTTCGGCCGAAGCTACGCGGACTTCCATCGTAGGATCACCGAACTCCTGGCGCAAGGCGGCAAGCTCATCACCAAGCAACATGGAACTCGTGCCGTCCACGATGGAGCCGTCGAACTTGTTCATTCGCCATTGATACTCGGTGGGACTGGTAGCGAGTCCCTCGATCGACATGGTCTTGCTTGCCAAGCCTGTATGCGTGATCGTGATTTTGGGCTGTGTCCCAAACGTGCCCTGAGTTGAGTATTTGAGGGATACAGAAACGGGCTGGAAATCACGAGGAGTTCCTGCGACGGTAGCTTTGGGAGCAAAGTAGAGCAGCACTTCCGTGGCAATGCCATTCGTGATGGTCCAGTAGAAGGTCAGGGTTACATTGTCATTTTGAAAGACCTGGGGGCGTCCGTCGGTTCGAAATGTCTTGGTGAAACTGTTCGGCTGGAACTCCTCCAGAACAAACTTTCCAGCCGCTGGCGCGTAGTCCAACGACAAGGCTTGGCGGAGAGTTGACGCACTTCCCGCCATATCAAAACCAAATCGTAACCGCCCGTAGGGAAGTCCGGTTGCGTCTCTACCCAAACCAAAATCAACATTCATGGCAGTCGGAGAGGCACCGTCCTGGGTGATCTGGGGATTGCTTCCCCCGCCTCCACACTGCGCGCAGCCAGAATCCTCGTCTTCGTCAGTCGGGAGTGTCATGTTCATTTCACCGGCATTGTGCTCCGGTGAGTCTGCAGGAGGAGGTTCGCTTTTTCGGGGTGGGCAAGGGATGACTCCTTCAACAGTAGCATTGGGGTGAAAAACAACCCATTGCTGACGCTCTTCATTGAACTCGTAACCTACGTCCCAATTGTTGGCGTCCGCTTCGGCATCTCCTTCAATGTCGAAAAAATGGGGATAGGATTCGCCAGGATCCGCCGACACTGCAATGCCTGCACATCGGGGCTTTTCCCCTTCGCACGGGGATTCGCGAGCAGAGAGGGATGGCCAAATCCAAGTTAGACAGAGGGTGGCGTAGAGAACTGGAGCTTTCATCACGGAAAAGAATTGGGAATTTAGATTGATCAACGCGTGACCTTCATTCCTGCACGTGTGTCGGTTGTCAGAATGAGTGCTCCGACTCCGAGGGCGTTTGCGGGAACAACATCCCTGCGGCCATTGCCGTCCTTGTCCCACAGAAGCGGCGCATAATCGCCTGGACTCATTGCCTCGTCGGCATCTAAAATGCCGTCTGCGTCCGCATCGTGGCGGCCATTACGGTATGTTTTGCCCCCGAAGAATGTTTCTTCATAGGCGTCCAGCAAGCCATCACCGTCAGAGTCATCTGCGGTGACTGGCCCATCGCCTGCTCCGCTGATCGGGAATGCATGGTAGGCCCACGGATCAGGCCCTGTCGGAATCACGGTGCTGGAGTATTGGTCGTGAGGATCAGTTCCGTCACCAATCTCCCGTGCATCGTTCGCTCCATCGCCGTCAGCATCACCATCGCCATCATTGAAATTGAGGCTGTTTTGCAGTTCAAATAGATCTGTGAGCCCGTCTCCATCGCGGTCAAAAACCGAGTCATTGGTGCCTGCCTGCGTTTCCTGGATCAAGGGATTGAAACCGAGCGCCAACTCCTCGGCATTGGTAACGCCATCGCCATCGTAGTCGGCGGCGGCATCGGGGGTTCTGATCTTCATGCCTCCAGCGGGATTGCTCTCCAGTCCGTAGTGATGCTCCCAGGCATCGGGGAGGCCATCGGCGTCCCAGTCACCGGCATTGACACGAGATGCGAGATCTGTGGCAAGCAGGCGTCCGCTCGCCACCAGGATGCTCCAGTCCAGCAATGCGATTCCATTCACCATCCGGGTGGTGGCGCTGCGGGGATGGAGAACGAGGGAGGCTTCCTCGAAATTGAAGAGACCATCGTTGTCGGAGTCCTCCACGGAGTCGTCAAAAACACCGTCGTTAAGCTGGAAATGCTGCTCGAAAACGGTGGTCATGCCGTCCTGATCGGCGTCGAAACGGACGAGGTTGGCATTGAGCGGAATGCCGGCCTGATATTGGTCGAAATTGGACACCCCATCGCCATCGAGGTCGCCGTAGGCGTCGGAGGCATTGGTGGGATTCAGTCCATAGAAGGTCTCGACCCAATCGGGGATGCCGTCACCGATCCCCTCATCCTGGTCTGTCATGTCCACCAAGTAGAAATCGGTCGAATTCGGCGTGGTCAAGGGATGGGACTCGTGGATCGAAAACGCATTCAGAGGATCGGTGTGGTAGGTGCGCAATTCCTCGAAATCGGTGAGTCCATCCGAGTCGGTATCGATCATCGTGCTGTTCGTGCCGTAGCCGCTCTCTTCGGCGTCCGTCAGCCCGTCGCCGTCGGCGTCGGTGGCCGTTCCAGGCTCTGGAGCAGGCTGAGGCCACGGTTCGCTGTCAAAGAAGTTGGCCTGGCCATCGCCATCGTCGTCGTTCATCGCGCCCTCGTTCCAGGAGATCAAATTGGCGCTGCTGTAGTTCGTTGAGTCGCTGGGTGCGGGATCAAAGAAGTTCGCGAAGCTGTCACCGTCGGAGTTTTCGGTGGCCGCCGTTCCATACCATGCTGAGCCGTTGACAGGGCTGGTATTGGACGGGTCATTGGGAGCCGGATCACTGCCGTCGGGGATTCCGTCAAGGTCCATGTCCGAGGGCGGAGGAGAGCTTCCCGGAGGATTGCCCGAGGGCGGCGGATCGTAGGGACTGCTGTCGTAGAAGTTGGCAGAGCCATCCCCATCTGCATCGTCGAGGGCGGATGCATACGGCCACGAGAGGTTGTTGTAGCCGCTGTAGTTCACCCAGTCCTGGGGTGCCGGATCGACTCCGTTGACGAGCCCGTCGCCGTCGTCATCACTTGTGGGAACCGACGGCCAAGGGGTGGTGTCGTAGAAATTCGAAGTGCCGTCGTTGTCCCCATCGTTCAAGGCATCTGCATACCAGGAAGTTTGATTGGTAGAACTGTAGTTGGCCGAGTCGTTGGGCGCAGGGTCACTGTTATCGTCAAATCCGTCGCTATCGGTGTCAGGAACCGACGGTGGGGCAAAGTAGTTCCACACAGCCGGGTTTGTGAGGTCGTAAAACACCTCGCTTCCGTCCGTGTGCCCATCGCTATCGGTATCTGGGTTGTAGGGATCTGTGCCCCACGAGGCCTCCTGGTCATTGCTCAAGCCATCACCATCGGCATCGGAGCTAGAACCCAGGGAGGACAAGAGCGTGTATTGATCGGTGCTGTTCCCATCGAGCCAATGCCAGGCGTATTCACCAAACGGGATGGTGTTATTGTCCTGTGTCACCCATTCGGCCCGGCCGACTTGCATCGGTGAGAACGCCCATGTGCAAAACGCCACAAGCTGTAGCCAGCGAATTCCAGGATGGCGAACCGTGCTCAGCCAACGTGAGCGCCTGTGATGAGGAGTGAAGTAGTCAAGACGATCTTCAGATTGCATGGCAACAGGGGGCGGGTTCGGAGTTGGAGCTCGAAGTTTCGTCACACACGGACTGTGACCTATTCAAGATCAGCATGGGGAATCCGCCGCTTCTCCTGGGTTGAGTCGAGGTGCTCGAGGCAATCCCCCGAAGATGCGACTGCTGTGCCATTAGTGACATCATCTCAGTGATCAACCGATCTGATTTCGAGCTGGGGCTGCAAGGGTGAGTAATCTCGACCATAAGACTTATGGAGTATTACCCGGAATGCTGGACTTTTGTCACGCAGATTTTTTCTCATTGCGCAAGATTGCCAGAATGAGGCTATCACTTACAAGCCACGCACGGCCCACTGGAAGGCCAGATCACCATGCCGTCGGCAAAACACGATAGATGAAAACTTCGGTCGCCCGAAGTTTTGCCGGTCATCCCGCCGCCATCGTCCCGCTTGTGCGAATGCTGTGCGTTCGACGCAAGCCAGCCGATGCGCCCTTCCCAAGCCCTGCGCAGCTTCCACCTGACCTTCATTGCTCACTCCGTCGCCTTGCCGCAGCGAATCACTCGATCAGGTGAAAGTAGCGCAGCACGACCATGCACGGATGCGGGAGAAAAACTTTGTCTGACAGCAGTTCGGCGCGCGGGTCACTGGGTTATCCACAGGGGGGCGTGACCGTGCGTGTCACGTTCATGATATGATGACGGCATGGAAAAGATCATTCGTAAATCAGCGGGAGTGAAGTTCGAGAGCGATGTGCTCGCGTTTGTTGATCAGCTGGCGCGGGAGCAGCAGCGCAGCCGCAGTTTCATCATCAATCATGTGTTGCGCTGGTATGCGCGACATCTGGCAGAGCAGCAGCAGAAGGTCGAGGCTGCGAAGGACGCTGCGCCAGTGATTCAGATGTAGCGCTATGGGCGTCACTCTTGGCGAAAACAAGATCGCACTCATCAGCACGGCGGCACCGAGCCGCTCGATTTCAGCCTTCGCGGGGTTCAAGCCGCCGACATCGAACACGACCTACACGCCGAATCAGTTCTTTGATGTCGTGATCCCGCACTTCTCACGGGGAGTGGTGCGCATTGTGGCCTACCTCCTGCGGAAGACGTTGGGCTGGTGCGATGCCAACGGCAATCCACAGGAAGAGCAGATTGAAGTCACCTATCGTGAGCTGGAGCAAAAGGCAGGCGTGGGTCATGATGGCATTCGTCGGGCGCTGGATGAAGCCTTGTCGGCGAAGCTCATCGACTGTGTTCGCGAAGGAAGGATGAAGTCCGCGCATGATGCCGGTCAATCGGCTCTCTATGCACTTCGCTGGAGCGCGGCGGACTACACGACCTCACCCGCTGTGTTCAGCGGGTTCTTCGAAGGCGAAGGCAATCGCACCGACATCCCGAATGAGTTCTTCGATGTCGTCGCGCCAAACGAACCGCTCAGTGTGATCAAGGTCGTCGGCTCGATCATTCGCCACTCGATTGGCTTTCAGACGAAGCATGGCCGTCGTCGGCAGCAGGTGGCCATCTCCTTCCAGCACATTCAGAACTATGCGCGCATCGGCAGTCGTGATGATTTGACCAAGGCCATCCGCATCGCATTAGCGAAGCGCTACATCGTTCGCATTGAGGCAGGCGTCTTTGATCACCGCACAACGTTTCAACGCGCCGCAACCTATGCGTTGTGCTGGTCGGATTCCCGGATCGCTCCGGAATCCGAACCAGGTCTCGATCACTCCGAAAATCGAACCACCATCGCTCCGATTTCCGAACCAGCGGATCAGTCCGAAAACCGAACCAGTATTGAAACGAAACCAGGAAATGAAACTGGAAACAGGCAACCGGCGGCTGACACGCTTCATCGAAGGCTCGTCAGCATTGGGTTCAGTGAGAAGACCGCAGCGAAATTGATTCGTGAGCACTCGAAGCAGACCATTGAGCAACAAATCGCGTGGTTGCCAGACCGGGCGCCAGCACGAAGTCCCGCAGGTTTGTTGCGACGAGCGATTGAGCAGCGATGGCCTGCGCCGATCAAACTTCGGGCGACCGAAGTTTTCATTCGCCCCGAGGGTTATGAGTTTGCCCGCTGTTTCTACGCAGCCTACGGCGGCAATCGTGGCGAGCCGGTGAACGATCCTTCGCCACGAGAAGCCGAGCTGGCATCGGGCTTCGTGCAGCGGTTGGCACGAGCCACCCAGGGCACCATGCGGGCTGCCGAGTGGGGCCGCGAGCTGGGGCGGCTTGCTCGCGAACAACGCAACCCGTTTCCATCGCTTCAACTCGCCATCCGTCAGTTAGGCGATGCGTTTCTGGTGAGTGAGGAGAAGAAGCGTCTGCACACTCAGCTCGCGGCAACAACGCAACGACGCGAGGCCCATGAGGCCAAGCACCGGGCAGCTTGGCTTGCCTGGCTCGCCGAGCGTGAAGCGCAGACACAGCAAGCTCAGCCCGGCGACTACGCACGCTTCATCGCGAAGCGAGATCGCCAGCGCGAGGAACTGCGCAGCGATTCCAAGCCCTGGTCGCTCAAAGCCCTCGAAGGCTTCGACACCGAGGCATCACGACTCGCCGCGTTTCGCGAACACTTCGCGCTCCCGGACTTCTGGCAATGGGACGCCAACTTTAACAGCCAGCCATTTAACCCACGAACATGAACATCATCACTGTCATCAACGCCAAGGGAGGTTGTGGTAAGAGCACCATCGCGATGAATGTCGCTAGCGGACTCGCAAGGCACGGGCATCGCGTCTTGCTCATGGACCTCGACCCGCAGGCGCAAGTCACGCAATGGCTCGCCGCAGGGGATGGACTCACCGCTGAGGGCACGCTCGTTTCAGCACTCACACGACAGCAGAGCTTGAGCGAAGTCATTCAGCCCACGGGCTTCGAGAACCTTTCCTTCGTCGCCAGCGCTGATGGTCTCGAAGACCTCGGACGCGAGATCAGCCAGACCGATGGCTATCCATCCATGCTCACACAACTGCTCGCCGAGGAACACATCGCGGATCGCTTTGACTTCATCGTGATCGATTCGCCAAATCAAATCTCGCCGATCATGGAGAACGCGATCTTTCCTGCGGATGTGTTCATCGTGCCATTCGAGAGCACCAAGGCCGTGAAGAGCTATGCCAGCATCTACAAGTTGCTGGTGAAGCTTCGCCCGCAAGAGGACTTCAGGATGCTCCATGTGTTGAGCAATCTGTCGCGCCTGAGCGGCTTGCGGAATCGCGTGCTAACCTTGCTCGCACAGGACAACATCACCGTCGCGCGCAGCGAAGTGCGCTCCTGCGGATGGCTCGCGCAGGTGGACGAGAATGGAGGCAGCATCTTCCACTATCGTCCACTCTCGAAAGGATCGCAGGACATGGCCGCCCTCGTCGAAGAGGTGCGGGAATTATTCAGTAACGGGCCACAGGCCCCTGCGGAGCCTTCATCTGAAGCGACATCGACTTTGGATGAAGTCACCGCCCAAGCAGCATGACCAAACTACCCGAAGGCAAAAGCCGTCTCGATCTCGTCAAAGCCGGACTCACCGGCGGATTGCCGAAACGAGGCCGCTTCATTGTCAGCATCGAACGACTTCAAGAAGACCCGGAGAACGAACGTAAAACCTTTCGCAACATGGACGACATGATCGAGTCCGTGCGCAAGCACGGCATCATCGAGCCGATCACTGTCACCCAGGAAGGCGAGCACTATCGCATCCTCACCGGTCACCGACGCTATCGCGCCGCGAAGGCTGTTGGCCTCACCGAACTCGAAGTGCTGGTGCGTGAACCCGACGACCAAGTCACCCGACGCTTCAAGAGTCTCATTTCCAACATTCAGCGTGAAAACATTGGAGCCGTGGAGCTTGCCGAGACCCTTCGCCACTTGCTCGACACAGGTGCTGCATCAACACAGCGCGAACTCGCGCGCGAGATAGGGAAGAGCGAGCAGTGGATGAGTTCCATGCTCCGCGTGCTGGAGTTGCCAGCGCGATTGCAGGAAGAATTGCGCCACACACCCGGCATCGGCTACGAGATGGCTCAACGCATCGCACAGGTCGATGACACGACCTTCCAGGAGGAACTCGTCACCGCCGCCCAGGCAGGGGAGAGCACTCACAGTATCCGTGCCCGCATCGAAACTCACCGCACCAAGACCGGCGGGGAAGGGAAGAGCCCATCAGCCCGCCCGGCTCTTACGATTCGCTACCAGCAGCGTGAGGGGAACTGCGTCGCCACCCTCCGTGCCAAGCGTGAACCAGGGGCCAGGGAAGCGATGCTCGCCGCTCTGCGGGAACTCACTCAACAAGTGCGCGATGATGACTCGCTGCGATGAGCCACCAAGAAAATGCGTTGACTCATCACCACCTCGACAACTCGCCCGCCATTTGATACAATCCAACCATCATGACCCAAGTAGCCATTCAACTTCCAGACGAACTCAGCCAGTTCGTGAACAAGACGGTTCAAACTGACGGTTATCACAACGCTGATGAGTTCTTCATCAACGTCGTGTCGATGTATAAAGATCAGGTCGAAGAACGCCTCAGCGAAGCTGATCAGGCGAAGCTCGAAGCTCTGAGTCGCGATATTCAGGTCGGCATTGAGCAGCTTGATCGTGGCGAAGCTGGCGAGATGAATTGGGATGAGTTCTTCGCGGAGCGCCATAGAGCCTACGCAGAACGCCAACGCGTCTCCTAGCACCATGGCTATCGTCAAGTATGCCGAAGTCGCCAAGGCCGACCTTCGCGACATTTGGGATTACATCGCCGAAGACAGCCAGCTCCAGGCAGATCGTTTTCTTCATCGCTTTCGAGCCAAGCTGGAGCACTTGGCCAAGTGGAACACCATCGGACGCCCGCGACCCGAGTTGGCCAAGGACTGCCGCAGCTATCCCTTCGGCAAATACTGCTTCTACTTCCGGCCAATTGAAGATGGCATCGAAGTGATCCGCGTCCTGCATTCCGCACGCGACATCCACCAGATCGAGTTCCCCGAGTAACACCACACCATCCCAGGGCGTCAAGACCGCCACACTTACAGGGCTGCTGCGAAGCAGCTCTTTTGTTTTGCGTGGAGCAACAACAACGAGCCACCCTCACATCACTCGCTCAAGGACACGCCCCGACTACGGGCGACCAAAGCCAGCCACTCAAGGACAAGCACGGCCCACGCATCAATGCGATGGAGCCACTTCCCTTGTCCTTGAGTCGCGAAACAAAAATTGTGCGACACACTCCACCACTACATCCACCCCTATTTACATGGTATGTAGGGGCGCGCGAAAAATCGCGGCGAAGCGCTGCGCGCTGAACACAGATTCCAGGGCTTTACTGAGCAGCGAATCGCCGACAGACCCTGGTCACGGGTGCCCCCACGTGTTCGGGCTAAGCGCCCGACTTCACGCGTTTTCCTCCGGCGACATGGACATGATCGACTTGCGGACAAGGTCATGGCTAGCACCGGGCTACCCGCCCTCGGCCAATGACCAAACGCGTGAAGTCGGCCGCTGCGGCCAGCCGGTCTATCGACGGACTGTCCTTCGCCCAAACACGTGGGGGCACAACGGGTGGACTTAACGAAACGCCCTGCGTTCGATTGAGACGGAGTTCACCAATAGTATGCAAATAGGATTTGAAGATGTCCATACCTAATCTATCGACGTATCTTGGAACTATCGTTTTCAGACCTGGAGTTACGCACCCTCTGCGAGAAATCAGCAAAGGCGCGCACACGTTTTGGCGAAAACATGGCCCGGTGTTTGATTGCACGACTAGCAGATCTATGGGCAGCAGAAACCTTGAATGATCTCGCACCTAGTGACCTGCTCCATGAAGAACTGGACGGCACTGACGACAGATTCAGCATGAGTTTGGGCGAAAAGCATCGACTTGTGTTCCGACAAAGTCACAGAATCCGCCCGACTCGGAAAGATGGCTCGTTAGACAAAACTAAGGTCACGCGAGTTCAAATAACCAAAATCGCAATACTATGACCCTTGAATCGACATTCGCACCGGATTGGGCATCTCCTCCGGGGGATACGATTAGCGCCATGCTGACTTCTCGTGGGATCGACTTCTCTGAGTTTTCGGCGCTAATTGGCCGACCAAGGCAGTTCGTTGCAAGTCTTTTGAGTGGTGCCGCTGAGGTGACGCCAGAGATTGCAGACTTGCTTGAAAAAGTGCTTGGGATGAAATCCACTTTTTGGATGAGGCGAGAATCCGGATTCTCAGCACAAGTTGAAACAGCAGCCAAAGACGCTGAGGCTGACCTGCTCCAATGGTTACCATTGTTGCCTTTGAGTTCAATGCGCCAGCTTGGCTGGATAACCGAATTAGGAAGATCGGACCTTCTGAAGGCTGTAGCTTGCTTCCGATTCTTTGGGGTAACAAGAATCGCAGAATGGCGAGATCGGAATTCTAAAATTCTGGATTCCGTTGCCTACAAGCACACGGAGTCCCATGTGTCACATCCCCTGTCACTTGCTGCATGGCTACGACAGGCAGACATCCAGGCATCACTAGTGACATGCGCACCATGGAACAAATCTCGATTTGCAGACTGCTTGCGCGAAATCTTGCCGCTGACACGACAAAAGTCGCCTGCCTTGTTTCTTCCAAGACTAATCGAGATTTGCGCATCGTGTGGAGTTGCCGTCGTTTTGGTCAAGAATCCCTCTGGTTGTCATGCAACGGCCGCAACCAGATTCCTGAATCCAGACAAAGCAATGATCGTCCTGAGTTGCCGATACCTGTCTGACGATCATTTTTGGTTCGCATTCTTCCATGAGGCGGGACATCTGATCCTTCACGACAGTTCTAAACTCTTCATCGAAATGGAAGACACAGATGAGAGCCGCTTTGAGGATGAGGCCAACGCATTCGCCACACGATGCATTATCCCACATGAGCATCAGGCCGAACTTCGACGGATGCGCACCACCGTTGAATCGGTCATCAAGTTTGCTCGACGTGTTGGTGTTTCACCGGGAATCGTTGTTGGGCAATTGCAGCATTCCGGACGACTCAAGCACTCCTACTTGAACTCTCTCAAGCGCCGTTACACATGGGATTCCCTCACAATATAAAACTACCCTCGAAACGGCACAAATTTCGACGGACTTTTTTGCCAATTACATAACGCATCCTCCAGGACATCCATTCTCTCGTCCAGTGAGGATCCAAGACGTGTGACAGCTTCACTCAACACCGATACACTTGCAGCGGCAGATGCATTGGCAAAAAAGAGGAGCCTTGCCCCACGGAGAGGGCCAGTAGCACCCACTAGATACGGATGGCCGGGGAGAATCGGCAGTATCCGAAGCTTCGATAATGTCGAAAGTAGGTCAAATTTGGCCGTTCTACCAAAGGACCTCACTCTACTCAAGTGGTTGAAGAGGCGCTCAAACGCGAGTTGCGGTGAATTGTCAGCGTCTGCCAAAGCCTGCCCTATCAAACCTTGGTGCCCACCGTGCTCTTGCACTAGGTCGATGTAACTCTCAAATACAGCCCCGGAGCCCCTATTCGAATCAGCTCGAAGGCTCTCATACTTTCTGTGATTACCAAATGCCGCCCCAGTAGTTGGGCGAATGAATTCAGTATTTGCGTTGAACCAAGTCAAGAATTCGTGAGGTGACTGCATCACACGTTCCCAACTCCAAAGTCTCCCCTTTCCGAGTGCCCCGTAGACGCGGGCCACAACCATCCACCCGTTGCGACGGGTTTTGCCAAAATGGGTTGCCAAAAAGACCAACCAACACGCGCCCTCAAGGTCTCCATGTCTATGCATGCCTGCGGCCGTTTTCAGTGGGTCGAAAGCGATGCTAGTTGGATCACTACAGCAAGGATCATGGATTCGACATGTGAGCATTTCCAGATAACGAACGCGGCGTCGACTCTCCACAATTTGTTCGACCAATGCGTTGAGATGCTGTGACGTTGGCACACCTGGTAACGACCGTTCAGTCGCTGAATGCTGAATCAAAAGGCCACGTATGCGATTAAAGTCCTGCAAGTCTTTGGGTCTCATAGTCTTTTCAGATGTGGGATTTTTCGATCCAGTTAGCAATTTCAGATCGAACGTGGGACGTAACTCCAAACGAACTTTGCAGATTGTGATTGAAGCCGAGGACTCTGACTTCCCGTTCAAGGGAGATACCGTGGACTACTCTTAACACTCCAGAAAAAGAGTATCCTTTTACAGTTGGCTCACCTTTTCGTCGCAAAGCCCACATTGGCATCTCATCCATAGCTGCCGAAAAGTCAGTGATTTTGAAAAGTTGATCGATAACGGATCGCCCATTGACTACCAGCGTCTTCACCGGAGAGGCTTTCAGAAGTCGGCCCAGTGCATCAGCCCCGATCTCTAGTAACAACCTTCGCGAGTCTGTGGTTAGTGCTGTCCATTTTTCGATTGTAGCAAAAGGAATCAAATCGAGATGGCAGGCGATAGTTGAACGGCTTCCATAGTATGACGCATTCATCCGCTGAAGCAGGAAATCCAGCTGCCCAAACCATCCGTCGTATGGGCTTCGTTTGAAATAGCTCCAGCATGCTTCGAGAATCAAATCGTGATGCTTTCGCGATGCGCTCGCCCAACAATCAAGTCCAAGAGACCTCAATGTAGGAAGGCGCTGTGCTTCACCAGTCAATTCGCATCCATCAAGACTAACAAACTCGCGGTTGCTAGGATTGAGGCCAAGCGTCGCGACTTTGGAACACCCAAGGTCTCCGAATGTCGGAACAGGAGAAGCCCAAGGTATCAAGCCAAGTGTTGCCACGTTTTCATCGTTAAGGCTGCGGAGAAGCCCCCGAAGAACACTCCTCTGTTCGTTTTCAAAGCGCGTCATTGTATAGCTGCTACTTGGTCGAGTCGGCATTCGATGCAATTGACGGTGGAAGGTCAAACGAAGGCTGTGACAGCGGCCCAGCAACGACCGGACGTTTCTTCCGAGGCTGTAGGTAAGTGTTGAATACTTTCGAGTGCATCCGCTGACGTATCGCTCCAATACCCTTTTGGTCGTCCTTCTTCAGCAGTCGGAAGGCGTAGAGAAGTCTGGCCAAATCATCCCAATAGCCTGGCAGCTTTGTTTCACACCAGATGGCCTTTTTGCTCAGTCGAATTCTCTTTTCAACCGATATAAGCTTCTCAACATTTTCCCACTGATCCCCATTTGGCATTGCAGGCATCGGAAGATTCGCTTGCCACCCTTCGTCCATGAATTTCCCGGCAGCCTGGAAATCCCTATCATATAAGTGCAAGCTTCCAACGAAGTGATGATAGGACCCGAGTTCGATCCCTATAGCCCTAGCTACCAGTTCCTGCATCATTGTGAATGCGAAGACGTCGTGCTGGAGACCGAAATATGCATCGTTTGAGCGCATTGAAGTGAACATATGAAGCCTGTCTTTCCGAACTAGGAACTGGAGAGTGCAAGTGCAGGGAATCTCCTTCTTCCTACATTCGAGAAGATGCGGGTTGGCTATATCACCTCCGTCGAAAAGTTGCACGACAGCCCGTCTGGACGTGCGGTTTATTTTCAGTAACTCACAGACATTCTGTATTTGGTTATGCTTGCCGTGGAGGCTGACCAATCGTGGGCCATAGGCTCCCCAGACTGTGCCATCATCCTCCGCTTCATCCCGATACTTTTTGAGGTAGTATGCAATGTGCTCCATCTTGTTACTTCCAGACAGATACCAGAGCAGTTCTCCAAGCGCGCTAAAGACCTTTCCTCGTGACTCGGTGCGACTTAGTCTGGCACGAGGATTCTTGAGTTTCAAAAGGACTCCAATTCTCTCTATGGTTTCACCCCGGGTAGCTCGAACCCGCGTCTTACTTGATAGAAGTCGCTCAAATACCCGGGAGAAGAGATCATCAAGTGATTCGGCAACTATTTGCATGGGCCAGCGAATTGATAATAGGTTACAACGCAATTGCTCGTTAACGCATCCGGCCAAGTTCTACTAATCATTTCGATTGGCAAGCCTATCACCGTAGAACTTATTCTCTCAACTCATCCAGGCCGAAAAGCATGCTATACTATCCTCACCATTCAGCCGCCGAAGCCAGTCGCTGATTACCCGCCGAGTTCGATCCACAAGACGTTTGCCTGGCGATCGTTGCCGGGCACGCATCAACCACACGACAGATGCGCTTAATGCCCTGGCACAGCTTTTCATGAGGAGCGGCGGCTGGCTTGGGCAGCATGAACGAGCATCACCTTTACATCGGCAAACGCGAGGTCTGGGGCGGCGAACTGCCGTTCGCTCTCGACGTGCGCGACGCGCGCTACCACACTTACGTCATCGGCAAAACGGGTTCGGGCAAGACAACGCTGCTGCGCAACCTCATCCTCCAGCTCATCATGCAAGGGCATGGCGTCGGCTTGATCGATCCGCACGGAGATCTTGCGGAGGAACTGCTCGATCACATCCCGCGCTCGCGTGCCGAGCAGACGGTCTATTTTCATCCCGGCGACACCGACTTCCCCATCGGTCTGAACTTGTTCGCGCAAGCGCACGATGACGAGCGTCATCTCGTTGCGTCTGGCATCGTCGGCGCGCTGAAGAACCTCTGGCCCGACTCCTGGGGGCCGCGCATGGAATACATCCTGCACAACGCCGTGGCCGCGCTGGCGCAGTGCGAGAACACTTCCCTGCTCGGCGTGAACCGCATGCTCACCGATGAGGCGTATCGCCGCTGGGTCCTGCGCCAGGTGCGCGATCCCTTCCTGCGCGACTACTGGGAGAACGAGTTTGAGTCCTATGACGAGCGATTCAAACGCGAGGCCATTGCACCGATTCAGAACAAGGTGGGGCAACTGCTGCTCTCGCCCATCATCCGCAACATCGTTGGTCAGGTGAAGAGCAAGGTGAGCATCCCCTTCGTAATGGACACGGGCCGCATCTTCATCGCCAACATCGCCAAGGGCCAGCTCGGTCACGACAAGTCGAACCTGCTCGGCTCGCTGCTCATCACGCAGTTCCAGCTCGCCGCCATGGCGCGCAGTCGTCAGCCCGAGTCCGAGCGCCGCGACTTCTACCTCTTCGTGGATGAGTTCCAAAACTTCGCCACCGAGTCCTTCACCAGCATCCTCGCCGAGGCGCGCAAATATCGACTCAACCTCACGCTGAGCCATCAATACATCGCGCAACTCTCACCCACCGTGCGCGATGCCGTCTTCGGCAACGTGCGCACGCTTGTCGCCTTCCAAGTCGGCTACGCCGACGCCGAGCACTTGCGCGGTGAGTTCGGCGATGAGTTTCTCAAAGAGCAGTTCATCGACCTCCCGAGATACGAAACGCTCATTCGCACCCAATCCCCCACCGGCACCATGAGCTTCCAACGCGCTCAACTCATTCCCCCCATCGAGACCCACCAAGGCCGTCGTGAGAAGCTGATCACGCGAAGTCGCGAGCGCTTCGCGACACCCCGCGCGGAAGTGGAGGGCAAGCTGGAGCGGTGGCTGGGACAAGGACAGTGAGGCACAAGACGAGCCGATGCCCCCCCCTTGTCCTGTTATTTTGCTACGATCCCCAACTCCTTGAGTGCCTCAGCCAACCTCTTCAATCGCTCAGCAATACGCTCATCTTCTTTGCTGAGGCAGTCGCGGAACAATTTCATATCCTCATCGATCATCTCGTTTCCAGTATTGATGGTTACGAACATCGTTTCCCCCTGAAGATCGATCCGGCCTATCTGAATTTGATTTGGGTCATAGAGTTTTTCAAAGCGATAGGCCTCCCGCATATGTTTCTTCGCCTCACAGATTAGCAAAGCCAAATCAAGCACTCGATGAAGCGGAAGCTCTTCCGACTGACGCGACCATTTTTCACCCGTGTATCTCCAGACCTTCGCGGAGATGTCCAGCTTGCCCCTATCATTCCACTGAGCGAGCCCAAGCGATAGCCCCATCGCGTCGGTGTGCCCTGCGTATTGGCCGTCAATCCGCTCGTAGTCCTCGGCTACGATTACGGCCTTGTGTTTGAGATGGTTTGGAATCTTCATGCGTTGATTTAGTTGTTTACTAATTTAGTAATTTAGTAAATACAGAAGAGATTGAAGTCAACGACTTTCAAACGTCAGCATCAACAGACCCTCCAAATCGGCCCACATCGAGATTCGCGAAGGTATCCTCAGAACGCTGATTGCACGCTCTCGAGAACGAATTGTCTCTCCGCGTTCAGAGGTGTAGAGCAAGCTAGAGCGATGGCTGAGTGCGAGCTACCTATCATCGTTTAACCACGTCCCTTGTCTGATTCCGCAAGTGCGGTCGAGCGAGTGCAAAACGAGGATCTTTGGGCACTTGTCCCAGCAATGCCTTGACCTTTCGTGCCATTGTGCGAGTCCTGTGGCTTGATGAACATTCCGTCCACCACAGCTCAAAGCGCTCTTGCCTTCGGCAAGTCGTTTGCTGCTGTCGTGGTGAACTCTATTTGCGTTTTGCCGTTTACCACCTGACATCACGGCCCAACTTCGAGTTTCATAGGATCAGAAGGAGGGCCGAAAGCCCTCCTTTCTTGTTTTATGAGCACGTTCGTTGGATTCAGAAAAATCGTTGGCACTTTTTTTGCCATCATTTTCACGTCCCCCTTGGATGCTGCGCAAGTCATGGTAACAGCCACAGAAGACGCGAGCCTTTTACAAGGATCGCCGACGGCAACAGGTGCTACAGGAACAAGTCTCTTTGCAGGATACAGCACCTCCACTGCAATCAAGGAAGGCTATGCTCCCGTTAAGTTCGATCTCTCGGCCATTCCTGCCGGCTCGACGATCACTGCGGCAACCTTGACTCTTACAGCCAACGCGGCGGTTGGGACGCCGACGATTGCAGCATACCGAGTTACCAGTTCTTGGACAGAAGGTGTCACTACATGGGACACTCGGCCAACTTTTTCAACCTTGCTCGATAGCAAGACATTAAGCACGACTGGAACTGTCACTTTTGATGGAAGCGGGCAAGTAACGCAGCTCGTGCAAAATTGGTTTTCCGGCCTATACACTAATCACGGGGTGCTTCTCAAACGCAGTGGCACCGGCACCTTGAATTCATACGCGATGTTCAATTCGAGGGAAAATACAGGTTCAAAACCCACCCTAACTGTTTCCTACAATCCGCCACCTACAGTTCCGAGTTTTGCAATCTGGGTAGAGAACGATGACATCGTGGCAGAATGCTATGCTTACGATGTGGAAGGACAGCAGGTTTCGCTGAAGGTCCATGTTAGCGGTGACAATTTTGCGTCAGGCGGTGGCGTGAACAGTGGGGCTTATGATGTGAGCAGCGGTGGCTTGAGAACATTGCGAATTTCCAACGTATTCAACACACCCAACTACGCCAGTCCTGATCCGCGAAGCACCTTGCTTGCGTCCAGTAAGACACTGTCCGCGAGACTGGAAGCCCTGGATTCCAATGGAAACAAGACCACACCGGTTCCTACGGCAACGTTCATTTACAATGCTCCGAGCATCACAGCTATCAGTCCCCCCACTGCTGGCGCAGGGGTTCAGACCAATTTTACCCTTACAGGCACAAACCTGATCACTGGCATGGGATTTGCCATCACCGGTGCGACTGGTATCGAGGAGCAACCCGGTGGAACGAGCAATCGACGAGACTTTCTTGCTGTTCCAGCTTCATCACTCGGAACAAAGGCCGTCGTCATTAAGACGGCACCAGGCGGCACGGTGGTATCAAACAACCTTTCCGTGAACGTCGTGAATCTGCCCCCGGTGGTTTCAAACGTCTCGATGCAGGTTATCAATGACTCGATGACTGTGAACTGCTCCATCAGCGATCCCGAAGGCGGTCAAGTGCGATGGAAGGCACACATCTCAGATGACAATTTCTCCAGTGGAGGCGGTATCAACACCGGAGATTACGATGTCAGCTCGGGTGGCACGCGAAGTGTCACGATTCCAAGCGTTCGCAACACTCTCAACTTTGCCCCTCCCGACCCCAGGAGCACGTTGTTGGCGACGACGAAAACCCTCTACTTCAAGATCGAAGCCCTGGACGTTGCGGGCAACCAAACGCTACCGACGACCTACACCTATTCTTACCGGGCACCGCAAATCACATCTATCGCGCCATCGGCGTTCGTGCTTGGAGACGGGGTTGTGACCCTGACGATTTCGGGCATCAATCTGAACAACTTGATGGATTTGACCTGTTCTGGCTTTGGAACTTTCTCCCCGAACACATCAACAGGCACGTCCACAGCGATTGAATATTCAACAACTGTTGGCAGCACTGGCGGGCAGTTTCCCATTGCTCTCAAGACGGCTCCCAACGGCACGTTCATTCCCACAACCGGCCTGAACCTGTCCATTCGCGTGCCCCTTCCTGCTCCCACTCTGGGAACGGCAATCGCGCGAACGCAGTCCATCGAGGTGCCCTACAAACATCTCAACTTAACCGCTGATCAGTGGTCACGCGTAGACAAAGTTACAGCAAGCATTCGCGACCTTGCAACCAATGCTGAGCAGAGCTTGGAGCAACCAAAGGCTCCTGGCTATCCTCGTGATTCGACTTTCGACGGCTCGATCACCTTCACCGGTCTGATCGTTGGTCACTCCTACCGAATCGGCATCAATTTTGTGCCACTGGCAAACGACGCACTTTATGTGCAGGGAGGTGTTGTGTTGAACTCCGTCACGACCCAGGCGGTGGTGCCGCCCGTGGTGCAGTCGTTCACCGCTACAGTGAACAGCAGCACAGGTGACATCGCTTGTTCGATCCGCTGCACGGACAGCACTTACACAGGCACCGGCGCTTTGCTCGTCCGCCTCTATGGTTCCAACTATCAGAGCTTCGAGACTTGGCAGACCACTGTCATGCACACCGAGAACGTCACCGGTGGTTCGACGCTCAATTTCACGATCCCGGCGTCGGAAGCACGCGCAGTGCAATTCCTCGCTAACGAAGACTATCGTATTCAAGCTCGGTGCTTCAATCCGGCAAGCGGCCTCAGCCCGGAAACGGACTTCGGCAGCCGAGACAGCGCCACCTTCACTTATTACGACCCATCGCAGGAACGCCCGGTGGAGAGGCATTATCGTGGTGATCCAGCGTCTCATGGTGACGGCAGTCTTTTGTGGAAAGGTGTCGATGTGACCAATGGCAATCGGTATTTTGCCAGGCCTTTAATGCGTGTGGACGCCGAAGACCTGCCCTTCGACTTCATCATGTTCTACAACTCCGTGGAATGGCAATCGGCTGTTGGTGAACCTGGGTTACCACGCAAAGGAACGCGCTGGAAAAACAACTGGGAGCAATGGGTGTATCGCTACCAGAGCACCTACCAGGGTATCACGGCCACGGTGTATAAGGTGCTGCGTGAAGACGGCACAGTGAATACCTTTTTCAAAGCGACCGATGGGAAAATTTACAGTCTTAATCGGGGCTACCACGATCAGCTTTATGATGTGGCGGGGCACATCGTTCTTGGCGAGAAGAACAGATGGATCTTCGACTATGGCAATGTTGATGCCTCGGGTATTGCGCTGCTCCAGAGCGTCAGCAACAACCACGGCAAAACGATCACCATCACCTACGAGACGGTGAACGGTCAGAAGCGCATCAACTACATCACCGACACCTGCGGGAAGGTCTATGACTTCGCCTATAGCGGGCCGAACACCGAGTATCTGACTGTGACAGACTACGCCGGGAACTTTGTGCTGTGTGAATCTGAGCCCGTCGGTTCCACCCTTCGCTTGCGCTATGCCACAGACACGGCCAATCGCATTACCGAGTTCCAGTATGAGCCAAACACCGAGTATGTGACGGCCATCATCGAGCCTCGTCTGATGGCATTGAACAACGGCACCAAGTCCTGCCAGGCCACTTACTATGCCGGTGGTGCTGGTGCGGTGGCAACCACTCGCGATGCCCGCAACAACGTCACCAGCTATTTCTACAACTACCTTGGCGAAGAGCGCACACGAGTGGTGCCACCCGACGCCACTCGCACCACGGATTTCTATCTCGCCAACGGTCGCGTGGTGGATATTCGCGAAGGGACCGCCGCTACGACTCAAACCACGTTTGGTTATCAAACCAACGCCCAGGGCACGCTCATCGCCGCCTCCGGTAATCTCGTGAGCTTCTCTGACTGGCAACGCAACGAGAGTATTTTCACCCGCAATCCCAACGGCGACCTCACCAAGGCTATCAACCGTCTCGGCAAGGAAACCAACATCACAAACATCACCGCACCGCCCAGCTCACAGCTTCCGGCGCAGTCTAATTTCAGTGCTCCCACGGGCATCACCGACCCGCTTGCCCGTGTGACCAGCCTGGAATACGACCCCAAAGGCGAAATCAGCAAGATCATTTCTCCCCAGCATCAAGCCGACCAGAAAGGCACGAGCATCATCACGGACGCCAACGGCTTCACTCAGAAGGTCACAGATCTTCGGGGTGCCACTCAATATGAAGTCATCACTCGCTACCTGCCCACGGACAGCGTTGGTCGCTGTATGCCCAAAGTCATCAAGTTTGCAGATGAGGCACAAGAAACCTTCGAGCGCGATGCTCTAGGCCGCCTCACCCGTCATCTCGACAAGCGCGGCTTTGGCACAGACTACACTTACGATGATGCCAATCAGGTCACGGACATCATCGAGGACAGCGTTGATCTTCTCGGCCACACCGGGAAGCGCTTGCATCATCGCTACGAGTATGATGGCAATGGCAACGTCGCCTTCTACTACCCGCCGAAATACTTCTCCGAAGGCAACAACTTGGCTTACCGCGTCGCATTCAGCTACGACTTCGACGACCATCCCACCGGGGTTCAGACCTCTTTGAACCAGGTGTCCAGCACCTTCGATAGCATGGGCCGTCTGGAGACACAGACCAGCGGCACCAATGCCACTTCGACGCTCATCTATGGCAGCAAGGGCTACTTGGAGAAGCGTGCTAACAGCACGGGCAAAGGAACGACGATCACCACCGACAACAATGGCAACGTCACCGGCACCACCGATGCGGATGGCAAGCAGACGATCACGGTGATGGACAAAGAGGATCACGTCATCGCGGTGAAATCGCTGAAGCCAGATGGCAGCACATCTCATGGTGCCTATTTCAAGCGGGATACCGTAGATCGCATCGTTGAAACGGCCACCTATAGCGCGGACTTCAGCGTCCCTGCCAATACAGACACCTCCGCATTAGCGATTCCGGCAGGCCATCACAGTCGGCGGGTGCTCGATTACGATCTCGGTGACCGCATCACGCAGGTCACCGAGCAGGGAGCGGCTGGTTCTGCAACGGCTCAAGCACAACTTGGCATCGCCTACAACGACGACACCTCCTACACCGACCCGGAGGGTGTGTTCGCGCCCATGTCCCGGATCCAGACTGTCACCATCACGCCACCGCTGGGAGTTCACCACCCGAGCATTGCCGGTGGCAACGTGATGACTGTGCTCAGCAATCGCAATCTGCCAGTGCTGGAGGAAGTGCGCAGCACTCCCTCTGCCACGCCTGCTATCACCCGCAGACAGTTCGATGAAGACGGCAGAGTCACGGCGCTCGACTTGCCTGGCTGTCGTCGCTGGGACATCGAGTTCAGCTATGATTCGCTCGGCCTTCTGGAGCAGCGGAAAGTTTACAACGCCGATGGCACTGTCTTGAAGTTGCAGACCTGGACACACGACGAGCACAAAGTCACGCGCACCGCGAACAGTGGCGATGGCATCCTCATCACCGTCACGCCAGACGCGCTGAATCGCCCAGTGTCCATCACGACACGAGTCGATGGTATTGACTACACCCTGGGTGTTCAATACAACGGCAACAGTCAGATCACTCAACTGACTTACCCCACGGGTCTTGTGGTCAACTACGACTACGATTCACGTGACCGCCCTTGGCGCGTCCGCGACTCGCAGGGGCACAGCTCCACCAGCACGTTCCATGAGAATGACACACTGGACAGCGTGAGCCACTCCAATGGCAGCTCAACACAGATGGGCTTCGACCATGCCAATCGGCTCGCATTGCTCTCGAACTTCTCGCAGGGACTCAACTCCCTCTCCGCCCAGACCATCAGCACACGGGATGCCCGAGACATGCCTCTGACTTTGAGTCAGAGCAGCTTGCCGCTCGATGTCCCGCTATCGCAGCTCACCTCTGGCACCCGCACCTTCACCTACCAGGGTGGAGCCTCTGGCTACACAGAACTCGTGAGCGATGGTCTCTACACCTACCAGCACAATGCTCGTGGTCAGGTCTCCTCCATCACAGGAGCCACCATCACGACACTGGGCTGGAATGCTCTCGGTGAACGCACCAGCCTTAGCAAGCCCGGCCACAACGAGACGGATCGCTACGACACGAACGGACTGCGCACCACGCAGACCATCAACGGTGTCACCATCATCACAGTCTGGAATCCCGTGCCCATCGGCTCACTCCCCGAGCCCATTTATCAAAAGACCGGCACCAAGGAAACCTGCTACGTCTGGGACACGCAAGGTTTAAACCGGATGTTCTTCCGTGACACAGCGATCACCTCCGCCTGGACTGTCCGCTTCTACCACTTCGATCTCTTCGGCAATACGATTGCGCTGACCGATGAGAATGGCAGACCCACGGACTTCTACGGCACCACGGCCTTCGGCGAAGCCACGGTGCATGATGGTGCCACCGATCAACCCTTCATCTGGGGCGGTCGCTATGGCATCATGAATGACGGCAGCGGCTTCTACTATGCCCGTGCCCGCTATATCTTTGGCCCCAGCCGTCGCTTCATCTCCCTCGATCCCGTCGCTGGTAGTCTTGACAATCTCCAGACCTTCAATCGTTACAGCTACGCAGCAAACAACCCGCTGGGGTTCAATGATGCGAGTGGACGTGAAATTCGATGGCTGGATGTTGCATCGTTCCTCAATACAGCGCGCGAAACTCTACTTGTCTGGGCGGCATCAATGAAACTCTACAAGGGAGGAACTACTAACCATACGATAGGTCGTTCCTTGCTCAAGGTTAACAAGATTGCAGAGAGCGCTCCATCTCTCCTTCGGGGCATTTCTTCAGCGGCGGGACCGGTCTTTTCCTACTTCCAAGGGAGAAGGAACGGTGTAGCGAGTGGCATCAGGGCCGCCGAGCTTTCAGCGATTGGAGGAATTGTTTGCACCCCACTTGCTGGAGCTTCTACGATTGTCGACGCGGGCCTCGGTAACGAGGTTCCCATGGTGGCCCCCGCAGTATTCGTTGGTTGCAGTCAGGCGGTGAGTGCGTTCCCCGACTTTGTTCTGGGCACTGTTAGAAGCACCAATAGCGGAATAGATCGCCTATCGCATTTTGTATCTCAGTTTGAACCGAGTGGTCGCACACAATTTGAGTTCATCGACCGCTGGGCACGCTTAATGAATAACGGGTATCCAGTTTTGGGTCCGAATCCTTTCGCCCGATGAAACATATCCTAACCATCCTCTTCGCCACCACTGCGATAGCTGCGCCCGTCAGCCATCAGGTGGATGAGCACCTGCGCTTGGTGGCGAGTGACTATGGTGGTGGCAACACCACCGCCACCACGCTTGATGCCTCGGGCAATGTGCTCTCCATCGCCGTTCGGGCCTCCACCAGCCCAGGAGGTCTTTTTGATCGTGATAACGATGGAATGCGTGACTTGTGGGAGATTCAGCGCTTTGGCTCCATCGCTCTGGGCAATCCCGCATCCGATGCGGATGGAGATGGCATGAATAACCTAGTCGAGCACGCCCTGGCTACCGATCCTCAGCAAGCCAGTGCTTTGCCCAGCCATGCCGTGGTTGCCAACCGCCTGCAGCTCTCCTTTACACTGCGTCTCGATGCCGTGAATCTGCGCTACGACATCGAGGCGCTGTCCGCCGCCTCCAACCAATGGGATGTCATCGCGACAGGCATCAACAGCGATGCCTGGTCAGTGACCAACCCGAGCTTCACGGTGAACGAGTCGGCCACGGCCACCGCCTTCAATGTCACGGCTTCCATTGCCATCGTCCAGCCCATGCCCTACACGCGGATGCGGGTCAAAATCACCGGCCCCACGCTGTCAGCCTTCACCGCCACAGACGATGCCGGCATTCAGCCACGCTTCACCGCTTACAGCGTCAACCAGGCAGCCGCAGAAACCACGTCGCGCACCGTGACCCTCTCCCACACACTGTCGACCGACGGAGCCCCCACACCCACCGATTACCGCGCCAGCGAAGACCCCACTTTTACCGGTGCTGCCTGGCAGAGCTACACAGCCAGCCCGTCCTTCCTCCTGAGTTCCGGCAACGGCACCAAGACCGTCTATTTCCAAACCCGCTTCCTCACCCAACTCTCCGCCGTGAGTCAGGATACCATCACACTGAATATGCCCCCGTTTGCGACTTGGAAGGACGACTATTTCGGCACGTCCACCACCAACACCGGCAACACGCAAGACTTCGATGGTGACGGCATTCCCAATATTTCAGAGTTTGCCTTTGGCACACTGCCCAACAGCAATGCCAGCGGGCCTGCGGTCTTGCAATACACCGGGACATTCGCCGGAGGCGGAGCCATTACAGCCACAGGGCAGCCGATCACTGCCTTTGAAAGCGTTCCGAATGGCGTGGACTTCCGTGCGCTGTTTGTCCGCCGCCCTGACTATGTGACGGCTGGTCTGACTTACACACCGCAGTTCAGCGCCAACTTGGTCACCTGGCAAAACAGCACAGCTGCGCCCGTGGTGCTGAGCGACAATGGCATTTATCAGATCGTGAGTGTGCCCTACCCTACTTTCATCGCTGGCAAGAAGGCCCGCTTTTTCCGAGTCAGCGTCTCCATCGCACCATGAGACACAAGATTGCAGCCTACGCTTTTGTCATGACGGTGCTCATCGCTTCGAATGGCTCTGCTGCGGTTGTTTACAGCGGCATCCGAGATGTCGCGGTGCCACTGACCTTTGATGGCATCTATCTGAACATCGTCACCTCTGCCACCAGCAGCGGAGAGCCGGGCAGTTGGGACACAGGCCCCTGGGTCAATCCCTTTTTCGGAGGCACCCAGATCGCTACCTCAGATCACTTTCGTTCCGTGATAACTGGCACCGACCAGATTGTGAATCTCGCCCATGGGACGGCCATCAATGGTTCCAACATCTTCGCTGCCGGGGCGAGCGGCAGCACAACCCATGTGGGGAGTGGCATAGACCAGTTTCAAGTCGGTTCCCTGGGCTATCTCGGGTTTCAGATGGAAGCCTCTCCAGGTGGAACCACGCTCTACGGCTGGATGAGTCTCACCGTAAACAACGCCGGGTTTGGCTTCATACACGACTGGGCGTATGAAGACACTGGGGCGGAACTACTTGTGGGTCTTCTTACGATTCCTGAACCTAGCCGCGCCATGCTCACGCTGCTTGGAAGCATGTTGGTCGCATTGAGGCGACGAAGGACAGCGTAAAGTCAGCTCAGCGTTATAAGTCCTACATTTGCCAATGTAGTTGTGCTTCTGGTATGCTGAGTGCCGGAGCGCTTAGCACTCTGCGGCGGCTCGGAAATCGAAGGGCGGTTGTCAGCCTGAAGTCTGCCTCATCAACGAGGTCGGCTTCTCCTGACAACCTCAAACCACGAAGCCCTCATGAGCACCGCAGAGTCGCGCATTGATCCTTATCAAACTGTCACCAACCTCATCATCGAACACCTGGAACGCGGCGTCGTTCCGTGGCGCTGCCCTTGGCAGCGTGAAGTCGGCATCCCTCGCAACTTCCACACTGGCAAAACCTACAACGGCGTGAATGTGCTGCTGCTTGGTCTGCGTCACATGGCTTCACCGTATTGGCTGACCTTTCGCCAGGCAAAGGAGCTTGGCGGTTGCGTCCGCAAAGGCGAGCACGGCGCACATGTCCTCAAGGTCGGCGAATCGAAGTCCCCATCTTCAGAGGATGCGGCGAACGATGAGCCAGGCCCATCGCGGCGAAAGAAGCTCTTCCTTCGCGAATACACCGTGTTCAACGCGGTGCAGATCGAAGGCATCGACTTCCCTCCTGCCAATCCGATTCCGCAACTCCCTGCTAGTGAGCGGATCGCGGCAGCGGAGCAAGTCGTCAGCGAGATGCAGCTTCCACCCACTATCAAGGAAGGTATGAGCACCAGGGCTTGCTATCGCCAGTCCACCGACACGGTGCAGATGCCAGCCTTCGCTTCGTTCGAGAGCGCCGAGGCTTACTACCTCACGCTCTTTCACGAACTGGTTCATGCGACAGGACATCCTGATCGCCTGAATCGCGAGAGCCTCATCAAGCATGACGGGTTCGGAGGAAAGGTCTATTCCCAGGAAGAGCTCGTCGCCGAAATGGGCGCTGCCTTCCTGGGCATGGAAACGCACATCGTTCGCGATGCGCACGAGCAATCCGCTGCCTACCTGCAAGCCTGGCTCGAAGTGCTGCGTGTGAAAGAACACAAGCGCTGGATCATCCTCGCCGCCTCTCACGCCAGCAAAGCTGCCAGCTTCATTCTGGGCCGCACCACACGAACCCCTGCCAGCACCGAGACGATGGTGACCACTTGAACCCCAAAGCCTCTCCACACCCTGGAGAGGCTTTGTTCGTGATAGAATCAAGACATGGCTAACCAACAGCAGCGGCTCCCGCGCTTCACGCGTGCGCCTGATGCCGCTGGATCATTTCAATTCACGCCGCGCGATCTAGAGATCCTGCGACATGTGGCCGAGCATCGGTTGATCAAATCCGAGTGGTTGATCAAGCTCGTGGGTGGCAGCAAGCAGCAGGTGCTTCGTCGGCTGCATCTGCTCTACCATCATGGCTATCTCGACCGGCCCCGCGCGCAGCTCGACTACTACCATGAAGGCGGATCACGCAGCATGGTCTATGGCCTCGCCTCTCGTGGCGCGGGGCGTCTTCGTCGTGATCTAAACATGCCCTTCGAGCGCATGGACTGGACAACACGCGGTAAACGCGTTGGCCGACTCTTCCTTGAGCACACGCTCATGGTCAGTGACTTCATGGCTTCACTGGAACTCGAATGCCGCACTCGCCCGGATGTGCAGCTCATTTATGGCGACGATCTCCCCAAGCCGGAGGGACGCGGCCATCGCCGGGAGCCGTTTCGCTGGACGGTTGATCTCCCCGGCAAGCGTCGTGTGGGTGTCGTGCCAGACAAGGTCTTCGCTCTCGATACCACGCGCGCGGATGGTGTGGTCACACGCATGCACTACTTCCTCGAAGCCGACCGAGGCACCATGCCGATTGAGCGTCGTGATCTGCGGCAGAGCTGTGTATTGCGAAAGCTGAAGGCTTACGAGACGACTCATGCTTCGGTACGACATCGACACTTGTTGAGTGCACGGCAATTTCGCGTGCTGATGCTGATCGCTAGTAAAGATCGCCGCGAGCATGTGCGCACAGCGTTCAAGGCAAGGCCGTGGACTATAGTGATCGAGCCCGGCAATCTTGATCCGATCTTGGCCAGAACAGGATTGCGCCACACATCGCAGGGCTCGTTGTGCAAGCGCTGCGAGAGGAGTTCCTGCGTTGAAGTTCAAGTTGGAAGAAATGCAGCGTTATGAAAGCACCCTCTAAGGGAAGCTGAATATCAAAATGAATCTCTTACTTATTTGATGAGCAAACCAAAGACTCGCACAAGCAAATTAGGAATCACAATGAGAACCAAAAAAGCTGAGAGTGACCCGATAAAATACGCCGGATTCTGGCGACAATAGCTTTTGGCGTCATAGACCATGAAGCCAAGGGAGTGCGACGCGTCGCTTGCCACCCCCAGAAACCCCAGAGCACCCATCAAGCCTGCGTAGCTCACAAATAGCGCGAGCGTCAATGGCACAATCCTCGGTAAAATGTTTGGGATTATGTGATGAATTAGCACGCGCGGCATAGTAGCTCCAACAACACGAGCAGCTTGAACATACGGTGCATTGATCAAAGTGGAGACCTCATCCCAAAGAAATATGGCTATCGAGTTCCAAGTCATCGCTCCAAGCACAAGCGAGATAAGGAACTCGGACTTGATTTGTAGTGCGGAGAGGACGGCGAGCGGAGGTAAAATCGGCCCCATCGCGTCCATGACTCCAACCAGGGTAAGGGCGACTGGCGCAAACGATTTTTTGAAAACAATGCAAAAGAGTGCAACCAATGTTCCGATGATCATGGAAACTCCGAGTGCCAATGTGCAATGCCCAACTGTTCGGGCAGTCGCAATTGCGAGAGCCTGTAGCAAATTGTCACCGTATGGAGTTACAAGCATCATTGCGCCGGGAACCGTTTGTTAAATGCTGAGGCGGTTTGAGAAACTGCAATTAGCGGCATCGAAACAGCGAGTATCCACCCTGACGCGACGGGTTGGTCTCCACTTCGAACTGCATCAGCCAAGACCGAGCCGATACCTGGACGATCAAAGGCCAGCTCACCAAATACTGTGCCGGTGACAACGGCCAATACTACTCGATTCGTCAAAGGCAGCATTTGTTGAAGGATATTGGTCTGCAAAACGCTGCGTATGCGTTTCCACGGAAGCCCAATGCTCTCGTATGTGACAACAAATGGTCGATTGGCGACTGCTCTTGCTGTGTGTGCCGCGCCTACGAAAAGAATAACCGACGGCATCAATGCTACACTGACAATCAGCATAACATCAGAGACTTGGGACGGGACTACACCATTGAGTCCTCCCACTGCAAAGGCAAATGTCGATCCAACCGCCAACATCGAAGCGGTAGAAAACTGAGGCAAGAGCGCAACTGGTGCCACTTTGAGAACTAACTGTTGGAATCCAGTCAGTGCACGGCAGCAATACCAGCGTGATGCTAACAGCATTGCGCATAGCGCGATGAGCAACGAAGCCGCTAAAACAGGCAGTGATGTGATAAACCTCTTAGCAAGGAGAGTTCCTACCGGGTAATCAGACTGTAGTGAATGACCAAGATCGAGAGTCAACAAATTGCCCAAACTGTTGATGTATCGAGAACTGGCCGAGCCTTGCAAACCGAGGCGACGTCTCGTTTCGCTGAGTGTATCTTTCTGAAGCGCAGATGATCCAAGTCTCGAATAGGCGGCATCAGGCAGCAGGTCAAAAACAAAAAACACCACTGCGTGCAAGAGCAAGCAAAGCGCTATCGCGCGAACTGCGCCAGCACCGAGAAGCTTGAGAAGCTCTCGGAAATCATTGCTTCCGTATGATTCCATTGATTGGAGTTCCGTTAGCGTCAAAGGCGGGCAGCGTTGATTCCGAGTGGATCACGACGGCCTTGCGCGACATTAAAGGAACCCAACTCTGTTGGTGCTCATCAATGAGGCTCACCACTTTGCTGAAGGCTTCCGCCCTGAGCGAATCGTCTGGGACACCGCGTGCTTGGCCTAGAGCTGCGCTGATGTCATCGCGAGCTTCACCAAAAGCCGAAAGAGGAGCAGCTTTATCGAAAAACGAGCACCATGCATAAGGGCCGCTCGATGGCACCTGCAATTCAATCCAAAACAACATGAGATCGAAATCCTTCTTAATTAGCTTTTCGATCAGCTTGCCCAAATCGACGAACTCAGCGTCAATCTCAAGACCACTTGCATTGAGTTGCTTTTGAACTGCGACAGCAAGTTGTCTCGAAGCGGAGTCATTGGCAGCAACGAGAGTTAATTTTCGCGGAGGGCTCGGCTCAATAGCTGAGGGTGGCGCAAGCGCAGCAAGCGGCTTAGCTCCTGTGATCGGAGGTGCTATAGACGCGGTAGCCTCAGCGCTTCCAGCAGGATAAAGTTCCGTCACAAGTTTCGCGCGATCTAGTTTGGCCGAGAGTTGAGCCAACACATTTCTTCTGTCTTGAGCGGCGATACCAACAAGTTTTTGAGACGACCAGTTGCAAATCAAATAGTTCAGTTCATTGGCCGGATACACACTCACTTTCCCAGGCACGTCTTTTCGTGCCCGTAGTTTGCCACCAACTGATGTTGTGACCTCAGAGATCATCGGCCCACGGAGCCGGAGAATGTCAATTGAGCCAGACCGATACCCTTGAATCCGAGCTTGATCATCAGAGACGACGCGGAATGTCAATTGCGCTGGCTTTGAGTCATCCTTTGACTTCAAACGACAGTTGAAGAGTCCAGGCTCAAACCCATCTGGGATATAAGGGCCGCAGCCCATCACCTGCACTCCGAAAGGTTGCGGTGGCAATTCGCCTGTGCCTGCTTTCACGATGCCGACACTGAGATTGCATAACATGAGCCGAGCATCGGGTTCGGGTGCGTCAAACTGCAATTTCACCGTTGTGGGGGCCGCTTCGGTGAGACCAGAAATGTGCTCTGTCTTTTTCTCATCGAACTCTTTGATGCCTTTAACTCGGTCGAGAATCCAACGATGGAGATTTGCAGACCGACGGTAGCGTTCGATGGAATAGATAACATCTGATGGATGAACAGCCGATCCGTCCCAAAAACTAGCTTGTGGCGAAAGCGAGATTGTGAGCGACATCGCATCACTCCCCATCACTATTTTACTAGCGACCATGGGCACAAAGTTCCCATCACCAGATACCCAGGCCAGTGGTGAATGGACGGCAGTGGCCACCATTGAGCTATGAACATCCGTCACCCCCACCGGATCAACGGTGGCTGGATTGCCTTCAAGAGCAATGGTTGTGGCTGATAATTTGGTAGAGGATGGCTGATGTGAAGACCACCACCAAAAAGATACCGATGCGGCGATGAGTGCGAGAATGAAAGTAGTGCGTTTCATGTTGGTGGAAGGTTAAGCAGCTACCTGAAAAGATCGTGTAATCGTATGCTGTTGCGCATCAGCATCTGGCTTCTCGGATGCGATTCGCTCTTGCCTCATTCTTTCCAGTGCATCATCAACATCGGAGTAGGATCTAAAGGTGCCATAGCGCCCAGCTCGGACTCCCAGCGTCGCAAATTGTTGGCGGGACAAAAGCTCACCGTCATAGCGCATTCGGATAAAGTAACCCGGTCGCGGAGTCCTTGCGAACAGCCATACCCCATTGGGCAGGAGAACTTCAATGCGCCAGACATTTGTGTTTATTATGTTCCAGCGCGTCTCACCAACTAGCCGCCTCAAGGAATCCGGGTCAGTTTCCACGACGACGCGAGCGGCGACATCAGTCAGCTTGCCGAGCCGGAGAACAAGCCGCTCAAGCGTCCCCTCGGATACGACAGAGTGCATACTCAGTCCTCTTGGCACCATCAGTGGGCAAACGGCCCACTGATCAATTGCATAGTCCTGAAGGCGGGTTGCAAGGGATACCACCGCTTCAAGCGTCTCAGCGGTGAAAGTCGTATTCACGGCAACAGCCTTGGTGCCGCCACTTGTTCGTCCACTAACCGCCGCGTCGAGCACGCGCAGTGGATCACCAGCACGAAGGCCAGAACCTTCAACATCCACACTCAACGCAAGCCAGCATAAAGGCGCTTGATCAAACTTTGGCAACCATTGCTGGATACCAGGAAGAGAGGCAGAAATTACCCCCAGTGAAGCTGGCCTCTCGACTTCTGGTGTTGCATGAAATGCTCTTGCAATTTCGAGCAACAGTTCAGGGGTCTCAAAAGGTTCTTTGCCGGGAATTGCGAGGTGCCTAACAATATCACCTCGCGCCACAAAAGCACGAGCAGCAGCCAGCACGGATGCAGATGGAATACGTGCATGGTCAACATGAACGCTGTTCAAGTAGCACGTTTCCCCACACGCTGCTGTGAATGCGCAGCGATCATTGATTTCAAGGTTGACCAACACCTCCTGCGTCGCTTTTGGCGGGCATGTGATGGATTCAAGGGACATTTCAGCGCCGAGTGCCATACTTTGCTATTCAATCGAAAGGTGTTTCCAGCGATCATTGCTCATAAATTCAATACGAGTGCCGGGAATTGGTGGGCTAATGTGGCGGTGCTTGAGAAAGCGCGGAATCAAGCTTGCCTCAAGGATCGTGGCACAGCTAGCCCATGCGAATGGATTAAAGTCTCTCTGAATGACGGCTTGTTGTTGAGGTGGCAACGTAAGCAGATAGGCATGGACTTGATCATAATCGACGATCTGGATTGGAATATTGAGACTCGGACTGATGAAGAGCCAAATGTCAGCCAAGTGTTGCGGTCTATTGATCGCGGGTTGTTCGACGTAAACGACCAGCGATTTCTTCACTTCGTCCGGCAGAGTCCTGAACTGTTCGCGCAACTTCAGCTCCTCATGCTCCTCCAGTGATTCATCATCAACAACAATGAAGATCGTGATCAAAACGCCCGATCCGATACCAGATTCCCGGTGTGAACCTCCGGTCAACTTAGTGAAGAGTTCGCTAAGGCTTTGCCACGGTTTTGCGGCGAATCGTTTCATGAGCGATCCGCTTTGCCAGCGAAAAAACGTCATCACATGTCCCCCATCGCCTTTTTGCTGCCACGCACCAATCTGCCCTTCGATGAGCCGTTGTGAAAAGAAGGATGAGACGGCAATTGCAGCAAAGCCAGCGTGCCGTTTGCCAAACAACACCGTATCAATTAGTCTCTGCGCTTCGTCATACATCGCGCTCAGTTGATCAGCAGTGGCTTTGCTGGAAGTTTCTTCACCCGATCCACTGCTGTCCGGGGACTCTCCCGCCAATTCCAACCAGCGATTAACTATCTCTGTGCGACTTTGAAGCGGCTTATTCTCCGCAAAAACCATGCCCAGCTTAACAAGCTGATCACGATCGGGCTTCATAGGAGTCCGACCCTCTGGCGTCTTCGACGGATTCTGCCACAGATACAGAGTGGTATCGGAGATACCCAATGCCTCTCGTATTTGTCGGCGTAGGCGGGTGTTGCGCAATGGATTCCCCTCCTCATCATGAGGATGGAGTTCTTGGAACAGTGCGGCGGCGAACGGTGATCGTTGCTTTGAAGTTTGAGAATCGACCTCTGCCCCCCCTGTTTTTCCGGCCCTGTGATTGCGTCTTTCCATTGTCGCCGATTGAGTTCTTCGGTGACTCTTGGAAGATTGAGTCCTGTTGTTAGAATGTTTTGTTTGAGGGCTTCCCATGCTCGGGGTTGAAAATATGTTCTTCGATTTCATCAAGGGGGCGAGGTGCTGCGGCTGGTTGAGGAACTGAGGACAGGATGGCTCAAAGAGGGCAACGCGAATGAGTTTGAGGGCTTTATTCCTCTTTGTAAAGATCAAGTTTTTAATGTTCATATTTTAATCGTATTGTTGGATTATTTGTTCATTGAACTAATGACGCGTTGTATTGAGCATGTCATTTTGTCGGTTTCGGTGCATATTATACTTGCGCACATCTAGCCTGCTTGCCAAGATGTCGGTGCATTCGCTCTTGATGATGAGTAGAGGCGCGCGGTCAAAAAAATGGCCCCGCCCTCGATGATTAGTCGGAGGCGAGGCCGAGCATAAACCGTCGCGGTGTTCCACCACCGAGATGGCCTGCCCCATGAAAGGGCCAGCTCGTTTCAGATAATGTTCGGAAACAGTTAACTCCACTAAACACTACATGAAACCAAATAAAGATACCATAATGGCTCCAAATTGCAAGGGGGCTATCATCAAGCGCGGTCTCCGCGTTCTGTTCGGAGGGGCAGCTCTTCTTGCCCTCGGCCTCAGCACCGAAGCACGTGCAGAACGCTACGGAACGGCCAACTTCTCCCTCGCCTATGGGAAAATGGCCGCCGTCTCGTTCACGATCCCTAGCACTGCATCTCCAGCGAATGGTGGTGCAGCGACATTTGGCGTCGAAGTCAGTGTTTTCGGTGACTGGCAGGCAGTCTGCGGAGTTGACTCGCGTGGCTACCTGACCTCCCCGTCCTCCTGCTCTCAGCAGTTCTTCACCAACTCACCAGTGATGATCGGTAACGGCTTCCCGTCCGGTTCCTACACTGTGTATGTGAAGAACATGAACCTCAACACTGCATCGCAGAGCTTCAGTCTCGCAGTGGATGTAAAGCGTCTGCGAATTTACCCCCAAACATCGACACGCCGCCTTGGTAGCTGGTCGAAAAACTGGATGGTGATTCACGGTCGTGCTGACAACGAATCGAGTTTTCAATCGCTCGCTGGAGCGCTTGAGAGCAGTGATTCCACGGCGGCAGCCTATCGCTTTGACTGGTCGGAAGCAGCGGCAGCGAACTTTCCCAGTGATGTTGGATTGCAGGGATCGAAATACATTCGACCTTTGGGTATCGCCGCAGCCTCGATTCTGAAAAACGCTGGCGTTTCCAGCACGGGTCTTAGCGAGTGTGGGCACTCGTGGGGCAGCCACTGTTCTCAGCAGGTAGCTTCTCAAATGGGGAGCAACAGCCGTTCCTTGGTCGCGCTTGATCCTGCCGAGACAACATATCTCGCAGGATTGATTGGCAACTCCTACAGTGGTGCCGCTTTTAGCTCCGTAGCACTGCGTTCACTTTCAATGGTTACCCGGTTCGGTCTGTATGGCGGTGAAAGTGAGGCAGCCACCTCGAACGTGGCAATCTTCATGGATGTCCATACAAGCACAGGAAAAAGCCAGGGCGATAACGGCATTCTTCATGGAATCCCAGTCAGTGCCTTTAACTATTGCCTTCGAAACACTGACTCGACTTCGAAGTCCATTGTAGCGACTGCTCTTGGCACCACAGGGGCGCTCACCAGCCGTGTTTACAATGGTGAGGATTATCGCCTCACCTCTGTTGCTGATGGTCGAACCTATGTTCGCCACACCTCGCTTGTCGCCCGGTAATTTGATACACTCAAGGACATGAAAACTAATCATGTATCCCGCGTCACCTGGGTCATCGCCATCCTGGCGGTGGCCCTTGTGGCGGTCGCGGTCGGCATCCTCTTCAATGAAATGCCGAGCATCGCGCCAGATGCGAATAAGGCGGTCGGAGTCAGTAGTGACTCATCCGTGAGCGAGCGCAATAACAAAAGTGATTCTCTCGCAGTCCGAGCTATCAACAACACATCTAATGAGGCATTGCCGACTCAAGTGCTGAATGAGCAGGCTGAAGCGGCGTTGCTTCAAGTTGCGCTGACAAAGCTTGGAACTCCCGACTCGGAAACCGCGATTATTCGTCTGCAATTGGGTGTCGGAGCCGACGGTATTCAGAGGCTCGTTGATCGTATCGATAGCGACACGTCGTCTAACACAGAAAAGGAACTCCTGATTCGCGTGATTCACGATGCGAGGAATCCGAAAGCGTTGCAGGCACTCCGTTCGCTGGTGCAAGCCCACGACGATTTTAGCAATCGAGAACCAATACTATTCGCAGCCGCAAATGCTTTGGTAGTTGCGGGTAGCGAAGCTGATCTCGAACCTGTCATTTCACGACTCAAAGCGGCTACCCCAGGCTCTCATGATTCGGCACAGTTCATTTCGATTTTGATGAGTCAAACCAATCCATCGGCCTTGCCCTATCTTCGCAGCTTGATTTCATCGAATGCTGAGAGCGAGTTGGTGCGCTCGACCGCCGTGTGGATGCTCGTCAATCACACGGATGCGAACTCAATGGCATTGCTGCAACAGCTCAGCAACACCACTGGCCCACTACAGAGTCCGGCACGAGAGACCATCAATATGATCCAATCTCGCGCTGCCGAGAGTAAGGCCGCGATACCGCTGACGGTCATACAGTGATCACCCGTCTGCGTGACTTCGATATGAAGCTTTGGCAGACGCTTAGGCTAGTCAGCTAAGCTGTGAATCCAGTCAACAAAACCAACTCACCAATTACTGCTATGAACGCTACAACTAGATTTCAGAAGAATGTGACCCACGATACTGATGAAACCGAATTTCCAGACGATACGTTAGGCCGTCGCGTCGAGGACGCGAATGCTGTGACAAGAGACGCTTCTCTACGCGCTCGCTTCGCTGCTCTTCATGCTGACGCTCGCACTGTAAGAACGCCTTTAATCTCTGTAGATCAACTGGATGAAAAGTCGTTGTTAGATCTCGTTCTTGGCAACACCCTTGCGGTGGAATGGAATAGCTTCATTTTTCCAAGCAACGCTCTCCAGATTGCGGACAAGCTGCTCGCCGCATCAACTTGGGGACGTTATGAAACGGCAGGTGCAGATGGTATCGAAATCAATGGCCGTGCCCTGTTTGAGTGCGGAGGAAACCGCAAGTGTCCGGACTATTTTGAGAAGGCACTTCCTTCCAGACGCGCGGTTCGACGACTCCTGTCGCCTTTAACTTGCCCGATTGACGCGATGCAAGCGGCCCTGGATGAATGTTGGAGACCGGGAGCAAGAGTGCTAACTCTCAATGGTCAAAAGTGCCATGTCGGACTCCAGCGTTGTTTTCGTGAGGGCGGGGAGGCCCTGCATCATAACGACCGCGCCCGCATCGATTTCGCCCATGCGAAAACGGCTTGTATGCAGTTTCAGATCGCTCTCAATACCTACCTGTCCGTAGCTGCAGGAGGTGAGCTCGAATTGTGGAACCTCGCGCCACCCGACGATCTTTATGATGCGGCACGCTATCCGACTGGAACCACATATGCGGTTCGTGGGGAGCTACTTCCACCTCCTGATCTAACGATTAGACCAACGGCAGGTAGCTTCATCCTGTTCAACGCGGGCAAGCTTCATCGGGTCCGTCCGGTGCTGGGAGACGGAGCGCGAGTAACGGTCAGCGCCTTTGCCGGATTCTCCGGACTCGACCAGCCTCTCGAACTTTTTTCTTAGCCCTTACTCACTAATATAATTTACAACATGAAAACCATTCGCGACTACTACCAATCACCGGCCATTGCAATGAAAGCAACGGTGCTTCAGATCACGCCCTCTGATACAGGCGGAACTGTGATCCTCGACCACACACTGTTCTGTGTGCAAGGAGGTGGTCAACCCGCCGATCACGGCACCATCGCCGGCATTCCTGTTACACACGTCGAAGCAGCAAAGGACTCCGACATTGTTTTTCACAGCGTTTCCTCCCTTGAAGGACTAAAGGAAGGATCGGAAGTTGAATTGCGAATTGATGTTCCTCGCAGGGTGCTTAACTCTAAGCTTCACACAGGCGGTCACCTGCTTGCTGCTTTGGTGGAAGAAATCCTTCCCGGATCAAAAGCATGTGGAGGGCATCACTGGCCAGGGGAAGCCCGTGTCGAGTTCATTTACGATGGACAATTGCCAAGTGACTTCGAGCAGGCGCTTTGCACTATGATTGACAATGCCGTTGCCAATGACCTCACCGTCAAGCGAAGCCTCACAAATGAAGGCGACCGCTTCGTGCAAATTGGGGAGTATCCAGCGCTGCGATGTGGAGGCACTCACTGCTGGAGCTTAAAGCAACTCGGACGCCTGATCGTCCGAGGAATCAAACAAAAGAAGGATCGTCTTCGCATCGGTTATGATGTGTCTGTAGATCTCAGTAGCCAACGCTACGCTTGATTAGAAACATTGCCAATACGTCTCCCCTGCACACAGTTTGGGAGCCTCGTCAACTCCCGGACAAGCAAGCGACTTGATAGGATGAGCGGTGGAGGTGTTTGCACAACGCAGACATCCCGCAAACACCAAAACATTGCTCATTCAATCACATGGCAAAGCCATTCATTGACTTCGCAGCGGTCAAAGCCGCTGTGTCATTCGGGCAGGTGCTGGAGCATTACGGCCTCACGGCCAAGATGCACAGCACCCGCAACGGCGATGGCCTCGACGGCCCTTGCCCCATTCACCCAGACGCGACGGGGAAGGACATCTTCAAGGTGACCCTTTCCAAGAGCGTCTGGTATTGCCACAACTCTGGCTGCAAGTGCGGCGGCAACCATCTCGACTTTGTCGCCAAGATGGAGGGCTGCTCGACGCAGGAAGGAGCGCTGAAACTCGACCAGTGGTTCAACCTTGGACTCGCTGGCAAATCGGACTCACCTCCGCCACCGCGTCACCATGGTTCACCTGCGCGCGAAGCCACGGCTTCACCGCGCACTGAACCTCGACAAGCGCAGCCTCCTTCAACAGCAAGCACTGAAGAGGCGCAGCCTGAGGAGGATGGCGAGAACAAGCCGCTCGCCTTCAAGCTGGACAACCTCAAGACGGATCACGGCTACTTTGCCGAGCGCGGCTTGGAGCCTCACACGGTGGAGCTGTTCGGACTCGGTTTTTGTGCCAAAGGCACGATGTCGGGTCGTGTGGTGATTCCCATTCACAACGTGGAAGGTCAGCTCGTGGGTTACTGCGGACGCTGGCCTGGACAGCCACCGGATGATCGTCCGAAATACAAGCTGCCCAATGGCTTCAAGAAGAGCGCCGAGGTGTTCAACCTCGACCGCGCTTCAACTGAAGAACAAGGGCTGCCGCTGATCGTGGTGGAAGGGTTTTTCGACGTGATGAAGCTCTGGCAACTCGGCTTTCATCGCGTCGTGTCCATCATGGGTTCATCGCTTTCACCAAAACAGGAAGCGCTGCTGCTCAAGGCATCGGAAGGACGCTCGGGCATCATCTTGATGTTCGACGAAGACAACGCGGGCCGTGCAGGACGTGAGAAAGCGCTCCTGCAACTCTCGCGGCACACCTTTGTGCGAGTTGTTCCCCTTCCACAAGAAGGCGCACAACCCGATCATCTCACCGAGAACGAGCTGCACGCTCTGCTGGATTGAACCTCATCTCACCGCGACACCATGGACGTGTATTGCACGACCTGTGGCGAGCCTTGGGATCACTTTCATCTCTGGCAGGACGCCATCCACGAAACCGGTCTCAGTGATCAAGACATTGAGGCTTGGCTGAAGCTGCCGTCCAACGGCAGGCTGACGCCCTACTATCGGAGCGCTTTCACGAGCGCTGGTTACACCTTTGGCAAGACGATGATGAACGTCACTCGCTGCCCTGCCTGTCCGCCTGAGGCGACGCCGGATGCTGACAAGCTCCAGGCGAAGCAACTCATCGAGGACATGCTTGGCGATGATCACGACGGCATCGTCGCAACCTTCAACGACCATCGGCTATGATCGAACTCAAACCTGGTCGTCCCAAGTTTCAACTTGGCGGCACCTACTCGACGCCCGGCGCTATGGCAGCGCTCACAGCGGAAGAGATGCAGAGGTTCATGTCGCGACACCATCGCGGCGATTGGGGTGATCTTGATGAGGAAGACAAGCAGGCCAACGATCAAGCATTGATCCACGGCTCGCGTCTTCTTTCGGCGTATCACAGCGCCAACGGCACCAAGATTTGGATAATCACAGAGGCAGACCGTTCTGTGACCACGATCCTTCTACCCTCGGAATACTGACATGTATCCGCTCTACCCTGCGGTGACGTGCTTTCCTCTCGGGGAGATCCTTGTCACAGCGAGTGCTCTTGCAGTGCTCACGAAGTTCGAGATTGCCCACGGCCTGAAGCGTCATGCGAAAGGCGACTGGGGCGATCTTTCCCAACCACAACGCAATCAGAACGACCGTGCTTTGAAACATGACCGACGCATCGCTTCTTCTTATCTGACCAAGACGAGAAAGCGATTCGAGATCATCACCGAGCCCAATCGTTCGCAAACCATCATCCAGTTACATCCTGATACTGAACCGGCCATGAGGCCAGCCTCTCGCGACGCGCAAGCAAGCGCCGTCCGCGCTTCCAGCGCGAGAGTGTCACAACCGGAAGCTGCCCGTTACAGCGGGTGGACGGCAACTGAGAGTGAAGTGGAACAACTCGATCTGTTCAAGCTCAATCCCCTGCCAGCCCCTCCGCGACGACGCAAGCCGTCGCCCCAGGAATGGAAGGTGGTCAGCCTGCGGGAATGTCCCGCCCCTGAGTCAATGATTCAAATGGACCGGCCCCAGAAAGCCGAGGCGTATTGGCGATTGCACATCGCCAGCGCACCGGACTTCAATGCCGATGTGGAGTGCGTGGCGGTGTTGTTTCTCAATACCAAGCTGCGAATCAAAGGCCACTCTGTGGTCTCGAAGGGAGTGCTCAATGAAGCGCTCGTTCAGCCGCGCGAAGTCTTCCGCCTTGCCATCATGGCAGCGGCGTAGGGCATCGTGCTCATGCACAACCACCCCAGCGGAGAACCTGAGCCCAGCGACGCGGATCGCGCCTTCACCCGGCGCGTGAGCGATGCAGGCCATCTCCTCCGCGTCGAGCTATGTGACCACGTCATCGTGGGTCATGACCGCTACTTCTCATTCCGAGAATGCGGTCTGCTCAAGTGACCCCATCAAAGATGAAATCGACCCCGTTCGGAGTTCAGCCGGACGGGGTCTTTCGTATTCCTAGTAATCGCCACAGCGGCAGAGTCACAGTTTTCTCACGGATTCAACAAAGTGAACAAAGTCACGATCCTGGAATTCCTTCTTTTCATTCCACACGCGACCCGGGATTGGCAGTGCGAAGAACTCGCGAACATCTTTACTCAGACCGTCAAGAGATTCGACTTCGCCTTCCTGGATTGCTCGATACCAGCAGTGGAGGTGCAAGATGACAAGCACCACAAACTGAGACTCTTCGACCGAAATCGGTTTGGTGTAGAGGTCGGCCTTCGAGTCGATGACACGCGCAAGGCGCGGATTGGACTGGGTTTCTTCCCAGATGTCTCGATGCTGTTGTGTGAGCTTAATCAGATTTGCCAGTCGTCGTGATCGGGTATCCTCGCGAAAGCTGGCAGCCGTAAAGCCCAAACCGGCGACGATGCCAGCGGCGGAAACGAGATCGAACGTGTGCTGTGCTACCCATGCGACAATCGAAAACATGATGGGTGGCATTATACCACGATCATGTGTTTGAAGGCGAGGGTTATATCAGCTCGGGTATGTCCCGCTTGGCAGCCAGAAGGATATTTCTCGGCACGCGAACAATCCGCTCATCTGGGCCGCAACTCGCCGTTGCTGGCAGCTTGGGAGCAGCGGCATCGGTCATGTCGATGCCGATAATGGCGAAATCGCCATCTTCTAGCTCCCAGATGTCGGGACAGTTCTGGCACGCTGCACTTTTCTGCCCGTTGGCGTGCGGATCGGGGCCAAGTCTGCGAAGGAACTTCATAGTCAAATGTGAGTTTGGTTCTTCCTCAGCACCACGCTACAAGTGTAGCGTGGCGGTGGCAAGCGAAAATTCTACACTCACCATGTGCCCGTTGATCCATCCATTAGCGCCGAACTTTGCAGCGCCTTGTCCGCTGTCTTGAAAGACGCGCGAGAAGAGCTTGCGCTGTCTTTGGGAGAAGTATCCGGGCGTGCATGCCTCAACCGGCAGGCAGTGACATTTATTGAGCAGGACGAGCGCAGTCCAACTGCCGAAACTTTTGCCCGCCACGCCATAGCTCTCGGATTGCGACCTTCGGAAGTTTGGGCGCGAGCCGAGGCAAAGTTTCCACCAAAATGGTGGCGACAGATCGAGGCCACAGCCAAGACCAAAGACTGAAATAGTTTTGGGTGGGTGATGACTCGACACGCCAGGTGTTCCTCTACTTGTTCAGGGAGCACAAAGGATGCTGATCTATGATCAGAGTGAGGGATTCAAATTCGACTCAACTCGCGCACATTTTGCTAAAACAGTTCACCCTGATGCCTAGTAACATAGTCCAATTATTTACTTGCAAGCAAAAGAGGGTCGAGATTAGGATGCCAATGGCGTTCATTCCTCTCTTAGCGCATGAACAAGCTCTTACGGCTGCTGACTTTGGGTGAACTCACGGGCTTCGTGAGCGGTGGATTGATTGTTGCTCTGTTGCCGTGGGCAGGACTCTTGGTGGAACAGCCGATCTGGCTTTTGGTGGCGATTGTCTGTCTGTCAGCTGCCACGGGGTTTGTGGTAGCGGCTGTGGCATCCACTCAAGGGTTTTCATCTTCCGTGGCATTGCGGCGTGGGGTGATTGGTGCTGCTGTGAGTTCGATTGTCGCAGCGAGTTTGTTTGCGTTAATGGCGCGTATGCTTCCTGGGCTGCTGACATTGTTTCGGGCCTTGCTGGCAGGCTGGTTGTCGGTGATGCCTGCGATGCTGGCGGGGATGATCGCCGCATGTTTTGGAGTGGTATTGGGCCGGCGAGCATCGGATGTGCCTGCGGAGAGTGGCAGCACTCAGCCGTTACAATGGGGATTGCGCAGTGTGGTGGGACTTGTTGCGGTCATGGGAGCGCTGGCTCCGGTTCGCCTGTCAGTTCCAAAGCCATCGGCACCTGTCGTGGTCTTGCCTCAACGGTCAAAGCCAGAGCCAGCCCCTTGGACCTATGTCCCTCCATCTGGACTCGAATCGGCTCACGCGCTGCAATGGCGGATCAAGGATCAGCGCAGTGTGTCTGATGTGCTTTCATCGACGGTCGTGCTTTCCAAGGACGATCGATGGCTCGGCTACGTTTCGTCGAGAAATAACACGTTGGTCTTGATGGACTTGAACCATCCATCGGACAGCCGACGCATTCCGCTGCCACATGGATTTGATGGCATCACGTTTGCTCCCGACGGAAAGCGTGTATTGTTGGTGTCGGAGGGTGATCCGATGGAGATGGGAGTGGCCGATCTTTCGACGGGACAATACGTGTCACTCCCCCAGTTGCACCCTCGCTCGATGCGTAATGGAAAAGTCGCTTGGTGGAGCGAGCACGAGGTGTTCATGCAGATGGGGCAGCGCGGTGACTGGCTGCTGAACCTGGAGACACTCGCGATGGAGAGGGCGGAAACCACTGACAGATGGAAAAGCCTCGGAGTCGAACAACGATCAAAACTGGCTCCCGAGCTATCGGCGCTACCGGCAACCAATCGATGGGCCTGGGAGCCACGCCAAATCGCCTTTACCGTGGAGTTGCCCGAAGATGTTCGAACCAGCGACTGGGAGGTCAAAGGCGGCTTGTGTCTTTGCCTGCAACATCCGCAATACGATGCGCGGATCACGTTCCGGGCGATTGGGCTGGATACTGACGACCGGCTTCTGGCAACACGGGATTCGTCAAAGATCATCCGGGTGCATAGGGGCACGGCGACAGTCTTCTACTTCACCATTGAACCGTGCCCACCACTGCAATGGAAAATTGACTCGCCGCAGCTCCCATCGGTGGGGCCAGATGATGAGCGAATCAAGACAGCCCTGAGAGATGGCACCCTGGCGGCTTTCGTCTATTCGCCTGTGATCAACCCCTTGAACAACAAAGTCGTGGGACCCGTTCGCAGCGTGGTGCAGGGTGTGGTGAGCGTGCGCGAATGGAAAGACCAATCAATGACCGTGTATGCGACGGAGTTGTCGGGTGGCTTCAATCATGCTGTCATTGCTGACTTGCATATCAAATCGGGTGGGCGTGTCGAACGGGTCAAGCTCGACCTCCCGCATCATTGGTGGGCTGAGCTGACAGGTGCTGTCCCTGGCTGCGATAACGTCGCTCTCATTCCTTCTCGTGAGGACAAGACCAAGCAGTTCAGCGAGGCACGAAGCAAGGAGAAACTAGAGATACAGGCTCGCGAAGAAGCGGCGCGAAAACAACGCGAGGCTGAGGCTCCCAAGGTCGAGCCCAAGCCAGCGCAAGCCACGCCTCCCACCAATGTGTCCCAACCAGTCGATGACCCGATCAGACAGTTCGTTCTCAACCATCACCGCAAATCAGAGCAAGGCGACTCTAGGGCCTTGGCCGCCGACTATGCGGATCGTGTGGATTACTTTTCTGACGGCGTCGTGACATCTTCCCACATTCTTCGTGACGAGGTGCAATATCATGAGTCCCATCGAGTTCTGGAGGAAAAGGTGCAGGGAGAGATTCGAGTCAACAGGCTAAGTGCCACCAGCTTCACCGCCACGTATCTGCTATACACCAAGTCGCTCGATCTCCAGAAGGGTGTCACCAAGGAGGGTCTTTTCGAGGAGAACCTCATTATCGTTCAAACTCCTGCCGGTCTGCGCATCGCGCGTCAGCGTGCGGAGAAGAAGCCTTAACCTCACTTGCCATGTTCGGACTCTTCAAGCGCAAGCACCCAGTCGTCTTCGAACAATGGATTACCCCTGTTCTCGCGTTCGAGAGCAATGCCGATCTGTTTTACACGGCGGTCTCCGAAGAGCTGAAAAAGTGGGAAGTGCCCGACTTGAGCACAGAGAGGATCGAATACAAAGACGGTGGCCCGTTTTCCCAAGGGCGCGAATATCTGCGCGTGCAGCGTGAGAACTTGGTCTTTGACATCTGCTCTGCCAAGTTTGGAAAGAGCTGGTGGTTCTCGTGCCGAAGCGCTGTGCTGCCGCGTTCGCTGCGAGTTTGGGAGCTGTTGGTATTCGTGATCGCGCTCGGTTGGCTTGGTGTTGCCTGCTGGTATTTGTTTGGCGTGATCGCGGGCGGTATTGCGATGGCAGCCACCTTGGTGATGGTGTCATGCCTGATGCTCGCCGGACGTTCGCTCAGCAGCCTGGACGATGCGCTCCTTAACCTGCCGGTGCTCGGGGCATTCTACGAGGCGTGGACCCGATTTGAGAGCTATTACCGTGACGACGCGAGCCGTATGTATGTGTCGATGGTTGACTACCTCGTCAGAGAAAAAGTGAAAGAATTCGCGGCGGCTGGTGGCGTGGATGACGTGCAGTTCAATCCAGTGAAGGATCCCTTACAGCTCGTCTCGCTCGGTGATCGCATCCAGGGTTTCATCGCTAACACAGCCAAGCGTCTGGCTGAGCCATGAAGTCAGTTCGCGAACTCCAGATCGAGAACATCCTGCGCTGGGAACAACGAGGCCGGGGCACGCTCCTTTTTGATCACCCCGTGTCGCCTCGCCCGCCGTTCACGCCGTTTCCTGGGCACCAGCTCAAGGATTTTGCGAGAGGCAAAGACAGCGCCCGACACACGAGGGCGAGCGGCTTACTTGCGAAGCTTGGCTCCCTACTTCGAGGCGAGCCATCACCACCACCCTTACCGGAGCAAGGCGAGACACAGGACGAATTCGAACCGGATTGGGTCGATGAAAGCCCTGCTCTGGTGGAGCTTCAGATGCGATTGCCTGAGGCAGCAACTTTCAAACCTGAGTCGATGACACCGTTCCTCACAAGCCTCGGCTTCGTCAGGGGACCGCTGACCTTTGAAATCATCGGCACAGCCGAGGAGACTTTCCTTCAGTGGGCGGTGATGGAGGAAGACGAAGCGGAAGTTCGCGAGCAGATGAACGCTCACTTCCCCGACGTGAAGATCAATACAATCGCGAACCATCTGTCGCAGCTCACCGAGCCATGCGAGGAAATGGCCGTCGTTGAGTTTGCGCTTGCTGAGCCCTTCATGCTGCCGCTAAACGAAGTGAAACACGATCCCTTCGTGCCGCTCGCGGGATCACTGGCGTCATTACCGCCGGGCGAGGTTGGCCTGTTTCAAGTCATCTTCACACCCGTGGAGGAACCCTGGGCTGAGGAGGCTCACGCAGCGATCACACGCGGTGATGGTAGGCCGTTGTTTGAGGGTGACGATGCGCTCGTCAAAGCCTTGCCACAAAAGACGAGCGGTCAGCTCTACGGTGTCGTGCTGCGTCTGGCTGCTTTCGCTGATAGTTGTGATCGTGCGTGGGCCATCGTGCGCGGCATGGCACCTGCGCTGCGCTACTTCACGAGCGCAAACGGCAATCAATTCACACCCTTGCCCAATGAGGGTTATGACCTCCAACACCATCGTGAAGACGTGCTGTTTCGGTGCTGTCGTCGTGGAGGAATGCTGCTCAATCAGTCGGAGTTGAATGGCCTTGCTCATCTGCCGTCGTCGGCAGTGCAGTCGAAAAAGCTCCGTCGCATCGACACGTCCACACGAGCGGTCTCATCAGCAGTCAGGAATGCGGGTGTTTGCATCGGCAACAATCCCCACGACGGCGATGTGAATGAAGTCAGGTTGTCGCCGGAACAAAGAGTCCGCCACTGTCACATCATCGGAGGCACGGGCACGGGAAAGAGCACACTTCTCTTCTCGATGATCGAGCAAGACATCACAAGCGGCCAAGGTATAGCCGTGCTTGACCCTCATGGTGATCTCATTGACCGCGTGCTCAGCGTCATTCCGCCTGGGCGTGTAAAAGATGTGGTGCTGTTCGATCCGGCTGATGAGCAGTCTGTGATTCCGTTCAACATCTTGTCGGCTCATTCCGATTTCGAGAAGCAGTTGCTCGCAAGTGATCTCGTATCGGTCTTCCAGCGATTGAGCACCAGCTGGGGCGATCAGATGAACTCGGTGTTTCAGAATACCGTGCTCGCTTTCTTGGAGAGCAGCGAAGGCGGCACACTGGCAGACTTGCGGCGGTTCCTCCTGGATACGGACTGGCGCTCGAGTTTTCTGCAAACCGTCACCGATCCCGACGTGCGGTTCTATTGGCAGCGGGCGTTTCCACAACTTGGCGGCGGCAAGAGCATTGGCCCCATTATCACCCGATTGGAGACTTTCCTCTCACCGAAGCCGATCCGCTACATGGTCTCGCAAAAGGAGAACCGTCTCGACTTCGGCGCGATGATGGACACCGGCAAAATCTTCCTCGCCAAGTTGCCGCAAGGCCAGATCGGCCGCGAGAATGCTTTCCTTCTCGGGAGTCTGGTGATGACCAAGTTGCAGCAAATGGCGATGAGCCGCGCACGAGTGCCTGCCTCAAATCGGCGACCGTTCTATTGCTACATCGACGAGTTCCATCACTTCATAGCGCCCTCGCTAACAGAAATCCTCTCCGGTGCTCGAAAGTATGGTCTCGGCCTCGTGCTTGCCCACCAGGAGTTGCGGCAGCTTGACCGTGACAAAGAGGTTGCGAGCGCAGTGCTCTCGAATGCGTTCACACGTATCGTATTCCGCGTCGGCGATGCTGACGCGCGCGCTTTGGCCGACGGCTTTGCTCATTTCGAGGCTCGCCACTTGCAAAGCCTCGGCATCGGCCAAGCCATCGCCCGCATCGAGCGTGCGGACAATGATTTCAATATCGCGGTGCCTCTGCCGGGCGAACTGAATGAAGAGGTCGCAAGCCAACAGCGTGAAGCCTCCATCGCAGCCTCACAGTCCGCGTATGCCCTTCCCCGCAAAGAAGTCGAGGCGGAGTTGCTGCGACAGCTTGAGGCGATGGATAGCAAGGCTGCCGCTCCCAGAACAGCAAAAATGAATGAACGTGTTCGGGAGGCAGCCGCGAAGGTCATCGCACCGGTTGAACCGATCTCGCCAGTCGAAGGCTCAGTTAGTGAAGTGATACCAACGCATCAGCCCGCTGGTTTACCGAGGGACGACGTGACCTCCGACCCATCTCCTCCTGAGTCCCCCGTCGCGCTCGAGGTCAGCCGTAGCTCTGGCATGGGACGAGGCGGATTAGATCATCAAGTCCTCGTCGAACAGTTTTCTCGTGAAGGCATGCGTCTCGGGTATCAATCGACGAAGGAATGCCAGGTGGGCCGAGGGCGGGTAGATTTGGTTTTGCAACGTGGCAGGCTCCGCATCGGCATTGAGGTCGCGGTGAACTCCAACACCAGCCATGAACTCGACAATCTGCGTAAGGGGTTGGAAGAGTCCTTCAACTTCGTCGTGTCGGTGTCCCCGCTGCCCAACGTTATGGAGAACATTCGTCGGGCCGCTCAAAAAGCACTTCCTGCCGATGACCTTGCAAGGCTCCTGTTCATGCTTCCCGAGGACCTTGTTGCCTGGCTTTCCGATCAGGCTCGCGAGCCTGTCGAAGACCGACCGTCCGAGAAGCGAGTTGCTGGACGGCGAGTCTTGATCAAGCACGCCGAACTTAGCCCCGAAGAACGTAGGCGAATCGAAGAAGAAAGCCTCGCAGCTGTCGCAGAGGCCATTCGAAGACGGTGCTCAACGGTCGATAGTTGATGCGTGTTCTAAGGAATACTCAAAGCCTTGAATTCCCAATTGGACGGACTAAATTGCCAACATGAAGTCGGACTCTTCTTCCCGCAACGGTGCCAAGCGTATTGGCATTTGGATTCGAGTTAGCACCGAGGATCAAGCGCTCGGTGAAAGCCCGGAGCACCATGAGTTTCGAGCCCGGCAGTATGCCGCCTTCCAAGGCTGGCCCGTCGTGGAGATCTATGATCTCGCAGGCGTTAGCGGAAAATCGGTTTGGGAACATCCCGAATGCCAGCGCATGTTGCGCGACGTGAAGCGCGGGCACATTCACGGACTCATTTTTTCCAAGCTCGCACGTCTCGCCCGCAACACCCGTGAACTGCTCGATTTTGCCGAGGTGTTTGAGGCCCACAAGGCCGCGCTCGTTTCGATTGAGGAGAAGATCGACACCACCACGCCCGCAGGCTTGCTGTTCTATACAATGCTCGGAGCAATCGCTCAGTGGGAACGCGAAGAGATCGCCGCTCGGGTGCGTTCCTCCGTGCAAGTCCGCGCCAAGCTCGGCAAGCCCTTGAGCGGTGCCGCACCGTATGGGTTCAAGTGGCAGGACAAGAAGCTCGTGCGCGAACCCGTTGAAGCGGAAATTCGACGCCTCGCCTTTGAACTATTCCTCGAACATCGACGCAAAGGCACCGTCGCCCGCATCCTCAACACCCGCGGATATCGCACACGGCAGAAGCATCGGTTCAAAGACACCCAGGTCAATCGCCTGCTCCGCTGCCCCAGCGCCAAAGGCGTTTATCGCATCAACACGGTCAAACGACATGCAGACGGTAAACTTGAAACCAAGCCTGAGAGCGAATGGGGCCATATTCCCTGCGAACCCATCGTGAGCGAAGCCGTCTTCGACCGCGTCAGCCAGATACTCGAAGAACAATACAAACCCGCCGCAAAGCCCGCAAAGAAGCCCGCACACACCTTTGCAGGCATCGTGAAATGTGCCTGCGGCGGCAAGATGTATGTCTATACCCGCAGCCCGAACTACACCTGCACCGTATGCAAAAACAAGATCGCGGCAGTCACCCTGGACGAGCTGTTTGTGACCACCATCGCCGACACCCTCGGCGATACAAGCCGGGTCAGCGACCAGCTGGATCATGCCAAGCAGCGCATCGCCGAGCGTCAGAAGGAGGCTGGGCTCGCTCGCGAACAAATCACCGCCGTGCGAGCCGAGATGAAGAAAGTCTATGACCTCTACATTTCTGGAGCGGTGGACGTGGAACGCTTCAAGGCCTTGAACCAGCCCCTGGAAACTCAACTCCAGGAACTCAACGAAAACCTCCCTCGTCTGGAAGGCGAAATTGCCGCCATGCAAGTCAACGACCTTTCAGTAGCCGCAATCGCCAAAGAAGCGCGCGACCTCGGAAGCTTGTGGCCCACGCTGGACGTCGAAGGCAAACAACGCATCGCATCGCTCATGTGCAGCAGCATCATCGTGCCCCAAGAGGACGCTGACGCCCCGATTGAAGTCGCCCTTCGCCATGCCCCCGCAACAAATCCCTCCCAGGATTTAAACAGGCTGAATACCCCACAGAACCTAGGCCCGGAGTGTCAAAGCGGAGTCCCGAGTCATACGTCGGCCCGCCCACCTCCGGCTCCGCCTCCCGTTTGCTCCGCACCCGGATCCTGGCCACGCCCTGGACGCCGTGCCCGTGGCCATTCCCATGGCCGTTGCCGTTGCCCGACTTCGCTTTCACCCCGTGCCGGGCCACTGTCCCCGGCTGAGCCACCTTGCCTGCGATCAGCGCCGGCCCCTTCGCCGAACGCCGTTGAGATACTGCTGATGCTAATGTCTTCATGGTTTGATGTAGTTGAGGTTCTGCATCAGACCAGGATTCCAGCCTGACGACCCACTCATGGGAGTGAATAAATAGAATTTATTATATTTTCCATAATTAATCAAGAAAAGAATAGGCCGTTTGCTCATTTTGTTCTCGGACCTCCAACCTACCGCCCGTCCTCCCCTCCTTACGCCAACCGCTCACCGCCCTCGCCCAGCGTCGCAAGAGCGACTACGCGCCTGCCTTTGTCGCCGGTTCAAGACGGCACCGCGCTGGCAAGCCACCGGTCCCCCACGGGCTCACTTTGTCTTTATAATTACTAGAATTTGACCCAAGACGACGCGATAAGCCCCCTGATGAAGCGCTACGCCCTTTCCCTCCTTGCCCTGCTCACCCTCGCCCCCTTCACCAGTCACGCCCGCCTCGGCGATACTGAGCGCCAATGCATTGAGCGCTATGGCTCCGCGGAGCCCCCGCCACGCTTCGTGACCGACGTCAACACCCTCCTGCCGGGAGCCCACCAGAGCGCCACGTTTCGTTACCAGAGCTACCGCATCGAGGTCGCCTTCCTGAATGGACGCGTCGTCCGCCAGCGCTACCTCCGCATGACGGCCGTCAATGGCAGCCTCAACCTCTCCGACGCCGAGATCGAGGCCATCTTGAAAGCCGAAAGCGATGGCGGCACCTGGAAGCGCATTTCTCCCCTCAAGGGCCAGCCCGGCACCAAGGGCCTCACCGGAGCCCTCACCCAAGTGGTCGGCAGCGTCCTGTTCAGCAATATCCTACCCACCTGGGAACGCAGCACCGACAACGCCACCGCCCGCACCGGTGCCGGGAGTAGCACACTCACCCTCGACACCCCGGAAGCCATCAAAGCCGAGGCCGACTTCCGCCAGACCCGAAAAGCAGGCACCGACCGGGCTATTCCGAAGTTCTAGGGGCGAGCTAGTCTGAGACGGGTATGAGACTCTGGAACCCACCGACTATGGCGTTTCATCATGCCCACTCCGCACACAGCAGCTCCGCCTGCAGGAGCACCGTCTTCACGGCCTCGTCCTGGAGATCGGGTGGGTAGCCGTGTTTGTTCAGGATGCGCTTCACCATCACGCGAATCTTCGCACGGGCACCTTCGCGGAGCGTCCAATCGATGGTCACGCTCTTGCGCACCTGGGTGATGAGTTCGGCGGCGATGACTTTGAGTTTGTCGTCACCCATGGCCTTTACGGCGGACTCGTTGGCGGCGAGGGCGTCGTAGAAGGCGATCTCGTCATCGGTCAGGCCGAGGTCTTCGCCGCGCTTGGTGGCGGCATCCATCTCCTTGGCGAGGCGGATGAGTTCCTCGATCACTTCCATCGTGCTGATGGCGCGGTTGTGATAGGCGTTGAGCGTCTTCTTGAGCTTCTCGGAAAAGAGCTGGCTCTGCACGAGGTTCCGCTTCGAGCGCACCTTGAGTTCGTCCTTCAGCAACTTCTCCAGCAGCTCGGCGGCGACATTCTTGTGCTTCAGGCCGCGCACTTCGGCGAGGAAGCCGTCGCTCAGGATGCTGATGTCCGGCTTGGGCAATCCGGCGGCGGTGAAGACATCAATCACCTGCCCGTCGGTCGTGATGGCCTTGCTCACGAGCTGGCGGATGGCGGCGTCGATCTGCTCGGGCGTCTTGCGGTTGCCGCTGTGCTGCTTGTTCAGCGCGGCCTGGATGGCTTGGAAGAGGGCCACGTCATCGCGAATCGCCGTCGCTTCATCGCTGGCGGCGCAGAGGGCAAAGGCGCGGGACAGCTCGGTGATGACCTGATTCCAGCGGGTCTTGCCGTCTTCGAGTTCGAGGATTTGCTCTTGCAACGCAGGAAGGGCAAAGAGCGTCTTCTTGCCGTCGCCCACCGCCTTCTGCCAATCCGAGCCGTGCAGCATGTCGCAGGCGATGCCGTGCTTCTCCAGCATGATCGCGATGGCCTGCCGCGTGTCGTAGGTAGGATCGCCTTTGCCGCCGCTCTCAGTGTAGTTGGCGAGGGCGTGTTTGAGTTGATCGGCGAGGCCGAGGTAATCCACCACCAGCCCGCCGGGCTTGTCGCGGAAGACGCGGTTCACGCGGGCGATGGCCTGCATGAGACCGTGGCCCTGCATCGGCTTGTCGGCATACATCGTGTGCAGGCAGGGCGCGTCGAAGCCGGTCAGCCACATGTCGCGCACGATGACGATGCGGAAGGAGTCCTTGGAATCTTTGAAGCGATTCGCCATGTCACGGCGCTTCTCCTTGTTGCGGATGTGCGGCTGCCATTCGGGGCCGTCATCGGCGCTGCCGGTCATGATGACCTTCACCACGCAGGCCTTGCCCTTCTCGGCTTCGGTGTCGTCGTCCTTCGCGCTCGCCCACTCGGGCCGCAGCTTGATGAGCGCCTCGTAGAGGTCCACGCAGATGCGCCGGCTCATGCAGACGACCATCGCCTTGCCGTCCATCGCCTCGGTGCGCTTCTCGAAGTGCGCCACCAGATCGGCGGCGATGAGCGCGATGCGTTTTGGGTCGCCCACCAAGGCCTCCAGCGCGGCCCACTTGGTTTTGAGCTTCTCCTTCTTCGTCAGCTCCTCGCCTTCGGTGATCTCCTCAAACTCCGCGTCCAGCTTCGGCAACTCGCTGGCGTTCAGGCCCAACTTGGCGATGCGGCTCTCGTAATAGATCGGCACCGTGGCCTTGTCGGCGACGGCGCGCTGGATGTCGTAGATGCTGATGTAATCGCCAAAGACCGCCCGCGTGTTCGCGTCCGTCTTTTCGATGGGCGTGCCGGTGAAGCCGATGAAGCTCGCGTTCGGCAGCGCATCGCGCATGTGCCGGGCGAGACCGTCGATGAGGTCATACTGCGAACGGTGCGCTTCGTCGGCGATGACGATGATGTTCCGGCGCTCGCTCAGGCAGGGCATCTTCTCGCCCTTCTCAGGGAGAAACTTCTGGATCGTGGTGAAGACCACGCCGCCGCTCGCCACGGCCAGCAACTCGCGCAGCTTGTCGCGGCTCGCGGCCTGCACGGGCGTTTGCCCGAGGATGTCCGCGCAGCGCTGGAACTGGCCGAAAAGCTGATCGTCGAGGTCGTTGCGGTCGGTCAGCACGACGAGCGTCGGGTTCTGCATCGCGGCCTCGCGGATGACGCGGGCGGCGAAGAAGAGCATGGTAAAACTCTTGCCGCTGCCCTGCGTGTGCCAGACCACGCCCGCGCGACGGTCGCCCGGCTTGCCGCCGGACATCATTCCGGCCCAGTGACGGCCCGGCGGTTCCTCGCGCAGCACATTGGTTTCAACGCTCATGCCGCTTGCCCGCACCGTTTCCTCAATGGCCGCGTTCACCGCGTGGAACTGATGGTAGCCCGCGATGATCTTGTGGATGGCTCCCGTGTCCGGGTTCTCCTCGAAGACGATGAAATGCTGGAGCAGGTCGAGGAAGCGCTGCCGCTCAAACACCCCGCGCACCAGC
>JAEUHN010000043.1 GCA_016795365.1 Verrucomicrobiaceae bacterium
GTCCCCTGGTCGCGAGTGCGCCCTCGCCGCCCCCTCCAGCCCCGAGCGCATCGAAGCCCACAGCGGGAACCAACCCAGCCGTTGACGGGATGAAGCCCACCGCAGCTGATGGCGTTTCGATGGTCGCAAAACCCAAGGAGCCGGCGCTTCCCCCAATGCCAGTGGCAAAGCCGAGCAATGGTCCCCTGGTCGCGAGCGCGCCCTCGCCGCCTCCTCCAGCCCCGAGCACATCGAAGCCCACAGCGGGAACCAACCCAGCCGTTGACGGGATGAAGCCCACCGCAGCTGATGGCGTTTCGATGGTCGCAAAACCCAAGGAGCCGATGCTGTCCCCAATGTCAGTGCCAAAGGCCAGCGATGGTCCCCTGGTCGCGAGTGCGCCCTCGCCGCCCCCTCCAACCCTCAGCACAACGAAGTCCAGACCTGGGACCAGCTCAACCGGTAGCTGGAAGAAGCCCACCACTCGTGATGAAGATTCGATAGGCACAACCTCGAAGGAGCCGACGAGCCCCAAAAGGCCAGTGGCAAAGCCGAGCGATGGTCCCCTGGTCGCGAGTGCGCCCTCGCGGTCCCCTCCACCCCCTAGCGGATCGATGCCCACATCTGGAGCCAGTTCAACGGTTAGAGGGGCGAAGCCTACCGCACCTACTGCTACCAATCGTTTCAAAATCAAGGAGGCAACCTACTTGGGCGGGCGTTCCATCAAGAATCCTTATGACGGATCCACCATATCAGTAACTTGGGCACAACTGGCCGGTGGCGGACCCCTCAGTGACTCACAAGGAAGGTTCATGCTTCTCCCGAGAATCAAGGATCCCCACTTGGGTGCCGAGGCCATGAGCGACGACGGCAATGTCACCCTAGTGAACCCTTACACCAACAAACTGATGTTCGTTCCTGGTGGAGCCGGGACTGGAGACACCATCCCCAGCGGCCTCAATGGTTTCACGATCAAGATCACGCAGATGATCACACTGAAAAAGAGATTTGTGATTCAGGGCCACTTTGTCATGGCACTCGATCCCAAGACCAAATGGTATATGGGCACGCCTGGCCAGGTCATACCCGGTGGCGATACACGTGAATTGGAAGCTCATTTTAACGCCACCGCTAAAGGGAGCGTGCCACCAAACTACCGGTTCTACTATGACCCGGATAAGCGGCGAATGATCGCGCGACCCAAAGATTGAGTGCCCCATTTCTCAGACTCGTGCACTAGCCAGGCTGCGCCATGTGGACTTGAACAACTCTAGTCATCAAACTCGACGACCTACCCGAAGCCGATGCACTCCGCTTCCTGGGCGTGGATGAGAAGGGGAATGATCTGCGACGGAAGACCAAGTAGTGCGATTGGCGCGCCAGCATTCTGGACTGCACCAATCCTCTGGAGCCTTTCGTCCCAGTCCAGGAGACCTCACGGTAGTGGGAGGGTGCTTCGCCGCGTTCGATAGCGTCCGCTTGCGTCCGCGTCGTCACCACACCGCCACACTCGTCACCGGACTCGGGCCCGACTCCGCGCGCTTGTTGGCCGCGATCACCCGCACCTCAATGAAGCCGCCCTGTCCCTCTCGCTTCAGCTGCCACTCCGGTTCCCGCACTGTCGCCACAAAGGTGAACTCCACGTGCCCCATCTCCCGCATCTGCACCCGGTAGCGCGTCGCGTGCGGTGCCGCCGGCCAGGTGAGCTGCACCCGGCCATGGCCCAGTGCCTCGGCCTTCACCTGCGTCACCGGCTCCGGGGCTGATCCGCTCGCCGGCACGTTCAGGCCAAAGACTTTCCACCGCGCATCATCCGGCTCCATCACCACATTCAGCTCCCGAATCAGCCCCCGCATCCGGCGGCGCAGTTGCACCAGCGACTTGTCCCGCGCGACCACCGCCTGCCGAAGAGTCACCTCCGCGTGCGTCACCGCCGCCCTAGCCCCCGACAGCGTCTCACGGGTCGTGAGAACGATCGCTGCCGTCGCCTGCATATCCTGACTCTCGTGCTCTGGATGCTGGCTGAAGTAAAGGTGCAACTGGTCCAGCAGACTCAGCCGTTTCGCGAACACCTCCGGCACCATTGTGGACCGGTCCGGGAACCCCGCCGCCTCCCACTGCACATTGAACCCCGTGCCAAACAACGCCGCCAGTCGCAGTCGGCATCGCCCCAGCGCCACCTCCGCCTCCCGGTCTCGAAGGCGGAACTCCTCCCGCCGCTTCGATCGCTCCGTCTTCGCCTTCCCCACTTGCACCTGGGTATCCCGCACTGCCTGAATGTCCGCCGCCAGCTTGGCCGCCGTGTTCTGCTTCACCCCCACTTCCACCTCCAGCGCCACACATCCCGCCAGCATATCCTGGCACCGGGCCATCAGCACCGGGTCACTGGTGGGAGTCGGATTGGCAGCCATAAGAGCAAGGGATCAAGAAACCGAAGCCCCCGCATCACCTGCCAGAGCCTCCACCGATCCGCTAGCCCTCAGCTCAACGCCCCTGGCCCTCTCAGATCGGTCAAATCCACTCTGCCACAAGCCTCTCTGCTGAGCAAGCTTCCATCGCCGCTCGTCGGTGAGTGGTAGTCGAGGCTATCAAGCGACAAAACGGGACAGTTGTTGACTCCACGGAGTCTCCTGGGCGCTCCAACCCTACGGCTAAAAGGTATTCCAAGTCTTGTCCATAGCTCGACGCTTTGCGGTGACGGATGGTCGAGTTAGTGAGGCCTCCAAAAGCATCGTGATTTAGAGTTAACTAAAGTCAACCATCACTCACCGCTTATCGAGGAGTGATAGTGAAATAAGCGTAACCATGCGCGATCCTGGCAACCAGCCTTCCAAAAGGTCAGGCATGACTCACCGACTATCGGTGACTCTAGGTCCAACCTGCTTCCAGCCCCATCCGAACGTCGGCTGGCGCTCCCCAGCGACCTTCTTTCCCTCAGACGAACCCACCTCCCGGACGGGAGATTCCGCCCGGCGGAATTCCCTCTGCTTCGACACCTCCGTCGGGTCCTGCCCCAGCGCCCGAGGCTCCCCTCCCACCTCCCAAACCCAGCCCCCGATCTTCGCCAATCCCAAGCGTCCACCGGGAGTCGATATCAGGGCATCAGGAGACTCATGGCGTCACCCTCCCGATCTCCCACGACCGGAGGCCATCGCGAAGGGCACTTGCGAGACTCCCGTTGGTTGAAATGATTCGGCAATCCCTGCCCCGAAGCCACAATCCCGTGCCCTGCCCACCCCTCGGAAGTCCCTCACGTCCGGGGGACGACCAGCCCTCCCTTCGCTCCGCCATCATGGCAGGCGCGACCGGCTGGCGCTGCTCCTTGCCCCTCGCTCCCCCCCTTCGATGCGCCGCATTCAGACCGAGCGAACGTCCCCAGTGCCTCATCATCCACGACTGGGTCCCCTCGTCGCCCTGGACCAACTCTGCCTCCACCTCCCGAGTCTCTGACCGGCCACAACGAACCCACCTTCGCTGCCAACTTCTCCACCAGCGCTCAGCTCACCTGCACATCCTTTGGCCACATGACGTTCGTGGGATCGGTGGCGGCGAAGCATTCGCGGAGGGTGTTGCTCTCGGTGATGCACCCCGTCCCGCCTCAGGTGACGAACTGCGGGATCATCATCAAGGAGGAGGGTTGGCGCGTCACCACTGCAACGCCCGATTGCCATCGCGCGGTTCTTCCTCTAAAGAGCGCGTCCCATTTCCCCACCATGAAAGTATCCCTCGCCTGGCTCAGCACGCACATTGACCTCAGCGCCTACACCACCGCGCAACTGACGGACTTGCTCACCTTTGCCGGTGTGGAAGTCGAGGGCGTGGAAGAGAAGGGTGTGTCGTCCGACAAGGTGGTGGTCGCGCAGATTGCGGAGTTCGTGCAGCACCCGAACGCGGACAAGCTGAGCGTGTGTCAGGTGGACGATGGCTCGGGCACGCTGCGGCAGATCGTGTGCGGGGCGAAGAACTTCAAGGCGGGCGACAAGGTGCCGCTGGCCTTGCCGGGCGCGATCCTGCCGGGGAACTTCGAGATTAAGGAAGGCAAGCTGCGTGGCGTCGTCAGCGGCGGCATGATGTGCTCAGGCAAGGAACTCGGCATCGGCGATGACCACGGCGGCCTCTTGATCCTTGATCCCTCGCTGCCGGTGGGCAAGCCGTTCAAGGAACTGGTGAAGCCGGACGTCATTTTTGACCTGGAGATCACACCGAACCGCTCCGACCTGCTGAGCCACCTGGGACTGGCTCGCGAGCTGTCGGCTTTGACCGGTCTGCCGCTGAAGGGGCAACGCGATTACACGACGACGAGCACGACGCTCGAGACGCGCGACCTCAAGATCGAGGCGCTGGAGGCTTGTCCGTTTTACACGGCGCGAGTGATCAAGGGCGTGAAGGTGGGCCCAAGCCCAGACTGGCTGAAGGCTCGCCTGGAGAGCATCGGCCTGCGCCCGATCAACAGCATCGTGGACATCACGAACTACGTCATGTTCGAGATGGGCCAGTCGCTGCACTGCTTCGATCTGGCGAAGCTGAAGGGCAGCATCGTGGTGCGTCACGCGACCGAGGGCGAGAAGATGCTGGCGCTCGATGGCGCGGAATACACGCTGGATGCGCAGGACCTGGTCATCACCGACGGCGCGCGCCCCGTGGCGATCGCGGGCGTGATGGGTGGCGAAGACACGGGTGTGACCGAAGGCACGACCGATGTGTTGCTCGAGAGCGCTTACTTCCAGCCGAGCGGCATTCGTCGCACCTCGCGCAAGCTGGGGCTGAGCAGCGATTCCAGCTATCGCTTCGAGCGCGGCATTGATCCGCAGCAAGTCCAAGGCGCGTCCGAACTCGCGACCAAGCTGATCCTTGAGATCGCTGGCGGCACAGCGGAAGCCGTGACCATCGGTGCCGGTGCGGCGCCGAAGCTGGTGAAGGCGATTGCTTTTGATGAAGTCAAAACGCGCAAGCTGCTCGGCATCCCCGATCTGAGTGGTGAAGAAATGAATCAAATTCTTGAGCAGTTTGGATTGATCAGAATTGAATCCCCAGCCGCTGGCGGTCGAGCGATAAGGCTTGATGACACACCTCGCGGCCAGCACTCAACGGGCCTGCGCTTCGAAATCCCCAGCTATCGCCTCGACCTCCAGCGCAGCGTGGATCTCGCCGAGGAAATCGCGCGCGTGGTCGGACTCGATCGCGTGCCGTCGAAGCAGAGCGCGGCGTTTGTCTCCGGCGATGCGGCGGACAAGAGCTACGACTTCGCCATGCAGGTGCGTCACGCGCTGGTGCATCGCGGCTTCAACGAAGCGCAGACCTTGCGTTTGATCTCCAACGCGCAACTCACCGACAGCCTCGGTGTCATCGACTTGTCAAAGTGGACCGTGCCGGTGAAGAACCCGCTGAGCGAGGACCACACCACGCTGCGCCCCAGCATCGTGCCCGGCCTGATCGCCACCGCCGCGCTGAACATCCGCCAGGGCAACAACCGCCTGCGCTTCTTCGAGATCGGTCGCATCTTCCTCAAGCTGCCGAACGGTCAGACGCGTGAAGACGAACGCCTCGCCATCCTCATCAGCGGCCCCGTGTCGCCGTCCTCCTGGCATGGTCGCGAACCGCAAGCCGCCAGCGTGCATGACCTGCGCGGCATCATTGAGCAACTGCCCGGGCTCACCGGCCAGACCATCGAACTGAAGAAGACTGCCGACAACGACACCTTCCTGCTCAACGCCGAACTCAAGGCGAACAACAAGGGCATCGGCTGGATCGCGCAACTGCATCCGTCGCGCGCCCGCGCCATCGACGCACGTCACCCGGTGTATGTCGCCGAGATTGTGCTCAGCAGCCTCCGCGGCAACAACGCGCCCGCGAAGTTCGAGGAGCTGCCACGCTTCCCCGCCATCACCCGCGATGTCGCGATGGAAGTGCCCGCCGATCTGCCGCACCAGCAAGTCGCCACCTTCTTTGCCGGCCAAAAAGAACCGCTGCTCATCAAGGCGGATCTCTTCGACGTCTTCACCGACGCTACCGGGATGAAGCTGGCCACGGATCGCAAGTCCATCGCCTGGACACTCACGTATCGTGCTTCCGATCGCACGCTGGAGACCAACGAAGTCGATCTCGCGCACGGTCGCATTCTGGCAGCGCTGGAGAAAGCGCTGCCAGCGACGATTCGGAAGTAGTTCCAAGTCGTCGGTGCAGAGAACGATTGAAGGACTTCATGGTTTGCCTCGTTGTGGGCGGCCATGAAGTTTGTTTTTGCAGCTCTGTTGTTTGTCGCTGTCACCATTGATGCGGCTGAACCCCTCTCCCGTGTTTACAAGAAGGTCGCCGATCACGAACTCAAGCTCAACGTCTTCAATCCACCCGACTGGAAGGCCTCGGACCAGCGCCCGGCGATTGTGTTCTTCCACGGCGGCGGATGGGTGGGTGGTTCGCCGAAGCAGTTCCTGAAGCACTGCGAGTATCTCGCCACGCGTGGCATGGTGGCCATTGAGGCGGACTATCGTCACATCGCGAAAGGAGACAAAGGACCACCCACCGATTGCGTGCACGACGCGAAGTCTGCGATGCGTTGGGTGCGCTCGCATGCCGTGGAGCTGGGCATTGATCCGCAACGCATCGCCGCCGGTGGTGGCAGCGCAGGCGGACATCTCGCAGCGTTCGTGGGGATGGTCGAAGGGCTCGATGATCGTGCCGACGACATCCAAGTGTCGCCCAAGGCCAATGCTCTGGTGTTGTTCAATCCCGTCTTCGACAATGGTCCTGAGCAAGGCTGGGGCCATGCGAGGGTGGGGGAGCGCTACAAGGAGTTCTCGCCCGCGCACAACATCAGTGCCGACGATCCACCGGCCATTGTCTTCCTGGGAACGAAGGATAATCTGATTCCCGTGGCCGTGGTCGAACGCTTCAAGGCCAACATGACGAAGGCCGGGGTGCGCTGCGAAGCGGTCTTCTACGAAGGTCAGGGCCATGGCTTCTTCAATCCGGGTCGGGGCGGGAGCGACCAGTATTTCTACGAGACCTTGCTCGCGGCGGATCGGTTTCTCGCATCGCTGGGCTGGCTGAAAGGCGAGCCGACGTTGAGCAAGCCTTGATCAGCCTCGTCGGCATCGAGTTGGGGGCACTGATGAACTCGCTGGAAAGCTCCCCTGTCCCCACGCGTTTCAGCGCGCGATTTCTCCGTGACCATGAAACCGATTCTCCTCGCGCTCATCCTTCTCTCTTCCTCATTGCATGCGGCCATTCCTGGAGCGGAAGCTCTCGGCAAACTCATCACCAGCCAGTTCGATACCAACAGCGATGCGCTCATCGATCAAGGCGAGTGGCAGTCGGGCATCGGGAACAGTTTTGAAAAGCTCGATACCAATCAGGACGGCACGATCAAAGGGAAAGAGATTGACGGCTTGAGCGAAGACATCGCGAAGGAATCGGGCAGCATTGCTGGGACCTTGGTCGTCGTCTTGATCAAGCAACTGATCATGTCCCTCGACTCCGACAGCGACAAGGCGGTAAGCCGAGCTGAATACGACAAGCCCACTCAGTCCATCTTCACGAAGCTCGATGCTGACAAGAATGCCAGCCTCACATTGGCGGAGCTTTCGGAACTGCCGTCCCACCTCGTCACCCCATGATTATCCGCGCTTTCCTCCTGGGGCTCGTGTTGAGTCCTGCCTTGTTGGCGGCTCCAAAGCCCAACATCGTTTTCATCCTTTCGGACGATCACAGTTATCCCTTCCTCGGATGCTATGGACGCGAGGAGATGAAGACGCCGAACCTGGATCGCTTCGCGGCTGAAGGGATCAAGTTCCGCCGCATGTTCACGGGTGCTCCGCAATGCGTGCCATCGCGCGCGACCATCATGACCGGACGCTCGCCGGTGGCGGCGCGCATCACGCGATTCTCGTCCCCGCTTCCACGAGATGAAATCACGTTCCCCGAGATTCTACGCAAAGAGGGCGGCTACTTCGTGGGGTGCCTTGGGCGGACCTATCACCTGGATGGCTCGGGCAAAGCGCCGGAGGCTTCGTCGAAGGTCTTCGATGAGCATCGCATGCTCACCTTTAAAGAGCGCTTCAACTATGTGGATGCAAGTGGCCAGGAGGCGGTGCCGGAGAAGATGAAGGAGTTCTTCAATCAACGTCCCAAGGATGCGCCCTACTTCCTGTGGGTCGGATTCAGTGATCCGCATCACGCATGGAACTCCGGCAAGAATCCGCCTGATCCGGCCAAGCTGAAAGTGCCAGGATTCCTTCCAGATTTGCCCGGTGTGCGCCAGGATCTCTCACGATACGAGGGCGAGATCGAGCATTGCGATGGCGACTTCCAGCGCGTGCTCGACATCGTGAAGGAGCGCGCCGGATTGGAGAACACGCTCATCCTTTTTATGGGCGACAACGGCATGGCATTCCCGAGCGGCAAGGGCTCGCTGCATGATCCAGGGCTCAATGTTCCGTTGCTTGCCTGGTGGCCGGGAGTGATCAAGCCGGGTGGCGATTCGAGTGCTCTCATTTCGGGTGAGGACATTGCTCCCACTTGCCTGGAGGCCGCAGGTCTTGCCGTGCCCGAGCGTATCAGTGGCGTGAGTTTCATGCCTTTGCTCAAAGGTGAGTCGTTCCCCAAGGAGCGCACTTACATCTTCGCGGAGCGTGGTCCGCATGGCAGTTCCACCTTCACGGAGAACACGGCCGCGAGCAGTGTGGACTTCAGTCGTTGCGTGCGCAGTGCAGGCTACAAGCTCATCTACAATGTCTCGCCCTATCAACGCTACGCACCGGTGGACAGCGCAGGTGATCCCAGCTGGAAGGACATCACGAAGGCCCACGAGGAAGGACAGCTTGCATCGGAGTTCGAGGCCATCTGGTTCACTCATCCTCGTCCGGTGTATGAACTCTACGACTTGAAGCAAGACCCCAGCGAGCTGCACAATCTCTACGGTCAGAAGGGACTCGAAGCTGTCACGATGGAACTCAAGACAGCTCTGCAGCGGAAGATGATTCTCGACTACGACTACCTGCCGTTGCCTATTCCTCCTGATGAGAAGGGCAAAGGGAAGGGGAGATCGAAGGGCGATCCGAAACGCGCGGCGATGTTCAAGAAGCTTGATGCCAATGCCGACGGACGCTTGAGCAAAGAAGAGTTCAGTGCCCATCGCAATGCAGCTGATGCAGAAGCTTGGTTTGTGGCACGCGATGTGAATCAGGATGGCAGCATCGATGAAGCTGAATACATTGCCTCCAGCGTGCCGAACGCGCCGAAGTGATTCGTGTCGAATGCGCGTGTGTCACACGTGAGATGGTGCCTGTTCGCGGACCTGGATCCGTCGAGGCTATCGCTTCCGAATGTTAGTGGAGTATTCTGCTAACGCCCCTCTGCGGTCGTGACCCTTTCCGCGCTATGGCCCATTCTGAGCGATAGAGGGTGACCGCGCTTCTCCATTGAATCCATGCATCGGCACCGAGATTACGGGACGAATAGGGAAAGAAGGGAGTTTGGGGAACAGGTTGTTGACCGATGTTTATAATTTTGATAATTTCACAAAACTATCAGCATGTCTGCAAGCGCTTCCTCCCTCACCCGGCCGTGGTTCACGCCCGTTGTTCTCGGCTTGGTCCTGTTCTGTTCAGGTCTCTGTTCATTGATCTACCAAAGCGTCTGGTTGCGGGAGTTCCGGCTGATCTTTGGCGGGGCTGCGCCGGCGGCTTCGGCCGTGCTGGCTGTGTTCATGGCTGGTCTGGGCTTTGGAGGAGCGTGGTTCGGATCGCGTGCTGAGCGGACCCGCTTGCCGCTGAAGTTCTATGCCTTTCTGGAGGCGGGCATCGCCCTCGCCGCATGCCTCACACCCTTCCTCTTGCAAAAAGCCCGCGACATCTATGCTTCGACGGGAGGTGCTGATTCCTTGGGCCTGTTCTGGGCGACCGTTCTTCAAATCGCTGTCACAGGTCTGGTGCTAGGCTTGCCTTGCTTTTTGATGGGGGGCACGCTGCCCGTGGCGATGAAGTTTGCCCAGCGTCGTGATGACGACCGCCGATCGGACACGGCACTCTTCTATGGAATCAATGTGGCAGGAGCTCTTGCTGGCGCAGGGCTCGGCACTTTCGCGATGCTCCCGGCGATGGGCAACCGCTCGACTCTCATGACTGCGGTCCTGGCCAATGCCGTCATTGCAGTCGTTGCGGGAGTTCTGTCACGTCTGACCGAACAAAAGGCCGCGCCCGAAGAGGTGGCGGCAGTTCCCGTCGTGGAGGTGTCCGTCAAAGCCAAAGCCCCGGGCTGGTTCGTGCTTGCGGCGGCTTTTCTGAGCGGCTTCACCTTCTTCGTTGCCGAGTTGGTCTGGTATCGAGTGGCCACGCCCCTGCTCGGCAGCACGGTGTTTGGCTTCGGATTGATCCTTTGTGTCGTGCTCGCAGGTATCGGCCTGGGGGGCTTGATTTACTCCTTCCTGCTGCGGCAGATGGAGCCGCGACTTAGCGGCTTCACTTTGATCTCCGCGATGCAAGCCTTCTTCGTCCTCCTGCCCTATGCTCTCGGCGATCGCGTGAGCTATGGAGCACTGGTGATCAATGAATCGCTGAGGGGCTTTGGATTCGGACCGCTGGCCGCCGGATGGTTTGGCATCATCGCCTTGCTAGTCTTCATGCCCGCATTGCTCTCGGGTATTCAGTTTCCGCTCCTGGTGTCGCTGCTGGGGAAGGGTAACGCTGGCGTGGGGCGCGAGCTGGGGCGCGCCTATTTCTGGAACACCGTGGGCTCGATTTCAGGCTCGTTGCTGGGCGGGTTCGTCCTTGTGCCCATGCTCTCAGCTCGCACCACCTGGATCGTCGTGGCCTTTCTCATCGGAGGCATGTCCGCGCTGTCGTTTCTTCTCGGTCGTCGCAATGGCGAACCGCGGAATGCCTCGTCGTGGGCTTCTCTTTTGGGGCTCGGCGCGTGCGCGACCATGGCCGTGCTGGCCACGGGTCCCACGGCCGCCTGGTTGCAGTCGCCGATTGGATACGGACGTCTGCCTGACTATCCGAAGGACTCGCTTTCTCTCGAGCAATGGACCCGCAATACCCGTCGTCTGATGGTGAAAGCCTTCGATGGACGCGATGCGAATGTTGCCGTGGTGGTGGGTCAGGACCAGCACGCCTTCCTCACCAATGGCAAATCCGATGGCTCCGCGCTCGGTGATGCCGCCACGCAGGTCATGTTTGGCCTGGTCGGCGCGATCGTTCATCCGCGCGATGTGCGTCAGTGCTGCGTGGTCGGTCTTGGCACTGGGTCCACCGCTGGCTGGCTCGCCGATCTCCCGTCGGTGAAACGTGTGGATGCCATCGAGATTGAGTCACGGGCGGGCGACATCGCACGCGAGTTTAGCGGCGTGAACCGCCGGGCGCTCGATAATCCAAAAGTGCGGCTTGTGGTAGGCGATGGGCGTGAGGTCTTGCAGTCGCAAGGCACGGTCTATGACTTGATCGCTTCCGAACCTTCGAACCCTTATCGGGCGGGCGTGGCCAATCTCTACACGCAGGAGTTTTACCAGAGTGCCAAACGCCGCCTCGCTCCCGATGGCATCTTTTGCCAGTGGTTGCAGGGCTATGAGACTGATCCCGAAACCATCAAACTCATCATCAGCACCCTGTGCTCCGAGTTTGAGAAAGTCGAAGTCTGGAACACTCACGGCTCTGACTTCCTCTTCGTGTGCTCGCCTCAGATTTCACCCTGGGACGTCGCTCTCGTTCGCCAACGACTGCAGCAGCCCATCTATGCCGAGGCATGTGCCCGCCTCTGGCACACGACGACGGCTGAAGGATTGTTCAGCCGCTGCCTCGCGAATGCACTCTACTCACGGTTCGTCACGCTCGAGACATCGGAGGTCAATACCGACGACCGCAACATCCTTGAGTTCGCCGCCGCTCGAAACATGGGCAGGACTCTTGAAGAGCCGCTGCGCCATGTGTTCAGTGTCGCCGCCGCTCGCAAGCTCGACGTCCCCTTCATCAAAGGCGACCTCGACAAAGAACGCCTGGCCTATGAACGCTGCGAAACCTTTGGTGAGCGTGCGGATATGATCGACCTTGTCATCCATCATGCAGGCGAAGCCGCTGGAGCGCTCCGCGCGAAGAAGGAGGTCGATGCCTATGCCAATGCGGAAGACTACGCCGGTTACCTCAACCTCATGGGCAATCGCACACCCAGCACCCTCAGCGAGCAATTGACCTTCGCCACCGCCACCGCCCTCACGGGTGATCCGCGCGCGGCCGCTGCTGCCGACGCACTCGACAAACATCTGCCTGACTGCGGTCTGGCCCTCACTGCCATGCGCCTTTCAACGTCGGGCAAGCCTGACCAGGAAGCTCAAGCGCTCTGCGATGGACTCACCGCCATGCGTCGCTCACCGTGGCTTGACTGGAGGCTCGTCGAGTGGATGAAGCAGCGACTCGTTCACATGGCCACGCGCGAAGCTCCTCGCAATCAACGCATTGCCCGCACGCTTTTCGATGCGCTGAAGACACCGTTCGAGGAGGGCTACTTCAGCGAGACTCGCAACACACTCCTCACCCAGCTGGCCGACAGTCTGAGCCCTGCGGAGCGACTCTTCGCCGTTGACGCCTGGGGACCGCATTATCCTTTCACCAGTCCCGAACTCTGTGCCCGCCTCATCACCTACGCGGAGATCGACCACCCCGGGCTTGCCCGTGCACGAGCCGATCTCGAGCGATTTCTCCACTATGGTGGTCACCCGCCTTTTACGCTGGCTCCTCTCATCAGCGCGCTCCTCAATACCGATCCAGGCCAGGAAGTCGCTCTCATGAAAGAGTATCACAAGCAGCAAACCGCAGCGCTGAGCCCGGCACCGTGACCTAGAGGCGTGATGCCAATGCTCGACTCCGCTGTGCGAGCATGGAGCAGACGGCGCCTATGAGCGGATTCTCCACTGCTCGTGCAAGCCACTGCCATTCCCGCGCGGAAGGGTCCGTATATGGTGCCGACCATGATTCGCGCTCTTCTCGCTTCAGCACTCATCCTGAATGCTTATACACCGCTCGGTGCCGAGCCGGTGAACTTCAGCCGCGATGTGCTGCCGGTGCTGTCGGACAATTGCCTGAGCTGTCATGGTCAGGATGAATCGCATCGCAAGGCGGACCTGCGCCTCGATACTCGCGAAGGCGCGCTGACCGAGATCAAGATCGGTAAGCCAGACGAAAGCGAACTGATCAAGCGCATCATCAGCAATGACGATGACGAATTGATGCCGCCGCCGAAGTCGCACAAGCCTCGGCTCAAGCCTGAGCAGGTGGCGATGCTCAAGCGCTGGATCAGCGAGGGCGCGGTGTGGGGCAAGCATTGGTCGTTCGAGTTGCCGGTGAAGGCGAAGCTCAGCGATGCCAAGGCGCACCCGGTGGATGACTTGGTGACGAAGCGACTGGCGAAGGACGGGCTAGCGTTGGCTCCGAGAACGGCTAAGCACACACTGATTCGCCGTGCCTCGTTTGATCTGATCGGGTTGCCGCCGACGCCGGAGGAAGTGTCTGCGTTTGAGAACGATGCATCGCCCGATGCGTTCGCGAAGGTGGTGAAGCGCTTGCTGGACTCGCCGCATTTCGGTGAGCGCATGGCGATGTGGTGGCTGGATGCCGCGCGCTACTCGGACACCGATGGCTTCCAATCCGATGCCGAACGCACGAACTGGCCGTGGCGTGACTGGGTGGTGTCCGCGTTCAACTCGAACATGCGCTTCGATCAGTTCACCATCGAGCAATTTGCTGGTGACTTGTTGCCGAATGCCACGCCGGAGCAAAAGCTGGCGACTTGCTTCCATCGCAATCACATGACCAATGGTGAAGGCGGACGCGATCCCGAGGAGTCGCGCGTGGACTATGTGATCGACCGAGTGAACACGATCGGCACCACCTGGCTCGGCCTCACGCTGGGCTGCACGCAGTGCCACTCGCACAAGTTTGATCCCATCCTCCAGACCGACTACTACAGCCTCACCGCCTTCTTCAATTCCATCGACGAAGACGGCAAGGCAGGCGGCGGCGCAAAGCCTTACCTCAGCTACAAGTCAAAGCTGACCGCACCAGCGTTGGCCGACGCGCTGCGGCTGGTCGATGAACGCACGCCGCTGGAAGTCGCGTCGCGCAAGGCCGCTGAGAAGCCGTTTGAACCATGGCTCGCAGCACGCGTGAACGAGACGCGCCGTGGTTTCAAAGCCTGGCACCCATTGACAGCCAACAAGCTCGAAACCAACGAAGGCACGAAGCTCACGCAGACCAGCGATGCCATCGTGACGGCCAGCGGACCGAACCCGAAGCAGGATGAGTATCGCTTCATTACCACGGTGAATCTGCCGCGCGTGACCGGTTTGAAGCTGGAAGTGCTGCCAGTGAATGGCGTGCTTTCGCGTGGCAAGAGCGGCGAGTTCATTCTCACGGACATCAAGGTGCAGGTGCGCAGCAAGGACAGCGCTCAGGTGCGCGACATTCTCGTGCGTGGTGCTGTCGCTGACGTGCAGGCGGAGTCCAAGACCCGCGAGTATGGCGATGTGAAGGGCACTCTAGACGACGATCCGCGCAATGGCTGGACCACCAAGGGCCATCCCAAGGACAAGTCGCATGTCGCGGTCTATGAATTTGCGGAGCCACTGGTGCTGGCAGCGAGTGAAGAACTCATCATCGAGCTGCGCCACCGCTCAACCGATGGCGATGCGAACATCGCAAGCTTCCGTTTGTCAGTGACGGATCAAGCGGGCGAGACCGTGCGCAGTGTGAAGGCATCGCCGATGGAAGATCTCGCCGCAGCGAAGGCTTCCGATGCAACTAAGCTCGATGCCAAGCTGCGCGTGCGTTTGTTTGATCAGTTCCTCGAAGATCACGCGCCCTACCGCGAAGCGAAGGCATCGCTGGATCGCGCGAAGAAGCAGCTCGCGGAGATCAAGAAGGCGTCCGGCAATGTGAACGTGATGGTGCTGGCCGAGCGGAAGGAGCCACGCGATACCTTCGTGCTGGTGCGTGGTGTGTGGGACAAGCATGGCGAGAAGGTGAAGCAGGATGTGCCCGCCGCGATTGCGCCTTGGCCGGAGTCGGCGTCGAGAGATCGACTTGGTCTCGCTAAATGGATCGTGTCGAAGGACAATCCGCTGACCGCTCGTGTGATCGTGAATCACTTCTGGCAGATGCTCTTCGGTGCCGGGCTGGTGCGCACGCCGGAGGACTTCGGTTTGCAAGGCGAGCGGCCCACGCATCCCGAGTTGCTCGACTGGCTCGCCGTCGACTTTATGGAAAGCGGCTGGGATGTGAAGCGCCTGCTCACGTTCATCATGTCGAGTGCCACGTATCAGCAGGACTCGGCAGCAAGACCCGAACTGCTCGCGCGTGATCCTGAGAATCGCCTGCTCGCACGCGGCCCGCGCTTTCGGTTACCCAGCTGGATGCTGCGCGATGCGGCGTTGCGCACGGCAGGCTTGATCAATCCCGCGCTCGGCGGACCTCCGGTGCGTCCTTATCAACCCGCAGGCGTGTGGGAGGAGATGTTCATGGGTCGCTTCACGTATGAGCCGAGCGAGGGTGCCTTGCAGCATCGACGCACGCTGTATGCGTTCTGGCGTCGCGCCATCGCGCCGACCTTCCTCTTCGACAGCGCACAACGCCGCGTCTGCGAGGTGCGCAACACACGCACGAACACACCGCTCCAAGCGCTCACGCTGCTGAACGATCAGACCTTCATGGAAGCCTCGCGCACGCTGGCATCGCAAGTCGTCAAGCAGGGCGGCGATGCGACGACACGGTTGCAATGGCTCTCGAAGCGAGTGCTCTCTCGCGATGCCACCACGCAGGAACTCAGCGTGCTGCAACGCGAGCTGGACCGCGCCTTGAAGCACTATCGCGAGGTGCCTGATGATGCGGCGAAGTATCTGCATTCATCGCCCGACAACGCCCCCGAAGTCGCCGCCTACACCGTCGTCGCCAGCCTCATGCTCAACCTTGATGAAGCCATCACTCATGAATAACCCACTCACCTCCTCACGCCGTCACTTCATCGCCGGAGCAGTCGCTGCGATGGTCGCGCCACATATCCGCGCTCAGAGCAAGACGGCCCCCGAGTTCCATGGCGAGATCGTGGGCCACGGCGAGTTCCGCTACCGCGTGGATAAGCTGTGGAGCAAGGCTGATCCCGCGAAGACGCCGGTGAAAGACTGCCACGAGATGGTGCAGGCGAGCGACGGACGCTTGTTCATGATCACCAATCACAAGCAGAACAACGTGCTGATCTACGACAAGAGCGGCGCGTTGCTCGGCTCCTGGACTTTGGGCTTAAGTGGTGGTCATGGCTTGACGATTCATCGCGAAGCGAGTGGCACCGAGTTCCTCTATGCGACGGACACAGCAGGTCGCGTAGTGAAGACCACGCTCGATGGCCAGGTGGTGCTGGAGTTGCCCAACCCCACGAAGACCGGGATCTACAAGCCAACCGAGCCTTACAATCCCACGGAGACGGCCATCGGTCCGAATGGCGACATCTACGTCGCGGACGGCTATGGCTCGCAGTATGTGCTGCGCTTTGACAAGGACGGGAAGTTCATCAGTAAGTTCGGTGGCAAGAGCACGCAGCCCACAAATCCCGGCAAGTTCATGCAAGCCCACGGTATTGCGCTCGATACTCGCGGTGAGAAGCCTTTGCTCGTGTGCACCGAGCGCATTCGCAATGAGTTCAATTGGTTCACGCTCGAAGGCGAGCATGTGCGTGGCGTGTATCTGCCCGGCGCGTATGTGAGTCGTCCCGTGATTCACGGGAAGCATTTGTTCTCCGGCGTCTGCTTTGGCGCGAAGCCGAACGACTACCGCATGTGGCAGGGCCAAGGCTTTGTCACCATCCTAGATGAAACTGGCAAGGTCGTTTCCAATCCCGGTGGTCGCGCGCCTGAATATGAGAACGGCCAGCTGAAGGTGATGCTGCAAGACAAGCACGTCTTCAACAATTGCCACGACGTGTGCGTCGATGACGCCGGCGATCTCTACGTCTGCCAATGGGCGAGCGGGAATGTGTATCCTTACAAGCTGCATCGCGAAGCATGAGCGTGGAGAGTTGGGGACTTGCCGACCTGTCTTTGCACTTCGTGATGCGTGAAAGTGCGCGTCTGACGAGGTATAAGATAAGCGTTCTTTCCAATCTCACCTAACAGTGTTAGAGGAGGAATCTTATGATCAAGCGCCCAACATTCTACATTGTGTGTGCCATGGCGTTGTTGGTGTTGGGATATTTTGGGCTGGGATCTTCTGAGCGTCGGCAGGCAGCTTCGTTTGCGGGCAGGTTTTCCCAGATGCTGGAGGCTAGGGCGACCGATGGACTTCGCCAGTTGGTTGTTTCACCTTCATTCCTGGCTGACAAGGCCCCTGCTGAGCGAGATCATTTGATGATCGACTTGTTGGCTGGCGAAGTGTCTGCCGAGGGGATGGACATCCTTGTGAAAGAAGGTGTGTTCGGTCCGCTCTCCAACGTCTTTCCCACTGAGCAGGCACGCTGGTGCAAGGCTTTCAATGTTCGCTCTGAGGACTGCATCGCCTTCAAGCTCGTGCGTGACAATCTCACCGCTGAACTCGTTCTCCACCGCGAGTCGGATGGCAGCTACCGCGTCCTGCGTGCCAACGACATTCGCCAACTCGCCGCCTCACCTCCTGTCCAATGAACACGATCCGCACTGTCATCACGCTTTTCAGCTTCATCTGGCTCAACATCGCCGCTCATGCCGCCACCTTCAACGGCAGCAGCTACGCCTCCACGACTGACACCACCGGCGGATTGTCCTGGAACAACGCATCAGGCCAGAAGGCGCTGACCATCTCCTGCTGGTTCAAGATCAGCCTGCCCAATGGCGGCACCATCAGCCAACCCATGGTCATCATGTCAAACACAGGCAGCAGTTGGAACGGCACGACTTTCAGCAGCAATCACGCCTACGCTATCTATCTCAGCCCCACGACTGGCAATGTGGACATCAGCATCAAAGGCGCAGGCGGCACCTTCACCAAGAGCGTCATCCAGAGCCCTTACCTGGAGCGCTGGTATCACGTCGCTGTCGTCATGAGCAACACGCTTGTCACTGGCTATGCCGATGGCTTGAAGACCTTTGCTGATAGCTCCAATGCGGGCGACTCCAGCAGCACCTCTGGCCTCTTCATTGGCGGCACCAGCAGTGGCTACCAGTTCCCTGGCGAGATTCAGGAAGTGCAGGTCTTCCAATCCGCTCTCGATCCTGCGGTCATCTCGGACAATCGTTTCCAGGACTTGGTTCCAGCAGATTGGCCCGATCTCAAAGGCTACTTCAAGCTCGCCTACAGCAGCACCGCCGCCGATCAGCTCAAGAACTTCGCCGCATCTCCGCCCACGGGCACCGCGGCGCTCAGCACCAACGGCACCGTCGTTTTTGAGGAAACCAACCGCGAGGGCGAGCAGTCTCTCTTCGACTCCCGAAAGAACGATGCTAAAGACGCCATCTCCCCTCTGTCAGGCGCCTTCTCCTGGTCACAGACTGCCATCGCCCGGCCCACGCCCGGCATGCCTTTCGAGTTCGTCTATGCCTACAACAGTGGCACCGCAGGCAATGGTTACTTGTTGGACAATGGGCTCGACGCCTTTGCACCTCAAGCTCTGGGTGCTGGCTGGCGGCATTCCTTCGAAGCTCGCATCCTGCCAGTCACTGCCTTCAATCCTAGCGGCACTCGTTCTGCGATCGGCCTCATGAGTTGGGATGGCAATGTCGAGACCTGGGATATGGATGTCGCCACGGCCTCTGGCGTTCGCTTCAAAACCCGCAGCAAAGAATACCGCGGCGAGCTGGAACTGATCGGCAGCAATCTTGATCCAGCTGCCACCTTCCGCTGGGTCACGCCCGACAGGCTCATCTACACTTTCCGCACAGCCTACTCCAGCGGCTCAGGTTCAGCGATGTTGGGACGATTGCAGAAAATTGCCGACTTCAACGGCAATGAGATCATCCTCACTTACCACCAGACCGGCAGCAAAGCCGGCCTCGTCCAGCAAGTTACCGACACCTCCGGCGGCGTGTGGAAGTTCAATTACGACGCCTCGAATCTCCTCACCTCCCTCACCGGCCCTTCGGATGACACTTTGGAAAAATGGACCGTCACCTTCACCTACACCCAGGCCAATAACCGCAACACCATCGCCACGAAGTCCATCACCGGCCCAGCCGCCTACACCAGCACCGTCACCCCGGCGCTCGCCACCACCTGGACCTTCGCCTACGCCGCTGGCAGCACGAACATGAGCAGTGTCACCGATCCGCGTGGGAAACAGGACATGCGCATTACCTATGATGCCCGGGGACGGAAAACAACGGTCATGGATGCACTCAGTCGCACCACCTCGTTTACCTACAACAGCCCTGCCGTTCGAAAACTCACTACCGCCACCAGCAGTCGCTCTGTGGTGGACACTTTCGATCGCAAGCTCCGACGCACTTCCACTGAAAACCCAGCCGGAACCACCAGCTTCGAATACGACGAGTTCGGTAATCAGACCGCCATCGTGGACCCACGTGGCACCCGCACCACCATGACCTACGATGCGAGGTCAAACTTGCTCACGCGCACCGTTGTCCCGCTGAATGAAGTCACTACCTGGCAATACAACCACACCCTCACGAGCGGCATCCTTTGCAACAAGCCCACCAAGGTCATCGACCAGTCCGGCTGGGAGACCAGCTATGCTTACGATCAGGCGGGCAACCTCCTGACCCAGAGCGATGCCCTCGGCACCATGGTCACGCATGTTTATGATGCCAAGGGCCTCGTCACATCTTCGCGAGACGGCAACAACAACGACACCCGCTTCACCTACAACAGCAGCGGCTTTCTCACTGCCCGCACCATCGCCTTCGGCACGCCGAAGGCCAGCACCGCCACTGTCGTGCCCAGCGAACTGGGTTGGGTCATGTCAGAGACCAACGCGTTAAACCAAACCGTCACCTACCTTCGGAACATCAATGGCCAAGCCGTCCGCACCACGGATCCCCTGGGCCGTCAGTTCAGTGCCACCTTCGATGCCAATGGCAACCTCACCTCCGAGTCCGATGCCAAAGGTTCCACCACCAGCTACACCTACGATGATGCCGACCAGCGCACCGCGATGACCGATCGCGTAGGCTCCACCTGGAACTACACCTACACTTACTGGGGCGAGCCAGAAACCGTGCAGACTCCCGCCGCAATGTCCGATGGCACCACGCAGCGTGAGACCACGACGAAGAGCTATGATCAGATCGGGCGCTTGATCACCGAAACAGATGTGTATGGAGGCAACGCACGTTTCGAATACGACGCCAATGGCAATGTCACTGCCAGCGTGGACAAGGCGGGCCAGCGCTGGACCAGAACCTACGATGTGCTGAATCGCCCCATCACCAGCACTGATCCCCTCGGCAACGTGACCACCACGACCTACGATGTCGTGGGCCGCGTGAAGACCATCACCTCGCCCAATGGCTTCCCCACCCAGCACGAATACGATGGTCGGGGACGCTTGAAGAAGTGGACCGACCCCATGGGCTCCGCCTGGCTCTACACGTATGACGGCAACACCAACATCATCGACATCCAGGACGCTCTCGGTGGTCATTACCTCATGACCTACGGTCCGGCCAATGAGCGCCTCACCGAGCGGAATCAGGACAACCAGACTTGGACCTACACCTATGATGCCCTCTTCCGCCTGCTCACCCAGACCGACCCGAACGGCACCACTCGGACACTCGTCCGCGATGCCGCAGGCCGAACCGAACGCGGGGACTTCGGCTCCGGTCGCACGAACAGCCTCACTTACGATGACAACAACAACCCCACCCTCGTCATTCGCTCCGCACCTGGCAGCGCCGCCACAGCCACCATCCTCGCCTACGACTCGCTCGACCGCCTCACTTCCGTTCAAGACACCTTCGGTAAAACAGTCGGATACAGCTACGACGTGCTCAGCCGTGTGGTGAACAAGACCTACCCCGGCGGCAAAGTGCTCACTCACACCTACGACCGCCTGCATCGGCTAAAAGGCCAGAGCTTCAACTTCGGCAGCCAGACCTTCGCCACTGCATTCACTTACGATGCCGTGGGTCGTCTCAATTCGCAGACTTACCCCAACGGCCTCTATCATGTGAACTCTTTCGACAATGCGGGACGTGTGAGGGCCGTTGATCACCAAGTGTATTCGACCGGTGCCGTCCAGATCGCCCTCACCTACGCCTACGACAAGAACGGCAACAAGACCGGCGGCACCAATCAGGGCGATGTCGTGTGGACACCTGCCCAGGTCACCGCCTACGACGACACCTCCCGCTTCACTCCGGCGGGCAAGCTCATCGACCGCGTGGACGCTGCGCCCGCCTCACCCAAGACCTTCGCCTACACCTACGACAGCAGTGGCAACATGACCCGCGCCGCCACCCCAGGCGATGCCGAGGTCTATGCCCTTACTTACGACGAGGACAACCGCACGACCTCCATCACCTACACCACCGCTCTCACCACGAAGAGCATCACCAACCGCTACGATGCCCTTGGCCGCCGCATCGCGCGCATCGCCGATGGCATTCAGACACGATATGTGCTCGATCTCGTCGGCGGCATGGAGCGCATCCTCTGCGATACCGATGCCAGCGGCCAAATCACCGCCTGGCATGTCCACAGCCCCGCCGGACTCAGCTACAGCGTCACTCCGGCCGGAGTCCTCACCTGCTACCACGCCGATGCCCAGGGCAACATCATCCGCACCACCACCACCGACGGCCCCGATGCCGATACCATTGCCGACACGGTCAGCGAATACGCCTACACCCCCTACGGTCGCCGCCTCGTCACCACCGGCACCGCCAGCAACCCCTACCGCTTCGTCGGTTCCCAAGGCGTCATGGAGGAACTGCCTAACCTCTACTTCATGCGGGCGAGGTATTACTCAGCGGAGGCTGCGGTGTTTCTGAGCACTGATCCGTATAAACCAATTGGAGTTGGTTGGAAGCCAGAACCATATACCTACTGTTTTTCGAATCCCTCTGCCTTTTTCGACCCAGATGGCAACGAAGCTTACAACACCCAACTTGGTTGGGAGCTCACTGGCGGTATTGATTTGCCTTATCCCTTTACCGGGTTTTACGGCACAATGGGAGGCATGGTGGATGTCGAATCTGGCTCGTTCTCGAATCCGACGCCAATACTTGACGCGGGACTATCAACAGGTGTTGGGGCTGGGCTCAGCGCAAAAATACTCAAGATAAACTGGCCGATTCCAGACGGAGGAAAGGTGCCGGGCGTAACAATTGAAGGCTGTTTGGTAGGAGGGGCGGGAATTTGCTACTCGTCGGGTCCAAGTGGGAAAACTTTATCGGTCAACGTCGGCCTTGAAGCCAGCTTGAGTGGATCCGGATCGTTCTCGGACTTCGGAAAAAGCCTTCCTGTCAGCGGAACAATCAACACTGGGCCAATAATGGGAGGAGAAGCGACTATCGGCAGCACGAAGACGAACTCTTCGTCGAATTCACGTTCAACCTCCCAAAACACAAGCAAACCCACTCCACAGTCTCAACAATCAAAGACACCGTCCACCGCTTTCAACACTGCGACGAATCTCAACCAGCAGCAGAAGACACCAGTTGCCCCACCCACAAGAGTCACTTCCCCCCCACAACAAACGACCAAGCTACAAACTACCATCACGGCGAAGGTCGAAACCGTTCAGGCCAAAATTGCCCAGACTTACACCACGGTGAAAACGAAGGTCGTGAATACCTACAACAGCGTCAAGACATCGGTGTCGAGCTTCTTTTCGAACGTTAAATCATTCTTCGGAGGAAGGAAATGAGAATTGCCAACATCACTTTCACCGCTATGCGCCAGTTTTTTTTAGTTCTCTTACTGTGCCTAGCTTCTCGTGTTTGGGCGGCAGGCGGATTGGATGGATTTAATCCGAACGTTGTTGGAGGCGAGGTTTACAGCGCCGTTGTTCAGCCCGACGGTAGTATTCACCTAGTGGGAGCCTTTTCTACGGTGGGTGGCGTTAGCCGACAGTATCACGCAAAACTCCTCTTCAATGGTTCAGTAGATACGGCCACGAACCTGCAGCCGTCAGGCGGCATGACAGGCATGGCAGTAGGTCCTGATGACAAGCTCTACTTCTTCGGAGCTTTCAGTGCATTGGCGGGAGCCAACCGAAAGATGCTGGCAAGATCAAACCTCAGCGGTGTGATCGAACCAGCGCCAAACTACCCATTTGATACTGGTGTCTATTCAGTCGGCTTTCTTCGACAGGGAGGTGCTCTGTTTGGCGGGGGCTTCATACCAAATAGCTTACGACTCTTCCGCATCACTGCATCGGGTGACTATGATCAGACATTCGCGCCCACGCTATCCAACTCAATCAACTGCATGGTGCCGACGCCACAGGGGCGCTTTCTGGTCGCGGGTGTTTATCAAAGTGGTGCCCAGACCTATGGTGTTTTACAGCGCGTCTTTGCAGATGGAACAGTGGACTCAACATTCACCACACCATCCTTCTCTGACGCCCCCGGCTTGAATTGCATGGCTCTTCAGGCCGATGGGAGAATTCTCATCGGCGGTAGTTTTAGCCAGGTGCACGGCATTGCTCGCTCCAACCTCGCTCGACTTATGCCAGATGGCAGTCTTGATACTTCTTTCAATCCAGCACCGAATGCTGCTGTAAATAGCATCGCACTGCAAACCGATGGTAAGATTCTGCTAGGTGGTGCCTTCAACACTGTGGCTGGAGTTTCACAAACAGGCGTTGTCCGCCTAAATGCGGATGGGACAAGAGACGCTAGCTTCTCTGTCACGATCGGTAACTTCATCAACGGTTTGACGATTATGGATAGCGGCGCCGTTCTGGTCTGCGGTGGTTTCACAGTGGTCAACGGAGTCACCAGAAGATACGTCGCTCTGCTCAACAACGACAACATCTCCCAGACCCTGAGTGTCCCCACTGCTGGGCGTGTGCAGTGGCTCAGGGGCGGTGCCTCCCCTGAGGCGGCGCAGGTGGTCTTCGAACTCAGCACGGACGGCGGAACTGCATGGAGCCAACTCGGATATGGATCAAGGATCACGGGGGGCTGGCAGTTAGCCAGCCTAGTGCTTCCATCCTCCGGAATGATACGAGCCAGGGCGCTTGTGACCTGCGGACAGCGCAACAGTTCCATTTCTCAGTATCAGACGACCACCACTTTCAGCGGTCTGGCTCCGGTAGCTGAAATTGCCGTGGAACAACCCATCGGGAGCGGTCTTGAGAATGGCTTTGGCACCACAGATTTTGGCAGTGCTAATCGGCCCGACCACAGCACGCGAACCGTGCGAATCAGAAACGTCGGGAGCGCTGCTCTAACGGGAATCGGTGCTGCGGTCATCGGAATTCATGCCTCTGACTTTACTCTGCAAACCACGTTGCCAAGTTCACTTGCTGCGGGTGCCAGCGTGGATGTGGATGTCAAATTCACACCGAGCATATTTGGTTCCCGGACTGCTACTTTGCAAATCGCCAGCGACGACGCGGATGAACCCATTTTTGAAGTGGCTCTTGTTGGCACTGGATTGTCGCCCGAAATCGGGATCCAGCAGCCATCTGGCACTGATCTCAATGATGGCGCTAGCACGGTGAGTTTTGGCAGCTGGCCTGCGAGTGCCTACACCAGCCGCACATTCACTCTCATCAACAACGGGAACTCTGCTCTCACCGGCATCAGTGTCACCGTGGATGGACATGACGCAGCAGATTTCACGGTGACGACCGTCCCTCCTGCAACGCTTGATCCCGGTAACTCGGCAACTTTTGCGGTGCGTTTTCTAACAAGAAGCGTATTGGGCACGAAGACTGCCGGATTGCATCTGATAAGCAGCGACCTTGATGAGAACCCTTTCGATGTTGCCCTGACGGCAGAATCCACCTCTCCCACAAATGACGCCGATGGTGACGGTCTCAGCGATCATCAAGAGTTTTGGCTCGGCACATCCATGACGCAGCCAGACACCGATGGCGACGGCATCAACGATGGCCAGGAGTATAACGCTGGCATGAACCCGCTGAGCCTTGACAGCGACGGTGATGGCATGACGGATGCCTACGAGTGGGCGAATGGATTGAATTCTGCACGCAATGACACGGGAGAGGATGTGGACTTCGACTTCGTGACCAATCTCCAGGAGTTCACCAACGGCACGAAGGCCAACAATGCGCTCTCCGGCACGGACGGCATCTCGGACTACCGCAGGATCAACGGCAAGGGCACTTGGAAGGCTTACTATGATAGGAACAACCGCTTCCTCGGTCAGCTCTTCGACAATGGCATGTGCCTCACCCAAGGCTATGATGCCAACAGCAACCCTACCCGCCAGATCATGCGCCAGGGGGCGGACTACGACCACGATGGTCTGCTGGACCTTTGGGAGATTGCCAATGGATTAAACCCCAACTCTGCCAGCGGAGCCGATGGAGTGGGCGATGCGGACAGTGATGGCCTCACGAACATTCAGGAGTTCATCGCTGGAACTGATCCCAAGTCCGCGAATGCCAAGACCACGAATGACGGCAGTGTCATCGCCACCAGCAGTGCCTTTCCCTTCACGCCCACGAACTACGTCATGGCCTGTGGCCAGCTCGACGGCACAGGCATTGAGGAAGTGGTCATCAGCGGCGATGGCGATCCTGGCGCTGCCACGAACGTGCTGAGAATCTTCACGCCCAATGCCACTGGCACTGTCTGGACGGAGGAAACCGTGAACGTCGGTAACGTCGGTGTCACCAGCATTTGCATCGGGCATACGAATGCCGCCAACACCATCTTCATCGGCACTAGGGCAGTGGCTCCGGCTTTTGGGCAGGTCATCAAGTTCGTGAAAACTGCCGGAGTCTGGACGCCGACAGTGATGGTGAGCTCCACGGATCAGGTGGCATTTGTGGCTGGCTACTCGGATTGGAACTCTGGCAAACTGGTGGCCCAGTATTCCGCGACGATCACCCAAAGGCTTTATTACCTAGATGTGGCAACCGCAACAGGGAACAACTTTTCCGGAACTCAGGACATGTTGTCTCGCGGTCCTCGATTCGCACGTGATGGAGCGAATGGGATTCAAACCATGCGACACATACTGCAATCGGGCACCAACTACCGGCTCGAATCCAGAACCGTTGGCTCAAATCAAGCTGGCGTAATCCAAAGTGATGTGTTCACGAGCACCACGGCATTGGTCGATTCCCCACAGTTCTCGGTAGGTGTGGTTGGCCTCTCAAGACACAACTACCTTGCCGATTTTGTGCAGTATCGCCTTCGAGACATGAACAACTCTGGAACCGCTGATCTTGACGATGACTGTTCTCTTGTTGAAGCCCTTACCTCAGGAGCCACGAGGACCCAGGTTGTATCTCGTCTGTTCCAGCCTTCCTCCATGACGATCGCCACTGGCACCGTTTTCCCGAGCGGCCCATCCACAGCGAGCGTGCTTCTCACGGGCGATGCCGATGGCGTGGTCTCGGCCTGGAGTGTGCCGTCACTTGCGACGCAGCCACTGAGCCGCCGTCTGCTCTCCGGGGCTCATCGCGGCAAGGTCTGGCATGATTTCCGGAGTCTGCGCGGCATCGGCACGGGCGATAGTGCGGCTGGTCTTGCAATATCTCCCACCACCCCAACCACGCCGCAGATTGTCGTCTGGTCAGCGGACGCTCTGCGGGCCAACAATAGCGCACCTGTGCAACAAACCGCTCCAATGGCTCGCATCGCATCGACACCCATCCAAGGCACTGCCACCTCGCCTGTGGATGTGGACTTGTGGGATGCGGAGGGGAACACAGCGAGGGTGCTCTTGCAGTATCGCCCCAATGGATGGTCGGCCTGGGCAAACGCTTCGGTGCTGAGCCTGGATGGCGGCAGCGCGACTTCGTTCGTCTCTGCCCCACCAAGTGGTAGCCGTCATCATCTGCTCTGGGATGCAGCAGCGGACCTCGGTGCAGCCTTCACTGGCGATGTTCTTCTCCGCACCCGAGCGACGGATGCGGGCGATGCGGGCGCGTGGTCGGAACAGATGGTTTACACGGTGGGAGTGGCCTCTGAGATTGCCGTGACAGACACAGAGACGAGCACAGCACTGACTGATGGGCTTGGCATCGTTGCGCTGGGCGATGTGGCACAGGGGCAGCCGGTGACCCGCACCTTCACGATCTCCAATGGCGGCAATGGTGACCTCACTGGCTTGAACGTTACCTCGAATGCAACTGGCGCTTTGGGGTTGATCATCACTCAGCCCACGAGCACCACCTTAGCAACGGGCGGCAGCACAACCTTCAGCATCAGCCTCACGCCGAGCGCTTCTGGTAGCCAGAGCTTTGCCCTGCAAATCGCCAGCAATGACGCGGATGAGAATCCCTTCGACATCCCCATCAGCTTGAACGCCGTGCCTCAGGTGCTAACACTGGCGCTGGCCCCAAGCGCCGTGTTGGAGGATGGTAGTGGCAACCTGCTCTTCACTCTCACACGCAGCGCCACCGCAGGCAGCCTGACGGCAGGCTACACGCTCAGTGGCACCGCTGCTGAAGGCTCGGACTATTCGGTCGCTTCCATCAGCAATGTGACCTTTGCTCCCGGCAGCGCCACGGCCACGGTCGTGATTGATCCCACAGCGGACACCGTTGCCGAGCCGGATGAAACGGTAACGCTGACGCTCAGCAGCAGCGCTGCCTATTCCCTGGGCACGCCAAGCGCTTTCACCGGCACGATCCTCAACGATGAGCTGCCCACGCTCACAACGACTCTCGCCAGCAACGTGACCGCCACTGATGCCCTCTCCGGCGGCAATGTGACGAGCGATGGTGGCAGCCCGATCACTCAACGCGGCATCGTTTTTGCCATCAGTCAGAACCCGACCACGACCACGGGGAACAAGGTCATCGTGCCTGGCACCACCGGTAGCTACACAGCAGCGCTAGGCGGGTTGAGCCCGGCCACGACTTACTATGTGCGAGCCTTTGCCACCAGCAGCGCGGGCACGGCCTACGGGACGCAGGTGCAGTTCACCACGGGCATTGTTCCCGTAGGGCCGGGCTGGCAATCGCCGACAGGCCTGGAGCATAGCATGACGGTCTATGCGCAGGTGGATCGCCAAGGCACGGAGGTCACGACCGCTGGCAGCAAGCTGGCTGCCTTTGACAGCAACGGTAACGTGGCCGGTGTGGCGAGTGTGATCACCGGCCCAGGCGGCAGCAAGCTCTACCAACTGACCGTATGGTCGAACCAAACGAGCATCGCAGCCATGCCACTGAAGGTCTATGACGCAGGCACGGATGAGGTGAAGGACATTATCGAAACGCTGGCCTTCCAAGCCAACGGCATCCTCGGCACCATCGCCGCGCCCGTGCTCTACCATGTGCGCCCGCCTGAGATCGATCAACTCATCCCGCTGGTGCAGGGTTGGAATTGGATCAGCTTCAATGCTCTACCTCAGAGCCATGCCGTCGGCACAGTGCTGGCCCAGCACAGCACGGCGCAAGACAACGACCTCATCAAAGGCACCACCGGCACCGCGACCTTCTACGGAGGCGTGTGGTATCCGTCCGCTGGCTTCACGTTGGAAGGCGGGCAGATGTATATGCTGCGCAAACAGCAATCAGGCAGTGTTTCGCTCACGGTCACTGGACAAGCTGAGGAGCTCGCTAGAAGCATTCCACTCGTGCCGGGCTGGAACTGGCTGGGCTACCTTCCACAGACTGCGCTGCCGGTTGCCACAGCCTTGCAAAACATCTCGCTGTCCGACAACGATCTGATCAAGGGCCAATATGATGGCAGTGCGACGTGGTTCAGCGGCTCGTGGTTCCCCAGCACCTATCAGCTCACACCTGGACGCGGTTACCTGCTGAAAGTGACCACGGCGCAAAGCTTCTCCTATGATGGTCCGCCGGTGGGCGGTAGCCCATCGCCATCACCTTTGCCAGGTGAAGAAGACAGCGGCTCCGCAGCGACGGGTTCCTCGGCGACCAGTGCCGCATCAAGCAGCAGTTGGCAGGCACCCACAGGCAAAGAGAACAGCGCCACGATCTACGCCGTCGTCGAGATTGGCGATCTGCGCTTGGAACAAAACGACGCCAAACTGGCGATCTTTGAGAACGGTCAGGTCGCCGGAGTCGCCAGTATATCGCAAGGCCCCACGGGCAAGCTCTACCAGCTCACCGCTTGGTCAGACAACACCAATGCCTCGAACCTCTCACTCCAAGCCTACGATCCGAGCATCCAGATCGTCCGCGACCTTGCCCCTGGCACCAACATCACGGCCAACGGCATCCAGGGCAGCATCGTGAATCCCGTGCTCTTCACCGCCCCGGCGCTGACGCCCATTGAGCTATGGCGGCACACGCATTTTGGCAACATTCGTAATGAAGGCATCGGAAGCGATCTGGCTGATGACGACAATGATGGATCCGCCAATCTGCTTGAGTATGCGTCTGCGATGGCACCAAAAAGCCGTGATCATCTTCCCATCACATGCTCCAAGCCTGGGGATACGATTGAGTTCACGTTCACCAAGAACTTACAAGCCACGGATGTCACAATGAGTGTCGAATGGAGCGACACCCTCGGGAATGACTGGAGCGGTGTCGGTGTGAACTATCTTGTCCTGAGTGATGACGGCGCCACCCAGCAGATCAAGGCTGTCATTCCGGCCGGCAGCTCGCGTCGTTTTGCCCATCTGAAGATCACACGCCCATGAACCACGAACCTCTTCACACCACTCGCCGCTACTTCCTCGGCCAATGCACGGGCGTGTCGCTCGGTGCGATGGCGGCGAATTCCTTGCTGGCTTCGGACACGAGTCTGCTGGGCTTGCCTGCGTTGCCTCATTTTGCGCCGAAGGCGAAGCGGGTCATCTTCCTCACACAGTCGGGTGGGCCGTCGCAGCTGGAGTTGTTCGATCACAAGCCGGGCTTGATGAAGTGGGCAGGGAAGGAGTTGCCGGAGTCGGTCCGGCAGGGGCAGCGGCTGACGACGATGACAGCGAATCAGAAGCAGCTCATCCTGCCAGGCATCACGAAGTTCTCTCAATGCGGGAAGAGCGGCGCGACGATCAGTGAGTGGCTGCCGCATCTTCAGGGCGTGGCGGATGAGCTGTGCTTCATCAAGTCGATGCACACGGATCAGATCAACCATGCGCCCGCGATGACGCAGTTCCTCACCGGGCATCAGCTGGCGGGTCGGCCGAGCATCGGTGCGTGGGTCAGCTATGGGCTGGGCAGTCTGAATCGCAACCTGCCGGACTTCATCGTGATGCTGTCGAAGATGCAGCGCCCGAGTGACCAGCCCCTCTACGATCACTACTGGGGCAGCGGCTTTTTGCCATCGCGTTACCAAGGTGTGAAGCTGCGCAATGCGAAGGATCGCGTCTTGTATCTGAATGACCCCGAGGGGCTGCCGCGCGATGTGCGGCGCGGGATGCTGGATGGCTTGTCGGAGCTGAATCAGATGCGCTATCAACAGACGCTTGATCCCGAGATCGAGACGCGTATCCGGCAGTATGAGATGGCGTATCGGATGCAGAGCAGTGTGCCGGAACTCACGGACCTGAGCAGTGAGCCGGAGTCAGTCTTTGATCTTTACGGCCCGGATTCACGGCGCTCCGGCAGCTATGCGGCGAACTGCATCCTCGCGCGTCGCTTGGCCGAGCGTGGTGTGCGTTTCATTCAGTTGTTCCATCCCGACTGGGATCATCACAGTCGCTTGCCAAGCTGGTGCGTGGCGCGTTGCCGTGACACGGATCAGCCGACCGCAGCGCTGATCAAGGACTTGAAGCAACGTGGCCTGCTCGATGAAACGCTGGTGATCTGGGGCGGTGAGTTTGGTCGTGGGGTCGCAGGTCAAGGCAAGTGGGACAGCCCCGAGGCGGGTCGCGATCATCATCCGCGCTGCTTCACGATGTGGATGGCCGGCGGCGGTGTGAAGCCAGGGATGACCTATGGCTCCACCGATGAGTTCAGCTACAATGTCGCGGAGAACGGTGTGCATGTGCATGACCTGCACGCGACCGTGATGCACCTGCTCGGCATCGAGCACGAGCGCTTCACGTATCGCTTCCAGGGACTCGACTTCCGCCTCACGGGCGTGGAGCCGAGCCGTGTGGTGAAGGACATCATTGCTTAGCGAGGACACTCTACTGGGCGGCGTAATTGATGCACGCCCATGAAGACGATCCTGCTCACGCTGTTGGTGTTTACCGCTCAAGTCAGTGCTGTTGAACCCCTGCGGCTTGCGACGTTTCGAGCAGATGTCACACCGCCTGTTGGTTCGCCGTTGTGCGGTGGCTTGGTGAAGCCGGTGGTGGGTGTGAGCGAGCCGTTGCTGGCCTTGGGCGTGGTCATTCTCAGTGCGGACAAGCCGGTGGTGCTGTGCGCGTTCGATTGGTGTGAGATTCGCGCTGTCGATCATGTGCGTGTGCGCGAAGTGCTGGCGAAAGCCGCAGGCACCACGCCTGAGCGCGTGGCAGTGCATAGCTTGCATCAGCACAATGCACCGATCGCGGATCGAGATGTGACCAAGATCATGGCACCGCACAACATCGCGGTGACCGATGTCGAGTGGACCGAGCGCGCTTTTCAAGGCGTGGCGCAGAGTATTGCGGCAGCGATCCCGCTCGCGCAGCCGCTCACGCACCTAACGGTGGGCGAAGGCAAGGTGGAGCAGGTGGCTTCCAATCGCCGCATCCTCGGCGACAACGGCAAGATCGCGAAGATGCGCCTCAGCTCGACCAAAGACCCGGTGCTGCGTGAGCTGCCTGATGGTCAGATTGATTCGATGCTGAAGACGATCAGCTTCTGGAACGGTGAGAAGAAGCTCGCGTCGTCCCACTACTACGCCACGCATCCGATGAGTTTCTATGGCGACGGCATGGTGACGCATGACTTCGTCGGCATCGCGCGTGAGCGCCGCACCAAGGACGAAGGCGTGCCGCACATCTACTTCACCGGCTGTGGAGGCAACATCGCTGCGGGCAAATACAACGACGGCACGCCGGAGAGTCGCGTGCGCCTCGGCGAGCAGATCTATGCCGCGATGGTTGAGTCGGAGAAGCAACCCAAGCGTGTGCCGCTGACACATATCGATTGGCGCGCGAAGCCCGTGCTCTTCAAGCCGGATCCCGAGTTTCCCGAGGAGCGCATGATGAAGGTGATCGAGAATACTCAGACGCTGGCTTCGACACGTATCGCTGCCGCGCTGCGCGTGGGCTTTATTCGCCACTGCGCTGCAGGTGTGCCGATTCAACTCACCAGCCTTCATCTCGGTGACGACGTTTGCTTGCTGCATCTGCCTGGCGAGAGTTTCATCGAATATCAGCTCTTCGCTCAGCAGCAGCGCCTCGGTGCCTTCGTCGCCACCGCCAGCTATGGCGACGGTGCCACCGGCTACATCCCGCTGGAGAAATCCTTCGCCGAGGGCGGCTACGAGCCCACGCAGGCCTATGCGGCACCGGAGTCAGAGAAGGTGATGAAGGCGACGATTGCGGAGTTGCTGCGTGCGAAGTGATTCGCTAGAAGAGGAACGATGATTCTCGACACTCTTGCCAACGCCACCCGCTACGAATCGCTCAACTCACGTTTCGCGAAAGCCTTTTCCTACCTGCGCACGGTGGATGGCACGCAACCGCTGGGACGGTTCGACATCGATGGGGACCAGTGCTTTGCCTTGGTGCAGACTTATGAGACGAAGCCGCAGGAGAAGGCGCTCTTTGAAGCACACCGGAAATACATTGATGTGCAGTTCATTTACAGTGGTCGCGAGACGATCTTGTGGGCACCGCTTGCTGCGATGAAGGAAGAGACGATGGCCTACTCCGATGAAAAGGATGCGGCGCTGTGGAAGTTGGTTTCCGATACGACACCACTGCACGTGAGTGCTGGACACTTCGCGATTCTTTGGCCCGAGGACGCTCATGCGCCGTGCATCGAGTGGGAGAAGCCTGAGCAAGTATTCAAGGTCGTGATCAAGGTGGCTGTCGAGTAGGATGGGCTGCTGGAGGGTCGCCCGGAGCCGAGCTAGGCACGCCATTTCAAATCCACCCGCAGGCCGTTCCATTCGTGCTGGGGATCATGCGTGTGCGTGGTGAAAGCTGCGTCCTCGTTGTTGATGTGGGCCAGAGTCCAGCCGGTGGTTGAGGTGGCTTTGTTGCCGACGTAGCCCACGGCGGGCGTGTTCAAGATGTGGATGCCGTGGTGATGGAAGAAGTCTCGATGGTGGATGTGACCATGGATGTAGGCCTTCACGTGCGGTCTTGCGACCAGGAGCTTCCATAACTCCTCGGAGTCTTCGAGTCCCCCGGGAAAGTGCAGTGGATCGCCACCCAGGCGGGGATTGTGATGGGCGATGATCAAGGCCGGTTTGTCGGCGTTGGCATCGAGTGACTTCGCCAGCCAGTCCCGCTGCTGCTGGCCGAGATCACCTGGCGCGATCATGGTCTGCTTCAGTGAGTCGAGCAGGAACAAGTTTACGCGTTTCAGTTGGACGATGCTGATGTGACGCGACTCGACGGCGGAATGCTTTGGTTTGTCCTGCGACAGCACCTCGTAGAATACCTCGCGTGCGTCGTGATTGCCCATGGTGAGATGCAAGGGCACGCCAGCCTCCCGCAGCGGTGCGATGAGCTTCGCGAAGTGTTGATAGTCTCCACGTTGTCCATCCTTGAGGGCGAGGTCGCCATTGATGACCACGGCGGCGGGGCGCTTCGGCATTGCGAGCAGGGCGGCGACCGTGTTGCGCAGGTTTGTAGGAATGGGCGAGTCCGGTGGATGTTTCTCACCGACATGCGAGTCGTTCAGGATGGCGATGAGGTTCTCGTCCACATCCGCGGCAAAACTCAGTGACGGTGTGATCGTGATCGCTCCCAGGCTGGCAAGGAAGTGGCGACGGCTGGAGAGTGCTGGAAGGTGGACTGGCATGGCAGAACCAACGTCGTTCGACAGCCCGGCTTTACCTGGCAAACACAAGGCTGCGAGCGGCGTAGGTAGTGAGCCATGAAGTCCTGTGCCCTCTCGATTGTTTCCATGAGCTTGCTGATCTCGGTGTCTGCCCTTCTTGCGGCAGAGCGCCCTTCGGTTTCGATGCCTCGCCAGACCAGTGGTGACAAGGCGGTTCAGCCGCAGTGGGAGGAGTGGCTGAGCGTGACGGTGGGAACGAAGGAGGCGGACATCGTTGGCAACGATCAGCGGGCGATCCAGGCGGCGGTGGATCACATGGCGCGACTCGGCGGTGGAACGGTGCGAATCAAAGCCGGCACCTATCGTCTTCGCAATGCGGTGTATCTGCAGACAGGCGTCAACCTGATCGGTGATGGCGACAAGACGGTGCTCATCAAGGAGCCTTCCACAACCACGCCATTGAAACTCGACAGCGACTGGTATGATCAGGAGATCACCTTGCATGATGTGACGGGATTCCAGGTGGGTGATGGCGTCTGCCTGCGCGCGAAGGACGCAAAGAACGGCACACCAACCGTGATCAAGCGCACGCTCGTCGCGCGCTCAGGCAATCGCTTCAAGCTGGACAAACCGTTGCGCTCGAATCTCTGGCAAATGAATGGGGCCACATGCTCCACTTTGTTCCCGTTGCTCAGCGGCGAGTTCGTGGACGATGTCCGCATTGAGAAGCTCGTGCTCGATGGCAACCGCGATCACAATGCCGAACTCGATGGCAACTACGGGGGCTGCATCTTCCTTCAGGACTGCAATCGCATCCACATCAGCGGCGTGAAAGCCCACAACAATCAGGGCGATGGCATCAGCTGGCAGATTTGTCATGATGTGGTGGTGGAGAACTGCATCAGCGAGAACAACAAGAACCTCGGCCTCCATCCAGGATCGGGATCACAGCGACCGGTGATTCACGGCAACACCTTGCGTGGCAATGACATCGGCATTTTCTTCTGCTGGGGCGTGAAGTATGGTCTGGCGGAGAACAATATCATCGAGGGTAATCGCGTTGGTATCTCCATCGGGCATCGCGACACCGACAATCTCATTACTGGCAACACCGTGCGGGGCAGCAAGGTGAATGGCGTGCTCTTCCGTCCTGAGCGCGGTCCTGACTTCGCTGGTCATCGCAATCGCATCGTGAAGAATACCTTTATCGACAATGCGCCTGAAGGTGGCGCGGTCATCGATATTCAGGGCGGCACGGAGGCCATCACCATCAGCGATAATCACTTCACCGAATCGCGCGGCGGCAAGGAGCGCCTTTCGGTGAAATGCGGCACAGAGACCAAGAACATCGTCGTCGAGCGCAGTGAATTGCGCGGCCTGCAGCCGTGAGATCGATCTGAAGGTCGCGGCAAGGGCTGGACCCTTGAGGACGTAAGTTTCTCTGCCCTCATGAAATTGACCCTGGTTCCCGTTCTCTTGATCACCACCGCTGCGGCGCGTGGTGAAGCATTGCTCACCTTCGAGAAGGACGTGCGTCCGATCTTGAAGACGCACTGCACACACTGCCATGGCGAGGAAGAGAAGCCCGAGGGCGATGTCGATCTGCGACTGCGTCGGTTCATGGACAAGCAGCTCGATGGCGGTGGTCGCATTGTGGAGGCTGGGCAACCGGCGAAGAGCGAGTTGGTGAAGATCATCAAGAGCGGCGAGATGCCGAAGAAGGGCAAGCAGGTGCCTGATGCAGAGATCGCGATCATCGAGCAGTGGATTGCTCAGGGAGCGAAGACTGCGAAGGCAGAGCCTCTGACGCTTGCACCGGGACCGTTGATCTCGGATGAGGATCGCGAGTATTGGGCCTTTCAACCCGTGAAACGTCCAACCGTGCCGATAATGCAGGGGCAGGCGTCGAAGATCAAAACTCCGGTCGATGCCTTTGTGCTGAAGCAACTCGCCGAGAAGGGGCTCGACTTCGCGCCTGAGGCAGATCGTCGCACCTTGATTCGTCGTCTCACGCTCGATCTCACCGGTTTGCTACCGACCCCGGAAGAGGTGGAAACCTTTGTCTCCGACCAGTCGCCGCTCGCTTATGAGAACCTCGTCGAGCGACTCCTCGCCTCGAAGAGCTATGGCGAACGCTGGGCCCGGCATTGGCTCGATGTCGTGGGCTATGCCGACTCGAACGGCTACTCGGAAGCCGACTCCGTGCGGCCCCAGGCATGGCGTTACCGCGACTATGTCATTCGTTCGATGAACGAAGACAAACCATGGAGCCAGTTCATCCTGGAGCAGCTCGCCGGTGATGAACTCGCCGGTGCCACGCATGGTGATTTCCAGGCCGCCGTGCTGGATGCGAAAAAGCGCGATGAACTCATCGCCACCGCTTTCATGCGCATGGCCCCTGATGGCACCGGTGATGGCGTGGACGATCCGAAGCTCGCGAAAAACCAAGTCATTGCCGAGCAGCTCAAGATCATGACATCGTCCCTGATGGGGCTCACCGTCGCCTGCGCGCAGTGCCATGATCATCGTTATGATCCCATCCCGCAGGCCGACTACTACAGGCTGCGTGCGATCTTTGATCCCGGCTACAACTGGGAAGCCTGGCGTGCTCCCGCGCAGCGCTTGTATTCGCTCTATTCGCCGCAGGAGCGTGCGAAGGCGGCGGAGATCGAGACACAGGCCAAGGCCATCGAGGCGGAAGCGCGCGCGATGAGCAAGAAGTTCCTCGACGAGATCTTCGAGGTGGAAATCAAGAAGGTGCCCGCTGCCGAGCAGGCCGCGTTCCGTGTGGCACGCGACACACCTGTGGCGAAGCAGACGCCCGAGCAAAAGGCCCTCATCAAGAAGTATCCCTCCGCGCTCGCGACCTACTCGCTGGATCTCTACGACAAGAAGAAGCAGGACATCGTCGATGCCAAAATGGCCGAGGCGACGAAGCTGCGTGCGACGAAACCTACGGAAGGTTTCGTGATGGCGATGATGGAAGTGAAGGGACAGGTGCCAGCGACGAAGCTCTTCAATCGCGGCGATCACGATCAGCCGAAGCAAGCCGTCACACCGGGCGAACTCAGCATCGTCGCCAAGCCAGAGGTTGAACCCTTCAAACCTGCCACCGTGCCCTCCGGCTCCACGGGACGCCGCCTTGCTTACGCGCAGTGGCTCACCAGTGGCAAGCATCCGCTCGTCTCGCGGGTGTTGGTGAATCGTTTCTGGCTCAACCACATGGGTCGCGGCATCGTCAACACGCCCGGCGACTTCGGTCGTCAAGGCGAGCGCCCCACGCATCCCGAGCTGCTGGACTGGCTGGCAGATGAGTTTGTGCAGGGCGGTTGGAAGCTGAAGCACCTGCATCGCGTCATCGTGCTCAGTCACACCTACCGGCAGTCATCCGTGAACGATCTCTCGGTGCGCAATGATCCCGAGAACAAACTGTATGCGCGGTTCAAACTGAAGCGCCTTGATGCCGAGACGTTGCGCGATTCTATGCTCGCCATGACCGGCGCTCTCGTGCAGAGCAGCTTCGGCCCGCCGAGCGGTGTCGGACGCGATCCTCAAGGCCGCGTCGTCACAGGCATCGACAAAGGCACCATCACGCTGAACAAGGTCGATCCCGCCGGAGCTGATGACTTCCGCCGCTCCATCTACATCCAGGTCCGCCGCAGCAAACCAGTCACCGTGCTCGATACCTTCGACGCACCCGTGATGTCGCCTAACTGCGAACTGCGATCCCAAACCACCGTCGCTCCGCAATCGTTGCTGCTGATGAACGACACCTTCGTGCTCGAGAACTCTCGTCGCCTGGCCGACCGTCTCGAAGCCGAGATGCCGAAGGACCGCCGCAAGCAACTCGAACGCGCCTGGCTCCTCCTCTACGGACGCCCCGCCACCGAAGACGACCTCGCTCGCAGCCTTGCCTACCTCGAAGAGCAAACCCAGGCGCTCACCCAGTATCATCACGACATCCAGCACGCCAAAGGCGTCGTGCCCAATCCTTCGCAGGAAGCCATGGCCAGCCTTTGCCAGGTGCTGTGCAGTTCGAATCGCTTCCTTTACGTGGAGTGACGAAACTCTGACGTGATCTCGCGCAGCACCTCCATGGCGCGGCGATTGGTTTCGGCGTCCTTCACCGCGATGCGGATGGCGTAGTCGCCGAGTTGTGCGCCCATGCGGACAGCGTCGCGAAGGAACAGTCCGCGTTCACGAGCCTGCGTGACCACCTCTGCGGCTGTTGGTCCCTCGGTGGGCAGGTGGCAGAGCAGGAAGTTGGCAACACTTGGGATTACCACCCAGTCGAGCTGCTCGAGTTCACACGCGAGCTGTGTGCGCAGCGTTGCGGTTTCCTGCCAGCGTTTGTGGTAGTAGTCCGTGGATTCGATGGCACGCACAGCAGCGATTTGCGCGAGCAAGCTCACGGCCCAGGGCGGGGTGAAGGCACGCAGTTCTTCGAGTTGATGCGGGCTCGCACAGAGATAGGCCGCTCGTGCACCACTGAGGGCATAGGCCTTGGACATCGACTTGCACACGATTACGTTCTCACTCGTCGCGGCGAAGCCTTCCATCGACTGCGCGGAGTCCACGTAATCGACGTAGGTTTCGTCGATCCAGATACGCGTGCGCGGCTGCGCACTGGCCAGCACGCGTTGCAGGTCGGGCATCGGAATGTGGCGTCCGGTGGGGCTGTTCGGATTCACCAGCACCACCAGATCATAGGGAACGGTGAGCGCTGTCTCCAGGGCATCGAGCGGCACTTCATAGCCACGCTCACGACGCAGCGTGAGGCGGTCCACGCGGCAGCCGATCACCTTTTCCAGCACATGTGCATACTCACCGTAAGTGGGATCCAGCAGCAGAGCGCGTGACTTGCGATTCAGCCACCGGGTGAGTGCCAGGAAGATGAGGTCGGACGAACCCGCACCTACCAGCACGTTGGCCGCACCCACGCCGCGTGCCTCGCTGATCGCGTCGATGAGGCCTTCGCATCCGGTTGGTGGTGAAGTGCGCAGCAGCCAGGGTAGATGCGTGTGCAGTGCATCGAGCACGGCGGGCGCGGGAGGGAACCACGCATCGAGCACGTCCGCATTGATCACTTCCGGGATCATGTGCAGTCGATCAAAGCGCGGGCCGATCGCATCGAAGAACGCTCCGCCATGGAAGCAAGCGGCGGGTTTCCGCAGAGGGATGCTCAGCATCCAGCGCACCTGTTTCTCCACCGAATCCAGAGGCCACGAGCCCGCCTCCAATCTCTCGCGCAGGCTTGCCACGGACGCGTGCAAGAGATGGAAGATCACTTCACCGCTCTGCACGGTCTTGTCGCAGTCCCGCAGCCCGGCCTTCAGATACACCGGAAGTATCTCCCGTCGGCCAATCGCGACGATGTGGGTGCCGCCGTGGGATTCCACCCAGCGAAACGCAGCATACATCAGCAGCGCCGCCACCTTGCTGCCGCGGTAAGCCTTGTGCACCGTGAGAAGCCGCACCTCGTAAAGCCCGGCATCCACAGCGAACGGCAAGTCTGAGCGCGTGAAATACTTGTCGATGGAGTAGGCTGGGCTCGCCGGTGGCGTGATGCTGATGAAGCCCGCGATCTCATCCCCGCAGCGGACGATCAGATAGAGATTCGATGCATCCAGAGAGTCGCTCAGCGATTGCGCCGCGTTCACCGGATGCTGACCGATTTCACACGCATACACTTCATGGCGCAGGTGGTAGATGCATGCGCGATCCTCGGGCTGGGCGAGCGCCAGTTCGAAGTGAGCAGGCGCATGGGACTTCGTGATCATCGAGGGTGCGGCGGGAGAAGGGATGGTCTTCATGGCTGCGATACTTCGTCTGGGGGCCGCACGTGGCGCAGCGATATTCTCGATGTGACCATCGACGCTGACGATGGCTAACGCATGAACCCTGCCTAAACTGGCAGTGGATTCACGTGCCTCAAGACGGGGGAGCGCCTTGAGGCAATGTCGTTGGTCCTTTGTCTCCTCCCAGTAGCTCGTTAGCTGGCTCGGTCCGATCCTATGCGATAAGGTCGAGGGCGCCGCCTTCGCAGAGGTCGGCTTTGCCGAAGGTCTTCAGCTCGTGGCCCATGGCGTTGGAGACGGCCATCCACATGCGGTTGTGGGCGACCTTGTCGAGCTGGAGGGAGCGGCCCATCTTGAAGCCGCAACCGCCACCGACCATCACGTAGGGGATGTTGTCGAGGGTGTGGTTGTTGCCTTTGCCGAGTTCGTTGGTCCAGACGAGCAACGTATTGTCGAGCATGGTGCCGTCGCCGGTGGGTTCAGGCGTTTCGCTGAGGCGTTTCGCGAGATACGCGAACTCACCCGCGAACCAGGTGTTGATCTTCATGAGTTTCTCGTAGCTGTCCTTCTTGTCATCGGGATCGTGCGAGAGGGAGTGGTGGCCTTCCTCGACGCCGAGCCAGCGCATCTGGGCCATGCCGACGGAGCGCATGTATTGCAGTGTGGCGACGCGGGCCATGTCGTTGGCGAGTGCATTGACGAGGAGGTCAATCTGGATGCGACTGATTTGAGGCGTGTTGTCGTTCACGAGTTCGATGCTGGGATCGACCTTGGGGACGGGGTGGGCGAGCTTGCCTTGCTTGTCGGCATCGGCCAAATCTTGCTCCAGGCTGCGGACGAGGGTCAGGTGCTGATCGAGCAAGGCCTTGTCACGGGCGCTGAGCTTGGAGGAGACCTTCTTCAAATCGCTGCGCACGTCGTCGAGGATGCTGACGAGGCTCTCCTTGTCCTTCATCTGGCCGTAGAGCTTCTTCAGGATCTGATGCGGATCGTCGATGGGAGCGACGGGTTGATTGCCGCCCGCATAACTCATGCGCGTCCACGGGTCTGCGCGATCCGGCACGGCGACACCGAACTCGAGCGAGCCGAAGCGCGTCTTTGTTTCCTTCTTCGATTGCAGGTAGTTCTTGATCTCCTGATCGATGGAGATGTTGCTGGCCCAGCCAGCGGGATTCCCGCCGCCGCCCATGATGTTGCCCTTCATCAGCTCATCGCAGGTGAGCAGGCAGCTCATGCCGCGCATGTGGCTGTCGCCATCGCCGCGCACTTTGTTGGCGATGCCATGGAGGACGAGGGTCTGTTTTTTGAAGGCTTCGAGCGGCTTCAAGATGGGGCCGAACTCGAACTCGGCTCCTGCTTTCTCCGGCCAGAACTCCTTGGGCAGGGTCCCATTGGGCGAGAACATGATGATCAATCGCTGACGCTTCTGTGGGGCGGGCGCACCGGTGATGCTGGGCAGTCCTGACAGGAACGGCAGCGCGGCAGCAGAGATGCCCAGGTCGCGGAGGAATTGGCGGCGATGGAGATGTTTCATGTGGGGGTAATACGCGAACGTCTGGCTCTGCGTGTTCTTGCGCGGTGCGCGGGTTTCGCAAATCAACTCACAATACGAACTCGCGGTAGTGCCGGACGTCTTGGGGTGCCTGTGTCTCCCGAAGCGCTCAAAGCCACTTCGCCAGCACCTTCCCCTCCGCGCCTTTGAGCACAAGGCCTTCGATTCGCACTTCGCCCTCCCCACCGCATGGATCGAGACGCAACGCGTGCAACGTCTTCGCTTCATCGATGCGCAGTGTTATCTCGTGCCATTCGCCGTCGTGCTTCACGTCGAAATCGAGGTGCTTGCCTTTGGGAAGGATCGTTTCGGCGTCGGTGGTCCAATACACTTCGCCTGGACCCTTGGCGTGGCTTTGGAGTTTGAATGCGAGCGTGTAGGGACCGGGCGTTTCGAGCGCGAGACGCTCGAAGGCGAGGCCGGGGTCGTCGCTGGTGCATTGCAGGATGAGTTGCCGGCCTTCGACGGTGAGCTTCGTGCCTTTGCGGGCGCGGGGGAGTTCGGCTTGCGCGTTGGGTTGCTGCGCGGCTTTGCGTCTGGCTTTGCCTTTCTTTGGGCGTTCACCTTCGGTAGTGGTGCCGTAGTTTGACCAGCCGGGATTGTGCTTCGGCGTGGCTTCGGTATCGACGGGGCGATTCTCTTTCGCGGGCACCATGAGGACGTTCGCGGACATGTCGTGCCATTGCTTCACCATGCGCTGCACGATGTCGGGATGCTCGCTTGCGACGTCGTGCAGTTCGGTGCGGTCGGTGCTGACGCGATACAACTCCCAGGGCTGACTTTGGAAACTGACGAGCTTCCACTCGCCATCGCGCAGGCCGCGATCGCTGGAGAAGAGCAGATGAATCGGTGGTCGCGCTTTGATCTCGCCGCCTGCGAGGATCGGTGCGAGCGAGATGCCGGCGAGCGCGGTGGGTTCGCGACCTGGGAAGGTGTCGGGCACCTTCGCGCCGGTGATCTCGGCCACGGTGGGCAGCAGATCGACGAGATGCGCGGGCGTGTCGATGACGCTGCCGAGCTTTTGTTTCAAACCTGCGGGCCAATGGAAGATCGCGGGTGTGGAGATGCCGCCTTCGAACTGGTTCTGCTTGTAGAAGCGGAACGGTGAGTTGCGCGCCCAGGCCCAGCCGGTGCTGTCGCCCCAGCGCGTCTGCGGATTGAAGGGCTCGGTGCCTGGCTGCGCGCCTCCGCGACCAAAGGGACACGCGCCGTTGTCGGAGACGAAGATGATGAGCGTGTTCTCCAGCTCGCCCGCGCTGGTGAGGTTCGCGATGAGGCGGCCCATCTCTTGATCAACGCGGTCGATCAATCCCGCATACCCCGCCATGTGCCGCGACTCGTTCGTCTTTTGAGCGTCGGAGAGCTTTGACCATACGGGAATGTGATCGGGCCGCGGCGACTCGACCATGCTCGCGGGCAGCAGGCCGATTTGCTTTTGCTTCGCCACACGCGCGGCACGCAGCACATCCCAGCCGGCATCGTAGCGACCAAGATACTTTTTGAAGTCCTGCTCCAGCGGTTGGATCGGCGCGTGCGGCGCATTGAAAGCGACATACAGGAACCACGGCTTCTTCGTCGCGCGCGCTTCGCCGAGGAAGTCGATGGCGTGATCGACGTTCGCCACGGTCGTGTAAAAGCCTTTGCCCGGCACGGTGTAGGGCTTGCCATTCAAACGAAACGTCTTGTCGCCGAGGTAGTAGTTCGTCGCACCGGAGAGATGCCCGAAGTAGCGATCGAAGCCGAAGTCCGTCGGCTCCTTGCTCAGGTGCCACTTGCCCGTCATCGCGGTGAAGTAACCCGCAGGCTTCAACACCTCGGGAATGATCACCGCGCAATGCAAGCCTTCATCACCCGCCTGTCGGCACCAGCGTCCGCTGAGCAAGCTCACGCGTGAGGAGTGACACTTCGCGGTGTTGTAGAATTGCGTGAAGCGCACACCATTCGCCGCGAGCTTGTCGAGGTTCGGCGTCTCGATCTCGCTGCCGTAGCAGCCGAGGTCGGAGTAGCCCATGTCATCGACGAGGACGAGGAGGACGTTTGGCTGCGGTGCAGCGAAGAGCAAAGGGCTGAGAGCAAAGAAGAGAAAGGCGAGGAGACGCATACGGCTGGTAACGTGGTGTTGGGCGTGATCGTTCGGGCTGTTCCTCAATTGTCTGGTATCTCTTCATGCGAATCGATAGTCTGCGCCGCTCCGCAAGCCATGACTGACGAGACTGAAGACTCAAACAACCCGGCCAAGGCCGCTTACGATGACGCGAAGCGACATGCCAGGGAAGGGCAGTTCGCAGAAGCACTGGAACGCCACGAGTGGTTTCATCATCATGCGCTCGAACATGAGCCAGCCTTTTACGGCGTGCGGCTCTCGTTTGCGTTGTCTGCTTGGAAGGAATTGGGCGAAAAGTATCCGCCAGCGATGGCATCGCTTCGTCGCGTTCGAGACGAAGCTCTGGCCAGAGTGAGGGCCAGTGATGCGTCCGAAGAATGGTTCCACGATGTGGTCTCCATCAATCACACTCTCGGAGAGGATGATGCGACGATAGCGCTGTTCAGCGAGATCGAAGTGGCTGATGCAGACGCCGCTAAACGACATTTTCGTTATCTAAAGAAGGTGGCGTTCGAAAGAGCGCCTGACGTGTTCTTGGCCTACACGCCGGACTTGGTGGCCTACCTGGTGGAACAGCGACGCTTCTATCGCGGACTTGCGGAGAGCCGGATGAGAATGGCAGAGAGTCAGCCAAAGCTCGCCGATTCCCTTTGTAGGGCTACGAACAAAGCGAACGAGCAATTCGACGCGCTGTGCGAGCAATTGATCAAACTCGCGAAGACCGCCGGGCGATTCGAACAGGCATCCGCGATGGAACAACTCGTCCAACATTGGAGGTCGCCCGACGACGCAGAGGTCGATGCGTGATTTGCAGCGTCAGCGTTTCACAGTCCCCCGCACCATCCACACCCCACGCTTGCCTTGGATCATCGCGCTGGTGAGGGCGATGACGTGATCGGCTTCGAGCACACAAAGGGCATTCCATTCACTGTTCGACTCCGGCGGCAGGCCGAATGGCAACGTGCGATGAGTAAAACCTCGCGCGTGCTCGTCGCCGACATACACGGCCATGCGATGCCAGCGGCGCTCGTCTTCGTTGCTCTGCACGGCGAGCAAGGTTTCGCCGCTGGGCAAACGCGTGAGGTAAGGCGCGGCGACGTTGCACTTGTCATCGGGTGCCGTCGCGAGAGCCATCCAGCGATCCTTGGCTTCGGGATTGACGATGGTTGGACGGAAGGGCGGATGCGGGCGGTCTTGGCCGGCGATGCCGTTGTCTTCGATGGAGAAGACGAGGCGACCATCCTTCAGCAAGCACGGCACGGGCATGCCGTCGCGGCGCTTCGGGCGCAGGGAGACTTGCTTCGACGAAGACCATGTTTGTCCCGCATCGAGCGAGGTCATCATGAGGATTTCCTGCTGGCCGGGGAGTTCATGGGCGAAGAACATGCGCACCTCACCATCCGGCATCTGCACGGCAGACGGCTCCCAGCAAGCGTTGGCAAAGACGTTGCCCCCGGTGAAGATTGGTTCACCGCGAGGCTCCCAGGTCCTGCCTCCATCCGTGCTGCGGGTGACACAGATGGTGAACTTGTGCGAGCCATTGTCGGGCACCGGGCGCTCATTCCAAAACAAGAGCACGCTGCCATCTGCGAGCGCACAAAGATCGGGGTTCGCTGCGACACCGTGAGCATAAGTCGTGACGGTGATCGGTGCGGACCAGGACTTTGCTTCGTCGTCGCTACGGAGCACGATGACGCTCTTCTTTGACTGCGAGCACGCGAGCAACGCACCGTCGCGAAGCCGCGTCATGCGAGCATACACCCCCTGGGGCACGAGAAGGTGCTCAGTGCCCGCGTCCCACTCGATGCGCGGGAGCCCGGCTCCGAATGAAACCGATGCGACAACGAGGATGAAGAAGAACCAGAAGCCTTGCATCTTCCTTGAACGCAAGCGCTGCATCAAAGTAGCTTCAATTGCCAATCCGAGCTGAAGTGGCCTGAGCCCTTCCCGTCGAACCTACTTGCCCATCACCCAAGCTGGGCCTTTGCCGCAGGGGTAGGTTTTCAGCGGCGTGAGCAAACCCGTCTGCGCATCGCGACGATAGACGATCAGCTTGTGCGACCCTTCTCCCGCTGACACGACGAAGCGATCATCCGACACGAGCGCGAAGGAGCGCGGCGTCTCTTCAGTGGGTGTTTGACCGAGCGAGGTGAGTTCGCCGGTTTGCGTGTTAATACTGAAGACTGCGAGACTATCGTGGCCTCGATTCGAGGCATACACGAAACGACCGTCGGCACTGATGTGGATGTCAGCACACGAGCCTTTGGTGCGCCAGTCGTCGGGCACGGTGGGTATGCTTTGGCGAGACTTCAGCGTGCCCTTGTCTGCATCGTAATCGCAGAGCGTGACGCTCTTGCCCTGCTCGTTCACGAAGTAGGCCCACTTGCCGTTCGGGTGGAAGGCGAAGTGTCGCGGACCCTCGCCATCGCCACCCGCGAGATGCGGCGGTGTATTCGAGGTGAGCTGACCCGTCGTGGCATCGAAGCGGAGCTGCTCGACCTTGTTCAGCTCGCCGACGTGCGGCACGAAGGCGAACTTGTTCGCAGCATCGGTCTGAATGCTGTGGGCTTTGAGTCCCGTTGTGAGCGTGCAGACAGGTGTGCCGGTGACGCGTCCGTCTTTGATGGTCGATACGCCGACGACGCCTTCACTGTAGGACGCCGCGAGCAACCAGCGGCCCGTTTTGTCAGCATAAACGTAAGCCGCATTGAAACCCGCGTCGGCGAACGTGGGGTTCGACAGCGCGCCAGTTTTCGCATCGACGTCGAGCGTGGCGAACTGCTTGGCCGAGCGCACCGAGGCATAGAGATGCTTGCCGTCTGGGCTCATCGAAAGGCTACCGGGCGCACCGGGCAAAGCGGTCTCGCTTTGGCGCCTGAGTTCGCCAGACGACTCATCGAGCGACCACACGGTGATGCGCTTCTCGCCGCTTTCGGAGACATAGACAATAGTCGAACCGGCGAAGGCGGTGGTGCCGAGCGTGAGGAGAGCGAGGACGAGTTTCATCACGTGAAGGAACGTCTGGCGTAGTGAATTCGTGCATGGCGCTTATCGAAGCCGGTCGGAACGATGGAACACGCACACAAAACCCGTGGAATAGAACCTGCTTCTGGCCATGCTTGGTCACTCTTTGGCCGATGCTACGCGGCTGCAACATGCTGGCATTCGTAGCGTTGTTACAGTTCCCCAAAACACCCCATGAATCGTCGTCGTTTTATTCTCCGTTCGCTCGGTGCCACACTCGCTTTGCCGGGCCTGCCTTCTCTCATGGCCAAGTCCGTGGGCGGTAACTCAGCTGTTCAACTCGCCAAAGGTGCCGGAATGGGCGCGCGACGTTTCGTGGCGATCGGCAACCTGCTTGGCTATCAGACCAAGAGCCTGTTCCCGACCAAGACTGGCACCGAGTATGAGAAGACCACGCTGCTCGAGCCCCTGTGGGACATCCGCAAGCACATGACGGTCTATCGTGGTCTCGATCATGGCGTGCGCGGTGGGCACTTCGCAGTGCATTCGTTCCTGTCCGGTGTGCTGCATTCCGAGGCGCAAAACCGGCCCGAGGGGAATGTCACGATTGACCAGTATCTCGCAGACGAGATCGGCTTCCAGACGCGCTTCCCATCGCTCACCGTTGGCTCGGAAGGTGGCATCCATGGTGGCTGTCAGATTGCATGGACGAAGTCGGGCGTGCGTGTGCCGCCGGTGACAAATCCAGCGGAGTTGTTTGAGAAGCTCTTCGTCACCGACTCAAAGGAACGTCAGGCGCGTCGCGAGCAGGAGAACAAGGTGCAGGCGTCCATCCTCGACTCCGTGCGCGAAGAAGCGAAGAGCCTGTCAAAGCAGGTGAATAAAGAAGACAAGGACAAGCTCGACGAGTATCTCACGTCGGTGCGCGATGTGGAGAAGCGTCTGGAACTCCGTCAGCGCTGGACCAGCCAGCCGAAGCCCAAGGCTCCTTTCGACAAGCCCGCGAATCACAACGCGGTCGAAGACCTGCCGATGCTTTACGATTTGATCGCGCTCGCCCTTCAGACCGACAGCACGCGCATTGCCACGCTCGAAATCGGCGGCGACTTCATGCCGCAGCATCTCGGCATCAAGAAGGACTGGCACGGCCTCTCGCATCACGGCAACGATCCCGAAGCCATCGCTGATCTCATCACGCTGGAGAAGTATCAGATCGAGCACCTTGGCAAGTTCATCGCCAAGCTCTCGAAAATGAATGACGGCGACCGCACCTTGCTCGACTCCACGACCGTCCTCTTCGGCAGCGGCATGGGCGATGGCAACACGCACAAGAACTCCGATCTGCCCATCCTCCTCGCTGGTGGTGGCTACAAGCACGGGGAATTCCGTCAGGTGCCCGGCGAAGGCATCAACAAGGTCCGCCTCTGCAATCTCTTCGTGGACATCGCACAGAAGATGGGGGTGGAGATCGACTCCTTTGGCAACAGCACCGGACGCTTCGCGTGATGCGCCTCCAGTCTCATGCTCGTCTGGTCGCTGCCACGTCAGCGATGGTTTTGGCATCGACCGTTCATGCCCAGGACAAGCTGCCAGCACCAAAGCTCGTGCAGCAGTTCCTCGGCAAATACTGCACCGAGTGTCACGATGCCGATGTGCAGAAAGGCGATCGCAACTTCGAGGCCTTTGCTTTGCCGCTGAAGAACACCGCCGACCTCATCGACGCACGCGACATCATTGATCAGCTCACGCTGAAAGAGATGCCGCCGAAGAAAGCGGATCAGCCGACGAGTGATGAACGTCTTGCGATGATTCGTGCGCTGCGCGACGGCAGTGCGACAGCGTTCAAGAAGATGGAGAGCACCGGCTCGCGCACCGTGTTGCGCCGTCTCTCCAGCCGCGAGTATGAGAACACGCTCGCGACTTTGTTCGGTCGTCGCGTGGACACGCTCGGCCTCACCGCCGACTTCCCGAAGGAGAAAACCACCGAGCACATGGACACCATCGGCAAGTCGCTGGTGACGTCCGGTTTCCTTGTGGATCAATACTTCCAGTCCGCCAGTCGCCTCGTCGAAGCTCGCCTGGGCAAGCCCGCGATGGAGCCGAAGCAATGGCACTTCAACAGCCACTTCGTGCAATACGAAGAACTGCAGGGCTCGCACAAGACGGTGTTCAACTACCGCTATCTCAATCTCTACGAGCAGCCGAATACCGACACTCGCCAGGGCGGCTACGGACACATTGAGGATTTCCAGCAGGGGGTTCCCGTCGCAGGTTTGTATGATCTCGAAGTCGAGGCGCAGGCGATGCATCGCGACACTCATTACGATCCCAAGATCTTCGGCATCGATTTCTCCGAGCCCTTCATCCTCGGCGTCGTGCCGGGCGACATCACCAAGGGCCATATCCATTACCCACAGCCGATTGAGCCCCTGCTCGCCAGCACCACGGTGCCGGACGACAAGCCCACCGTGCTCAAGTTCCGCGTCTGGCTCGAAGCCGGGCAAACCCCGCGCTTCATTTTCCCCAACGGCCCGTATGAATCGCGCGCCTCGGTCATCACGGTCAATCAGCGCTACAAGGATGAGTTGTTCGACAAAGGTGCCAAGAATGGCGACGTGAGCCGCACTGAGCTTTTGCGAAAAGGCAAGCTCCCGCACATCCGCATCAGCGACATCAAGATCAACGGCCCGGTCAAAGAGAACGGCGGCAGCGTGGAAGAAGTCGCCGTATTTGGCAAAGATGGCTTCAAAGCCGAGCGCGCTGTCGAGCAACTCAACGCCTTCGCCGAGAAAGCGTATCGACGTCCGCTCACCGACGCGGATCGCAAGCCGATCCGCGCGATGTATGACAAACGCATCGCCGAGAACGCATCGCCACGTCAGGCGGCACTCGATACGCTGAAGCTCATCCTTTGCTCGCCATCCTTCCTTTATCTCAGCGAGATCACCGATGAGAATGCCAAGACCCTGAAGCCCATCGACCTCGCGTCGCGCTTCTCGTATGCGCTGTGGACTGCGCCACCTGATGACGCCCTGCTCGCCTCAGCGAAGTCGGGCAAGCTCACGCAAGACGCCGAGCTGAAGAAGCAAATCGAGCGCCTCATGAATGACGACCGCATCAATGGCTTCATCAATGGCTTCCTCGATAGCTGGCTGAACCTCCGCGACCTCGGCACCCAGCCGCCGCCGCGCGAAACCAACCGCTCCTACTACGCCGAGGATCTCCCGACTTCGATGAAGACCGAGGCACGCCTCTTCTTCCGCGATCTGCTCAAGACCAACGGCAGCGTCGCCCAGTTCATCGACGCCGATCACACCTTCGTGGACAAGAAACTCGCGAAGCTCTACGACCTGCCCGAGAAGGACAAGCTGCGCCTCGCCGATGGCTTCCAAAAAGTCAGTCTCAAGGACAACAACCATCGCGGTGGACTGCTCGGCATGGCCGCTGTGCTCACCGTCAGCGCGAACGGCGTCGAGACCTCGCCCGTCACACGAGGCGTCTGGGTGACGGAGAGTTTCCTCGGCGTCCCGCCACCACCGCCACCAGATGTCGTGCCCGCCATTGATACCGATACCACGGGCACCAAGACGATCCGCGACCGGCTCGCGAAGCATCGCGCTGACCCCGTGTGCGCCGAGTGCCATCGGAAGATCGACCCGCTCGGCTTCAGCCTGGAGAGCTTCGATGCCGTCGGTCGCTGGCGCACGACCTACCCCAAGCCCGGCAATAATTCCTCCGTCGCCCCGAAGAACGCTGAAGCTCCCTCGCCCAAGAAGGACCAACCTCCAGCGCCGAAGCCGAACACAGCGCCAGAGCCCAAAGACAACAAAACGCCAGAACCCAAGGCGAACAAGCCAGCCGATCCGAAGGGCGGAAAGCCTCCTGGTCCCAACGATGGCAAACCTTCGGCGCCCACCAAACCCAAGCCCTCTGCCCCCAAGGTCGATCCGTCCGGCGAACTTCCCTCCGGTGAAACGTATGCCGACTTCGCCAGCTTCAAGAAGCTCATCGGCGATACTCGCCAGGACCTCGTCACCCGCCATCTCATTCGTCAGTTCCTCACCTACAGCACCGGCCGCAAGATGGAGTTTGCCGACACCTTCATCATTGATGACCTCCACGAGAAGGTGAAGAAGCAAGGCCTCGGCCTGCGCACCCTCATGACCGAGTGCCTCATGAGTGAGGTGTTTCGGTCGCGGTGAGTGTCTCGGCCAAGCAGTTGATTGCAGGCCCGTTCGTCGCATGATCGCCGGCGCACATGGATGGCTCGTGCGACAGTTCGCCTCCATCGCGTGCCAAGCGGCGTTGCCATTATTTCCCTGCACACGGCTCTTGGATGAGCTTCCAGTGCGTGGTGTGGAAGTCACTGTCTCTGTGAAGCAGTGGCGGCTGCCGTGAGTGACGGAAGGGCGTAGTTCAGTTGAGAGCATCGAGATGGGCTGCCGCTAGCTAGACGGCGGGCAGCACAGCGCATCCTTAACGACCACATGCAGGCAAACGAAGGGTCCCTTGACAAGGGGCTCCGTTTTTCGGTGGTGTCTGCTAGCTGACTTTTTTGATGTGCCTTTGATTTTGTTGTTAACGCCGGGCCACGAACCGGAACATGATCGGGTGGACACTATGAAAACAGCTCTCCTACTCACCCTGGCGCTCCTGGCGATTTCCTTCAGAGCTTCGGCTCAATCTTCAGACTTCGGCCCCGCCCTCTCGTTGGATGGTGTGGATGACTATGTGTCAGTGCCTGGGTTTGGGTCTTCCATTCCGACATCGGAGATCACGGTGGAGTTCTGGGCGTATGCAGAATCAGCGGCGACGACTCGCGTGGCGTTCATCCTCAGTCCCGATCAGGGCAGCAACCGCTTTCTGGCTCAGGTCAGTCCGCAGAACCCTCTTTCGTGGGACTTTGGCAATACGGCGGCGGGTGGCCGGCTCAACGCCGCTGACAATGGCGGTGGCGGGAAGTGGGTTCACTATGCGCTGGTCTCCAGCACCTCGGGTGCGGGCTTCATGAAGATCTATGTCAATGGCGTGGAGCACGCCAGCAAGGTGGGCGGCGGCACCTTCACCCAGGGAAGCTATGAACTCAGGATCGGGGGCATCGGTGGGTATCATTTCCAGGGAAAGCTGGATGACTTCCGCGTCTGGAACAAGGCGCGCACGCAGGCACAGATTCAGGCCAACTATACGCGCACGCTGGTCGGCACGGAGTCGGGTCTGGTGCTGTATTACAAGTTCGATGAAGCGAGCGGCGATGCGATCAACAGCGTCACCAGTCAACCGCTGCCTGGCACCTTCACCAACGGGGCCACCCGCGCTCGCACCACGGACGTCGTCGAGAATACCAACGACAGCGGCCCCGGATCTCTGCGGCAAGCGTTGCTGGATGCCGCCGCGACTCCCGGTGCGCAGAACCTCAGCCTAGCTCCGGCGCTTAGCGGCCAGACCATCGTGCTCAGGAGCGAGATCGGGATCACTGACACGGATGGCGTCACCATCGACGCCACTGTCCTACATGAGGGGCTCACCATTGACGGTGGCGCAGGGAACAACCGCATCTTTTATGTGAATTCTGGAAAGAAGCTCGGATTGAACGGACTCACTCTCACAGGCGGGAATGCCCCAGGCGATGCTGGCGGCGCGATTTGCAACATCTTCGGAACACTAGCGTTGACTCAATGCACGCTGTTCGGCAATTCCGCCTCCTATGGCGGCGCGATATATAGCTACACGTCATCGAACTTCACCTCCAGCAGCACTACGATCTCTCATTGCACTCTGACGAGCAACACCGCATCAGATGGCGGGGGCGGCATATTCAACTACAATGGCCGCACGACCCTGATTGGCTGCACCATCACCAGAAACACCGCGCCAGCGGGCAACGGTAGCGGCGTCGTCAACTCGGGCTATACCATCCCTCAAACGGTGGTGCAGAACTCCATCATCGCCGGGAACGCCCAGAGCGACGTGGATTTTATCTCCGGCAGCAGCAACAGCTTCATCAGCAGCGGTCACAATCTCATTGGCACGGGCAACGGCATCGGTGATTTCGATGAGAGCGGTGACAATTCAGGCATCATCGACCCAAAGTTGGCTCCGCTGGGAAATTATGGCGGTCATACACCCACTACGATTCCTTTTCCTGACAGTCCGGCCATTGATGGAGGCGTGGCCATCGTTGGTGTAACCACGGATCAGCGCGGCTTTCTCCGCACGGTGGGCGGCGCGCCGGACATCGGCGCGGTGGAGATTAGTGGTTTTATTGTCAGCAACACCGCCAACGCTGGCGCGGGTTCACTGCGGCAGGCGCTCGCAGATGCGGCGGCGAACTCGGACTTTAATGATGTCTTCTTTGACGCTAACCTCAACGGCGGGACAATCTCTCTAGCCAGTGAGATCACCATCAGCGATCCTGGCGGTGTCAGTGTCGTTGCTGCCAATCTGCTCGGCGGCATCACCATCGATGACGGCAGCGGGACGAGCTACCGCCTGCTCAACATTGCAGCGGGCTCCACCGTCAGTCTCCAGGGGATCAACTTTGCCAACGGCGGGGGATTAGGCTTCGGCGGTGGTGGTGGCACGATCCTGAACCAAGGCAGCCTGACCATGACCCAGTGCACCATCTCCGTCGGAACCGCGAACAGTGGATTCGGTGGTGGCATTTTCAACACCGGCAGCAACAGCAAACTTTCCCTCACAAACTGCACCCTCACAGGAAACTCGGCGCTGAATGGTGGGGCCATCTTCAACGACTCGGTCTGCGTGGTCACGCATTGCACTATCACTGGGAACACTGCTACCGACGCAGGCAGCATTTACGGTGGCGGCGGCATCTACAACAACGGAGGTCAACCGGGCCTCGTCGCGCAATTGATTTTGAGTAACACGATCGTGTCTCGCAACATCGCCATTGTGGGCGCTGATATCTCCAGCCGTGGGGGTTCTGTGACCTACGCCGGTAAGAATTTGGTTCAAACAGTCGCACAGCCGGTCACACCAGCCACGATCACCGGTCTGGCTCCGATCAATCTTGCCCCCAACCTCGCTTTGCTAGGCAACTACGGCGGTCCCACCAAGACCATGCCTCCGCTCAGCGGCAGCCCCGCCATTGATCCCTTCGGCGGAGACACCACCTCGGCGCTCGCCTTCGACCAACGCGGGCAGCCGCGACTTGCCGGCAGCCGCGTGGACATTGGGGCCGTCGAATCGCAGTCTACCGCCGAGCAGAGTTACGGCACCGTCGCCTTCGCCCTCGCCGCGCAAGATGTGTTTGAAGAGGCTGGCACAGCGAAGATCGTCATCAACCGCACGGGCGGTGCCCTCGGCAGCGCGAGCGTTCTATTTGCCACCACCCCAGGCACCGCCACCGCTGCGGATTACACGTCCGAGAACCGGACGATCACCTTCGCACACGGCGAAACCAGCAAGACAGTGCCCGTCACCCTCACGAGTGATCTTGCTTTGAACGAACCGAACGAAACCTTCACCGCCACCGTCAGCAATCTGATTGGCCTGGCCACGCTTGGCAGCCCCGGCACCACCACCATCCGCATCGTGGATGCCTACGATTTGGCCGCCCCTACGCTGACCTTGCTCACGCCGGCTGTGAACGCCATCGTCCTCGAAGCCGTCGGCTCCGTAAACATCACCGGCAAGGCAAGCGATAATCAGGGAATCGCCCGCGTGCAGCTCAGCTTCAATGGCAGTGCCTTCACGGACATCCCCATCATCCTAAGCACTGATGGCAAATCTACAGATTACACCATCACGAAGACACCCGTCCCCGGACTGAACACCTTCTCCGTTCGCACCGTGGACACGCGAGGCAGGCTGTCTGCCGTGATCACGCGTAGCTTTACCTTTCAGGTAGATCGCACTCTGACGGTCGCGATCGCCGGACCGGCCAACAGCGGCACGGTGATCACAGGCTTTATGCCTAATTCCATACGCAAGGCGGGCTTCGTTTACACCATTACTGCCACACCCAAGCCAGGCTTTGTCTTCAACGGCTGGACGACCACCGGCAGCACCACTGGCACCGGCATTACGACGATCAGCCAAGAGGCTGCCAAGCTGACTTTTACCATGACCACCACCCTTACCGGAATCACAGCGAACTTCAGCACGAATCCCTTTATCCCGACTGCCGGACCTGGCGTCATTCCACCTACCGGCACCTACAATGGGCTCGTCACCCAATGGTTCGGCTACCCTGCGAACAACGAAACCATGGGCATGGTGCAGAACGTGGTCGTGAGCAGCACGGGAGCCTTCACTGGGTCTCTGCTCATTGATGGGCTGAAGCTCCCTCTCGTTGGCGTCTTCAACAATGTTGGAGCCGCGCGCTTCGGGCCTACCCGCAGCGATACCCTCATCCTCATGCGAAATGGCAAACCGAGCTTCAACGTGCAGCTGACGCTGGACATGACCAACACCACTAACAAGCTCACGGGCTGGGTCGAGCAGACTTACCATGGCAGCATTGTCGCTACCTCCACCATTGACGCTGACCGCGCTGCTTACAGTGCTGCCAGCGCAGTCACAAAGGTGCCCGCCAACCTCGCAGGCACTACCAGCAAGCCCTACACCCTCATCTTCGCCGCCCGGACCGGCCAGGACTCCGGCCTCAACTCCGCCTACTGGCCGCAGGGCGATGGCTTTGCCACGGCGAGCGTGAATGTGAACGGCATCGTCTCCCTCAGCGGCAAGCTCGCCGACCACACCGCCATCACCGCCAGCGCCCCTTTGTCCAAGCTCAACGAATGGCCCGTCTTCGCCCAGCTCTACAGTTTGAAAGGCTGCATCCACGGCATGGCCAAGCTGGATGACACGCAGCCGACCACCGACATGACCGCGACGAACATCCAGTGGTTCCGCCCCGTGCAGGCCACCAGCCAGTGGTATCCCGACGGCTGGGCCGCAGGCATCTCCGTGACCATCGCCGGCAGCAAATACGCCGTCCCGCCTGCCACGCCCGCGCAAAGCGTCTTCCCGAACCTCAACGGCAGCTTCGACAACGCCACGCTGAACTTCTACGACGGCAACCTCGCCGCCGACCTCACGCAGGACATCAGTATCGCGCCCAGCAACGTCGTCACCAACGTGATCACCCCCGTGCCCAGCGTGATCAATCCCACGATGGTGATCAACAGAACCGCCGGTTTGATCACCGGTGCCTTCACCCATAGCGATGGAACCCGCCCCACGTATCAAGGTGTCATTCTCCAAAAGAACGGCAGCGATGGGGCCTACGGTTACTTCATGACCGTGAGCCCGAAGGTGGTGGACGGCACCGGCAAAGGTGGCGCGGTGACGGTGTTCGCGAAGTGACGAAACCCACTGACATCCATTCACAACCAAGCCATTCTCATCACGCTGATCGATGCGCAGTGCTTCGTGATCAGATCACGGGTCGCCGATGGCTTCGGGTTGCGATGGTGGCTTTGGGCTCCGCTGGCGTTCGCCTTGTTCACGCGCCGAATGGCTGTAGTCGCCAGCCTTGAATCACCAAGAAGACTGGGCACGGCGAACTCCTGGTCGGCGGTGATAAACGCATCGTCCATTGAAGCAACTCGTGTGCGATGACTTGACCCAGTCCATATCTGTTCTCCCAGTGCTCCCATGACCCTTAACAAACTCAGCGAACAGGTTGCCTTCACCACCAAGGACGGCAGCACCATCCGCAGCATCCTCGACCGCACGAACGCCCCCGTGCAAAACCAAAGCCTCGCCGAGGCCACCGTCCCCGTCGGCAGGCCCACCGAGCGCCACTACCACAAGCTCAGCGAGGAGTTTTATTTCATCCTCGAAGGCCAAGGCACCATGGAAATCGATGGCGAAGAGCGCCCCGTCTTCCCCGGCGATGCCATTTTGATCCCGCCCGGTGCCTGGCATCAAATCACCGCGTCACAAACGCTCCGTTTCCTCTGCTGCTGTGCGCCACCGTATTCGCATGAGGATACCTATTTTGCCATTTTGTGATTTCTTGATAGGAGGGAAGCTGGACGAGGTTGAATTCGATCTCGCCGTCTCCGATGATGATGGTTCTGACCATCAGTTCGGCCACGCGGCGCTTTTCCTCCAAGGTCATTTCCG
>JAEUHN010000052.1 GCA_016795365.1 Verrucomicrobiaceae bacterium
AGTGCCCTACGTCGAGGCCAAGGCCAACAACGGCATCATGGCCCTCTTTGGCGAAAAATACGGCGACCTCGTCCGCGTCGTGCAGATCGGCGGCCAGCCGCACAAGCTCGATGGTTGGAGCATGGAACTCTGCGGCGGCACGCACACGCGTTACACCGGTGAGATCGGCCTCTTCCGCCTCGTCGGCGAAAGCGCCGTCGCCGCCGGTGTGCGTCGTATCGAAGCCATCGCCGGACTCGAAGCCTTCAACGCCGCGCGTGCCGATGCCGACCTCATCAAGCAACTCTGCGGCAAGGTCAGCGCCCAAGGCGCACACGATCTCGAGAAGAAGATCGAAGCCCTCCAGCAGCAGCTCAAGGACACCGAGAAAGCCCTCAAGGCCGCCCAACAACGCGAAGCCGCAGGCCGCGCGAAGGACCTCCTCGCCACCGCGAGCAACCATGCGATTGTTGCCAACCTCGGCGACGTGGATGCCGACTACGCCGTGGCCGTGAGCGACGCCTTGAAAGGCACGTTCAACGGCATCGTCGTCCTCGCCACCACCGGCGGTGGCAACGTCGCGCTCATCGCCAGCGTCGCCAAAGATCACCAAGCCAAGGTGCAAGCTGGCAAGATCATCCAAACCATCGCCCCCATCGTCGGCGGCAAAGGCGGCGGCAAGCCCGACTTCGCCCGCGGCGGTGGCAAGGATGTGAGCAAGGTGGATGCTGCTCTCGCGGAAGCGCGGAAGCTTGTCGGTTAAAGCCTCCTTGCGACATCCCAGGGAAACATTCGTCGGAGCAACCATCACGACCGGTGGTTGCAAAGCTGGGTGAGCAGGGAAGCGTAGGCGCATGTTCCTCCGCCTGCTTTTCTTGGCCAGCTTGTGCCTCCCTGCTCTCGCCCAATTGCCGGGCTCATGGACCGAGCCGTTTCCTCCGCACAAGATCGCTGGCAACCTCTACTATGTGGGCTCGCGCGATCTGGCCTCATACCTCGTAACGTCGAGCGAAGGCCACATCCTCATCAACAGCAGCCTCGAAGAGTCCGTGCCGCTCATTCGTGCGAGCATCGAGCAGCTGGGCTTCAAGTTCACCGATGTGAAGGTGTTGCTCATCAGTCACGCCCACTCCGATCACTGCGCTGGCAGCGCCGAAATCATCAAGCTCACCGGTGCTCAATACATGGTGATGGAACCCGATGCGCCCGCCGTGGAAAGCGGTGGCGGAGCCAGGAAGAGCCGCATCAAAAACAGGGCGGACTACACGCAGTTCCCGCCCGCCAAGGTGGATCGAGTGCTCAAAGATGGCGATGAGGTGAGAGTCGGTGATGCCGTGGTCGTCGCTCATCTCACGCCCGGCCACACACGCGGATGCACCACATGGACCATGAAAGCCGATAGCCTGAATGCTGTCCTCATTGGCAGCCCCAATGTGAACCCCGGCTACGTGCTCGTGAACAACCTGGCCTATCCATCAATCGCCACCGATTATGAGCAGTGCTTCAAGGTGCTGAAGGCACTGCCTTGCGACCTCTTCCTCGGTGCCCACGGCGGCTACTACGACATGGAGAAGAAGCACGCGGCACTGAAGTCCAGCACCGCAAATCCCTTCGCCGATCCGCAGGGCTACCAGCGCTACATCAGCGACAAGGAGCAAGCCTTTAGAGCCGAATGGGAGCGGCAGAAGGCTCAGCCAGCGAAATGACTGTGCAAAAGGAATTCAACATCGTGTGTTGAATTCCTTAAACACGGGGTTGGCTGTGGAGCTTACTCCGCCGCGCTCACCTTCTCGCCCGCGAGCTTCGCAGCACGCTCGGCGAGTTCGATGTGGAACTGCTCCGGCGTAGGCTCGGCGCCCTTGGTGCGGGTGCGGGCGAACCAGTCGGCGAAGATCTCGCCGTCCTTGCGCTCAGCTTTGAAGGCTTCGAGGAAGCTGCGGACCTTGGCAGGGATGTCGTCGCCGAGCACGGACTTGAATTCGAGACCAGCGAGCGTGTTGCCGCGGATGCTGCCGCCGACGAACATCGCATACTTGTTCGGTGCGCGACCCACGAAGCCGAAGTCGGCGTTGTAGGGGCGGCCGCAGCCGTTCGGGCAGCCGGTCATGCGGAAGAGGATCGGCTCGTCTTCGAGGCCGAGTTCCTTCAGGATCGGGTCGATCTTGTCGAGGATGCCAGGCAGCGCGCGCTCGGATTCGCTGAGGCTCAAGCCGCAGGTCGGCAGCGCCACGCAGGCGTGCGCTACTTTGCGAGCGCGGGTGAAGCCAGCTTCATTCGCATGCACCACGCCGTGCTTGGCGAGGATGGCATCGACTTGCGCCTTCTGCTCAGGAGACACGTCGGCGATGATGAGGTTCGTGTTCGCGGTGACGATGAACGGCAGGTCCAGCGTGGTGGCGATCTCAGCGAAGGCGCTGCGATACTTGGGTCCGTTCTCGCGATCGACGATGCGGCCCATGTTCACATAGACGGCGCAGAAAAGCTTGCCGTCGCCTTGCTCGTGCCAGCCGAGGTTGTCTTCCACGGAGTCAAAATGCAGCGGCTTCGGTGTTTCGGTGGTGATGCCAGGAAGGCGGCGCACGACTTCAGCGCGGAAGCCATCGAGGCCCATCGTTTGCACCGTGTATTTGAGGCGCGCGTTCTTGCGCTCGGTGCGGTTGCCGTGATCGCGTTGCGTGGTGACAATGGCTTCGATCGCATCGACGACATTCGCGCGCTTCGCATAGAGCAGCGGCTGGCCGAGGAAGGGACGCGTGCTGAGCTGGCCGTGGCTCATGCCGAAGCCACCGCCGACGGTGATCGTGTAGCCTTCGACTTTGCCGTCCACGACGTGTGGCACGAGGCCCACGTCTTGCGAGTAGATGTCCGAGTCATTGATCGGTGCGATGGCCACGCCGATCTTGAATTTGCGTGGCAGGTAAACCTTGCCGTAGATCGGGTCGTCGCCTTCAGCGGCCTTCGTCACCTCGCGCACGGCGGGATTCACTTCGGGGTCCTTGATCCAGTTCGGATCGATCTTTTCGCCATCAAGCCAGATGTCGGCATACGCGGTGGAGCGCCACAGGAAGCGCTGGCTGATCTCTTCCGTGAGACGCTGCGTGTCGGCGTGCACCTCGTCTTTGATTGGAGCGGCGGGGCCCATGGTATTGCGCACCACGTCGCCGCACGCGCCCATCGTCGAGAGACCGCTGTGGCACACATTGCTGATCACTTCCTTCACGCCGCCCTTGAGCACGCCGTGGAGCTGAATGCCCTGGCGATTCGTGAGGCGCATGTTGCCGCAGGCCTTCGTGCACAGGTCGTCGTGGATCATCCATTGCTTCGCCGTGATGCGTCCGCCGGGCATCTTGCTGCGGATCATGAAGCTCCAGGCCTTGTCCTTGCCTTCCTTGCTCAGCTTCGCGCGCAGATCGCGGTCGTCCTGCTGGTAGGAGCCGTGATGCTTCATGAGGATGTTGGCGTCCTCGGGGATGTTCGGCGTTGAAGTGTCGGCGAACAGGGCGGGGAGTTCTCCGCGCAGACCGGCGGAGGCGAGTTTGATGTCTTCGACGGAGGCTTTGCTCATGGTGGGAAACGGTGGGGTCTTGCCCGCGAACGGGGCGCGGAGTGTGGCGCTAGAATCGCCGAAAGCAAGCGGGTTGCAAGCTAAATTCCCAATTGTCTATAGACAAAGTGGACAATACACCTCATACCCAGCCCGGTTGGCCCTCAGGCTACTCCTTCCACCAATCGGCATCCCGCTCCCATGGCTTGCCATCAGGCTCGGGCTTCCGCGGTTCATTGGCGGCCAACCGTTCTTCCGAGGATTCTTCGGCGAGCTCCATCAGGAGCTTCCGATGCGGCGCAGGATGGCGCTCTCGTCGCCAGAGAACATAGGCACCGATACCGAAGCCGATGAACAAGAACACCAAGAACCCGAGCGTCATGACGACGAAAGCCTCACTTCCGGGCGCGGATTCGGCCTTGAGCCCAAAATGGTGCCCTGGGATGGTGATGTCGGCGAGGAGGCGCATGGCGGCGCAGGTAGTAGAGCAAGATCGAGTCCAGGAAAGCAAGACCGGTCTGCAGGAGTGATCGCTTTGGAGGCAAAAACCCCTTTGCGTTTTCGTCCGCGCAAGCCAAGAACCCCGGAACGTGATCGAGTATATCAAAATCTGCCGCCCGGACCATTGGTTGAAGAACATCTTCATTCTGTTCGGTCATGTCGTGGCGCTGGCACTGGTGATGAATTTTCAGTTCACTGGCCATCACGTCTGGATGGCATTGCTGTCCTTGGTGCCTGCATGCTTGATTGCGTCGGCGAACTACGTGCTCAATGAGATCCTCGATGCGCCGTTTGATGCGATGCATCCGACGAAAAAGCTGCGCGGGATTCCAGCTGGGAAGGTGAAGGTGTCCATTCTCTGGTGGATCAAGGCCGGCCTGATCATCGGTGGCTTTGCGTTTGCCTGGGCGTGCCATTTCAACTGGGCCTACCACGCATCCTTGCTGCTGCTGCTAATCAGTGGTGTCGCTTACAATGTGCGACCGCTGCGCCTGAAGGATCGCGCATTCATGGATGTCATCGCCGAGAGCTTCAACAATCCCATTCGCTTGTGGCTGGGCTACTACGCTCTCGTGGAACCCCACACAGTCCCGCCCGCGAGCATCGTTCTGGCATGGTGGTTCTTTGGTGCCTTGCTGATGACCGGGAAGCGATATGCGGAGTTCCGTTTCATCGGTGACGCAGAGCTGAGCGGACGCTATCGCCGTTCATTTCAGACCTACACGGAGAAGTCACTGATCCTCGCGATGATCACGTATGCGAACCTGTTCTGCTTCTGCACAGGCATCGCGATGGCGACCTATCCGCGGCTCAACAACCTGGTGTTTGTCTTCCCCTTCATCGTCGCGGCGGTGCTCGCGTATTTCCATCATGCGATGAAGACCGAGAATGCCAAGCTGGAGCCCGAGCAGCTCATGCAGAGTCCGCTGGTGATCGTATTCACCCTGCTCACCGGCGTGCTCACCCTTTGGCTGCTGATGGCCGAGACCAACTATGCCAAGGCCGCCCATTTGCTAGGTCCGCTGAGCTGGTGAAGGCTTCGATTTTTGTCTCAGATGTGTAATGGCTGAACAATCCGCAGCTTCCATCGTCTGAGCTCATCGTCAGTCATTCATCACCACAAGCCCATGAACGAACAGCCCAGCCCCGTCGTCGCACCACCCTCGGTGCCGCCATCTGCGTCGATCGCCCCGCGCAGCTCGTGGAAGAAGAAAGCGCTTATCGTTACCGGAATCGTTTTCGGCACAGCTACGCTGACCATCGCGGGCACGGCGTGGTGGGTGAAGCGGAACATCTATGCTTCGCCGTTCACGCCTGTGGCACTTTCGGCCACCGAACAATCAGCCTTGGACCAAAAGCTGGCGGTGCTCAAGCAAAGCGGAGCCGCTGAGGCCGCCCCCGTCGATCCTGAGGTGGCCAAGCGCACGCTGACGATCACGGATCGCGAGATCAATGCGTTCCTGGAACAACAGGGACTTGGAGAGCAGGTGAAGGTCAGTCTTCACCATGGAGGCGGCACCGCGACCTTCTTGCTGCCGATGAGTTCGGATGGCGTCCCCAACAGCGGACCCACCTTGCGCATCAGCGTTTCGCTCGGTGCAAAGATGGATGAAAACAAGAAGTTCGCTCTGAGCATCAGCGATGTCAGCGTCGGCGGCGTGCCACTCCCCAATGCATGGCTGGGCAACATGAAGGGCCTGAACATGCTGGCGGATGCACCGATCAGCGATGACCCGGCATTGAAAGCTTTTGCGGCTGGAATTCGCGATTTTAGCATCCGCTCGGGCCAGCTCAGCGTTGTGCTTAACGAGTAGTTTTTGATCCCCAAAACCTGAACCCCAAACCTCAACGGGTCGCTGTGGCAACGCAGCGGCCCGTTGCGTTTTCGATCGCGGTGCCGTTACTCGGGCTTCACCGAGAAATCGCTGTCATCAAGCGAGCGCAGGACCAGCTCGCGGGCGACGCAGTAATCGTCCATCTCGATCACTCTCACGACTGCATCAGCGATCTGGGCAGGCGAGAGGAACTTCTCCAATGGAGCCTGTCTCGTGCTCGCGCCTGTCCAAAAGTCGGTCGCAACGCCGCCGGGCAGCACGGCGGTGACGCGCACGCGATGCGGCGAGGCTTCTTCCTGGAGTCCTTGCGTGAAGCCGCGCACGCCCCACTTGGCCGCGCAGTAAACGGTTTCACTTGGCACCCCGCGCAGGCTGGCAGTGGAGATGATGTTGATGATGTGGCCGCGCTTCTGCGGGATCATGCGGCGCAAGGCGGACTGGGAACCGAGGATGGTGCCCTTCAAGTTGACCGCAAGCATGAGGTCGATCTCGGCCTCGGAGTAATCTGGAATCCAGCGATGGCGTGCGAGACCGGCATTGTTGACCCACACGGCGATGGGGCCGAAGGCGGTCTCGGCATCGCTGGCGAGGCGCTCGACATCGGCGGCCTTCGTGATGTCGCAGACGATGCCTTTCGAGTTCGGCAGGTTCACAGCTGCAAGCGCCGCTGCATCGACGTCGGCAAGCACGACGCGCGCGCCTTGTTTGGAAAGGGCTTCAGCGATGGCGAGCCCGATGCCGCGGGCGGCTCCGGTGATGACGCAGGTCTGGTCTTTGAGGTTCATAGCTTCACGCCTCCCAGCTTGCAGATGTGCTTGAAGTGCGCGGCTTCGACGGGTGTGATCGAGAGGCGATTGCCGCGACGCAGGATGAGCAGGTCAGCGAGCGCGGGATCGTCGCGCAACTGTTGCAGGTGGACGAAGTGTGGGACATCCGCGTGCCAGGTGACATCCACCATCAACCAGCGTGGCTCTTCGCGCTTGCTGCCAGCATCGAAATACTCGCTCGCGGGATCAAACTGGGTGGGATCGGCATACGCTTCCTTGCTGATTCGCACGATGCCTGCGATGCCCGGCTCTGCGCAGCTGGAATGGTAAAGAAAACCAAGGTCCCCAACGGACATGTCGTCGCGCATGAAATTGCGCGCCTGATAATTGCGCACGCCGTTCCACGGCTCGGTTTTGCGCGGACGATTCTTGAGATCGTCGAAGGAAAAGACATCGGGTTCGGACTTCAGCAGCCAGTAGCGCATGAGTGCGATGGTTGCCGATTGAGAGATGAAGCCGCAATGCCTTTCTGTGGAAAAAAGAAGCTCCGGAGCGCGATCGCTCTCACCCGATGCGCCCCGGAGCCCATGGGCTGAGGTTTCCCCCAGCCGTCCGATACCGGACAATCTTGTGGCAGCCCGCAGCCTTAGGCGGCGACGAGGGCTCCGCCGCGCGAGGACTTCATGCGAGCGCGGAACTCGGTAGGCGACTCGCTGGCGATGCGGCGGAAGCTGCGGTTGAAATGCGAGAGGCTCTGGAAGCCCACATCGTAGGCGACTTCAGTGATGCGAGCCTCAGGGCGCATGAGCATGCGCTTGGCCTTTTCAACGCGGGCGCGGTTGACGAAATCGGTGAAGGTCATGCCGGTGGCGCGCTTGAAGACCTTGCAGAAGTGGAAGGGACTTACGCTGACTTCGCGGGCGACGGTTTCGAGGGACATCGGCTCAGCGAGATGCTGCATGATGTAAGCCTTGGCGTGGCGCACGGGTTCGGGCTCGTGCTGAGCATTGGCGAACAAAAGGCGGTGAGCGCTTTCGCCGAGCTGGAAGGCGAAGGACTTGAGCAATGCGAGAGCTGCTTCGTAGCGTTCGGGAGCCATGACGGGGAGCTTGGTAAACGCTTCGCGCTCGGCTTTGATTTCGGAGGCGCTGCGATCACTGTCGAGCAGGGCCTTGGCGATGGGGGCGAAGTTTTCGGCGTTGGCTGGTGCAAGTCGAACGCCGCCTGTGCGAAGAACCGCGACGAGGGTTTTGCCGACACGCACCGGCACACGAGTATCGGCGACGCCAGTCAGAGAAAACTTGGTCTCTGTCTTGGACTGTTCCTCACCTTCGTGGGTGGGTTCAAGGTTGAGGTGCAGACCCGTGAGCTGCTCGTAAGCAGAGCTGTAGGTGTGAAAGAAGTCGGTGCTGCTGAGGTTTTCGACGAGGCGGGCACGACTGTTGCTGCTTTGGGTGGGTGTCATAATGAGAGTGGATTGGGTTGACGGCTCCACTCTGCATAGGCCCCCACTGATCATCTATTGTTCACGGCTACGACATGATTGCTCATGGAGTTCCGCAATTTTGGTATAATGGAAACCATTACGCCACGCGGCTCTCGACCCATTGAACAGCGTATCGGACCAAGGCGGGACCATCGGTGATGCCCAGCTTTTCTTTGATGTGCGCGCGATGGGCTTCGACCGTGCGTGCGCTGATCTTGAGCTTGTCGGCGATGAGCTTGGTGGGCGTGCCTTTGCCAATCATTTCGAGCACTTCGAGTTCACGATCCGTGAGTTGATCAACGCCCGTGCTGCCCGACTTGCCGCGTTGTCCGGTGACTTGCTCCAGCATGCGGCTGGCCATGGCTTCACTCACATAAATGGCACCACTGAGCACACGCTGGATGGCATTGATCAAGTTTTCCGCAGCGGTCTCTTTCATCAAGTAACCGCGGGCACCAGCACGCAAGGCACGCTCTGCATAAAGTGATTCATCGTGCATGGAGAGCACAATGGTCTGCGTGGTCGGATACATGGCCTGGATGTCCTTGATGAGTTCGAGGCCGTTCTTGTCTGGCAATGTGAGATCTACGACGGCGAGGTCGGGCTTGAGTTTGCCCACGGCGACGAGTCCATCCGCTGCACTGCCCGCTTCGCCACACACATCAAGGCCTGACTCCATGCTGATGAGCTGCGCGAGTCCGTGACGCATGATCGGGTGATCATCGACCAGGAGAATACGCTTCTTCATGGGCTGGCTGGTGGCGGGACTGGGAGAGCGGGAGCGAGGCATTGGACAACGGTGCCGCCGAACCGGTCGGGAGTGAGGCTCAGCGTGCCGCCGATCATGCGGGCGCGATGGCTCATGGTCAAGAGCCCCATGCCGGTGCCTTTGCTTCCAGCGTGGTCAGGGATGCCACGTCCGTTGTCGCGGATGGTTAGATCGAACATACCATCGGTCAGTGCGAGGCTGATCTCGATGCGCTCGGCGTGGCTGTGCTTGATCGCGTTGGCGACAGCTTCTTGTGCAATGCGGTAAAGCTGGATGGCGACTTTGTTGTCCGTGACATCGACGGGCGGATCACATCGGAACGGGCATGAGACGCGGAAGATGCGCTCCGTGCTGCTGGCCAGATCGGCGAGCGCTGCCATGAGGCCGGAAGAATCAAGCACCACAGGCATCAGGCCGCGCGACATCTCGCGGGCGCGGACGTTGGCATGAGTGATCAAGCGAGTGATTTCGGCGAGTTGCAATGCTTCGGGCACATTATTGGACGTGAGGCGCTGATGAACGACCTTGGCCAGACAACCGATGGCTGCGAGCTGCTGGCAGAGATCATCGTGCAAATCCTGGCCGATGCGTGCCTGCTCTTCCTCACTGATCGAGAGGATCTTTTCTTCGAGCTTCTTGCGCTCGGTAAGGTCGCGAATGATGCCAGTGAAGATGCGACCATTGGGCAGTTTCACTTCTCCCACGGAGAGATCGAGAGGGAACACGCTGCCGTCTTTTCTCTGGCCGATCGCCTCGCGCCCAATCCCGATGATGCGTCGCTCGCCAGTTTTGTTGTAGCGGTCTAGGTAACCATTGTGCTGGCCGCGATAGGGCTCTGGCATGAGCATGGAGATATTCCGTCCGATCATCTCCTGGCGCGTGTAGCCGAAGATGCGCTCGGTGGCTTCATTCACGGTCTCGATGATGCCGCGTTCGCTAATGGTGATGATGGCATTGACGGCGGTGGCGAGCACGCCCTGGGCACGTTCTTCACTGGCGAAGAGGGCATCGCGCACTTTCTCGGCCTCGGTCACATCATGGCCCAGGCAAATCATTCCTACCCATTGGCCATCCTGATCGTGCGTCGGCTTGTAAAACCAATCGACAGTCCGCCGGGTGCCGTCACGCATGATGAGGTCGGCACGATGGTTGGCGGGCTCCTGGCGTTCGGCAGCACCCATGCATGCATCGCGAGTCATCTCCCGCTCGGGAAGTGGCACGAAGTCTGTGACCCAATCGCGACCGCGCTTTTCTTGCAATGCCCAACCGGAGAGGCGGCTGACAGCTCCGTTGAACCAAATGATGCGTCCCAGGCAATCGAGTTCCACCACGAGCACATCAGCCGTGTCGAGCAGGTCGTTGAGCAAGGTGGCGGTGTCTGAGCCTGTGGTGTGCATGCCGCACCCACATGGAGCCGCCCCATGGCTGTGGGCAAGGTCGTTGTGATGGTGAGGCCTTTTTGGTTCCTGAATATTCTCAGGGCTGGCGGCCATGACGGTGGGCACGACAGTCCGATGGGCGGCATTGGCCACTGCAGTGCGGGTCTTTCGTGCAGCGCGCATGTGGGCAGTTTTGGCTAAGGAGTGGGCGATGTGTCGCTGTTCTCGATCTTCACGGCGAGGATGGAGCACGGGGCGTGATGGATGATCTTCTCGGCTGTGGTGCCGATCAGGAGATGACGAATGGCTGATTTGCCGCGGGTGCCGAGCACCACGAGGTCGATGTTGTGCTGCTGAACGTCATCAAGGATGGCGTCTCGAATATTGACCTGTTCAGCCACCACGGTCTTGACGGGCACGCCTGTGCCATGAGCTACGGGAGCCACGAATTGATCCAGCTCCTTCTGCCAATGGCTGAGCGCTTCATTGTCAGCGGTAGCCTGGGGCAAAGGTGTGATAAAGCCTCCATAATCGAGCGCCATGGACATGGCTGACTGATAAACGAACAGGCAGCGTAGGTCCGCCTTGTCGTTCGCCGCAAAGTGCAGCGCCTGCTTCACGGCCTTGCCAGCGTTGTCAGAGAAGTCAACGCAGGCGAGCACGTGCCTGAAAGGCGGCTCAGCATTGTGACGGACCACGAGCACATCAATGGGGGAGCTTCGGATACACCTCGCGGCGATCACTCCCACGCGTGAGGCTTCAGCACCGGAGCCTTTGGCTCCCATGACAAGAAGATCTGCTTCGGCGGTTTTGCAGGCGTCCATCAGTTCAGCGTAGGGGTGGCCTACGCGGACTTCGGTCTTCACCAGACTGCCGCCTGCTCCCGAGGTCTCCACGAATTTCCGCAACTTCGCTTCCCACTCGGCCCGAATGCTGGCTTCACTGGTAGAAAGCGCTCGTTTGAGTTCTTCAACGAGCCGTTCTTCCATCACATGAACAGCAGTCACTGTGGCATGATTCAATGAGGATTGCCGGATCGACTCGCGAAGGGCGTGCAGACACGATGGTGTGAAATCGACGGCGGCGATGATGTGTTTGTAGGCTTTCATAGGTGAGAGGCGGGTTGTTGTTGCGGATAGAATAGCCCGTCCTCACCCCGCCTCCACGCCACCATTGCGGCGTAGTGGGCACTTCTTGCGGCGTGGGTGGAGGGTAGCGGAAGCCTGTTTGAGCTCGAGGTTTCCGGCGATCGAATGAACAGCGGGGCTCAGACGAGTCGCGCGGCATGGTTCCTGCTCAATTGAAGCTTGACGCTCTACAGGGCTTGGCGATTGGTTGACCCCCCTCTCCACTTCTCCTCTTCCGAACCCGTATCTATGCCCGACTGGGAACGCATCATCTGGATGACCTGCTATGTCCTGGTCTTCGCTGGTTTATCTGTTTTTGGTGCTCACCGGTTAAAGGTCCTCTACCTTTACTGGAAGCACCGCCCTGACGAGCCCAAGCCTTCGGGCGAGTTTCCTGAGCTGCCGCGCATCACGGTGCAACTGCCGATTTTCAATGAACTCCACGTTGTGGAGCGGTTGCTCAAGGCCGTGGTGGCACTGGACTACCCGGCGGACAAACTGCAGATCCAGGTGCTGGACGACTCGACAGACGAGACCGCAGCGTTTACTGAGAAGTTGTGTGCTGAGATCGCGGCGACCGGACGCAATATTGAGTTCCGCCATCGGACCAACCGGCATGGATTCAAAGCGGGAGCCTTGGACGAGGCGATGCCATCGGCGACGGGAGAGTTCATCGTCATCTTCGATGCGGACTTCCTGCCGCCACCGGACATGCTGAAGAAGATGATCCATCACTTCACGGACGAGCGAGTGGGTCTGGTCCAGGCGCGTTGGGGGCATATTAACAAGAACTTCTCTCTGCTTACAAAGCTGCAGGCTATGTTCCTCGACGGTCACCTCGTGCTCGAACAGACGGCACGAAGCCGCCACGGAGAGTTCCTCAACTTCAACGGAACTGCCGGCATCTGGCGCCGAGCGGCGATCACCGAGTCGGGCGGATGGCAGCACGACACACTGACGGAGGACCTCGATCTGAGCTATCGCGCGCAGCTTCTTGGCTGGCGGTTCATCTATCTCAAGGACGTGGTCGTCCCTGCGGAATTGCCACCCGACATGGACAGCTTCAAAAGCCAGCAGCACCGGTGGACCAAGGGTTCCATCCAGGTGTGTAAAAAGATCTTCACCGATGTTTGGGACAGTGAGGAATCGCTGCCCATCAAGCTCGAAGCCACTGCACATCTCGGTTCCAACTTCGCCTACCTGCTCACGCTCTGCACCCTGGTCCTCATGTATCCGGCGAACTTCATGTTCGGCAATTCATGGGTGAAGGCCGTGCTCGTGGACATCCCTGTCTTCCTCTTTGCGTCGTTGTCCGTCATTGTGTTTTACCTCACCGCTCAGGGCGCACAAACGAAGGGTGGTTGGTGGAAAACTTTGCCCTACCTGCCCCTGTTGCTCGCGCTTGGAATCGGCATGAGCATCAACAATGGCAAGGCGGTGATCGAGGCACTGCTCGGGCAGGAATCAGAGTTTGTTCGCACTCCCAAGTATGGCGTCGAGACGCAGACTCAGATCCGCCGTCAGAAGCCAAAGTATTCGGCCGGCAAATCGCTGGTGCTATGGATCGAAGTGCTGCTGGCACTCTACTTCTTCGGCATGATGGTGATGGCTGCCATTCGTCATCAATGGGCATCCCTGCCGTTCCTCGGCTTGTTCTTCTTCGGCTTCGCCTATGTGGCTGGCGGTTCGTTGGCCAAGCGAATGAACCTCGGTGCCTGGCTCCCAAGCTCTGCGGCAACGCATTGAGATCGTGGCTGCGGAACTCGACACGGTCACGATCCTGAACGCGGTGGTGCCCGTGTATCTGATGATGGCCGCAGGTGCCATGTCGCGAAAGTTTGGCCTGCTGCCACAGACGGCAGACGCCGGGCTGCTGAAGTTGTGTGTGAACCTGCTCTTCCCCTGCTTGATCATAGAGCGTCTGGTGGGAAATCCCGAGGTGATGAACCCTGGTCGTGTGCTGACTGCGGCGGCACTCGGCTATGTATTGGTCGCGCTTGGCATTGGGCTCAGCTACGCGATCGGGCCTCTCATTGGACTGCGAGTCGGCTCGGGACGACGCACCTTTGCCATGGCCACAGGCATGCAGAACTATGGCTTCGTCGCGATCCCTGTGCTCAGCGCCTTGTTTCCGGGCAAGGAAACACTGGGTGTCATGTTCACTTTCACCCTCGGCGTCGAACTCGCGGTGTGGACGCTCGGTGTTGGCACACTGACTGGGTTGTCGAACGCGCCATGGAAGGCTGCGATCAATGTGCCAGTGATCAGCATCGTCACGGCGCTGGTGTTGAATTTCATCGGTGCGGGCAACATAATCCCTGAGGTGCTGCACACGACGATGGGAAATCTGGGAGGCTGCTCAGTGCCGCTGAGCGTGGTGCTGATCGGTGCTTCCATCTTTGATATCTGGGGCCAGGATCGCATGAGATGGTCTGTGGCAATCGCTAGTCCCGTGCTGCGGCTTGGTATCCTACCCATCGCTTTTTTTGTTGCCGCTACGATGTTGCCTCTGTCGCTGGAGATGAAGCGTGTGCTCGTGGTGCAAGGGGCCATGCCTTCGGCGGTATTCGGGATTGTGTTGGCCCGGCACTACGGCGGTCACGCTGCGACGGCGGTGCAAGTGGTGCTCGCTACCACCGTGGCCAGCCTTGTTTCGACACCGCTTGCGATCGCCTTCGGCGTGAAGTGGCTTCACCTGCTGCCTTGATAGGAAAATACTATGGGCTCTTCACTCGAGCCCAGATGCCAAGACGTTTCTCGCGAGCGTGGCGGGCATGATCCCGGAGCTGCGAAAGGTAGGTTTCAACACTGCGCTTGTCATCTGGCAGGGGAGTGGTGATACCGTCCACGCGTGCAAATCCCTGACGAACCAGCAAATCCTGAAGGTAAGTCCAGTTACCCTTTTCATACTCCACGAGAATGAGCGCATAGTATCGATCCGTGTTTGGCTGTGCTTCCCATCGGGTGAGCAGATGGAAGGCTCTGGTCTTGAGCAAGTTCATCACATACGCATAGGCCTCTTGTCCCGTTTGCGTGATAGCAGCGGTCGTCGCTTTGCCAAAAAAACGAGCCTGCCCGCCCACTCGTTGAGGATGGGCCTCTGAACTGTCCAGAGCATCCACGAAGTAGAGCGTGAAGGTCAGCACTTCTCCTCCGATGCGGAATTGAAAAGAGTCAGCTTCTCCCGAGGTGCCCTGCACCAAGTCCGGGTTCGGGAACGTCAGAAACTTTTCTGATGGCTTTCTCAACGAACGTCCGGCCTGTTCGGCGTCGTTCGCGACGATGGTTTTGTCCTCCTTCACAACCGGAGAAACAGCGACTGGAATCGCCACGGGAGTCGGCCTGCCTGCCTTCAAGATCAGGGCGAGCACTGCAACTGCCAAAATGACAGCACAGGTAATGGCTAGATTGGTGATGGTTTCGCGAGGCTGCATCGAATGAAGGGCCGGACCTTGCTACTGCGCTGGCGGAATCGAGCGCATCCGCTCTTTAAGGAACTCTGCTCCACGCAGTTGGTCGCTCGCTTTGGCCAAATCGTCGAGGAAGGGCGAGTCCACAGGAATCGATTTTTCTTTCATCAGCCGCCGGAGGCCGATCATGAGTCTAGCCCCCTCTTCAAGGCTTTCATCTGACGAACCATTCTGAAGTGTAACCACACCAGAGCCAACCATAAAGGCGCGCAGCAAGTCCAGGGCTGCTTCTTGCGAGCGAGTGCTTAGTTCATCAAGGGCTCTCGTGAGAGCCTCTCCCGGAAAGATGATTTCAAAGATCGGGCTCTCCTTGGAAAAAGTCAGCAAGGCATCTGCAGACTTCCGCCCTGAATCCGTCAGTGGCTCCTCCATGTAAGACCGGCAGACTTTAAGCATCTCGGGTTTCAGTGCTGGATAACGAAGGCATTGCAGCAAGTTTGTGATCATCTCATCTGCTTCCGGCTTTAACTGCTTCACTCTCGCGGTGGGCATGATGACATTGAACTGCACGAAATGATCGTGATAGAGCAAAACTGCCAGCCATTGATTGATGGGTGGAATCACTCCTTTTGCTGGACTGGAAGGAGCAAGATCGATCGTCATGGACACGAATGGAATCTCCCCACGATCCCAAATCGGTAGCTTCTGCTCAGAAACCTTGCTCCGTCCTTGCTCTGCATAGCCACTGCCTTTTGCGATTGTTACCAGGTCGGCAGCCAGGCTTTCGAGTTCCTTCTTTGCAGTTCCGATGACGTCTGTCTCCACTGACAGGTTCTGAGGGCAGGGAGCGATGATGACATCAGCTTTGAGATTGCTCTCTTTCTTGGTGTAGGTAAGCGCTAGACCAGCTTGTTTGTTCTTGTCTTTGTAACCTCCCTCAAGCGTGAAGCCCCCCATGAATTGAGGAAACTGAAGCCCTGTTTCGGGATGTGTCCACGGGGTTCCGTCCTTGGAGAGATCAACCCATGCAGCTTTGGCCTTGGCTTCGTCTGATGATCCGAAGACGGCAAACGGCAAGGATAAACTCAACAGTCCAACCGCGAAAACTCGCGGGAGCATTTCATTAAGACGGAACATGCACGGAGTATGCACCCAGCGGCTGACAACGTCACATGATTTGCTGGAAAGGGAATGTGATCGAACGGAGGCTCAGCATCCCTTCGAACGCGGCTTGCGTGCTACAGATTTGGCCGAAGGCGCGACCTTGGCTGAATTCGAAGCTTTTCGCAATTCTTCTGCTCTTTTCAATCGGCTCGGCGGCACCACGGGCCGCTTGCGATGAAGCATTGAGTGGATGTCTTTCATGGGATTCCACTCCGCAGGGCGAAGAACTGACGAGCTAAACCAACGACAACCGCCAGATACCCAGCGCTCCCGCCATTGTTCGTAGGTGATGCCTTGGTCATCATCTGTGTATCCAGATTCAAAGCCACAAGCTGGGCAAATCTCGTGAGATGCGCCGCCGCTTGGAGCACGTTGTGGCAACTTCAGAAAACGGTAGCCGCAGGCAGCACAGGTGTTTCCGTTGTTTTTCATGGGTGTGTTGGGTGGTATGCAGTGAATGGAAAAGGAAAGTCATTGCCGTGGCACAGCCCCAGATACAGAGCGTCCAGGTTGTCGATCCCAGTAGGTTGGGTTCGAAGGCTTGAAATAAGTTCGGGCCTTACCGCGGCTGTCATAAGCGGCAAAGCTTCGGCTTTTTGGATCCCAGACGCGAAGCGTTCGATCAGAGTCATCCCATTTCATCGGGAGTCCTTCACGCTTCGCTCGCTGAAGAAACCGCCAAGCTTTTGCTGCATAGTCGTCAGGACTGGATGCTGCGAAGTCAGCACCGTGGCGATCGAAGTGATCCTGAAGAGAGTCGAGGTTTCCCCATGTCATCGATGTTGCAGGAGCAACCATCGGGGCGTCAGTCGTTGGTTTGATCAGGACTGCACTTTTCGCGGCAGTGGCAGAAATCGGGCGGGACTTTGGATCGACCGACGAAGCGGCCACTTGACGGCTTCCGGCAGTCGTAAACCTGCCTGTGCCGAGCTGCACTCGCGCTGTGCCGAAGGCGAAGAAGTAGGTGGTGCCTTCCTCGAGATTCGATAGCTGCACGGTATGAGACAGACCTGTGGAGCCTTCTGCTTTCTCAGCTAGGAATCTCTCATTTTTGCCAAAGCTGACCTTCGTCCCACTAACGACATCGGTCTTCCAGGTAATCTCTGCTTTATTCGTCTGCGCATTAACCTCGGGTCCAGAAACAACGGTGACCGCGTGCAGCACTCCAATTTGGCAGGCCAGGGCCAGCACGATTGTCTGGAACAGTCTAAACATCGAAAAACTCATGGGAGGAAATGGGAATTGTTCGACCATTCATCTTCCCCAACGTTCAATTATTTCGTTTGTCTCTGGAACACATTCTGACTTGATCGTCGGAAACCACGTATTCGAGATCCGAGCGATGAGCTCATTTAGGGAGATAGCAGCGGATCATTCGCAGCCACAAAAAAACCGCTGCTTTGAGCAGCGGTTTTTCTAACTTATGCTTGGAATCGAGAATGGAACCCTTATTGGCTCACAAAAGGATCGTTCGGGTTACCGCCGCCCGTTCCGCGACCGCCACCAGGAGGATTTCCTGAAGCACCCGGGCTTCCGCCTGCACGGCCTGGGGAACCATATCCACCAGAGCCAAGCGCAAAGGGGTTGTTGAAGGCTCCATTGCCTGTGTTCGAACCTTGGGCGTTGTTGTTATCATTACCGGAGCCATTTTGACCCGAACCAGATCCGCCGCCGCCGTTGCTACCCCCGCCAGTTCCGTTTGGATTATTAGGAGTCACATCCAAGCCGCTGGCGCTGACATTCACACCACTCACAACAAATGCTGGAGGATTGAAGTCAGGTTCCCAGCGGAGTGCGACGTAGCGGGCTTTGACCGACTTGCTCAGCTTGGTTTTGATATAACCAACTCCACGAAGGTCTTCAGCGGTGGCAACAGGCTTGAGATCGTCGAACACTGCTGGATCGAACGACTTGCGTCCGCGCCAGTCTTCCTTCTCAGGAAGGTCGCCTTCAAACGCATAGGCATAGAAACGAACTGGACGGGGAGAGTGAACTGAACCGATTTCGGTGAGGGTGCGCGCAGTGCCGAAGTCGTAGATGACCGTGCGGAACTTGTCCGGCGACTCTGGAAACTCGTAGCGGCCATACTTCAGTGCCGCATCATCACCACCAACGGGGGATGGATTGATGTAAATCACGCGACCACCACCTAAGCCTCCTGCAACATTGAGGGACTGGGAGGGTTGTCCTGGGGTGGAATCAGAAACTTTGAAATCTTGATCGGTATCCGATCCGTAAATTCCAAGTGATTTAACACTGCCAGCCTTGGACAGGTCGAACTGAATTCTGACGTAGCTGGTGTTTGCACCCGCGAAGCGCAAGACGATTGTTCGGTCAGCGGCGCTGAAGACAGATTGTGACAAAGCTGTCCACTTGTGATTATCTAGGCTGCTTTCAATCGAGATTCGTCCTTCGGCTCCATCGTTGGTCAGGCTGACCAACTCTATCATCACCTGCCGTCCAAGCCCGATCGTCGTGTCGCTAACACCAGGATTCACCTTGGAAGCAAGCGAGACGTCATCGGAAAGGAGATTCTCAGGCTGACCGATGCCCTTCGAGGAAACTATTTTAGTGCCGGACAAACTAGATGAAGCACTATCAATCGGACGTTTCTCAATGCCACCCAGCCTCTGCCAAGCCGCGTTTGCGCTTGGTGCTAGGGTAAATGCAAGAAGTGATGCAGAAAGCAGAGCTATTTTCATGAGCTAGGATTGTGATTCTCTGTTGGGCACGTGACAACCGCGTTTTGACGCAACGTTCAACATCGATTGGATCATACAGGCTTGTCATTGTAAACACTTTTTTCCCCAGGTCGTTTGAGGGGCTCGATTTTTTTGAAAAACGCGTATTTTTTCGCCATGTCCTGTCCCTCATGTGGTGCATCGTCGTCATTGATGGCTGCTTTTTGTGCAGCTTGTGGGTTCAGTTTGAAAACATTGCAGGATGGGGTGGGACAGCACCGGGTATTGCTCGGCGATGCTCTTGTTGACCCTTCTAAGATTTTAAGAATTGCCGAATTTCAGGATATTCAGAAACACATTGATGAGTTCGAACGGCGCTTTCCGCAGATCAAAGCCACCGTCTTCATCGGTGATCTTCCCCTGGGAGTCGATGTCAATGGAGCGGTAGTTTGGCTGATCAACCAGGGAGTGGTGATGCGGCAGGATCAAATTCATCCTGCTGAATGGACGATCGCGTTGATCATAGCTCCGAGCCATTCTCAGGTAAGTGTTGGGGTGGGGTATGCGCTGGAATCCATACTTTCCCACGCGAGTCTCGCTGCGATTCTTGGGAATGCTCGGCACCATCTTTGGCATCGCGAGTATGGCCGTGCGGTGCGGGGGATCCTTGATGGTTGTCAGAAACTTCTCGTCGCCGCTGGCAAGTCCCGCCCGCGAAGTCACTCCCGGAGCGGGGTGGTCGAGGGGGATCACTTGGGATTACCGCAAATTGCACCTCAGAGGCCGGTGAGTGTGGAGAAAACGATCTCGTTCTAAGTTTAAGATGAAACCCTCCGCCTCCATCTTTCTTCTGGGCTTCTGGTATCTTTTTGCGGGGCTCAACGTGCAGTCTCAGGAAGGGAGTGCGGGTGAAGAGGGCCTTGGCCTCCCGCGATGGTCCGATCAAGAACTGGACGTCATGAGGCGTGGCGATGGATCTGGTTCAGCGGTCGTGCCTCTGTGGCCAGGGGGAATGACGGAGATTCAGGGTATGGGGCGGAGCCTCCTTGCCGATGGCGACCCTCAAGCCGACTCCCCTGAGGCGGAGCAGCCGCATACCGATATATCGAAGTTTCTGCCGCCAGGGTTGACGGTCGGCAAGCGTGACCTTCGAGCGGCGCACATAGCGAATCGCCAGAAAGACCGGGTCGTGAGGGAAGTGGATCCGCAGTTTCTCCTCGAAGCAGAGGGATTGCCGCATGGTCAGTATCTTATCGATCCCTCGCATCAGCTGCCCGAAGTTGTGCGTGATGATCTGGAACGATTCCTCGAGTCTCACGCTCGTGATGCTCGTGTGAGCCTCCATTTGATGGTTCTTCCTGCCGATCAAAAGCTTCCCGCCAATGTGAATCTGGCGCGTTTGGCCCAAGGCAGCCTGCTGCGCAAAGACTCTTGTCTGGCCGTCTGTCCGCTGGGTGAACCCTGGAGGTTGCGCCTTTTCATGAGCAGTTCGATTCGTGATCAGGTGCGGACTGCCGAGCTGAGCCAAGTCATTGACGACGCGATCAGAGGAGCGATGCAGACAGTGGATGGCGAAGAGCAGCTGCACCGGCTTTTGATCAGGCTGTCCATCCGGTTGTTCTGGCTGGAGCCGGGCCTCAACGATGCAACCCCGCTCGTAGAGACAATCGCCAAAGCGATACCTGCCAAGGCCGAATCAACCGCGTTGCTGGAGATCAAACCTATGGATGAGGCGAAACCCAGCCTTTTCCCCTGGACGGTCAACACGTGGCTAGCGGTCTTCTTTCTCCTGTCTGTCCTCGGATGGTGGATGGTTCGCCGATGGCACGACTACAAGCTGAGACATTATGAATGGGTGCTGCCAGAGCCTCCCGCAGTCATGCCACGGTTCGGTTGCCCGCACGGGGCAGCCGTGGCGATGGTTGACTATCGTTAAGATGCAAGGTCGAGCGAGCTAGCCCGTTCCCAGAGCCACTCTGCTCTCATGAATAACAAGCGTGCGCTCGTCCTGATCTTCATCGTCCTTGCCAGCGTCATTCGGGCTCAAACGCCGGACTCAAAAATCAAAGTCATCCTTTACGGCGATAAAGGCTCCACCGGGAAGGGAATTCCCCGCGTCACGGAGCTTCTTGGCAATGATCCTCAGTTCAGCGTTGTCAAACTCAACGCCGAGCAACTCCGCACACAGGACTGGTCTGACGCCAAGGCCATCATCTTTACCGGAGGCAGTGGCAGTGGTCAGAGCAAGACCATCGGCGAGGCTGGCGTCAAGAAGGTGCGTGAGTTCGTCGAGAACGGTGGCGGCTACATCGGCATCTGTGCAGGAGCTTACCTCGCGTGCGAAGGATTTTCCTGGGGGCTCAAGGTGCTGGATGCGAAGACCGTATCGAACAAGTGGAAACGCGGAGAAGGCACAGTCAAACTTGAGTTCACGCCCAAAGGCCAGGAGGTCCTCGGCTTCAAGCCCGGTGAGCACGACATCCGTTATGCCAACGGGCCCATCTATTGCGCTGCCAATATCGAAGCGATCCCTGACTTCGAGCCGCTAGCGCTCTTCCGCACCGAACTTGCCGAGAATGGCTCGCCCAAGGGAGTGATGGTTAACGCCCCGGCGATGGTCGCAGCACCCTTTGGCAAAGGCCGCGTGTTGTGCAGTTCCCCCCATCCCGAGCAGACTGCCGGGATGGAGAGTTGGATTGTCAACGCAACCCTCTGGGTCGCGAAAGCGAAGTGATTATGGTTCCCGACACAGCAAGGAGTGATGGCCCAGGGCATGGATCTGGCACTTGATGTGTCCACGATCACGGTGCGCGACTTCGCTAGCCGTCCTCAATCCTTCCACCTCGTCCATGTGGGAGACAACCAAGGTCCTGTAGTTCACTTCGTCTTCGGTGCAGGAATCAAGAGCCTCCGGCGCACCGTCTGACTCTCCTTCAAAGGCATCCCCAAGGCCTTGCGCAGCACCGGCTCGAAGATGTCCGCCTGACGCATGAAGCCCAGGTCGCTCGCGTGGCTCGCATCGGTCGCGCCCTCCGTGTCATCGCCATAAAGGTGATCGCCACCGATGTAGGACAGACCCTTCACACCGTCGGCCACGAGCTTTTCATACGCGGCCTTCAGCGCTGCGTGGTTGTCGGTGTGATGCTTGTCACGCGCAGGCAGGATCCACGAGTTCGTGTTGCGACGATCTTCCACCAAAATGATCGGCGTGTCCGCGTGCGCCGCGCGCAGCTGCTTCACCAACGGCTCGCACTTTGCGGTGACTTCTGCCGCGTTCATGTTCGGCAGGCAGTCGATGACATACGCGGCGGCATCTTCCTCGCACAACAGCTCACCCACCGCTGCATCCATCTTGCCATTGCCGGAGAAGCCCAAATTAATGACGGGCGTCTCCAGGCGACGACCCAGAATCGCCGTGTGCACCATGCCGGGGCGTGAAGCACAAGCGCCGTGCGTGATTGAGGTGCCGTAGAAGATGATCGGCTTCTGCGCGCGCGGTGCCAGGCCTTCGAGCTTCGCGCCCTTGGGCACACCGATTTCCAACGACTCGATGCCATTGTAGAGCGGCAGGTAGCCAGCGAACTCGCGCGATCCCGGCGCGAGTCCTTCGACGACCTTCGCCTCCACCATCTGCGCTGCGGGCTTGGTCACCATCACCCACTTCCATTGGCCTTTCTCATCGCGAGCATAAAAATCGAGTCCGCTGACTCCCGTCGCTGGCATGTGTGGCATTCCCACGGTGGACTTGCTCAGCTTGTAGCGCGCATAGATCGCCGTCGCATCGGTCTGGAAGCGCACCATCATGCCCGAGCTGTCGCGGCTCAGGCTCCACACGTTGGTCGTCACCTTACCGTCAGCCTTCGCCGGAAGACGATCGAACCAGCGCTGGCGCTCCTCCTTCGTCCAGCCGCGCCCCTCCACGCCCCACTTCGTCACGTCGTGCCATTCGACGTCTTCCTTGATGGCCGACTTCGGCGGGACCATCGCAGGGTCCAGCTTCGTGATGTCAGGCTTCTTCGGAGTCTGGGCCATCGCCACCGAAGCGGCAAAGAGAGAATACAAAATCGAGCGTGTGAGCATAGGCGTCACGGAACGGGGATGCACCGGGGGCTGTTGCAGACGATTCCCCCCGCCGCTGGGGAAGAATTTTCTGGGCATACCCGAAAACCCTGGGTCAATGCTGGCCGAGGAAGCAAAGCGCCCCGCCTCCCAGGTCAATGACCTGGGCTACAACCCAGATCGCGCGACGCGTTGTAGCCCGGCTCAGTGAGCCGGGAGGCGGGGCGCTTCGATGCCCGGCGTGCTGGGGATGAACTTTGCGCGGCGAGGGATGCTTCCCTTGCTGCTGGGGACGCACTTTCTGACGCTGGGGATGCCTCCCTTGCCGTTGGGGATAAACTCTCTGCGCCTGGGGAAGAACTTTCCGCCGCCAGGGATGCTTCCCTCGCCGTGAGGGATGAATATTCTGCCACAAGGGATGCTTCTCCTGCGGCGAGGGATGCTTCTCCTGCGGCGAGGGATGCTTCCCGCACGCCGAAAAAGTCATCCCTAATGACGAGGGAATCACTCCGCAGGCCGGACTACGCCCCCCGGACCTCCCTGGCAGCCCTCACCGGGCTCCATCCGCCTTCCCCAACCACCGCGCGATCATCTCGCCGAATGCACCGGGCCGCGACACAAACACATAAACGCCCGCGACTGCCGAAGCTGCCGCGCAGAACCAGAAGATCTGCCCCGGTGACCAGCCGAAGCTGAGGCTGAGTTGACCTTGCAGCACAGCAGCCACGCTGATGCCCACCCACGATAACCACGACGCGGCGCCTTGCACTGAGCCCTTCCTTTCTGCCGGAGGCCGATGCTGAAGCACCGCTGCCACAGGCACGATGAACAAGCCACCACCGATGCCGAGCAACACGAGCGCACCCGTGAAAATCGTCTGACTCACGCCAGGAAGCCCAAGCACAAAACCCATCGCTGCGAGCAGTGCGGCACCCAGCGGGATGAGACCATACTCCACGCGATCGCGGCTGAGTTTGCCCGCCAGCACACTGCCGGTCGCCATGCCGAGCGCGAGCGCAACCTGCAAGCCGCTGTTCGCCAGCGGATCGACGTGCAGCACCTGATCCGCGTAGAGCAGTAGGTTCATCTGCACGAGCACCGCGATGAAAAAGAACGCCGTGTTGCCGAGGTTCGCGCGCCACACATCGCGGTCCGTCTTCATCCACACAAACTCACGCCACAAATCGCCGAGGAAGTTGGGATGGAACGGCTTGTCTGGAGCCGCCGCCTTCAGTCGCGTGATGCCCAGCGAGCACGTCCAACCCAGCAGCGCGAGGCCAAGCAAGATGAAGCCCGGCCACTGCGGCGCCTGTGCGAACTTCACCGCCAGCACGCCTGCCGCCAGCGTGCCGAAGATCGCGGCGAGAAACGTGAGCATCTCGATGATGCCATTGCCCCACGAGAGCTTTTCATACGGCACGATCTCTGGCAGCGAACCATACTTCGACGCCGCAAAGAACGCGCTGTGCACGCCCATTAGGCAGATGCTCGCGAGCTGAAAATTGAGATGCTGAGTCGCGAGCGCATACGTCGCGAACGACATGATGCCCAGTTCCATTACCTTCACGCCAATCATGACCGAGCGCTTGCTGAATTTGTCCGCCATCCAGCCGCCGAACATGGAGAACAGCAGGAACGGCACCGCGAACATCATGCCCGCGTCGGACACGAGCTTGTCGAGTTTATCTTTCGGCCAATGCTGCGCCATCACGAGGAAGATCACGAGTTGCTTCAGCACATTGTCCGAGAACGCGCCCTGAAACTGCGTGCCCATCAGGCACCAGAAGCCGCGCTGCCAGCCGGGTTTTGATTCGTTATTCATGAGCGGTGCGAGTGAAGAATTTCGTCAGTAAGAAATGGGTGGGCACATACACGACGCTGAAGAGCAACGCCATCCATGCGACGAGATAAACATTCGCCGGCATCAACGGCTGCGGCTTGGCATCATCGAAGCCAAACACGTAGTTCACATTGCGCGGCAGGTTCGGATCGCTCAGCTCCGCACCCGCAGACGGCAGTAGGAAGAACGCGATCACGCACAGCACGAACGCCAGCACCGTCCAGCCCTTCAGCGCGCGACGATCGTAGCCCAGCTTCGCAACGAGGAAGACTAGCAGGAATGGCAACCAGCCATGGAAGAACGAGAGACCGCGCAGGAACAGCGACTTGTGCTCGTCAAACATGTAGCCCGTCATGCCCGCGAGCTTGCCTCCGAACGCCGTGACCGCGAAGTCCGCGCACCACAGCGCCTGCGGCAGCACGATGCCCACCGCCGGCATCGACACGAGCAACGGACTCTCCTTCCAGATGCCCACCAGCGTCAGCAGGAGCGCCACATCGCAGAAGTAGAGAAAGTTCGATGGCCCGTAGTTCGCCCAGTAAACCGGGATCAGCACCGCCATGAAAGCTGTGTAAGCCACCTTCAGCCAAAGTGGGATGCGCTGGCTGCCGTCGAGTCGAGTGAGAAGTTCGTTGTTCATAACGATGCGACTGTCGCCCGAGCATGAACCATTCACGGCATTGATAAAGCGCGTTCGTTCATTGAGATGATAGATAACCATGACCCCGCCCACCTACCACGATGTGCTCGAAGCGCTGCCGCGCGTTCATGCGGTGCTGCAACCGACGCTGCTGCGCAACTGGCCCGGCTTGTCGGAGGCGCTCGGATTTGAGTGCTGGCTGAAGCACGAGAACCATCAGCCCGTCGGTGCCTTCAAGGTGCGCGGCGGCGTGAACCTCGTCGGCACGCTCAGCGATGAAGAACGACGCACGGGCATCCTCGGTGTCTCGACAGGCAATCACGGACAGTCGCTCGCGTTTGCTGCGAAGCACTTCGGCGTGCATTGCACCATCGTCGTGCCGCAAGGCAACAACCCGGACAAGAACCGTGCGATCCGCCAGCTTGGAGCCGAGTTGATCCAGCACGGTCGCGACTTCGATGAGGCGCGCGAGTTCGTCACCGAACTGCAACGCCAGCGCGGCGGACGCTACGTGCATTCCGCGAACGAGCCCGCGCTCATCGCTGGTGTGGGCAGCCTCGCCTGCGAGGTCTTCGACAAGCTGCCCGATCCCGATGTGATGCTCGTGCCTATCGGACTCGGCAGTGGAGTCGCCGCCGCGTGCATCGTCGCCAAGCACCTGCGTCCAGAGATAAAGGTCATCGGCGTGCAGGCGGAGAACGCGAGCGCCGTGGTGCGCTCATGGCGCAGTGGTCAGCACGAGACCGATGCGAGCATCTCGACCTGGGCCGAAGGCCTCGCCACACGCGTGCCCGCCGATCTCACAATGCAGATCATGCGCGAGCACATGGACGACGCGATCCTCGTGAGCGAAGACGACATGCGACACGCCGCCGCGTTGATCCTGCAGCACACGCACAACCTCGCGGAAGGTGCAGGCTCAGCGACCGTCGCTGCTGCGTTCAAGCATCGCGAGCGCTTTGCGGGCAAGCGCGTCGTCGCGGTGCTTTCGGGTGGCAATCTCGATCTGAAGCAACTGCCTTCGATCCTGGCGAAGCTTGCTTGAGCTTCACTGCATGGCGTGCCGCAAGAAGTAGCGTTCAGAGTCGAGCAGCAATGGTGCTGGGATTTTCTCTGCGATGCGAAAGCTCTCCACATCGCGGCCTGCGATCGCAAACAGTCCAGCCACCACAGCGCGAGGACCAGCGGGCAGAGTGCTGGGGTCCGAGACCTCACTGATTTCCTGCCTCATCCGCTCCACGTCGCCGAACCGCCATGCTGCCAGGGCGCGGAGAAGGGGCAGGGGAATTGCTGATGAGGGAACGGTGTCGGCCGGCTTGGTCTCGAATCCGATGACCTCGTCGAAGGCGGCTTCGAGTTCGATCCCGGCGATGAGGCGCAGGTAGTTCAGGCGGTCGATGAACAACTGATTGCGTGGACGCAGATCGTGCTGGCGGCGGACGGTTTCGATGAGCCCGGCGACATCTCTGTCACGCTGCTGGAGTTCGAAAACCTTCTCCAGCATTTGCAGGCGCATCACGGGACGCGCCTCGCCGACGAGTGTGTAACCTTGGATGGCGAGATCGAGCAGGTTGAGAGATTCGGCCAGTCCTGCCGCGCGGAGCAGAAGCGGGACTTCGCCCCGGCTGTTCAAGGCAAAGGCTTCTTGAAGTTCGCGACGCGCGGCGGCCATGTCTGGCTGGAGCTTGGCGTAGCATTGAGCGAGGATGACGTGGACCGTGGTGGGAGTGACAGGTGGTTTGCGTGTCTTCACCAGGGCGAGAAGTTCCTTCCAGCGCTCGGCTGCTGAGAGCGCATCGACGTAAATGAGATACACGTCGGGGTCACGAATCACGGTCTCCGCCGGGATGATCTTGAGCAGGCGTTCGTATTCACCTTCGGTGCCGAGCCAGCGGAGGAAGTCGAACATCGAATCGGGAGCCCGTCCGGCATTGCGTGCGACTTCGTGCTGGATCACGGCATCACGTTCCAGAGGGTTGAGACGCGTGAAGACGCGGAGCACTTCGTAACGTTCGCGATCACTGGCCTTGGGGTGCTTGTCGATCAGCTGGCGCAGTTCTTTGGACTGCGAGGCGCTGAGCGTCTTGCTCTTGGTGAGGTAAGCGATGGCTTTGAGCGACACCTCATCATTGCGGCGTGCGATCGTCCAGATGGCTTCGGCGGCTCCGGCTTTGGCATGGTCGAGCGCCTGTGCTTCGTCCATGATCGCGAGTTGCAGCTGGGCATCCACGTCGTCAGGTTCGAGCAGCAGAGCCCGGCGGAGGATCGAGTCTGCCTCGATGACTTCACCGCTGGCTCGTTTGATGCTGGCGAGCAATTCAAGTCCTGCACGGCCGGTTTGCAGGGTTGCAGGGAGTGCGGCGAAGATCTTGCGAGCCTCGGAGAGATCACCGGTTTGGAGCAGCAACTCGCCGAGCCGGAGCCGGTCGGAGTCCTCGCCTTCTTTGGAGTTGATCACGCGACGGAGAAACGAGATCGCCGTCTGAGGATCGTTGTGGGCTTGAACGAAGAGTTCAGCCACGGTGCGATTGACGGCTGGGTGTTCGGGTGCAGCACGCAGGGCCAGCTGAAGCACGCTGGAGGCAGCCTCGAAGCGTTCCTTCTTGATCAGTTCCATGGCCTCAGCGGCCTGGTTCTTCACCCGGTGGTTGCGGTAGGCGTTGTAGATGTCGCGCCCTTTGAAGGCGATCACAGCGGTCAGTCCGATGATGACGACGGCGACGGCTGTGAGCAGATTGAGGCCAAGGCCGAGCCCCTGTGGCGGCCCGTCGGCGTCCGAAGATTTGGGAGTGTCCATGGGAGATGGCGCAGGAGGTTATGAGGGGGCTCAGGGTGTGGCACCGAAGTCCACCACGCAGCGGAAGCCGAGGTCGTAGCGGATGGTGGCTTTGGCGGCGTGCTGACGGGACGAGGTGAGCAACGCATCCGGGGATGACATGATCCACGAGCCGCCACGGATCACTCGTTCGTCAGGAGACTGGGGCCATTCATCCAGGCACCATTCCGAGACATTGCCTCCGAGGTCCGCGATGCCCAGGGAGTTGGCGCGGATCGCACCCACAGGAGCGGTGAAGGAATGGCTGTCGTTGAAGCCTTTGATGTTGGGGGCATCGAGATTGGCCGTCATCGACTGTGGAGGCCAGGTGCCCCAGGGGTAATGCTCTTTATTGCCCTGGTGGCGTGCCGCAGGATCGCTTCCAGCCTCGTTCTTCAATCCGGCGGCGGTGCTCCATTCGACATCGGTGGGCATGCGGTAGCGGGCGTTGGCAGGCAGCAATTTGTTATGCTGATCCTGCTCGGTCATCCAGGTGCACCAGGCCTCGGCATCTTCCCAGGATACATTGACGGCCGGGTCGGCAGAGGTCTGATCGAAGTGCGGGGAAGGCAGTGTCTTGCCCACGGCCTTCAGCCAGGGCTCCATCTGGGCGCGGCTGACTTCCGTGCGTCCGAAGAGAATGCCTTTGAGCCCGTCGATGGGCACAAACTCCATGCGCACCGTGTTCTTGAAAGGAGACTCAGGCTTGGCAGGATCGAGCGTGGAAGCGTCGAGTGGCGGTGCAGTGTTGGCGGATGCCTTGATCACATTGGCGACGGCTTTTTCATCCACCTTGCTGCGCGTCATGAGGTCCTTTTTCATCTTGGCTTCGTCACGGGCGCGATCGGCATTGGCGGCGGCGAGCAGTTGGGCGGTGCGCTGCTTGTCTTCAAACACACAGCGGAAGCCAACGGTGGGCGCGCGCAGTTCCGTGGGCACTTCATAGACATACTGGATGGTGAGGGCCTCACGCTTGAAGTAAGCCCACGAGCCACCGCGCAGGGTGCCGACGGGGGTGGAGCGGAGTTCGCGATCCCACGTCCACTCCCAAACGTTGCCAGCGAGATCGTAGAGACCCTCCGGGCTCGCCTTGAACTTGCCCACCGGTGCTGTGAAACGAAACTCATCGGCCGGCCCGCCCTGGAGCTTCATTTCCTGATCCTCGAAATTACCAGCCCCGGCGGGTGGTGGCCATTGCAGTCCCCAGGTGAAGCGCATGGTGTCCTGGAGCTGCTCGGCACCGCTCGACTTCTCGCGCTTCAGGGCGCTGAGTCCGGCGGCCTTGCTCCACTCATCGTTCGTGGGCAGACGATAGAGTTGATCGGGCTTGAGCTTGCCCTGCTTGCGCTCGCGCTCGGTGAGCCAGTTGCAGAAGGCGATCGCGTCCTGGAGATTCACGCCCACCACGGGATGATCGGGAGACTGCTCGAAGTGCGGCTTGAGGCTGCGTGGGTAAGTGTAGCTGCCCTCCTTGAGAAAGGCTTCGAACTCCGACACCCGGGTCTCGAATTCCGAGAACAGAACGGTGGTTTCCGGCACGGGCAGGAACTTCATGCCAAGGGTGTTGGTCAAGCTGGTGAGCGGTTCCGCCGTAGGAGAAGCCGCAGGCGTTTGAGCGCGCAGATCCGTGAGAGCTAAGACGAGGGCGCAGGCGCAAAGGAAACGGGATCGCATAAGGCGTGGAGGAGATCAGGAATCACGACCCCATGCGTTTGTCATGCCGGGCCGTGCAAGCGCCGATAGTCACGGGTTTCCCAAATGATGTCAACCCACCCTCGGGTGAAGGATTCGCTCCCTTGCGCGCTTTATGGCAGCGAACCCACGGTGGTCGCCTTGGCCTTGCCGATGGCGAGCACACCTTTCACAAGTCGGGCGGAGGGAGTGCCTTCCACGCCGCCAGCGAAGGTCATCGCACAGGTCACGACCTCGATCATTTTGGACGCGCTGAGCGTCACGGTGTGCTTGCCATTGGTGGACATCCCGGACACCGGCACGCCACTCACGGAAGCCGTGGCCATCGCGACCTCGCTCGTGCCGTTGGCCGAGACACCGAAGGGCGTGGTCACGGTGGTGCCGCCTTTGATCGAAGGACCAAAGCTGGGCAACGTGAGCAAGTCCGGCGGCACGGGCACGGGGCTGAACCCGGCCTTCCGCGCATACAATCCGCCCACGCCCGCTTCGTTCTTCAGCAACGACAAGGACCAGCCGGTGACCGTGGTGCTGCCCATCAGCAGGCTGCGGGCGAGCATCTCCGCCAGCACCTCGCGATTCGTGTAGGGCACGGCTTTGATGTTCTTCGTCGTGAGTGTGACGCCAAAGAGCCCAGCCTTCGAAGACTCTGCGCCTTGCGTCATGATTGTCCCCGTCAGAACAACCGGGCTCTCCACCACCGGGGTCTGGGCTCGTGCTGCAACGACGGCGAGAACGAGAAGTGCGGAGAGACGAGCCATGAAAATCATGTCAGGAGCCTAACGGAGTCATGACTGACAAAGCAAGCATGAAGATGCGGTGTGGTCACCGGCTCGGTGCCATCGAGAACACGGCAGTGGTCATCTCATTCGCCTCGGACAGCGGCATCACCTTGCGTTCGTGGCCAGCGCCCCAGGAGTCGGTGTAAATCACGCCGCCGGTCTTGGAATTGTAGCCGGTGATCAGTCGCATGTGTCCTACTCGTGGACCGCGCGATTCCTGGCGGGGCTTGGTCTCGGTCCCCGGCGAAACGCCCGACTCACCGGGTGCCAGCATCACGCACCAGAGCAGAGGCAGACCTTGATCAATGCTCTCGCGAATGAGTTTAGGAAGTTCGGCCCGCTGCGCCCGCTCGAGTTCGCTCTGGCTTTTGAGTGCGCTGCCCAGGCCGTAGCCGGGGGGATCTTGAGCAGCTTGACGCGCATGTTGTAACGCTGGTCGATCTTGGTCAGCGATGAATACATCACCGACGGACTGGCTCCGCGCTCAGCATCAGCGGAGACGAGTTGGGCGAGTTCATCCATGTCGCACGGCACCCCGAGGTAGCGGAACAAGCGCTCGCAACTCGCAGCCACGCAGTAGCCTTTCTGTCCCTGATCGCGCATCGGCACGCCCACGATTTCCACGTCGCCCGTGCTTGGATCGCGCTTCAAGGAACTCACCAGACTGCTGCGGGCGCGGGTGGTCGCATTGTTGCCCAGGCCCGCGAGATTCAGCAGCTCGGCCCGCGCCTTCGCAGGCGTGAGCGTGAGCCGGAGGAACTCCACCTTGCCCTTCGGCGCATCCACATTGAACTCCATCAACGCCAGCGTGTGCGGCGTGGTCCACAGCCAGCCCTCCGTCTTGGTCAGGCTCTTGCCTGCGACCGTGGTGCGCGTGGGGCGCACGCCGAGGGTGGTGCCGAGCGCACGGCCCGTCGCTTTGAAGACCGCATCGAACTGCGCTGCCGTGATGCCGTCGCCGCTGTTGCCGCGTGTGAGCAGCGTGTAGATGATCTTGGCCGCGCGTCCGTCTTTGAATTCGATGTTCGCTTCCTCTGCATTCACTGCGTCATCGAACAAGAGCAAATCGGTCTCCGTGTTGCTGAAGAGTTTGTGGGAGAATCGGGCGCTGTCCTTGCTCGCGGTGTTCCATTTGAAGAACGGACTCGAAGTCAGGCTCACACCAGGGAGGGTGGTCGCCTTCTCCACATCGTCCGGCGTCATACCCCACACGGTGGGAGGCGTGAACAAGCCATCGAGGCGCACGAAGAACTTCAATTCCGTCGGACGCTCCTCGCCAGCGGAATGGTGAACAACGGCCATGCCTGCGGTGCTGCCATCCATTCCCGGTGCACCGATGGCCAGCCGGAGCAGGCCTTGGCCCACTTGCAGGATCGCAGATCCCTTCGCGCCCGACCACACCTCTGATTTCACGGCGACGTCGGCCTTCCAGCCCAGCACGGGGCGAGGCCCTGCCTTGGGCTCTGTGCCCAGCATGGCTGTGACCGCCGAGCGGAGCATGGCTGTCGTCTCGGGGTTCGGCGATGCGATCTCGAAGGCACCTCGCTGCGGCTTGCCGGAAGTCTTGTCAAAGGTGAGGGCGGCCTCCGTGACGGCGACCTTGCCTGCGAGGATTGAGAGATCGACCGAAACATTCGAGAACGGCGATTTCAAAAAGCTGGCCACCGTTCGCGCAGGATTCCAGCGGATGAAGGGATTCTCCGAGAAACCCTCAGCCTTGAACTGCGACTCCAGGGTCTCGGGTGTCAGCGACCAGACCTTCGCGGCGTCGAGCAGAGGATCGAGGTCCAGTTTCAACCGATGCTGATTCTCCTGGGCCACAGCAGTTGCAGCACCAAGGGCGATCAAGGCCGCACAGAAACCCAAACGGGGAAAACTCATGCCCGGACTTTAGCGGACAGCCGCCCTCAAAAGCAAGAGCACTCCGCAGAATGCTCCACGCCCTCGCAACTTCGCGCACGCACGTGCGTTTAGGCAGCCGACATGAAATTTTGCCTCTCCCGTCTCCTCGCCATGGCCGTTGTTATCCTTGGCGTGAACCTCTCGCCCGCGAACGCCCAGACGACGTCCAGCCCCGTGTTGGTTTACAAGATGGAGTTTGGCAAGGCGGAGGACTCGATCAACTTTCGTTCCTATCAGAGTGGCTACCTCGTGGTCGATGCTGGTGCGACAGGGACGAACACCGCTTCCGTGATCCTCACCCAGGTGGTCGGTGGCGTGCGCAATTTCTATTACCTCGCGGACTACGCCCAGATGTTCTACGCCAAGAGCAGCGGTTCCGTGAAGGCCGTGGTCACTGGCACCAAGACGACGAAGCCCGGCACGACCACCACCGGCGGCACGACCACTACGACCACGGCGACCACCAGCCAGTTCATTTACGCTACAGGTGACGCGGGCGAGGAGAAGACAATCGAACTCGTCAATGGCGAGGCCAATGTGTCCATCGCGGCCTTGCTGGAAGGCTATGGCATTTTCTGCGACTCGCAGGAAGACCTGCCCTTCGCTACCGCTGCCGGTGAAAACGTGGGCACCGCTGGCATGGTGACGCTCAAGTTGCGTTACGACGAAGGTCAGTCCGAGGCGGCTCAGAAGCAGAATCAGGATCGGGTGGCGACTATCACGGCGATCGCGAAAGATCTCGCGAATGATGGCTACGTGGGAGGCGACACAGCGTCCACCGCTCTGACCAAGACCCAGGCCACGCCGAACCCGTAAACGCAGGCATCCTCAGAGTTGCATTCAGGAAGGGGCGGCCCACAATGCCTGCCCCCCATGCACACCGCCTTCAGTGCCATCCTCGACGCCTTGCCCGAGCGTAAATCGCCGCTCATGGAGCGCTTCTGGTCGCTGCTGGAGCCGAAGGGTCCAGCGCAGCTCGAAACGATGGCGCGCGAGTCGCAACAGCTCACGCGGCGGAACTTCGGCAAGACGATGCGCATGTTCGCGCCGCTCTATGTGAGCAACGAGTGCATCAACAACTGCAGCTACTGCGGCTTCTCGCGCGACAACACCGCCATCCTGCGCGTGACGCTGACGATTGAGCAGGTCATCAAGGAAGCGCAGCACCTCGCCGGGCAAGGCTTCCGCAACATCCTGCTCGTCGCTGGTGAGCATCCGCGGTTCGTGAGCGATGGCTACCTTGAGGAGTGCATCAGCGCGTTGCGCGAGTGGGTGCCGACCATCGGCATCGAGGTCGGTCCGATGGAAGCACCGGAGTATTCGCAGATGGTCGAAGCCGGTTGCGAGGGCTTGGTCGTTTACCAGGAGACTTATGATCGCGTGCTCTATGACAAGATGCACACCGCTGGTCCGAAAAAGGACTTCGACTGGCGGCTCGCTTGCCCGGAGCGCGGCTACGCGGGCGGCTTTCGGCGTATCGGCATCGGTGCGCTCTTTGGCCTGAGCGACTGGCGCATGGAGGCGCTGCGGCTCGCGGCGCATCTCGAGTTCCTCTACAAGCAGTGCTGGAAGGCGCAGTTCACCGTGGCCTTCCCGCGACTTCGCCCTGCGGCGGGTGGCTTCAAGCCGTTGACCGATTTCCACGATGCTTCGCTGGTGCAAACCCTGTGCGCCTTCCGCCTGTGCTTCCCGGAGGTGGGCATCGTGCTTTCCACACGCGAGCCTGCGGCGTTGCGCGACGCACTCGCTCCGCTCGGTGTCACTGCGATGAGCGCAGGCAGCCACACCGAGCCCGGTGGCTACACGGGCGTGGGCACCGACGATTTGCATCAGACGGTCAAAGGCCGCCGTGTCGAACTGCAAGACGCGGAGCCTGGCCGGCAGAAAGCCGAAGGCCAGTTCGGGATCGCCGATGAGCGCACACCCACAGAGGTGTCCGCGATGCTACGCGCGCGTGGCCTTGATCCGGTTTGGAAAGACTGGGACCCCGCGATTCTGCAATCCACTCTCACGCTCACCGCGCCATGACGATCACGCTCAACGGCAAGAAACAAGACACCTGTGCCACCAATATCTCCGACCTGCTCAAGAGCATCGGCCTCGGCGACCGGCCCGTCGTGGTGGAGCACAATCAACGCGCACTCCTTCCCCGCGAGCACGCACAGACCAGCCTTGGTGAAGGCGATGTAGTAGAGGTCGTGCAGATCACGGCGGGCGGGTAACCACGGAACACACGGAATACACAGAAGGTCTCAAGACATCAGAGTTCCGTGTCTTCGGTGCATTCCGTGGTTTAACACATCTCATCAACATGACAGACAACATCGGATTCAAAGAATGGGCCAACATCTGCGAGGCGATTGGCACAGGCGTGATGTCGTTGATCCTGCGCAAGGGCGGCATTCACGAGGGACGCGGTGGATTTGAATTCAAGCACAAGGAATTCTTCTTGTTCCCGACCTGGTTCCACACGCAGGGCGAGAAGCTGACCTGGCAGGCACCCAATCCCGAGCGCTTCGTCTTCCCGCCAGAGGACGGGCGCACGTCGGTGGACATCGACTACTTCTGCACGCTGGAGCAGGTCTGGCGCGTGACGGAGTGGGACAAGGTGGCCGCACTCGCTCCGCATCATGTGTGGGCAGAGGACGTGATCAAAGAGCGCTTCGTGTATGACGAAGACAGCTGTCTCAATGTCGCGCTCGTGCGCAGCTACAAGCTTCCCGAGCGATGGAGCTTCCCTTATTCGAAGAGCTACGGCGGCTGCCGCTCGTGGGTGAATTTGCCCGAGCTAGCCCCCGGCTGGCGCGAGGCGCTGGTGCCGTCGGTGGAGGACACCACCTTCGCCGCAACGAAGGCCGCCGTCAGTGCACTCCTCGGCTGATCAGGCTGCGACCTTGGTCTTGCTCATGTAACCGATGAGCTTGGCCAGCGTGCTGCGCATGTCTTTGCGTTGCACGATCAGATCGACAAGGCCGTGCTCCATCATGAACTCGGCCGTCTGGAATCCAGGCGGCAGATCGGCATGAGTCGTCTCCTTCACCACACGCGGACCGGCGAAGCCGATCATGCACTTGGGCTCCGCTAAAATGACATCGCCCAGCGTTGCGTAGCTGGCCGTCACGCCGCCAGTCGTCGGATGCGTGAGCACGGAGATGTAGCCAAGTCCTGCCTCGGAATGCCGGGCCAGAGCACCGCTCGTTTTGGCCATCTGCATCAAGCTCAGAATGCCTTCGTGCATGCGCGCGCCGCCCGAGGCTGAGAAGACGATCACCGGCTTGCGCTCCTTCGTCGCGGTTTCGATGGCGCGGGTGATTTTCTCGCCCACCACGCTGCCCATGCTCGCGCCGAGGAAGCGGAAATCCATGACCGCCAGCAGCACGGGCTGGCCTTCGATATTGCCGCGACCGGTCACGACCGCCTCACCGAGCCCCGTCTTCTCCTGGTAGGCCTTCACCTTGTCCAGGTAGCCTTTGAAGCCGAGTGCGTTCACGCTGTCCAGCTTGGCGTCCAGCTCTTCGAAGCTGCCCTCGTCACACAGGGCTGCGATGCGCTCCGGGGCGCTCTGGGTGAAGTGGTGGCCGCAGTTGGCGCAGACTCGCTGGTTTCGAGCCAAAGCCGACTCATACAAACTCTCTGCGCACGACGGGCACTTGGTCCAAAGACCCTCGGGCATGTCGCGCTTTTTTTCGCCGAGATCATCGACGGAACGTTTCTTGAAGAATCCCATAACGTGGCATCCTAGCCACGGGCAACGCTGATGACAACGACCTTCTGAACCCCTGCCTCCCGCTTCAGCACCCGTGCACATTCATTGGTGGTGGCCCCGGTCGTGAAGACATCGTCCACAAGCAGGACCGCCCGGCCACGCAGCGGCGAGTCGTCGCGGATAAAACGGTCCTTCACAGCAAAGGCGCCACGCAAGTTTTCCAGACGCTGCTGACGGGTGAGCAAGGCCTGCTTCGGCGTCGAGCGGGTGCGTTTCATCGCATCGATCATGGGGAAGCTTTTGCGTCCGGCGAGTTCGCGGCAGAGTTCACGGCTTTGATTGAAGCGGCGCTCTCGTTCACGCAGCGGGTGCAAGGGCACGGGCACAAGGCACCAGTGCTCGGGATCGAGGCTGGCGAGACGTGGGTCGCGGAGCGCTCGTTCGAGCATTCGTTCCAACGGAGCACGCAGGGTCAGATCGCTGCCGTATTTGAACCGATGGACGAGATCAAGGGTGGAACCTGAGGTCTGATAGCCTGCGATCGCAAACTCGAAGGCGAACTTCTGGCCCGCGCAGTTCATGCATTGGAAGGTCGAGTCCGCCGCGCCATCGAAGACCTCACCGCACTTCTCGCAAAACGGAGCCTCCACCGGGCTCAATCCTCCCCGGCAGCCTGGGCAGAGCCAGTGCGAGAGCTGCTCCGGCGGCTCGTGCCCTTCCAGGGGAGCATCGCACACACGGCAGGATCGCGGGAGGATCACGTCGATCAACGTTCTCATCCAGGGCGCGGCGGAGCGGCGGAGCAAGTGGAGAGCCTGCATCCTTTACCATGCAAAGGCTTGCGCCGCCCGTCCAGCCATGGATGAAGTGAGCATGTTTGAATCGCGTCATCACCGGCTGGCGACACGCAGTGTCTTCGCACTGCGCATGGTGCGTGTGCTCCTGTTTGCATCGGTCATCGTGACAGTGGCCCTCGCCATCGGCACGGCAGGCTACTGCTACTTCGGCGAGATGGGGCTCGTGGACGGCTTTTTCAATGCTTCCATGATCCTCACCGGCATGGGGCCGGCCAGCCCGGAGAAGATGTGCGATGCAGGAAAGATATTTGCGTCGATCTATGCCCTGTTCAGTGGTCTGGTGTTCATCTCGTTGATGGCCATCGTTATTGGCCCGGTCGCGCATCGCATGCTGCATCGCTTCCACCTCGACGAGCAAGACCTCCAAGATTCCAACCAATCCCCACCATGAAAAAAGAACGCGTCGTCATCCTCGGAGCCAGCGACAAGCCAGATCGTTACGCCTACAAGGCCATGAAACTCCTCAAGGAGGCCGGCCACGAAGTCGTGCTGGTCAATCGCGGCTACACCGAGATCGAAGGCCAGCCCGTGCTCGCCGATCTTGGGGAGGTCAATGGCGAAGTCGATACCCTCACCGTTTACGTTCGCCCTGAAGTGTCATCGTTGCTCATCGAACCGATCATCAAGCTGAAGCCCAAGCGCGTGATCTTTAATCCGAGCACTGACAACGCGCGCCTCCAGCTCGCGCTCGACGAAGCCGGGATCGACTGGCAGTCCGCCTGCACCCTTGTGCTGCTGCGCACCGGTCAATACGACGCGCCGATTCCCAAGGCGCTGCCGCCCGAGACGAGCGAAGCTGCTCAGTGACCGGCGAAACGACCGAGGAACAGTATCAAGCCGGAGTCCCGGTGAATGATCATCCAGAGGAAAGGTCGGTTGGCGATGAAGCTGACTTTGCGCCTGGGCTTTTGCTCCGGCGCTGAACCAAACGGTGCAGCGGCTGCCACGGTTGCGGCTGTCGCCTCGGCGCCGAGTTCGTTCACTTCGATGGTCGCTTGATGCACGACTTCCTTCACGAAGCCGCCCTTGCTGGCGGTCATGCCGCTCAGGTCCGCCTTGCCAGATTCAAACAGCGTCCGCACACCGAGGAACTGCCACATGCTCGTCATCGAGAGCTGCGTGCTGAAACTGAAACGCGGCAGCATCACGTTCACATCGCAGTCTTCCAGCGCACCTGTCACCGCTTGCCATGTCGCAGGTGTGAGCTGGGTCTCGATCTTCGTTCGTGAAGCCGCGTCGCGCGGCAGCAGCACGATCATCTTCACCTCACCGCCGCTCATCGGCAGTTCCAGGCATTGCCACGACTCGCTGTCCGCGTAGTTCAGCGCCTCCAGTTGCAGCATCGTCGGCAGCTGGGTGGTGTTGCCATCGCTCAAGGTGAAGGCACGCGGCTTCGTCTTTGCTCTCTCGAAGGGATGCACCCACGAGCCCTTGAGATAGACCGTATTGACCAGCGCCAGCGTCTCCGGTGAGAACATCGCTGGCCCTGCCACATTTGTGATCCGGCCTCGCGTGCGCTGCCGGACCCAGTCGTTCACCGCCTGGGCAGCGAGCACTGGATTGTCGCCTGGCAAATCGTTGGTCACAGCACCAAACTGCTCACGAGCGAGCGTGCCGAACTCTGCGCGAAAAGGATACTTCGCTGGAGCCCAGAGCGAGTTCGCGACTTCCAACTGCAATCCACCTTTGCCCGCACTGCTCGCCAGCGCCGTGCTCAGAGCCTTGGCCGCCGACTGCCGCTCCGTCGCATCGGCTGGCAGATGTGCGAGCTTCAGCATCTCATCAGCAGTTGCGGCGCGAGAACCCTCCGCAAGCAAAGCCGCAATTCGCTGCGAGCTGTAGGGCGAGTAGCAGAAGTTGCCATCCGTGACCTGCCGGAAGAGTTGGAAAGTCTCGAAGGCATAAGCATTCGAGCTGGCGGCGGCCTGCTGTGCGGACTCGTTGGCAACGCACGAGGTCGCCGCAAGCAGCCAGAGAAGGAGTGGCTTGGGGTTCATGGCTTTTGAGTGCGACGCTGAGATCAATAGATAAACCACAGAGGCCACAGAGTGGTTCAGGCAAGCTGGTCACTAAATCTGCGGAACGCCTCGACTTCCTCCGCCGTGGCCACACCGGCCACGATGTGCCCGGCAAGGCTGCGAACGATGGAGGCTTGCTCGGGTGGCAAGGCGAGATTGAAAACGACATCGCGTATGATGCCTGCGAAGGTGTTCCCGTTGTAGAAGCAGAAGGGTGCCATTCTGTGGCAGCTACGGCAGAGATCAACGGCTTCGTCCAACGTCATCTCCTTCTGATGGTTCGCCTGCCACACAGCCCTGGTGGTATCGTGACCATCCGATGTGGGCTTGTGCAGAGCCCCTTTTTGTCCGCAGAGAATGAGGTTCTGTGCGGTCACAAACTCCCAACTGTAGGGTGCCAGCCATGCCTTGGTTTGCGCCATGGCTCAGGAGTGTTTTTTGGGAACTCTGCGTGCCTTCTTGATTTCGCGCAGCTCTTCGACGCCGGCACTTTTGAGAAAGCCTTTGCCCGTCTTGGCATACACAGGTTCGGCGGCAAACCGGTCTTGGATGGACAGCGCATCTGCCATCACTCTCTGGAAGACTGGATCGTTCAACAGCTTCGGATCAATCGCCGGGTTCATAGGCGAAAGACTACCGGCACGCCGCAGGAATGGCAAGCCTACACACCCGTGATGTGGCCGAGGTCGTCCACATCGACGCGCTCGGCGGCGGGGATCTTGGGCAGGGCGGGCATGCGCATCATGGTGCCGGTGAGTGCGACGAGGAAGCCGGCGCCGTTGGCGATCTCGAAGTCGCGCACGGTGATGTCGAAGTCGGTCGGTCGGCCTTGCTTGGTGGCGTCGTCGGAGAGCGAGTTCTGCGTCTTGGCCATGCACAGCGGCAGCTTGGTGAAGCCGGCGCGATCGAAGACAGCGAGCTTCTCCTGCGCGGCCTCGGTGAGCACCACACCGCGAGCGCCATAGACCTTCGTGGCCACGGCGTGCAGCTTCTCGGGCACGGGCTGATCGTTTTGATAGAGCAACGGCAGCGGCGGCGAATCGGCGGCAGCGGCTTGCACCACGAGTTCAGCAAGTTGCGTGGCACCCGGGCCGCCTTCGCCGAAGACGTTCGCGGTGGCGCTCTTCACGCCGCGCGCAGCGCAGAAGCGATGCACGGCTTCGAGTTCCTCGGCGCTGTCGTTGGTGAACTGGTTCACCGCGACAATGACGGGGCGCTGGAACTGCGCGGCAGCGTCGAGGTGCGCCGCGAGATTGGCGAGGCCACGCTCAACGGCTGCGACATCGACTTGCGTGAGCGCATCGAGCGCTACGCCGCCGTGCATCTTCAGCGCGCGCACGGTGGCCACGATGACGATGGCAGCGGGCGCGAGTCCGCTTTGACGGCACTTGATGTGCATGAACTTCTCGCCGCCGAGGTCGAAGGCGAAGCCTGCTTCCGTGACGGCGTAGTCGGCGTGCGCGAGTGCCATGCGCGTGGCGAGCACACTGTTGCAGCCGTGCGCGATGTTCGCGAACGGACCGCCGTGAACGAACGCGGGCACGCCTTCGAGTGATTGCACGAGATTGGGCATCATCGCATCGCGCAGCAGAGCGACGAGCGCACCGGTCACACGCATTTCATCAGCGAACACAGGCTCACCTTCAGCATCGAAGCCGATGACCATGCGCTTCAAACGAGCGCGCAGATCCTTGAGCGATTCGGAAAGGCAGAGCACTGCCATCACTTCGGACGCCGCCGTGATGTCGAAGCCCGTGTTCCGCAGCGTGCCGTCCTTGGCGCGACCGGTTTGAATCGAGCGCAGTGCGCGGTCGTTCACGTCGAGCACGCGCTTCCACAGCACGCGGTCCACGGCGAGGCGTGTCGTCTTGTTGAACAAGCAGTTGTCCACCACGCTGCTGAGCAGGTTGTGCGCGGAGGTGATGGCGTGGAAGTCGCCCGTGAAATGCAGGTTGATCGACTCGCCCGGTGTGATGCGGCTTTTGCCACCACCCGTGGCTCCACCTTTGCGACCAAAGACAGGTCCCATCGACGGCTGTCGAAGCGCGAGCGCTGCGTGCTTGCCGATCTGCTTGAGGCCTTGCGCGAGTCCGATGGACACCGTGGTCTTGCCTTCGCCTGCGGGTGTGGGTGTGATCGCGGAGACGAGGATGAGCTTGCCCTCTTGCGGCTTGTTCGCCAGCGCTTCGAGGCTGATCTTCACCTTGTCCTGACCGTAGGCGTGCAGGAATTCCGGGGCGATTCCGAGTGAACGGGCGACTTCGGCGACAGGGAGGAGCGTTGACATTGGCGCGAGCTTGGCGAGACCCGCGCGACGATCAAGCAGAGGGTTGCTCGACCGGTCCCTCGACGGCGGATACGAGGGCATCGCGGATGGCGCGTTCATCCTCGGGAGTCATCGGCGCGCTCTGGATCGCGGCTAGGCTGACGGTGCCATAACGAGTGCGTGCGGGCAACACGGTGAGGGCGCGGCCATTGGAAAGAATCTTGTCAATGCGCTGCGGCTCCGTGCAGGCGAGCCCGGCGGTGGCGCGTTGTCCAGCGTGCCAGGCCATCATGGCGGAAAGCACGAGCGGAGTCTGTGCATGGCCGCCCCAGAGCACGTCGCCGTAGTCATCGACCAACAGAACTTCCTGGGTGCCGAGCCGCTCGCAGGTCCACTGGGCCAGGGCATTGAGTCGGTCGCTAAGGCCGAGCACGGGCACGGTGAAGGAGGGCCTGGCAGGTGAAGACGGTGTCGGCAGGTGGTCTTGGTTGGTTTCGGGGCTCAGCAGAGAGGCCAGGGCGTCCGCAGGTGTCTGAATGTCAGCGGAAACGACAGGCGCTGTGACTTTCTCTGGCGGATGGGAGGAGAAAAGGGGTTCGCATTCTTCACCCAGTGTTGGCGTCGATGAGAAGGTGATCTCTACCAAGCGGGCGGTGGGTGCGCGTTGTTCGGCGGGAGTTGGCGCCTGGATTACCCCTGGCTCCATGAGGGGCTGGGGTGCTGGTGCCGGCGTTTGATCAGCCCAGACGGGAGCTTCAGGCGCAGGTGGTGGACTTGCCTCAGGCTCGATGGGTTGGGAGGAGCGCTGCTCGATGGCTTCGGCAAGCTGGATCACCAAGTCCTCTTCGATCGTGGTGGGCTTAGGGTGGTCTGTGGCTACAGGCGGTGGCTCTGGTAGCGGCGGTGGACAGGGAATCCCGGGCTCGGCTGAAGGACCAGCAATGGGGCTCGTTGGTGGATCAGACTTCGGCAGAAGACCCGAGAACTGAGCCTGCTCGCGTAGGCTGCGGAGGTTCTCACGGATGCGCCAGAGATCTCCTCCACGTGGGCCGCTGGAGCCATCGCTCAGGGGCAGGTCGGGCGGCAAAGGCGGGGGCGTGATTTTGGCCGCAGGGGGATCGATGAGGTTGTCCTGTGCTGGCGGGAGTGCGACGACGGGAAGGGTATGCACCTCCCAGGCAATGTTGTTCGCGGCCACCACTTTGCGTGGGCCTTCGATGTTCTCGAGCAAGGCTCGGACTTCATCAGGATCAATCCAGGAGACTTGCATGGCGGTAGCCTTGTTCTTGTTCGCGCAGCAGCCCGATGCGCTCTTCCAGTTCAGCTGCGATCTGATCAAAGAGCAGCGCCTCGGGTGGCGGATTCGCTTTGAGCAGGGCGAGCGGGATACCTTGGGCTGCGGCATCCAGGAAGGAGGGCAGCCGGGGCACGCTCATCTTGAAAACCAATTCGGGCGGCAGCACCTGGCGGAGTTCGCGCGCGACCTGCAGGCTCACGGGCGAATCGTTCATCACCATGCTCAAGAGGATGCCTGCGACCTTCACGCCCGCGCCTTCGGAGCGAAAACGCGAAAGCGTCTCCAGCAAGTGTGGCACGCTGCGCACGGCGAGGGGCTCGGACTGCTGCGGGATGAGTGCCCAGTCGGCGACCTTGACCACTTGCTCGGTCATGCCCGTCAGCCCGGCGGCGGTGTCGAACATCACACACTCGATGCCCGCGAGTTCGGCGGAGCGCAGCAGATCGCGCAGGCGGATGGCAATCACATCGGAAGTCATCTGGCCGCGTCGAGCCAGTTCATCGTAATGCCCGGCGGGGATGAGGCTGAACTCAGGCAGACGGGTGCTGATGATGATGTCATTGAGAGCCGCTGCGCCGCCAAGGAAATCGTAGAAGCCATTCTTCGTCCGAGTGCTGCGCGCGAGTGACAGGCCGACCGCGCCCTGGGGATCCGTGTCGATGAGCAAAGTCTTCCACCCACGTCGGGCCAGCGAATAGGCGAGGTTGATGCAGAGCGTGGTCTTCCCCACTCCTCCTTTCTGGCTTGCCGTCGCTATGGTAATCACGCGCGCGATGGTAGCGGCGACCTTTTGCTTTGCATCTGTAAAATGTTTCGCGGCGCGCGTGGCGAGCACGGCAAGTCCACGAGTGAGCGGATGAGGCTGCAATTGGTGCATACGGCACCGCAATCCGCGCACACTGTTTAGGCTGGTCTTCCAAAAGGCGGTTCCGTGGTGGTCCGTTTTTTGCAGCATGAACAAACTACTGCTCATACCTGCTGCGGTGGCTTTGTCCGCCTTCGCTCTCACGACGGCCTCTGCTGCTGATACTTCTGCTGTCTCCAAGCAAATCGATGTCCTCGTGGACAAAGGTTTGGCCAAGGAAAAGCTGAAACCCAACAAGCCCGCGAGCGACGAGACCTTCCTCCGCCGCGTGTATCTGGATGTCACCGGTCGCATCCCCACACCGGAAGAAGCGAGAGCCTTCCTCAGTTCCAAGGAAGCGAACAAACGAGCGAAACTCATCGACCAGCTCCTCGCCTCCGACGGCTACGTGTATCACTTCTACAACTACTGGGCCGACGTGCTTCGTGCGCAGAGCCAGGGCATCGGCGACAGCTCTGCCGCTCAGGAGTATCTGAACTTCATCCGCAAGTCCCTGCGCGAGAACAAGCCCTACGACCAGTTCAGCCGCGAACTCGTCGCCGCTGAAGGCACCATCTTCAAAACCGGTGCGATCGGCTACTACATGCGCGATCGCGGCATGGCGCTGGACAACTTGTCCAACACCGTCCGCATCTTCCTCGGCACCCGCCTTGAGTGTGCCCAGTGCCATAACCATCCCTTCGATAAATGGACGGAGATGGACTTCTACAAGATGGCCGCCTTCACCCACAACATGGCAGGCACCAACTACCGGTCCAAGAACATGGATGACACCCAGAAGCTCATCCGCGAGGACAAGACCGCTGACAAAGAAACCCAGGACATGATGCGCCGCGCTCTGACCGACGCCTTCCGTCCGCTGCAAAGCACAGAAGTGGTGCAGAACAAAGGCACCCTGCGCCTCCCGCCTGAATACAAATACACGGACGCCAAGCCCAAGGATCTCGTGCAGGCTTCGGTGATCTTTGGCAAGCCTGTCGCGCTCACGAAGGAATCCAATCCCATCCAGGAATACGCCAAGTGGATGACCTCGCCGGAGAATCCTCGCTTCACCACCGTGATTGCCAATCGTCTGTGGAAGAAAGTCATGGGCCTGGGCCTGATCGAACCACTGGACGAGATGGTCGATTCCAGCGTTCCATCCAATCCCGATCTCATGAAGTTCCTCACGCGTCAGATGGTGGCCGTGAAGTATGACATGAAGGCCTACCTCCGCATGGTGCTCAACACCCAGACCTACCAGCGCGAGAGCACCAAGGAAGACCTCCAGCCCGGCACCCCCTACTTCTTCCAGGGGCCCGTCTTCCGCCGCATGAGCGCCGAGCAGATCTGGGACTCCGTGGTGACGCTGATCAATCCCAATCCCGATGAACGCAATTGGACGCTCCGCGAGCGCGAGCGCAAGGAAGTCGAGAACCGCCGCCAGCTCGCCGAGATCTTGGATGGCACCGAGCCCGCCCTGCTCTTCGATGCTTCTAAGCGCGTTGCCGTCGCCATGAAGGAGCAGAACAAGGGCTTTGCCCAGCTGCGCAAGGATCTCGAAGAAGCCCGTGCCAAAGACGACAAAGAGAAGATCAAAGAGATCCAGCGCCAGCTCAATGACAGCCAGCGCCTGATGCGCGAGACCATCTCGAAGTGCTTCTACGAAGCCGCCAAGCAGTCCAAGAATCCCGCCCTCCTCGCGAAGCTGCAGAAGATCAGCAACGGCGCACCCATGGAGATGGCCATGATGAACATCATGGACAGCCCTCGCGTGGACGCCAAGGACATGCCCGTTGATCCCAAGATGCAGACCGCTCTGCAGACCGAGATGAAGCTCCTCGGCATGACCAAGCCCAAGGAAGTCCAGAGCTACGAGAAGTATCGCAAGGGCCTCCATCAGACGTGGTGCCGCGCCTCCGAACTGTCATCGCCAGCACCACGCGGGCACTTCCTCCGCGAGTTCGGCCAGAGTGATCGCGACATCATCGAAAACGCCAGCCAGGAAGCCTCCGTGCCCCAGGCACTCACGATGCTGAACGGCTCGCTCCTCACCCAGCTCAACAGCGGCTGGTCCACCCTTGCGATGAACCTGCGAAAGACCACGACTCCGCAGGAGAAAATCGACACCCTTTTCCTGAGTCTCTTCAGCCGCAAGCCCACCGCCAAGGAGCAAGCGATGCTGCTTCAGAGGCTCGATGCCGCCGCCGGATCGAAGACCATCTGGGACGACATCGTCATGGCCGCCATTAGCACGCAGCGGTTCCTCTTTATCGACTGACGGAGCGAAGAGCGAAGGGCCGAGAGCGAAGAGGCAAAAGCCACCTCTAGGTCCCGAACGAAAGCAAAGGCATCAACAACGCCAGCAACTGAGTCATGACACTGCTGAGTTTCTTCCGAAGAGCTTCGAGCATCTTGCTGAGTTCCTCCAACTCAGCCAGCCAGGGCTCGATTCGTTCGCGATCTACGAGTCCGTGGCGGGAGAAGATGAGCAGCATGTTCACGACCTCGAACAGCGAGCGACGGCTGATATTGACGAACTGTGAAAACTCACGCTTCGACGAGCTTCCCGAGCCCTCGGCAAGGTTGTTCGTGATGCTCAGCATCGCTGCGCGCAACTGCTCCGCGAACCTGAATTGCTTCTGCCGCTCCAGCTCATCGGCCAGTTGAAACACCTGCATGCTCAAGTCCGCCGATCGCCGCCAAACTTCCAGCGTCTCAAATCGAAAAGTCGTTTTCATCCCCGCCATTTCATCAGCCTCTCTGGTCTGTCACAATCCCAAAGAACACTTCCAACCCACAACTCTGCTTCCTCTTAGCTCTACGCCCTTAGCCCTTCGCTTCTCAACCTCCAACCTCCAACTTCCAACAACCCATGAACCCTCTTAGCTCTACGCCCTTAGCTCTCCGCTCCAACGATCTCAGCCGTCGCAGCCTCCTGGCCACGACTGCGAAGTCACTCCTCGGGGTCGGCTTGATGCCCTCCATGGAGCATCTCTTCAGCAGCAAAGCCTTCGCGGTGGGTGAAGGCTCGGCCACGCAGAAGCAGGTGGCCACGGCACGCAACGTCATCTTCCTCTACATGAGCGGTGGTCAGAGCCACCTCGACACCTGGGATGTGAAGCCCGACAACAAGGAGGTCATGGGACCCACGAAGGCGATCAAGACCTCGGCCGATGGCGTGCAGATCAGTGAATATCTGCCACGTCTCGCGAAGCAGGGCCATCACCTGTGCCTCCTCAATGCCGTGGCGACCAACACCGCCGCGCACGAGCAGGCTAACTACTTCATGCACACGAGCTTCGGGCTGCGCAGCACGATCAAGCACCCAGGCCTCGGTGCCTGGCTGAGCTTCTTCCAGGGCTCCGGCAACCCAGCCCTGCCAGCCTATGTGTATGTGGGCAATGACAGCCGTCATCCCGGCGCAGGCTTTTTCGCCAAGAAGCATGGTCCGCTCATGGTGAACAATCCCGAGGCAGGTCTGCAAAATGTGAAGCCGCAGAATGGCGTCACGGAAGATCGATTCGCCCTTCGTCGTGACATCGCGCAGGCGCTCGATGCCGAGTTCGTCAGCACGCATCCGAATCGCAACGTGAAGGCCTACTCCGACATGTATGACGACGCTGTTCGTCTCATGCGCAGCGAGGACCTCACCGCCTTCGATCTCACCAAGGAACCCGAAGAACTGCGCAAGGCCTACGGCAAGGAAAGCTTTGGTCAGGGCTGCCTGCTTGCTCGTCGTCTCGTCGAGCATGGAGTGCGCTTTGTCGAAGTCTCGCTCGGAAGCTGGGACACCCATGTGGCCAACTTCATCAGCACGCCCAAACTCTGCGACACGCTCGACCAGGCCATGGCCACGCTACTCAGCGATCTCGAGTCACGCGGCTTGCTGGAGAGCACCATGGTCGTCGTGGCTTCCGAGTTCGGACGCACGCCGAAGATCAATCAAAACCAGGGCCGCGACCATTATCCCGTCTTCTCCTGCGTGCTCGCTGGTGGCGGCATCCAGGGCGGACAAAAGTATGGCAGCACGACCAAGGACGGCTCCGGTGTGGAGTCCGGCAAGGTCTCGCCCGTCGATATCAACGCCACGATTGGTTATGCCCTCGGCCTTCCCCTCGACCAGGTGATTTACTCGCCCACTAAGCGACCCTTCACCGTCGCCGACAAAGGCCAGCCGCTGGTGCATCTGTTCTCGTAGAGGAACTCGCACCGATCAATCACAGCACCATGGTCCATGCGATCATGGTGCTGTTTTGTTTGGAGCTGATCAGCCCACCTTCTTCAATAGCGTCACACGGCCCACAGGCACCCACTCGGTGACGAGGATGTCGCCGTTGGCGAGGATCATGGCGTCGTGTGGCGTGATGAACTTGCCGTCGATGAACTTCTCGCGCGGCTCCATGCGCAGCGGCCAGGGTTTCTTCTGGTTGGGCTCCTTGCCATCGCCGAGGCTGGTGATGAGGTTGTAATCCTTGTCGAAGAGATGCACGACGCTGTAAAGATCGGGGCAGACCATGAGGTCGCCGCGAACGTGGAAGTGGCAGGGCAGACGAAGCTTGCCGGGCACCTTGATCGTGCGCTCGTGCTGGCCGTCGAGGTTGAGGATTTGCATGCGGCCATTGCCGCGATCGGCAACGACGAGCTTGGCTGGTGAGTGGCGCGTATCGACCCACAGACCGTGCGTGTTCTTGAACTGACCATCCGCGCTGCCGGGGCTGCCGATGATGCCTTTGAAGTTCGCGTCCTTGTCGTAGCGCAGGATGTAGGCGGAGCCGTAGCCATCAGCGACGTAGAAGTCGCCATCGGGATGGAAGGCGATGTTGGTGCAGTTCCATTTGATCGGCTCCTTGCCCGCATACGGCGGCGCTTCCTTTGGGTAGCCTTTCTGCCACAGCACTTTGCCGTCGAGCGTGGTCTTGGTGAAGGTCTGGTGCGCGTTGTCGCAGTGGTAGATGAACTCTGTGCCGCCCTCGTCGCGAATGTCGAGCCCATGCGCGCCGCCGACCGTGCCGCCTGCGAACTGCTCGCCCCACGAAGTGATGAACTTGCCTTCCTGATCGAAGACCACGATCGCGTCCTTCTTCACGCTCGCGGGATTGACCGTGTGGCCGATGTAGATGCGGCCTTGCGCGTCCTGAGCAACGCCATGCGTGTCGCCCCACAGCAGGCCCTGCGGTGGCGTAAGCCAGTCGTGATAGACTTCATAACGATGGCCGTCGATGCCGAGCACGGGGCGCTTGCTCCCGGCTTTGTCTTGAGCGTGCAGAATGTTAAAGGCACCGAACGCAGCGGTGGTCTGGAGGAAGTGGCGGCGGGTGGACATGGCGATCTGTCGGTTAGGGTTTGAAGCCATCGCGGATGGTGCCGTCGTGGCCGATGAGGGGCTGCGGGTTTTGCACGCGACCGAGTTCGCGAACGCCGGGGCCTTTGTCGTTGATGCCGAGGTCGGACTTTGCCTGTTCGACGAGGGCTTGCAGCTTCGCGACGATCTCAGGGCGATCAGCGGCGACGTTCTTGGATTCGCCGATGTCGTCGGCAAGGTTGTAGAGCTGCGGCTTGCCATCGTTTGCGGCTTGTTGCTTGGCTTTGGCGGCCTTGCCCTTCGCGGGCGCACGCTTGTCGGCGGCGCTGATGTGCAGCTTCCACGGTCCACTGCGGACGGCTTGCAACGTGAGGCCGCTGTAGAAGTAGAAGAGGTCGGCGTGGGGCGACTTCGCGCCTGCCTTGCCGAGGAGGATTGGCGACACATCACCTCCGTCGAGTTTGCTCTTGGGCAGATCAGCACCTGCGAGCGCGGCGCACGTTGGCAGCACGTCGATCATGCCCGTGATCTCATCGGTCGCGGTGCCTGCGGGCACGTTGCCGGGCCACCACGCAATGGTCGGCACACGCATGCCGCCTTCCCAGGTGGTGCCTTTGGTGCCGCGCAGCGGAGCGTTCACGGAGCGTGCGGTGCCGCCGTTGTCGGAGGTGAAGATGACCAGCGTTTTGTTGTCGAGCTTGAGTTCGCGCAGCACATCGAGCACCTGGCCCACGCTCCAATCAACTTCTTCCACCCAGTCACCGAAGAGGCCGTTCTTCGACCTCGTGTGGAAGGCCTTGCCAGGATACAAAGGGAAGTGCACGGCGGTGTGTGGGAGGTAGAGAAAGAAGGACTTGTCCTTGCTGCCGCGAATGAACTTCACTGCCTCGGTCGTGTAGCGCTCAACGATGCTCTGCTGGCCGTCCTGGCCGACGCGCTCGATGACTTTGGCGTCGCGAAGCAACGGCAGCGGCGGTTGATTGGCACCTTTGAGCCCCGTCTCGTCATTGCCGAAGATCTTGGGATCGACGCCCTTGGAGGCGACGTCTTTAACGGCGGGCAGAGGCTGGCCGAGATCGCTCTTCGAGCCTTCCGAGGCCATGCCCATGTCATTGGAATACGGCAGGCCGTAGTAGTGATCGAAGCCCTGGCTGGTGGGCAGGAACTCGGACTGATCACCCAGGTGCCACTTGCCCACGCACATCGTCGAGTAGCCCGCGCCTTTGAGCACTTCGGCGACCGTTTGCTCCTTCGGATTCAAGCCCACCGCAGCACCGGGGAAGAGCACGCTCGGGATCGGTAGCACGCGCTTCGGGTAGCAGCCGGTCATCAGCGCAGAGCGCGAAGGCGAGCACACGGGCGCGGCGTAGTGGCACTTCAACTTCATGCCTTCCGCTGCCATGCGGTCGAGATTGGGCGTGCGGTTCAGCGTGGACCCGAACGGACCGATGTCCGCGTAGCCGAGGTCGTCGATGTTGATGACGACGAAGTTTGGTTTGGGCGCTTCAGCGAGAAGCAGCGACGAAGACAGTGCCAGTGCGAGACAGAGACGATGAAGGAGCATCGTCCGAGAACGCATCGAGCGCGCTGAGCTTATCCGCGCTTCTTCCAGTGACTGCCTGCGGAAAGTCCCACGCGGTTGTCACGCAGGTGCAGGTCGGTGTAGTCCGTCTTGCCATAAGCGCCGACCAACCACAGTCCTGTGGCTTTCTTCCAGGCGTCGCTCATAGCCTCGCCCGTGTGGCATCCCCAGCTCTGGCAGTAGGCATTGGGTGCGAAGGCACTGGCGCGGATGCGCTTCAGATCGCTCTGATGCAGCCAAGCGGTGGAGACGGCGTAGATGTCGGAGCTGTAGTCAAACATGAAGCAATACATGTTGCTGTGCCCGAAGAACTCGAAGCCCGCGATCTTGGTGCGCGAACGGTTCTGGCCGCTGTTGATGTAATTGATCACATCATTGCCACTGCTGAACCAGACGACCTTGATCCCATACTTCGCTTGCTTTTCCTGAATCCACACGGAGTAGGGCTTGCCGTCCTCGGCGGTGCGCCGGGTATAGGCGTCGCGATACACGAGCCACGTGATCGGCATGCCTGGCTGGGCTTTCTGGATCTCGCGAATGCGGGCCGTCGCTGTCGCGATGAAGTTGCCCCACCACCTGTCGTGTTGTTCGCCGGCGAGGCGGAGGTTCTCCCACTTTCTCAAGGCGGGTCCGCCGCTCACGATGATGTATTCAAAGGATTGAGCGTGAGCGCTCTGCACGATGAAGGCAGCGAGCAGGACGAGAAGCCAGCGAGGCAGGCGGGGTGAGGCGTTCATACGGGTGGGCAGATTGTGGCTCAGAAGACGAGCCTGTGCATCAGGCGGTTTCCTTATCGTCAGGCAGCACATGCTCGCCACGCAAGATGTCATCGAGGGTCTGGCGCTCGCGCACGAGGTGCGCCTTGCTGCCATCCACCATGACCTCTGCGGCGAGAGGACGTGTGTTGTAATTCGAGGCCATGCTGAAGCCGTAAGCACCCGCGCTGAGCACTGCGAGCAGATCGCCAGCCTTCACAGGCGCAAGGTCGCGATCCTGGGCGAGGTAGTCGCCCGTCTCGCAAATCGGTCCCACGACATCGGCTTTCTCCGTTACATCGGTGGCCGGCTTGGTGGTGGGCACGATCTGATGCCAGCCTTCGTAGAGCGTGGGGCGGATAAGATCGTTCATGCCAGCATCGACGATTTTGAAGACCTTGGCGCTACCTCTCTTTTCGTAGAGCACGCGCGTGAGCATCACGCCTGCATTGCCCACCATGAAACGGCCGGGCTCGAGCAGGATGCGCAGACCGAGCTGCTCAAGATGGGGCACGACCGCGTCGGCGTAGGCCTTCACGCTCAGCGGAGCGGCTTCGCCCTGCTCCTGCCACCATGAGGTATCGCCGCTGTCGAGGCTCTGACGATACACGATGCCGATGCCACCGCCGATGCTGAAGAATTTCAGGCCAAAGCGCGCCTTCACTTCCTGCACGAGCGGCACCACCTTCTGCACGGCTTCCAGGAAAGGATCGACGCTGGTGAGCTGTGAGCCGATGTGCATCTGCACGCCCTTGATCTCGAGATTCGGGCACTCCTTGGCGATCATCTCATACGCGCCCAGCACGCTCTCGAAGTCGATGCCGAACTTGTTCTCGCTCTTGCCCGTCGTGATCTTCGCATGCGTCTTGGCATCCACGTTCGGGTTCACGCGCAGGGCGATCGGAGCCTTCTTGCCCAGTTCGCCTGCGACTTGATTGATGTAGCGCACCTCGGCTTCGGACTCTGCATTGAAGCAGTAGATGCCTTCCTTCAGCGCATACTCGATCTCGGCGCGTGTCTTGCCCACGCCTGCGAAGGTGCAGTTCGCGGCCTTGCCGCCTGCCTTGAGCACGCGATACAATTCACCACCGGACACGATGTCAAAGCCGCCACCGAGGTTCGCGATCGTGTTGAGCACGGCGAGGTTCGAGTTCGCTTTCACCGCATAGCACACGAGGTGATCAAGGCGGTTCATCGCGCCGTCCAGACGCTTGAAGTGATCTTCCACGGTCGCCTTGCTATACACATAGAGCGGCGTGCCGTGACGCTGGGCGAGGGATTCGAGATCGACGTTCTCCGCCTGGAGGCGGCCTTGGACGTAGCGGAAGTGGTGCATGGAGCCGCCCTTTGTAGCAATGAAGCCGCTCGGCGCAAGCGCGTGCCGAGGGCGAAACAGAGGCCCGTTGTCAGCTCGGCGAGGCAAAACTTGCGTCCGAGTGAAGGGATGTTTGCCGGAGCGGCGTTCGCTTGCACCTCATGAAATGGGTCTGTTGTCTTTCGCTCTTGGTGGTTTCCGCGGTCTGCGGCGCTGATGTGTCTCTGTTCGATCAGAAGAATCTCGCAGCCTGGTGCATCGTGCCATTCGACAAGGCGAAGCGTGGCCCCGAGGAGCGGGCCGCCATGCTGGAGAACCTGGGCTTCACGAAGTTCGTCTATGACTATCGCAAGGAGCACATCCCCACCTTTGATGCGGAACTCGAAGCATTGAAAAAACATCATGTGGAACTGACCGGCTGGTGGTTTCCCACTCAGCTCAATGATGAGGCAAAGATGACGCTCGAACTGTTCAAGCGCCACGGTGTGAAGCCCGTGCTCTGGATCAGCGGTGGAGGTGAACGACCGAAGACCAACGATGAACGCGAGGCGAGGCTGGCTGCTGAGGTGGCGCGCGTCAGGCCCATCGCCGAGGCGGCAGAGACGCAGGGCCTTAAGGTGGGGCTCTACAACCACGGTGGCTGGTTCGGCGAACCCGAGACTCAGGTGGAGATCATCAAGCGGCTGGCAATGCCTAACGTGGGAATGGTGTATAACTTGCACCATGGTCACGACCATGTCCGCCGGCTGCGGCAGATCCTGGAGATGATCAAGCCGCATCTCCTGTGCTTCAATCTGAACGGCATGATGGAGGACGGTGAGAAGCGGGGGATGAAGATCGTGCCGCTCGCTCAGGGCGAGCAGGACATCGAGATCATGAAGATCATCGCGGCGAGTGGTTACACGGGACCGATGGGCATTCTCAATCACACCGATGAGGACGCGGAGGCGCGCCTGAGCGACAACTTGGATGGCTTGCGCTGGCTGGTGAAAACGATCAAAGGCGAGCCTGCAGGGGACAAGCCCAAGCCCCGATCATGGACGAGGCCGCCGGAGAAGCAGACGATGAGCAAGCCTGTGGGACCGACAGGCGTGAAGTCGATCAACGACGCCTTTGGCAAAGCCTTGAGCGGCCCATTTCAAGCAGGCGAAAAGGAGGCCTATCGCACCCGACCCTTCACCATCGAGTGCTGGGCGAAGCTCCATGGCAAGGCGCAATTCAACATCCTCGTCGCTCGCGATGCGAAGTCATCCGCTGATCATTGGGAACTCTACACCCATGCGAAGTCTGGTGAGCTGGCGCTCTATCAGCCTGGGCGCGGTGGTGACGTGAGATCGAAAACGGATGTGTGCGATGGTCAGTGGCATCACCTCGCTGCCGTGGTCGAGGAGGCGCGAGTGCGTTTGTTCGTGGATGCGAAGCTGGTGCATGACGCGGTGGTGAAGCCTATGCAGGGCAAGGTGCAGCCTGGTGCGCTCATGATTGGTGGATTGGTGGAAGGTGGCCTGGGCTGCGATGGTGTGATTGATGAGGTGCGATTGAGCCACGGTGCGCGTGAGATGGGAACGCTGGCGAAAGCACCGATAAAGAGTGAATCGCAGACGATCGAGATCTGGAACTTTGATGCGCTGGGTGAAGTCGGTGCAGCCAAGCCCGCACCCAAGCCTGCCTCGTTCTTTTATCAGTTCGATCCGCTGAAGCCCGATCAATGGCCTCATCGCGACCATCCCATCAACCACTACCGGCTTTACGACTTCTACACGAAGCAAGCACTCGCCTTCAGAGGGCAGTCGCTGCCTCCCTTGCTGATGGCTTATCCGGGGCTGGAGGGCGGGCTCTTCGGCCACTGGGGCGTGGCGGATGACGAGTTCTGGCGCGATGATCGCTGGGCCAAGGCCGACCGCAGGCCCTTGCAGTGCGGCATCTTGCACACGCCGGGGCGGAAGTTTCCGAAGGCTGTGGTGATGCAGCTCGGCGATCAGGAGGAGCTGACCACGTTCTTTGATCCTGAGACGCTGTCGTTTCCCATGGCCACGGCAGGTAGCTTTGTTGGCATGGGCAGCACGCGCCATGGCATGATGGACGGCTTGAAGTTCAATGCGCCCATCACCACGCGCATGGAGCAGCCGAAGTCGTCGGAGCCCTTCGTTTATCATGGTTTCTACCGGCATGGAAAACGCGTGGTCTTCAGCTACACACGCGGGGGCAAGGAGGTGCTCGATTCGGCCTGGGCAGATCACGCCCAGTTCAAGCGCGAGACGTGTCCGAAGGGTGAAGAACCCCTGACATCCATGACCAAGGGTGGACCCGCGCAGTGGCCGGAATGGTTGGAGACGGTTGGCAGTTTGGGGACGGCCAAGCCTTACGCCCTCGACACCCTGACGCTGCCGAAGCATCCCACGGGTCTGCCTTGGTTTGTCACTGGCTGCGACTTCTTCAGCGATGGCACCGGTGCGATCTGCACGATGACGGGCGATGTGTGGCTCGTGCGCGGCATTGATGAAGGACTGGGAAAGCTGCGCTGGAAACGCTTTGCCGCCGGGCTCGCGCAACCGCTCGGCATGCGCATCGTGCAGGACCAGATCGTGGTGCAGGGGCGCGATCAGATCACGCGGCTCGTGGATCTGAATCATGACGACGAGGCTGATTTCTACGAGTGTGTGAACAATGCGCAGATCACATCACCGAGCGGTCACGACTTCATCACTGGCTGCGAGTTTGACGGCACGTTTTACTACTTCGCGAGCGGCAATCAGGGCGTCTGTCGTGTGAAGCCGGGTGGCGAAGTGGAAGTGCTGGCCACGGGCTTTCGCAATCCGAACGGGCTTGGGCTGGCTCGCGATGGCACGGTGACGACCACCGTGCAGGAAGGGGATTGGACGCCGACCTCGATGATCCATCAAATCAAGCACGGTGGCTTCTATGGTGCGGGTGGTCCCAAGCCGGGCCAGGAGGTGCTGCCACCGATGTGCTATCTGCCGCGTGGCCTGGACAATTCCAGCGGAGGCCAATGCTTCACCGAGACGACGAAGTGGGGACCGTTAGGTGGTCAGCTCATCCACTTTTCACCTGGTTCGGCGAATCACTTCCTGATCCTTCGACAGACCATCGGCGATGTGACGCAAGGTGCGGCGGTGTGCCTGCCGGGCGACTTCTTGTCCGGTGCACAGCAAGGCCGAATCAATCCGAAGGACGGGCAGCTTTACGTCACGGGCATGTATGGCTGGGGCTGCTGGGGCACGGAGGATGGATGCTTTCAACGGGTGCGATACACGGGTGGTGCGGCGCACTTGCCAGTGGCATTCGCCGTTCATGAAAATGGTCTGCTGATTAAGTTCAGCGACAAGCTCGGCAGCGTGGCGGGCGATGTGAGGCAGCACTTCGCGCAGTGCTGGAACTATCGCTACAGCGCAGCGTATGGTTCGCCCGAGTTCAGCGTGAGTCATCCCGATGTAGAGGGGCATGATTCGCTGGCGATCAAGGCCGCGCACATCCTCGACGATGGCTCGTCCTTGTTCCTGGAGATCCCGCTGATCTCGCCCTGCCATCAAGTGCATGTGCATGTCTCGACGGTCGATGATCGCTACCAAGACCTGTTCATCACCGCCCACAAGCTGGCTCCTGCGTTCACGGCCTTCCCTGGCTACCAGGCAACGCCGAAGCAATACATCGCGGTGGAGCAGTCGGGTGATGCCATGAAGTCCAAGCCCAATCCCTGGGCCGGTGGTGCAAGGGGACGTGCGCTGAACATCGCTGCGGCATTGGGCCTGAAGTTTGCTCAGGCGGAGTTGCGAGCCAAGGCTGGCGAACGCTTGTCGCTGACCTTCTCGAATCCCGACGCCGTGCCGCACAACTGGGTGCTCATCGCTCCTGGCAAGCTGGCCGCCATTGGCGATGCGACGAACAAGATGATCACCGACCCGAATGGCCTGGCCCGTCACTATGTGCCCGAAAGCCCCGACGTGCTGGCCTACACGGACATGACCAACCCTGGCACCCAGTTCACCATTCATTTCGATGCTCCGAAGTCGCCCGGACGCTATCCTTACCTCTGCACCTTTCCTGGTCACTGGGTGGTGATGAATGGAGTGCTGGTGGTGGAGTGAAGTCAGCGCGGGCACGTTTGAACACTGAGGGAGTTTTTGGCTTTTGGATTGAATGGTTCGTCTGACTACGGCAGTTTTGCCGCCGCTTCTTCGCCGCTGCCATGCCTGTGATGGCTGTCGGCCCATCCTCGTCATCGAGAACCCTTTGCCAACGTATCACGCATGAGTTTGCCCCAAATCGCAGGCCACGAACTGCAAGACTTGATCGGCGGAGGGAGCGTGGGTGCGGTTTACCGGGCCACCGGATCAGGGGGCGGGGCGCTGGCGGTGAAGGTCTTCAGTTCGATGTCCATCAATCGCAAAGGCCTGGCCTCGACGCTGCATGGGCTGCAAAAGATGCCGGTGCATCGCGGACTGCTGCCGGTGCTGGGTTTTGACTTGGATCGCAGTCCCTACTATGTCATCACGCCGCTCATCGGGGTGGCAACCAAGGATGCACAGGGGCGGAGGTTCTGGCAGTGCCCCACGCTGGAGGCCATGTGCGGACGTGTGCCGCCGGACACGGCCTGGCGCTACATTTACGAGATCGCGGATGCCCTCGCTGCAGCGCACAAGCATGGTGTGGCGCACGGGAATCTGAAGTGCAGCAATGTGCTGGTGACCGACGATGAGGATGGGGCGACGCGGCTGGCGGACTTCGGTCAGGGATACGTGGGTGGTGTGCACCACATGGAATTGCGCGATCACTTTATGTATCTCGCTCCCGAGCAGGCGGTGCAGCCCGATGGCTTTTTTGCGGGCATGGGTGCGTCGTGGGATGTGTATAGTTTTGGTGTGGTGGCGTATCGTTTGCTCACCGGTCAGTTCCCTCGCGGAGAGCAGGCATGGGCTCAGGAGTCTGCCACGCGTCAGCAAAAGATGGCGCAGGGGCTGAATTACGAGATCAACAGTCTCGCTCTGCTGCGTGCGATCCAGGCGCAGCCGACCATCACATGGCCCAATGCCGCCGGCACTCCGTGGGACGAGCGGCGGAGGCAGATTGTGGTGCGCGCTCTCGATTTCGATCCTGAGGTGCGATGGCGCGACATGCGTGAGATTGCGCATGAGTTCGAAACGCTGGAGGCGGACTTCATTCTCGCGGAGTCGCGTGCTGAGACGGAGTTTGAGAAGAAGCGGCAGGCAGGCAAGATCGCGCGTCTGCACTTGCTGTGGATGAGCCTCGCCGGAGCGCTCGGTGCAGCCGGAGTGTATGGGGTGACGACGCAGTTGCGCCTCAACAACGCCCAGGAAACCATCGTCAACAATGAGGCGGCGGCGAAGAGGGAGATCGACACTCGTGATGGCAAGATCGGCACGCTGACCAAGGACCTGAGCGATGCGCGTGCAGCGCGTGAGGTGAGCGATCTGAACCTGCAGCGTGCGCAGGGCATGGTGGATCAGCTTGCGACGCAGCTGCTGCAACTGCCCACGGGCAACAACCTGGAAGTCGCCTTCTCGAAGCAGCAACTCAGCGACACGGCTGGTTTCCTTCAAGCGGGTCTCCCTGATCTCGAAAAACAGCAGGCTCTCGCTCCCGAGCGTGCGCGGGCCTATGGCAACCTGGGCATGATCGCGCTGAAGCAGCGCAACTCGGTCGAGGCGGTCAAGTATCTGGACAAGGCGCGCAACGAACTGCACGCCTTGATCGCGCGCGAGCCCAACAGCAAGCATCTCAACCTTTACCAGCAGTGGCTTGGTCGGTTCAGCATGCTGCTGGCCAAAGTTCGCGCGTCCCGTGGCGATGGGGAGACGGCTCTGTCGCTGTTGAAGGAGGCCACGTCGAATCTGGATCCTGGCTTGAAGTCGAACCCACGGGATCGCAATGCTCGCTTCGAGGCAGCGCAGGCATGGTTCGATTACGGCTCACGGTGCCGTGCCGAAGGCGACGTGAAGGAAAGTGACGCCGCCTTGCAAAAGGTGACGGCGGCCCTGGATGAGCAGGCGATTGGAGGTCCCTTGCTCCCGGAGGAGCAGTTCCTGCTGGCTCGTGGTGATCTCGAACGCGGTTTGGCGCTCAAGGATGGCAACAAGCTCGAGGAGGCCGCAGCCACGCTCCTGAGCGGTGTCGAGAAGATGGCCTCACTCGTCGCTGGCAGCGCGCCTCGCAATCAGGATCAGGCGATCATCTTGGCGGAAGGTTACACGGAGCTCGCGGACATCCTCGGTCGGCACTTCAGCTCCAAAGAAGCTACTGAAGCCCACTTTGAAGCGATCAAGGTGCTGCTCGAACTGGTGCGCCTGGAACCCGATTGGAAGGAAGCCAAATACCTTCTGGCGCGCAATTACGCTGCGGTCGCCAAACTGGATCGCAACGTGGGCAATGGTGCCGAAGCGATGCGCAAGATGAATGATGCGCTCCAGGCGGTGAACGAGGTAGTGGCCGATGACACGGAGAACCGCCAGTATCTGTTCCAGCAGGCCAAGCTGCGCGGTGAGCTGGCCGAAATGATGGGTGACGGAGGCGAGCCAAAGAAAGCGCTGCCTGTGATCTCACAAGCGCTCGAGAATTTGCAAAACCTCCTCCAACAACTGCCGAACGACAAACTGACTTCCGTCCGTCGTGAATGGGAAGTCCAGCTCGCCATCATGCATGGCGTCAAGGGACAGATCTGTGAGGCAGCCAAGCAGAAAGAAGATGCTCGAAAGAGCTTCAACCTCGCGCAGAAGCAATGGGAGCGGCTCATCGCGCTTGGAGACAGTGGTGAGGTTGTTCAGAACGGACTTACTTGGGTGAAGAACCGGCTTCAAAAGCTGAAGTAGTTCTGATGCTAGAAGCAACAAAACGCAGCTGAGCCTGACAATAGAAATCCCGCTCTCCGGAGTGCGAAGAGCGGGATCTTAACAAAAGAGTGTTTGATGTAGAAGTCAGGTCTTCAGTAGTAGTCCTTCTTCAGCATCTTGCGCTTCATGGAGCCGACGCGCTCATGCAGCCCTGCAATGTCGATCGTCGCCTGGGTGAGGATGTCAGCCTTGTCAGGATACTGGGGAGTCATGGCTTCCACTTGTGCCTCCAGTTGGTTGATCGCGATTTTCATCTCTGTCAGCTTCTTGGAGTCCTCTTCGGTCGCGCGGTTCTCTTCGATGGTGCTGTTAATCACTTCGCACTGGCGGGCAAGGTAAGCGACAGAGCCCGGCACCGCGTCTGGTCCGCCAGCAAGCCTGCCGGTCTGATCGACCTGGGGCTTCTGTGGCATGAGGTGAGCAGGACGCTGGGGCACCACGGACTCGGGCTCGGCTGGCAGACCACCGCCTTTCGGGTCGATGAGCCGTGGCGTGATGAAGAGCATCAGGTTCTTGTGGTTCTTTTCGCGGCTCTTGCTTTTGAAAGCATAGCCGAGGATCGGAATACGTCCGAGAAGAGGAACGCCGCTGTCGGTCGTTTTTTCTTTTGCCTCATCCAGGCCGCCGATGGCTACAGTGTATCCGTCGTTCACCTCGACTGGCGCATTATAGACACGGGAGGTGGCGACGGGGTATTGATTGCCGGAGATCAGCTGACTGCCAATGATCGAGGAGACGGTGACCTTGATGTTCAGAAGCACGCGATCATTTTCCATCTTCTTGGGAAGAATGTTCAGCACGGTGCCGATCGGCAGGTAGGTGATGCTTTGCGAGGTGGCGGCACCACCGCCGCTTGAGATGGCCGAGGACCCATCGAGCACGGGTTGATTGACCACGCTGCGGATGACAACTTCACGGTTGTTGAGCGTCACCATGCGTGGGTAGGAAACCGTCTTGGTGTCCTGATCGTTGAGCATCGCGCGAAGCTTGAAGCTAAGATCTTGTGATGTGAGCACTGCGCCCATGGGCCAGAAGGTGCTGGAAGCGATGTCGTTCAGATTGCTCATCGTAAACAACTGCGCGACGTCGCCACGCAGACCACCGGACTGATTGGGAATCTGGTCGTATTCGATGTTCCAACGCTTGTTAGTGTCGTCGTAGCTCGTGCGGGTGGTTTGACGGAAGGTGCCGTTTTGCCCCAGTGTGCCGCTCCAGTCGATGCCCAGTTCCTTCGAAGGATCGTGGCTGGACTCGATGAACTTCACTTCGATGGCGATGAGCGGTTGCTGCTTGTCGGCTGCCGCGAGGTAACCTTCCACCCAGAGGTGCTGCAGGCGTGTCGCAACGACGTAGAGCGTGTTGGAATCAGATTTCCAGATGACTTTGGGCTGATGCGCCTGGGAGAGTTGATTGGAGTTGTTCAGACCTCCTGCGGCACCTGCACCTTGACCGCTGGCACCTGCCTGAGCTGCGGCGAATCCACCCGCCGATGCCCCACCTGTGGCACCGTCTTCTGCCTCCGGTGGCAGGTCGAGGATTGAACGGATGTCATTGATCAATTCGCTGCGCTTTACCTTAAAGGTTTCTTTGGCTCCCTGGAGGTCGACCGAGGCCGACTGGATGGTGCCAGCCCCCGAACCGCCACCGCCCCCGGTTCCCTCGGTGATGTTCTCGACACGCTCCATGGCATTGTAGCGAATGGAGTAGCTGCGGCCTTCCAGTTCGCGATCATCGGCTGGGCGGATATACCACATGCCGTTGTCTTCAGGGATCAATGAGAGGCCGTTGGCTTTGCACAAGGTCTCCAGCACACTAAATGGACTGGCGTTGATAGAGAAAGTGATCACACGTCCCGCTTCCGGGCTGTCTTCGGGCAGCGAGATGAAGGACAACTTTGCATCCGTCGCAAGGAACCGAAGCACGTCTGCCAAGTTAGATTTGGAGAAATCATACTGCTGTGCGGGAGCGTTACGAAGCTCCTGAGCCTTGGCTTCATACCGAGGAGGAAGCTGCCGGAATGACTGCCCGATCGTCCCGTCGGACTGAGCATGTAGTCCGACCGAGCCCGCGGCCAACAGGCAGGCGGAGAGGTAGAGGGAGGTGAGTTTGATCTTCATGGGGATGAAATAGGTAGGAGCAGTAGTTTCTATATTTTATGAAAAATATAATTAACTACAACTATTTTTATCGCTTTGCTGAACTTTTTCGTGCCTGAGGTGGTTAGGCGGCCTGAAAAGTTATCAAAATCAGCAAATTATTATGTTTTCCATATTTACAATCCAGCATTGGGTGGAATAATATGGCCTCACCATAATTATACATTCTGCTAAATTAATTTGGCCGTGAAGACGTCCCTCCATCACTTTACTCCTCGCCCGCCAGCCTCCAAAAAGGCTGCGTTTACGCTGCTGGAGATTTTTGTGACGATTGCCCTGATCGGAGTGATTACTGCCGTTGCGGTATCGCAGATGGGGTCTGGCATGCCCCGTGCGGTCGTAGACACCAGATTATCCGCAGATGTAGCCCATCTTAACCAGATGGTGGCTGTCTATCTTGCCGATGGAGGTTCACTGGATGGCATCACCTCCGAACAAGGGGTCCTTGATAAACTCAAACGCGCGCGCTCGTCGGCAGAATCCAAGACCAACGTCGGCGTGACCACTGGGCGACTCGTAGATGTTCGACTCCGCGCCACCCTGTCTGCAAATACCTCCGACACACGCGCCGTTTGGAACTCAACGAGCAAACGGTTCGAGATCGGCACCACGGGCGGAGTGAACAGCTTCACGCTGGATGACAGTCTTGCGGAGGCCAGTTTCCCCCTCGACACCCGCACGGCGAGCCGAATTAAATACAACTCCTCGACCGGCTGGGTCTGGGGCACGTCAGGAGCCGATCCGAACATCGCCTACAACTCGCCGAATACCGCAAACCAAGTCAATCAGGGGAACAACTTCGATCCTACGATCGATCTTCCATCGGGAACAACCACGGGCACTGGGACAGGAACTGGCACAGGGACGGGAACTGGCACTGGCACCGGGACGGGAACTGGCACAGGAACTGGACCTGGCAGCACGGCGACCACACTCCCTACGCCAACGATCAATCCCATCGGCGGCACTTTCAGCGCTTCGTCTTTCCCTGCCAGTGTGACTATCAACAGCAACGGCGCACCAGGTGGCGCATCGAAACTCATCTACCGGAAAAACGGCAGCGGCTGGATGGACTACATCGGGCCTGTAGCGCTGGCATCGGGTGATCGAATCGAGGCCATGAATCTGTCGCTCAACGCGATGGCCTTCTCAGACAGCGCTGTGAACGGCCAGGAATACTACAGCCTGGTCAATGGCTTCACAGGGTCCGCCGCAGGCACCTGGACTGACGTGGCCGGCGGCCCCACACTGGACTACGATATCACGCCTGGAAGTCCCACTACGTCCGTGTCACATGGCAACACTCAGCTGGATCTGGGCAATGGTGAGTTCCTCGATGCGGGTGTGGCGAACGTGCTGTCTTACACCAAAAACGACTTCACCAACATCCAGCCAAACGTCTCGTTCAAGCTCGGCAATCTCAATCTGCTGAACGGCACCACGTTCTACGACAGCGAAGCATCAAGCGTGAAATTGAGGATCAACCTCAACCTCACCAATCCGCCTCTCAACACGACCATGGATGTCGTGTTCAACCTCGTGAACACAGAGAACTCCACTGATCGTCTGGCGAGCGCTGACATCGTTGAGATCGCGACGCCGCAGCCGACCTCCTTCACCATCGACAACGTCACCTACACTCTGCAGCTCAACTGGGTCACTCTGGATCCGGGGGCGGGTGTTGTTCAGGGCAATCAATTCCTGGTCTTCGAAGGTGCCGCCGCCCAGGCGGAGCTCCGGGCCACACTTTACTCCAATCACTAACCCTCACGTCTCAACGTCGTATGGATGACATTCATGAGCGCAGTCAGCTAGGCTACCGAATCCTTCACCTCTCGAAGGATCCGGGAGTCAGTGACTTCTACATCACCCCTTGGGAACAGCTCACTTACAAGCGCAACGGCAAGCTCTACTTCGACTCCTTTGTCTATCAGCCCGAGCGTCCGATCGAAGTGTCTCCGGGCTGCATTGACTACGCAGTGTCGCTGGGGAATCGCCGCTATCGTGTGAATCGGATGATCACGCGTGGGCGGCCTCGCTGGACGATGCGACTTCTGCCGGAAACCATTCCCGATGTGGCGAAGATCAGCGTGCCCCCAGCTGCTATCAAAGCCTTCCTAGAAGCCAAGAACGGGCTCTTCCTCGTCTGTGGAGCCACAGGCTCGGGTAAGTCCACCACCATTGCATCCCTCATTCTTGAGCGAGCCAAGCGTCGCCAGGAACACGTCGTCACCTTCGAAGATCCGATCGAATTCCTCTATCCACCGGGACTTCCATCACTGATGTCCCAACGTGAGATGGGCACTGATGAGCATGAGTTCGGCACCGCATTGCGTGCAGCTCTTCGTCAGGCGCCTGACGTGATTTTGGTGGGGGAAATTCGAGATGGCGAAACGGCTGAGATTGCCCTGCAAGCAGCTGAAACCGGTCACGTGGTCGTGGCCACGCTCCACACTTCCTCGGCTGCACAAACGGTTCAGCGCTATCTCAAACTCATTCCGAGCGACCGTCTGGAGAACGCCATGTTGTCATTCGCAGACTCCTTCCGCGCTATTGTGTGCCAACGCCTGCTGCTGGATGAGACCAAAGGCAAACGCTTCCCCATTCATGAAGTGCTCCTGCCCTATGACTCGGTCTGCGGGATGATTCGTCGAGGTGAGTTTAAGAACCTCGAGCACGAACTGGAGGCCGGCTTCACGCGCGGCATGCAGAGCTTCGAACGCTGTCTCAACATGCGCATGGCGGACGGTTGGAAGCCCGCCCGTGCGAAGGCCACCGGCTTCACCGAGCACGAGGTCTACGATTACCTTTCCAAAGAACAACTAACCGCCGTTTACGATGTGGGATGATATTAAAAGTGTGCTGACGTTCGCTGCCTTCCGCCCGGATGCTGACGATCCTGAACTTGCCTGGCCCAAGCGTTTTGAAGGACGCAAGAGCTTGCTATTAAATGTTAGCCGTTCCCAGGTGAGCTGGCGCTCCTTTAACAGGCGCGGCAAGCTTGACGGAGCTGGAACGCATGATGGAGACCTCGCCGATGTAGCTTCGCAACGAGGCGAGGAATGGCGAGGCCTGACTGAGGGAGGATGGTGCGTGGTGTCTCTTAACAATCGCTTCATCATCAGCCTTGAGAACGGTCTGATGCGTGCAGATAACCTTAACCACCTGCTGCGCACCAATCCGCGATCCGTCCTCGGTCCGAAGTATGACCGCGGCAAGCGTTACGCGCTCTACCATCACACCGATACCACCGCCAGCATGCTGCTAGCTTGTGAAGATTCCATGGTGAAAGTGACCGAGGATGTTCTGCGCGGAATCGGTCTGAAACCGGGACGCATTTGTTGCGGGCTGTTTGCCATGATGGAGTATTCCATACGAAGCATCGCTGAAAGCAGCCGTGGCCAGGCACCTGGAAGTTATTTGCTAATCGCTGCATGTGAAGGGTCGATCGCTGCGCTTGCCCAGCAAGATGGGCAATGGCGCGATCTTCGATGCCGCAGTGGACTGGGTGCAGAAGGCGTTGAAACCGCTCTCCAGATTGTCAGCCCGCTCGTCGCAAAAGCGCCTCCAGGCACGCCTGTGTTTTTCATCAGCGATGGTCAGGATGCTGCCTTTCGAGCCACCCTCATGGAGCAGCTTGAGCGTGTAGGCGCACGTGACCTTACCCAAGAGGACCTCCTTTGGAAGGTCATCGGTGAGCACTGATTTCCAATGTTCTTTCAACCCACATCTTCCTAGCTCATGAGCCAGTTTCTTTGCCACGACTTCAAGACCCCGCGCACCGACACATCGCGTCGGCTCCCAGGTTCCATGCGCCTCGTGCCAGTGCTTTTCTATGTGGTCTGCCTTGCCACCGGATTCTTCATTTTCAAAGACATGAAGGACATGAAAGAGGCGGAGAAACAGCGTCTCGCCGCAGTGAAGGAAAAGGAAGAGATCGCAAGCGAGCTCACCAAACTCGATGAGGAGAAGCTCAAGATCGAAAACGAGCTGTATCGTGCTCAATCGGTGGCGAAGTGGATGGAAGGCAGTCGCGTTATGCAGCCCATCAGTGTGGCGATCGCACGGACGATGCCGCTGGAGACAAACATCACGGAGCTCAGCCTGGAACGCAGTCCTGACCTGCCCTCGCAGATCTCTCTGCTGGTTCGCATGATCAATGCATCGGTCGCTGAAGTGCCGAAGATCGAAAGTGCCGTCAACCGCCTCCACTACCGCACGCACTCTGGCCAGCAAGCCAAGCAGGGAGACCAGATGGAATATCGCTCGATGCTCGTCTGGCAGGATCAGTAAACTTCGCGCGCAAACTTCAAACCTCACTATTTCCTTCTCATGAATGGCAAGAAAATCGCCTGCGTTGTCCTGCTGATGATCATCGGGATCGCCGCATACTCCGGTCAGATTGTGCATCAGAAAGCCGAAGCCAAACGTGCCGAAGCAACCTCTGCGACCGATGAGACAACGGCTGAACGCGGAAAGCTGGACACAGCAAAGATCCAAACGGAGAAGATCCGAATCGAATCGGATGAACTGCTCCGCTTCCTCCGAGCATGGGAGCCCTACGCTGATCGCATTCAGACTCAATCTGAGGTGGAGGAATCAGTGCTGGCAAGCCTTCGTTCGGCAAACCTTCTCATCTTATCCCAGAGGTTTGAGAGCAGACAGATTCAAGTAGCTGCCGGTTCTCCAGGGGCTGCAATCACCAAGCTCGTTCGAGCCTCATTGGTCCTCGAAGACGACTACGCCAAGACGATGAACTGGATCGGCGAACTTGAGCGCCGTCTTCCCATGGCACGCATGATGAACTGCCGCATCACAGGTGGTGACAACGGAAGACAGGTGCGTGCGGAAATCGCTATCGAGGTCCCGCTCGTGGACCTGAAATACAATGCCATCGCGAAGAAGTAGCCGGGCCTCACGCCACACCCCCATGTTCTCATTTCAAACCACCCCTGTGCATCTTATGAATCTCGTTCACCCTGCTTTGGTCGCGATCGTTTTCTCCGGTGCTCTGGCCTATGCGGAAGGAGCTGCCGAAGATTCGGAGAAGATCCGGTATCAGCTGATCTTGCCCGAAGAGAAGACACCAGAGATGGTGAAACCCAACGAGACCAATCCCTTCAACAAGTTTGATGGTGCCGCTATCAAGACAGAAGAGGCGAGCAGCGCTGAGAACAAAGTCAAGGACGCCCTCATGTCCATGCGTGTCTCGGGTGCTGCATTCAATCCCGATGGATCTGTGCGTGCCGTGATGCTGGGACCGATCAAGCTTGAACGCGGCAACATTGTTCCTCAGGTGATTCCTGATCAAGAAGTCAGCCTCCGCGTCAATTCCCTCTCTCAAAACACCATCGAACTGTTCTGGGTCGAGAAGAAAAAGAACATCGCGCTCCCGCCTCGCCCGGTGATTATCCCGGTGAATCTGAAGCCATTTGTCCGTTACGTGTTGCCTAGTGCCGACTTGTCGGGTGTCAATGACGCAGTGGCAGCACCTTCGGGTGGAAGCGGTCGCCCCATCGGATATCAGACAGCTCCAGGCGCTCATGCTGCAGCGGCGGAACCTGAGACCCGTCGTGCAAGCATCGCTGAGGAGCCCTCTTCGCCTGCGGCAGCGACAGTTCCTTCTCAGCAGCAACAAGTTTCTCCCCCGCCTGTCGATGAAAAGCATCCCGGCAACATATTGATGAAGCTGCTCCTCGACAAGGCAGTGCCCACTCAGCAGTCCCAAGGCAACTCACCATCGAAATGAGGCTCGGAAGATCATATTCCTGCGGATTCACTGCCGCCGAATTGCTCTTCGCAATGGCGCTCGGTGCGGCCGTCATTGGAGCAGCTGCCATCGGCTACGGCACGATCGCAAAGAACCAGCCCACGACCTCGGCCACGGCGACGATCCCGCTCGATAGTGCCCGGTTGACCAACTATTACAATCTGGCCCAGACCTCCATCGTCACAGCCGTAGCTCCAAACTATGGCTCCGCAGGCAAAGCGGAGGACTTGCGCGAGCGTTTCATGGCGGACATTCACACTGCGACCGCAGTCTTTCCATTGGCACGCACGGGAGTGAATACGGTTCGACCTGCCACCATTCCATTCAATCCGATCTCAGATACCTTCATCGATCAACCTCAGAGGTTCCGTGAGCACCTCATCGGCAAGGGATTGGCGACAAGCGCAGTTTTCTTGGACAAAAGAAATGTCGATGAGACATCGCCAAACTGCAGCATCTTTGTGATCGGATACAGTGCTGATCCAACGTCGCTGACCGTGACTGCGGTTTATGACATAGATGTGGACAAGATCACGAGCCCCAAGGGGTTTTATGCCTCAGTGAAACGTTACGTGACCACGCCCACGAGTCCGGCCACGCTTACCGCCTACTATGATATCTTTTATCCGGCGTATGACTCGTCTCTTTGGCCTACGACGACGGACAAATTCACCCCTCTTTGGGTGAGTTTCGAGAGGCAGAGCCGACAGGATATCGTGCCAGCCGAGTCATCTGACATTGAAAGGTTCAAGGTCGCTCGTGAACAACCATTCTATTTGATCTGGTGGCCAGATCCTGCTGCTCCAACGTTGGGATTGTATCGAGCCTCAAACACCTCTTATCCAACGACGGATCCTCGAAGGGTCTACAACCACATGGCAGGACGCACGAGCTACATGTTCACCGTGCCGGTCTTTCCCTCCTATTTTTAGCCAGTCTTCGCTCGAATGAGAATTCCCCAACAGTCCCGCATCTCCGCCCGTGGCGGCCTGCTGGTCGTGGCATTGATGATGACCATGCTCGCCGGCATCTTTCTTGCCGGGTGGGTAGCATTGTCCAATGCCCGGGCGATGCAAGCTAGGAACTCGGAGTATGCGATGAAGCGTCGTCTCGCTCTCGACAATTCGCGTGCCTACATTCGTCAGGTAGTGCAAGAACATGCCTTCTCAGGCAACAGCACACTCCTGCCTGCGACAACGGGAGACGTCGGTCCTGGATATGGTGGAATCTACACAGATACGGGGTGGGCCGACCTTCAGCTTTATGGGCTACCACCTGCGGCAGTGAGCTACCCTTCCACGGGCAATTATACCAAGCTCTTCCCATTCAATGCCTTTGGATTGAGACCGAACGCATGTTTCGCCTCGACGCAAAAGTTCACACGTTCTCCGGCCTACAACGGCTCTACTTACGATGCCATCGACCCGTTCAATGGTTACGCCTTCCTCAAGGGTATCTTCCCCGCATTCGCTGGCGATGCGTTTGTTGTGTATCGCAAGCCGGTTGGAGCTCCGAGTGAAATCAACATCTACAACTTCCAGGTAGGACCCTCCACTGGAGCGCCGCTCGCACGCTTCGTCGTTCGTGACCCAGCCTCCTTCTATGATTCCGCGACGGTGAACCTGGGTGTGAAGAAGGTCTTCGATGTGAGGGCCCGGCGATTCTACATTCAGAAGTTTGATCCCCTCAATCCTATGATGGCCAGGACGACGTCCACTGGCGGGGAAATGTATACGGCAAATGTGCCTTCGATCGCTTCGACTTTTGGCCCTTCGAGTTCGACCACTACGACCACTGAGTTGTTCCGTGGCGATCTCAACATCATCAAGAACACGTATGTTCCCCCAGGATTGCCAGCCAGCGTTACTCATCATCCAAACTGTCTGTGGGAGATTCAGAACCGCGAAGCTCTCAAGACGACTTCGCCTGTTCCAGTGCAGACGATTAGTGTCGGCACTTCCGTGGGCACATCGGCTGATCCCTATTGGATCGTCGATGAGGCTGCTGCACCGACTTATCCGCCTCCTGCTTATCCAGCAGGTTACGATTCGGGTTTTCAGGTCCTCTTTATCAACCTCAATCATCCTAATCTGCCCAACCTCCGCATCTATCCCGTGGTTCAGCAGGTGGTGTTCCTCGGCCAGACCAGCAATGCACTCTACAGTGCGGCCGCGAGCATGGATCCACGGATCATCCTCTTCGTTCCGACACCCGGATCGCCACAAACTTTCCGTGATGTTCGCTTCGTGCGTGAGAACAATCGCCCTTTTGTTCTCGGTATGAAGGCGCAGCTCACGGGGGAGCCCATCGACCTTTACTGGGTGCCGCCGAATGTGAATGGAACGGCATCCGTCATCGACTGGCGGATGATCATGATTAACGAAGGCCGCCAAGTGTCGTGCTTCCGTCCAACGGGAGCCGCGAGCACGCCAGACTCGGTAATTCTAACGGGCGGATTCTTTACGAACTGGTCGATCCAAAGAACCCTCGCGGGAGCGTCGGCAGGAGCCAGAGATACGGCTGCTGCTAACAAGTTCATCCTGCTTCCCGAAGGTTTGCCGACGCCAGCGACTGCTGCCAGTTACTACTTTGCTTCATTGCTCCCGCGTGAAGCCTGGCTGGAAACCTTTTTCCAACACGCTCCACCATGAAGCGCTTTAATCGTTCGGGATACACACTCATCGAGGTGCTCACAGCCGCGATCATCGTCGGCGTGGGCATGACAGCGGCCGTGTCCATGAGTTCCACCATGATGATGCAGGAGGAGCTAAGCTGGCGTGTTGCTGTGGCAATGAATTACCAGGAGAACAGCTGTCGTCTGTGGCAGCTCGGCCTCTCACCGGCCGAGGTCACGGCCGTGATGCCTTCCACAGCGGGGCATCCCTTTCTGAACGAGATTCTCGATACCACCGCCACGATGACAAATCTCGGTTACGCGGATCATAGCACCATTGGTGTGATGCAAGGCCTCAGCAACAAAGTGCAGGTGGCCAACTTCGCCACCGCAGATGCGGGCTCTAACACCGAAGCCAAGATCTATAGACCTCAGACCACAGGCACCGCCTACGAACCCTAGTCTCAGCCTCATCCTGCCATGCTCAAGAAAGTCACCATCACTAACGTCAACTCTGGCAAGTCGGAAGTCACACTTGTGGACACTGATACGCAAGAAAAAGCCCTGATCGGCAGCGGCGTTTCATCGAATGAAACCGCAACGGTGGAAGATATCGTTGGCCTGGATGAAACCATCCATCGGCTCAGTTCGTCCAAAGCCAGTGTCGATGACTCGGCCAACTTCTTCAGTGGTCTGGCACGATGCCTGGACCGAAATATTGGGATCACCAAGGGTCTCCAGCTTCAGAGCAACCGCGTGCGATCTGCTCGTTACAAGGGTGTGATCGGTGATTTGGTCACCTCGATTGCTGCGGGTGAAAAGCTGTCTGAGGCGATGGCCAAGCATTCGGATGTCTTCCCCGACCAGATCCTTTCGCTCATCATCGCTGGCGAGGAGGCAGGTCAGCTGGCGCGTGTTTGCCGACGCATTGGCATGTCTTCGCGAAAGTCTTCGAAGATCATCAACAAGCTCAAGAACGGCCTCATCTATCCTGCGGTCGTTATCGTGCTGGCTGTGATCGTGGTAATCGTGATGAGTTTCACTCTGGTTCCGGCGATGGCCAAGTTGTTCGAGTCGTTCAAAGCGCCCCTCCCTCTAGGAACGAAGGCGCTGATTGCTTTGTCTGATCTCTTCATGCATCAGCCTTACATGGCGGCACTGCCATTTGTGGCGCTTTACTTCTTCTTCAAAAACTGGGGCCGTATATCGGAGCAGCATTGGGTGCAGGACCTTGCCCTGAAGATACCGAAGGTTAGTGACATTGTGCGCAAGTCCGCTTCGGCGATGAGCTTCCGCACGCTGGCGATGCTGGTGGATGCCAATGTGCGTCTTTCCAGTGCGCTCGAAATTACGGCGAAGGCGACGTGGCACTACCACTACAAGACTTTCTTCAACAAGCTCTGCGAGCACATTGCTGTGGGTCGCACCATGCATGAAGGGTTCATCATGGAAGGGCACTGGTTGGGGCCTGATGCCCGTATGATCTGTGGACTCATCGAACTCGCTGCCGAGACAGGCACGGGAACCGAGATGCTGAACGAGATCGCTGATGACTACGAGGAAGAACTCGATGGTCTGGCTGGTCAGATCGACAAGCTGATGGAACCCCTGACGATCATGTTTCTGGGCACGATTGTCGGTTTCTTGATCTATGCCATTTATGGTCCGATCTTCAGTCTCGGTGACGTCATTCTTCCGAAGAAACGGTAGGGTGTGAGTGTCATTCGCATGTGGTCGTCGGCTCGTCTTTGGGTCGGCGACCAAACAAGCGCACCAGCAATCCACTGGCGAGGATCAGTGCTGAAGGGATCGCTGGCGGGCACCATACCTGGAGAGCTTGGAAGGCGAGGTAGCTTGCTGTCAAAGCGAGGAACAAAATGAGCAAGGCCCGGGTGATTGCTTTGTGCTTTGGCCCTAGCAGCAGCAGCAGCCCAAGGCATCCTGCGATTCCCCAGGCGATGAACTGCCCGGTTGATGAAAGCACATTCACCCGAGGCAAGGCGAGCGCTGAGGCTGCCGTAGCAGCGCACTGTGAGGCTTTCGATGTCGCGCCTTGATCATCACAAGCCATGCCCAGGATGATCGTTTTCCCTTTGCCTAAAACCTTTGCGAGATCGGCATCGGTGCCGGTGACTTCGGGAACCATGAGGTCGAGGGCATTCACTTTGGTGAGGGAGACATCGGTCCTTGCCCACGTTCCATTGTGTTGCGTGGGGACGAACCAAGCGTCGCTGAAATGCACGCCCGCGCCTGGGCCAGTCGTGACCCGTATTCTTTCGAAGGGCACTTGACCTGCGTTGGCGAGCGCCTGGAGTTCCAGTGATGGCATTAGGCTATCGTTGGAGCGGACCGCGACGTTTGCGGATCCGTGCGTGATGATTCCGATGTCTGACTGTCGGGCCAGAGCGGGCTCTGGCATCGCCTCCACTCGCCTGGCCTCAGGCAGGAGGCTCCCTGAGTCGTTGCGACGGCTCATGAGGGGGATGCGCTCGCGGAGGACTTTGATGCTTGCGTCGTCAGTGGCACCGTCGCTTCGGATGGAGGCTGCAAGGATGACTCGGGGGATTGGGAGGAGAGCTTGCGCAAGAGAGTCGATGAACTCCGGCTTCGGCTCGGGCCAAAGAAGGGGATCCGCGATCACCAGGACGGCGGGCTCGTAGGAAGCGAGGTTCTTCACAATCATTTGGTAATCGATGGGCAGGGGTGGCCAGGCTGCATACTCGCCTTTGTCTTCCTCCCTGATTTGCACGAGCACCACATCGCTGAGCTTGGCGGCATCGGGTTTCATTTCCTGGCGGGCATTGGCCAGGAGGAAATCCAGGAATCCCTCATCCAGGCGGCGGAAACGCCCACGCTCCTGCTCCCCGTGAAGCCACCAAGCCAGACCCAAGAGCACACTGAGCAGAAGAATTGCACGCACCATACCGGGTTGATAACCCGGATTCCTCGTGGGGTGCAAGCTGGACCTGCCTGTGGAACAGGACGAACGTTGAAGGACTTATCCAGCCATCGGCTCGGCCGGGAGTCACCTACACTCCGCGCTGGCACCTTGCGTTCCAGCATCTAGCATCCTGGCAATCCAATCCCGCCAAACAAAATGGCCGCGCCGAAATTTCGCTTCATTCTCTGCTTCGACTTCGATGGCACGCTTGTGCAGCCCGAAGGTGAGTTCCGATTTCATCCTGCCATGGGCGATGCACTCCGCACACTTCGCCAGCAAGGTGCTGCGTGGGTCATTAACACTGGGCGTAGCCTGAGCCAGACGCTTCAGGGCCTCGGCCAGCATGGTATCTTCCAGGAACCCGACTTCATTATCGCCCAGGAGTGTGAGATCTATAAACCGGGCTTCTTCAGCAAATGGACCGACTACGGCTCCTGGAACCAGAAGGCACGCAAAGCGCACGACCACTTTGTGCGCAACCACAAGCCCTTCCTCGATCGCATCAGACACATCGTGGAAACGCAGACGAAGGGCGAGTTTCTCGAAGGTGATTTTGGCCAGCTCGGTATCGTCGCGCATAGCGACGAGGAGCTTGATCAGATTTGTGCACTGATCGAAGACCATCGCCTGCGCGAGCCCGACGTCGGCTATCATCGCAATGGCATCTACCTGCGCTTCTCCCATTCGGGTTACAGCAAAGGGAGCGCTCTTGGCGAGCTTGCGCGGCTGCTCAATCTCACCGCGAACGAATGCTTCGCTGCGGGCGACAATCACAACGATGTCTCCATGCTCGACACTCGTGTCGCTCGGATGATTGCTTGCCCAGGCAATGCCTTGCCGCCGATCAAGGTGCACGTGCAGCAGCAAGGAGGATTTGTGGCGAATGGAGTCGCGAGCAGCGGAATGCTGGAAGCTCTCGCGCACTACTTTGGCGGTCGATAGGCTACTCAGGCCGACGCTACGCGAGGTCGAGCATCGAAGTTCAGCCGATGGCAGTTCGCATGCGGGTTGCCGTGGACAGGCAAATCGATGCTTCAGAATGTCGCGCAGGCGTCGCAAAATTAAAAAATCAACAAAAGCTAAACTTTCCTCTTGGCAAAATATCAATAATTTATATAATAACCGTGAATTCGATAACCATTCGCCACATCATGAAGAAGCTCATCCTCATCCAAAACGACTTCTCCGGGGCCGGCAAAAGCACGGTCATCCGCCTCCTTCGTCGCTACCTCAATCAGCACCATGTGGATCATCAGTTCCTCGTGTTGGATGAGGAAGAGTCCAGCATCGAGAACGATGCACGTTACCTCAATCCCTTCCAAGGCGGAGCCAAGGCCCTCGTCGCCTCACTCGACAACGCTGACATCACGATGGTGGAAGTCGCCAGTGGTGCCGGTGAGATCTGGATGAAGGCCTACGAGCAGCATGAGTTCTACCACCTGCTCTCTGAGATGGGCGTCGAAGTCACCATCGCACTTCCAGTGACGAATGATCCTGAGAGCTTCGATGCCATTACGGAGGCAGCGGAAGTCTATTCGGACAACGTTCAATACCTGATCATCCATAGCACAACGAGTGCCTATGATGAAGACGACAAGGGTTGGGACACCAGCTATGCGGCACGCGTGATGGACATGTTTGAGGCAGTCGAACTGCGTATTCCAGCCGCTGGCATCGAGATGGAAAACAACTTCCGCATGCAACATACCGACCTTGCTTCAGCGTTGCTCGAGATGAGTGGAGAAGAACGATATGGCAAAGAGTTTGGCCGTTGGTTGAAACGCTCTATGGGCCAGGTCGAAACGGCTCGTCAGTATGTCTTCGGAGATGCCTTCCGCTCGCTGGCCGACAACACCAAAGAGCCCGTCAAACGGACCCGCAAAGCCAAAGCTGTAGCCTAACTTTCCTCCCCAAAACCATGGAGCGGTCGTGCGAGTGAGTGCGCACGGCCGCTCTTTTGTTTTTAACTAGGCGGTGCGAGTGCCGAGGGTGACTTGAATGCGACGCGCGTCATTGAGGGCTTCGTCCACAGTGCTGCCGAGCACGGTGAAGTGGCCCATCTTGCGCCGCCATTTGGCGAGTTCCTTGCCGTAAAGGTGGAGCTTGGCGCTGGGATGTTTGAGCACGGGGGACCAGTCGGGATGTTGCGTTTCCGAGGGCCACACGTCGCCGAGCAGGTTGATCATCACGGCGGGAGTGTGAGCACTCGCGTCGCCCAGAGGCAGGCCGCACACGGCTCGCATTTGCTGGCCGAACTGGCTCGTTCGACAGGTGTCGATGGTGTAGTGGCCGCTGTTGTGCGGGCGCGGTGCGATCTCATTGACGAGCACTTTCTCCTCGGCGGTGACAAACATCTCCACGGCCATGGTGCCCACATAATTGAGCCCCGTGGCCACGGCGTTCCAGAGGTCGAGCGCTTGCTGGATCACGGCTGGCGACACACGCGCAGGAGCGATGGTGACGTCGAGGATGTGGTGCTCATGGATGTTCTCCACACATCCATGCACAGCGGTGCTGCCGTCGATGCTGCGGGCACCAACGACGGAGACTTCGCAAACGAAGGGCACCCATTGCTCGACGACGGCGTGGTGACCTTCGAAGGGTTGCCACGCTTGAGTCAGATCCGTATCCGCATTCACCTTGCACTGGCCTTTGCCGTCGTAGCCGAAGGCGGCGGTCTTGATCACACAAGGACGACCCAATTCCGCAACAGCGCGCTCGAGACCAGCGAGGTCCTCCACGATTCGGAATTCGGCACAGGCGATGCCTTGCTCATGGAGGAAGAGCTTTTCCCGTTCGCGGTGTTGCGTGGTGTAGATCGCATCACGACTGGGGCGGAGTGGGCGCTTCTTTTCCACGGCCTGGAGGCAGGCGTCGGGAATGTTTTCGAACTCGGCTGTCACCACGTCCACTTGATCGAGGAACCTCTGCAGCGCCGCTGCATCAGCGTAGTCCGCATTGATCTCCACATCGGCCACCTGTCCTGCTGGGCAGCCTGGGGCTTCATTGGTGAAGATGACCACGCGGTAGCCGCTGCGCCGGGCTTCGAGCGCGAGCATCCGTCCGAGCTGGCCGCCTCCGAGCACTCCGATGGTGGCGGGGGGAAGAAAAGGGGAGGGAATCGCCATGGGCTCGATTACTTCAGCTCCTCCTGGCTGGCCAGCACCTTGGCTGTCTGCTTGGCACGGAAATTATGCAGTTTTTCCGCCAGGACGGCATTCTGATTGGCCAGCATCGAGACCGCGAACAGGCCTGCATTGGTAGCTCCAGCGTTGCCGATGGCAAAGGTCGCCACGGGCACACCGCCGGGCATCTGAACGATCGAGTAGAGGGAATCGACCCCGCTGAGGGCCTTGCTTTGCACCGGGACGCCGAGCACCGGAATGATGGTCATGCTGGCCGTCATCCCTGGCAGATGGGCGGCACCGCCAGCACCGGCAATGATGCAGTGCAGGCCGCGATCGGAGGCTGAAGTGGCATAGTCGTAGAGCAATCCTGGCGTGCGGTGGGCACTGACCACCTTCTTCTCATACGGCACGCCGAAGTCTTCCAGGACCTGGGCGGCGTGTTGCATGGTGGGCCAATCGGAACTGGAGCCCATGATGATGCCGACCAGCGGCGAGGGGGAGACGGAGTCGCTCATGAGGCGCAGAGTTGCGCTGCTGCTGCGGGCCGTCAACGGGCGGCATGGTGGAAGCCAAGGGTGGTCGGGGAAGGGCTTTCTCAAACTTTCTCGGTGAACTGCGTCACAAAACTCATGCGATTCTGTAAACACAGTGTCATGATTCGTTCCCGCTCGAAACGCCTCCCCATGAATTTCCGTGAGAAACTTGAAACTCGCATTGAAGCCACCGGCTCACGCCTCTGTGTGGGCCTCGACATTCGTGCCGAGAACGCTGATGAAAAAACCAAGCGCCTGATCCTGAGAGTGATCGAGGAAACCGCCGCCTATGCGGCTGCTTTCAAGCCCAATTCAGCCTACTTCGAAGCCCTCGGCTGGCGTGGTGTGCGAATGCTGGAGCAGATCCTCAAAGAGATCCCCGCCGACATTCCGATCATCCTCGATGTGAAGCGTGGCGACATCGGCGAGACACAGGCCTATTACGCTAAGGCATGCTTTGACGAGCTGGGTGTGGACGCGGTGACGCTCAACCCCTACATGGGGCGCGACACGCTGGAGCCGTTTCTCAAGTATTCGGACAAGGGCCTTTACCTGCTCGGTGTAACCTCGAACCCAGGGGCGGCGGACATCGAGTTGCAGAAGGCGGGTCGGAAGCAGGTGTTTCAAATCGTGGCCGACATGACCCAGTCTAGCCCGCAGACCGGCTTGGTCGTGGGCTTGACCAATGCCTCTTCGGACGTGCTCAAACGCATCCCCGACGTGCCGCTGCTCATCCCTGGACTGGGGGCGCAGGGCGGTGATTTGGCCGCGCTGAAAGGCAGCAAGCGCAAGGCACCGATCGTGGTCAATGTGTCCCGCGGGATTCTTTACGCCGAGGAAGACAAGCCCTATGCGAGCAAGGCGAAGGCCTGGGCCGAGAAGATTGCAGCGGCGCTGTGATCCGGGATCACGCGTGCTCGAGCAGTGACAGGAGAAGCGGCGTGCTCTCGAAGTAGCGAGTGGTGCCGCCGAGTCGGCTCAGCTGCTCGCTGATCATGTCCACCTCGGTGTTCGCAGGCACCGGATGCACCATCTCCTGCCGTATGGACGGATGCTCGACAGTCGTGTGGCTGAGGCCCGAAACCGGATCACGACGGATGCGGATCGAAATGCCAGGGCCGCTCAATTCCAAGCCTTGAACAGCACACGTGCCCTCGGCTTCCCGAAGCTCGACTTCAATGTCCGCGCCGTCCTCGCGAACCAATCGAATCCCCGGCCCCTCGCCTGCGTGGCAGTTAAGCTGGGTGCCCATCCATGCGGCAATCATGAGACCGCCGAGCCTGTGACCCTTGGCATGATGCACGACCACGTGGTTCAGCTTGGGCAAATCTGCGAGCAACGGAGCGCTCTGAAAAACGGCGGCCAGTGTCAGGCGCAGACAGCGAGTGCGCATCCAGGTCAGATCGCTCAAGGAGAAACGTGAAGTGCGACCGGCCCGAGCTTCCGTCATCTGGCGCAGGGATTGAGCGGGATGGGACCACTGATTGCTGTCGATGATGAGGGCATCGATGACGCTGAGGAAGCGTTCGTCGAGGCGCTCCGTTAGTTCGCCCTGCCACCAGACGACCAGCGGAAGATCAGAGTCGAGGTGAGCAAAGATCGTGTTTCGCACCTGATCGGCATTGCCTCCTTCGATGACGAACGAGAGCTGCTCGCAACACACAGACTTTTGGCCGTTGGAGAGCTGGCAGTGGGCAGTCACCCAGGCACGCACTTGCGGCTTTGCCTCGCCTGGAACGTTGAGAATGAGCAGTGCACGGCAGGAGTGCTCGCGGGTCAGTTCGGAGAGCAGGAGCGTGTTGTGCTCCAGCGATGAAGGGTCCTCGCTGTAGATGGCGAAGTTCATCAACGAAGCGCGCATCTTGGCCGACTCGTCGGACCACAGTTCGCGAAGGGCGCTCACGACGCGGGCGACAGGGACTTCCTGGCCGAGGACGGAGGTGTTGAGAGCGGGTGAAGCAGGCATGGCGGAGTGTGGGACAGCCAGCGATTGATTCAAGGATGAAGAACCGCTTGCGCGAAGGCCCAAGCTAGTTACCATCGCGGCCCGCTGTTTAACGCCTCCGTAGCTCAGTTGGTAGAGCAGAAGACTCTTAATCTTTTGGTCGTAGGTTCGAATCCTACCGGGGGTAGCGCGTTGAAAACAACGCTGAAAGCATCACAAAGCGTCTCCGCTCAGCTTCGAGGTTTGCTTGTCCGCACTTATCGCGATCAAGCATGAGTGTGGTAACGAAATGCGATTATCGGCATCGTTGATCAGAACGTAATCGTGTCCAGGCAACCCCACTTTGAAACACCATGGAATACGATGCTCTCATTATTGGCGCAGGCCCTTCAGGCACGGCTGCGGCCGCCATTCTCGCTGAATACGGTCACCGCGTGCTCGTGCTCGAACGTGAAAAGTTTCCTCGCTATCACATTGGCGAGTCCCTGATTCCCTTCACTTACGGACCTCTGGAAAGGCTGGGTCTGATCCCCAAGATGAAGCAATCGCACTTCGTGAAGAAGTTCAGCGTGGTCTTCATGCAGCCCGATGCGACCTCGTCGCAGCCCTTCTATTTCTTCACTCGCTACGACCGTGAAACGGTGGCGCAGAGCTGGCAGGTGGTGCGTTCGGAGTTCGACCAGATGATGGTCGATCATGCGCGGGAACGCGGAGCGGAGGTGAAGGAGGAAACGTCGGTCACGGAGTTGATTCGAGAAGACGGGAAGGTCGTCGGCGTGCGTGCTGCGGACAAGGCGGGCAACGTCACCGAGTATCGGGCGCGCATCACGCTCGATTGCACCGGCAAGGAAGCCTTCACCGCAGTGCGCAATGGTTGGCGAATGCGCGATCCTTACCTCAACAAGGTGGCGGTCTGGACTTACTTCAAGGGCTCCAAGCGCCAGGAAGGCATCGACGAAGGCACGACGACGGTGGCGTTCATTCCCGACAAGGGCTGGTTCTGGCACATCCCACAGCACGACGACATGGTGAGTGTTGGCGTCGTTGCCGAGGGCAAGTATCTGAGCCGCGATGGCGTGCGCGATCCGAAAGAGATGTTCCACCGCGAGGTGGGAAACAATCTGTGGATCAAGGATCGGCTGAGTGAGGGCTCATCGACGGGCAACTACTACATCACCAGCGAATACTCCTTCCACTCGAAGCACTGCGCCTCACCTGGCTTGTTGCTCGTGGGTGATGCGATGGCGTTTCTCGATCCCGTGTTCAGCAGTGGCATCATGCTGGCACTGAAGAGTGGTGTGCTCGCCGGTGAAGAAATCCACCGCGGCATCGTAGAGGGCGATCTCTCGCCCGAGCATTTCGCGGGTTACGGGGCTGCGATCCGGCAGGGCTTGGAGAACATGCGCAAGCTGGTTTACGCCTTCTATCATCCGACGTTCTCGTTCAAAGACGTGATCAAGCGCTACCCGGAAGCGGCAGGAGAAATCACCGACTGCTTGTCTGGCGATGTGAACAAGGACTTCTCCAAACTTTGGGACCGCATCAGAGAGTTCGCGCCCATTCCCGACGAGTTGCCTTACGGCTTGCCGCTGGCAGCTTGAACTTCCGTCAAACGACGATTTGAAGAGCCCGAGGCTGATCTTCAGTTCTCGGGCTCTGGCTTGTAGGTGCCGGTGCCCACCAGACGCTCGAAAATCGGTGACGCCATCAAGGTGGTGACCACGGCCATGATCACGAGAGTCGCGAACAGTCCCTCGGTGATGACTCCCCGCTGCAGGCCGATATTGATGATGATCAGCTCCATCAGGCCTCGAGCATTCATGAGTGTGCCGATGCCCATGGCTTCGCGGTTGCTGATGCCGGTGGCACGTGCAGCCAACCAACATGCGACGCCCTTGCCCAGAATGGCGGCGATCAAAACAGCACCGCACATCAGCCAGAGGAAGCCGGTGTTGAGCAGGCCAATCTTGGTGTTGAGGCCCGAGTAGGTGAAGAATAGCGGCAGCAGAAGGGCGACTGCGAGCGGTTGAATGCGAGCAATGAGGTCACGGGTCATGACTTCCCGAGGCATCGCGCATCCCATGACGAAAGCTCCGAATACGGCGTGCAAGCCGATGAGGTCCGTGAACCACGCGCCCAGCGCCATCATGGCAAGACCAATGACCAATCCTCCATCGCTCAGCTTGCCATCAGCTTCGGTCACGAGAGGCTCCACGCGTTTGAGCAGGGCTTTGATCAGCGTGAGTGTTACCAGCACATAAGCGAGCCCGCCTCCGATGTTCACCAAAGCATGGCTCCAGTTGTCATCAAAACTCGCCAGCACCACCGCGAGCAATGCCCAGGCAGTGGCATCATCAATGGCACCAGCACCGATGGCCACCGTTCCCATCGTGGTCCCTGCCAGCCCTTTGAAGTGAATGATGCGGGCCAGCATGGGGAAGGCAGTGATGCACATTGATGCTCCGAGGAACAGCATGGCCTCCATGAGACTGGTCTTCTTGGGGAACAGCTCCGTGTAGTGGAAGAAGATCCAGGCCAGGCCGGCACCGAGCACGAAGGGCGCGACCATCCCGGCTGCGGAGACTGCGAGGCTGCTCTTGAATCGCTTTTGCACGATGTCCACGCGGAACTCCATGCCCACGATGAACATGTAGAGCGCAAGCCCCAGCTGCGAGGCAGGGAACAAGTAGCTCTGCGTGTCACGAGTGGTCTGGCTCTTGTCCCAAGGGAACAGCCACTGCTGGGCTTCGGGCCAGATCAGACCAAGCAAAGAGGGGCCCAGCAGCACGCCGGCGATCATCTCCGCCACCACCTGTGGCTGGCCGAAACGAGCGGCGATCATTCCCACCACGCGGCAGAAAAGTAGGATGACGGCGATCTGAAGGAAGAACTGGACGGCAAGATGGACGTTGTTCATGTGTGTGAGAGAGGTCAGTAAGTGAGAGTCACCATGAGGTAGGCGAAGTCAGCGTCGTCATTGGAGCCCGAAGCCTTCAGATAATCGCCCGCGAAAAAGTGGCTGTAGCCTGCTTGCACCTCGAGGTGCTTGTGCGCCTTCCAGACGAGCGTGATGTCCAGCTCAGTTCCCGCGAAGCTGCTGGCGTTGCGAGTGATGGGGCGTGCCGTCGAGGTGATATTAGCGCGATACCAAGCGTCGTTCGTGTCAGCCAGCCAGAACGCGTGATAGTCGAGACTCGCCTTCAGACTCTTCGATGGCTGCACGCTGAAGTGCGCGGCGGGGTTGTGCAGGTTCTGCCAGGCGAACAGATCCATGTATCCGTAGTAGAGGTGATTGGTGGGGAAGAGGTTTTGGAAGGTGGAGGTCTTGCCGTCGGTGGCGTTGCTGTCGCCGCTCGCGTAGCTGTATTCGAGTCCCAGGCGAGGCTTCCAGGCCTTGTCTTTCCAGGTGTGCCCCAGGTCCCAGTGGCCAGCGAAGGCCGTCAAATCTTTGCCCTTCACGTGCCCCGTTTGTGCCGCCATCTCGACAGCGTAGTCCCACCCTGCGAAGTGGTCAGGATCGCTCGCCCATCGAGTGCCCCAGGTGACGAAGTCCGTCCCCCCTGCGTCTTCTTGATGCAGTTGAAGCGCATAGACATCGGTCGTCTGGAATGCCAGTGCGCGGGTGCTGAAGTAGAGGCCGCTGAAGAACTGGTCGTCGTCGCTGGTTCCATCGAACCACGTCGATTGGTTGAATCGTTCGTCGCGAAGTTTCACCACGCTTGAAGTGAAAGCCTCCAGCCACCAGTCGTCTTGCTGATAGTGAACCTTCACCGCATCAAAGGTGCGGCTGGCATTGCCCCACTCGCCGCTGCTGATCAGTCGCTTGTCGCCGTAAACGAGCGTCTGACGACCGGCGCGGAGTGATAGACCATTCGTTTCGCCGACCTCAATGTAACCCTGCCGAAGATCGAAGGTGTCATCGCCCTCGGCACCCAGCTGGCCGATCGTGCTGGGGCGGTCGGCGAAGAACTCGCGAGTGTCCTGGCCCTCAGCGACCACGCGCAACCAAGGGGCTGGTTGCCAAGTCACTCCCAGCCGAAGCCGCTGCAGTAGCCACGAATCGTCCGTGAGTGCATCGACGCTGTCATTGAAGTCAAAAGTGTTGTCGCGCCATTCACCGCGCACACGTTCCTGAAGCGTGAGTGTCCAGTCATCTCCGAGAGCGATGCCGACGGGTGCAGATTTACTGGGCTCGCTGGCTGGCTTCGAGGGTGTGCCTGCGCCGACACTGCTGACGAGTAGCGTCGCGGAGAGGACGAGGGAGGAAGTGAGAGAGGGTCGCACCACGGAGCTTTAAATTGGATCGACTAGTAACCAAAATAGAGTTTCGCTATCACCTTCATGCTCGAATGGCATAAATCGACGCCCGTTGCATCATGGACCTTCGCCACCTTCGATACTACCAAGCCGTTGCCGAGGAACTCAGCTTCTCCAAGGCAGCACGCCGTTTGCGGATTGCCCAGCCGGCGCTCAGTCGCGCGGTGCAGGAACTGGAGCGCCATGTGGGAACGGTTTTGATCAGCCGCAATCGGCGGACCGTTCAGCTCACGCCTGCGGGAGCGGTCATGCTGCATGAGATTGGGCTCCTGCTGGAGCGCATCGAGGATTCGCTGCGTCGAGTGCGCCGCACGGCCAATGGAGAGGAAGGCGAACTGCGCCTCGGCTACATCGGTCCCCCGACGCGCGATTTCCTTGGCCCCTTGCTCAAGGAATACCGCGAGACCTTTCCTCGCGTCACCGTCATCCTCGAAGAGCGCACGCCGGAACGTGTCTGGGAGATGGTGTCGAGTGGGCGTCTGTCGATCGGCCTCACGCGTCCGGTCCTGGCGCATGAGGCCTTGGGCCTGCGCTCCCAGGTGCTGAGGGATGAGCGCTTTTGTGCCGCCGTGCCCGTCTCCCATCCGTTCGCGAAGAAAGCCACCTTGCCCTGGCAGAGTCTTGCGAATGAACCCGTGATCGTGCTCGCCCGGCGCGAAGGTGCCAGCTCTCACGATGCGATTCTTGCCGCTTGCCAGCAGGCAAAATTCACGCCGCGCCTAGCGCACACGCCCAGTCTCATCGGCACCATCTTGCAATACGTCGAAGCCGGAGCCGGGATCGGCATCGTCCCCGAGAGCACGATTCGCAGCTCGACCACGATGAAGCTCGTGCCCCTCACGCCACGCCACAGCATTCCGCTCGTGATGGTCTGGAAGGAAGGCGAACTCGATCCCGCCGCGCTTGGCTTCCGAGACCTCACGAAGCGCTGGCTAAAGGACCAGCGGCTCTAGCGCCCCCCCCAGGACCGCCCCTTTTCAGGCCCGACGACAGGGCAAAATCAGGGCAGCGGACCTCCTAGTTCACCCGCTCTGAAGAAAAATTGATAACATTTCGTGCCAATCCCACTACATCTGCTATATTTTCCAGATATTTAGCACATGCAGACCGTCGTCTCACCGCATCAGCCTCCTCCCTTGCCCCCTCCGCAGGCAATGGACGGACGTGTGCCGAATGCGCCAGCGCCGGAGGTGCTCAACCAAATGATTCCCCAGGGGCGCTACCTCGCCGACGCCATCATTGGCATGGGCGGCATGGGGGTAGTTTACCGCGGCATCCAGGTCAGCCTGAATCGTCCGGTGGCGCTCAAGCTCCTGCGCAAGGGCGATGGCGCGGCCTATGCCTTTGAAGATCGTTTCCGTCGTGAAGCCATCGCCATGGGACAGCTCACGCACCCCAACATCGTTGCGATCTACGACTTCGATGTGATCGAACAGGACTACTTGTTTTTCGTGATGGAGTTCGTGGACGGCACCGACCTTGCCGAGATCATGCGCACGGGTGGCATGACGCCCCAGCTCACACTTATGCTGCTGCCGCAGATCTGTCACGCGCTCGAGTATGCGCATTCGCGTGGCATCGTGCACCGCGACATCAAGCCCGCGAACATCATGGTCACGCGACGTGGCGAGGTGAAAGTGACCGACTTCGGTCTCGCGAAGAAGTTCGATCAGATGAACTCCTTCGTCACCATGACGAACATGATCATGGGCACCCCGGAGTATGCCGCGCCTGAGCAAGTTGATGCCCATCGCGAGGTGGACCATCGCGCTGACATTTATGCCCTGGGCGTGATGATTTATCAGATGCTCACTGGTCAGCTTCCACGCGGGTCGTGGCAGCCACCTTCGGTGAAGCCGGGAGTGGACCCGCGACTCGATGCCATCGTGATCAAGGCGATGATGCAGGATCGCAATCAACGCTTCCAGTCGATCACGGAGATGCGTCACGCGATCGAAGACATCACCACGCGTCCCTTGCTGTCCTCGGGCAACACCGTTGCCCTCACCAAGCTGCCACCTCGCAACACACGGAAGATGACGCCGCGAGTGCTGCTGCTTGAAGATGATCTTTTGGTTCGTGACGTGCTTCGTCGCAACCTGGAGGCCGCAGGCCTGGAGATCACCGAGTCGGGTGATGGTAGGGAAACCATTCGCATTTATGAAGAAGCGATGCGCCGAGGCCGCCCTTTCGACATGGTCATCCTTGATCTCACGATCCCTGATGGTCTCGGTGGTGCCGATACCATGGAGCATCTCCGCCGCGTTGATCCCCACATCCTGGCCATCGTCTCGTCAGGCTATCGTGATGATCCCATCATGAACGAGCCCGCGCGCTTTGGTTTCGCAGGCTCGTTGCCCAAGCCCTACCAGCGCGAGGCTCTGATGCAGCTGGTCAATGGGGTGCTCGCGAACTCCTCGCGGCGCTAACTCATTGCGGCCCTGGTGGAGCGAGGTCCGTAACGTCCGGCATGAAACGCATGTTCTGGATCTTGCTCTGTCTTTTGTTGGTCGGCTGTTCCGTGTTCGCGTTTAAGAACTCGCGTGCCAGCACCGAGACTCCGGACTATCTCGTCACTCGCACCGATGGTGCTTTCGAGCTGCGTGTGTATCCCGCCCTGCGCCTCGCGAAGACCGGCATGGCCAGCGACATGGACGGCAGCTTCATGCGACTTTTCGGCTACATCACGGGCAAGAACGAACGCTCCGAGTCGATTGCGATGACCACGCCGGTGATCATTGATCGAAAGGCGGGCGAAGGCAGCATGAGCTTCATCGTTCCGAAGGCCACTCTCGACAAAGGAGTGCCCCAGCCCAAATCCGAGCAGGTGCGGATCGACGATCTTGCGGCGGGCACCTTCGCCGTTCACCGATTCAAAGGCACCAGTCGCGGCAAGGATGAGAAGGCGGCGCTTGAGGCACTGAAGGCATGGTGCCAAGCCCAGAAGATCGAGGTGCAAGGCGATCCGCTCTTCGCCTACTATGATCCGCCGTGGACCCCGGCCTTCATGTGTCGCAACGAAGTGCTCCTGCGCGTGAAGCCGTGAGATGCGAGTGGCTGCGAGCGTAGTGGCAGCCATGCGCTTCGCCCTGCTCCTCCTAGCCTTGCCAGTCCTCGCCCAGGACAATCCTTTGCCATCGGCCAAACCCGTGCCGCAGGTGCAGGTGCTGCCCTTGCCGCACT
>JAEUHN010000013.1 GCA_016795365.1 Verrucomicrobiaceae bacterium
CTGGAACCTCCCGCCGCTGCGCATTCCAAATAGTTACTAGTCCGCTTCACTGTTTTAGCGTTGTGTCAGGCTTTCGCTTTGGGCCTCTCGACAGTGACACCTGAAACCTTCGCATCCGCTGCGAGAGCTTCGGCCAGGCGCGCCAGTTGCTCGGTTGTTTGCCAGCCTTTAAGGACTGTGCCTTTAACCTTAATCATGGCGTTAGCTGGTGCAAGGTCCCCGGCCAAAATCGTAATCTGAGCGTCCTCAGCTTCTACCGGAGTCGGAAACAAGCCATAAAACTTGTCATCCGTCAGATAGGTTACGAAGAACGTAGAGGAACGATAAGCGGAGGGCTTCGTCTTGTCAGAAACGACGACCTGCCACAAGTGACCGATTTGACCCGTTGTCTTGTCTTTGAGTTCTTGGCGAACTGCCTTTTCAATTTGGCCGTGTAGGACCATAGGTTTATTTAGTAGTCCCCAGTAGATTAAGCACCTCGGGCGCTGGGGACGCCGCAGGAGGGTTTCCGGCCTGTCCGCCATCTTGTGCGGATGCAGTTAAACCGTGAAATTCGAAACCCTCCGCAGCGGTCACGGCGTGCGGAGGGTTTGGCGCTTCCTCAACGTCTCGGAGTGCCAGGCCGAGCAGCAGGCGCGCCTCAGAAAGACGGCTTGCGGAATTATTGAAGGCTTCCTCGGCAGGAGGGAAAGCCAGGTCTGCAGCTTGCACGACGACCGCAGCAAGGGCAGGGGAAGGGCGGGGCACACGAGCGTTTTTCGCGTAGGTGCCAAGCTCGAAATTCTGGCGAGCCTGATCAACGGTAACGTCGGGCCGGATGAAATCAAAACAGCCCTGGAACGCGAAACGCCCGCCAATATCGACGGGCGCGGAATCGACGAGCCCTAGAGACTCGTGACGCATGGCTTGAAGTGTGCGGCGTGACATGATCGTGCCTTATTGAATCACGAGCAAGGCAACTTTTGGTTGCGCAACGATATCGACGCCCGGCAAGGCTACACCGTTTCCTGATCGTGAAGATTTCGAGGCTCTGACCCCTCGGCAGCTCTGACACTGCGCATTCAGGCTAAAAGGCTACTGCGGCGGAAGCAATAACTTTTTCTGACTTTTTTGCATCTCTTTGCTGACCTTCTCCATTTCGGAGGCGGCACCGCCTAGGAACATTACGCAACCCCCAACAAGAAGAATGAAGAACGCGAACATGATGCAGACAATGACGCCGATTATGGTAAGCCAAACTCGAATAGCTGAATTTGCAGTGCGCGCAAGTTTTTCAGTTTCTGTCAAGTGCGAGTTTGGGAGTGGTGGCGGCATAAGAAAAAAACCTCGCTGGGGTCAGAGGTCCCAGCGAGGCGCGCGAACTCTGTTTAGAGGTCCACGATTGCTTTCGTCACGATCAGGTGATTAGGCATTGACAGTGTGTCACTAGCCGTTCGAATGGGCAAGGACTTTTCTTATCTTTCGCCTTAACATGACATTGATTGTTGGTAGTTATGAATCAGGATACAGTTGGCATCTTTTCACGGCGACCTGCCTACCTCGCGACCCTACTTCCCCGCCGATCGCGTGGCTCCTCGGAACCTGAGGTGGATGTCTTTCGTCTGATGGTGAGGACCTGACGGAACCTGAAACGGAGTGGCGGCATGGAGCGTGGCCGAACCTCGTTACCAGCCGCTGATCGGCCGACGACTGTGGTGCCGGCATGGAGACGAGCCCGGCGGACTTACTTGGCGTTCTCAATGAACACGTCCACCTGCTGTCCGACGTAGAGCTTGCGGCCGTCGGGAATCTTGAGCCGGTAGATGACCTGGAGCACGCGGGTGTCCACGCGCTCGGTGCTGGAGCCGGTGAGGCTGACCTTGGGAATGACGTAGGGTTCGATGCGTTCGAACACAAGTGCGATGCTGTTCTCGCGGCGGGTGTCGCCTTTGATATAGGCGGTGGCGGCTTGGCCGGGGCGGACTTTGACGGCGTTCTGCTCGTCGATGTCGGTGCGGACCTGGAGTTCGGTGAGGTCGCCGAGGACGATGGGAGCGCTGCGGGGCTGGGTGCTGGCATACTCCCCTGCCCTGATATTGACCTGGAGAATCTGGCCTGCGCGGGGGGCTTTCACGGTGAGTCGATCGAGGAGCATCTGGGTGCTCTTCACATTGGCTTCGGCGGCCACGAGTTGCGCTTTCGCCGCGGAGACATCGGCGACGGCGACGAGGACGTCGTTCTTCCGATTCTTGAGGTCGTCCATGCTGATGGCGCGCTTGTCGTCCACGGCATTGAGACGATCGACCATGTCTTGCATTTTCGTGAGGGTGGCCTGACGGACTTCGAGCGTGGCCTTTGCCACGAGGACGCTGGCCTGCTGGCTGACGAGCTGGGCGGAGAGTTCGCGGTCGTCGATCTTGAGCAGTGGTTGTCCGGCTTTGACGGTGTCGGACACCTTGACGAAGACCTGATCGACCAGCCCTGGGACCGGGACGCCGATGGCGACGTTCTCCTCTCTTGCCTCCAGGATTCCGGTGCCGGCAATGCCATTGGTGTAGGGTTTCTTCGGGGGCGTGACGGGCGGCGGAGGGATGGTGGCGGTCTCGGTGGCGTGGATGGTCTGGATCACCTGGGCCATGAGGTAGATGCCAGTGATCGCGAGGCCGAAGGTGACGTAGCGGATGAGGGCTGAAAAGAAGCGCATGGGGATGGGGCGTCAGTGGGTGGCAATGACGGGCGGGCTGGTTTTGTTGACGGTGTGGATCTCGACGATGCGTCCGTCGTCCATGCTGGCGATGCGGTCGGCGTGCTGGAAGATACGATTGTCGTGCGTCACGACGACGACGCTGCGACCGGGCGTGCGGGCCACGTTTTCGAAGAGTTCCATGACGATCTGGCCGTTCTTCGCATCGAGGGCGGCGGTGGGTTCATCGCAGATGATGAGTCGTGGCTCGTGAACGAGGGCCCGGGCGATGGCCACGCGCTGCTGCTGGCCGCCCGAGAGCTGACTGGGGCGGTGATTGAAGCGGTCGCCCAGGCCTACCTGGGCGAGGGCTTCGCGGGCCTTCGCCTCGGCGTAGCGAGTGGACTTGCCCTGGATGAGCAGCGGGACGCTGGCGTTCTGGACGATGGTCAGCGTGGGGATCAGATGAAACTGCTGGAAGATGAAACCGATGTTCTGAGCACGAAAGCGTGTAATGGCGCGGGTGCTCATCTTGTGCAGGGACTCGCCGAACACTTCGACTTCGCCCTCATCGGCTTTCAAGGTGCCGGCCATGATGCTGATGAGCGTGGTCTTGCCACAGCCGGAGGGGCCGACGAGCATCATGATCTCGCCGCTGCGGGTCTCGAGGGTGATGTCCTTGAGCACCGTGAGCCTCGATCCACCGTCGCCGAAGGACTTCACAATCCCACGCAAATGGACGGCAATAGGATGATCGGCTGGCATGCTGAGGAGAAAACGAAACGTCGAAAGACCTGGATGCTGTTACTTCATCAGGCCGAACGCTCAAGCGACAAACACGATGCGTCTGATCAAAGGGCGGCCGAATCGACCCTGATCACGCCTTGGTCCGTGACGATGAGTTGCACCCGAGCATCGTGGCTCTCGACCGGCACTGCGGCGACCACCTGGGGCTGGAAGCAAACGCCAATCCGTTGCGCTCGAACCTCGGGCCTCCCAAACAATCGATCGAAGTAGCCTCGCCCGCGCCCCACACGTCCGCCGTGGCGATCAAAGGCAAGTCCGGGCACGAGCACGAGATCGAGGTCGGAAAAGTCCAGGCGCTGGCAGCTTTCGTCCGGCATCCAGACGCCAAACGGACCACGCGATAGTGACGAAGCATCCGTGACCCAGCGGGGCACGAGGCCGTGCTCATCGAATCCGAAGAATACCGGCCTGGCTCCCCTGCCCGTCAGCCATGAGATCAGAGGCAGGAGGTCTGGCTCGCCCTGAATGCCACCGAACAAGGCAACGCACACACCGTTGGTCGCGGAGCTGAGTGGACCCTCCTTCAGATGGTCGAGGAGGGATTCGGTGCGGGCGCCAAGATCCCCGGCTGAGATCGTGCGAATGCTCTCCCGCATCTGGCGGCGGAGGTCGTTTTTGGCAGCGATCAGGTCGTGGGGCACGGGCAAAAGATGGGCTTGAGTTCGGAGCGAAGGCATTATTACATTGCACAGCCGATTCTGGCTTTCCAATTCCATGGTCAATGATCCTTCTGCTTCCAGCGGTGGCGAGATGAGCCGCCGGAAGAAGCGTTTTCTCCCTGAGCGATGGTTGAGCCAGGAAAACAAGGTGGGCCTTCTGCCGGAGCAAGGCTGGCGAAAGCGGAACCTGCAGTTCCTTGGCGATGTTTTGATCCCTACCCTGCTAGCGCCAAGAAAACCGGGGCATGACGTGGACCCAGTGCCCAGTGCAGCCCGTCACGAGATCGGCGTCACCTGGCTGGGACATGCGGGCTTTCTTGTGCAAATGGAAGGGGCGAACATCCTGATCGACCCGAACTGGGCGCTCTGGCATGGACCGGTGAAACGGCTGCGCCACCCCAGCCTGTATGCGCACGACATGCCGCGCATCGATCTGGTGCTGATCACGCATGCGCACTTCGATCACCTTCACTTGCCGAGCTTGCGCCGGATCGCCTGCGGACAGCCGATCATCGTCCCGCGTGGCGTGGGCAGCATCGTGAAGCGTTGTGATTTCAGCAGCATCACGGAACTGGCCACCTGGGGCAGCATTGGATTTCAGGATCTGCGCATCACGCTCACTCCGGCGCGGCACTGGGGTGCCCGATTGATCCATGACACGCATCGGCAGTTTGGTGGGTTTCTCATTGAGAGCCAGAGCCGTGGTCTTTTCCATTGTGGCGACAGCGCGCTCTTCGATGGCTTCAAGGAAATCGGCGAGCGTGCGGCCGTGGACGTGGCGCTGATGCCGATTGGTGCCTACCAGCCTCCGAGCGGCAGGCCGGTGCACATGAATCCCGAGGAGGCACTGGAGGCCTTCGAGATGATGGGGGCTCAAACCATGATTCCCATGCACTACGATACCTTCCCGCTGAGCGGCGAGCCTATACACGAACCTGCTCAGCGACTCCAGCGGGCGGCGGGTGAACGGGGTCTCATGGATCGTGTGCGGATCATGATGGAAGGTGAGTCCGCGATGCTCTGATGGGGCTGCAAGCTGGCGAGGTATTTGCTTCCCATTGTCGAAAACCATCCTAAAGGCTAGCTCCCGCCATGTTGCCCAGGGTCCTGATCGTCGAAGAAAACCTGCCGTATCGCCGCGTCATCCGCGAGGCCTTGCTGGCGTTTCGCGAATGTGAGGTGGACGATACGCCGAGTGCCGAGCACGCCTTCGAACTGGCTCTGAACAAACGCTACGCGCTGTTCATCTTCGCCTTGTCCCTGCCCGACATGAAGGGCGACATGCTGGATCGTTTGCTCGCCCGCACGGTGCCGCTGCTGCACGCGGACGTTCATGCGGCACCTCCTGTGATCTTCATCCTCCGCCCTGAGGAAGCCAGCTTCGCTCAGGAATTGACCCGGAATGCCCGGGTGCGTGGCCACGTTTCCATTCCTCCACGGCTAGATCAATTGATGGCCGCCACCGCCTCGCTGCTTCCGGCCCGGAGCGGCATGCCCCCTCTCTAACTTTATGTTTGGCACCTCAGCAATCCCCTTCGGCGTGAAGATCTGTGGCATCAGGAATGCTGAGCAGGCGAAAGCCATCGCAGACCTCGGTGCTGATGCGATCGGGCTCAATTTCTGGCCGAAATCACGTCGCTACATCCGCCCTTCCGATGCCGAGCCATGGGCGGAGGGAATGCGTGAGCACATCAAGATCGTGGGCGTCTTCGTCAACCCCTCTCTGGCGATGCTGCGAGAGGTCATCAGCATGGGCGTGATCGATGTGATTCAGCTGCACGGCGATGAAGATGGCCCCCGCGTGGCCCGGCTGATGGACTTGGGCTTACCAGTGATCAAGGCACTGCAAGTGCGTGGCACCGAATCCCTTCAGTATATCAGAACCTTCTCCTGCGAGACGATCCTCCTAGATGCCTACTGCCCCGGCTTGTATGGCGGCGAAGGCAAGACGTTTCCCTGGGAGTTGGCGATCAAGGCGCAGGAGACGTTCCCGTCTAAACGGTTCATCCTCGCGGGAGGGCTGACGCCTGACAATGTGGGACAGGCGGTCGGGCAGGTTCATCCGGTGGGAGTCGATGTGGCCAGTGGCGTCGAGAGCGCCCCAGGCGTGAAGGACCTTGACCTCGTCCGCCGATTCATCACCGAGGCGAAGAACGCCCACAGCCTCAGCGCGGAATCAGAAAGCCACTGACCTTGCCGTTCACAAACTCGACCGATGCGCCCTGGGTGGGCACGTAGTCCACCACCGGGCCGCCGTAGAGATAGGGATCGTGGAAGCTGCACCCACCGTAGAGGCCGATGCCGCCGTAGATCATCGGGCGATAGACAGGCTCGAAGTTTGTGTAGCCCCAGCGTTCGAAGCTCTTGCCCTCACGGGTGCCGTTGGAGACGCGATCAGGCTTGCCCCACATGAAGAAGACCGCGTCCTTGGACATGCCTTCGCGAATCTCGCCACGCTGAACGCTTTGCTTTTCAGCATCGGGCAATTTTGAATAAAGGTCCGGGTTGCGGGTGATCCGACGCTGCAATGGGCTGGCACAGCTTGTCAAAAGCAAAGCCAGAGCCGACAAGAGGAGAAGAGGTGTTTTCATGATCGGAGGTTAGCAGGAGACGCCGAAGGAACCAAGAACGTTCAGCTTTACGCCAGCCAAACTCTGAATGGCGCAATCGCGATCAGCCCGGAGGCCAGTCCAGCGAACGTCCGGCCAGCAGGTGGACGTGCAGATGCGGCACGGTCTCGCCAGCGTCGGCACCGTGATTGATCACGAGTCGGAAACCTTTATCGCGGCTCTTCACTCCGAGTTGGTCTGCCACCTTGCCTGCGGCTAGAAGCAAAGCCCCGAGGGTGGCCTGGTCTTCAGGAGCGGCTTCCCCCACTCTTGGAATTGGCTTGCGGGGCACGATCAAGACGTGGATCGGGGCCTGTGCATTGATGTCATGAAAGGCAACGCAGTGGTCGTCTTCATAGACAAGCTTGGCGGGAATCTCACGGTCTGCGATCTTCTGGAAAATGGTCTTGTCGCTCATGATAGTCAGGGTCAGGGGAAAAGTTTGCGTTGTTCCTCCTCGTCATCACGGAAGCCGCGCGATCCGAGGGACTTGATCTCATTGATGAACTCGCCCACGTCCTCGAACTGGCGATACACCGAGGCATAGCGGACGTAGGCCACGTGATCGATGGCCTCCAACCGACGCATCACCTTGGCCCCAATGACGGACGATGGAATCTCGCGATAGCCTTCCTCCTCCAACTCACTGGCGATCTCGTCACAGGCGCGCTCAAGGTCTTCGATTTTGACCGGGCGTTTTTCACAGGCCTTGCGCAACCCGCTGAAAAGCTTTTCGCGATTGAAGGTCTCACGAGCCCCGTTGCGCTTCACCACTCGCAGTTCTTCTCGTTCGACCTCTTCGTAAGTGGTGAACCGGAAGGTGCAGCGCAAGCATTCGCGGCGTCTTCGAATGGCGTAGCCCTCCCGTGCTTCACGTGAATCGATGACTCGATCCTGGGAACTACCGCACTTGGGGCATCGCATAGGCTTGGTTTGGGGGTGGCGTCAGTGTTGCACTGCCCTTGTCATCTTCAAGCACCGCCTTCATCGCACGATTTGCACTTCATCGCCTACCTCCATCAGGCCAAACCACTGACGAGCCTTGTCTGGTGGCAGTCGAATGCAACCATGGGACGCGGGTTCGCCAGTGACGTAGCCCGAATGCAGACCAATCGCACTACAGTTCAAGCGCATGAACCACGGCATCTGGACATGATAGACGGTGGAAGTCCATTGCTTGTGCTTGTCCGTGATCACGTAGCGACCTGAGGGCGTCTCGTAGCCTTCGCGTCCAGTGGAGACTTTGGTGGTATCGATTACCTGACCGAATCGTCTCAACACGGCACGCTGCTGGGACAGATCCACGGTGACTAAGTGCTTGGGTTCAGAGTCTGCCGACCGCCCGAGGAGCAGACGCATGATGAAGAGGAACCGCTGCTCGGCCGCGAAGTTAATCGGATATCGGTAGTTCGTGGTGGTTGGCTTGCCGGCTTTCGCCCCATGCTGAAGGAGAGCGATCGTTGCTTCCACATCGCCTCGGGCAGCAGTTGCCATCAAAGGAGTGACACCATTCTCCTTGCGCAGGCTATACTTCAGTTCGGGAAAAGGCAGGGATGCAATCAGGCTGTCCGGCACCGGCTTGATGAATGTGGCATTCGGATCGGCACCGGCTCGCAGAAGCGCTGGCAACACATCCTGACTCCGGCGAAGCGAAGCCAAGGCAACCGGTGGCTGACCATCACGTCCGGGCTTGTTGGGATCAGCACCATGGAGCAGGAGCGTCTCGACGATCTCGCCATTGCCCGACTTGATGGCAGCGCAGAGGGGCGTGTCACCGAACGGCGTTTGCTCATTGACCCCGAAGCCTGATCGCAGGAGGTCGGACAACCACTCCTTATCGGTCATCAGCACCGCTTGATACACCATTGGCAAGGGCAGCGCCTGGGGCACTTCGAGACGCAAGGATTCGCTCAACGAGGTTCTGAACGGTTCGTAATTCGAGGGCGGCGTTGGCCTTTGAAGCGAGACAGGAATGGCCGGACGGATCTCGGGAGAGTCGGGTTTACGTGGCGGCGGAGAAGCGATGGGCACAGCCTTCAGAATGGTCGCTCCCTCAATGTCCGTCGCGGCGGAGGTTGGGGCGTGCTCAGAGGCCTTGCTCAGGGAGGCCAGGATCGTTTCTTTGGAAGGTCGAGCAGGTTCTCTAAAAACTGGCAGGCCCGTTTCAAAAGGCTCCACGCGCCCCGAAACGCGACTGCTTAAACTCAACGACGGGAAACTACCTGAGGGTGGAGTCCCATCCCAAAGGTAAAACCCGGCAGCGGCAAGAGCTAGCACTCCGCCGCCTGCTGGCCAGAGCAGGGACTGACGGGACGGTTTTGAGGGAGACTTCACCGGGCTGCTTCCTATCGAATTCCGGCCAGGGCGTCCAGCCAGAAAGGCGGGACAACGTTTCAGAGAACTCATCTCCATGCTTGCCCAAAATGATAAAATCGCTTAACTATTGCGTATTCGCATCCGTTCCTGCCTCCCGGCGCTGCTTTCTTAACAGGCCTTCAGGTGTGGCTCCAACGAAGATTTTTCCAGCATGACAGTGATGAACTCTACAACTCACGCTCTGATTTCAGCGGGCGATGGAGAGTTGTGTTTGTTAGCATGAGAGCCCTCAAGGTCCATGTCCGTGCTGTAACCGAATTTGGATCGCGCATGATCGCGGTCCAATGTGCATGAACTCTACCGGAGGTGTCCCATAAGCAGCCCAACAAATAACTACAGCGGAGGTAGCAATAACAGCTACAACAACAATGGCCGTCCACCCTTTAATCGTGGTGGAAGATACGTCGATCAGACTCGAGTGAACGAACGCATCCGCGCCCCACGAGTGCGCGTGATTGACGGAGCCAGTGGTAAACAGCTCGGTGTGCTGGCCACTCCTCAAGCCATCCGCTTGGCCAAAGAACAGGGCCTCGACCTCGTCGAGATCTCGCCCAATATCGACCCGCCGGTGTGCAAGATCGTCGATTACGGCAAATACAAATACATCCAGGAGAAGCACAAGAAGGAAGCCTTCAAGCAGCATAAGGCCAGCAAGCTGAAGGAGATGAAGTTCCGCGTGGGCATCGATCCTCACGACTACCTCATCAAGATCACTCATGCCGAAGACTTCCTGTTCGACGGTCACAAAGTCCGTATTCAACTCCAGTTCCGTGGACGCCAGATGGCGCACCAGGAAGTAGGTTTTGAGTTGGTGCAGAAGATCAAAAAGGATCTGCTGACCATGGCCCATGTGGACATGGAGCCCAAGCTCGCTGGACGAAACATCAACATGCAGCTTTCGCCTTTGCCCGAGCGGCAGCGCGTTCGCAAGTTCCGCGTCGCAGCCAACGAGGCACAGATGAAGAACATCGCCCACGCGTCCACCGTCAGCGAGGAAGTGCATAACGATCATGATCAACAGGACGCCGATCATCACGATCATGCTGCTCAAGCGCCTGCTGCGGAAGCTCCTCCGCCCCCTTCGACTCCGAGTTGATGCGTCCCTGTCTGCTTCTGTTTGATATCGACGGAACCCTCCTTGATACCAAAGGATCTGGTGCCGGGGCTCTCATGGACGCCGTGGAGGACGTGTTTGGCATACCCCGGCATGAGATGCCCCCGCTTGATCTGGCAGGTGCCACCGATGGTGGGGTTGTTCGCAAGCTCTTCAGCGATGCTCGCGTGGACATGACACCGGAAAAGGTGGAATCTTATCACTCCAGTTACTTGGGGCACCTCCACCGGAGGTTGAATGCCGATTCGTTCGCCGGACACCTATTGCCAGCCGTTCAGCCGCTGCTGGATATGTTGAGTGCAGAGCCTCAGGTGCATCTGGGGCTCCTCACGGGCAACCTGCGTCGGGGTGCGTTCATGAAACTTCAGCGGATGGGCATTCATGCTCATTTCGATGACGGTGCGTTTGGCGACGATGCTGAGGATCGCAACCTCCTCGGTCCGATCGCCATTCAACGTTTGAGCGATCTTCGGCGGCTTCCCTTCAGTCCCGAAGATGTGATCGTGATCGGCGATACGCCCAAAGACATCGCCTGCGCTCGTGCGTGTGGCGCGCGGTCCCTGGCAGTGGCCACCGGAGCTTTCGCAGTCGATCAACTGGCTGAGCATTCACCCTGGCGATGCGTGCCGAGCTTCGACGATCACCACGGCATTGCCCGGTTGCTGATGGAGGCGTTTTGAGTCTCAGGGTTGCATTTGCGCGCATAGTGGTTTTCGCTTCACGAAGCTTTTTCCAATGCAGGAGCACATCACCCACGGCGCTCATTTTCCGGCCACTCCCTGGACACAGGTGTCGAATTCTTGTGGCGATGACACCCTGGCGCGTTCGTCGTTGGAGAACATCTGCCGCCTTTATTGGGCACCGTTGTATGCCTTTGCCAGACGCAACGGCATGAATCCCGAAGAGGCCGAGGATGTCACCCAGGCCTTCTTCCTTCATCTTCTGAGCGACATCAGCCTTCGCCACGCTGACAGGACCAAAGGCAAGCTCCGCTCCTACCTTCTCGGCGCGATCAAAAACTTCATCATCAACTGGCGTCGCGCTGAGAACACCGCGAAGCGCGGCGGGCGGCTGGAACGTGTGGACTTCGATGCTCGTGAAGTCGAAGCCGTCTGTGCTCAGGGCCGTCAAGATGGACTGACTCCTGATGCCTTCTTCGAGCGTCGCTGGGCTGTTGCATTGCTTGATCACGCCATGCGCGATCTTGAGAACGAACAGCTTCGTTCAGGCAAAGCCAACACCTTCGCGGTGCTCAGCGAATACCTCATGATGCATGGCAAGGAGGCGGATCACAGCATTGCCGCCAGGAAACTCAACATGAGTGACGGTGCCGTGCGAGTGGCTGTCCATCGGTTGCGGAAACGTTTTCGTGAACTAGTCCGATTCCACGTGGCCGCCACCGTAGGATCCGAGGATGAAGTAGATGACGAGCTTCGGCATCTGCTGTCTCTTTACGGCTCCTGATGTTCTCACCCTCGTCAGCAGCCAGTCATGCAGGTTTGCGAAGTTTGCCAGACACCGCTCGAAGCCCGTGGAACACGGACGTTTTGTCCTGCATGTGTCCTGCGTGATCTCTGGTCGGAGGACTCGGAAGACACCCTCATGGATGACGACCTCCCCGAGGAGAAGCCTCGTCCTGCGAGTGGGCCGGTTGTGCCTCGCCATCGTATTATCGACAAACTGGGCGAGGGTGGCTTCGCGATCGTTTATCGGGCGATGCAGGTCGAGCCTGTTCGCCGCGAAGTCGCGGTCAAGATCCTCCGAGCGAGCATCTCCTCGGCGCATGTGTTGGCTCGTTTCGATGTGGAACGTCAGACGCTGGCTCGCATGGATCATCCGGGCATCGCCAGGCTCTGGGATGCCGGACAAGCGGGCGATGGTCAGCCCTACTTTGCCATGGAGCTGGTTCGTGGCCAGCCGGTAACTACCTTCTGCAAGTCTAACAAACTAGCGCTGGCAGATCGCTTGAAGATCTTCGTCGCTTTCTGTGAGGCGGTGCAGCATGCGCATGAAAAAGGCGTGCTGCACCGAGATCTCAAGCCGTCGAACCTCCTGGTGGCGGATCAGAAACAAATAAAGGTCATCGACTTCGGCATCGCCAAGGCCCTCGAAGTGCGGCCGGAAGAGGAGTCGCCGAAGTTCACCACCTCGCTGCACCAAGCTGTGGGCACACCGGGATACATGAGCCCGGAGCAGTCCGAATGGGGTGCCCATCACGTGGACGCACGATCCGACATCTATGCCCTGGGCGTGGTGCTCTACGAGTTGCTCACGGGCAAGACACCGCTCGAAGTCGAACGAAGCACAGATGCCTCTGCACGCCGTCGTCCCGTCGCCTGGCACATCACTCCACCCTCGAAGCTGGCCACCACCCTGCTGACGTCCAAGGCCCAGCGACGCGACTTGGATGCCATCGTGCTCAAGGCACTCGAACCCGAATCCCAACTCCGCTATGCCAGCGCTGCGGGACTCGCGGACGATGTGGAAAGGCATCTGCAAGACAAGCCTGTCGAAGCAGCTCTGCAAACATGGACGTATGTCATGAGCAAGTTTGCTCGTCGTCATCGGACGCTCGTAGCGATGGCGGCGATTGCTCTTATCGCGATCGTTGCCGGCTTTGGAACGAGCACACTGCTCTACTTCAAAGAGCAGCGTGCCCGCAATATCGCCGATGCTCGGCGAAAGCAGGTGGAAGATCGTGATCATGATCTTCGCCGCGCCTTGAGCCGTGCGGACTACCGTGCCGCTCAGAACTACAAACGCGAAAACGACTACCAGTCAGCCGTCGCATCCTTGGTGCGCTCTTTGGAGGGAGATCCTTCGTTCGGTGTCGCAGGGGCAGACTTGCAGACTCTACTGGCCTACTCCGAATTGCCTGGGGTCATTGCTGCCCCCTTGAAGCTTCATCCGGCCTGGGGCGAGGTGAAGCGCGGCGGGGTGACAGCCGATGGTCGGCGGATTGTGGCGGTGATGGAGCCGAAGGCCGGCGAGAAGAGGCTCTTTCAGTGGGACTACGAGGACCCTGAATGGAGCTTCCGCGAGCTGGCGATTCCTCGGGGCATCGCACAGCTGAGCTTGTCCGGTCGAGGACAGATCGTCGCCTTCGTGGACAAGGAAAACACGGTGAACGTGATCGACCTACGGGGCGAAGTGCGCCCGGCCAGAAAGTGGAAAGCTCCATCGCCTGTGAGCCATCTGGTGGTTGAGACTCGCGCTTCACAAACCTTTGTAGGTTGTCACAACGGTGACGTCTGGATCGTGAGTCCTGATCCTGTGATCGAGCCCCGCTTGCTTTTCAACACCGGGTCCAGAATCGAGCGATTGCTGACCGGCTCAGCACAGCGCTGGATCATCGTCGGGTGCAATGATGGCAGCGTTTGGAGATGGCGTCCGCCTCTTGATGGAGAGAAGCCTCAGCTCGCCTTCCGCCTGCCCAGCGCCATCACAGCGCTGACCCAGGCCAACAATGGCGGTCGAATTGGCGCGGGTGATATTCAAGGCCATGCCTCCTTGCTGGCGATGAGCGACACGACCAAGCCCGAATCTCGTCGCCTGCACACCGAGCGCATCACCGCCATCGCGATCGCGGATGACGATGAGTTGATCACTGCCGGGCGTGAACTGTCGCTGCGGTGGACCAACATGACTACCGGCACCGCCGTCACGCCCGCGCTCGACACCGCTGGCCAGATCGAGCAGGTGGCTGTGAATCACAATGGCGAGGAGGCTCTCGTCGTCGCTGCTGACACTTCCGTTCGGCTATGGCGTCGCGACGGCGGCACTCCCCTCACCATTCGCAAGCCGCAGCACGCCCGTTATGTGGCGATGAGCGCAGCGGGCCGAGGACTGGTGGTGACTCGCGATGAAGGCAAGGCGATGGAGGTGATCAGCCTGTCGAGCCGGAGCGTGGCTCCGATGCTTTTGCATCTGGGCAAGAACATCGAGAACGGCAGCGCCCGTCCGCGCACACTCGCCTTCTCCACCCAACCGAACCAGCTACTCGGCACCGATGGCACTGGTGGCGCAACGCTATGGAATACGGCGACTGCAGAACTGGAGGGCTCGGCCACGTGGTCAAGAATGGCGCTGGCGATGGCACCCGGAACCGATGGGAAGTTCGTCGCCGCTCTGGCTGATGGTTCGCTGATCGAAGCACCTCCTTCTGCGAGCGCTCCTGCGGTATTGCTCCAGGCCGACGTCGGTGATGAGCTGTCGCCGGTAGCTGTGTTCAAGAAGTGGAACATTGCCGCCGTGTCGCCTGATGGTCGCGCCGCAGCCTGGAGTGAGCCTCCGGCGAATCCCACGGCACGATGTGATGTGCGAGTGTTTAATCGTGACACCGGCAAGGTGCGCACCTTCCATCATGAGCGGATTGTCTGCCTTGCCATCAACGCGGACAAGAACCTGCTCGTCCTGGGCCTGAACAATGGCGTTGTCCGCATCACGGATATGAAGTCGGGGGGCAGTGAAACTTACTCCTGGCACCTCAGCACGATCACGGCCCTGGCGATCTCTGCAGACGGGAATCTCCTCGTCACAGGATCCACCGATGGGAATGTCGGCTTGTGGGACACAACGTCGCGCCAACCGCGCTCGGGATATGTGAGACTCGGCTCGCCAGTGCTTGGCGTGGCCTTGAGTGCTGATGGCAAGCGTTTTGCCGCCTCGACAGCTCATGATGCCTTCGTGGGTGACGTAAACATGCAGGCCATCATTGGTCCTAGACTTCCCCTACCCCATGCCGGTGGTGAACTCGCTCTCAATGCCAACGGCACGATGCTAGCAGCGGCGGGTATTGATGGTGCGACCACCTTGTTTCCGATTGCTCCCGACATCGACGGCCCGCCCATCTGGCTACGCGACCTCGCCTTCACTTTTGTCTCACGGTCCTTCACGAGCGATGGTGTGATGGACACGACGAGCCATCCGGGACTCCTGGCTTTGAAGAAAACGGTGCCCACGAGCGCCACGGGTCCCTGGGGCGATTTTGCCCAGTGGTTGCTCACGCATCCAGGAGCACGCACCTTGTCGCCTTGGACACCGCTTTACCTTGAGGAGTATCTGGACGCGATCGCGAAACGCCCTGGCGATGCCTCTGATTTCGAGCGGCTGCGCCACGCTCCTGCCGTGAAGTCGTCCCAGCAGGAACCCTGATCTGGCAGTTTACCGAGCGACCTTCTTCGCGTCGCTCCAAAGTTCTTCCAGCGCGTAAAACTCACGCTTCTCTTTCTGGAAGACATGCACCATTACATCGCTGTAATCGAGCACCAGCCATTGGCTGTCGTAGTTCGCATCGCGCCAGCGAGGGTGCATGTCGTGCTCCACAATCATCTGGTCATCGATCTCGCGCTGGATGGCCCGCAGATGAGGTGAGGACGAAGCGGTGCAGATGACGAAGTAGTCGGTGATGGGCGAGAGGCCACGGACATCGAGGATCGTGATGTCTTCGGCTTTCTTGTCTTCTGCATACTTCGCGCAGAGCTTGGCTGTTTCTTCTCCTGTCATGGGCACTTGGGTTTGAGGGGCGGGCATAGTGCCAGCCTTCACGGATAAAGCAAATACCTCTGTCGTGCGGAGCGGAAGCTGGCATTCGAGCGCTGCCAGCCCGCGATGAGGTTCATCGGATTGCCGCCCTTGGCGAGGGTGCTGTAGAGCGCGGTGCCGCCATACACTTTGTGGAAGAGGTTCAATTCATCACCACGCAGACGTCCGATCACCTTGCCACCGCTCAGGCGGTTCAGTTCGGCCGTCATGAGAACATCGAGTGCGGTGAGATCAGCACCGCCACGGGGATTGATGCTCAGTTTCACACCGCCGAAGCCATCACGCGAATAGGGAGCGAAGGACACGCCAGGAGCATTGAGGCGCTGGCAGTAGGCATACATGGCCTGAGCATTCGCACCGGAGGCACCCGCATAGGCGAAGGGTTGACCGCTCCATGGGATGCCCACGTCGGCATTGGCAGCGCTGCCGAGGATTCCTGTAGCGACGTAGTAGGCAGGTGAATGCGAGTTGGGGATGTTTGGCGAAGTCCGATGCCAGGGCAGTCCGGTGTCGTCCCATATCATGTTCCGATTCCAACCCTGCATCTTGACGACGACCACTTGTGGCACCCGAGAGATCCATCCTTGCCCGCTGATCATCATGGCCAGTTCCCCCACGGTGAGTCCATGCACATAAGGCACTGGCACCTGTCCGACGAAGGACTTCCAGCCCGAGGTGAGCGGTGGACCTTCCACTCGATGCCCGCCCAGTGGATTCGGCCGATCGAGCACGACGAACATCTTACCGCTCTCGGCAGCTGCCTCCATGCTCACCGCCATCGTCGAGATGTAGGTGTAGCTGCGGCAGCCGATGTCCTGCACATCAAAGACGAGCACATCCACATTCGTCAGCATCCAGGGCTGTGGTTTGCGATAGTCACCATGCAGGGAATAGACCTTCAGGCCGGTCACGGGATCGCGTCGGTCCTTCACGCTCTTGCCCGCTGTCTCGGTGCCGAAGATGCCATGCTCGGGTGCGAACAGGGTGGTGAGATTGCCGCCGAGTGCGCGCTTCATCATCACTCGCGTCATCTCGCCACGACTTGTGTAGCTCGTGTGGTTGGTGATGAGGCCCACGCGTTTACCACGCAGGATGTCGAAGTTGTTCGCGGCCAGCATGTCGCTGCCAAGCATGAGCCGTCCGCCGTAACTTCCGCCACCAGACTGCACGACCTGCGGTGCCGGAGCCACACAGGCCCCCAGCCCTGACGAGACCAGAACCAAAGCGACAGCACGGGAGAGAGAATCGAATCGCATGAACATCTGATGCCTTGATTTCAGATGTGTGCAAGGCGGCACCGCATTCACTTTCGTGAGCGATGGAGTTCTCTGGTTGCCAAGTCATGCCTTCCCGTCGAGAAACAAGGCCTCAATCACTCCAGAACTCCACACTCCACCCTGCTGCATGTCCTTCTCGCCCCTCGAACTCGGTAAAGCCTTCCTCGCTGAAAACGCCAAGAAAGAAGGCGTGGTCACCACCCCCAGCGGCTTGCAATACCAGGTGCTCGTCGAAGGCACTGGCAAGAGCCCCAAGGCCAAGGACACAGTAGTCGTCAACTATCGCGGCACGCTGATCAACGGAGCTGAGTTTGACAGCTCGTATGGCGCAGGTCGCGAGCCCGCTGAGTTCCCTCTGAACCGCGTGATCAAGGGCTGGACCGAAGGGGTCCAGCTCATGAAGGAAGGTGCCAAGTTCAAGTTCTTCATCCCTTCGAATCTCGCTTATGGCACTCGCGGTGCGCCCCCGGACATCGCCCCGAACGAAGCGCTCATCTTTGAGGTCGAGCTACTCAAAGTCTGGGAAGACTAAGTCCCCTGCCCTCACATCATGGCGCGTCGCACCCTGGCAGACCTTGGTTGGAACGAAGCCTTCGAGAAGGACTTCGCTCCCTATGTGAAGCAAGGCTGGGTGCCGGCACGTCTGATTCGCGACAACAAGATCAGCTACGGCGCGCTGATCGTTGAGGACGGCCAGTTCGAGGAACTGGAGGTCATCATGAGCGGCAAGGTGTATCACGATGCCGAGACCGATGCCGACCTCCCCGCTGTGGGCGATTGGGTGGCTCTCGATGTGGGCGATGAGCAAACCGACAGCGTCATCCGCGCACGTCTTCCGCGCCAGACTTGCCTTGCTCGCAAAACGCCAGGCGACAGCTCCGAGGCGCAAGTCATCGCCGCCAACATCAGCGCCGTCATCGTCGTCACCGAGGCGGGCCCCGACTTCAATCTCCGGCGCATGGAGCGTTACTTCATGCTCATTGCTCGAGCGGGAGCCAAGGCCGTCGTCTTGATCAACAAGGCCGACCTTGCCACCAAGGAGCAGAACGAGGAGGCCGTCGCTGCCATTCGTTCGATCAATCCCGACGTGGACATCCACGTCACCAGTGCGCTGAAGGGCAAAGGTTTCGCCGCGCTGAAGGAGTATCTGAAACGCGGCTCCACCGTGGCGTTCGTCGGTTCCAGTGGCGTGGGCAAGTCGGCGTTGATCAACCACCTGCTTGGCGACGAGTATCAATGGACCGGCGAGGTCAATGAAGTCACTGGACGCGGTCGTCACACCACCACGGCGCGCGAGCTGATGGTGCTGCGCAAAGGCGGGATCGTCATCGACAATCCCGGCATCCGCGAGGTGCAGATGTGGACCGATGAGCAGACGCTGCGCGAGCGCTTCCTCGACATCGAAGCCCTCGCCGAGCAATGCAAGTATCACGACTGCAAGCATGGCAAGGACGCGGGTTGTGCGATTCGTGCGGCCGTGGAGAATGGCGAACTCGATGCGGATCGCTACGAAGGCTTTCTCAAGCTCGATGAGGAGATCGCCGTCCTCCGTCGGCGGCGACGCAAACGCCAGATGACCGTGGAGCGCATCTCGAAGCGTGATCATCGTGTGAAGGCTCGCAATCCGGCTGATCGTCGCGCCATCGATCGAGAACTCCGTGGCAAGCTCGACGACGGTTGAGACCTCGATTCTTCCTTGCCCATGGCGGTGGCCCGTGCTTCCAGCCAGGATGCTTACCAAACGCATCATTCCCTGCCTCGACGTCCATGCCGGACGCGTGGTAAAGGGCATCAAGTTTCTCGAACTGAAGGACGCTGGCGATCCCGTCGAACAGGCGAAGGCCTACAACGACCAAGGCGCGGACGAACTCGTCTTCCTCGACATCACGGCCTCGTCCGATGAGCGCCAGACGATGATCGATGTGGTCACGCGCACAGCGGAGTGCTGCTTCATGCCTGTGACTGTGGGCGGCGGCATTCGCACCGTGGCCGACATGCGCACGATGCTGCTCGCCGGTGCCGACAAGGTGGGCATCAACACGGCGGCCGTGTTTAATCCCACCGTCATCGACGAGGGAGCGGAAGCCTTCGGCAATCAGTGCCTCGTGGTCGCCATTGATGCGAAGCGCAATGATCGTGGTTCGTGGACGGTCTATACGCACGGCGGTCGCAAGCCCGCGATGCGCGACGGTCAGGAACTCGACGCCATCGAATGGGCTGCTGAAGTCTGCCGGCGCGGCGCGGGCGAGATATTGCTGACCAGTATGGATGCCGACGGCACCAAGGCGGGCTACGACATCGCTCTCACGCGTGCGGTCAGCGAAGCTGTGACCATCCCCGTGATCGCCAGCGGTGGTGCGGGCAATGTGGATCACATGACACATGTGCTGAGCGAAGGGAAGGCGGACGCCGTGCTCGCGGCCAGTATCTTCCACTTCGGCGAATACACGGTCGGGTCCGTGAAGCAGATTCTTGCCAGTGCGGGCGTGCCCGTGCGTATGTAGCGCTCCGCATGTTTTCCCTTTCCAACAAAACCGCCGTCATCACCGGAGCCGGATCAGGCATCGGTCGCGCCATCGCTCTCCTCTTCGCCAAGCAAGGAGCCAAAGTCGAAGTGCTCGACTACAACACTGCGCAAGCCGACGAAGTCGTCGCCGAGATTCAAGCCTCCGGTGGCATCGCCAGCGCCGTCGCCTGCGACATCAGTTCGAGTGCTTCCGTGAAGTCCGCGTTTGAGTCCGTGCGCTCGCGTCACGCCCGCATCGACATCCTGGTCAACAACGCTGGCATCGCGCACATCGGCACCGCCTTGACCACCAAGGAAGAAGACCTCGACCGGCTCTACAACGTCAACGTCAAAGGCCTGCACCTCGTCACGCAATCCGTGCTGCAAGGCATGATCGACAGTGGCGGCGGCGTCGTTTTGAACCTCTGCTCGATCGCCGCGATGATGGGCCTGCCGGATCGCTTCGCGTATTCCATGACCAAGGGCGCGGTGCTCATGATGACCTACTCGATCGCCAAGGACTTCATCGCCCAGGGCATCCGCTGCAACTGCATCTGCCCCGCGCGCGTGCACACGCCGTTCGTCGATGGTTACCTCGCTAAGACGTATCCTGGTCAGGAAGCTGAGATGTTCGCCAAACTCAGCGCCGCGCAACCCATCGGCCGCATGGCCAAGCCGGACGAGATCGCTGCGCTCGCGCTCTACCTGTGCAGCGATGAGGCCTCGTTCGTCACCGGCAGCGCCTATCCCATCGACGGCGGAGCCGTGAACCTGCGATGATCGCCGCGCGCCCCTCCTCGAAGCAGGTGCAACTCATGGCCACCTGCCTGTGCGATGCCTTCTATGATGGCGTCGCCAAGGCCACGGTCGAAGTGCTCGAGCACCTCGGCTGCGAGATCGAGTTCCCCGAGGACCAGACCTGCTGTGGCCAGCCAGCTTTCAACGCGGGCGACTGGCCCGCATCGAGACAAGTCGTGCGACATGCGTGCAAGGTCTTCTGCGGCGACAAGCCCATCGTCGTGCCCTCGGGTTCGTGTGCCGCCATGATGTTTCACGGCGCGCCGCTGGAGTTCGAGAAGGAGTCCGATCTCGGCACCATCGAAGCCACCGGCCACCGCACCTGGGAACTGGCCGACTACATCGTCAACGGCCTCGGCGTGCAGCAATGGCCCGGCAAGTTCCCGCATCGCGTCGCTTTCCACACCTCGTGTCACTCACGCGGCACGCACAGTGGCGAGGCTGCGCTTTCGTTGCTGCGTTCGCTCAGTGGTTGTGAAGTCCTGCCCTTCGGCGAGCCCGAGCAATGCTGTGGCTTCGGTGGCGCGTTCTCCGTGACCTTCCCGAACATCAGCGCCTCCATGGGCCGACTGAAGATCGATCACGTCATCAAGGAGCAGCCCGAGATCCTCGTCAGCTCCGACATGGGCTGCCTCATGCACCTCGGTGGCTTGGTGAATCGCGAGGATCGTCCGCTGAAAATCATGCATCTGGCCGAAGTGCTCGCATCAACACTGAAGTAGCCTCGGTCTCCAAGGTCGCGAGTTTGTTGGCATCGACCTCCACCTGCATGGCAAGCATCCCCTTCGTCTCCACGTATCCCTGCGCCATGTCACGCCTTCTGCTTTCCCTGCTCGCCTGCGCCGCGTTGCTGCCCGGTGCCCTTCGTTCCGCTCCGGAGTCCGACCGCCTGGTCATCCTGATCAGCGTCGATGGCTTCGCGCATTACTACTTCGACGACCCCAAGGCGCAGATCCCAACGATCCGCAAGCTGGCCGCGCAGGGCGCACACGCGAAGCGCATGGAGTGCTCCTATCCCACCGTGACGTGGACCAACCACACCACGCTCGTCACCGGAGTGACGCCCGGCAAGCACGGCGTGATCGGCAACAACTACTTCGACCGCACCCAGCTCAAATCCATCGCGCTGATCCCCGACCCGATCTTTGACAAAGACGAAGTCGTGAAGGCCCCGACGATCTACGACGTGGCGAAGGCCGCCGGGCTCAAGACCGCAGGCGTCATCTGGCCCTGCTCGCGCAATGCGAAGACCCTCGACTGGACCGTGCCCGATGTGTTTGAGCAGGAGCTGTTCGAGAAATACGGCACCCCCAGCCTGCTCGCCGACGCGCGCGAACTCGGCATCCCCATCGAGAAGCAGATGGAATGGTGCAAGCTCGGCAACGCCGGCAAGCCGCAACGCGACTACCTCTACTCCCAGCTCGCCTGCCACATCATCAAGAAGCACAAGCCGAACGTCCTCTTGCTCCACCTCGTCACCGTCGATTCGCTGGAGCACGCCACCGGCCGCAACAGCCCCGAAGCCTACTGGGCGCTCAATGATTCCGACAACCGCGTCCGCGATATCGTCGAGGCTGTGGAAGCCGCCGGTCTCAAGGACAAGACCACCTTCGTCGTCACCGCCGACCACGGCTTCATCAGCTACACCAAGAACATCAACGCCAACGCCCTTCTGCGTCGCGAAGGTCTCAACAAATCGCTCGGCACCAAGCTCTCGCCCGGCAGTCGTGCGTATGCGCTCGGCCAGGGCGGCGGTTGCTTCATCTACATCCTCGATCAGGAACACAAGGCCGAGATCGCTGCGAACCTGAAAGCCAAGTATGCCCAGATCGAAGGCGTCGCTGCCGTGATCGACGACCCGAAGCAAGTCGGCCACATCTCCGTCACCGAGGACGCCCGCGAGCCCGATCTCTTCCTCGGTGCCAAGGACGGCTACAGCTTCAGCGACTCCCTCGCCGAGACGAACGACATCACCGACGCCGGCGGCACCAAAGGCGCCCACGGCTACCTCGCCACCGAACCGCAGATGGGCGGTGCCTTCATCATCTCCGGTGTCGGCATCAAACCCGGCACCACCATCGACGCGATGCACAACGTCGATGTCGCCCCGACGATGGCGAAGCTCCTCGGCATCGAAATGAAGAATGTCGATGGCCGCGTGCTCGATGAGGTGCTGGTGAAGTGAGTTTCTCTGCTGGGAGTCTGTTCGCACTGTGCCCAGTTGACATTCACCACCAGTGATTGAGCCGTGTCGGCATGAGTCTTTCTGATCGCGAAAAGAGTTTTCTGGCATGGATCGCTGTGATGCTTTGCCTCACCGCCTTTTCATGGGAAAGCCTGTGGTCACTAGCTCGATTCACGGGTTGGCTGTTGCGGGGTTTGGTTGCCCTGGTCATCTTTCTGTTAGTGCTGGGCTCATGTCAGCGCCGGCGCGACATCACGAACTACCAACGAGTGTTTCGTGAAATCTTTGGTGAGCCCACGGCGGGCTTTCCCAAACTCGAAGTCGGAAGCTGCTATGGCTTTGACAGCTTCACGATCCTGTTTGCGACCCGCGAGGAAGTCGCTGAGCCCGCTCGCCAGATCCAAGTCGCGCGCTTCAAAGCTGAGGTCCAACAAATGTGTGCCCATCAAGGCAGTGAGGATAACCCCTTTGATGTCGATCGCACGGTTTGTGTCAGCTACGACGGCGAACTGGAAGAGCGATCTGCCCTGATCGCTAATCGCCTCCAGACGCGAGCCACGAACGCTGACAAGCCCGGCGGCCAAGGTTGACTCGCCTCGTTCGCAGACAGTCTCGCAACACCTTGACAGAAGCCCCGCGTTTCAGTCGATTGGTTACCCACTCCTTTATGAAGAAATACAACGTTGGAATGATTGGCTACGGCTGGGCCGCAGGTGCGCACATTGACTCGATCAACAAGACCACGCAGGGCCAGGTCACGGCGGTCTATTCGTCGCGCAAACTCGACGACGCCGAACTCAGCGCCAAGCACGGCGGCAAGATCAAGAGCTACACCAACCTCGATGAGATGCTGGCCGATCCGAGCATCCACGTCGTGGACATCTCCAGCTATCCCTCGCAGCACAAGGACCAGGCCGTGGCCGCTGCCAAGGCGGGCAAGCACATCATCCTGGAGAAGCCCATGGCCATGAGCCTCGCCGACTGCCGCGCCATCGTCGCCGCTGCCGAAGCCGCCAAGGTGAAGGGCTGCGTGTGTTTCGAGTGCCGCTTCAGCGGCCAGTTCATCGGCACCAAGGCGCTGCTCGATCAGGGCCTGCTGGGCGACCTTCACTACGGTGAAGTCGATTACTACCACGGCATCGGACCCTGGTATGGCCAGTTCCGCTGGAACACCTTCAAGAAAGACGGCGGCTCCGCGCTGCTCACCGCAGGCTGCCATGCGCTGGACGCCCTGCTCATGTTCATGGGCTCCGATGTGGAAGCCGTCAGCAGCATGAGCACCAAGTCCGCGAGCGACATCTTCGCGCCGTATGAATACGACACCAGCAGCGTGACGATCCTTCACTTCAAAGGCGGTCGCATCGGCAAGTGCGCCGCCATCGTCGATTGCTTGCAGCCTTACTACTTCCACACCCACCTCGTGGGCAGCGAGGGCAGCCTGCTGGATGACAAGTTCCACTCCAAGAAGCTGCACACCGACAAGGGCGGCTGGAGCAAGCTCAACCTCAAGATGCTCGACTCCGGCGACGTCAGCGATCATCCGTATCAAACCCAGTTCCAGGCCTTCTTCGATGCGCTCGACGAAGGCAAGGACATGCCGCTCACCAGCTTGAAGGAAAGCCTCAAATCATTCGAAGTCCTCTTCGCCGCCGACAAGAGCGCCGAAGAAGGCGGCCGCCTCGTGAAGCTCAGCGAGCTGGCGTAGGTGCTGGTTAGGTTACGATTGATCCACTTCCGCAAAGCCCAAGGGTGCGCCCCTTGGGCTTTGTTGTGGGTGGGTGCGGCCGGTTGCACATCCTCGCTGAACCTTACCCATTGGAACTGAAACCAAGCCTATCCACCAAGACGCTTGGCGGTTGGCCACAAGGGAGCGCGGACACTCCTGTCCGCACGTCGGAGCGATGGACTCCGCCGTCCGATTCGCTCGTCACCGCTCCTCGCGGCATAGCTTCTCGAATCGAGAACCCTTGGCGCAGCTCGATCAGGCAGACATCCGACCTTTGCTTGTTCATCGCTTCGACTTGCGGACAGGAGTGTCCTATTACAAATTAGCTTTTAAGCCCTTTTTTACCTGTATATTTGAGAGTTGCGCCGGTTCTCCTTGCGGTTTTATACACTTGTTTTATACTCGCTCCGCCGCCCCTCTCCGTGGGTAACAGCGGCTTCTTATGAGCGCTTCAAAGACTTGGACTTTCTCCGGCATCCCTCATCTCTACCGCCACCAGAAGGGCACGTATTACGCCCGTCTCTCCATCGGCGGCAAACCGACTTTTCGCAGTCTCAAGACCAAGGTTTTGAGTGTGGCGAAACCCCAACTCAACGAGATCCTTCAAGACAACGCCCATCGTGATGAGCTGGGCAAGGATACTGTCATCACTGAAAAAATGACTGGAGCGGAGGCGCTAGCCATCCGTGAAAGCCAGCTTCAAAACGACCCATCCACCAAGAAAAGCACCAAGCGCTACTGGAAGGAAATTGTCGGACTCATCAAGAAAACTTGGCCCGATTTCGCCGTCTTGGAAATGCGTCGAATCTCTGTTCAGCACTGTGAGCAATGGGCAGGTGAGGCGGTCAAGGTGATGTCAGCTACTCGTTTCAACAATTGCCTCCTCATTTTGAAATCCCTGTTCAAGATCGCCATCAAACAAGGGGTGCGCCGCACCAATCCGGCTCTTGAGGTCAAGCGGGCAAAGGTTCGTCCAAAAGACCTCTCCGGTAAGCTGCCCAGCAAAAGCCACTTCAAGGAGTGGGTGGCGGCACTTCGCGCCGCTCGTGGCCGGACCTCTCAGGACCGAGCCGATTTCGTCGAGTTTCTGGCTTACACGGGAATGCGTCTCGGTGAATCAAAGTTCGTGCTTTGGAAGCACTGTGATTTTTCAAAAGGCGAATTCCTTGTGCTTGGTGATCCCACAGACGGCACCAAGAACGGCTTGTTTCGGCGCATTCCGATGATTGCAGCCGCCAGAGAGTTGCTGGAGAAGATGAAGGCGCGTAGCAAACCCGCTTCGGTCGATGAGCCGGTGATTCGTGTGAAAAGCGCTTATGCCGCCATGGGGCGGGCGGCCAACAAAATTGGCATCGCACCGCTCAGTCATCATGACTTGCGCCATCTTTTTGCGACGATTTGTATCGAGTCAGGCGTTGATATACCGACTGTCTCGCGCTGGCTGGGTCATCGGGATGGAGGGATTTTGGCAATGAAGGTTTATGGACATCTTCGGAACGAGCATTCTCTGGCGGCGGCGACCCGTGTTTCCTTCGCTGCTTGAGCGCAGCAGTCCATTTCTTCGCGCCTTTAGATGAAGGAGTTTTTTTCTTTGCCTTGCGCTTCGCGACCCTTTTTGTGTGCGATGGAGCGCCGAGATAGCGCTCCGCGCCATTGAGCAGTTTATCGACCTCTGACTGTGGGATGAGTGTTTGGCCGAGCTTCGTGATGGCCTTCACTTTTCCCGCGTAAAGCTGCCGATAGCCCCATGTTCGTTCCTTGCCGAATAGGGCGGCGAACTCCGCTGGAGTGTATGTGGCTTTGTCTGTCATCTTCAGAAGAAGGTCTTCACTGAGTCACCTTCCGACCAAAACGATGCTGTTCATCTGGCGGGAAAAGCACTGGCAAAGGTAGTTTCAGAGCGCTCGAAATCTCGACCAGCTCAAGGTCGGTCACGCATCGGATTCCTGACTCGATCTTTGCCAAGGTTTCCCTCGAAACATCCCAGCCGCTTCGTTGACACAGGCCCGCAAACTCTGACTGCGACATCGCCAAGTGCGTGCGGTGCTTGGCGAGTTGTGGACCGATGAGGTTCTTGGCAGTGCGGGACATTTCAATCTCAGAAAATAGATCAGATTCCGTTTGCGGCGGTTCTGATTTCGGAACAATGTTCGGTATTCGGAACAAAAGTTCCGATTTCAGAACAACATCCACTATTATGAACATCATCGTTAAGCGTCGCATCGGTCCCGATCCTCACGAGGGCGGGAGACAATCTTCGAGTTCATCAGGCTGCCCTGACATCCTGGAACTCGACAGTGGCGATTTCGCCATCATCGGCCAGGACATCACCGCAGCAGCCATCCCCGCGCTCCCTTCTTCCGCAGGCTGCGCAGCGGAGGAGCGGGTCATCCGCATTCCACGCGAAATTCTGCTTCGCGCAAAAGGCGACATCGCTCGCCTTGCATGAGATCCCACCCCTCTTGCCTTCGTCCCCACATTCTGTTACAAGGCAGGGTGTGGGGATTTTTGTGGAGTGGTTCGGGGCCAACTGGTTCAACCTGTTGCAGACCGTCGCTATCGTTGCCGGGTTGTTCTTTACCGGACGATCCTTTCTCGTGGATACCAGAATCCGCCGGATTTCCAACTTGCTCAACATCACCGAGCATCATCGCTCCATCTGGCAGCAGGTGATCGACAAGCCAAACCTTCTGCGAGTTCTGAACGCAGAAGCAAAACTCGACATCAAGCCCATCACACTTGAGGAGCGCATCTTTGTGAACCTCATCATTCTGCATCTGACAGCCGTCATGGCTGCCATCAGGGGACGGGTTCACGAGCAACCAGCAGGACAGGATGAGGATTTGCGCGAGTTCTTCAGTTTGCCCATTCCCAACAAGGTTTGGAAGGACTCCAAACGCTTCCGAGAACCTGATGTCATCGCATACATTGAGTCTCTGCTCAAACCAAAGCCCAAGAAGCGTCGTCGAAAGCTGCGCTGGTGGTTCCGCTAATAGCTCACTTTGAAAGTTGGTGAGTCTTCCGGTTTGGTTTTGCGCCTGTCATAGAGCCGCGTGGTCGCGATGCTCGCATGACCCAACCACTCCTGCACCTTCGCAATGTCAGCTTCATGATCCAGTGCATTCGTTGCCGCTGTCGCCCGTAACCCATGCACACAGACGGCGCTTGGATCGAGGCCAAGCACACGCGCATACTTTCTCACCACATCCTTGTAAACTCCGTGTCCGGTCAGCGCTTCATCGAGACTGCCGGATGAGTTCTTGATCGGACGAAAAAGGGCGCTGCCAGGTTTGTCTCCATGCCCCGCGTGCTCCAGGTATTCGCTGATACGCTGCAAGCTGTGCGGATGCACGGGCAGGAAGCGAATCTTGCCACCTTTGCCGTGAACGCGGAAGTGCAACACGCCGCGCCTCGATTGCAAATCACCGACCGCGAGCGAACACAGTTCAGCTCGACGCAAACCATGAAACAGCAGAATGGAAAGAATGGCGCGATCACGCAGCCCTTTGAGAGTGTCAGGTGCGGGTGCTTCGAGCAGAGCTTTCGCCTCAGCATCCCCCAACGCAGGGGATTTGCCTTCGTTCGTGCCTTGATTGGGACGCTTCACGCCATCAGCCGGATTGAACGGAACGGCATTGCACTCGCACAGGTAATCAAACAATGAAGCCACGGCAGAAAGTTTGCGGCGCACCGTGGACGCTTCCAAAGTGCGCGTCTCAAGCTGCTTGCGCCATGCAATGAGATGCGACCGTTTCACCAGGCGAAATTCTTCCGCTTGGTGAATGCCTGCGAACCGCATGAACTCCTGAACGTCGTTCTTGTATGCTCGCCGCGTGTTCGCGTTTTCGATGTTCGCGAACCACTCGACCTCTGGCGGCACGTTCGCCAAATTTTGAAACTCTGATGCCGTCAGCAAACGCTTGCTCGTTTCGACGACCAACCCTGAAGAACCATTAACCATTCCAACCCCCTCACCCTGAACGCATTATAGTAGTGATAAAATACATTATCAATACCATGTGGATCATTTGAAATATTCGCTCCAATTGTGCTCCAAGCGATTCGAATCTGTGCTCTTTTAGCAACAGAATTTTTTGTCGTAAATCGGAACAAACCGGTAATTGTAACCCGCGTTGCTACCACTGACTGACTCGCCAATACAATTGGCAGAAGTCCGTTTCTAATCCTTTGGACACCTGATGGTTCACGCCATCAGGCTTATGGTCTTGCGGAAGCGGGCCAGGGCCACGGAGTAAAAGACCGTGCCGATGGCAAGCAGCAGGACAAACGGCTGCCACACCACTTTGAGGCCCGCGCCGCGATAGAGGATGGCGCGGGATGCTGAGATGAAATGGGTCGTAGGTGCAGCCTGCATGATGTTTTGGACGAATTCCGGCATGCTTTCGCGCGGGGTCATGCCTCCGGAGAGCATTTGCAAGGGCAGCAGGACTAGGATGAGCAGCAGGCCGAACTGCGGCATGGTGCGCGCCAGCGTGGCCATGAAGATTCCCATTGAAGTGGTGGCAAACAAATGCAGCACCGCGCCGGTCAGGAACAGCAGGATGGAACCCTCGATGGGCACATGCAGCAGGCCTTGAACGACGAACAGCAGGGAGAGTGTGGTCGCGACGAGGACGACGAGGGCCATGGACCACACTTTGGAAAGCATGATCTCGGCGGGTTTCACGGGCATGACGAGCAGGTGCTCGATAGTGCCGTGTTCGCGCTCGCGGATCAGCGCCGCGCCGGTCAGGACAATGGAGAGCATGGTGACGAGGTTGATGATTTCCATCAAAGCTCCGAACCAGGCCGGGGTGAGGTTGGGATTGAAGCGGGCGCGTAATGTCAGAGTCACGGGGGCTGCAGGGACGCCGCGATAGCGCTGGAGAAACTCGGTGACCTCGCCATTGATGATCTGCTGGACGTAACCACTGCCCGTGAATGCCTGGCTCATCCGCGTGGCGTCCACATTCAACTGAAGCGTGGGACGCATTCCGGCAAGAACATCGCGCTGGAAATCAGGCGGGATGATGATGGCAAAGGTATAGTCTCCGGCATCCAGCCCCGCATCCACGTCGGCTGCGGAGATCATGGCGGGTGACATGAAGCTGGGTCGCTGAAAACTGGACGCGATTCGGGCTGAGAGCGGCGAAGTGTCCTCATCAGCGATGGCGATTGGGGCATGATGCAGTGCTTCCGGCATCGCCGTGGCAGATATGTAAACCATGGCCGTGAAGGCATAGACGATGAGCCCCATCATCATCGGGTCACGGGCCAGGCTCCAGAGTTCCTTCACCCCCAGGCGATAGATGTTGGCGAGACGGCTCATGATCAGGTGTCTTGCTTGCGGATCAGGGCAATCGCGACTCCCATGATCACAGGGACAGCCAGGATCAAAGGAATGAATGAGGCGTGGAGATCGGAAAAACCAAGCGCCTTGCTGAAGACGCCGCGACTGATCGTCAGGAAGTGCGTGGCCGGGTAGAGCCTTCCGATAACTGCTCCGGCACCTTCCAGTGAGGAGACAGGATTGATCAGTCCCGCGAACTGGGCAGTGGGAATCATGGTGCCAATCATGGTGACAAACATGGCTGCGATCTGGCTGCGGGTGAATGCCGAGGCCAGCAGACCAAAGCCCGTGGCGAACACGACGAAGATGAGCGCGGCGGCAGCAAGTGTGGTGAAACTGCCTTTGACGGGCACGTCAAAGACGGTGACAGCCAGCAGTGTCATCAGCAGGAAATTCAGCATCCCAAGAAAGATATAGGGCGCTTGTTTGCCGATCAGAAACTCGCTGCGCGTCACCGGTGTCACATGGAGGTTGACGATGGAGCCCAGCTCTTTCTCACGCACCACGGAGAGTGCTGTGAGCATGGCCGGAATCATGAGCAGCAGCATGGGAATGACAGCCGGAACCATGGCGGGCCGACTGCGCACATCCGGGTTGTAGCGGAAGCGTGTCTCGATGTTCAGAGCACCCGAAGCGGACTCAAGCCCGGAGCTCCGCGCGGCCATTTGTGCCAGCCAGCCCTGATGCATTCCCGACACATACCCCTGCGCGGTCTCGGCACGCTGCGGCATGGAACCGTCCACCCACGCGCCGATTTGCACGGGGGCTCCACCCTGCGCATCGCGGGCGAAACCGGGCGGGATTTCGATGGCGAGCGCCAGTTCGCCGGAACGCATCCGGCGGTCGAGATCGGCTTCGTCAAGGATGGGAGCCTGCTGCACAAAATAGCGCGAGCCGGTGAGGTTAAGGACATAGTTTTGGCTCAGGGTGGTCTGGTCGTGGTCCAGCACGGCGAAGCTCAGGTTTTCCACGTCCAGGCTGATGCCGTAGCCCATGACGAACATGAGCAGAGCCGTGCCGAAGAGTGACATGCCGGCAAGCACCGGATCGCGGCGCAACTCCAGCGCTTCTTTCCGCATGTAGCTGAACGCCCGGCCAAAGGCGAAGACCCGCTTTACGGGTGGTGCGGAGACACGGCCGGCGTCAGGCATCGGGGACACTGCCAGGGAGGATGCGGCGGGCAGATTGTCGCTGGCCGACGCCTCTTGAAGATGTTTGATGAACACCTCCTCCAGCGAGTGGGCACTGCTGTCCCTCACCAACTCTTCAGGGGGACCGCTGACGAGCACCCGCCCGGAGTGCATCAGCGAGACGCGGTCACACCGCTCCGCCTCGTTCATGAAATGGGTGGAAATGAAAATGGTGACTTTGTCCTGCCGGGCCAGATCGAGCATGAGTTGCCAAAACTGATCACGGGCGATGGGATCGACGCCGGAAGTCGGCTCGTCGAGGATCAGCAAGGTTGGTTTGTGAACCATGGCCACGGCCAGGGACAAGCGTTGCCGCACGCCGAGCGGCAGCGCCTCAGGCATGGATGAGAGCACGCCTTCAAGCCCGAAGCGCTTCGCCATCTCATCCACCCGGGCCGGGATTTCTTCCGCAGGGACCTGGAACAGGCGGGCGTGAAGAACGAGGTTTTGCTCCACCGTCAGTTCCGTGTAGAGGGAGAAGGACTGCGACATGTAGCCGACGCGCCGACGCGTGCCGACATCATGCGGATCGACTTCATGGCCCAGCAGCCATGCCTTGCCCTCCGTGGGCGGCAGCAGGCCGGTGAGCATTTTCATGGTCGTGGTTTTGCCGCAGCCGTTGGAGCCAAGGAACCCGAAGATCTCGCCGCGCCGGATGCGCAGATCCACCCGCTCCACGGCAGTGAAGTCGCCGAAACGCATGGTCAGCCCCCGTGCTTCGATGGCGGTCTCATCCTTCTCGGAGGGGGCGAAGCGGGAAACCACCACCGGCTGGTGGAGACGCCGTTTTTCCTCCGGCAGCAGGGCGATGAAGGTGGCATCCAGGGAATCCGTCGCGGTGCGTGTGCGCAGTTCGGAGGGAGTGCCGGTGGCCAACACCTTGCCCGCATCCATGGCCACCAGCCAGTCGAAGCGATCTGCCTCCTCCATGTAAGCCGTCGCCACAATCACGCTCATCCCAGGCCGTTCCCGGCGGATGCCGTCCACGAGGCTCCAGAACTGGCTGCGAGAGAGTGGATCAACCCCTGTGGTCGGTTCGTCGAGAATGAGCAGGTCCGGGTCGTGGATGAGCGCGCAGCAGATGCCCAGCTTCTGTTTCATGCCGCCGGATAGCTTACCCACCGGGCGGTCAAGGAAAGGCCGCAGACCGGTGCGCGTCGTCAGTTCGTCGATCCGGCGGCGGCACTCGGC
>JAEUHN010000026.1 GCA_016795365.1 Verrucomicrobiaceae bacterium
TCCCGGCACCCTCGGCGAAGGCTGGTTCTCGCGTTTCGGCATTGATGCCGTCATCCTCGAGTTCAACTGCAACTACATCGAGAAGCTGAAGGAACCTGCGATGGGCAAACACTGGATCACCTTCGGCGAAGGCCTCGCGAAGACTTTCGAGGCGTATTTTGCGTCGCGCAAATGACGGCGCGGCGTGCGTATGAGACCGCGACATGATTTCACGGCTTCTATTTCTCGCGCTGACCGCATTCACCCTTTCACTGCACGCCAAGCCTGTTGGCGATGGCAAGGCCGATGACACCGATGCGGTGCAATCGATGGTCGATGCGGGTGGCGCGGTGCGTTTTGGGCGTGGGACGTATCGGCTGACAAAGCCGGTCGTGGTCGATCTCGACCAAACGGGCTTCATCTCGCTCAACGGCGATGGCGTGGCACGATTCGTCATGGAAGGCACAGGCCCCGCGTTTCATTTCAAAGGCACGCACGGCGGCACGGCCGATCCGACGAGCCTCAAACCGGAAATCTTCGCCCGGCAGCGCACGCCGATGGTGGATGGCATCGAAATCGTCGGCGCGCATGCCGAGGCGGATGGCATTGAGGCCACGGGCACGATGCAGCTCACGATCACGCGTGTTTCCGTGCATGAAGCACGGCATGGTGTGCGCCTGAGCGTGCGAAATCGCAACGTCATCATCAGCGACTGTCATTTGTATCACAACCGCGGTGTCGGCGTGTTTTATGACCATGTCGATCTCCACCAGTCGAACATCATTGGCAGCCACATCAGCTACAATGCCGCCGGCGGCGTGGTGACACGCGGCGGCGGTGTGAGAAACCTCCACATCGGCACCTGCGACATCGAAAGCAACATGGCTCCCGACGCACCGCCGACCGCCAACGTGCTCATCGACTGCACCGAAGGCTCCACCGCCGAGGTCAGCATCACCGGTTGCACCATCCAGCACAACAGCGTCTCCCCAGGCTCGGCCAATGTGCGCTTCATCGGCAAAGGCAAGCCCTACGGCAACGACGAAACCGCCCGCTGGGGCCACCTGAGCATCTGCGACAATGTTTTGAGCGATGTCTCCGTGAACATCGACCTCCAAGAAGTGCGCGGAGCCGTCATCACCGGCAACACCTTCGGCGTCGGCTTCGAGCATGATTTACTCGCGGTCGGTTGCAGCAACCTCTCCATCGGCCCGAACACCTTTGACCGCAATCCGCCCTACTATCGAGGCAAGGCCGCTGCGGTGAAAGGCGGCCTCGTCTTCCGCGACTGCCGCGACATCACGCTCACCGGTCTGCACATCGACGGCGTGCGCACGCATCCCGCCGCCGTGCAGATCGTGAACGGCGACACCTTCAACATCAGCGGCTGCACCATCCTCGACAGCGACGGCGCAGGCCTCTGGATGCAGAACACCAGCCACAGCCTCGTCACCGGCTGCCTCATCGCTGATCGTCGAAAAGACCGCCAACCTGCGCCGTCGCTGCGCATCGAAGGCGGCGAGAGCAACACCTTCGCCAACAACAAGCTCGCCCACGGCGAAGCCAAGTAACTTTCACTTCCATGCGTCTGATCATTCTCGCCTTCCTCGCGCTTCAATCCCTCCAAGCGGCCGATTTTCATGCCACGACGTGCGAAGGCATCTATCCACGTCATCTCCAGGGCATCTGCACGAATGACAAGGACGCTATTTTCTGGTGCTGGACCGATTTCCTTGTCAAAACGGACACCGATGGCCACGTGCTCCAAAAAGTGCCGGTGGCGAATCATCATGGCGATTTGTGCTTCCACGACGGACGCGTCTATGTCGCCACCAATCTGGGCAAGTTCAATCGGCCGGCTGGCGAGGCTGATTCGTGGGTCTATGTCTATGATGGCGACACGCTTGCTGAGCTCGCGAAGCATCGCGTGCCTGAGTTGGTGCACGGCGCGGGAGGAATGGCATGGCACAACGGCAAATTCATCATCGTCGGCGGTTTGCCGCCCGGTGTGAACGAAAACTACGCCTATGAGTATGACGAGAGCTTCAAGTTCGTGAAACGCCACGTGATCGCCAGCGGCTACACATTGATGGGCATCCAAACCGTCGCCTATGCTGATGGGGCATGGTGGTTTGGCTGTTACGGCAAGCCCGCCGTGCTGCTTCGTGCCGACGACAAGTTCCAGTTCGCCGGCAAATGGGAGTTCAATGCTTCCGTGGGCATCGCGCCCATCAGCGGCGGACGTTTTCTCATCGCACAAAACACGGTCGTGAAGGGTGAGGATGGCAAAACAAAGGGAAATCAGGCCAAGGTGCTTGTGGCGCGGCCTGATGATAAAGCCGGTTTGGTGATCGAGAAGCCCTGAGCATGCAATTGGAGTGCCCGCAGCTAGGTGGCTTACGTCATCACTGTTTGGTTGGCTCGGCGGCTGGCGGCGGCTTGGGTGGTTCTGGGGTCCATTCCGGCTTTTGGGAAATGCCGAGATGCTTGTAGATCATCGGCACCAGCGCGGTTTGCGGCACGGGTGCATGGAGAAGGCGTTCGCGTGGCAGGTGGGTGCCGTTCGCGATCAGCCAGATGTTCCGCTCCATGTCGCTGTCACCTCCGTGAGCGTTGCCACGGCCTCCGTGATCGGTGGTGATGAAGACCAGCCAGTCTTCTTCGGCAAATTGGGGTCGCGCACGCATCGCGCGGATCAACTCGCCGATGTGGGAGTCCACATGGCTGATGGCATTGAGGTAGATGACGTTTTCGGGTGAGAAGCTTCCGCGCTCGTCGATGGCACCGTGGCCAAACTCGTCCACGGAACCGAAATAGACGAACAAGGCGTCAGGATTCTGCTCGCGCAGGGTCTTAAGTGCCGCGTCACGCACCTCGATGTCTTTTTCGGGGTTGTCGATGAAGTGGCGTTTGGCATCCGGCACGGCGGTGAACTTCACATCGAGGAACTCCTTGTCTCCCACTCGCGATCCATCGGCGATGTAGTCATGAATCGGCGGCCAGTCGGCAAAGGAGGCGCAAAACGACTTCGGCTGCGTTTCTTTGATCCGCCGCATGAAGTGCGCATACGCCTGAAGCCGCCCGCCGATGAAGCGATTGTCCTTCACGCCGTGCTGATTGATCCACACGCCGGTGAGCAGGCTCGTCCAGCCAGGACCGCTGACGGTCGGCTGATACGTCGGCGTGCCGATTTCACCTCCGGCGTAGCATTTCAGCGAGATGAGGCCGTTTTCACCCTCGCTGAGCCCTTTCATCTGTGGAGCCATTCCGCGTGCCATCGCCGCCGTCACGGCATCCGCACGACAACCGTCGATGCCGATGAAAAGCACTCGTTTTCCGGCGAATGAACTCTGTTTGCCCGGTCCTTGCGCGAGCAAGGCAGGAGCTACGACGAGCGAGAGCAGCGATAGGAGGAGTGAGCGATGCTTCATTTCTTCGCCTCGGTTGGTGCTGGCGCAGGCCAAAGATCGTTGAAGGCCTTCACGGTTTCATCCACGAGCACCTGGCCGCCTTCGGGGCCGACGCGGCTGCTTTGGATGATGGCACTGTAGCTGCCGCCGGCGACGGCTCGCGGTGTCGGCAGATAGCCGCCGGAGCCGGTGAGCTGGATGAGGAAGGTCTGCACGGCCGGGCTGCGGGCTTTCATCTGCACGCCGTAGTCGGTGAAGAGTTCAAACTCATTTGTGGCGATGGCGACATCGCCGAGGCGCAGGGCGTGGAGTTCCATTTGGAAGACACCCGCCGTCCCGGCTTTCTCGGCTTCGTAGCGATCCACGACGCCTTTGTTCCAAAGATACTTCCACTGCTCCTTGGGATCGTCTTGGTATTGCTCGACAGCCTTCTGGGCATCGGCCAGTTCCTTCTCGGTCACTTTGCGCCAGGGCAGATCGATCTTCCGCGTGTGATGCTGCAACACCGCGCCGCTCACAGGCTCCAGTTTGGCACCTTCATAGGCTTCCTCCCAGCCGCGAACGACACGCCGGGCGACTTCTTCGAGCCGTGTGAGGCCGCGCAGACGGCGCATGCGCTCATCGGCGGCTTTGCCATACATCGGGCGCGGCACTTGATCGCCACCAGCGCCGGTCCAGGCGAGGATGTGCAAGTCTTTGCCATAACGTTCGCGCAACTGACGACGCGCAGAATCCCAGAAGTCGGCGTGGATCACTTTGAGACCTTCCACTTCCTGCGATGGGCAGGGGACATTCACCGCCGTGGCGATGAGCGTGTCGTTTTGATCCCAGAAGAACAGCACATTCAGATTGTGATCCTCGTAACCTTCGATGCCGCGAAAGTCCGGCACGTTCGTGGGGCCATACATCTTGGCGGTGCCGTCCGCATAGGTCGCACGGCGATTCTGCGCGATGACAGCCTGACCCTGTCCCCAGCCCGCTTTGCCTGGCTTGCGACTGCTCCAGCTGTGCACCGCAGCCTCCACGATCTTATCCACCAGGAACTCGGTGTATTGCATCGGCAGCATCACATTCTTGCCGAGCAAATTGTAGCGATCTCCCTTCATCGTCACCGGCGCGGTGTGAGTGTGCGTGGCGTTGAGAACGAGTTTATTCAGATCAAAACCGGGCAGCTTGTCCTTCGCTTTCTCGCGCACCATTTCGATGAGTCCCTGACGAATGCCCACGAGGTCGCACGAGATCATGATGGCCTGATCCAGCGACTGATCTCCCTCGCGTGATTCAAGTGCGAGTGCCGTGGCATAGATCTGTGTCTCGGCCTTCTCCGAGATGCGCACATGCATCTGTCCATCCATTGCCACCGGGCGGTCCGGTGTGATATTGATCGTCGCTGCGCCCACATGAAGATCGGAGGCAGAAGTGAGGCTGGCAGATGTGACAATGAGCAGCGAGAGCAGGAAATGGCGCATTCGGATAATACATCGCCGATGCATTGCCCCTATCAGTGTGGGGCACTCGAGACGACAGCACCACACTCCAAGAACCGCGAAAACCCGATGACAGTCCGCGTAGATTATCGGGCCGTCTCACGACCCAACCATCACTCATGACGCATCCAACTCTCTTCCCGACTTCACGCACACGACGTTCGTTCATTGCCACATCGGGCACCGCATTGATGACGGGTTTGTTTGGCCAATCCATCTTTGGAGCCGAGGAGAAGAAGCCGCTGCCAAATTTGCCCGAGGGTTGGCATTTGCGCATGGGCAATGACCAAACGCCTGAGGAAGCCATCGCGGAGCTTGAGGCCTTCAAAAAGGCCACGCCTGATCTGGCGAGCTGGGAGAAGCGCAAAGCGGCTATTCGCCAAGGCATTCTCGAAGGCGCACGGCTGGCGAATCTACCTGAGAAGCCGCCGCTTGATCCGGTGTATTCCAACAAGCGAACCTATGAAGGCTACACAGCGGAGAGCGTGTATATCCGCAGTTGGCCCGGCTTCTATATCACCGGCACGCTGTATCGGCCGACGGGGCTGAAAGGGCCGTATGCAGGCATCGTGTCTGCACATGGACATGGCGGGCGCTTTTTGCCATCGCGCCAGACTCGATGTGCAGTGCTGGCACGCATGGGCGCGGTCGTTTTCCACTATGACATGGTGGGCTATGGCGACACGAAGAAGGCCGGCTGGGACCACAGCAAGGTGCCGGAGATCCAGCGACTCATCATGTGGAACTGCATCCGTGCTCTCGACTTCGTTTCATCCATCGAAGGCGTCGATCCCAAGCGCATCGGCATGACTGGAAACTCCGGCGGTGCCACGCAGACCTTCCTGACCTCCGCCTTGGATGAGCGCATCGCGGTGGCGGTGCCGAGCTGCCAGGTGTCCGCGCATTTCTTTGGCGGTTGTCCCTGTGAAAGCGGCATGCCGATTCATTGGGGGCCGAATCACAAAACCAACAATGCCGAGATCGCAGCGATGACCGCGCCACGTCCGCTGCTGGTCATTTCCAATGGAGCCGACTACACGAAGAACACACCACAGGTGGAGTTCCCCTACATCCAGCACATCTACAGCCTCTACGGCGCTACGGACAAAGTCGTGAACGCCCACTTCCCGCTCGAAGGGCACGACTTTGGACCGAGCAAACGTCTCGCGGCCTATCCGTTCTTCATCCGCCATCTCGGACTCAACAGTCTGCGAGTCTGGGCCAAAGAAGAGCAGATCAACGAGACCTTCGCCAAGGTCGAAACCGAAGAAGAGATGCTCGTCTTCAATGACAAGAACCCCTGGCCGAAGGACGCCACAGCACCAAATACGCCGCTTTCGTTTTGAAGAACTTTCCTTCTTGTAGATCAAGAAATTGGAGGCGAGGGGAATTGAACCCCTGTCCGAACTGCCTTCACCCGTAGCGTCTCCATGCTCAGTCATCTCTTTAATCTCGGTGGGTGGCTGCTGATGACCGCATCCACTTCACCCAGGAACCTGTTGGATCTTGCCTTCGACCCGGTTACCCGATCAACTGGCCAGCCTGGTAGTTGCGTCGTTCAGGCTACCAGACATTACCTGAAGGACGTCGCGGGGCTTAGGCCGCGAGAGCGAGCTCGTTAGAGTTTGCTGTTATTTGTTTGACCCGGTTTTTTACGAGGAACACGAATCATCCTCGGCATGCAGCCCCGAACTCAGACGATCCGTCGAAACCAGAACGCCCCCGTTTTGGAGAGGGAGGAAGATAGGCCGAATCGGGCGAAGGGCAAGCGCTGGTTGGACTGACGCTGAGATGAGGATTGTCAGGTTCGTAAACCCAGTCTATTACCCGCGCCGCTTTTCGCCATGCCTTCCTCCACGCTCTCCAGTTACTCCAATCGGACAAAGCCGATGTCTGGCATGGCTTTGGCCCTTCTGGCGGCTTTGGCGGTGGGGCTGGCGTTGTTTTACCGTCTGCCAGATCTGGGGTTGCGTCCGATGCACACAGATGAGGCGATTCTGGGCATGAAGTTCATCGACATGTGCAAGCAGGGTCGATTCGACTATGATCCCCACGACTTCCATGGGCCGGTCTTGCACTACGCGACGTGGGTTTATGGCACGCTGGCGGGCTGGGGGGATTCGATGGGGATCACGGAGGCTGATTTGCGCCGAGTGGTCGTGATTTTCGGGGTGCTTCTGGTGCTCTCGACGTTGCTGGTGACGGATGCTTTGGGACGAGGGGCGACATCGATTGCGATGCTGATCATGGCAGTTTCGCCGATGATGGTGTTTTACTCGCGGTATTACATCATGGAGGTGCCCTACGTTTTGTGGCTGGCGCTCTTCATGTTTGGATGCTGGCGCTTCTCGGTTTACGAGAGTTGGCTGTGGCTTGTGCTTGTCGGGGCGTCACTGGGTTTGATGCATGCGACCAAGGAGACTTTCATCATCAACATGGTGGCCATGCTTTGTGGGTGGGTGGCGGCGAAGTTGTTGACCGATGGCTTCGAGCATCGCAATCGCGGGTTGCATCTCAGTATCGGACGCAGCAGGCATTTCATCCAATGGCCATGGATATGGGGTGGGGTGATTGCGCTGGTGGTTTCGGTGATGCTGTTTTCGGGATTTTTCAGGTTTTGGGATGATGTTAAGGAGAGCTTCACGACTTACGGGAGCTATGCTCATCGTTCGACAGGGGCGGGGCACGAGAAGCCTTGGTATTACTACCTTTCGGTCCTTTTGTGGACGAAGGACTTCTTTTTGTGGACGGAAGCGATGATCGGGGGGCTGGCGGTAGTGGGCATGATTCACGCCTTTGCAGGACGGTTTCAGCGTGAAGAACCAAGAAAGGCGTTCCTGGTGTTTCTGAGTGTGTATGCCCTCGTGGCTCTGGCCTTTTATTCCATCATCCCCTATAAGACGCCTTGGACTTTCCTGTCGGTGCAGCATGTGCTGACGCTTTTGGCGGGGGTGGGGGCGCAGGTGGTATTTGCCCAATCACAAAGCCGCTTGTGGAAGGGACTCTGCTCGATGCTTCTGATCGCGGGTCTTTATCATCTTTGCGATCAATCGATGTTTACGATCCGGGATCGTGGCCGAGCAAATCTGAGGGGTCCGTATGTGTATAGTCACACGACTTCCAGTGCGATGCAGTTGGTGGAAAAGCTGCGGGGCTTGGCGGAGTTTCAAAAGGCAGATTTCACTGCTCAAGTGATCACGATGGATGCCGGATGGCCGTTGCCCTGGTATCTTCGTGAACATGACAAGGTAGGTTATCAGACCGAGGTTCCTACTGGTCTGGACGCATCGGTGATCGTGGTTGATCAGGCGATGGCTGCCGATGTTCGTTCGGCATGCAAGGACAAGCAGTTTGTCTCTGATGTCTATGGGATGAGGGGGCCAGGGACTAACGTGGTTCTTCTGGTCGAGAAGGGATTGTGGGATACTTACACGGCTGCCAAGACGAAGATCAAGGTGCCATGACGGGGATTCACAGGTTCCGGCATGAAGCCATGGCCACCGAGTTTGAGGTGGTGATAGCAATGCCTGAAATCTCGCCAGTAAGGGCTCGCCAGGCAGCCGCTGCCGTTTTTGGCGAGGTTGATCGTCTGGAGCAGGAACTGAGCAGATTTCGACCCACGAGTGAAATCTGGCGAATCAGCCTACTGAAGAAAGGAGAAAGCACAGGGCTGGATTTTGCGGCCTGGGATTGCCTGAGTCTCGCCAAGGCGGTGCACTCGGAGACTTTCGGGGCCTTTGATGTGACGATGGGACCCCTCATGAAAGTCTGGAGGAACCCGGATGGATCACCTCGGCAGCCGGTGGAGGGGGAGCTTGATCAAATCAAGCGCCGCGTCGGCATGGACAAGTTTAGTCTCGATCCCGATGGGCTTCGGATAACGGTGCATGCGGATGAGATCGTTTTCGACCTCGGTGCTGTTGGCAAGGGTTATGCCTTGGACCAAGCGGTCCGAATTTTGGAGGAAGAGGAGGTGACTTGTGCGCTGATCAACGCTGGGGAAAGCACCCTCGTCGCGATTGGGGATGCACCCGATGAAGAGGGGTGGCCAGTGGAGATGCACCTCGAAGAATCTGAGATTCTACAACTGAAGGGAGATGCATTGAGTTGTTCGGGTTTTGCTGTGCAGGGCAATCACATTCTTGATCCGAGGACGCTAGCACCAGTGCCTGTGAATGGACGGCGTAGTTACGTCCTGGCCCCTACGGCAGCAATGTCTGATGCGCTTTCGACGGCCTTCATGGTGATGACCGACGAAGAGGTGAAGGCATTCTGTCGGAAGCATCCCCAGGTGACTGCTATTGGGCGGTAAACAAATTCTGGGAGCCACCGAAAGTCAGGCGGTGGATAAATTTTGCAGTTACGTGCCGCAAATTTAAAAAAGAGATCAAGTTTGACTTGATATTCGAGGATGGTTGAGTAATATAGCTGCATAGAAAACACCCGAGAATGTTATCTATTTATTAAAACTATAATTTCACTTGAAATTATCTGGCGTCTTGTTATCATCTCCATCAGTCTGATTGTAATTTCAAAAAATTAACTCCCTCGACCATGTCAGCTCTCAATGGAACCAAACTCCCGCCCCGCGACCACGCGAAATTGGCGGACTTCATCTTGTTCAGCCAGCGCGAGTTCCTGCTGAACCTTTCGAGAGACCTGAATAAGGACAATATCTCTTTTGCTCAGTTCTTCCTCCTTAGCTACCTCTCCACATCAAAGGAGCTAACAATGACGGATATCGCTCGCAAGATGGGGCATTCCACGGCTGCCGCGACCGGTCTCGTAGATCGGCTTGAAAAGCTCGGCTACATGGAGCGCACTCATGCCATTGACGACCGCCGCAAGGTGTTGGTCAGGATTACTTCGAAGGGCGTCGATCTTGTCAGTCGCTTACGTGACGAACTGCAGGCTCGCATTGCTGAAGCCATGGAGGAGACGCAGACCGCCGACGCTGGCAGCTTCATCTCAGCTTATCGTAAGCTGGATGACTCTGCGATGCCGCGCTAGTCATCCGAGATCATTTAATTTTGAAAGTCCGGTCTGCTCGCCATGAGTTGACCGGACTTTCTGTTTTTGCCCACTCGTTATGAATACGGTCTCGTCGATGACTTTCCCAGCCCTAGCCGATGTGTCGCATCGGTTTGTGCTGAGGCAGGCGGGCTTGGCCCTCGACGTTGACAGGCAAGAGGCGCTCGAGTGTCTGGTGCCCTGGCACATGGCAGCTGTGAGGGAGATGGGGTATGACGAGGCAAGTTTGCGAACGGCCGAGCAAATCCACGGTTCTCTGGTCGTTCGAGTTGATCGGAACAGCGACCAGATCGCCTTGGCGGCCGATGGTTTGGTGACCAACGATCCGGACGTGTTGCTGGGAATCTACGTGGCCGATTGTGGAGCCATCTTCCTCCACGACGCACGCCAGCGTTGCGTGGGGCTTGTGCACTCGGGAAAGAAGGGCTCAGAGCTGGGGATTGTCCGAGAGGCGATCGTGGCCATGAAGCGTGAGTTTGGCTCAGACGCCGCAGACATGGTCGTCCAGTTGAGTCCGTGCATTCGCCCGCCGCACTATGAAGTGGATTTTGCCTCGGCGATACGTGAGCAATGTCTGCAAGAAGGTGTCAGGCCCGAGAACTACCATGACTGTGGGCTGTGCACGGCACAGGACACGGCGCGTTTTTACTCCTATCGGGTCGAGAAAGGCAGGACGGGGCGAATGCTGGCCCTCCTGGGGCTTCGTGGAAGTTGATGCTTCCCGTGGAAGCGCTAATCCTGCCCGCTCATGAGCCTGCTCCCTTTTTCTGTCGTCCTCAGCGCCCCCGCCAAAATCAATTTGTGGCTCAAGGTCCTCGGGAAGCGCGATGATGGGTTCCATGCTGTTGACACGCGGATGTGCCCCATCTCCATCGCGGATGAGGTCTCGATCCAGGCTCTTCCTGAAGGGGCTGAGACAAAGCTCACCTGCTCGGATGCTTCGTTGCCGGTGGATGAATCGAATCTGGCACTCAAAGCGCTCCGAGCCTTCGAGCAGCGAACCGGCATTCATCGGTCCTGGCAGTTGCATTTGGAGAAGCGAGTTCCCTCGGGGGCCGGCCTCGGAGGGGGCAGCAGTGACGCCGCCGCAGTGCTCCGAGGGGTGAATCAACTCACCGGCGAGCCTCTCAGCATCGAGGATCTCTGCTCCATCGCCGGCACCATTGGTTCGGATATTCCGTTCTTCGTTCATGGCTGTGTCTGTGATGCCTCGGGCAGGGGAGAGGTGGTGAAGCCGGTGGATCTCCCTCATCAACTGACCCTCGTGCTGATCAAACCTCCGTTTGGCATTCCAACCCCTTGGGCCTACAAGCAATGGCAGGCCTCCGTGGAGATTCCGGGAGTGCGCTACGCACCGCAGGTCTGTGCCTGGGGAGAGATGGTGAATGACCTTGAGAGGCCAGTCTTCGCCAAGCACATGCTCCTCCCCGCATTGAAGACGTGGCTCCTGCAGCAGGAGGAAACCGTGGCGGCTCTCATGTCGGGATCAGGCTCCACGATGTTTGCCATTGTGAAGGACCAGCCATCAGGGGACGCCTTAGCGTCTCGAGTGCGAGATTGGGTAGGGGCAACTGCGTGGATTCAGGTAGCGCACACCCTGCCATGAGACTTTGCTAAAAGGTCTTTCCAATCATCAGGCCGGCCGTGAAGGAGTCGAGATCGACCTCGACTGTCGAGGGTCCCACTGACGCCTCGATACCCTGGCTCCAGTCGTAACGAACGAACGCCGATACATGCCAGTCGTGATCGAAAGAACGATGCGCCGCTAGCTGCACAAAACCTCCGAAAAGGGCCTCCGTCTCGGTCTCGCGGTCCAGCCATGATTGGATCTCCTCGCCGTTCCGAAGCAGGCGTTCCTGCTGCTCCGCCTCCCATCGGGCGACATTGATCGCCAGTCCGGCCGAAGCTTGCACGCCCCAGCGTCCACGATGCCACTCCACGGTGGGTCCGAGGCTGAAGGTCAGTAATTGAAGTTCAAACGCCTGCCTGATCACATTGCGGTAACGATCATTCTCTTCAGACACGTTGTGGTAGGAACGCGAACTTGGCGACACGGGAAGCGTCGGACCGGGGCCCGCAAAGTCGCCATGGTAGGGACCCGCAGGAGGCAGCAGACCGCCCAGATCATAGCTGTCCGTCACGCTCTGGACTTGGCTCATGTGAGTGGCTGAAAAAGTGCTGCCACTGTGCTCAGCATCGAACTGCGTGAAGAAAAAGCTGCCAAGCACAGACCACGACCACTCCGCGTTCAGACGTGTGATCCACTCTGCCTGCAAGGTGGGGCCAAATCCGTCCAGATTGCCCTCGGTCCAGTCGCCTGAGGTGCTGGTGAACTCCGTTTGAACGATGGTTCCTCCGCCCCCTTGGAAAATAAGAGAATTGCCCTGCAACTGCGAGTCTGCCTCGTAGCCCCAGAACCAAGTGCTCCCAGTAATCGAGGTGTTTGGATCCGGGTTCACATAACCATTTTGATAGCTGCGTGAGGCGGCTCCAGAAGCAGGTCCGGCGGCACCGACCGTGTTGAAGTCGGCTCCAAGTCCAGGAAGCAGAAAATCAGCAGACCGAGTTCCAGAGTGCCAGTCGAGTCCACCGATTTGGCGGGAGACAGCTCCCGCCGAGAAGCGCCAGAAGGAGGGCTCATCGGGTCGAGCGGACGTAGCTCCAAAAGACAAGATCAGTAGCAGGGTGGGGAGGCGCATCATGGGAGTATGACTGAAGAGTATAGTCACAGGCTAGAACTTCTTGATTCTGTGCGCCCGATTCGCTGGCTTCGAAGGTGGCTCTGGCTGGGCCGGTTGATCCAGATCATGCGACGAGCTCTCGCCGCGCGGTGGACAGAGGAAGGTCCATTGCTAGTTAGGGACTTTGAATTTGTTTTTCTCACGAATGCATCATCCTAGGAGCGTTCCAGGGTTTCCTCAGCACGTGTAAAAGGAACTGGCGGCAGGGACGAGATGGATAGTAATGCTAAGAGGACATGTTTAGTTTTCATCGCTGGGAGGACTCGATTTCTCTCTATGAGACTCCCAGTTTGCAGTTCAGAAAACAAGCCCTCTGATGGATCAGAGTATTACAAGGGTGTTATCACGTTAGGTGCCTCATGAGCGCACAAAGCTGCGATCAAAAAGACACCGAAAACAAGCGCTAGGGCAAGTCCCCCGTGTCTTTGTCACCCTACGATGACGCCCTTGGCCTTGCGCTCTTTCTCGCGCTCAAGGAGCGGCACCGTTTCGGTGGTCTCGAGCACTTGCACGCCGAGGTCGCCGATGCGGCTGAGCGTGAGGCCTTCGAAGCACTTCACTTCGGCAGCGAGGCGCTTGAAGACGTCGTCCACGCTGTGCAGGCCATTGCTGCCGGAGATCTCGAGCACGAGGTCGCGCAGGACTTCCCAGGTATCGCGTGCCTGACCAGGTGAACTGATGGCCTTGTTGAGGCGCTGAAGACGACCGGTGACGTTGATCATGGAGCCGCGCTTCTCGGCGTAGCTGTTGACCGGGAGCACGACGTGCGAGGCTTCGGCGGTCGGGTTGGCAAGGATGTGCGCGCTGACCAAGACGGTGAGCTTGCCGAGTGATTCGGTATCGAAGCCGCACTTCACCAAGTTCTCACCGAGAGCAATCACGCCTTTCACGAGGCCGCTGCGCACAGCGCGCTGAATGGTGTCGAGTTGTGCACCGGGCTCAATGCCGAGGATCTGCTTCACGCCGTTGGTGTTCGGATTGAGTTCGTCGCTGCGGAGGTAGTTGTCGCCGCCGCCGTTGCGGGGGATCACGTCGAGGAACTTCGCCTTGGTCGCGGCGGCGAGCTGCTTGACCATGTAGAGTTCTTCATTGGTCATGCGCGCGCTGGCGATGATGGCGATCTCTTCACCATTGAGTCCTCGCAAGGCGTCGGCAGCGGTGCGGATGGCTTTCTTCCACGAGGCGATGGCGTGCTTTCCACCGGTCTTCACCATTGGATCGGTGAGGCGGAATTCGCTGTTCACGAAGTGGAAGTCGAGACGGCCCTGGTCGCACATCCACGTGGAGTTCACGTCGTTGTTCTCGCGCGGCGTCTGGCGATACAAGGTGTCGCTGCGGGCGCTGATCTCAGTGTTGCAACCACGACCGCACTTCGTGCAGATCGAGTTGGTTTCCTTCATGAACCAGACGCGTTGCTGGAATCGGAAGTCGTTGCTCGTTAGCGCGCCTACGGGGCAGATGTCCACCGTGTTGAGCGAGTAGTTGTTCTCCAGGCGCTTGTCTGGATGGATCGTGACGGTGGTGTGCGTGCCGCGTTCGGTGAAGCCCAGCACCGGATCATCGGCGATCTCATCGCAGAAGCGGATGCAGCGCGAGCACATGATGCAGCGCTCGTCATCAAGGCGAATGCGCGGGCCGATATCGACGTTCTTGGGCTTCTTCGTTTTGTCCTCGCGGAAACGGCTTTCACCCTGGCCGTGCTCGACGCTGAACTCCTGCAGGCGGCACTCACCGGCTTGGTCGCAGATCGGGCAGTCGAGAGGATGGTTGGCGAGCAGGAACTCCATCACACCGCGACGGCACTCCTCGGTGAGTTTGCCTTCGGTGCGAATGCCCATGCCTTCGCTGACGGTGTTGGCACAGGCGATCACGGGGCGCGGCATCCAGCCAATCTTGGCGAAGCCGTGCTCGTCTTTCTCCGGCTCGGTGCCGGGAGCGGGACGTGGCGGCATGCCCATCTCGACGAGGCACATGCGGCAGTTGCCAGGGGAGCTGAGCTTCGGGTGGTAGCAGTAGTGGGGCACCTCGGCCTTCACCTGCTTGCACGCCTCAATCATGCGCGTGCCTTTGGGGAACTGGTGCCAGGTGCCGTTGATTTGCACATTGACCATGTCCACGGGGGGCTTGGCGGCGGGGGCGCTGGAGGCTTCTGACATAGGCTCAGGAAAGGAAAGTGCGGCGAGTATCGGAGCGCGAAGGGATGCGGCAAGACGATTTTGTGAAATTTTTCACAAGCGTTTCAGAAGCCCGCAAAATCCTCCCCGTTCCGCCATCCGCAAGGCTTGACACGAAAATGCCGATAGATAGCATTTTGCCCGATGCGCTTTCCAGCGCTGACAGGAAAACTGGTTTCACGCCATGGAACCGTGATTCTGACCATGCTCCATGGCGACAACTCCCTCAGTGTTAAACTAGTTCAATGAACCTCTACGTCAGTAACCTCAGCTACACGCTCACCGATGATGAGTTGCGTGCGGCATTCGAAGCCTTTGGTGATGTGTCCAACGCACGCGTCATCTTGGATCGCGAAACAGGTCGCTCCCGTGGTTTCGGCTTTGTCGAAATGCCGGACAACAATCAGGCCACCGCAGCAATCAATGCTCTCAATGGACAGGAGATTGGTGGTCGCCCGGCAAAGGTCGTGGAAGCACGTCCCAAAGAAGATCGGCCAGGGGGCGGTGGCCAGCGCAACTTCGGAGGAGGTGCTCCGGGTGGACCCCGCAACTTCGGTGGCGGCGGCGGTGCAGGCCGTGGCCGCGATTTCGGTGGTGGTGGTGGCGGTCGTGACTGGGGTGATGATCGTGGCGGCGGCGGACGTGGGGGACGTGACAATCGCGAGCGAGGTGATCGCGGCTGGGATCGCGGCAAACGCAGCGGTGGCTACGATGACGATGGGGGCTGGTGAGCCCTTGAGTCGGCTAGATTTGGAAAGCGCGGATGCCTGATCGGGCTCCGCGCTTTTTTCATGTCTGATCGAATCATTGTTTGATCCAGCATTGACCCATCGTAAACGGCCCGCTCCAATCCCACTCGCTATGACCCATCTGAAGCATTCGCTCCTTCTCGCATTGGCTCTCGTCGGCACTGCTGCCGCAGAGGTCTCGTATGAATTCGTTCCCGATTTCATCAAGCCACCACCCGGACAAGAGAATCTCGGCAACAGTCACGGTGAGATCTCGTGTGACAGCGCTGGCAATTTTTATGTCAGCGTCACCGACAACAAAGCGGGCGGCCTGCTCGTGTATGGTCCTGATGGAGCCTTCAAGAAGGTGCTGCCCGTGCCTGCATCGCTGCATGGCTTCGTCGTTCGCAAAGATGACGGGAAGGAATTCATCTTCGCTGCCGTGCTCAATGAGAACCGCTTCATCAAATGCGACCTCGATGGCAACGTGGTGCTCGAGATTCCCAAGACTGCATTCCCTGCGGACAAGGGCGCACTGAAGCTGACCAACTGCGACGTGGCTGGCAACGGCGACATCTACATCGTTGATGGCTATGGCAAGAGCTGGATCTTCGTCTTCGACCGTGCAGGCAAGTTCAAGAAGGTCTTCGGTGGCCCCGAGCAGCCCTGGGGGTTCAAGAACACGCACAAGATCTTCATTGATACGCGATTCAGCCCGCAGCGCATCGTTGCGCTCGACCGTGGCAACAATCGCATCCTGCATCTCGACCTCGATGGCAACATCCTCGGCACCATTGCCAGCAACCCGCCTCGCGATCCGAAGAAGCCCGCTCCCATCACCAGCGAAACGGTGCGTAATCCGAGCAGCGCCAGCTTCCATGGTGACCTCATGTGCGTCGCCGAAATCGGCGGACGCGTCAGCGTATGGGACAAGGAGAACAAGCTCGTCGCCGCACTCGGCGTGAACGAGAAGTTCACAAACACCCCTGGCATTGAGCCTGCAGCCTGGCAGCAGGGCACTGTGACCTCGCCTCACGGCATCACTTTCGACAACGCCGGGAACATCCTGGAGTGCGAGTGGAACAAGTGGGGCCGTGTGCTGCGCTGGAACAAGAAGTAATGCGCGTCCGCAGCATCATCCGATTCATCGCAAGGGGAGCCATCGCGCTCCCCTTGTTTGCGTTTGGGCACAGCACCGAGTTTCTCGATGCCAAGTTTTACTTCGATGCTGCGGGCATCGCACATGTGGAGATCACCGCTGACTACGCTGGCAACCCGATGCTCAGCTCCAAGGAGGAAGCCGAATCCGCGCTTCGCTCGGCCCTCGCACTGATGTGCGGCGACCAAATGCGTGCCCTCACAGACTTCGCTCCGCTGATCGTTGCGCCCCGCGACAAGCCTGATCCCGACTCTCCGATGCCGAGCGGTCCCGAAGACCCCAACACGAAGCATCAACTTCTCACCGCAGCCTGGCAGTGGCGACCTGATGTGACAACTCTGACGTTCATCGTGCCTCGCGAATCCAGTCAGACACTCGTCTTCTGGATGAAGGAGCCCGGTGTCAAAGAGCCGCGATGGAAGATGCTCTTGCCCGGTGAATCCACGCCTCCCATCAAGGTCCCTGGGGGCGCAAAACAGGCGGCCGCCGTGCCTCCAGCGCCGAGTTCTGCGGTTCGCTGGCCTTGGCTCGGATTGCTGCTGGTTCTTCCTGCTGGCCTTTGGATGTGGAGAAGATCATCAAATCATTCGCGTGGGACGACGGAGTGAGGGAGATTTCCCGCCCATGTCCGCCTTCGATCAGCTCAAAACCGAACTCCTCGCTTCTCCACGCCAATGGCTAGTCACCGGAGGCGCAGGTTTCATCGGCTCACATCTCACCGAGACGCTGCTGAAGCTGAATCAAAAGGTCGTGGTGCTCGACAATCTCGCCACCGGCCATCGCAAGAACATTGACGACGTGCTCACCAAGGTGAGCAACGACCAGCGGCACAACTTGCTTTTCATCGAAGGCGACATCACGGACCGAACCACCTGCGCAGGTGCGATGATCGGCTGCGACTACGTTTTGCACCAGGCCGGCCTCGGCTCCGTGCCGCGCAGCATCGAGCGCCCAACCGACACGCACGCGGCGAACGTCACAGGCACTTTGCATCTTATGGACGCCGCGCGCGTCGCAGGTGTGAAGCGTTTCGTTTATGCATCGAGCAGCTCCGTGTATGGCGATGACCCCACTCTGCCCAAGGTCGAAGGCCGCACCGGCAACCCGCTCTCGCCGTATGCCGCGAGCAAGGCCATGTGCGAGACCTACGCGAAGGTGTTCCATCGCTGCTATGGCATGCAGATCGTGGGCTTGAGATATTTTAATGTCTTCGGTCCGCGCCAGGACCCCGAGGGACCGTATGCCGCTGTGATGCCGAAGTGGATCTCCGCGCTGCGCAAGGGCGAGACCGTCTTCATCAATGGCGATGGCGAGACCTCGCGCGACTTCTGCTACGTGGCCAATGTGGTGCAGGCCAACCTGCTCTCCGCCACCGCGCAGCACGACGAGATCGGCGTGCAGGTCTTCAATGTTGCACGCGGAGACCGCACGTCGCTCAACCAGCTCTTCGCCGCGATTCGCGCGAGCCTGCAGCGTCGTGATCCAAGCATTGGTAATCCGCAGCCCACCTATCGCGACTTCCGTCCTGGCGACATCCTGCACTCGCAGGCGGATATCTCACACATCCAGCGCCTCACGGGTTACGAGCCAACTCACGACGTGCAGCAAGGGCTGGAAGAAGCGCTCGAGTGGTATTGGGCCAACTTGAAGTAGTCCTCAAAACGCTCGCAGCATCTCCAGCGCTTCGTTGAGCTGCGCGACGCCGTCGCTTTCCGTCTTCAATCGCGGGAAGCGTCCGTTCACCATGATAAAGCCGGTGCCGCGTGCGAGCATGAGCTTGCGTTCTTTGATCTCGACCGACGTGATACCTTGATGCGCAGCAGCGAGACGAATCGCGGCGCAGACGAGCAGGTTCTCCATCGCGTGGGGCAGGCGGCCAAACTGATCGCGCCACAGCTGCGCGAGTTCGTCGATTTCCTTCTTTGAAGTGACCTCAGCAACCGCGCGATAAGCCTGGATGCGCAGCTTGGCGTCCTCGATGTAGTCGCTCGGGATGAACGCAGGCTCCAGCCCAGGCAGTGCGCCGTTGAACGCGGTCTCGCTCAAGCACAGGAAGTCCGCGCGCATCGCCACATCGATCGGACGCTGCGAGCGCTTGCCTTGGTTCTTGTTCACCGCCTGCTTCAGCATCTGGCAATACAAGTCAAAGCCCACCGCCGCGATGTGGCCGCTCTGCTCAGTGCCCAGCAAGTTGCCGGCACCACGAATCTCCAGGTCGCGCATGGCGATCTTGAAGCCCGAGCCGAGCGCCGTGTATTGCTTGATCGCGTTCACACGCTTGCGCGCATCGCCACCGGTCACGAAGTCGCGAGGCAACAGCAGATAAGCGTGCGCCCGCTGATCGCCGCGTCCCACGCGACCGCGGAGTTGATACAAGTCCGCAAGGCCAAAGCGGTCCGCGCGGTCGATGATGATCGTGTTCGCATTCGGCACGTCCACGCCGCTTTCGATGATCGTCGTGCATAGCAGCACATCGGCCTCGCCACTGACAAACTTGTGCATCGTCACCTCCAGCAGCCCTTCGTCCATCTGGCCGTGCCCAATCACAATGCGCGCACGCGGGCACAGGCCCATCAGCTTCGCCTTCACCGCGTCCATGTCGCCCACGCGGTTGTGCAGGAAATACACCTGACCGCCGCGATCGAGTTCTGCATTGATTGCATCGCGGATCACGCGGTCGTCATACGGACAAATCGTCGTCGCCACCGCGTGACGGCTCGGCGGCGGCGTCTCGATGGTGCTCATGTCGCGCATACCCATCAGCGCCAGATACAGTGTTCGCGGGATCGGCGTAGCGCTCAGCGTCAGCACGTCGATGAGGCGGAACATCTCCTTGAAGCGCTCCTTGTGCTTAACACCAAAGCGCTGCTCCTCATCCACCACGGCGAACCCGAGGTCTTTGAAGACGATGTCCTTGGACAGCAGTCGATGCGTGCCGATCACGATGTCCACACTGCCATCGGCTAGGCCTTTGATGATCTCGCGTTCCTTGTCCGGCGGCGTGAGTCGGCACAGCATCTCCACGCTCACTGGAAACTCGCTCATGCGTTCGCGGAAGGTCTTGAGATGCTGAGCCACTAGCACCGTCGTCGGTGCCAGGATCGCGACTTGGCGTCCGCCCATCACCGCCTTGAACGCGGCGCGGATCGCCACCTCGGTTTTGCCAAAGCCCACGTCTGCGCACAACAGTCGGTCCATCGGACGCTCGCTCTCCATGTCGCGCTTGATCTCATCCACACTGCGGAGCTGATCGGGCGTCTCGCGATAAATGAAGCTGCCTTCGAACTCTGCCTGCCACTTCGTGTCCGGCGCGTGCGCGATGCCTTTCGCGTTTTGGCGTTCGGCGGCCACGCTCAGCATCTTCGCAGCGAACTCCTCCACGCTGCGCTCCGCGTTCTTGCGGGTGCGTGCCCACTTGGTGTCGCCCAGCTTGTTCAGCGCGGGCGCCTTGCCACCCACGCCCACGTAGCGCGACACGAGATGGCCTTGCTGCAGAGGCACATAAAGCCGTGCGTCCTCCGCGAATTTCAGCACCATCACTTCCTTGCCATCGCGCAACTCGATGCCGAGGAACTTGCCGATGCCGTGATCCATGTGGACGACGAGGTCGTGCTCGCGCAGTTCCTTCACCAGATCGCGAGCGTGTCGCAGCACCTGTGCCTCCTCCAACTTCGAGCCGCGCACACGTCGCGTGATCTGGTGACGACCAAAGATCTCGGCGCCCGTGAGCACCGCGAGCTTCGCTGCTGGCACCGTGAAGCCTCGATACAACATGCCGAGCATCAGCGTCGCTTTGGTGCCGGTCTTGAGTTCCTCAAAGCGCTGCAACTCCGACTCGTTGTGGAAGAAGATGATCACCTTCCAGCCCTCAGCGCGCCACTCGCTGATCTGCTTGTCGAACTGCTGCCGCCGCGCCTCGTGAATGACAAAGTCTGCCGCATCGAACACGCCGAGCGGGTTGTCGTGAATGGCGGTGGCGAAGTCCTCCGCGCCTTCCTTTTCCGCCGCATCGACCGTGATGCGCGCGTCGCAGTCGAGCGTCGGTTCGCACTCGATGGCAATGATGAGATCGTCCTTGCCAATGTAGTCGCGCACGAGGCTCGTCTTCGTGTCCGAGTCCGCGAGCTGAACGATGATGCCCGCCTGCTCCAGCTTGCGCACGCTGCCCTGGTCGTTCACGTCGAACACGCGCAACGACTCGATTTCGTCGTCGAACAACTCGATGCGCAACGGCTCGTCCGCCTGCCAGCAGTAGAGATCGAAGATGCCACCACGACGCGCGAACTGACCGCGCTCGATCACCTGCGGCACGCGCTCGTAGCCCGCCGCTTCGAGTTCCACAGCTAGTGCCTCGACATCCAGCCGCTGCCCCACCTTGAGGAAACGCTGCTGTGTCTCGACATCGCGCAAGGTCGGCACCTGCTCGTCCAGACTGTCCGCGCACAGCACCACGGCTTCCTTCGTTGTGCGGCTCTTCGCGAGCACCGACACACGCTCTGCCACCGCATCAGGGTCAGGCAGTGCGCCTGCGACCGATGCCATCTGACGCGGGAAGTAAAGCAGCGGCACCTGCCACACGCTCAGCTCCGCGTTGATGAGGTCCTGCATCTTCGGGTCCGCGCACACCAGCCACACGCGCTTGCCTTTCGCGGCCTGAAGCAAAAGCGCTGCCGCGAAACCCTGTGCGCGCGGTGTGACGTGATCGAGCACCAGTGGCTGCTTGCCGAACAAGGCGAGTCGCTCCTCGAACTCCGCCGTCTTCGCCACGAACCGCACCAATGCCGAAGCACTCGGCTTTGCCTTGGCCGGTGCGGCCTCGGCTTTCACCTTCGCGGGCTTCGGTGGTTCAGGCTCCGTGAGCTTGCGCGCGATGGCTTCAACCAGCGGATGCTCCGGCTCTGGCGGCGGCTCTTGGGCAATCGCCTTCTCCCGAAGCATGCGCACACGCGACCAGTCATCGGACGGCGCATACGCGGGCTTCTTCGGTTTGCGAGGTTTGCGCGGTGAGCCGAAGGGAGTTTTCAAAAGCAGTGAAGGCTAACGTGTCGGCAGCTGGCGGGGCTGCAACCGAGTTGACCTCAATGCAGGTAAAAGAACTCGTTTGAGTTGATCAGCGCGTGGCACAGATCGGCGAGGGCTTCCTTGTTCGGATCGAAGTTGCCGCCGCTGGCCTTGGGGGCCGCCGCGCTGGACTCCCATGTCCATTGCCGCGTGGCGGGGGCTTTCACCATGGCGGGCACCTGGTCGGCGGTGATGTCTGCCACGCAGGTCGGGTCCGCGTTGCTGGCCCAGGTCATGAGCTTGCCCGCATCGAGCAAGCCATTGCGCAGGGCCACACGCGCAATCGCACCATCCCACAGGCTCCTCTTGTCCATGTCGCGACCGCCGACATACAGCACGCGCTTGTCATTGATCCATGCGCCGCAGACCTGGCTGTGGACGGTCATGTTCTGCATCTCTGCGGCGGGATCGCTCAGATCGCGGGCATAAAAGGTGATCGTGCTGCCGAATTGATGTCCCTCGGCGGGATGCGGGTCAATACTGGCGGCGACATAGAACGGCTTGTTCAGCGGGATGCGCAGTCCGCTGGGCACGGCCTCGTAGAGCTGGCTGCCCTGGAAGTCCTCGCCGCTGAGCTGCATGATGAGGTTGTTAGGTTTGTGCGCCGACTTCTCGCTGGTCACGCCGAAGGACCAGCCGCTCTCGGATTTGCCGTTGTTCCAGCGCGAGACGATGGTGCGCACACCGGCGTCGGGATACAGAGACTTGAGCATCACCACGGCCTCGACGGCGAACTGCTCGTTCTCGATCTTGGTGTCCAAGTTGACGCGCAGCTTTTCGTTCGGCGTTCCAGGCTGGAGCATCATCGACTTCGCCGTCTTCGAGGCTGGACCAAAGATCTTCGCCGCGTCCGCCAGCGGCGAGGCGACGGGCGGCGGCGGTGGTGCCTCGCGCTTCAACTGAGCGCGCTGCTCCTTCAGGAATGCGGTCGCCGCCTTCACCTCGTCAGCCTTGGGATCACGGGCAAAGACGAGTTGGTAGAGCTGGCGCAGCAGTTCCGTGTCGCTCGCAGGCTTGTTCTTGATCAAACGTGCTGCCAGCGCGCGAGCGCGGTCGAGTGGCCATTCGCCATTGACCAGCAGCAGGCTTTGCGTGGCGGTCGTTGTGGCCTGGCGCTCAGGAATGCTCTGGAACCCGGCGGGTTGATCGAGGCTGGCAAGGAACTCCTCCTGGCTGTTGCGGATACGCTTCAGATACACCGAGCGGCATGGCTTGCTCTTGTCTTCACCTTCGCCCGTGGAGCGACCGGTGAGTTCGCCGCTCGCTGCGAGCACCGCATCGCGTGCCTGCTCCGCATCGAGACGACGCGGGCTAAAGCGCCACAGCAAACGGTTTTCCGGGTCCTTCAGCATCGCCTCCGCTGGCGGTGTGCCGCGAGCGGTCTGGCGATACGTCGCGCTTGTGACGATGAGCCGATGAAGGTCCTTCAGCTTCCATCCACCCTGCACGAATTGCGTCGTGAGCCAGTCGAGCAGCTCGGGGTGCGTGGGCTTTTCGCCGAGATGCCCGAAATCGCTGGCCGTGCCTGCGATGCCTTTGCCGAAGTGCCACTGCCACACGCGGTTCACGATCACGCGCGTAGTCAGCGGATTGTCGGGTCGCGTGAGCCAGTTGGCCAAGACGGTGCGGCGGCCTGTGGTCGTGGCACTGCCCGAGGGCTCGGGAATCGTTGCGTCCCTGGGATCGAGGATCGTGAGGAAGCCGGGGTTCACCTTCACCTCGCCAGCGCGGCGTGTTTTGAACTTCGTCTCCGCACCCTTCGTGCCCGTCTCGCCGATCACGAACGCGGTGAGCAATGGCTTTGGCTTGAGCGACTCGAACTTCGCCAACTCCTCCCGGGCCTTGGCGAGGTTTGTGACGTCGGGCTCCTTCATCTTATCTTCCTTGAAGCGCACGCGCTCATACTCCGCCTGCCGCCACGCGAGCTGCACCACCTGCTCCTCCCACGGCGAGCGCTGCTCTTTGGGCTTGCGCCACATGGCCTGCACCTCGTCGGGAAATTTCTCCATCGCGTTGGTCTGCGCTTTCTGAATGCGTGGCTCGATGATGCTGTCGATGACCTTGCGCGGCTCCATGGTCGCGGCTTCCCACACCTTCGTCTGCTCCGCGTGCTGCCGTTTTTCTTCAGCGGTCGCGAGCACCTTGTCCTCGGCCCAGGTGATGTTGCCAAAGAACGCCTGCAGCCGGTAGTAGTCCTTCTGGAGGATCGGATCGAACTTGTGATCATGGCAGTGCGCGCACTGCACCGACAGGCCCAGGAACACATCGCCAGTCACATCCGTGACCTCGTCCAAGGTCGCGCGCCATTGTCCTTCGGCATCGCGTTGATTGTATTCGTAGATCGAGTGGCGCAGGAAGGCGGTGCCGATGGTCACACTCGGATCGTCCGGCGCGATCTCGTCGCCCGCGATCTGCTCGCGCACGAACTGGTCATACGGCTTGTCGTCGTTGAGCGACTTGATCACGTAATCACGATACGGCCACGCATGGGGCCGATACGAATCCAGGCGATAGCCATCGCTTTCCGCATAGCGCACCAAGTCCAGCCAATGCTGTGCCCAGCGCTCACCGTAGCGTGGCGAGGCAAGCAGGCGATCCACGAGGCGGCTGTAGGCGGTGGTAGGGGAACGTGGAGAGGTTGAGACGTTGAGAGGTGGAGAAGCCTCAGCCGGTGAGCCTTTCGCAAGTTCCCCGCCTCTCGACTTCCTCACGTCTCCACTTCTCGACGCGGCCTTCTCGACATCAGTCTCCTGCACAAACGCGCGCACTTCCTCCGGCGTTGGCGGCAGACCGGTGAGATCGAAGGTCACACGACGAATCAATTCCTCCGGGGAGGCCTCGGGCGCGGGCTGGAGTCCGTTCTCCGCCAGCTTTGCGCGCACAAAAGCATCCACTGGATTCGTTGCTGTGCTCACCGCTGGCACCTTCGGATTCTGCACGGGCTGAAAGGCCCACCACTTGCGATCTTCATCAGTGATCTGGCCTGGCTTGCGCGCGAGTTTCGCGCTCGCGACTTCCGCCTCCGGCCAGGGCGCACCCATCGTGATCCATTGCTTCAGCACCGCGATGTCCGTGTCGCTCAGCTTGCCGTCCGGCGGCATCTGCATGTCCTTGTCAGCATATTCGACCGCCTTGATGAGCAGCGACTTCTCGGGCTGGTGTGGCACCACCGCAGCACCCTGTTCGCCGCCTTGCAGAATGTAGGGCAGGTTGTCCAGGCGCAGGCCGCCTTTCTTCTTCTGCGCGCCGTGGCATTCCTGGCATTGGTTCGCGAGGATCGGACGAACCTTGGACTCAAAGAACTGCAGAGCCTCCGGCGTAGGCGCGGCCGAGACGCAGCTCATGCCAAGCAATGCGGCGCAGAGTGATGAGGTGAGACGAGTCATGTGAGAGGAAAGTTTGGCGATGGACCGAGAGCGGGCCCTTCGATGGCTTACGGGGTGGTCATTGCTCAACTTTCCTTTTCAGACCAGAAGCGAAAACCACGCGAGCTAATCGCATAAGGCAACTGTTACGAAACTTTGGTGCGGGAGTGTGACTATACCCCATCAGAGTTCCAAAAAGACAAGCTACGTAGATTCAGCCCCTCCGACTGTGGTCATGCAATACTCACCGGCCAGAAGATTCACTCGCGATGGAAATGAGGCTTTGGAGAAGCATCTCGCCTGGGTTTGCGAGCAGGTGAAACTGAACGTGGAAGTGCTGCTACCGCCGACCGTGATGGATGGGCTGGTCCTCACAGGGCCTTATGGATGTGGGGAAGGTGGTGTCATGCGGCTGGTGAATGATGCTCCCTTTGACACGATGGAGTTCGTTGTGCTGGTCAAGGGTGCAGCACAGGTGGAGAGCGCAGACTTGCGGAAGATTCTGGATGATCTAGCTGGTCGTCTGACGCCCTTCGCCAATACCAAGCTGACCATTCGTATGGAGTCGAAAGCCCGGCTGAAGAAGGCTGCGGTCAGCGTGGCTTCCTATCATTTCGTTACCCGCCTGCGCTGGATTGTTGGCGACAAGTCCCTGCTGGCAGATTGCGAGCATCATGCCGACGCACGGCGGATTCCGATCGAGGATGCGATGACCTTGCTGCTTGATTCGTGCTCGGCGCTCCTTCTGGCGAGGGATCGAGTCTATCGGCCCGGTTTCTCTATCGACGATGCGGCGTTCGTGATTCGGAGCATGGCACGCGTGCAGATGGCGATGGGCGATGTGATATTGATCGCCCGGCAGCTCTATCATTGGAGCTGCGTGGAGCGAAACCATCGTCTCAATGACATGCGCAAACCGGACTGGGCATGGACTGTTCTGGGGCATCACATCCAAGGCATGGAGTTCCAACTGCATCCGATGTTTATTGCGGAATCGCAGGGTGTGCTCGCGGTGCGTTGTCAGCAGGTGAGCGATTTGGCTGGCAAGGTGTGGCTTTGGCTGGAAAAGCTGAGATTGAACCACGACTTCGCCACCGTGCGCGACTACGCCTACGACGAGAGCACCAAGTGCCCGAAGGAATCGCAGTGGCACAATCTGGTGTTCAATGCGCGTGCCTTCGGTAGTGCGGGTGTGAGTTCCAAATGGAGGCTGCGGCATCCCTTGGAAAGACTCATGCGTGCGATGCCCCTGCTCCTTTGGGATGGGGCCGAGGGGCGAAACTATTCTCTCGTGGCATCCTGTCTCGATGTGCTTTCGTCGGTGACGTCGCCTGTCGCTGCCTACGAGAGCCTGTGGCGTCGGCTGAAGGGAACGGTATTGCCAGCTTGAACCAGGTGACTGCCAACGGGGCAAAGAGGTTGTCGGGTAATTGTTGAAAGCACAGAGGTGCTGGCACGTCTCTTCTGCTCCATGTTCCGCCTTCTACTTTCACTCATCCTTGGCAGCCTGACGATTCACGCCGCCAGCAAGCCGAACATCATCTTCATCTTGAGCGATGATCTCGCTCAAGGTGACCTCGGTTGCTATGGACAGAAACTGATTCAGACGCCGCGGCTCGATCGCATGGCCGCTGAAGGAACAAGGTTCACCCAGACCTTCTGCGGCACCACGGTGTGTGCTCCCTCCCGCACCTCCTTGATGCTGGGGCTGCACACGGGCCATAGTCCGATCCGTGCGAATCGTGAGGTGCAGCCGGAAGGGCAAAAGCCAATTCCGGCCAATGCTTTCACAGTGGCGCAACTGCTCAAGAGCGCTGGCTACGCAACCGCCTGCTGTGGCAAGTGGGGCATGGGGATGTTCGACACTACGGGCAGTCCGTTGAAGCACGGCTTCGATCATTTCTTCGGCTACAACTGCCAGCGCCACGCGCACTCTTACTTCCCAGCCTATCTCTATAACGATGACAAGCGCTTCGAGCTGGAGGGCAACACCGGCAAGGGCGTGGGCAAAGTGTATGCGCAGAACCTCATCGCTGATGAGACGCTGAAGTTCGTGCGTGAGCATCGCGCGGAGCCCTTCTTTCTCTACTACTCGATCACGCTGCCGCATGGCACTTTTGAGATCGACGACCAGGGTATCTACAAGGACAAACCCTGGACCGAAACGCAGAAAAACTATGCGGCGATGATCACTCGTCTCGACACCGATGTGGGACGTCTTTTGGATGTGCTCAAGGAACTCAAAATCGACGACAACACCTTGGTCATCATCTCTGGAGACAATGGTTCTTCCTGGGACCCAAAGAGCGAACTGGGCCGCCACTTCAATCAAGCTGCCAACGGGCTTCGTGGTTTCAAACGCGACCTCTACGAAGGTGCGCTTCGTCAGGCCTGCATCGCGCGCTGGCCTGGGCAAGTGGCTGCGGGCCGCGTCTGTGACGAGCCCTGGGCCTTCTGGGATTTCATGCCCACGGCGGCTGAACTCGCTGGCCTCAACTTGCCCCCCAACGTGAAGACAGACGGACTTTCCATTGTGCCGCTGCTCAGGGGTGGATCGGCTCCCCAGCGCGAATGCTTTTACTGGGAACTGCACGAGGGGGCGTCGTTGCAGGCGGTTCGATTCGGGAACTGGAAAGCAGTGCTCAATGGCCCCTCGGCTCCCCTCGAACTCTACGATTTGAAAACCGACCCTGGTGAGCAGCGCAATGTGGCTGCCGAGAACCCGGCGATCGTGGCCCGGGCTCGTGAATTGATGGACAGCCAGCGCACGGAGGATCCTGATTGGCCATTGCGAGACAAGCCTCCCGGCAAGGGCAAAGGCAAGAAGGGCAAAAAGGGTCCGAAGTGATGCTGCGTGCTGGGGGGCGATCAGTCAGCGCGGAACTTCGGCTCGCGGAAGGCAGGCATCACCTGCTCAAAGCCGTAGCCCAGCGCCAGCATTGACGCATCGCTCCCAGCTGCACCGAAAAACGACAAGCCAACCGGCAGATCATCGACGAAGCCCATCGGCACGGTGAGGTGCGGGTAGCCTGCGATGGCGGCGGGTGAACTGCTCACACGCACGCGAGCATCACCATTCGCGAAGTCCGTCTTGTGAATCGGATCGTTCGTGGGGCAGATCAGCGCATCGAGCTGATTCTCGCGAAGCGCTGCATCAATGCCCTCGGGTCCGGCAAGCCGACGTGCCTCAGTTCGCGCTTCCTTGGCCATTGCGATGGCTTCGTCGGTGCCGAGTTTCTCGGCCAGCTCGAAGAAGTCCTGACCAAAGTGCGGCAGCTCTTGCTCGCGATGCGCTTCATTGAAGGCGATCACCTCAGCCAACGACTTCACCTTTGCACCGCGTTGCTCAAGGTAGGCATTCAAGTCGGCGCGAAACTCCGTGAGCATCGCGAGGAAAGCCGGACGATTGATCTCCTCGCGATGCGGCAGTTCCACCGGATCAACGATGATCGCACCCGCATCGAGCATCGCTTTCAACGCCTGCTCAAACATCGCGAGCACCTGCGCGTTCTCGCCGCTCATTGCTCGCACAACGCCGAGGCGCTTGCCCTTCAAGGCATCTGCACGCAGCCCGGCGGTGAAGTCCGTCACCCGCGCGTCTTTCGTCATCGCATCGCGTTCATCGCGACCAGCGATCACATTCAAAAGCATCGCTGCCTCGCGCACCGTGCGTGCCATCGGTCCCGCTGTGTCCTGCCAGTGCGTGATCGGGATGATGCCGCTACGGCTGAGCATGCCCACGGTCGGCTTGAAGCCCACGATGCCGCACGCGCTCGCGGGACTCACGATGGAGCCATTCGTCTCCGTGCCAATCGCCAGCGGCACCAGTCCTGCAGCAACAGCTGCCGCCGATCCAGAACTCGATCCGCTCGTGTTGTAGGTCAGCCGATGAGGGTTGCGCGTGAGCCCACCCCGCGCACTCCAACCGCTCGTCGATTTGGACGAGCGAATGTTCGCCCACTCGCTAAGGTTGGTCTTGCCCAGCAGCACCAGACCCGAGGCTCGCAGCCGCTCCACGATGAAGGCATCGCGCTTCGGCTTTGATCCCACCAGCGCCAGCGAGCCTGCCGTCGTCTCCATCGCATCCGCGGTCTCAATGTTGTCCTTGATCAGAATCGGCACGCCATGCAAATCGCTCAATGGCGGCTTGTCTTCGAGCGCTTCAGCGATGCGTCGCGCGTCAGGATTGATCTCGATCACCGAGTTGATAGCCGGCCCATGCTTGTCAATCTCGTCGATGAGCTGAAGGCAACGCTCAGTCGCTCCGACGATCAGCCGATGACGAGCGCAGCCAGATAAAACCAGCGCAGCGCTGGTGCTCCCGATGAACTGACGACGATTCATTCGCCCATCGTGAAGCTGTGGTTCTGGAGTTCAAGGTTTACCTTGCGGCACATCGCTCGGAGTTCAGGGTCGAGGCGACGTCCAGCACCCCAGGCTGAAGCCTGAACTCCAGCACTGATGCGACTACTTCCTCCACCGCTTGGTGAGTGCATCCCAGCCGGGTCCATTGTCTTTTGGCAGGGCCGCGAGCACCTTCGAGCGATGCGTCACGGCTTCGAACATCACGGCGACTTCCTCGCCGATGCGCCAGAGCGTCTGCGTGAAGTTCGCCTTGGCGGCGGCTTCGATCATCTCGGGATAGGTGAAGCCAGTGAGTTCACGGATCGTTGCTTTGCACTCGCCGTTCGTCAGTTGCATGTCGTCGAGCACGTCGTTCGCATGGTGCTTCACCCAGCGACGATTCTCGGCCATCACCGCACGCAGCGTTGGCTCGGCTTCGGGTAACCAATGATCCGCGAACACCTCGCCCAGGCGGCCACGCTTGGGCGCGCAGCGCATGTAGTGAAGCTGCAAAGGCTCCACCGGCGTCGCGGCCATGTCGGCAAACATCGCGGGCCAGTCGAGATGAAACTCCTTCACGCCGATCTCGTAATACGTGACGAGGTCCTGCACGGGCCGATTGCGCGCCGTGTAGCGACCATCGAGAAGATTGAGATCAATGCCCGGCTGCATTCCTTTGATGAGACTGTCGCCCACCACATGCACGATCCAGCCGAGCGCATACGCGAGCTGCCGTTCGCCCGGCCCGATGAGCGCCGCGTCATCGAACATCGCAGCGAAGTAGTCCGGCAAATGATCCCAAGGCACATGCATCGCTGCGTCCTTCTTCGTGAAGCCAAACACTAGGTGAGCGCGGCCATAGAAGCGTTCATGCACGTCACGCGGCGTCAGCGCACCCTCCGGCGTAGCGAGCCGGAACTGCCGCACCGCACCGCCCGTGATCGGGCTCTTCTCCAGCGGCACCGTGCCGAAGCCCACCTCGCGCCCCGTGTCCACGCAGATCGCTTCGGGCATCACCTGGATGTCGCTGCCGATGTAAGCTCCCGCGAGGAAGCTCGCGAAGTGTCGCTGCGCGATCGCGACGAGCGGGAGCTGGCGTTGCATCGCGGCCTTCAATCCGAGCACCGCATACATGCTGTGGCCGACGATGCCGCTCATGGTGCCGGAGCGCGCTCGTGTTGCTTTGACATGATCACCTTCTCGCCATCGCTCACCGCCGTGATGTTGCCGTGGAAAGCGGTGACAAACACTTCCGCACCGATCGCACCATAGACTTTGATCGCGTTGTCGCCCGGCGAGCACGGATACGGCGTGTTCGCATTGCCCGGATAGTCCGCCACGCAGGACGCCACCACATACTGCGGCATCACCATCTTCGGGAAGTCGAAGCCGGGATTGAAGCCGTGATGATTCGCCGTCAACACGTTCGCCTTCAGCTTCTCGGGCGGAACGTTCGTCTTGATGTGCTTCTCGAAGGTGCCGCCATACGAGTCGCCAGGGAAGATGAAGACGTTCTTTCCATGCTGCACGCGCAGCGCTACGGAGTTCGAGTTGAGCAAGCCGTGATCACTCACCTTGGCAGGGTCGCTGTTGGGATCGAGAAACTCCTTCGGCGGCGACAGCACCTCCACCTTCAGCGCCGGGTCCCAATCGAGCACATCACCAAAATGCACCGGCTGATGCACGCCGCCTCGCGACACCGCCAAGCCACGCAAGCGTGTGTAGCTCAGCGTCTGACCGCGTCCCTCGTAGTTGTGGTCGATGAAGGCGTTGACCTTCCAGTTATTGATCAGCCACTCCGCACCGCCGTAGTGATCGCCGTGCGGATGACTGATGACGATGCCCGCGATCTCAGTCACGCCCTGCGCCTTGAGGAACGGCGAGACCGCATCGCGTCCGGCATTGTAGTCCGGCTGGCTGCGCACACCGCCCGTGTCGATGAGATACACCTTGCCCGCAGGCGTCTTCAGCACCGCCGCGAGCCCATGCACAGGCGTATCCAGCCACGTGACTGTCATGGAACCCTGAGCCCGCGCCAGCAACGGCAGCAGCAGAAGTGAAAGAAAAATCCGAAGAGAAGCCATGCGCCCACAACGCCATTGGACGCACGCATCCTGCGCGCTATCAGCAATCATGGCCGACTGGCAACATCTCATCGCTCTGGAGAAGCAGCACCTCTGGCATCCGTTCACGCCGATGCAGGACTGGTGCGCGCCGGAGCATGAGCCGCTGATGCTGGTGAGCGGACAGGGCTGCGTGCTGCGTGATCAGCACGGGCGCGAGTATTTGGACGGCAACTCGTCCATCTGGACCAACATCCACGGGCACAATCATCCGACAATCACGGCAGCAATCACGAAGCAGCTCCGCACGGTCGCGCACACGTCCTTCCTTGGCTTCACGCATCCACCGGCGATTGAGCTGGCAAAGCAGCTCGTGGATCTCTTCCCCGGCGAGAAGCTCATGCGCGTGTTTTACTCGGACAACGGGTCCACGGCGATCGAAGCCGGTGTGCGCATGGCCTTGCAATACTGGAAGCAGAACGGCGCACCGCAGCGCGACACCGTGCTGTCCTTCGATCGCGCGTATCACGGCGACACACTCGGTGCGGCGTCGCTGGGCGGGTTGCCGGTCTTCAAGGGTTCGGGCAACGACTTCGGCTACAATGTGGTTCGGGTGGCTTCGATGGAGGCGCTTGAGCAAGTCGATGCCTCGCGACTGGCGGTCGTGATCATTGAGCCGTCGATTCAAGGTGCCGCCGGGATGCGGGTGTGGCCGCAGGGCATGCTGAGGCAACTCAAGACGTGGTGCCACGCAAACGATGTGCTGCTCATGCTGGACGAGGTCATGACGGGCTTTGGTCGCACGGGGAAGATGTTCGCATGCCTGCATGAAGACGTGGTGCCGGACATCATCGCGATGGCGAAGGGCATCACCGGCGGCTACCTGCCGCTCGCTGCCACACTGACCACCGAGCGGCTATTCGCAGGCTTTCTCGCACCAGGGAACACGTTCTACTACGGCCACAGCTACACGGCGAACCAAGCCGGTTGCGCCGCAGCGCTGGCGAGCTTGCAGGTCTTCAAGGACGAACACGTGCTCGAACTGCTGCCGCAGAAGGTGGAGCAGTTCTCGCGTGCGCTCGATGTGTTCCGTGTGCATCCAGCGATCAAGGAGGTGCGGCAAGTTGGACTCATCGCAGGCATCGAAGTGTGCAGTGCGGAACTCGTCGGCCCGCGCATCTGCATGGCGGCGCGAGAGCATGGATTGCTAACACGTCCGGTGCTGAACACGCTGGTTCTCATGCCGCCGCTGTGTGCGACGGAGGATGAGATGCAGCGCATGGTGAATGCGCTGCGACTGGCGCTGGACTCGGTCTTGTGAAACATACGGGCGCTTCAGACCTTATGTAGAGCACCTCCAAAATCATGCTCTCACTCTACGGTCCCCAACGAAAAGCTCTGTGCGACGGTGTGTCGCGGCGCGATTTCCTGCGCATAGGCAGCCTGGCCATGGGAGGATTGTCGTTGCCTCAGTTGCTCAGTGCCGAGTCACAGAACGGCACGAAGCGTGGGTTCAAGAGTGTCATCATGATCTACCTTTGCGGGGCACCTCCGCATCAGGACATGTGGGACCTCAAGATGGACGCGCCCGCAGAGATTCGCGGTCCCTACAAGCCGATCAGCACAAATGTGCCCGGCATTCGCATCTCCGAGCACGCTCCGCGATTGGCGCAGATGATGGACAAGCTGGTGCCCATCAACTCGATGTATGGATCGCTCAGCGGCGACCACGATTCCTTCATTTGCTACACCGGTCGTCCGCCGCGTGGACAGGTGCAGCCTCCAGGTGGATGGCCATCACTGGGCAGCGTGGTGTCGCGTTTGCAAGGCCAGGCCAATCCCGCGATCCCAGGCTTTGTTGGCCTCGCGCCGAAGGCAGGGCATCCTCCGTATGGGTCGCCTGGGCATCCAGGATTCATTGGCCCGGCTCATTCGGCTTTCCGCCCCAATGGCGCGGGCATGGATGATCTGAAGCTTAATGGCATCTCGCTGGAGCGCCTGGAGGATCGCAAGGCGCTGCTGAATGGATTTGATACCTTCCGTCGTGATGTGGATGCGAGCGGCATCGTGAGCAGCATGGACAGCTTTAATCAGCAGGCGCTCAACGTGCTCACGAGTTCCAAGCTGCTCGATGCGCTCGACCTCTCCAAAGAGGATCCGAAGACCCGCGAACGCTACGGCAAGGGCGACCCGAAGAACTACGGCGATGGCGCGCCGCTCAATCTCGAGCACTTCCTTGTCGCGCGTCGTCTCGTCGAAGCCGGGGCTCGTGTGGTGACGCTCAACTTCGGACGCTGGGACTTTCATGATCGGAACTACCCGCAGCTCCTACGTCACCTGCCACTCTTCGATCAAGGCATGAGCGCCCTGGTGCAGGACCTTCATGATCGTGGACTCGACAAGGACGTGGCCGTGGTCGCCTGGGGTGAGTTTGGCCGCACACCCATCGTCAACAAAGATGGTGGACGCGATCACTGGCCACGCGTGGGCAATGCCCTGCTCGCGGGAGGGGGCTTTAAGCGTGGTCAAGTCATCGGCAAAACCGACAAGCTCGGTGGCGAGCCTACCGAACGCGGTGTCCACTTCGGCGAAGTCTTCGCCACGCTCTACAAGTTCCTCGGCATTGATACCGCGAAGACCGTTCTCAATGATCTGGCCGGTCGTCCGCAGTATCTCGTCGATGGCTGGTCGGCGATGCCGGAGTTGATTTGACCTTCGGGGTCCCACGAGCACGTCGGATGATGAGGAAGCCAATGCCAGCGACGGTGAGTGTCGCGGCCCAGTAAACCCAGGGAAACCACCAACGATTGCCGCAGGGACCTCGGGAGAGGAGCCAATCAGGGCCAACATCTGCTCGTGCAAAGTCTGATCGGCCAAGTTTTTCCGTGGATGACATGTCGTGTTGGTAGGTCAAAAATGCCTTCACTCCTCTCATCACCTCGGCGTCGGCGGCAGGAGCATCCTGGAGATAGGTCACGAGGTTGATATCTGTGTCACGTATCCAGCGGTAAGCGTTAATACGGGCGAAACCAGGCATCGCAAAGTCTTCTTCCGGGAGCCAGCCATTCTGATTGTGTCTTCGGTCTTGTCCAAGATCGAGCGGTTTGATCCTTCCCAAGATTCTCAGCAATTTCGTTATGTTGTCGGTAGTCCATGGAGGAATGTTGATGGTGAATCCCAGGGCCTCAAAGCCCTCTTTGACCCATTGGTCCCTGGACTTCAAACGGTTGTCATTTAGCCAGCGAAGCCAGTCTGAGTGTTGCTCGAAGTGGTGGTTCGTGATGACCTGTAAGGCGAGCGTTTCGTCGTCGCAGCAGGGCAACCATTGGTATTGTCGGCTGCCAACCCATGCTGCCAGTTCGATTGCTATCTCGTGGCCACCGCCGCCCACCGCAGACCAGGGTGATGAATAAGCCCAGCCAGCGGGATACAAGTGAAGTCTTTGACGTCGCCACACCGTCATTTGCTCGCGAGCTCTTGCTGACCACGAGCGACTCTGCATCCACTCTTCATTGTTGATGCGCCACCACGGGAGATAGGCGTAAAACCACCAAAAGACGAGCAGTGCGGCGGTGATCGCGAGCATAGAGCCAAACGCCAAAAACGTTCGCGGCATTCGACACGGCTTGGGATTGGAGAGATCCATACCTGGATCATTGGCCACGATTTGGCCGCTCAACTCAAGTTTAAACCGAGCACAGTGATGAAAGGACGTGATTCTCCGCCGCTTACTTTGCAGCCATGCTCACCCTGCACAGCTCGAACGGCGGACGCTTCTGCGATGGCCTCGTGCGTCGCGACTTCCTCAAGATCGGAGGTCTCGCGATGGGCGGTCTGTCGTTGCCAGAGTTGCTTCGTGCGGAGAGTTCGCAGGGCACGCGGAGCAACCACAAGGCGGTGATCATGGTGTTCTTGCCGGGCGGGCCTTCCCATCAAGACATGGTGGATCTCAAGATGGATGCGCCGAGCGAGATTCGCGGCGAGTTCAAGCCGATCAACACCAACGTCGATGGCCTGCAAATCTGCGAGCATCTGCCGAAGCTGGCGCGGATGATGGACAAGTTCACGGTCATCCGCTCGATGGCCGACTGCGAGCCGCAGCACGATGCGTTTCAGTGCCTCACCGGACGCTGTCTCAAGGCGCAGCCGCCAGGAGGCTGGCCGTCGTTCGGAGCTGTGGTCTCGAAGCTTCAGGGGCAGACAGATCGTGCGGTGCCTGCCTTCGCTGGCTTGTCGCCGAAGATGGGCCACATGCCTTGGGCCCGCACGGGTGAGCCGGGATTCCTCGGCGTAGCGCATGGTCCTTTCCAGCCCAATCGCGGTGGTGGCACGGACGACATGTCGCTCAATGGTATCAGCCTGGAGCGATTGCATAATCGTGCGGCCTTGCTGAAGAGCTTCGACGATTTCCGTCGCGACATGGATGCGAGCGGTCTGATGTCGGGTCTCGACACCTTCAACGAGCAAGCCATGGGCGTGCTCACCAGCTCGAAGCTGCTCGACGCGCTCAACCTCTCGAAGGAAGACCCGCGCATCTACGAGCGCTACGGCAAAGGCTTCAATCAGTTCCGTGACGATGGCGGTCCGCGACTCACGGAGCACTTCCTTGCGGCACGTCGTCTGGTGGAAGCCGGTGCACGCGTGGTGACGCTGGGCTTCAGCCGCTGGGACTATCATTCAAACAACTTCGGTCAGCTCCGCGAGGATCTTCCTCTGCTGGATCGCGGCCTGTCAGCCCTTGTGACGGATCTACACGAGCGCGGCATGGACAAGGATGTGTCCGTGGTGGTGTGGGGGGAGTTTGGTCGCACGCCGACGATCAATGACAAAGGTGGTCGCGATCACTGGCCCCGGGTTTCGTGCGCAATGCTCGCTGGTGGTGGCATGAGGCATGGTCAGGTCATCGGAGCGACTGATAAACTCGGTGGCGAAGCGGTGGATCGTCCGGTGCGCTTCGGCGAAGTCTTTGCCACGCTTTACAACCGTCTGGGCATTGACGTGAACAAGGTCACGCTCACGGATCACGCGGGCCGTCCGCAGTATCTCGTGCCCGACAGCTTGCAACCCATGGCAGAACTCGTCTGACCGCGGGCAGTGGCTGAAAGTATAGGCTCGCCTGATCCTTATGTAGAGCCATGCAAAGGCTCGCTCTCATCGCACTCCTGACGTCCACGGCGTTCATCGCTCGTGCGGAGGAACGTCCGTTGAACTTCACCAACGACATCGTGCCGATCTTCACGAAGGCAAGTTGCAACTCGGGCGGCTGCCATGGCAAGGCCTCAGGCCAGAATGGCTTCAAGCTCTCGTTGCTGGGCTTCGAGCCTCAGGAGGATTTCGAGCACATTGTGAAGGAGGCGCGTGGTCGTCGTGTGTTCCCCGCAGCGCCGGATCAAAGCCTGCTGCTGACCAAGGCGATCAATCTCACGCCCCATGGTGGCGGCAAGAAGCTCGACGCGAAGTCGGACGAATACGCCATCCTCAAGAAGTGGATCAGCATTGGCATGCCGTGGGGCAAAGACACGGACCCGAAGATCGTGTCCATCGAGGTGCAGCCATCGCAGCAGTTGATGAAGCTGAAGACGAATCAGCAGCTCAAGGTGCTGGCCAAGTATTCCGACGGCTACGTGCGAGACGTGACGCGCAGTGCGCTCTATGAGCCGAACGACAAGAGCATGGCCGAGACCACGGAAGGCGGCTTGGTTAAGATGTTCGATTTGCCCGGCGAGGTCGCGGTGATGATTCGCTACCAGGGCAAGATCGCCGTCTTCCGTGCGACCGCTCCGCTGGGTGCTCCGGTGGCGAACCTGCCGAAGTCGAAGAACTTCATCGACGATCTAGTCTTCAATAAATTGAAGATGCTTGGCCTGCCGCCCTCGGACATCGCCGACGACAACACCTTCATTCGTCGCGTCACCATCGACATCGCGGGTCGTCTGCCAACGCCGAGCGAAGTGCAGAGCTTCATCTCCGACGGCAATCCGAAGAAGCGCGAGGCCTGGGTGGACAAGCTGCTCGCGAGTGATGAATACGCCGACTACTTCGCAGGCAAATGGAGCGCCTTGCTGCGCAACAAGCGCGCCGAGCCGAAGGACGCGCGCGGCAACTTCGTCTTCCATCGCTGGATTCGCGACAGCCTCGCGGACAACAAGCGCTACGATGAGTTCGTGCGCGACGTGATCACCGCCAGCGGCGACATCAACACCGCACCGCCCGTGACGTGGTATCGTCAGGCGAAGGACACCACCATTCAGATGGAAGACACAGCACAGCTCTTCCTTGGTCAGCGTTTGCAGTGCGCGCAGTGCCATCATCATCCGTTCGAGAAGTGGAGCCAGCAGGACTACTACGGCTTCGCGGCCTTCTTTAGCACTGTGTCGAAGAAGGCGACGAATCTCCCCGGCGAAGACGTGGTCTTCACCAAGCGTGCTGAAGCCCAGGCGATCAATATCCGCACCAAGCAACCCGTGAAGCCGACGGGTCTCGGCTCGCCCACGCTGGCACTCGCACCCGATGATGATCCGCGTGTCGCGCTCGCTGACTGGATGGGCAGCAAGGAGAACCCCTTCTTCGCCAAGGCGCTGGTGAATCGCTACTGGAAGCACTTCTTCAATCGCGGTCTCATCGAACCCGAGGACGACATGCGCGACTCGAACCCGCCATCGAATCCCGAGCTTCTCGATGCGATGGCCAAGTCCTTCGTCGCCAGCGGCTATGACTTGAAGCAACTCATCCGCACCATGGTGCAGAGCACGACTTACCAGCTCAGCGCCGTGCCGAATGCCCACAACGCCATCGACCGCCAGAACTTCAGCCGCTACTACCCGAAGCGCCTCCAGGCTGAGGTGCTGCTGGATGCGATCAACAACGTCGTGGATGCGAAGAGCAGCTTTGATGGCATGCCCGTCGGCACTCGCGCCACAGCGCTGCCGGATAACAGTTTCAACACGACCAACTACTTCCTCACCGTTTTCGGGCGTCCTGAAGGCAGCAGCGCCTGCGAATGCGAGCGCACGCAGGAAAGCAGCCTCGCGCAGAGCCTGCACCTCATCAATGCCCCCGACATTCAGAAGAAGCTCACGGATGACAAGGGACGTGCTGCCGCTCTCGCGCAGGACGACAAGCGCGGCGACGAAGCGAAGCTCACGGAAATCTATCAATGGGTTGCGTCACGCCAGCCCACGCCACAGCAAGTGAAGCTCGGCCTCGCTCACATCGAGAAGCGCACGGCAGGCAAGACCGACAAGGAACTCATCGCCGCAAAGCGTCAGGCCTATGAAGATCTGCTCTGGGCGCTGATCAATACGAAGGAGTTCTTGTTCAATCACTAGACGCTTCAAGCCACCGGTCACTCCGATGAACTGTTTCCGCATCATGCCCCGTGTTGTCGGGAAGGCAGTGCTTTTGCCTGCCCTCCTGCTTCCGTTGATCCTCACGGCTCAATCCACGCTCCCGCATCCCATCCTAAACACCATCTATCCGTGTGCGGCGCAGATGGGCACGACGACCGAAGTCACTATCACCGGCACGGACCTGGAAGGTGTCTCGCGACTGCATTTCTCGGCCAAGGGCATCGAATGCAAAGCCGGGGCCAAGCCGAATGTGTTCACGCTAGCCATCGCCAAAGATGCGCCCGCTGGTTATTGCGATGTGCGTGTGGTGGGTCGCTATGGCATCAGCAATCCACGTGGCTTTGCAATCACGAAGCTGCCCGTGGTGCAACTGAAAGACAGGGCATTCAAGGCGACGATGGAGCAGGTGATCGTTGGCAAATCGCTCAAACAGGATCAGGCGATCATCTCGTTCGATGCGAAGAAAGGCGAGGCCGTGCAGGTCTTGTGCAAGCCGGAGTTGCTCGACTCGCGCATGGAGCCGGTGGTAGCGATTCGTGACGCTGCGTCTTCGGTGGTCGCACGCATGGATGTGGACGGCGAAGTGAACTTCACGCCTGCCAGAGATGGGATTTTCAGCATCGAGTTGCGGGATCTGATGTTCCGGGGCGATGCCGAGTATCCCTTTGGGCTCTCGATCTCAAAGCCCGGCGCGAGCGGTTTGGACGAGGTGCCTTCGCTCAGGCCGAGCGAGAAACTTGATGCGGACCTATCGAAGCCAGTCGCCCTGGAGGCAACGTATCAAGGATGGTTCCCGGCTCGAGGCAAGGCTCGTTACTTCACGTTCACGGCCAAGAAAGGGGATGTGCGAATCATTGAACTGAGGTCGGCAAGGCTCGGCTATGACGCTGATCCCTTCTTCCTGGTGGAGAAGCTCGAGGGCGACAAGGCAACCTTCGTCGCTGAGGCGAATGACCGTCCGGCCCTCGCTGCGAAAGATGAGTTCGATGGCGGCTGGGCTGACCCGACGTATCGCTTCGAAGCGAAGGAGGATGGCACCTATCGCGTGAAGCTGCGCAATCTCTTCCCGACCCGCGTGCCGTTTGAACTCAGCGTTCAGCCTCCGGGAGTGGCCTTCGAATTGGTGGCCTTGCCGAGTGAGGTGGCTCCGGCGAAGAAGACAGCGGCGGCCATCACCGCAGCTCCGCTGTGGCGTGGCGGGGTGGCGACCTTCAAAGTGGTGGCCCTGCGCGAGCGTGGTTTCACTGGGCCGATCACGCTCAGTGCTGAAGGTTTGCCTCCTGGAGTGACAGCTCTCGGCGGCTTGATTTCAGAGGGGCGAGACGTGGGCTACATTAGCTTCAGCGCCGATGACAAAGCAGAGCCGTGGGCTGGCGCAGTGCGCATCATCGGCAAGAGCGGTGACTTCACCAAAGTCGCACGCGGGGCTACCGTGGTGCGCGCGACAGCTGACGTGACCAAGGCTGCGGTTTACACCCGCTTCACTCAGGAAGTCGGACTGGATGTCGTCGCATCGGAAGCACCCCTCTTAGTAGAGCCTGCGGCACCGATTTATGAAGTCGCCACGACCGGCAAGATCGATGTGCCGCTGAAACTCACCCGTCGTGCTGGCTTTGCTGATGCAGTGAAACTCACGGCTCTCGGATCGCTGACGCCTCCGCCGACGATCGACATTGCCGCGAAGGGTGTGGCTGGTTCCATGAGCCTCGATGTGGCAAAGCTGAAGCTCTCGCCCGGGGATTATCCGGTGCTGTTTCAAACGACGGCGAAATTCAAGCATCAGCCTGATGATCCGAAAGCCAAGCCCAAGGATGTGGTTGCGACCGTGCACTCAAAGCCCTTCATCGTTCGCGTGACAGCCGCTCCGAAGCCAGAGCCCAAGCCAGTTGCGAAACCCGCCGCCGCAACGCCTGCACCGAAGCCGGAGGCGAAGAAATGATGAACCACGAACACATGAAGACGATGGGTTTCCATGCACGCCTTAGTTTGATGTTGTCGATGACACTGCTGTCGCTCGCAGCGAGTGCTGCCACCCTTCCGGTGGCGAAGTCGGACCGCAAAACGCCGGTTGATTTCCACGAGGAGATTGTGCCGATTCTGAAGACGAACTGCACCGCCTGTCACAACAAGACAACGACCAAAGCAGATCTAAACATCGAGACACCAGCGCTCATGCTGAAGGGCGGTGAGTCCGGCCCCGCGATTGTTCCAGGCAAGGCGTCCGAGAGTTTGCTCTTCCAGTCCGCCATTCATGAATCGGACTCCGAGATGCCGCCAAAGGGCAACAAGGTCGGTGCGGTGAATCTCTCGCCGGAGGAACTCGCGCTGCTGAAGCTATGGATCGATCAAGGCGCAAAGGCAGGCGAGAAGAAGGCGCAGCAGATCGCGTGGCAGCCTTTGCCTCCGGGTTTGAACCCGATCTACGCCGTCGCTATGTCGCCGGGTGGTGAACTCGTCGCATGCAGCCGAGCGAATCAGATCTTCATCTACGACGTGGCAGCGAAGAAGCTCATCGCGCAGTTCGTGGCCCATCGCGACATGACCCTTGCGCTGGCCTTTAGCCCGGATGGTTCGCAACTCGCCAGCGGTAGTTTTGGCGAAGTGAAGCTGTGGAAGACAACTGTCGCGCCGCCGCCTGTTTCGGAGTTGGTGAAGCTCAATCGCGCTTCAGGCATCGCTACGCTGGACGTGGCCTTCCAGACTGCCGCTGTCGCCGAGGCAGACAAAGAAGTCGCCGCCCTCAAGGATCGCGTGAAGAAGGCCAACGATGCCATCGCGGACACCAAGAAGAAGCTGGAGGAGAAGCGCAAGGCTGTGAAGCCAGCCGTTGATGCAAAGGTTGCAGCGCAGAAGGTCTACGATGAAGCAGCGGCAGCAGTGGCCAAGCTTCCCCAAGATAAGCCGGATGCAGCGCTCACGAAGAAGCAGACGGATGCGAAGACCAAGCTCGACGCGGCAGTGAAGGCGGAAGCCGATGCTAACGATGCAGTGAAAGCTGCCGAGACTGCCGCCACGGATGCAGCGGCTGAACTTCCGAAAGTCACCAAGCTGCAAGCCGAGGCTGAGAAAGCCGCGGTCACTGCCAAGGCTGCACTTGCCGCCGCGCAAGCAGCCCAGAAGAAGGCGGCAGCTGATCTCGCTGCTGCCACGAAGGCCGCGAAGCCGGCGGTCGCTTCTCCTTTGCCTCCACAGGAGTGGAATCTCGAACGCACGCTCGGCACGGGTGATACACTTTCGCCCATCACGGATCGCGTGAACGCCATCGACTTCAGCCCGGATGGCAAGGCGGTTGCAGTCGGCAGCGGCGCACCGTCTCGCGATGGTGATATCACGTTCTGGGACAGCACCTCTGGCAAGCTCATCAAGACCATTTCAGATCGCCACAGCGACACCGTGCTCAGCCTGGACTACTCCCCGGATGGCAAGCTCATCGCGAGCGGCGGAGCAGACAAGCAACTGCGCATCTCTGAGATCGCGAGTGGCAAGCTCTTGAAAACCTTCGAGGGGCACACGCATCACGTCATGGGTGTGAGTTGGCGTGCCGATGGTCGGGTGGTGGTGAGCAGTGGCGCTGACAATGCCGTGAAGGTCTGGGATTGGATCAAAGGTGATCGCCGCAAGAACATCGACGGCTGGGACAAAGAAGTCACCAGTTTGCGCTACCTCGGTGCGACCACACGCATCGTCACTACCAGTGGCGACAAGCAAGTGCGCATGATTGGCGAGGATGCGAGTGCTCCGGTATTGCTGCCTGGAACGACCGACTTCATGCAAACCTGCGCCGTGTCTTTGGACGGAGATCGCGTTGCGGCTGGCGGCGAGGATAGCGTGCTGCGCGTTTGGGACGTGAAGACCGCCAAGGAGATTGCTTCGTTTGCAAAGCCTGCTGGCGAGACGGCGGCGAAGTAAGAGGAGCGAGAAGTTACGAGCAACAACCTGTGGGTCTGCGCGTTAGCAGCGGCCATTCGGTCAACGGGCATCTTCGCGTTCGTGCTTTTCACGGTGCGGCTTGTCTGTCAGCCTGCCGGATATTCCTTCCATGCCCAACTCCTCCCCTGTTCGAATGATGTGGTTGCTCAGCGTGCTGAGTCTGCTCAGCGCCTTCCTGCTGTTTCAAGTGCAGCCCGTGATCAGCAAGTTCATTCTGCCATGGTTTGGCGGCAGTCCAGGCGTGTGGACCACGTGCATGCTATTCTTTCAGTGCCTGTTGTTTGCCGGTTATGCCTATGCGCATGGTCTGATGCATCTGCCGCGCAAGTGGCAGTTCATCATTCATGGTGTGCTCGTGGTCGCGGCGGCTGCGATGCTTCCGATTGCACCTTCAGCAAGCTGGAAGCCCACTGGCAATGAGGATCCCACGGGGCGCATCTTGCTTCTGCTGATCGCGTCGGTGGGGTTGCCTTACTTTGTGTTGTCCAGCACGAGTCCGCTGGTGCAGGTGTGGTTCTCACGCGCAGTGCAAGGAGGCAAGCCGTGGCGTCTCTATGCGCTCTCGAACATCGGCTCGCTCACGGCGCTCATCACATATCCCTTCATCTTTGAGCCGCGCTGGGATGTGCAGGAGCAGACGGTGCGCTGGTCGCTGGGCTTTGGAGCCTTCGCTTTGCTTTGCCTTGGTTCTCTGTGGCGCGACAGCAAGAGCGAGCACGATGAAGAAGCGCACGCAGCAGCGAAAGCAGCGAGCACGCCTGCGATCTGGCAGCGTCTGCTCTGGGTGCTGCTGCCCGCCATGGCGAGTATGCTGCTGCTGGCGACGACCAATCATGTCTGCACTGATGTGGCGGTGATTCCATTCCTGTGGGTGGTGCCGCTGAGCCTTTACCTGCTCACCTTCATCATCTGCTTCGAGCACGAACGTTGGTATCGTCCGGTGCTGTGGGCGCTGCCCGCGCTGCTGTTCTTGTTCGTAGCGGCTTGCTATGGCGGGATCTTTGACAATCTCGCCGAACGTCTGGGGCATGGCTGGCTGCACGATGTGATGAGCCGGATGGATGACAACATGGATGACTTCCGCTGGCAGTTGCTCGTGTGTTTTGGTGCGATGTTCTTTGGCTGCATGATTTGTCATGGCGAACTGGCCCGTATCAAGCCGGATCCGGCTCACCTCACGGAGTTCTACCTCCTGATGTCTGCCGGTGGTGCGATCGGCGGCCTGTTCGTCAGCCTCGCGGCGCCGCATTTGTTCACGACTTATCTGGAGTGGCCGGTTGGCTTGCTGCTTTGCTTTGGCATCGCTGCTGTGGTGGTGACTCGTGCTGGCTGGAGGCGGCCTCTGCGCTGGCAGCGGTATGTGTTCGCTTCAGCTGGCATCGCTGTGTTGGTGGCGGGCCTGCTTTTGATGAAGGACTTTGCGTTCGAGGAAGAGGAGCGCATTTATCGCGTGCGAAACTTCTACGGTGCCGTGTCCGTCGAGAAGATCTGGGACGAGGAGAATGGCGGCAACATGGTCCGCTTCCACCATGGTGGCATCACGCATGGGGTGCAGGTCTTCACGCCTGAGCTGCAGCAGCAGCCCTTGAGTTATTATGGTCACGACACAGGCATCGGCCGTGCGCTGGATTCGTTGAAGGACAAGCCGAATGGCAAGGCGGGTATCGTTGGCATGGGAACGGCCACAGCGGCCACTTATGGGCGCACAGGACACACGTTCCGCTTCTACGAGATCAATCCCGTGGTGCCTCAGATTGCCCGCGAATACTTCACTTACCTCGCAGACATGGAGGCTCGTGGCGGGAAGGTAGAAGTGATCATGGGCGATGCTCGTCTTTCGATGGAGCGTGAGCCCTCGCAGCAGTTTGACGTGCTGCTCCTGGATGCCTTCAGTGGTGACTCGGTGCCGGTGCATCTGCTCACTCGCGAAGCCTTCGAGATCTACCAGAAGCACATGAAACCTGATGGCATCATCGCGGTGCATGTGACCAATCGCTACCTCGTGCTCGCGCCTGTGATTGAGAAGATCGCTTCGGTGGTGGGCATGAAGACCGCACGTTTCATCACCGATTCCGAAGGCGATCTGGAATACACGGACTACGTGCTGCTGACCAACAACGAAGCCTTCCTCAAGGCGAACCCGGGCGATGACTCGGAGTCACGTTCCGATACCGAGGTCCATCCCGGTGTATGGACCGACGAGCGCTACAACTTGTATCAGATCCTCGACACGGACTGAGCAATCAGGGCAGTTCGTGGCCCCGATGCTGCTCCGGGCGGGCTGCGATTCGTGAACAGTCTTGCCTTCTCGTTCGTAGATCTTTACGATCTCTAGGAACCCTAACATCCCAACTGCCATGAGCGATCTCCCTCCACCATCGTCACCACCACCCGAAGTGCCACCCGAGGTTCCGGCAGCCATGCCGCCTCCGGAACCACCACCAACACCTCCCGTCGATCAGACTCCGGCGGCACCACCGCCATCAGGCGACGATCCTCAGCCAAAGGATGCCAATGAGCGGACCATGGGCCTGCTGATGCATCTTTGTCCGCTCGCGGGCATGCTTTTGCAGACCCTGGGTATTCCGTTTGGCAACATCGTAGCGCCATTGGTTTTCTGGCTGATCAAGAAGAACGAGAGCCCCTACCTCGACGCCCATGGCAAGGAGGTGCTGAACTTCCAGATCAATGTGGGTGCCGCGAGCCTCGTCGGCTTCCTGCTGATCTTCGTCTGCATCGGCGTTCCCTTGCTTATCGCCCTGGGCATTGCGGCGCTTGTGTTTATGATCATGGCTGCGATCGCGGTCAGCGATGGCAAGTTCTACCGCTATCCGTGGATCTATCGTGTGATCAAGTGATCGACCGCTGAGGCACTACGCGAGTCTTTGAGCAGCCGCTTCACCTCCGGGGGGAGCGGCTGTTTTGTCTTAGGGTGCGAGGTTGCGTATTGATGGCCAAGGCGCATGGTGGGTGCATGGATGATCGATCACTGCCCGACTCGTCTGGCTTTCTCTCCCGTGCATGGGGCGAGGTGCGGACCATGTTCAGCATCCTCACGGACCTGTCGTTCCGCCGGTTTGTCACACCTCGTCTTGTTCGGCTCATCTACTTCATCAGCCTGATCGGTGCCGCCTTGTCCGCCTTTGCGTGGATGCTGAGCGGGTTCAAGACGAGCGTCTTCTATGGCATCTTCACCTTTGCCAGCGGGCCTCTGGCCTTCTTCATCTACATGCTCACGGCGCGTGTAGTGCTGGAGTTCATGCTCGCGGTGTTCCGCATCGCCGAGAACACGGAGCGGCTGCGAGAGAAGCACGAGAACCGGTGAACCAACTTCAGGCCGATCGAATCCAGCGCGCTCGATGGATGCTTCGGTCCAGGCGCAGCCAGTGACGCTCGAAGTCGGTCATCGCGTAAAAGAAGTCGCCAATCGCCCAGGATGCCCGGGTGAAGCCTGGCATCGGATCGAACTGCTCCTGCGCGTCTTCGAAGTAAACCGTATCATCGGTTTTCAGCAGGAACTCGCCTCCGGGCACAAGCACCCGCGCCAGACCGCGCTGAAACTCCTCCATCCGCACCATCCGCCGCCGGGCATGACCGGCCTTGGGCCATGGATCGGGACAGAGCAGGTGAAGTCGCGTCACCGACTGTGCGGGCAGCAGCCATCCGACCGTGTAGCTGCTCTCCAGGCGCAGCACCCGCACATTGGTCAGTCCCTGTTCACGAATCGCACGCGCCACCTTCTCGTAGCGGCCCGGCATGCGTTCCACGCCCAGGAAATCCCTCTCGGGATGATGCTTGGCCATGGCCAGCAAGAAGGTGCCGTCGCCACAGCCCAGATCGATCTCCAGTGCCCGGGATGAATCGGGAAAAATCTCCTCCCGGCGTGCCTCGCGAAAGTAGTCGGCAGGAATGAACTCAGCGTCGTGAACCCTTTGCATCAGCGGCCTAGCAGTCGTTTCACCTCGTCCTCGCTGTAGGCATTCGCGCTGGGGGCCGCATCAGCGGGCGAGCCCACTTCCCTCATGACTCGTTTGTTGTCGTCGAGCGACTTCTTCGCCGGCTGGAACTCGCCGGTCTTGTAGGCATCGTTGCTCCCCTGGAACACCTGCGAGTTCTGATTGGCCATCTGGCCCTCGAAGCGGCTGGACTTGGTGGCAAAGTTCTGCCCGCTCATACGATTCGTTTGTGATCCGAACTTCGAGTCCTTGCTGCCCCACGTGCTGGTCTTGCCAGCTTGAGTGAATTCCCCGGCCTTGAAGCTCCGGGAGCCGCCCCCGAAGTCCTTCATGCCTGCCACATCATTCGAATGGAAGCCCTTGCGGTTCCACGATTTCATATGGCCCTTGTCCCCTGCGCTCGCCGTGTTGAAGGCTTTGTCGAAGGGGTGTGTCTTGGTCATGTCAGGCTTCAGCATCCGGCGCTGCATCGAACCCTGCGTATTGAGTGGATCAGGCTTTTCTTTGTCATGCTGGGCGCAGCTCATCAATGCCGAAGCGAGGACGGCGAGAGTGAGTCTGAAAACACGAACGGGCATGTTTTTGGTTTAGCACACTTGCCGCTGTGTTGACAAGCCAATGCGCGCGTGTCAGAGGGCCGCTCTTTTTCACGACCTCATGAAGTATCTGACGGTGTTGCGACATGCCAAGTCCGCCTGGGACCAGCCCGGACTCAGCGATCACGACCGCCCCCTCAATGAACGGGGCAAGCTCGCGGCCCCGGTCGTCACCACCTTCCTGAAGAAGACCTACTTCGGAGGTAATGGCACACCTCCACTGCTCGCGCCGCCTGATGGCATGATCGTCTCCACTGCCGTGCGCGCTCTATCGACGGCCACTTACGCGCAGAACACTTTCGGCATTTCCGTCGAGCGCCTCCAGCTCGACTCGCGTCTCTACCTCGCTCCGTCCAGCACTGTGCTCGAAGTTGTTCGAGGAGCCGATGAAACGTGGAAGCACCTCGTCATCGTCGGTCACAATCCTGGCTTGCATGAGTTCTGCGACCGGATGCTCGCCCGGGCCTCCATTCCACGGATGCCTACTTGCACAGCTGTGATCATGGGCCTGCCGCATGAATACTGGGGCATGGCGGATTGGGGCGAAGCCCAGCTCATCGCTTACGTTACTCCCAAGGCCCTCGAGCGCCGATTCCCCCTGGAATTTGCCGGCATCTCGAAACTCACCGGCGAGGATGATTGATTACAATCTCGTGTCCGAGACGATGCGGTCGTCGGTTTCGTCTTCGATCCAGTAGTCGTAGGAATCGCCGTTTTTGCGCATGTGGGCCGCGTAGTCGTGACCGGGGAGAACGCGAAAGGTAAGGGTGCGATCGAAGCGTGAGGGTGCGTGGCTGAGATGCTCGCCAAGGCGGGCACCGATATTGCCTCCGATGCGACCACCGAGGAGGGCGGCGCTGTCTTTCCGAGCGCTGAGGGTGATGGAATGAACGCCCGGCGCGAGGGACAGTCCGGCAGGGAGCTTGGGATCGGGCGCAGGCTGGCCGTCAATGGCTTTGACCACGAGATAGACGCGTTTCTTCTGGGACCGCAGGTGGATGCCGAACCAGCCTTTGCTCTGCTCGAGACCAAGGATGGCAACGCCTGGATGGGTGACACGCGGGGTGGACCCGCACCCAGGCAACAAGCAAACGATCAGCGCGATGAGGGGGACGAGCCGGAGGTTCATGGGCGCGAAGTATCCCATCGGGAACGCCTTGATCAAGAGGCGAGCGCGTTGAGCAGATAGTTCATGGGCTGGAAGTGCTCGATAAGGACCTCGACCTTGCCATCTCGGGACATGCGGGCCTGCTTGATGTCGAAGTTCGGCGTCTTGTGCGGGGCGAAGAGGATGTCGTCATGCGTCGCGTTGGCGTGCTTCTTGAACAGGGCGGGCGTGATGTGGCCGCCGAGGTGGTCGTCGCGTCCGGTGGCGAGATGGCAGGTGCCGAGGACCTTCTCGTCCTGAATGTCCGCACCGCTCACGGGGAGCACTTGCGTGCCGAATCCAAGTTCGCCGAGCACGCCAGTCATCGGGTCGTCAGCGAGCTTGGCATTGTGTGCGTCGATGGTGGATTGGCTGCCTTCGATGAGTTCGGCCTTGATGATGCGACCACCGGTGACGGTGAGCTTGCCGAGGGTGCCGTCTTCATACTTGAGAGGGAAGGCTCCTTCCGCTCCTTGTGGAACGAAATACACTTCACCAGCAGGAAGATTCGCCACATCGGGCTCGAGCCCGCGGCAGAGGCCATGGGACTTCTGGGCCTCCTGCTGGCCGAGTTCGAGACGGACAGTCATCTCTTCACCACCGTGGACGATGAAGTCGATCTCTACCCAGTCAGCACGAGTCATGGCGAGCCGAAGTTTTTCCGCATCGCGGCTGACGTCGTTGTAATCCACAGCGAGCCCGGAATTGAGGATCACGTCATTGACTCCGTGCAGCGTGGCGCCGCGGAAGCCGTGCTTCTTGGCATGGGCCGTGAGTGGCGCCGTAGCGCTGAAGGTGCTGATGCAGAGGATGATGTCGAACTTCGAATACACATCCTTCTCGAGACTCAACGTGTTGCCTTGCATGTCCACGCACACATCATCCATGTCGAGGTTGCTACCGCCAGTCATAGGGTAGGCAAACATTTCCACGCCAGTCGCTCCCAGCGCAGCCAGGCCACCTTCCTTGAGGCCCATGTAGAAGTGCTTGTGTGCGCGGGCCTGAATTTGAAGTTTGAGGTCGTCGAGGAAGCCGAAATCCTTGGCCAGGGAGAGGTCTGGCAGGTCGATGAGGATGCAGAAGCGCTTGCCTTGAGTGGGTTCGAAAACGGAGGAAAGCAGACGGACGAGATCAAACTTGGGAAAGCGGCGATCGTTGGCGGCGGACTGGACAGTGGGGGCGGACATGGAGTTCATGATGACGAATTGGGGCAAGGGGTAAACTGCTTTACGCAGTCGTGGAGAACCGGGCGGCAACAAAGTTCAGTTCATCGCCAGCACGACGATGGATTGGTTGATCGAGAGTTAGACAGCTCAGCAAGTTGCAAGGGTTGCTGGGTTGGTTGTTCTTCCAACAAGGGCAATGAACGGCCTAAGGCATCAGCGGGTTTGTAAACAGTTTAGATGACAAGCCATGAAGGCTTCGCCAAGATTCCTTCATGCAACGTCATAAATTGGTCTGCATCACCGGCTGCACTCGTGGGCTGGGACGTGCCATGGTGGATGAGTTTATCAAGCTCGGCTGGATCGTCGCGGGCTGTGGGCGCAGTCCAGAGAGTGTGATGGAGTTGCACCAGCGGCTGAATGATCCGCACTTCATCCAGCGCTGTGACGTGGCGAAGGAGGCAGAGGTGGCGGCCTTCTGCCAGTCGATGATCAAAACGGTGGGCGTGCCCGACTTGGTGATCAACAACGCGGCGCTCATCAATCCGAATCGCGTGCTCTGGAAGATGAGCGCGGAGGATATCGACAGCATCGTGGATGTGAACATCAAAGGGACCATGGCCATGATGCGTCATCTGCTGCCGGCCATGATGACTCGAGGTGGCGGTGTGGTGGTGAATCTGAGTTCAGGCTGGGGGCGCAGCACTTCGGCAGAGGTGGCTCCTTATTGTGCCACGAAATGGGCTATTGAAGGATTGAGTCAGGCCGTGGCACAGGAGACCGAGGGCAAGGTGGCCATCGTGGCCATGAACCCAGGGATCATTGATACCGACATGCTGCGAAGCACCTTTGGACCTCACGCAGGGCAGTATCCGAATCCACGTCAGTGGGCGAAGAACGCGGTGCCATTTCTGGTTTCACTCGGACGCAAGCACAATGGTCAGGCTGTGACAGCACCGTCCTGATTTTAGTGAGCGTAAATGGTTCCCTCTAACAAAGTGCAGGTCTGCTCGTTGGACGGTGCATGTCTGCTCTCACTCGCTTCAGCATCCTCACATGGTGTGCGCTCTGTATTGGCTATGGTCGGGCCGATACGGCAACAGAGGTTGCTGCCCGGATCGATGAGGGGCTGCTGAAGACCCTGGCACTCGAGCAGGGTGTGATCGGTCGCACGCCCGCAGCCGTTCCCGTGGTTCTGTCGCCCTTGACCGACGACGCCACCTTCATCCGCCGTGTGACCATCGACCTCGCGGGCCGATTGCCCAGGGCTGACGAAGTTCGTGCGTTTCTAGCTTCCGATCTCGGGACGAAGCGCGCCGACTTGATCGACCGGCTGGCCTTGAGTCGTGAGGCCAGCGACCTGCGCTACCTCCGGCTGGCCGATCTGCTGCGGGTGAGGGACAAGGTTGGAGAACGGTCTTTGCTTCCATTTGCGGATTGGCTGAGAAAATCTGTTCGGGGCAACGTGGCTTGGGATGAGCTGATGCGGCAGATGCTGCTAGCCTCCGGTGATCAAAGCACGAGTCCGGCCACGGGTTTTCTTCTGCGTGACGAGGGCAACCGGCTGCACACCGCGGTCGCTGTGGCTTCCATTCTCCTCGGGACGGATTTCCATTGTGCCCAGTGCCACGACCATCCCTTCGCTGATTGGACGCAGATGCAGACCTACCAGCTGGCGGCGTGCCTGCCACCGGTTCGCGGTGAGATGCCAGCGGCGATGAGGAAACCGAAGAAAGCCGAGACCCTGCTGCCTGGAGCGCGCCGTCTGGGCCGCGTGATGATTGAGCCGGTGATTCCTCCCCCGGACGAGAGAAAGCTCTCTCAGGTGGGGTGGTTTGGGATTGCCGAAGGTGCTCACGATCTGCTTCCGGGCATGCGATTGCGGAATGATTACAAGTATGTGGATGGCAAGCCCGGCGATGTGGTGGGCGCTGCCGTGCCGGTGTTTACGAAGTGGCAGCGGCGGGAACTCATTGGTCTGCGAGGCACACCCATGACAGGCAGCGCAACTCGCGATGAGGTGGTGACGACCTTGTTCAAGCTGCATCGTGAACGCATCGCACGAGTGATGGCTTTGCGAGTGTGGATCTGGATGTTCGGCTTCGAAACGGCGAAAACAGACCTCCGTGAGGGTGATGCGGATCTGGGCGAGATGAGCGTGGAATGGCTGCACAGCTGCTCGGCCGGGCTGACGAACTCCCTGCGCTATCAGAACATGGTCGATACCCCATTTGCGCAGTTGCTGGGGAAGGAGTTCGAGCGCTGTAGCTTCGACCTCCGTGAGTTCCTGCGCATCATCGCCAGCACCGTGGCTTATCAGAGGCAGGCAGTGCCGAGTCCGCCCATGGGCCAGCCGCAGTTCACCTCAGCTCCGACGATTCGCCGTCTGCCACCCGGTGTGGTTTGGGACGCGTTTCAGGAATGGCTCGGGTCAGCTCCGATCACACGTGCGGTGGAGCAGCCCGCCGTGGTGGACGTGGCGCACCCATTGCGTCTGCTGGGGCGCGGCACTCGCCAGTGGACCGAGGAAGAGGCACCGCTGATCGCGCCGGGCATTGCCCGCTTCTTCGCCAATAGCGAGTCGGTGCATCAGGCGGAGCAAAAACTGACAACCAGTCCCTTGGAGGACCTTTTCCTGACGATCCTTGGCCGTCCCGCAACGGCGGAGGAGACCTCGGCTTTCGCCTTGTCGGGTCTGTCTTCGGCGGATGCCGCCTGGGCCTTGATCAACACCACCGAGTTTTTATTCCAACACTAACCAAACATCCATGAAAGCGATCCTCCTCTCCACTCTCCTTGCTTCCTCCTTGCTCGCTGCTGATCCGGCGGGACCCAAGACGGTCGTCATCACGGTCGATTACCTGAAGACTGATCCCGCGACGGCGAACGAACTCATCCACGGCGCGCAGGCTCCGAAGAACAGCAAAGAATGGAGGGAGGCGCTCACGAAGTTGCAGAACCCACCGAAGTCAGAGTTGCTGGCCTCCACCACGGTAACAACCAAAAGCGGACAACGCGCCAGCAGTGAGTCCGTGCAGGAGCACATTTACCCCACGGAATATAGTCCAGCGCAGGGACGCAAGCCTCACTCTCCTCCCGTGCCAGCCACGACGAGCGGTGTCGATGTGCCCACACCGGCGGCCTTTGAGATGAAGCCTGCGGGTATGCGGCTGGAAGTCGATCCCGTGGTGGGACCTGACGGCAAGTCAGTCGATCTCAATCTCGCGCCCGAACTCGTGCGTTACTTTGGTGACGAGCCGATGCTGAAACTCCCCACGGAAGGCGGTGAGCGTGATGTGATGACCAAGCCCCGCTTTTACTCGATGAAGATTCAGACCGCCGTGACGGTGGGTGACGGTGGCAGTGCTCTGATTGGCACGCTTCTGCCACCAGATGAAGATGGCAATGCAGATGGCACTCAGCGCGTGCTCGTCTTTGTCTCGGTGAAGCTGGTGGACGCGTGAGGCGCACTCACTTCGCTGGGTGCCAGCGATAGTGGCCGGTGAGCGGGAACTCGAACAAACGATCCTCCATCTGGGGTCCGCCGCCGATGTTGTGAACGATCCATGGTGCCCCGCTGCCAGTGGGGCTGAGCACCACCATCGCGATGTGCGGCAGTTTTCCCGCAACGGTGCAGGTGATGAGGTCGCCGGGGCGGTAATCGTCAGCATTCTGCGTGACCGGCAGCGATGCACCCTGGCGCTTGAAGAAGGTCTGCAAATTCGGCACGCGACGGTGGTCGATGTTCCTGTCCGTCTTTGACAGTCCCCATTGCTTTGGATAGGCGCGGAAGTTTGCGGCCATGTCCTCGTGAACCAGCTTCTGCAAATCGAAGCCCAGCGCTCGATAGGCGCGGATCACTTCATCGGTGCAGACACCGGTCTCTGCCGGCACATCGCCTCCGGGATACTTGAGCACCACATAAGCGGGCTCGTAACGAACCATGTGCTTCGTGCGATTGAGGGCGGCGTGAACGAGCCTGGAGGCAAAGGTTTGATCCAGAGGCACTCGTGCTCGGGCAGCCTCGACTTGATCGGGAGTGGCGGCGGACGCGGTGAAGACCAGGGCAAGAATAGCAGCCAGAGGAGTGTTCATGTGCAGTCCGTGTGTGCGTTGGAATCGTGGCATCGCTGTGTCGCGTGTCTTGCACTTTGTCACGGATTCAGCCAGTCTCCGCATCCATGAGTTTTTCAGCCTCCCCGACGACCGAAATCAAAAGCCTCCGCGACCTGTCTCCGCATCAACGTCGCTCAGGCATCGCCGCTTGGCTTGGCTGGTTGTTCGATGGGTTAGACATGCATATCTACACGCTCGTGGCCACGCCGTTCGTCGCGGCGCTGCTGATGCAGGGAAGTGTGGCGGCCTCGCCCAAGGACGTGGATACGAAGGCCTCGATTATTCAGGCGGCGTTCCTGGTGGGATGGGCGCTGGGCGGCGGGTTCTTTGGTCGCCTCGGCGATGTGCTAGGGCGCAGCCGCACGCTGGTGCTGACGATCTTGTTTTATGCCGGGTTCACGGGTCTGTCGGCGTTCTGCACCGAGTGGTGGCACCTCTTGATTTGCCGGTTCCTCTCGGCACTGGGCATAGGTGGCGAGTGGGCTGTGGGGGCGTCGTTGCTCTCGGAGACCTGGCCGAAGAACTGGCGTCCGTGGATCGCTGCGACGCTTCAGACCGCCGTGAATATGGGCGTGCTCCTTGCCTGCGCTGCGGGTGCCACGTTCGCGTGGATCGTGAACCAGGGATGGATGACCGAGGCCATGAGCCATCGCGTCGTTTTCCTCGTGGGGATCTTGCCCGCGCTGATCACGCTTTGGATTCGAAAAGCCGTTCCCGAGACCGAGGAATGGGAGCACGCGAAGAAAGACGCCAAGCCCCCGGCCATCCGAGAGTTGTTCGGACCGCAGGTGGCGGGCACGACGTGGCGGGTGCTGATCATCTGCGCGGTGTCGCTCACGGCGCACTGGGCTTTCATGTTCTGGCAGCAGAGCCTCATTCGTGCGCTTCCTGAGGTGAAGACTCTTAGCGGGCCGGACCAAACCAATGCCGTGGTGGAAGCTCTCGTCTGGATCATGTGCGGCTCGATCATTGGCAATTACGTGGCCGGGCTCCTGGCCAAGCTCTGGAGCTATCGCACGGCCATCGTCGTGATGCTCCTCGCCTACGCCGTGGCGATGCTCTGTGCGTTTCACAACGCAACGGCATGGACGCATTCTCAGATGCTCGTCTGGTATGCCGTGATCGGTCTGTGCCAGGGCGTCTTTGGCCTTTTCACCATGTGCCTGCCGCCGCTGTTCCCGACATTGCTGCGGACCACAGGCGCGGGATTTTGCTACAATATCGGCCGCATCGTGGCGGCGGTGGGAACCGTGGTCTTCAAGCTCTACGCGCCGGTGGGTGACTACCACACGGCGCTTTATTACGCAGGACTGCTCTTCATCCCGGCGGCCTTGATCGCCCTGCTGCTGCCTCAGGAGCGCGAGGAAGATACGACCACGCCAATCCCTGCGGACTAGCCAATGGCGAGCAGTCGCCTTGTTCCGCGAGGCTGCCGTCGTTCGCTAGGGTTTCACCAGCTTCACCGGGTAGGTCTTGCCTGCATTCCACTGGCAGACGTAGAGATTGCCTTCGTCGTCCGGGCACACGTCGTGCCCATGATGGAAGGTCTTCTCAGGAGCCTGGGACAAGGGCTTGAGCACGTCATCGGTGTAAACTGGCTCCGTTCCGCCGGGGGCGCTGATGACCTTGTTGTTCCTATCCAGAATGACGACGAACCCGCTGTCGTTGAGCCGCTTGCCCGTTCCGTTTTCTTTGCTCCAGCAGACCCCGGCGTGGAGGTGATCGCCTGCGATCACAGCTCGGCAGACAAAGCAGCCCGGCACGTCGATGCGGTCGATGAACTTCCCTTCGAGGGTGAAGCGCTTGAAGCAATTCTCTGCCCGCGAGGTGGCGATCAGCACGGGGTTGTTCGCATCGCGAAGGTCCACGGCAATGCCATGAGCATTGCTGAGTGCGCCCTGAGGATCGCCCTCGGGCTTGGCTCCGCCGAACTTGCTGATGAATCGACCGTGCTTGTCGAAGCGCAGGATGTAGTTCGAGCCGTAACCATCGGCGATGTAGATGTCGCCATTCGGAGCCACCGCTGTCTCCGTGGGCATGTAGGTCGTTTCGGGTTCGTAGGCGCGGTAAGTGGCCGGATGGCCGATGTCCAGCAGCACCTTGCCGGTGAGGTCCGTCTTGATCACGCGACCTTGCTGGCGGTTCCATTTCTCGTTCTTCCAATACCAGCCGCAGTCCACGATGAGCAGGAATTCCTCGCCTTTGTCATCGCGCCCGAGGGTGAGCCCGTGACCGCCCGGATACTCGGTGCCCCAGAAGTCGAGCAGTTGTCCGCTCTTGTCGTAAATCAGCACGTTGTTGGCCGTGTGATCGCCTAGCATGATCAGCCGTCCTTTCGAGTCCTGGACCATTTCGTGGCAGTTCATGACGGGGTGCTTGGTGCTGTCGATTCGACGAACACCCCAGTCGAGGTCCACCCGGTAGCGATGCGTTCCGTGGCCGATCACCACGTCATCGGCAGCCCTGGTCGGGGAAGGAACGAAGGCAGACAATCCGGCGGCGGATAGGCCACCCAGGAAGGTGCGGCGGGAGGGCGGAAGAGCAGGGGGCATGTGACCTCAACGCGTCGTCCTATGCGTCCATTGCACGCCGCTACTCTCTCCAGATGCTGACAAATGATTGGCAATTCAGCCTCTTCTGGCTAGCTGTCAGACCCGCTTCATTGCGCAGATTTCATTGAAATCGGCGCGAAGAATCCGCTAGTCTCTTGTCGAAACCCCGCATGGAAACCCACTGGAAACGCCTGACCTCGGTCCTCTTCGCCGCCCTGCTCATGACCGCGGGCCGCGAAGCATGGGCGCAAACCAGCCCCTCCGTGTCCTCGGCCAGCGCCCTTTCCGGGGCTCGCCAGGCCAACGGCCAGGGCTTCCAGGGCGGGGTGCCGAAGGTCTTCGCGCCCACCATGCCGCGTGTCAGCTACACGCTTTATCCCTGGAAAACAGACATCGTGGCCACGGTGTTTTGGGTGGGGGAAGAGCCGACGGAAAAGAATCCGACCACCAATACGAAGAGTGCTTGGGACCCGCAGTGGAAGATCAATTTCGGCGGTTACGACGATCCCGATCCCACCAAGCGCACCTCGAATTTCATCCCGGCCAACTTTGTTCCGAAGCAGAACCCGTTCTACATCGCGCTGCCTTACAACGATGTCGAAAGCGGCAACACTCGTCCTGACGCTCAACGTATTCCGTGGTTCAAGCAGCGCTTCCGGACCAAGGGGAAGAGCGTGGTTCGAGGTCAGTGGCTGGCGATTCGATATGGCAATCGCGTGTGCTACGCCCAGTGGGAAGACGTGGGACCGTTCGAGATTGATGACGTCGATTACGTCTTCGGCCCTTCTCGCCCTCGGAACTCGAAAAACAACGGCGCTGGAATCGACATCTCCCCAGCGGTTCGCGATTACTTGGGCCTGAAAGCCGGTGGCAAGGTGGACTGGAGATTCGTCGATCTGAATGAGATTCCCGATGGTCCCTGGCGTTGGTTCGGCACGAATAATCCCTTCACGACGGCCAAGTCCACGGAGAAGCAGCAGATCCAGAACCGTCTCGAAGAACTCCGCCGCATGAGAGACGAATACTTCCGCCAGAACGGGAACTCGGGCCTGCGGGTGAGGTAGGTATTGACCGCAGCGGGACTACGCAGAACGTGGCGACTCCGATCCTTCCCGCATGAGTGCTCTCATCAACGAACCGCCCCTCACCAGTCCCATCGCTTGTCTCGGACCGGAGGGAAGCTTTTCGCATCTGGTCACGGCGCAGCGTTTTCCGCAGCATTCGCTGCAGATGATCGGCAGCGTGAGTGAGGTCTTTGACTACCTGGCCGCGAATCCTGAGGCCCACGGCATCGTGCCGATCGAGAACTCATCAGGCGGATTCATCATCGACACCGTGGACCGCCTGGTGGACGACCGCTGTGGACTCCACATCCTCGAGGAACTGACACTCGATGTGAAGCTCGCCCTCCTCGGGCATATGGGTCAGAGCGTGGATGTCATCTATTCGCATCCGATGCCCTTCTTCCACTGCGATGAATGGCTGCGTGTTCATTACCCGGTTGTGAAACGCGTGCCCCTCGCGAGCACTGCGGCTTCGGCGAAACGCGCTGTCGAAGAGATGAATGCTGCCACCATTGGGCCTCGACAAAACGCGGCCAAGCACGGGCTCGACATCTTGCACTTCCCGATCGCGGGCGACGTGCCCAACATCACTCAATTTTTCCTCCTGGGACGCACTCCAAACACGCCCGTGGTCGAGCACAATCGTGCCGCCCTCGTCGTGGAATTGCCTGACCGTCCTGGCAGCCTCTGCTCCTTCTTGCAGCCCTTCAGCGATGCCAGCGTGAGCCTGAAGCGCATCGAGTCGCGGCCCCTGCGCGGCCAGCCGAACAAGTATCGGTTTTACATCGAACTCGAAGGTTCGCCCGCACAGCCAGGAACTTCCGATGCCCTGGCCCGCGTGCGTGCCGATGGGGCCACTGTTCGCCTCATTGGCAGCTATGCCACGGGCCGGAGATTTGAATCCTGAGCGTGGCTAGACCTTGAGCAATTCGCGTGCTTCCGCCTGGCCAGGGGCTGGTCGCCCATACTCGCTGGCGGTGACTCGGGCCAGGGCCACGAGGTGACGCCAGCGAAATGCCGGGCGAGTGCTGCGAAACTCGTCGGCCACGGTTTGATAATACTTTTCTGCATGAAGAGCACCGTCTTCGCTCACGGCAAAACGCAGCAGCAGGTCAAATACAGGATCCGGCTCGTGGCCAAGCGTGCCGTAGCGCTGCACAACGGCGGCAGCGTGTGATTGCATGTTCTGCCGGACCATCGCGTCGAGTTCCTTGAGCAGGGCAGTCGGCTCTTTGATCGTCAAGGTGCTCACCTGACGCTTCGAAGGAACGGGCTCCCACTTGGCGAACTCGCGAGCCGAGGTGTCGCGAGCGATCTGCCACGCCCCGAGAATCAGACAGGCGAAGGCATTTCTCCCGTGGCTCACTTGCGACAGATGGCGCCAGGCATTGATCGAATCACTCGCATGGACGCCAACGGAATCGCCATGCACGCTGCCCGTCGGTTTGCCAGGGAACTCCCATTCGGGTGGACGACCATGGTCGCGAAGCACAATCTGATTGGCCGCCAGCGAGATAGCTTCGCCAATGTCACGAGGATCGAATCCTTCCGCCAGCGCGGCAGCGACAGCCCCAGCCGCATCGGCAGGTGACCCTGCAAAGAGAGTGTTGGAGAGTTTTTCGATGAAGCCATCCTCTGCACTGCGAGTCCCCGGTTCGCGGCCCAGGAGCTTGTGCTCATCGAGCAACTTCGTCAGCACACGTCCGTGTTCCTCCCATTCGGGACGTCGGTAGCTTTCAGCCTTCAGGCAGTAGCGAAGTGACTGCCGGAGCAAGGTCTGCGCATGTTCCTGCCCGACGACGTCCAGCAAGTCCCATGCTCGATACGGCAGCACCGTGCGATGAACTTCAGTGTCGTCCTGCACACAATGCAGCAGCGCGTCGAAGGCACCGTCTGCGCCTTGCTTGAGGAGGTTAGCAAAGACTTGTTCGGCAGTCGCATTGTCTTTGCGTTTCATCGCGTCGTGCAACTGATCCGCTGTCGCGATGCCCGTCCCCGCAGAAATGGGGTGCAGCACTTCCGCCTTGCGTCCGCCGTTCTCCTGAATGCGGCTGGTGTTGCGATACAGCACCTTGAAGATCGGCAAGGCTTGCTCCGCCTCCGGCATGGAGTCCGACATCCTGAGCGCGGGCATCATGGCCATCAGGGTGTGAAAGCCGACGTAGTCTTCGCCGCCAAATGTGCGAGCATTGGCCAGCGCTCCGGCGGCGAGCAGACGCTTCAGTGGAACACCGGACTTGAGCTGTCTTAGCAGCAGGGGTTGCAGCTTCGCCGCTTCTGTCTCCTGCATCAGGCAGACCAGGGGCTCGAACTCGCCAAAGTGCAGGGCCTCAGGCGCTGGCTCCGCAGAAGTGGTGGTGATGCCCAACTCCGCAGCGAGGGCCTGACCGATAGTAGCAATGAGTGTTCCCTGACTGATGTCCGTAAGGAACTGACGGCGCGATGACTTGTTTTTCATGACGGCCTCCGATTGATTGGCACCGAGTGTCCCAGGTCGGGCGAACAGGGTCAATCACGAAAAGAACTCACATCAGACCCTTGATCGGATCGGCATCATAAAGCCAGTGGGGGCGCTGCTGGAGGTCCGTCCAGGTGATCTCGCGCGGCAGTCCCAGCGCTTCGTAAATCGTCGCAGCCATGTTCTCAGGCTTCTGCGCGTCGCTCTCTGGATGGCCTCCTAACTTGTCTGTGGAGCCAACCACCGTGCCGCCGCGAACGCTGCCGCCTGCAAAGAAAACCGTCTGAGCGGCACCCCAGTGGTCGCGGCCCGCGCCCTTGGCACCCTTCAGCGTGCTGATCTTCGGGGTGCGGCCGAATTCGCTGCCCATCACCACCAGCGTCTCATCGAGCAGCCCCGTGGCCTCCAGATCATCGAGCAAAGCACTGACCGCGCGGTCCATCGGCGGCAGGAGGAAGTTCTTCAAATTCGGCCAGGCGTTCTGGTGCGTGTCCCAGGACTCGTTGTTGCCCAGGTTCACCTGCACGAGGCTCACGCCCGCCTCCAGCATTCGTCGCGCCATGATAAGCGACCACCCGAAGCTGTTGCGACCGTAGCGGTCGAGGGTCTGCGCACTTTCCTTGGCCAGGCTGAAGGCGTCCTGCACCTGGTGGTTGGTCAGCAGCGAAATGGCAGCCTCGCGATATTGATCAAAACCGTCATCAGCCATGAATCGCAGCGCTTCACACTGCGATTCCAAAGCCTCGCGCAAGCCCGCCCGGTCCCGCACACGATCCAGCGAAAGGCCCTGCGGCAGTGAGAGCTGCGGCGGTTGCCATCGCACCTGGGCGTCCTTCTCAAAGCCTCGCTCGTGATGAAACAAATACTCGGGAAAGGCTCCGTAGTGCGCCGGGTGATAAGGCGACATTTCGAGGAACCACGGATCATGCTTCACGCCCATCATGCCGCCCAGCTGGCCATTGATGGTGCGGCCCTCGCGATGTTTCATTTTCTCCGGTAGCACCAGGGCTGGCGGGAGATTGTTCTGCTTCGGCAGCAAGGCCGTGGCAAGTGATGCAATGCTCGGGAAGTCCGTGGACTGCGGCTTGCTGCGGTCAAATCCAAGCGGTGCCTCGCTTCGTCCGGTGAGCATGACGTGGTGGGCCAGCGAGTGGTCGTTGGTGCCATGCGTGAGCGAGCGAACGAGAGCCCACTTGTTGGATCGTTGCGCCAGCATTGGCAGGTGCTCGCAGATCTGAATCCCAGGCGTGCGGGTGGCGATCGGCTTGAACTCACCCCGATACTCCACTGGCGCATCCGGCTTCATGTCGAAGCTCTCATGTTGCGCAAGACCACCACTGAGGAAGATGTAAATCACCTTCTTCGCTCGTGCCTTCGGCGCGGTGCTCGCTCCCAGCGCCTGCAAGGCACTCACATGATTCATCCCAAGACCCAGCAATCCAATCGCTCCGGCCTGGATCATCTCCCGCCGTGTGACGCCTTGTCTGTGCCCACATGAATGCATGGCCGGGAACTACGCGTGCGGTGGAGAGGTTCTTGCGTCGTGGACAATCTGCACGTTCAGCCTCAGACTCAAACAGAAGTTTGGATCGTCAGCACATGTCTATGAAACGAAACCTCACGAATGCCTTCGTCTTGTTCGGCTTGGTTGCGATGGTTTTGTATTGGATCGCTTCGGAGGTGAACTATGCCCGAATGAAGCGGCCGGATGGCATGGTCACATTGGCTGACTTTAAGGCACGTTTTGGCGAGCCCGTTCGCGTGCGAATCGTGCATCGCGACGGCAGGGATTTTCATGAATTGACGGGACCAATGCCAAGCTGGCCGTGGCTTGAGGCGTTTCCTTCAAGTGCCCCTGTCTATATTTTTAACGACCAAGGACAACTCATCGAATGGTTCAGCGATCCGGGCGATCAACCGGAGTATGGTCGGCGTTGGGGAAGGGACCCATGAGTTGACGTTCATCATGATGACGTTGTGCAATATGGGGAGGACTAGGCTCGATTGATGGTGTTCACCGATCCACTGCTGCAATCATGCTCCCCATCTCCACCATCGACGACCTCGACGAAGCTCTCAGTCGCCCGACGCCGGGAGTGCTCGGCACATTGATCCAGCTCGATGGCGACTTCATGGTCCTCGGTGCCGGAGGCAAGATGGGGCCAACGCTGGCGCGCATGGTGAGGCGAGGGCTGGATGAGATCGGGCAAACCCAGCGGCGTGTGATCGCGGTGTCGCGTTTCTCTTCGGCCGAGGCAGCGGCGAGTCTCCAACAGCACGGCGTGGAGACCATCGCGTGCGACTTGATGGACCGGACGGCGGTGAATGCATTGCCCGAGGTGCCGAACCTCATCTTCATGGCTGGGCAAAAGTTTGGCACTAGCGATGCACCCGAACTCACCTGGGTGATGAACACGGTCGTGCCCGCCATCGTGGCCGAGCGCTTCGCGAAGTCGCGCATCGTCGTGTTCTCCACCGGTTGTGTGTATCCGCTCATGCCCGTGAATGGTCCAGGTTCGCGCGAAGGCGATTCGCTCACCCCGCCCGGCGAGTATGCCAATTCCTGCGTTGGGCGCGAGCGTGTGTTCGAGCACTTCGCCAAGCTGCACCGCACGCGCGTGCTGATGTTCCGTCTCTGCTACGCCATTGATCTACGCTATGGCGTGCTCATGGATGTCGCGCAGAAGGTGGCGAGCGGCCAGCCTGTTGATGTCTCGATGGGATACGCCAACGTCATTTGGCAAGGCGATGCCAGCGCGCGTGCGATCCAATGCCTCGCTCACACCTCCTCGCCGCCGATGGCACTGAACGTCACCGGCTTGGAGCGAGTCTCGATCCGCGAGCTGGCGCAGCATTTCGGTGACAAGCTCGGGCGTGCTGCCGTCATCACGGGCATCGAAAGCTCCACTGCGTGGATCTGGGACGCTGCCCGCTCGTATGGGTTGTTCGGTCCGCCCACCGTCTCGCTCGATGAGATGATCGAGGCGACCGCGCATTGGCTGAAGCTTGGTGGACAGACGATCGGCAAACCCACACACTTTGAAGTTCAAGATGGACAGTTCTGACGTCCGCGTTGCCTTCCATCGAGGCCTCGCCATTCCCGCGCATCCACTGGCGTTGAATGCGTCGCGCAAGCTCGACGAACGACGCCAGCGAGCGCTGACTCGCTACTACATTGCGGCGGGTGTTGGCGGGCTTGCTGTTGGGGTGCATACGACGCAGTTCGCCATTCGTGATCCGAGGATCGGTTTGTTCAAGCCGGTGCTGCAACTCGCGGCGGAGGAGATGAACATGGTTGCGCCCGCGCCTGATTCGGCTGAAGCCACAGCCACGTTCCTCCAACCGCTTGTGCGCATCGCCGGAGTTTGCGGTGAGACGAAGCAGGCTATTGCCGAGGCGACGCTCATCCGCGAACTCGGTTACCATGCTACGTTGCTCAGTCTCGGCGCGATGCGAAACGCGACCGACGACGAACTCATCGCGCACTGTCGAGCGGTCGCGGAGGTCGTGCCGGTTGTTGGATTTTACCTTCAGCCAAGTGTCGGTGGACGCGTGCTTCCGTATGCGTTCTGGCGTCGGTTTGCGGAGATCGAGAACGTCGTCGCCATCAAGATCGCGCCATTCAACCGTTACCAGACACTCGATGTGGTTCGTGCGGTCATTGAGGCCGGTCGCGATGACATCGCGCTCTACACGGGCAATGACGACAACATCGTCGCCGATTTCCTCACGCCGTATCGCGTCGGCGGCAAAGAACGCCGCATCGTCGGTGGCTTGCTGGGGCATTGGTCGGTGTGGACGAAGCGCGCCGTTGAGTTGCTGGATCGCTGCCGCCATGCGGATGCCACGCCCGAATTGCTGCGGCTCGGAGTCGAAGTCACGGACACCAACGCCGCCTTCTTCGATGCCGCCCATGCCTTCCACGGTTGCATCGCAGGGCTGCACGAAGTCTTGCGACGCCAGGGCCTGCTCGAAGGCATCTGGTGCCTGGACGAAAACGAAATGCTGAGCCCCGGCCAACTAGCGGAGATTGATCGTGTGTATCGCGCCTATCCCCACCTGCACGATGATGACTTCGTTGAGCGTAATCGAGATCAATGGCTGCGATAGCTCCCACTCACACCTTCATGAGATCCCCTTGTTCCTTCGTCCTTGCCGTCGCAAGCCTTATGCTTGGCGCTCAAATCCGCGCCGAGGAAAAGACCTTGATGTCAAAGCCCGACAGCGGTGCCGTGACGGGCAAATTGCCAGCCGTTCCTCCGACACCTGCGACCGAAGCTGCGAAGACGTTCAAGGTGCTCGACGGCTTTCGCATGGACCTGCTCGCCGCCGAACCGCTCGTCGCCAGCCCAGTGGCGATGACGTATGACGAGAATGGCCGCGCCTATGTGTGCGAGATGCGCGATTATCCTTACACCGACAAAGCGAATCATAAGCCGAGCCAGGAGAACCCCACCGACAAGCCGATTGGCCGCGTGCGATTGCTGGAGGACACGAACGATGATGGGGTCTTCGACAAGGCGACGGTCTTCGCTGAGGACTTGTCGTGGCCTACCGGCGTCGCGTGCTGGAAGGGTGGCGTGTATGTCGCGGCTACGCCGGATGTTTGGTATCTCAAAGACACCGATGGCGACGGCAAAGCGGACGTGCGCGAGAAAGTCTTCAGCGGTTTCAAGAAGCTGAACGTGCAGGCCGTGATGAACAATCTCGTTTGGGGTCTCGACAATCGCATTCACGGTGCCGGCGGCAGCAACGGCGGCAAGATCACGCCGGGCGACATCACACTATCGCGCGCGGACTTCCATTTCGATGCAACGACACGCGCGTTCGAACTCGAGTCCGGCGGCGCGCGTTTTGGCGGCTCGTATGACGACTGGGGCAACCGTTTCCTCTGCAACATCCGCAACCCCGCGCAGCACATCGTTTTGCCCGCCAAGTATCTCGCCCGCAACAAGTCGCTGGCCGCCCGCAGTCCGCTCAATGACATGGCCGAGTCCGGCGACCAACTTCCCGTGTATCGCATCTCGCCGCCGGAGCCGTGGCGTGAGATTCGTGCGAAGCGCTGGGCTGGCGAACGCGACATCAACATGCCGCGCAGCGAACTCATCGGCGCGGGCGTGGTCACCTCGGCAAGCGGCGTCACGAGCTATCGCGGCACTGCGTATCCTGAGAATTATCGTGGCAATGTCTTCGTCACCGAATGCGCAGGCAACCTCCTCTATCGCCTGCAACTCACGCCCGACGGCGTCACCTTTAAAGCCGAGCGCGTCGATGGCCAGCAAGAGATGGTCGCCTCGACAGACAACTGGTTCCGACCCGTGAACTTTGTCAACGCGCCTGATGGCACGCTGCACATCATGGACATGTATCGCGAGAACATCGAGCATCCGTGGAGCATCCCTGAGGACATTCATGCCGCCGTTGATCTCGAAGCCGGTCGCGACATGGGCCGCCTCTGGCGTCTCACACCGCCCGACTTCAAGCCTGTGAAAACGCCACGCCTCGGCAGCGCGAGCAGCGCGGAACTGGTTGTCACCCTGGAAAATCCGAACTCGTGGTGGCGCGAGACCGCGCAGCGCTTGTTGTTCGAGCGCCAGGACAAGAGCGTCGTCGCGTCACTGCAAACCATGGTGCGCCAAGGCAAGCTGCCGCAAGCTCGACTGCACGCGCTGTGGACGCTCGAAGGTCTGGGTGCGCTGGCGAATGATGACTTGCTCGTCGCTTTGAAGGACAGCGCAGCGGGCGTGCGCGAACATGCCGTGAAACTCGCCGAACCTCGCGCACTCACCGACGCGATTCTGCCGCTGGCCAGAGATGCCGATGCGCGTGTTCGCTTCCAGGTCGCCTTCACGCTGGGCGAACTCAACGACCAGCGCGCCCTCGATGCGCTCGCCTACATCGCCAAGCGCGACGCTGATGATCCGTGGATTCGTGCCGCTGTGCTCAGCTCGGTGCAGAACGATGGCGATGAACTTCTTGCCCGCTTGCTCGCGGACAAAGACTTCGCTGGCGAGCCCACGTCCATCGATCTGATCAGTGAACTCGCCCAGATCATCGGCGCTCGTGGTAAGAGCGAGGAGATGCAACGCGTCTTCGAGCAAGCCACGGACATTGCCTCGTTGTGCGAAGTCTCCCTCGGTGTCGGCGAAGGTTTGAAGCGCGGTGGCAAAAGCCTGCGCGGAGCAGGTCTGACTGCCGCAGCGAAGAACAAGGTCGAGCGCTTGCTCGCCGCTGCGGCGAACGTCGCCACCGACAGCACGCAGCCCGTGGCCTCTCGCGAGTCGTCGATTCGTTTGCTAAGTTTCGACAATTTCAGCGCGGTGAAGGAGACCTTCGTTCGCTTGATGGATGGCAAGGAACTACAGGACATTCAGGTCGCTGCGATCAAAGCGCTTGGTAGTTTCACCACGCCCGAGGCGGTGCCCCCGCTGCTCGCCAACTGGAGGACACAGACACCCGCCGTGCGCAGTGAAGTCATTGCCGCGATGATGGGTGTGCGCACACGTGCGCTGCCCTTGTTGCAGGCGGTGGAGAGTGGGCTGATCCCCGCCAATCAGATCCCCTTTGCCCAGCGGCGACTACTTTCGCTGAATGCTGATCCGACGGTCAAGGCTCTCGCCGAGAAGTTCTTCAGCGCCTCGGCTCCGAGGCCGCGCAAGCAAGTCATTGAGAAATACCAACCTGCGTTGTCGATGAAAGGTGATGCTGTGCGCGGCCAGAAGGTCTTCGAGGCCGCGTGCATCGCCTGCCATCGCGCAGGCGATGTGGGCAAGCAGGACGTGGGGCCGAACCTCGCGAACATCCGTGCTTGGAATCCTGAGCAAGTCTTGATCAACATCCTTGATCCAAATCGTGAAGTGGTGCCCAACTTCCTCGCCTACACAGTGGAGACCACGGAAGGCAAAAGCATCTACGGACTCATCGCCGAAGAGAGCACCACCAGCCTCACGATGAAGCGCCCCGATGGCGTGAGCGAGACGGTCTTGCGCAGCAGCGTGGCGAAGCTCGAAGGCGCAGGTGTGTCGCTCATGCCCGATGGCCTCGAGGCCGCCATTAGTCCCGAGCAGATGGCGGATCTGATCGTCTTCCTGCTAGCGCCTGGAGGTTCATCGCGATGACTTTCTGTGAGGGTGCCATCCCTCAGCTCGTTTCCCCTTTGATCTCATGAAAACCGTCACTGCCATTGCTCTCGTTATGTTCTCGTCCGCTTCGTTCGCTATCGAGATTGTCGCTCACCGTGGCTACTCGGCCAAGGCACCGGAGAACACCGTGGCTGCCTTTGTGGCAGGATGGAAAGCCGGCACTGATGCCTGTGAACTCGATCTGCATCTGACCTCGGATGACAAGGTGATCGTCTGTCACGACAAGGACACCAAGCGCACCACGGGTGTGCTCAAGGTGATCGCGCAGACGCCTTTCGATGAGCTTCGGACTCTGGATGTAGGCTCGTGGAAAGGGGACTCGTGGAAGGGTGAGAAGCTGCCTACACTCGACGAGGCCATCGGTTCCATGCCAGAGGGCGGTCAGAGGTTCTTCCTGGAAATCAAGTGCGGCAAGCAAGTGGTGCCAGCGCTAGCTCGTGATTTGGAGCGCTGGCGTTCACGTGCGAAACAGCTCGCCTTCATCAGCTTCGACTATGAGGCGCTTACGGCGGCCAAGAAGGCCATGCCATGGATGGAGTGTTACTTGCTTTCCGGTGTGAAGGACAAGAACAAGCAATCGCGCTCTGTCGAGCAGGTGATCACGATGGCCACTTCGGCAGGCCTGGACGGACTGGATCTCGGTCTGGACTGGCCATGGTCGAAGGCGATGGTGAAGCAGATCCATGCCGCAGGATTGAAGGTCTATGGTTACACCGCCAACAAGCCGCCGGACATCGAGCGCCTTGCCGACGCAAGTGTGGACGGGATTACCACGGATGATCCGGTGCTGGCAAAGTCACTGATCACCGGGCGTTAGTTCTCTCATAAGGCGCGATAAAGCACGAAGGCTGACCATGTATGGTGCGTAGGTTTCAAATCGTTCATCCATGTTCACTCGCCGCCAGCTACTTCAGACCACCGGACAGGGTTTCGGAGCGCTGGCTTGTGCCTCGCTGGAGGCGGCGGAGTCGTCGCATCGCTCGCAGGTGGTGGCACCGAAGGCGAAGCGTGTGGTCCAGCTTTTCATGGGTGGTGCAGCCAGTCATATCGACCTCTTTGATTTCAAGCCAGCACTGATCAAGCACCACGGTGAGGAGTCCGACTTCGGTGAGAAGGTGGAGGCTTTTCAGAATGGTCTCGGGCCATGGAAGAAGCCGGTGTGGGAGTTCAAGCCTCACGGGCAGTGCGGCAAGATGCTGAGTGAAGTCGTGGCACCCTTGGGTGCTTGCGTGGATGACATGGCCTTCGTTCACAACATGGTGGGCAAGACTGGTGTGCATTCGCAGGGCACGCTGCTGCAAGCGACGGGCTTCAATTTGCCGGGCTTTCCGGGCATGGGCTGTTGGGTGAGTTATGGTCTGGGATCGTTAAGCGACAACTTGCCCACGTTTGTTGTGCTGCCTGATCATCGTGGCTTCGCATCGAATGGACCGAAGAACTGGGACTCTGCCTTCCTGCCTTCACAACACGCGGGCACGATCATCTATCCGGGAGCCGAGACGCCCATCGCCGACCTGTTTCCTCACAAGTCGGGTCGCTACATCAGCAAGCAATCTGATCGGGCAGGCTTCGCCCTGCTGGAGCAGCTCAATCGCAAGCACCAGGCGATGCGCGAGGAAGATGTGAGGCTCGAAAGCCGCATCCAAAGCTACGAACTCGCCGCGAAGATGCAGCTGGCCGCGCCCGAGGCTCTCGACTTCTCCAAGGAAACCGATCGCGTGAAGGAGATGTATGGAATCCAGGAGCATCGCAAGGTGTGGCCCACGGAGATCAATCCCGAGGAGGAAGCCGATTACATGGGGCGCAAGTGCCTGGCTGCGCGGCGATTGCTGGAGCGCGGTGTGCGGTTCGTGCAGATCTGGAGCGGCAATGACAATGGATTCCCACGGCGGAACTGGGACAGCCACGAGGATGTGGAGCGCGATCATGGGCCGCTGGCCTGGGGCATGGCCAAGGCGGTCTCCGCTTTGATCCTCGATCTGAAGCAACGTGGACTCCTTGATGAGACGATCATCCTGTGGACCACGGAGTTTGGCCGCATGCCGTCCACGCAGGGGGGCAAGGGGCGGGATCACAATCCGTATGTGTTCACCAATTGGCTTTGTGGTGGTGGCATTCGTGGCGGCGTGGTCGCTGGTGAAAGTGATCAATGGGGCTACAAGCCCCTCGATCGTGCGAATCCCACGATGGTCTATGATGTCCATGCGACAATGCTGCACCTGCTGGGCATCGACCACACCAAGCTCACGTGGCGACACAATGGTCTCGATCGGCGCCTGACGGATGTGCATGGGCATGTGATCCGGGACTTGATCAGCTAGCCGTCGGCGAGCGTCGTGAGAGTGGTGCAAAGGACGGCACCAAACGATGCGTTCATGAGCGCCATGCGTTTGCTTCTCTTTTTGTTACTCTGTCTAGGTGCCCCTGTGCTGGCTCGTGATGACGCCGCGATCAAGGAGGTGGAGTCTGGCAAGCGACTCGAAGCTCGCGCGGATTGGTGGGGCTTCGACGAGAAAGATGCCACGAGGGCGCTGCAATCAGCGATTCGCTCCAAGGCACGCAAGGTGATCGTTCCGAACCTCGGCAAGCCCTGGATCGTGAAGCCGATCAAGCTCCGCAGCGAGCTCGAATTGGTGTTTGAGAAGGGTGTCGAGATTCAAGCCCTGCGCGGTGATTTCCAGCAGCCTAACAGTTCGCTCATCTCGGCGGCGAATGTGAAGAATGTTACGATCACCGGAAACGGAGCCACCTTGCGCATGTGGAAGGGCGATTACCAGAAGCCGCCCTACTCGAAGAGCGAGTGGCGTCATGCCTTGAGCTTTCATAGTGGCGAAAATGTGACGATTACAGACCTCGTGGTCCGCGACAGTGGTGGGGACGGCATCTACCTCGGAACGGGTGCGAACGGCAGCTGCAAGAAGATCACGATTCGCCAGGTGCGATGCATTGGACACCACAGGCAGGGCATTAGCGTCATCAGTGCCGAGGATCTCCTTATCGAGCGTTGTGCTTTCGATGACACGTCCGGCACGGCCCCGATGGCAGGCATCGACTTTGAGCCCAATGAACCTCATGAGAAGCTCGTTCGCTGCGTGCTGCGCGGCTGCACCTTTGATCGCAACGCAGCCTACGGAGTGCTCTTCGCCTTGGGCAGGATGGACGTCACCAGTGAGCCCATCTCCATCCGGCTGGAGGACTGCCAGGTGCGCAGTAATCACACGGCTTTGCTCTTGGCCATGCGGAACCCCGCCGGTGTAAGTGGTCGCGTGGAGTTCACGCGCTGCGTGTTTGCGGACTCCACACACGAGCCGGCGGTCCTGAGAACGAAGACGCTGCCAGGGCCGATGATTGTCTTCGATCAGTGCCAGTTTCGGAATCTCGCGACCTCAGACGGGAGTCGTGGTCCGATCACGATCTTGTCGCGAGGCGAGCAAGGCGACCCTGTGGGCGGCATTGAATTCCATGACTGCATCGTGGAGGACAAGGTGGATCGTCGCCCCCTCTGGTATGATGACGCCGGAGGTCTGCGTCTCAAGGATGTCGCCGGGCGAATCACCGTTCGAAGTGGGGAAGGGGACAAGGTTTGGGAACTGAACGAGAAGCTCATCAGCGAATGGTTTCCGTGGACGACGGAGCTGAAAGCCTATGAGCGTCGGCCGCTGGAGATGGACTCTCTGGTGCCTGCCTTTCCTCAGGCACGCCGGGCCTTCCTGCCGATCGACGCCTGGTTTCGCGGCGAATCTCGATTCGCGATTCGAGCTGCGAAAGGGGATGCGATCAAGTTCTCCGTGCTCTCGAAACTGGTGAGCAAAAAAGCACCTCCGGCACCTGTCGCGGTGAGCATCAAGTCGCCCTCCGGCAGCGTGACGAAGCTCGGCGATGCACGCGTGGGTGAGAGTGCCGCCTATCAGGTGCGGGCCACGGAACCCGGAGTCTATGAACTGTCGTGCTCGGCAGGACCGCAAGCAACCTCGCTCGACTGTGCCTCCTTCCATGCAAGCGCCGCGTCAGCGAATGGTGCGATGCACTTCATTGGCGTCACGGGCCGCCCTTACTTCCTGGTGCCAGCGGGAGTGAAGGAGTTCGCCCTGCGCGTGGCTGGCGATGGAGCCCTGGAGCAGGCGCGGGTAACCATCTGGAATGCGCAGGGACAAGTGGTGGCCGATGAGGACAAGATCGCGCGCAGCAAGCAGATCGCGATCAGGCGCGCGATGGCAGCGGAGGCCGAGATTTGGAGCTTTCAGCTGCTGCCCCCGACCAGTGCCGTGATCGAAGACGTCCATGTCATGTTCGATGGCATCCCCGCTGTCGTCGCATCCATGCCTGAAGCCCTGCTGGTATCACGAGGGAACCGCGAGCCCGTTCATCGCTCGTTTCCGCGGATCGTTTTGATTGGTGATTCGACCGTCGCCAATGTCCCCGCACCACCGCCCGACCGACCCACCCTCACCGGATGGGGCCAAGTCTTGGATCAGTTCCTGGTGCCCGGAACACTGGTGAGGAACGAAGCCCTCTCGGGCCGGAGTTCGAAGAGCTTCCTTCTGGAGGGTCACTGGCAACGAGTGATCCAGGGACCCTGGAACTACGTGCTGATTCAGTTCGGTCACAACGATGGCAAGTCGGACGAGGCACGCCATACCGATCCCGGCAGCACCTACGACGAGATGCTGCGCGGCTACATCCATCAGGCTCGCGGACTTGGCATCAAGCCCATCCTCGTTACCTCCGTGGCCCGCATGCTCTTCGATACCGAGGGCAAGGTGCAGACCAAGCTCGACGAGTTTGCCGCCGCGATGAAACGCGTCGCCGAGAGCGAGAAGGTTCCGCTTGTTGATCTCCATGCCAGCAGCAAGGCCATGCTGGAAAAGATGGGACCTCAAGAAGCAGCAAAGCTGCAAGCCAACGCCTCAGACCACACCCACTTCTCTCGCGAAGGTGCCCTCGCAATAGCCAAACTGGTGGCGCAAGGATTGAAGGAAGCCGTGCCCGAGCTGGCGGAGTTCGTGAAGTGATCCGCCGCCGCAGCCTCATTGAATCAGATCGACCGGTGCGGTCCTGCCCTTGTGAGTGATTCGCTTCACCATCCGACGATGGGTCTCCGAACCCAGTCGATCTCCGGGACCGGGCGAGCATCGAGATTGGAGGGCGTGTTGGAATGGCAAAGAGCACAGTTGGCAAAACATCGCAGCTGGCTGGCTGGCGCTGATTCCGCGCTGCTCATTACCTGGCGGGGAGTAGGTTAGTAAAGGATTACAAAGTCCTTCCCCTGCGCATACGCTGCCGTGAAGCCCCATACGGGAACGCCTTGGGTGCGGCCTTGAGTATCGGTCGGTTGACCGCTGGCGTCTAGTATGCGCCAAGCGAGGCTGCCGCCGCGTTGCCAGCCGGTGCCGATGCTCCAGACGACGAGAGTTTCTCCGAGATCGTTGATGGCGAGCGCAGGATGGCGACCCGGATCTTCAGAGATGAGCAGGGCGGGGGAGTTGGCATCGAGCAGGGCGGAGTAGATCTTGCCCTCTGCCTCCCAAGCGGCACGGGTGCGACCACCGACTGGCACGAGGCTTGCACTGCTCATGGGGCAGGCATTGATGGCCCAGGGGCCGACGATTCGTTGAGTGAAGGTGGTTCCGCCATCTCGCGAGCTGAGCACGGTGATGTCGCGCTGGGTCTTCGTGCGCGCCGCGCGGTAGAGCGTGATGAGATCGCCATCGGGTGTGACCATCGTCTTGAGCGAGCAGCAGGCGCACACGCCCTGGTCATTGAGATTGGCGATGGTGACAGGGCCAAAGGTGTGGCCGTTGTCGGCGGACTTGAGCACGAAGACGACACGATGCTCCTCTCCGGGTTCGGCCTCAGCCGGTGCTCCATGCCAGACGATGAAGACCTCGCCCTTCGCACTAGCCGCGATGGAAGCTCCACCATCAAGCGCCTGGGTGTCGCCGCGCACGTTGCGTTGTGTGGTGAAGCTGCCGTCGCGTGATCGCTGCGCATAATGCAGCGGTGCGGGCGAGCGCGGAGGCACGGACTTGTTTGATCCATTCCAGACGACATGGACCGTGCCATCGCGACCGATCGCGAGCTGTGCGCCGCGAATGGTGCCCATGGCGATGGCGGAGTGTGGATCGCTATTCACCGTGATCGGAGCGGTCCATGATGTGGCACCCGCAGGCTTCGTCGAATAACGCAAGTCACACGCAACGGCATCGCCCACGAGATAGACGAGATGCAGCGTTCCATCGGAGCCACGTGCGATCTGCGGCTGCACGCCGTGCTCTGGCACACGCGCCATGGTTACCTGAGTTGAGGCTTGAGAGAGTTGTGTGGCGAGGAGAAATGCGACGAGGAGTCTCATCAGACCATCGTGTGGCATGGCTTGAAGCGACGCAATCCCAAAGCCTGTCTTTGTGCTTGTGCCGCCGGGCTCGGGACTGATAGCCTCGCGACCATGAAGGCTTTATCTTCTCTCCTGGTGGGTGTCGGTGTGATCGGATTGATCGCGGGTGCGTTGGTGATTCATGCTCAGGCGAGCCCGATTGCGGCATCACCGGGTTTGTTGAAGAACCCGCAGACTGGCGGATTGAAGCTGGCGGCAGCGGGCGCGATTTCTTTCGGGCCGGAGGGACTGCTGATCATCGCGGAGTCGCGCATGGGCAGTGTGGTGGCGGTGCAGACGGGCGATGTGGGGCCGGTGCAGAAGCTGAAGCAACGCGTGGACAAGGTCCCGGAACTGATCGCGAAGAGCCAGGGCACCACGGCGGAGAACATCCTCATCAATGATCTGGCGGTGAACCCGATGAGCGGCATCATCTACCTGAGTGTGAGCCGCAAGCCGGACAATGCCGCCTCCATCGTGACCATCAATGCGGATGGTCAGGCGACGACGATGGTGTTTGATACTCTCCCGTGGGCGCGGGTGACCTTGCCTGGCGTGACCTCGGCCAAATCGACCAACATCACGGACGTGGCTTGCACGACGGATCGCATCCTCGCGGCGGGCTCGTGCAACGAGGAGTTCGCCAGCAAAATCTTCTCACTGCCTCTGCCGCTGGAACATGGTGCCACGGCCAGCGTTTACAGCGCTGAGACCTATCACGTGGCGCATGGCAAGTGGGAGACGCGAGCTCCGATCAGCAGCTTCATTCCGCACGAGGAGAATGGGAAGAGTTTTGTCGTCGGTGCCTTCGCTTGCACACCCGTGGCAAAGTTCCCGCTCGATGATCTCAAGAGCGGAGCCCAGGTCAAAGGCGTTAGCATGGTGGAACTCGGCAGCGGCAATCGTCCGCTCGATCTCTTTGAGTATGAGAAAGGTGGCAAGCACTGGCTGGTGACGCACACGCAGCGCTTCCACAAGCCACTCTTTGGACCCAGTGAGTTCTGGGGAGCGCGCGTGGACATGGCCTACCTCAAAAGCGAAAAGGTGAACGAGAAGGCCATTCGCCGTGACACCAAGCAAGCCAAGGGTCCCGAGGGCATCGAGATCGTCGAGGCCCTTTTCGGTGCCGTGCAGGTGGCTAAGCTCGACAACTCCAACGCCATCGTCTTGCGCGATCACGAAGGCGCGCTGGCAATTGAGACGGTGGAGTTGCCTTAGTGCGATGAGCGCGAAGATCAGTGCCCTGATCAGCTGGAGTGCAGCGCTGGTGGTGATCGTCATGATCGCAGCGTTGGGGTGGGCACTTCAGCGCCTGCCGGATGCGAGTGAGATCGCCAATACGAAAGTGCCCCGCTGGTATCCGCGTGTCACGAAGGTGCCCGGCAATGCATTGAGGTTCTACCTCGTCTTTCCGGAGCCGATGACGACCGGCGAGATCTACAGTCACCTGCAGCTCATCGACCTGGTTAGCCAAACGCCTGTCGCCGGTGCCTTTCGGGACGTGGAATTGTGGTCACCAGATGCAAGGCGGCTGACCGTCTGGCTGCACCCTGGTCGCCAGAAGACTGGGGTGAATCTCAATGATGACGAAGGTCCGGTGCTAATCGAAGGGCGACACTATGCGCTCATCTTGAATCGAGGTCCAACGACGACGCGCGGCACCGCTTTGGCTGAGGATGTAAAGCTAACATTCACCGTGGGACCTGCGGATCATGCCGTGCTCGATCCGAAGGCATGGAAAGTGATCGCACCCCAGGCGAATTCATTTCAGGCACTGAGGGTCGTCTTCGACAAACCCATCGACTGGGGCATGGCGGACTCTATCACGGTGGATGGCGTGTTGGATGCCGAGCGGCTGGAGCTGGACGATCAGGCCGGCACTTGGTCGTTGATTCCCCGGCAGAGGTGGACGGAAGGAACGCATTTCATCGAAGTCTCCCCCGGTCTTGAGGACATGGCAGGCAACAATTTGAGCCGTCCATTCGAGGTGGATGTCTCGGCTGCGAGCAACGCACGCCCTGCCGAGCGCAAGCCTGTTCGCATCGCGTTCGAAGTTTGTCCATGAGGGGGCAAGATCGACACAACATTGACCATCCTGGCACCCTCCTTGCGTGCTAGTTTGCAATACCCATGACAAGACACGACACACTGCTGCAATGGATTGAAGAAGTGAAACTCCTCTGCCAGCCGGACAACGTCCGTTGGTGCGATGGATCACAGGCGGAATACGACGAGATGTGCGCGCTGCTGGTGGCCAATGGCACCTTCATCAAACTCAATGAATCGAAGCGTCCAGGTAGTTTCCTCGCTCGCTCCAATCCCAATGACGTTGCCCGTGTGGAGGACCGCACCTACATCTGCTCGAACCGCAAGGTGGACGCGGGCCCCACAAACAACTGGATGGCTCCAGCCGAAATGAAGGCCACGCTGCGGCCTTTGTTCAGCGGCTGCATGAAGGGACGAACCATGTATGTGGTGCCGTTCTGCATGGGCCCGCTCGGCTCCCCCTTCTCCGTGATCGGCGTGGAAGTGACAGACTCTCCTTACGTCGTCGTGAGCATGAAGATCATGACTCGCATGGGCAAGACGGTGCTCGATCAGCTGGGCGAGGGTGGTGAGTTCGTGCCCTGTCTGCACAGCGTGGGCAAGCCGCTGGCACCCGGCGAGAAAGATGTCCCATGGCCATGCAGCGACACCAAATACATCGTTCACTTCCCCGAGGAGCGTGCGATCTGGAGCTATGGCAGTGGTTATGGTGGCAATGCCTTGTTAGGCAAGAAGTGCCTCGCTCTGCGCATTGCCAGCGTAAAAGGCCGCGACGAAGGCTGGATGGCGGAGCACATGCTGATCAGTGGCGTGGAGTCGCCGGACGGTCGCAAGACGTATGTCGCTGCGGCTTTCCCCAGCGCGTGCGGCAAGACCAACTTCGCCATGCTGGTGCCACCAAAGGCCTACGAGGGATGGAAGGTGACGACCGTGGGTGATGACATCGCCTGGCTGCGTCCCGGCAGCGATGGTCGCCTTTGGGCGACCAATCCCGAGGCGGGATACTTCGGCGTTGCACCGGGCACCTCGTGGACCAGCAATCCGAACGCGATGGCCGCGTGTGAGAAGAACACGATCTTCACCAATGTGGCACTTACCGATGATGGTGATGTGTGGTGGGAAGGCATGACCAAGGAACTGCCTGCTCACCTCATCGACTGGCAAGGCAAGGATTGGACGCCGGATTGCGGACGCGTGTCATCGCATCCGAACAGCCGCTTCACCGCGCCTGCCTATCAGTGTCCCACCATTGATCCTGAATGGGAAAGGCCGGAGGGCGTGCCCATTGATGCCATCATCTTCGGTGGACGCCGCGCCACCACGATGCCGCTCGTGTTCCAGGCGTTCAACTGGGTCCATGGCGTGTTCCTGGGTGCCAACATGGGCAGTGAAACCACCGCCGCCGCCGCAGGTGCTGTGGGCAAGGTGCGCCGCGATCCCATGGCGATGCTGCCTTTCTGCGGCTACAACATGGGCGACTACTTCGCGCATTGGCTGGGCATGAGGAAACGTGTGAAGGATCTTCCGCGTGTGTTCCACGTGAACTGGTTCCGCAAGGATGCTGATGGCAAGTTCCTCTGGCCTGGCTTCAGCGAAAACATGCGCGTGCTCGAGTGGGTGGTGAAACGCTGCCGTGGCGAAGGTCGCGGCCACGAAACGCAGCTCGGCTGGATGCCACGCTACAGCGAGATGACCTGGAGAGGCATGGAGGAATTCGGCCCGGCTGAGTTCGACAAGGTGATGCAGGTGGACCCCAAGGAACTGCGCCACGAAATCCTCAGCGCCGAGGAACTCTACATCGACCTCTACGATCACCTGCCGAAAGAAATGGTCTTCCAGCGCGAACTGCTGGTGGGACGTTTCTAACGACATGCACGGCATCATCGACATCTCCAAGGTGGTCGGCACGGTTCAGATTCATGGGCAAACCCATGAAGTCTGCGCCGAAGCCGACGCCTCCTTCAATCGCAGCACTCACGAACTGACGGTGAAGCTGCGCAGCTTCCTCCATTCCGAAGAGCAGACCCACGTGGGCGAGGTCTTCACGGCCTCGTGGCTGCCTGATCCCGAGGTCATCGTCGAGCATGGTGAGTCCGAGGAAGCATCGTCTATGGCCAAGGATGTGTTCGCGTCGTGGTGTCGAAAGGTGCAGGCCTCGATCCCGAGTGAACCGGTCGCATGATCTCGGCGACGGCTGGCGTTTGATGGTGTGCCATGAAGCACTCGCCATTTCTCGCTGCCCTTCTTCTCACCACGCTCGCCTACTCTGCGGACCTCAGTCCCATTGCCCAGCCTGACCTCAAGTCACCGCTGTCGTCTGAGTGGCTGGTGAAGCACGGTTCCTGGGACATCAAAGATGGTGTGATGACCATCTCGGAATTGACGCAGAACAAGCACGCCGCTGTGCTCTGGCACCAGGTGCCCTTGCAGAGTGGAGCGGTCGATTGTGAGTTCATGTTCGATGGCGGCAAGGTCTTCATTCTTGGTTGTGATGGTGAATCCCACATCGGGCGGGTGACCATCGCGCCCAAGTCGATGCTCATCACGGACGACTCCACTGCCGTTAAAGGCAAGTCGCCTGGCACCAAGCTCGCCAATGCGGCGCTCGATCTGAAACCCGGTCAGTGGTATGCGTTGCACTACGAGTGGAGCGGCAATCGTATGGCGGCAAAGGTTGGCGATGTGAGCATCGAAGGCACCAACGACAACCTCGGCAAAAAGAAGTCCCGCTGGTGGTTCGCCGTTGGTGGGCATTTCGTGAAGGTGCGCAACGTCAAGGTCGCTGGCGCGAAGTCCTGAGGCGAGCTGTTAGTGAATATCACTTCGAACGCGATGTCCGTGGCAATCTCCTGGCTTCTTCATCCGCTGCGATGCATCGGACTGCTTGTTGTGCCTTCGATGATGGCTGCCGATCCCACTACGGAGTGGTCATCATCGGTTCGCCCCATCTTGGTCAGGCACTGCAACACGTGCCACTCCACCGAGAAGCCGAAAGGCGATCTCGATCTGGAGCGCTTCAAGACTCTGGCTGACATCCAGCGGGAGCCCATGGTCTGGGAGTCAGTGGTGGAGCAGATTCGAAGCGGTGAGATGCCTCCGAAGAAGGAGCCGCCACTGAACGCCACGCAGAAGACAACGCTCACCACGTGGGTGCAGTCGAGGCTCGATGAGATCGCGCTCGCGAATGCCGGTGATCCTGGGCCAGTGGTGCTGCGGAGGCTGTCGAACATGGAATACACTTACACGCTGCGTGACCTCACCGGCGTTGAGTCACTCGATCCGGCCAAGGAGTTCCCTGTCGATGGCGCGGCAGGTGAAGGATTCACCAATGCAGGCGCGGCTCTGGTCATGTCGCCTGCGTTGCTCACGAAGTATCTCGATGCAGCGAAGGAGGTGGCGAATCACATGGTCTTGTTGCCCAAGGGCATCCGCTTCTCGCCTAGCACGTCGTCGCGCGATTGGACGGATGAAGCACTGGCCAAGATTCGTGCGCTGTATGCGAAGCACACGACTTCGGGCGAAGGCTCGCAAACAGAAGCTCAGGGCATCAAGCTCGACACAGGCACGGGCAGCGGTCATCTGCCGCTGGCGAAGTATCTCGATGCAGTGCAAGGCCGGGCGAGCAGAGAAGGACTGAGCACGAAGTATCTCGGCCTCCTGCGCGATGCGCTCACCAGCACCAAGCCCAATGTGCTGCTCGATCCGTTGCGAGCGAAGTTCCGCGAGAAGAAGCTCACAGCTGCTGATGTCGTGCCATGGCAGAAGGTGCTGTGGCGCTTCGCGAACGTCGGCCACATTGGCAAAGAGAGCGGTCCGAAGTCATGGCAGGAGCCTGTCACTCCGCTGATGGCGAAGCAAGAGGTGCGCGTGAAGCTCGACAGCGGCAAGGACACCACGCTCTATCTCAGCACCGGCGATGCAGGCGATGGCAGCGAGGGTGATGAAGTCGTGTGGGAGAATCCGCGACTTGTCGCGCCGGGTCGGCCTGATTTGCCGATCAATGATCTGCCCGCGTTGGTGAAGCATTTGGAAGCCGTGCGCACGAAACTCATCGCTAGCACGGAACAATGTCTGACCACCCTCGCCGCAGGCAAAGCGGACGCTGATCCCGAGATGATCACCGCGTGGCGGGAGTATCTCGGCTACGGCACGACCAAGCTCGAGCCGCCGCTCACGAAGAAGCTGGAGAGCACGCCAGACTACAATTTCATCAAGGGCTGGCAGGGCGAGAACGCGCTGAGCGTGCTGGCCAACTCGTCAGATCAGCAAGTGCGCATTCCGGGCGTGATGAAGCCGCACAGTGTCGCCACGCATCCGTCGCCGAAGCTCGCCTCTGTGATAGCTTGGCGAAGTCCGGGGGCGCACACGTTGAGCATCCGCGGCGATGTCTTCGACGCGCATCCCGAGTGCGGCAATGGCATCACCTGGGCGTTGGAGGTGCGTCGTGGTCATGCCAGCGAAGTGCTCGCGCATGGCGTGTCCGAAGGCGCGAAGGTGCTGACGTTTGGGCCATTCGAGAACGTGCGCATTGAGGATGGTCAGGTGCTCGCATTCGTCGTCGGACCACGCGATGGCAATCATGTCTGTGATCTGACGGGCGTGAATCTCACGCTCACCGACGGCAACAAAACGTGGGATCTCGCGAAGGATGTGTCGCCCAATATTCTCTCCGGCAATCCGCATGGCGCGTGGCACTTCCTCAGTCAGCCTGCGGCACTGGAGCCTGCATCTGATCTGCCTGCGCCCATCGCTGAATGGCGCAAATCGCCGACGCCCGCATTTGCCGCGAAAGTGCGGGCACACTTGGAGAAAGATTTCCCGCTCACCAGTCCGCTGCTGGCGGGTGCGATGCGTTCGTTTCACTCGAAGGGCGCAGCGAGTTCCATTAAAGCTAAAGCGCCAAGCGTCATCGAAGTGCAGGTGCCTGCCGTGCTCGCGAAGGGCACGGAGTTTGTCGTCACTGGCAAGCTCGCGAACTCAGGCAACGGGAGCGTGCAGATGCAGGTGCTCACCGAGAAGCCGCAGCCGAGGAGCGGACTCGTCGCAGGCAAGTCCGAGACGGGATTGAAGAAGGGCCAGTGGAGCGATAACAACCTCGTCACGCAGCACAGCGCGCCAATCATCGTGAACGACGGCAGCAATGCGCGGCATCGCTTTGAAGCCGCGTTCGATGAGTTCCGCTCGCTCTTCCCCATCGCGCTCTGCTATCCGCGCATCGTGCCGGTGGACGAGGTGGTCACCCTAACGCTGTTTTATCGCGAAGATGATCAGTTGAAGCGGCTCATGCTTGATGACGCTGAGTCGCGCGAGTTGGACCGCTTGTGGGACGAGCTGTCCTTAGTCAGCGAAGCGCCGCTGAAACAAGTCGATGCCTTCGAGCAGCTCTGGCAGTTCGCTACGCAAGACGCGAAGCCCAGTGCCTTCGAGCCGATGCGTGAGCCGATCAAACGAGGCGCGGAGAAGTTCAAGCAGCAGCAGCACGACGCCGAGTCATCGCATGTCGCCGCTGTGCTCGACTTCGCTAGCAAGGCATGGCGTCGTCCGCTGAGTGATGGGGAGCGGAACGATCTGCACGCGCTCTACGCCAAGCTACGCAAGCAAGACCTGCCGCACGCCAGCGCGGTGCATCAGTTGCTTGCGCGTGTGCTGATAGCCCCGCCCTTTCTCTATCGCGGCGAGAAAGCCGTGCCCGGACACGACGCCGCTCCGGTGAGTGACTGGGAGATCGCCACGCGGCTCAGCTACTTCCTCTGGTCTTCTGCGCCTGATGCCGAGCTCACCCAACTCGCCGCGACGGGCAAGCTGCACGATCCCGGGGTGCTTGCGGCACAAGCCAGGCGCATGATGAAGGATGAACACATCCGTCGCCTTGCCACTGAGTTTGGCTGCCAGTGGCTGCATGTGCGTGACGTCGCTACGCTGGATGAGAAGAGCGAGCGGCACTTCCCCACGTTCGTAAGCGTGCGTGAGTCGATGCAGGAGGAGGTGACGCGGTTCTTCATCGATCTGTTCCAGAATGATCGCAGCGTAATGTCGCTGCTGGATGCGGATCACACCTTCGTGAACGCTGAACTCGCGAAACACTATGAGCTGGACGTAAAACGACTTTCCAAAGTCGTTCCCCCAAAACTCGAATCTGGAGATTCGAGCTACGTCCGCATCGACGGACTTAAAGCCAACGGTCGCGGCGGCATTCTCGGCTTCGCAGCCACGCTTGCGAAGCAAGCCGGAGCCTCGCGCACGAGCGGCATATTGCGAGGTGCATGGCTTTGCGAAGTCGTGCTCGGTGAGAAGCTTCCCATCCCACCGAAAGGAGTGCCCGTGCTTCCCGAGCAACCACCCGAAGGGCTCACCGAACGCCAACTCGTGGAGCAACACAGCACCAATGCAAACTGCGCGGCCTGCCACAACCGGATCGATCCCTTTGGCTTCGCGCTCGAAGGCTTCGATGCCATTGGCCGCGCACGCCAAGCCGACACCCAGGTGACTTTGCCAGATGGCTCCCGAGTCGATGGAATCAAAGGCCTCCGCAGCTACCTCCTCGACAAACGACGTGACGACTTCGTGCGCCAGTTCTGCCGCAAGCTGCTCGGCTATGCCTTGGGCCGCAGCGTGCAGCTCTCCGACAAGCCGCTGATCAACGAGATGATCCAGCGCTTGAAGACGAATGACTTCAAGGTGGGCGAGGCCGTGGATTTGATCGTTCGCAGCCCGCAGTTCCGCGAAGTGCGCGGGAAAGATTTCATCGCCACCAACTGATACCCTTTCATGAACAAGCATCATTTCTCGCGTCGCGCCTTCCTGCGTGGAACCGGCGTCACCATGGCTCTCCCGTGGATGGAGTCCGTCAATGTGTGGGGCGATGAGCCGAAGAAGAACAAGCCCGCGAGCGAAGCACCCGTGCGCCTCTGCGTGACCTTCTCCGGCAATGGCTTCCAATCGAAGGAATGGTGGGCGAAGGGCGAAGGCAGGGCGATGGAACTGGGGCGCGTGCTCACGCCTTTGAACGACTTCAAAGAGAAGCTGCTGTTCGTGCGTGGCCTGTATCATGAGGAGGCGCGCAAAGGGAACATCCACTCCTCGCAGACCGGCAACATGCTCTCCGGCGCACCCATCGCAAGCGGTGGTGAGATTCGTTCGGGCACGAGCTTCGATCAGTTGCTGGCGCAGACGTATGGCCGCAGCACCAAGGTGCCGAGCCTCGTGCTCGCGTGCGAGAAGTCGAACCCCTCGGTGCACAAGAACTACTCGATGCTCTACAGCTCGCACATCTCGTGGAGTTCGCCGACGACACCCACGCCGCTGGAGTTGTATCCCGTGCTCGCGTTTGATCGACTGTTCAAAGACGATGCCTCGCCTGCGGACAAGAGTGTGCTCGATGCCGTGCTCGCCGATGCGCAAGACCTTCGTCGCGGCATCAGCAGCAGCGATCAACGCAAGCTGGACGAGTATCTCGACAGCGTGCGCGAGGTGGAAAAACGCATCGAGAGCGCGGGCCAACGCGGCGAACTGCAAGGCTGGCGTCCGACGCTCGACAAGCCGAACATGCAGCGCCCCGCCGACGGCATCCCGCAGGACATCGCGGAGCACATGAAGCTGATGTGCGACATCCTCGTGCTCGGTTTCCAGACCGACACCACGCGCATCACCACGCTGAAGCTCAACAACGACCACAGCGCCCTGCGTTTCCCGAACCTGCCCAGCGTGCAGCAGCCCGGCCACGGGATCGACTACATGATCCATCACCTACTCAGCCACAGCGACGGCGAGGATTATCTCAAGGTGAACCAGCTCTTCATGGAACAGCTCGCCTACCTCGCGCGGAAGATGGACAGCATCCGCGAAGGCGAGCGCACGCTGCTCGACAACACGATGCTCATGCACTGCTCCAGCATGATGGTCGGCGCGAAGCACAACAACGATGAACTGCCTGTCATCGTCATCGGCGGTGCGGGCGGACGAGTGAAGGGCGGTCGCACGCTCGACTACAAGGACAAGCCCGAGCGCCAGCTGTGCCGCCTCTTCATGTCCATGATGGACAAGATGGACGTGCGACCCAAGACCTTCGGCGATGCGAAGAGGATGTTGGAAGAGGTGTAGCGCCCACGCGTTTCAGTCTTCATGCCCGTCATCACCGCCGACAAACTCCAAGACAACTACGATGTCGTCATCGTCGGCTCCGGTGCGGGCGGTGGGCAGACGGCTTACACGCTGACGATGGAGGGCGTGAAGGTGCTCATGCTGGAGGCCGGGCGCTCGTTCGATCCAGCGACGGAGGTGGCGATGTTTCACACGCCAAATCAAGCGCCGTTGCGTGGTGAGAAGACGCCGGACAAGCAATATGGATTCCACGATTGCTCGATCAACAGCGGCTGGGACATTCCGGGCGAGCCTTACACGAATGCGCACGCGGAGGAGGCGAACCATTTCCGCTGGTGGCGGCAGCGCATGATGGGCGGTCGCACGAATCACTGGGGGCGCATCTCGTTGCGTAACGGGCCATACGATTTCAAGCCACGCACGCGTTGGGGCATGGGCTTCGACTGGCCGATCAGCTACGACGACCTCGCGCCTTACTATGACAAGGTGGAGATGTTGATCGGCGTGTTCGGCAGGAACGAGGGACTGGAGAACTCGCCCGATTCATCGCCCGGTGTGTTGCAGCCTGCGCCGAAGCTGCGCGTGGGAGAGCTGTATGCGCAGAAGCATGGCAAGAAGGTCGGCGCACAGGTGCATTCGATTCATCGCGCGGTGCTGACGCGTCCGCAGGATGCGGAGTCGCTGCCGAAGAAGCTGCATCCGGGCAATGCGAAGGCGCAGCGGTTGCTCGCGGACAACATGCGCTCGCGCTCGCCGTGCTTCTGGGCCACGGACTGTCATCGCGGCTGCGCGATCCGCGCGAACTACGATTCGCAAACGGTGCATCTGCGGCCTGCGATGGCGTCTGGCAATCTCGACATCCTGCCAAACGCGATGGCGCGCGAGGTGACGGTCAACAAGGACGGCAAGGCGACGGGCATCACCTTCATCGACAAGACCACGGGCCGCGAAGGTCATGCGAAAGGCCGCGTCGTCGTGCTCGCAGCGGGCGCGATGGAGTCGGTGCGCTTGTTGTTGAACTCAGGCATCGCGAACTCGAGCGGCAAGGTGGGCAAATACATCACGGACTCCGTGCAGAGCAGTCTCAGTGCGCACATTCCGGCCTTCGAGGGCATGCCGATCCACAACGAAGATGGTGCCGGTGGTCCGCACGCGTATGTGCCGTGGACTTTGCTGAAGGAGAATCGCAACGCACAGCTCGGCTTCCCCGGCGGCTATCACTTGGAATTCACGAGTGGACGTCAGATGCCGTCGCTCGGTGTGGTGAATGGCATTGATGGTCGCGCAGGAAGTTCGAGCGTGTTGTTTGGCAAGAAGCTCAAAGAGGAAGCGCGGCGGTTCTATGGCTGCCAGCTCGGCTTCGGTGGTCAGGGCACGATGCTGCCGAACGATGGTTGCTTCACCGAACTCGATCCGACCGTGAAGGATCAGTGGGGCATTCCCGTGCTGCGCTTTCATTGGAAGTGGACCGATGCGGAACTGAACCTCGTGAAACACCAGCAGCAGCACATTCGCGATCTGCTCGAAGCGCTGGGCGGCAAAGTATCGAAGCCCGAGACCGATCCCGCGAAGGCGATCAAGCAAGGCGGCACCGTCATTCACGAAGTCGGCGGCGCGATCATGGGTGCGGATGCAGCGTCGTCGGTGACGAATGCCTTCAGCCAGACCTGGGATGTTAAGAATCTCTTCATGGCCGATGGCGCGCCCTTCGCGAGCACCGCCGACAAAAATCCCACGCTGACCATCATGGCACTCGCGTGGCGCATGGCGGATCACCTCATGGACGAACTCAAACGCCAGAACATCTGATGAACACGAACGACGACCTTCCTCGCATTGATCGCCGCGTGGCCATCCACTGGATGCTCGGCGCGACCGCCACGCTTGCGACGCGTGATGCTCCACTCTCTGCCGCCGATGCGCCGATCCAAGCCAAAGGCTATGGCCCCGATCCGGTGATGGTGAAAGCCTACAAGCCCGGCGACGTTTGGCCGCTGACGTTCAGCGATGCGCAACGTCGCACCGCGCGTGCGCTCTGCGATGTGATCATTCCTGCCGACGATGCATCACCGAGCGCGTCTGCGGTCGGAGTGCATGACTTCATGGATGAATGGATCAGCTCGCCGTATCCGGCGCAGGCCGGTGATCGCAAAACGATTCTCGACCGCCTGAAGTGGATCGACGACGAAGCCAGGAAGCGCTTCCAGAAAGCCTTCGCCGATCTGACGCTCGATCAGCAAACCGCCATCTGCGACGACCTCGCCAGCCCGAATGCGAAGGACAAGAAGGCCGCCAGCTTCTTCAAACGCTACCGCGACCTCACCGCCGGAGGCTACTTCACCACACCCGAAGGCATGAAGGCCATCGGCTACGTCGGCAACATGCCGAGCGCGACGTTTGAGGGGCCTCCATTGGAGGCGCTGAAGCATGTTGGCTTGGCGTGAGAATAGTGCCAGTGGCCTGGCAACCTCCACGAAAGTGTTATTCTCTCGTTGCCACACCAGCGACTCATCGCCGTATTGCCAAGATGGTCTTCTCTCGTTCATGGCTTCTCCTTTCCTGTCTCGTCGCCCTCTCGCCCCTGCGCGCAGGTGTCGTGCGCGTCGAAGTGCTGCAACGCTCTGACATTCCCAAGTCCGACTACGAGCAGATCACCGGCAAGCTGCACTTTGAAATTGATCCGAAGCTTCCTGGCAATGCGATCATCGCGGATGTGGATCTCGCACCGACGAATGTTGCGGGCAAGGTGAGCTTTGTGGCGGACCTGCGCTTGTGGAAGCCGAAGGACGCGGCGCGCAGCAATGGCGCGGCGTGGGTGGAGATTCCGAATCGCGGTGGCAAGGCGAGTCTGCCGAAGGCGATGATGGATGCGGGATTCACGCTGCTGAATGTTGGTTGGGAGTTCGATGTGACGGACAAGAAGGACGCGCTACAGCTGGTAGTGCCGCGCGCGAAGAACAAGGACGGCTCGTCGATTCGTGGTGTGGTCAGCGCCCAGTTCACACCGGACAAGAAGAGCGAGGAAGAGAAGTTCAACGACCTGATCGAGTATCCGCCTGTGGACATCCAGGGGCCGGACAGCAAGCTCATCGTGCGCACGCGTGCGGCGTTTCACGGCGGTGATGAAGTGCCACGTGCGAAGTGGCGTTTCCAAAACAACAAGCTGCATCTCGACGGGGGATTCGTGCCGGGCAAGACGTATGAGCTGTTCTACCTGAGCGAAGCGCCGCCCGTCGCTGGACTCGGCTATGCGGCGATCCGCGATGCGGTGTCGTGGCTGAAACACGATGCAACCTCGCTAGCGCCGGTGAAGCATGCGTTTGCATTCGGAGCCTCGCAGTGCGGGCGCTTTCTGCGAGACTTCGTGTATCTCGGCTTCAACACCGACGAGCAGGATCGCATGGCGCTCGATGGCGTGATGTCGCACATCGCGGGTGCGGGTCGGCTCGTGTTGAATCAGCGCTGGTCCACACCGCGCGATCTCGCAGCGTATCACACCGCGTCGTATCCATTCGCGGACACAGCGCAGCGCGATCCGACCAGCGGGCTCTCGGAGGGGGTGGTCGAGAACGTGCGAGTGAAGCACGCGCCGAAGATCTTCTACACCAACACGGCGACTGAATACTGGGGCGGCGGTCGCGTGGCGGCGCTCACGCACACGAATGTGGAAGGCACCAAGGACATCGCATTCCCCACCAACGTGCGCTCGTATTTCTTCGCCGGCACCTCGCACGGGCCAGCGCCGTTTCCGCCATCGGCATCGGCGAAGGATGGTCCGCTCGCTGATCCGATCAATGCGAGTGCGACGGTCACCGCGCTTCGCTGGGCCATGCATCGCTGGGTTGCCGAAGGCATCGAGCCACCGACGAGCGTGTATCCGAAACTCAGCGACGGTTCACTCACGCCGATCGCTGACATTCGCTATCCGAAGGTCCTCGGCATCACTGCGCCGAATGCGTTGAAAGCCGGTGGCCGCGCGGGCAATCCGCAATTGCCGAATGGCGCTGGCGAAGGCGCTGAGCTGCCCTTGCTCGTGCCGCAAGTGGATGCCGATGGCAATGACCTCGGCGGCATCCGCATGCCTGATCTCGCCGTTCCGCTCGGCACGGCGGCGGGCTGGGTGTTTCGCCCGAAGTCAATGGGTTCACCCCATGAACTCATGATGCTGAAGGGTGCATGGATCCCTCTGGCGGCGACCAAGACTCAGCGCGAGAAGAAGAACGATCTGCGTCCATCACTCGAAGAGCGCTACTCCTCGAAGAACGAGTTCATGACGAAGGTGAAGGCCGCGATCGAGAAACTGATCGAGCAGCGACTGCTGATGCCGGATGAGCTTGAGCCTCAGCTGAAGCAGGCGAGCGAGCGCTGGGACTGGGTGGTGAAGAGATAGCCTCAACGAAGTGCGTCAGCCAAAGGAGCGCGGGCACTCCTGCCCGCTTGCTCGTAGAAGCGAGTGGCTCCTTCGACCAGTTCGCTCTCTGACGGCAGACAGACTTCTGTGCGAATGCATGATCATTATGCAGAGCGCAGCCGAATCATAAAGCACCTCGTCTTTGAGAATCCCTCGCTTCGGCTTGCGGGCAGGAGTGCCCGCGCTCCTTTCTGTGGCCATGTGCCCGCTTCTTCGCCTTCTCGTTGTCTCCGTCATCGCCATCGTTTCATCGGCTCATGCTCAGCCTGTCTTCAAGAAGGTGCTCTTCCTCGGCAACAGCATCACCAAGCACGGGCCGAAGGCGGACATCGACTGGTCGGGCAACTGGGGCATGGCGGCGAGCGCGGAAGCGAAGGACTACGTTCATGTCTTCACGAAGTCGCTTACCGACAAGCAAGGCGCTGCGCCCGAGGTGCTGGTGAAGAACATCGCTGACTTCGAGCGCGCGTATGCGGGCTACGACATCACGGGCAAGCTGAAGGAACCCATCGACTTCGCTGCTGATCTGATCGTGCTCGCGATTGGCGAGAACGTGCCCGCATTGAAGTCAGCCGATGACGCCACCAAGCTCCAGGCAAGCGTCACGCAGCTACTGAAAGCGGTTAAGGGTGATCGCAAGCCGGTGATCCTCGTGCGCAGTTGCTTCTGGGCGAACGAAGCGAAGGACGCCGCGTTGAAGAGGGCTTGCGATGATGTTGGCGGCATCTACGTGGATCTCGGCACGCTCAGCAAAGACAAAACCCTCTACGGTCGAGCCGAGCGTGAGTTCAAGAACGCCGGTGTCGCGAATCATCCCGGTGACAAAGGGATGGCGGCCATTGCTGAGGCGCTGATGAAGGCTTTGCCGTGAGCGGTAGCAAATCGATGCTGCTCCGATGTTCGTTGGCGTTGCTGGCACGCGACCCATAGGCCACAGTGCTCGCGGCTCATGCTCCCGAACCGATCTTCTCTGCTCACCGATCTCGCTCAACTGCTGCGCTGGACCTTGCTGGCGCTGCCGGTCGCTCTGGTGGCAGGTTCGGCGACAGCGTTGTTTCTTTGGTCGCTGGATCAGGTGACGAAGCTGCAATGGGCGCATCCGCAGTTGCTCTGGTTTCTGCCCTTGGGCGGCGTGGTCGTCGGCCTCTGCTATCACTACCTCGGCAAGGGCTCCGACAAAGGCAACAACCTGCTCATCGACGAGGTCCACGAGCCCGGCGGCGGCGTGCCGACTCGCATGGCACCACTCGTTCTGATCGGCACGCTGGTGACGCATCTCTTCGGTGGTTCCGCAGGTCGCGAAGGCACGGCGGTGCAGATGGGTGGCAGTCTCGCGGACATGCTGGTGCGACTGCTGCGCGTGGGCCGCGAGAACCGTCGGCTCATGCTGATGTGCGGCATCGCGGCGGGCTTTGGTGCGGTGTTTGGCACGCCGCTCACGGGCGCGATCTTCGCGATGGAGGTGCTCGTCATCGGCCGCATTCAATACGAGGCACTGATTCCTGTGCTGGTGGCCAGTGTGCTCGGCGACGCAACGTGCTCAGCGTGGGGCGTGCATCACACGGTGTATCATCTGGATGTCGCGCACGCCGCGGGCACTCATGCACCTTTTGAAGCGCTACTGCTCGGCAAGGTGGCGCTGGCAGGCATCGCGTTTGGTTTATGCGGCCGCTTGTTTGCGGAGACCACGCATCGTCTTCAGCGTGGCTTCGCCAAGCTGGTGCCGTATGCCCCTGCACGACCCGCGTTGGGTGCAGTGGTCGTGATTGCGCTCGTGTATCTCATCGGCACTCGCGACTACCTCGGGCTCGGAGTCGAGGCACCTCCAGGCGGCCAGGTCTCCATCGTCGCTTCCTTCCATGAAGGCGGTGCCACCTCGCTGAGCTGGCTGTGGAAGACGCTCTTCACCTCGGTCACGCTCTCGAGCGGCTTCAAAGGTGGCGAAGTCACGCCCCTGTTCTTCATCGGCTCCACGCTGGGCAACACCCTCGGCCTGCTCCTGCACGAGCCCGTCGCTCTCTTCGCCGCGCTCGGCTTCATCGCTGTCTTCGCCGGAGCCGCGAACACCCCCCTCGCCTGCACCGTCATGGGCATCGAACTCTTTGGCGCACACTACGCCGTCTATTTCGCCGTCGCCTGCTTCATCGCCTACCTCTTCAGCGGCCACTCCGGCATCTACTTGTCACAACGCGTCGGCGTCGCGAAGAACGGCGGCGGTGAGCACCTTCGTGGGAAGTCGCTGCGGGAGTTGCGAGCAGTCTCATCGACGCCGCCGAAGGAAACGACTGATCATTAAAGTGTGATCATCAAGGTGCTGATTCACCTGACTTCACGCCCTCTGTCATGATAGCATCCCGAAATGCGATCCCTGAAGCTGCTCCTGCTATCAACGCTCCTGGCCATTATGGTCTGGCTGACGGCGGGCGCAGCCTGGAGCTCGCACAAGATCTTCGCGGCCTTTGAGGCTGCGCAAACTGAGGTATTGGGCACCATCAGATGCACTCGACAGGGCGAAGACCAATGGTCGGGCAGCGTCCGAATCGTGTCGAGCTACGTGCATGCCCACGGCCTGAGCTTGGTGCAGCCAGCGAGGTATTTGGAACCGTGGAAGGATCTTCGAATCACGGGTGAATTGGTGAACGATAGGAGCCAGGAGCGACAAGGAATCGACCTGACGGGCGATGCCTGGAAGAATCAGTCACGAACCGAAATACTCATTGCCACGCGACAGGAACCCGGACCCGCAACTCTCTCGGTCACGATCTCCGGGCTTCGTAACAAGATCGAGGGTGATGAGTTGCGACTCGACGTAGTGAACTTGCTGTGTGGCTGCGAAAAGATGGGCGGCGTCGTTTTGGCAATTGTCACCGCCGCCGCCGGACTCGTTGCTCTGCTGCTGGCGATCGGGCTTGGGAGAGCTGCCATGCGAGACCGCATAATCAAGTCCCCCGTCTAGGCGCGCCTCATTTTCAGCAAAATCCGTGTCTAAAACCGGTCTCGTCGCGCCTTTATGCGTCGTGATGACTTTTGTTCGCCATTCCTCCTCCTTGATCCTGACGGCCTGCCTTGTGGCGGGCAGTGCGTTTGCTGCTGACGACGACGCGCAGCGCGCGGCGATGAAGTTCTTCGAGACCGACGTTCGTCCGATCCTGGTAAACAAGTGCTATGACTGCCACAGCAAGACGAAGCAGAAGGGCGGGCTGCGGGTTGATCACATCGGCTACCTCAAGACGGGCGGCGACACTGGGCCTGCGATTGTGCCGGGCGATCCAGAGAAGTCGCCGCTGATTGAGGCGATTCGTTGGAAGAACGATGACTTCAAGATGCCGCCGAAGAACAACGGCGGGAAGATGACGGACGCGGAAATCGCGACGCTGGAGAAGTGGGTGAAGATGGGCGCGCCGTGGCCGGAGGATGGTGCATCAAAGACGGTGGTGACCGAGGGCGGCTTCACCGAGGAGCAGCGGAAGTATTGGTTCTTCCAACCCGTCGCGAAGGTGTCGCCGCCGAAGGTGAAGAGCGACTGGGTGCGCAATGATGTCGATCGTTTCATCGCGGCAAAGCACACGGAGATGAAGCTCAATCCGGCGACGGAAGCAGATCGCCACGAGCTGGTGCGTCGCGCCTACTTTGATCTGCATGGTCTGCCGCCGACGAAGGATCAGATCGACGCCTTCGTGAATGACAAGGACCCGCACGCTTACGAGAAGCTGGTGGATGAACTGCTCGCCTCGCCTCGCTACGGCGAGCGTTGGGCACAGCATTGGCTGGACCTCGTGCGCTACGCGGAGAGCGATGGCTACAATGCGGATGCGTATCGTCCATCAGTGTGGCCGTATCGCGACTACGTCATCAAGTCGCTGAACGACGACAAGCCTTATGATCAGTTCGTGCGCGAACAGCTCGCAGGCGATGAGATCGCGCCGAACGATCCGAACGTGCTCATCGGCACCGCGTATCTCCGTCATCCGGTGTATGAGTGGAACCAGCGCGATGCACGCGGCCAGTGGGACATCATTCTCACCGACATGACGGACACGACGGGCGAGCTGTTCCTGGGCCTCAGCATGGGCTGCGCGCACTGTCACAATCACAAGTTCGACCCCATCTTGCAAAAGGACTACTACCGCCTCCGCGCCTTCCTCGCGCCCGTGCACTGGCGCGATGACATGAAGCTCGCGACGCCGGAGGAAAAGAAGGCCTTCGATGCGCAGCAGGCCAAGTGGGAAGCTGCAACCGCTGAGGTGCGGACGAAGATCGATGCGATCATCAAGCCGATCCTCGAACCCAAGGTCGAGCGCGCGCTGACTCGCTTCACCGACGATCTGCAAGTGATGACACGCAAGGCACCCGAGCAGCGTGATGGTTTGGAGACACAGCTCGCGGGCTTGGTCGAGCGCCAGATGCAACACGAGCGCGACACCTTTGATCCGATGAAGAGCCTCAAGACCGACGAGAAGAAAGCAGAATACAAGGCGCTGCAGGAAGAACTAAAGAAGTTCGACCACCTCAAGCCGAAGCCGCTGATGGAGGCGTTCGTCGCGACCGATGCAGGACCGAAGGCTCCAGCCGTGGCGATCAAGACGCGCAAGGGCGAGCAGCAGATCGAGCCGGGCTTCCTCTCGATCATCGACACGAATCCGCCGAAGATCGAGCCCAAGGGCAACTCCACGGGTCGTCGCACCGCGCTCGCCAACTGGATCACGCGACCCGACAATCAGCTCTCGACGCGCGTCATCGTGAACCGCGTGTGGCAGTATCACTTCGGTCGCGGCATCGTCGCGACAGCGAGCGACTTCGGCAAACTCGGCGAGCCGCCGACGCATCCTGAGTTGCTCGATTTCCTCACCACGCGCTTCGTCGCGAACGGCTGGCATTTGAAGCAACTGCATCGCGACATCATGCTCTCGGCCACGTATCGCCAGACCGCGCGTCGCGAACCGAACGAAGTCGCCGCGAAGACCGATCCGTCGAACAAGTATTTCTGGCGCTTCAATCCGCGTCGGCTTGATGCCGAGCAGGTGCGCGATGCCTTGCTCGCGGTGAGCGGCGAACTCGATCCTCAATCCGGCGGCCCCGCAGGCGATGGCAATGCCACGCGTCGCTCGGTTTACACCATGAAGAAGCGCAACAACCCGAACGAGTTGCTGCGCGCGCTCGACATGCCTGCGGGTTTCTCCAGCACGGCTGAACGCCAGAGCACCACGACGCCGACGCAGGCGCTGCAATTGATCAATGGCGACTGGCTGCTCGCGCGTGCTCGCAAGCTCGCGGATCGTGTGAGTTCCATCGACGATGCGTGGCTCGCGGTGCTCGGTCGTCCGCCGACCGAGAAGGAGCGCACGACGGCTGAAGGCTTCCTGAAGAAGCGCGCGGGCCATGTGAAACCAGCGCCGCCGAAAGCTGACAGCGATGATTCGCTCGCCGACTTCCAGGAGAACTCGCCGCATGAGCGACTGCTGGTGAACACGAGCGAGAAGGAAGGCGATGAGTTCACGGTCGAAGCCATCGTGAGCCTCGACAGCATCGATGTGAACGCCTCGGTGCGCACCATCGCGTCGCGCTGGAACGGTGGCAAAGACAGCCAGGAAGCCTTTGGCTGGAGTCTCGGCGTCACCGGCGAGAAGTCGCGCTACAAGCCGCGAAACGTCATCGTGCAAGTCGTGGGCGAGGATGAGAACTCGAACATCGGCTACCAGGTCGTGCCATCGAACATCCACGTCGAACTCGGCCGCCGCTACCACATCGCCGCGCGTGTGTCGTGCACGGGCAAAAACGTGACTTTCACCGTGCGCGATCTGGAGACGCCAGGCGCTGCGTTGCAGAGCGCCGTGGTCCCGATGGACATCCGTTCCAAGATCAGTCTCGGTGCTTCACAGCTCGTCATCGGCGGCATGAACAAGCGATCGTCCGCCAGCCAGTGGCACGGCCAAATCGAAGCCCTGCGCATCGCCAGCGGCGCGTTGCCTGACAAGTCACTGAATGCCAATCCCGAGCGCTGGACTGAAGGCTTCATCACATGGCGCAGCGCCGATCCACTGACCTCGCAGTTCGAGTGGTCCGGCTCCGACAAGAAGATCGCCGAAGCGAATGATCCCTATCGCCAAGCGATGAACGACCTCTGCCAGGTGTTGCTCAATACCAACGAATTCTTTTACCTCCACTAACGCCATGCCCTGCCATCGATACGACCAACCGACCTCGCGTCGCGACTTCCTGCAAACCGCTGGCTGCGGCTTCGGTGCCGTGGCGCTCGCCGCTTTGATGAATGAAGATAAGGCCGCCGCTGCAACGCTCGCGCATCGCGCCGCGAAGGCGAAGCATGTGATCTTCCTCTTCATGGAAGGCGGCCCGAGCCACCTCGACACGTTCGACTACAAGCCATTGCTCAACAAGCTCGCGGGCCAGTCATTGCCATCGAGCTTCAAGCCACCGATCACCGCCATGGGCGAGTCGAAGTCGCCAATTCTTGAGTGCAAGCGCACCTGGAAGCAATACGGCCAGGGCGGGCTGTGGATCTCGGATTGGTTCACCAACGTCGCTCATCACGCCGATGACCTTGCCGTGATTCACTCGTGCGCCTCCAGTGGCATCAATCATGCGGGCGGCGTGTGCTCGATGAACACGGGTTCCGTCTTCGGTGGTCGTCCGTCGCTCGGCGCGTGGGCACAGTATGGTCTCGGCACCGAGAACCACAATCTGCCCGGGTTTGTCGTGATCAAGGACAGCGAGGCTACCGTGGTGAATGGCGTGCGCAACTGGGGCAATGGCTTCATGCCTGCCGTGTATCAGGGCGTGGAGTTCAACTCCGACGGCACACCGATCAAGTATCTCGACAACCCCAAGGGCGTGGACCGCAAACGTCAGCGCGACAAGCTCGATCTTCTCGCTTCGCTCAACCGCGACTACAACGCCACGCGCCAGAGCAACACCGAACTCGACGCGCGCATCAAAGGCTACGAACTCGCCTACCAAATGCAGTCCGAAGCTCCGCAAGCCGTCGATCTCAGCAAAGAGACCGAAGCCACCAAGGCGCTCTACGGCATGAATGACGAGGCCACGGCTGTCTATGGCCGCAACTGCCTGCTCGCACGACGCCTCATCGAGAACGGCGTGCGCTTTGTGCAGCTCTACTCCGGCGCGGGCAGCAAGTGGGATGCCCACAAGGGCATCGAAGTGAATCACGGCAAGCTCTGCAACGCCGTCGATAAGCCCATCGCTGGCCTGCTCACCGATCTGAAGGCACGCGGCCTTCTCGAAGAGACACTCGTCATCTGGGGCGGCGAGTTTGGTCGCACGCCGATGAGTGAGCAAGGCGATGGCCGCGATCACAACCCCACCGGCTTCACCATGTGGATGGCCGGCGGCGGCGTGAAGGGCGGTCAGACCTATGGCATGACCGATGAGCTTGGCTTGTATGCCGTCGAGGATCGACTGCATGTGCATGACTTGCACGCCACCATCCTCCACCTGCTGGGCGTTGATCACACCAAGCTGACTTACAATCACAAAGGTCTTCCGGAGCGCATCGATCAAAACGAAGGGCATCCGTTTACGCGACTACTGGGCTGAGATCAGCCGTCCCAGCTCTGACCATTCCAGGCGCAGGCTCGGTTGATGAGGCCTAGGGCGGCAGCGGTGAAGCTGGCAAACAGAGTCTCACCTTTCTCGGGTGATGCAGTGCGAGGATCGCCAACGTGTCCTGGCTCGCTTCGATCGGTCATGATCCAGCCACGTGAGGCCGGTTCGAAGGGATTGCCAAAAGGCACGTCTCGAACTTTGGAAAGGTCACCCACCAGTTCAGGGCGGATTCGCAAGACCATGCTCGTCTCCCATTCGCAGGCATGGCCCATCACCTGTTGGTTGATGGTAGTGTCGATGGTCCAAGGCTCAGCACCCAGGTTCCAGTAGGTGACAAAGAGCAGCAGCAGGTCTCGTCGATCACGGTGCTTCTGCCGTGTTTCGAAGACGGACTGCTTGCCCGGCGTGTCGTTGCCGCCGTGGCCATTGAAGATGATGAGCCGCTTGAACCCGTGGGCGATGAGGTTCTCGAGCAGATTGTTCAGCAGGTCGATGTAGAGACGTGGCTCGGCACTGAGTGTGCCGGGAAACTCCATGTGGTGATGAGAATTTCCGAACCACATGAGCGGGGTGATGAGAACACGACTGCCAGCTTCCAGCTCGATGCGACGGATGAGTTCGTTCGTGAGCAGGCTGTCGGTGAAGACAGGCATGTGCAGGCCGTGCTGCTCCAGGGCGGCCACGGGAATGATCACAGGCGTATTCTTATCGAGAGCGGCCACATCGGGCCATTTCATGTCAGCGAGTTGCATGGTTGAGATCAAAGCAATGCCGGACCACGGAGTCGAGCACGACGATGGGAAGCTGGTCAGTCGATATGGGGCAGGGGATTACTTGCCCAGTTCACTCAGGTATTTGATGAGATGAGCCAGCTGCAGTTCATTCATCGTGGCGGTGAGACCATCGGGCATCACCGTGCCGCCCGCCTGGATCTTCTGGGTGTCAGCTTTCTTGATGGACTTCAGCGCGCCCGTTGCCATTTCGCGGATCCCAAGGGTATCTGCAGTGTCGGTTTGCTTGAAACCCGTGATGACGCTGCCGTCCTTCATTGTGACCGTGGCTGCTTCGAAGTTCTCCTTCACGTTTAGTGCTGGCCAGACGACTTCGGTGACGATCATGTCGATGGGCAGGCCACGGGCCACGGCGCTTAGATCGGGGCCGATCTTGCTCTGTGGTGCACCTGGTATGTGGCAGGCAATGCAGCCCGCCTGCTCGTAGATCTTCTTGCCTTCGGCGGCGTTGCCAAAGGTGTTGGCCGCTTTCACCACGTTAGAGATGTATTCCTTGGTGTAGGCGGGTAAGGCCGAGTTTATACCGGCGATCTTCATAAGCAGCGGCGAGAGTTTGGTGTCGGTTTTCCCCAGGCTATTGAGGGCTTGCAGGGCGAGCTTGGCGCTGGTGGCCGGGAGCGCATTGGGCTTCTGCAAGGCGCGCGTGAGAGCAGCGCTGCCTTCGGCACGAGACACCAGCGCGCTGAGCAATGGGGCCGCTTCTTGGGAGGTCTTGAGTTCGGCGATTTGCTTCAGCGTGCGCTTCGCAACTTCATCGGGCTTGAGGCTGATGAGTGCATCCATCGCCTGGGGCACCTTCTCGTCGTAAGCCAGCGTCTCGATTCGATCCGCGAACGAGTTGACCTTCCATGCTCCGGCAAGCCGGATCGCTTGGGCGCGAAGAGATGCGTCCTTGTCTTCGAAGAGCGGCGTGAGCAGGGCCTCGGCATTCGAAGGCCTGGTGGTGCGGAGAGCGGCCAGCACTGCAGCATTTCTGCCGCCACGCTCGAAGATGAAGGCCAGATCATCCGGGCTTGCGACAGCGGCCAGAGCCTTGAGCCAGGTGGTTTGGCGCTCGGGATTGTCAGCGTGCTTGCCGACCTGTTCCCGCATGATGGCTGCCACCTTGCTGCCCGCGTTTGGCTTGTAGGCCACGGCGGCACCGCTGAGGTTCCTGAGGTCCTCGGGGTTGTTTTCCACCCAGCCGTTTTGCAGTGCAAAGATGAGGTGCTCATCCTTTTCGAACTCCAGCGTGCTCGACCAAAGAGGGTTCAGAACATTCAGCGTCTTGGTGAGAGCATGGAGATGATAGGCGTTGAACTCCTTGTCGAGTGCCCTTGCGGCAATGGAGGCAGCACGCGCGTTTTCGATGTAGCTCGCTGCGACGATGGCTTCTAGCCGAACCAAGGCATCATCGTCGGCGATTTGTGGCTCGAGCATCTGCAAAGCATCCGGCAGATGTCCGTCCCGAGCCCAGGTGCTGAGTGTGCGCGTGGCGTAGGCGCGAACGCGGGCGTCAGTGGAGCGGAGAAGTTCCTTCAGCAGTTCAGGGCGCGGTGTTTCATGCGCTTCATAAAGTGAGAGAGCCTGGAGGCGGCGATACTCGTTGGCCTTTTGCTGAGGGAGCCAGGCATCGACGGCGGTAACGACCTCCTTGGTATTTCGTTCGATGAGGAGGCGCTTGGCTTGATACCAGGTCCAGCGCTCTTTCGAGTCGAGATGCTCCAGGAGGTCGGCGACGCTTGCCTTGGCCAAGGTTGCTGGCTTGACGACCGAGCCCGTTTTCCACGTCACGCGCCACACGCGGCCGTGCTGTTTGTCGCGATCAGGATGGCGATAGCTGGCCTGGTAGTGACCAATGATGGGGTTATACCAATCCGCGACATAGATGGCACCATCGGGTCCCATGCGCACCTCGACGGGGCGGAAGACATTGTTAGTTGTCTCGATGATGTTAGGCAGTCGAGTGGTGCTGAACATGCCGTTCTCGAGCTTGAGTTCGTGCCATTCGAGCAGGTTCGCGTAGTAGCCGCCGATGAGCACGCGGCCCTGCATCTCCTTCGGGAACATGCTGCTGTGAAGGAACTCCTGGCCGACTTGCTTGATCGGTGCGAGGCAGACATTCATGGCCTGAGCGTTCACGGCGAGATCAGAGCGAACGAGGCCTGGGGTGCTGAACCAGCTGCCGACGTTGGCACCGCTCTTGTGAAATGGCTGGCCATACTCCGTGGTGGTGACGCCCCAGCAATTGGCTCCTGCGGACGACCATTGAAAAAAGGGATCGAGGTGACCGGTGCGCGGACGGTAGCGCCAGACGCCGGCGCGGTTCAGTGTCTCCACACCGAAGGGCGACTCCACACGCGAGTAGATGTGGTGACCTTGGGTGAACCACAGCTCACCGCCGAAGCCCCAGTTGATGCAGTTCACCATCTGATGCGAATCAGCGGTGCCAAAGCCGCCCAGCACAAGGCGTTTAGTGTCCGCCTTGTCATCGCCATCGGTGTCCTTGAAGTGGAGCAACTCAGTGCCCTGGGCGACATACAAGCCGCCGTCGCCCAGCTCGATGCCTGTGGGCATGAAAAGACCTTCGACGAACTTGTGAAACTTGTCCGCCTTGCCATCGCCATCGGTGTCCTCGCAGATGAGGACGTAGTCGTTCGCCTTTTCGCCAGGTTTGATCTGCGGATAGCTCAGAGCGCAGGCAACCCAAAGGCGGCCACGTTCATCCCAGCGCATCTGGAGCGGTTTCACGATGCCGTCGGTTTCGCTGGCGAAGAGATTCACCGCAAAGCCATCCATGATCTTGAACGAAGCGAGTTCCTCCTCGGCTGACTGCGGCTTGGCACTCGGCAGTTCCACAGGGATGGACGAGCGCACTCCAATGGGAGTCGTGGGCTTGCCAGCGATCGCATTCCAGATGTTGTCCTCCGCTTGCTGGAGCAATGGCAGGAAGTCCTGCATTTCCTGGGGGAAGATGCGCTTGGAGGTGTCCTTCCAGTCCTTCGAGTAGGGCACGTTGGTGCGATCACCGGTGAGGAAGGCCCAGTTCATGGGGCGCCAGTAGTCGAACCAAAGACGCTCGAATTCGAGCACCTCCTTGCGGACTACCTCGTTCGTGATAGGCCCGAGATGGAGAGACTTCGCAACGACATTGGCCATCACACGGTGACCGCCATCATCCAACTTGTAGCCGTTCTGCGTGTAGTTGGCCGACAAGAGATTAAACGAAGAGAGGCTGACGAACGGAATGCCCAGGCGTTTGGCAAGTTGTTCGATGGCCTTCGTATAGGCTGGCAGGTTGTGGCGTTGGGAATCAAATTGATGATCAAAAGGCACGGGTGCTACCAGCACGACGCGGCGACCATCATCAGCGAAGTCTGCGATCAGTTTCTCATACGCCTTAATGAACTGTGGAAGCTTCTCCTCGCCCTTGAGCGACTCCATTTGCCCGAACTGCGCGAGGACCACCGTTGCGCCGACCTCTTTGAGTTGCTGCCTCCAGTCGCGCTGCTGTCGCCAGCTGTCGGTGCCGGTCTCGGCGCTGATGCGAAGCTCGGTGGCGGCGCGCTTTGGATCCAGGTTCTGATAGTTGCCACCATCGCGCCATTGCTCGAAAACGGTGTCACCTTCCCAGCCAAAGTTGCGCACCTTGATCTTCAACTCCGGCTTGGCTGCGATGAGGTTTGTTTGCAGGTAACCATTGAAGCGAGTGCGCTCAATGTTCGAGCCACCCGTGAGGGCGATCACATCGTTCGGCTTCAGCTCAAAAGACTGGGCGTGCGCTATGGCGCTGAGGACGAGGAGGAAAGAGGTGATGATTCTCATGGGATCGAAGCCTCTCCATACGCTGATGCCTGCCTAATTCACGAGCGAAATCGCGCCCGATGATGAGTAGGGTGGGATGGGCACACGTCCGAACCGAGCCTGTCGTGCGGAGTGTGGCCAATCAAGCGGTGCTCTCGCTCGAGCGTTGGAAGAGCGATCGGGTCCATGATCACCCTTTGTTGCCGGAGAAGTCTGGCGAGGTGAAACCTGCCTCACGCCAAGGCCTTCGTTTGCGCTGCTACGAAGCGGCTTGTCACTTCTTCGAGGTCAGGTCTTCGATCTTGATGTCCTTGTAGCGAACGACGGAGGTGGCTCCGCCATGGATCTGCACAGCGATGATGCCGGTGGCGTCGATGTTGGGCTCCGTCTCGGTGTAGTCCACGGTCTGCACACCATTGAGCCAGATTTGAATGTGCTTCCCTTCGGCACGAATGCGGTAGTCATTCCACTCGCCAAGCGGCTTAAGGGCTTTGGCGAGCACGTCAGGTGCAGGTTGAGCCAGCATCTTCTTGCGACGGCTTTCGTCATACAGCGCACCATCGTATCCTTTGCCGAGGTCGGCTTGATACCCGGAAACTTCGTGATGGTTTGGAATGCGTGTGGTGCGGAACTGAACTCCGCCGTTCACGAATCCTTCGGTGCCCTCCAGCTTCCACTTCAGCGTCAGCTCGAAGTCTTCGAACTTCTTCTTGGTGGCCAGGAAGTTGTTCTTCTCCTGTTTCTTCTCCAGTGAGCCCGCGACGAGCGCTCCGTCTTCGATCCGCCACACCGAGCCGACATCGCCTTCCCAGCCATCGAAGGTCTTGCCATCAAAAAGAGGAACCGGGTCGGCGTGAAGGAGTCCGGTGCAAAGGGCGAGGAGCAGGAGGGATCGGTTCATGGTGGGTTGAGGCGCTGAGTGGTGATGGAAAACAAATGGTGCCGCGGAACGAGTTTTGTGCCAGCGCAAGATCGTGCAGGTTGACCAACTCTATCGTCTGTGAGCGCGAGCCTGGTGTTCGATCAATTCTTCACACCTGAGGAAACGGCATCCTTTAGCCATTCCGCGAGCTTGGCTTTCATCGTGGCGGCGCGCTCGGGGTCTTGCGCGATTAGATTGGTCTTCTCACCGGGATCAGTGGCAAGATTGAAGAGCATGAAGGGCTCGTATTTCCCGCCCTTGCCCTTCTTCTTGCCCTTGGCTCCTTTCTTGGGTGCGTCTTCGTCGTCCAGCGGCTCGTTCGAGGCCTGGATCAGCTTCCAGTCACCCATGCGCAGAGCAGCCTGGGTGGGCGATTGCACGCTGAGAATCGACTCATGTGGGGATGGGGCTTTCGCTGTGATCATGGGCCAGACGTCTTTGCCATCGATTGGCAACTTTTGGTCGAGAGTGCCACCTGCGAGCTTCACCAGCGTGGGATACCAGTCGATGACGTGCATGGGTTCTTTGATTCGCTGGCCTGCAGGAATCTTGCCCGGCCAGTTGGCGAAGGCACAGCCACGCACTCCGCCTTCGAAGATGCTGCCCTTGAAGTCGCGCAAAGGCATGTTGGTTCCTGGTGGAGGGCCACCATTGTCGGACGAGAACACGATCAGTGTGTTATCCCGCAGACCGCTCTTCTCCAACGCATCCACCACCTGCCCGATCGCCTCGTCAAGGCAGGACAGCATCCCTGCGAGTTGTTTTCGGGGTCCTTTGAGAGCGCCATAAGGTTCCAGATACTTGTCAGGCACCTGCAGCGGGCTGTGCACCGCGTTGTAGGGCATGTAGAGGAAGAGAGGCTTGTCCTTGGGCCGTGACTGGATCAGTCGAATGGCCTCGCGGGTGATGAGATGGGTGCTGTAGCCTTCCTCCTTGAACTCTTGATCATCGTGGTGCCAGTCGTGGGAACCATCTCGCACATGGGTGAAGTAATCGAGAGCGCCAAAGTAGTGGCCGTGCTGGTGCTGAAAGCCGCGTGAGGTGGGAAGGTAGGCCTTGTCGAACTCACCCAGGTGCCACTTGCCGGTGATCGCCGTGGTGTAGCCAGCCGCTGACAAGGCATTCGCCAGCGTCCGCTCCTCCAAGGGCAATCCCCACTTCGAGTGCGGGCGGACGATCGTGTAAACCCCTGTCCTGGTGGCGTAGCGCCCGGTCATGAGGGCTGCACGAGTGGGCGAACAAACCGGCTGCACGTAGTGATGCTCCAGCACGGCACCATTAGTTGCCAGCTTGTCGATGTTCGGCGTGGCAATTTCTGTGCCTCCGTTAAATCCGCAGTCGGCGTAGCCCAGATCGTCGATCAAGAAGAAGACAATGTTGGGCTGGGACGGTGCAGCCGACGTGGTGCCAGGTTTGATGGCAGCAAAAAGCAGAAGAAGGGAAAGGAGTCCTGAACGCATGGACGTGGAGCTGGTTGGCACCGCTCTAACTGCTCACCCTCCTCGGATATTGCACCTTGTTTCGACAGGTCGGCTTACTTCACTTTCCAGATCTGCACATCGTCGATCCAGACAGTGTTGTTCACCAAAAAGCTGAACCACCGCTTCATCGGGTGGGCAAATCCTTCGGACCGATGCCTGGACAAAAGCTTGCCATCAATGCTCAGGCGCATCTCATCACTTTCGGTCACCAGCACCAGCTCATGCCATTCGTGATCGGCCTTGTAAGGCACGGTCACGCTCTTCGTCTTGAGCAAAGCCTCCAGGTCGGCCGGGACCTTTCCCTTTCTTGCCACGGCCTCATCACGACGTTTGCGGTTCTCCAAGTTCATGATGCCCGTCTTGTGATCGACCACGGTGATGGTGGTTTGAGAAAGGATGCCATAGCACAGGTGACCTGCCCATACGCCCGGGGTCTCGCGATCGACGTAACCGAGCTGAAGCATTTCACCTTTGTTTAGACCGGGGAACCGGAATCGAATGAGGGCTCCCCCGTCGGTGAAGCCTGCTTCGTGATGAATGTGCGCGGCATGGCCGGCTTCCTTCGAGGCGCTGGCGATCTTGAGAATGCCTTCATCGAGGTCGGCCTGCTTGATGTGCGGAATGCGATCAGCGGTGGCGCTGTTCCATCCATTTCCAATCGCCTTCGCGCGGTTGCCATCTTCCTCCCGTTCGAACGTGTCATGAAAGATAAGCGTCCCTTTCTCGCGAAGCCACTGGCTGTCGCTTGGTGGTTCGGCGGCATTCAGATGGAGAAAAACCAGGGGAAGCGCAAAGAGAAGGGCTTTCATGGCTTGATGAGGCCGAGCATCTTCGCAGCGAAACGTTTGCCGATTTCATTCTGCGCGGTGGTGTCGAAGTGCACCGAATCGCCGATGTGGGTCTTCAGTTCACGTGCATCGACACAGGCCGTGTGAGGAACGGACTTTGGCAGGGCAAGCAACACCTCGTTCATCGCCTGGAGATTCGTCAGCAAGGGCTCGGGCTTCATCTCGCCGATGGTGCAGGCGACAAACGGCAGCTCCGGCTGACCAAGGTCGGCACGTAGCGCTTCGATCATGGCGCGCAGTCGATCGGCATGCACTGCCAACTCCTCAGGGTTGGCATTGGCTTCGCCCTGCAACCAAATGGCGCCTCGAATGCGGGCTTTCACAGGAGCCGTGGTTTGTAGAGCGAGCTTGGCGCGCCGCAGGGCGTCGTCGTAGAGTTTGGCTCCTCTTTGCCACAACTTGATCGACGATCCACCCACGGCGCAGGGCACCAACCCGATCGCGGATTGCGATTCAGCTGCGGCCATCGACTCCGCAAACGCGAGGCCCGGACCCACGCCTGCATTGTCGTGACCTTTGAAAGTCTTGGCATCGCCTACCAGATGCACCGGATGCCGTGCGAGATACCACTGATCATCCCTGAGATGCATCATCACGATGCGGGGATCGTGCTTGGGGTCCTCCGGCATGACTCCACGGCCCTTCATGTTCGACTGTCCCATGAGAAGGAACAAGTCGAGATGAGTCGTGCCCTCGGGAAGCTTGGTGACGTCCACAGTCACGAGAGGAGGCTTGGTGGGCGGCGGAGTGGATGCCTTCCTGGCTTTCTGAGCGAAGAGTGAAGGGCTGAGGGCAAGAAGGGAGCAGACGAGGATTCGAATCATAGTGGAGTCAGCAGCCTCAACGAACAACGCCTGTCCAAACCTTCAAATCGATGGCCCGCGATCTTATTCGAAGATCTATCAAGCATGAATCCACCGCGTTGTAGGAGCTTAAGCAGTGGAGGCTTGGGGCACGAGTGAGTGTCTCGCCATCGGCGCTACTTTTTCACCGGCACCACTGGCCCAGTTCCCTGAGGACGGCTGGTTCGTGGCTTCTCGATCTTCGTGGCTGTTGAGAGCGCGGCGGTATCGAAGGTGACCAGTGGGGACTCAGGCAACACCTTCAAACGCATGGCCTTGATCTCCACACGGTTCGGATTGCCCCGATGAAGCTGGATCGCGAGCAGTCCCTCCAGAGCGCGTTTCTTGACGTCGTGATCGATGAGTTCTGACGTGGGCTGTCCATTGATAAGATGGCTCAAATGGTTGCCTCGGGCGATGATGACATACTCGTTCCACTGGCTGACATCCACCTTCACGGGTGAATGCTCGCTGAGCTGCCAGAGGGTTCCATCGGGATCGAGCATCACATTCTTGCCGTTCAGGCCGAAGATCCCGCGACCGCGCTCCTCATACGTCATGCCCGTGTGCTCGATGGCCGGATGGATGTCACATTGGTAACCGGTGATCACCCATGGAGCCACTTCCTTCAGTTCACGACTGCGATACTGAACTCCGCTGTTGTTGTCACCGCTCACGCGAATCGTCGCGTGCAACTCGAAGTCCTTCACGGTCCCGCCCCGCCAGATGAGAAAGCTGTTATTCGTCATCGCCTCCGGCGCAGGATTGGTGCCTGTCACGATGCCATTCTCCACCTTCCACAGCTTGGGATCGCCATCCCAGCCAGCGAGGTCTTTGCCGTTGAAGAGTGAGATGAATCCGTCATCCGCAGCGAAGGAGGCGGAGGCGAGGAGCAGTGAGAAGATGAGTGGTCGCATGGCTGGGAAGTTGAGAATGGCTGAGCATCGTCGGATAGTCGAGGTAACTCGATCTTGGCCGAGCGATGCGTCTCTGACCAGGGCGCATTCATCACTTCGCTAACGCGGCTTCGATCGCCTTGGCGACGGTTTGCCCAAGGAAGTCATAACCCTGGCCATTGAAGTGGACATCGTTGGGGTTTTGCATCGTGGAGAGGTGCGGCGTGATGGCTGCAAACAGGTCGTCGATCACAATGCCGTGCCGAGCCATGACTTGCTCAGCCACCTTGTTCTTCTCGACAATCGAAGCGGCTGTTTGCTTGCCATCAGGTGTGTCGGGAATGGGGGTTGTGCTGGCCCAGATGAGCTTCGCGCCTGTCTTCTTCATTCGTGCGATGAGTTGATCCAAGCGCGAGGTGTAGTCCGCCACCGGAGTGTTCCGATCATGGATGCCGAAGTTGAAGTGAATGACGTCCCACTTGCCGTCACCCAGCCAGACTTCGATATTCTTGATGCCGCTGGCGGTGGGGCCGCAATTTGCCGGAGCGCGATGGACATTGGCCTTGCCGATCAAGTTCTTCCGCACCGCCTGCGTGTAGCCACGGGACACGGAGTCGCCGATCAGGAGCACGCGTGGGAGCTTGGGATCGTCCTGGACAAAGTCCCAGGCATTGGAGCGCCCGGCGATTTTTTCACGCTTATGAATGGGCAAATAGAAACCTCCAAGCTGATCCTGGAGCACACGTTCCCACGCCTGCTGGTCGGCCGGAAGCTTGGCCACCAAAGCCTGATACTTTGCATCGAGTTCCGCCTCGGCTTTCGCCTTCTGGGCGGCTGCTTCAGCAGCATTGGTGGGCTCTCCTTTGGGTGGCGATGTCGTCTGAGCGGCAGCGGTTGGCGACTGCCAGAGTATGAAACCGGCGGCGATGGTGAGGACGATGTTTCGAGTGGTCATGGGAAAAGGTGGGGGATGGCGGTCCTTTGGAACATCAAGCAGCCTTGGCCAACATTCAGCTCAACACGTCTGATGTCTTGTGCCTTCATAACGAATCGCCTCCGCTCGTAAGGAGTCAGAAGTGAGCAGATCGCCCATGAAAATGCCGAGCCGTGTAGTCATCGTTGGCGTCGTGATACGCACGCATCAGGTCCCAGCTCTCTCGAATCGTGTCTGGCCTTGAACTTGATCCGTTCGTGAAGAGGCGGTCCAGTCTCAACGTCACCATCGCCATACACACAAGATCCCCTCGATTTTCGGGACTGTGGAGGCGAGGGCGGGAATTGAACCCGCGCATACCGGTTTTGCAGACCAGTGCATTACCACTTTGCTACCTCGCCATGCTCTAAGAGCGGTCAGAGTGTAGAGGCGGGGACGGAAGCTGTCAAACGGCGGGACGATTCTCTCGGAGAGTTCCAGATGGGAGGTGGGTCGCGAGCAGTCCCAGGGGGCAGGAAACACAAACGCCCGCTTCCCGAGCGGGCGTTCGAAGGATGGGTCGAGCCTGTGGTGCAGGCGACTCAGGCTCGTGTGAGCTGGCGTTTTCTCTGCAGCACCTTCTCGATCTCGCCCAGCGGCAGCGTGTTGATCACGTCCTCGCGCGTGAGCCAGCCTTTGCGGGCGCTGCGAATGCCGAAGTAAAGATCCTGCAAGCCACGCACGCTGTGCGCATCGGGATTGATGCTGGTCTTCACGCCCTTCTCCTTCGCCAGCTTCCACCAGCGCCAGTCGAGGTCGAGCCGCCACGGACTCGCGTTCAATTCGATGATCGTGCCCGTCGCAGCAGCCGCGTCGATGATGGCGGGAATGTTCACCGCGTAGGACGGACGCTGGCACAGCAGTCGCCCGGTCGCGTGGCCCAGCATCGTGACGTGCGGGTTCTCGATCGCCTTGATGATGCGCGCGGTCATCTCCGCCTCAGGCAGGTTCATCACGTTGTGAACGCTGGCCACCACGTAGTCGAGTTCCGCCAGCAGATCGTCGTCGAAGTCGAGGCTGCCATCCTTGAGGATGTCCACCTCGCTGCCTGCGAACAGGCGGAAGCCATCGAAGTCCGCGTTCATCGCTTTGATCTCCGCGATCTGCTTGCGCAGACGATCCTCATGCAAGCCGTTCGCCTGGAAGCTGCTCTTGCTGTGATCCGCGATGCCGAGGTATTGCAAGCCCAGGTCCTGCGCCGCCTCCGCCATCTGTGCCAGCGTGGCCGCCCCATCGCTCGCGGTCGTGTGGTTGTGGAAGGTGCCGCGTAGGTTCGCCAGCTCGACCAATCGCGGCAGCTTGTTGTGCTCCGCCGCTTCGATCTCGCCGTGATTCTCGCGCAGCTCCGGCTCGATGAACTCCAGCCCCAGCGCGCGGTGGATGTCGCGCTCGTCATGGATGTTGGTCGGCGGATTCTCGCCTGTGATCGCGTATTCGTTCAAGGACCAGCCGCGATCCAGGCAACGCTGCCGCAGTGCCACGTTGTGCTCCTTGCTGCCGGTGAAATACACGAGTGCAAAAGGATACTCGGCATTGGACACGACGCGCAGATCGCACTGCAGGCCATCCTTCGTGCGCACGCTCGCCTTGGTGCCGCCTTGTGACAGCGTCTGCACAAACATCGGCAGCGCCACGAAGGCCTCGATCACGCTCTGTGGTTCCTTCGACGCGCAGAGGAAGTCCAAGTCGTGCACCACCTCCTTGCCCCGACGATAGCTGCCGCATACCTCCGCACGGCCCACGTTCGGATGATCGCGCAACGCCTCCAGCACTTGCTCCACGATCACCGCCACATCCCCCGCCCTGAACTCGCTCGCATGAGCCTCGTGAAAGGCGATCGACTCCAGCAACTTCTCCACCGTCTTCGCACCAAAGCCCGAGAGCTTCCCGGCCTCGCCGCTCTCGCACACACGCTTCAGGTCCGCCACGCTCGCCACGCCCAACTCCTTGTGCAGCGCCGCAATCTTCTTCGGCCCCAGCCCACTGATGTCGAACAAGCCAAAGATTCCCTCCGGGAACTCCGCCTTCAGCTTCTCATAAAACTCAAGTCGCCCCGTCGTCGCCATCTCGTGCAGCTTGTCTTGCAGCGCATCGCCCAGCCCCTTGATGCCCTTCAAGTCATTCGCCTTCGCTCGCTCGACGATGTCACCTGGGAACGACTCCACCACATCCGCGCCCGTGTTGTAAGCCCGCGTCTTGAACGGGTTCTCGCCTTTCAATTCGAGCAGCAATGCGATGCGGCGAAACGTCTCCGCCATGTCTTGAGCAGTCATGCTCGATGAGTGGAAGGGGTTTGCACGAATGCAACTCTGGCCATGACTTCAGGTCAAAAAAGAAGGCCTGGGGATGAGCCCAGGCCTTCTGACATTCGCAGTGCGATTAGCGTGATCGATTCACCAGAACTTCCACCATGGTTTCACTTCATCTCCATGGATTGGTGTGGCCCAATCATGCATATCTCCATCAGATCCAACTGCGTTTAAGGGACAGCCCTGGACGACTTCTAGACAGAGGTTGAGTTCTTCAGGAGTCTCAGGTTGCTTGGAGACAAAGGAATAGCCGCCCTCATCCCAACGCTTAAAATTATTGGGAGCGACTTCGCGGCACAGATCGCAGTCGAGGCACTGATCAATGATATAGAACTTCCCCGGGACATTCTGCGGCAAGCGATGATGGAAGTTTGCGCTCATGCTCTTTGATCAAACAGGTCGTTGGCCACTTTCCTCAAGAGCGCCAAAGGCGCGAAAGTTGAAAGCCCAGGGTGCAGCGAGGGACGAGCAAGCCCTGGGTTCCCTGCCAAAACCATCCAAGCCCTGAAAGGGCGATACAACCGTTCACCAGCACAATCCCTCATACCCCCAAGCCAACGCGCTCAACTCGCGCCAGCCATTCACATCAATCACGCACTGCTCCGCCTTCACCACGCTGCGCAAGGCATCCACGCTCACGCACTTCTGCGAGGCGATAATCAACTCACTCTCGCCCACGACTTCCTCCGCCGAGTCTCGCAGCAACGAAGCCAGATGCGGCATGCGGCGATTGATCTCAGCTTCATTGCGTCCGATCAAGCGCGACAGATTCAACGACGGATCGTAGATGCTCAGTTCATAGCCGCGACCCAGCAGCGTCTCCGCCACCGCCACCATCGGACTGCCGCGCAGGTCGTCCGTGTCCTTCTTGAACGCCAGGCCCAGCAAGCCCACGCGACGCACACCTTTGCTGGTGATGAGTTTGATCAGCAGATCGAGGTGCGCCTCGTTCGAGTCGAGCACGTTGTCGAGCAGCGGTAGATTGACGCCTTCCATGCGAGCGAGCGAGCTGAGCGCACTCACATCCTTCGGCAGGCACGAGCCACCGAAGGGATTGCCCGGCTTCATGTAGTAGCGGCTGATGTTCAGCTTCTCGTCGCGGCACACCACGTCCATCACCCGCGCGCCGTCCACGCCCACGAACTTCGCCATGCGACCGATCTCATTGGCAAAGCCGACCTTCAGCGCGTGGAAGTAGTTGCACGAGTATTTGATCAACTCCGCGCCTTCCCAAGCCAGCACCTCCGCCTTCTCGCCGAGCAACTCCAGCGCCTCGTTCGTCGCTGGCGCATTCCCATCGTTCGTGCCCACCACGCACAGCGACGGTTCGCGGAAATCCTTCACCGCCGTGCCCTCACGCAAGAACTCGGGGCAGTAGTAAATCGACACGTTCGGCGTGCTGGCAAAGAAGTCCGTCACCATGCTGCGTGTCGAACCCGGCAGCATCGTCGAACGAAAGATCAGCACATGCCGCGAGCCCTTCGCGACGATTGCCGCGCTGATCTGCTCCGACACCTTCCGCACATAATCGAGGTTCAGCCGCCCCGACGCCAGCGACGGCGTGCCCACGCACACGATGCTCACCTCCGAAGCCCGCACCGCCTCTGCCGCATCCGTGGTGGCCGACAGCAAGCCCTTCGTCTTCGCGCTCGCCAGCAGCTCATTCAATTCCGGCTCCACAATCGGCGACACGCCCGCATTGAAGGCGTCTACCTTCGTCTGCTGCACATCCGCCCCAATGACGCGATGCCCCCGCTCCGTGAGACACCCCGCCGTCACCGCTCCGACATAGCCTAAACCGAAAATGCTTACGTTCATGAATTCAGAAATGCTTTAACCATCGAAGAGACTTCCGTGACAGGAACTTTTCATCCCCGCCGCCACTCCGTTCTCAACTCCCCCTTCGCCACGACCTCGATCGTCACCGCACGCTCAAGCTGGCCATAGCGACGCGACACCATCGTTTCGCCGAGTTCGACGTTGATGAGATCATCGCCGCACAGCTCGACGTGCCACGTCTTGGTGCCGCGCTTGATTTGATAAACGAGATCGCTGCCGCCGCTGACCTGGCATTCGGGTGCGAAGGTCCAGCGCACCTTGAAAGCTGCTGTGCCTGCGGCTTGGTCCTGAACACACAGTGTGCCATCGGAGCGAAGATCCACGAGTCGTGTGAAGTCGTGGCCTTCGTGTTGCAGGCGCGCACTCATACGATGATCGCCGAGGCGCGCCGTCTCGGGCTTGGCGTAGTGTTGCGTGAGCAGAAAGGTGCCCATGCGACGCGGTGTGACGAAACCCTGCGCGGGTTGTGGACCGTTGTGCGCGCTCCAGGCGGCGAGGTCAGCGCGGCGGTCGCCCATGCCGTAGTAGCCGAAGGTGCCGGGATCAATGACGAGCGCTTGCGTGCTGTCCCAGATCGAAAGATGCAGCGCATCGCAATGGCCATGCGCAGCGATCTTGCCATAACCGGTGGGCGAGGCATCGAGACGCAGCACCCAGTCGTCCAACTCGCACACGGCCATGCCGGTATCGGGCGCAAGCCACCAGCCTTCGGGTTGCGTGGAGCTGTCGAGCGAGACATTGCGCAACGGCGAGTCACCCATCCAGTAGCCGATGGTGTCGCCGTGATCGTGGCCTGCGAGCCAGCTCTGCCACTCGGCCATCGCATCGCCGCGATCGAGCACGATGGGCAGCACCTGCGCGTCGTCGCTGTCGCCGTAATCCCAGGGCTCCAGCGGATGCACCATGCGGACAAAGAACTCCGCCGCGCGCCGCAATCGCTCCGTCACGTGCGCATCGTGCGCGCTCATCAACGTGCAGGCATGCCACGCCATCTCCCACGCGAAGAGATGGTAATGCAGCGCCTGCTCGCGATTGCCACCATCAGGCGCGAATTGATTCATCACGCACGTAGCGATCTCCTTCCAAAGCGAGTCCGCCGAGCCCACGTCCGCCTCCAGGGACGGCCAGCGTTTCACCGCATGCAGCAGCCCCACGAGTTCGCCAAGCAGGTGGTTGTTCGCTGATGATCCGAATGATCGATAGCGATGCACCCACAACGCATGAACGGGCACGATGCGTTCCGCGAGCACGCGTTGCCGCGAACTGAGATGCTCCTGACCACACGCATGAACGAGCGCATCGAACCACGCGAAGTTCATCAACCGCAGCGCGGCTTCGAGCGGACTGGTCCAGTTGATGCCACGCCCCACGGGGTTGCGTTCCACCCAGTCCTCCAGCCAAATCTGCGCGGTGCGCGCCGCGTCGTAATCCTGGTTCAGCCACGCGTGCATCATCACGCGCGTCATCTCGCTCCAGCGATTGATCTCCCAGATCGTGCGCACATCAGCGGGATCAGGCAGATGGCGATGATCCAGCTTATGCGACAGTTCGTCCGGCTCAATGATCACACCGCACGCCGCATCGCGATGCCAGCAAGGCGGTGCCCCCGTGCTCACGCGCTTCCACCCATACAACAGCCAGTCGCCCGCGAGCAATTCCTTGGCATCCACAGACAGTCGCCCGCGCAACTTCAGCGGAGCCTTCGTCCGATCCGGCAATTCAGGAAACGCCTCAGCCTGCCCCAGCGTGATGCCCTGCGCACGTTGTGCAAAGGTCGCATCGCTCCTATGCCTCTGCCGTTCGCAAACACGATGCCACAGCTCTGACAGGCTCATGGCCCACAGGCGATGGACATACCACGATAGCTTTGAAGAACCCGACATGGGAGGTGATGGTGCGGGCGCTTTGCTATCGGTTGAGGCAAGGAGTGTCAATCCCGGGCGAGGGAAATACTCCTCCGCTCCCGGATCGCCTCCAGCACCGCAAACGTCAGCACCATGCTCTGGCGCGACTGCGCATACGGCATCGGATGTTCGGTCTCGCATTGGAGAAAGGCCAGCCACGCAGCCATCTCTTCCGCGTGGCCCTTCGACGAGAACTTCTTCACCGTCTCCTTCCGCTTCTGGAAGATCGAGAGCTTCATGAAGTTCTCACACTCCGCGACGAGTCCACTGCCGAACACACGGAAGGTTTCCTTCGGGAAGGCGAAGTCGCCCTCCGCGGAGTAGATGAGTTGGAACGACGAGCCATCGCTGAACTCGACTTGCGCCGTCACCGAGTCCGGGAAGGCATGGCGCCCTTGCGCAGGCCACACCGCTTGAGCGGTCACAGACACCGGCTTCGCATCGAGCACAAAGCACGCGAAGTCCAGCATGTGGCAGGCCTCACCCAGCACGCGACCGCCGGACTCCTCGAGATTCGCATACCAATGATCCGGCGCGAGCGGCCCGGCGAAGACATGATACGCCAGCGACTTCGGCCCCGGCGTCTGTGCGAGCAGCTTCTTCAACTCCACCGTCGCAGGCGCGAACCGTCGATTGAACCCGACCATCACGCTGCCCTTCGAAGCTGCGACTGCCGCATCAATCTCCGCCAGTTCCTCGCGTGTGAGACACAGCGGCTTCTCCACGAAGACATGCTGGTTCGCCCGCAGTCCGCTCAGCACCATCGGCGCATGAAGATGATGCCGCGTGCCGATCATCACCGCGTGCCCCTCGTTCGCAAACACCTTCGCCGCATCGGTCTCCGCGCTGGCGAAGGCGAACTTCTCCTTCACATGCCGCGCGCTGAGCCCCGTCGCATTCACGATCATGCCCAGCTTGATGCGAGCCTTCACATGCGGCAGCAGCATTGTGCGTGCGAAGTTGCCCGCACCGATGGCGTGGAGCATGGGGCACGGAGCTTGGAGCTTCAGAGTCGTTGTCTGCGGCGCGACTACAAAAGGCCGAATAGCTTCCGTCTCCTTGCTCCCTGCTCCTTGCTCCTTGCTGTATTCGAGAACCACCCCGATGTCCGAGTTCCCCGCCTGCATCAGGTCGTTGTAAACCGTGATCGCATCATCAAACCGTGCGCGCCTCGTCGTCACCGGTTTCAAATTCAGCGCACCCGACTTCATCAGTTGCAGGCAGGCCTCAAAATTGCGGTTCTCGGTCCAACGCACATGCCCGATAGGATAATCGCGACCTCCCCATTCATAATGCGGATCATAGCGACCTGGGCCGTAGCTGCGTGAGTAGCGCACCTGGATGTCCTTCATGTAAGCCGTCTTCCACGACAGCTCAGCATCGTAGATGCCCACGATCACCATCACACCGCGATCACGCAGCACACTGATCGCCGAGTCCGCGGCATCACGACCTTTGCCACCGACACAGAGCAACACCGCATCCACGCCATAGCCATCCGTCCACTCGCGCACCTCGTCTTCGAGCTTTGATTGCGACGGATTCACCACACGCTCCGCACCCATCGCCAGCGCCGTTTGCAACCGACCCGCGACAAAGTCCACGCCCATCACGCGCGCACCGGAGGCTTTCAGCAGCGACGTCGCGAGCAAACCAACAAGCCCTTGGCCCATCACCAGCACACGCTCGCCGAGTCGCGCACCGCTTTGACGAACCGCCTCCATCGAGATCGATGCCAGCGTCGTGTAAGCCGCTTGCCAGTCCTCCACGCCCTCGGGAATCGGAGCCGCTAGCAAATCCGGCACCGCGATCATCTCCGCATGAAACGCGCACTCGGCACCGCCGCACGCCACGCGATCACCCATGCGGAAACGCGTGTTCAGTTCATCCACCGCCACCACGACACCCGCTGCCGAGTAGCCCAGCGGCGATGGCGATTCCAGCCGGTTGCGCACCTTCTCCAGCGCTGACTTCCAGCCCAGCGTGCGCGCCGTCTCGATCACCTTTCGCACCTGATCCGGCCGCGCCTTTGCTTTCTGCAACAACGACATCCGCGCCTGCTCCACCTTCATCTTCTCCGTGCCCGGCGAGATCACCGAGCACGTCGTGCGCACCAGAATCCCTCCCGGCGGCGGCACAGGCGACGGCACGTCTTGGATCTCCAGACGACCGTCTTGGTATTGGGCGAGTTGTTTCATGAATGGTCTATGCGCCAAGTCTTATGCCGAGAGGGACTTTTGTGAGTAACTGAACATTATGTCGTTCACAAACTGATCGGCCCCATGACTCAGTCTTTCTTTGAACTCGGAAGCCGCCTCACACGCAAACCTGTCAAAGAGTGCAGTGCAGGCAGGTTTGCGTGTGCCATAACAGTGCAATCGAATGATTACCTTTGCTCCAAGAGAGGCAGGATATTTATTGGCGAGCAACCCAAGTGTAATTGCTTCAAAACATCCCCAGAGCCTTTCGCTAAGCGCCGCAAGGCGAGCATTACAATCTTCGTCACTCCAGGGTCCCTGTTCCACAAGAGTCAGAGCCCAATCACCATTGGGAAGCTGGGTAATGATATCTATGGAAACCTGTCGTCCCATTGCTGTATCAAGAATCACAGTCTGCTACGATTTCGATTTCTCAGCCCGCAGGGCTGTCCACGAGTAGCCGTAGGTGATCCGAGCGAAGCGAGGTGAACCTACGGACCGCATCGCCAAAAGCACCAACCGCGCAGCGGTTGTCCCATCGCTTCGCCAGGGCACCGGTTCAATCATCAAACCAAAGCTCGTCGCGTTCATCGGGTTTCAGTCCAGCGTCGAGCAGCAAAGCCTCGTATTCCTCGCGGAATGTCAGCGCCTTGTGATGCTGCTCCTGGTTCTTGATGTAGTCGATCAGACGCGCTTTATCCGGCAGCGCATGGGTGAATGCACCGTAGTCCTCCTGCCAGTGAGTGAACTGCGGGAACACATGCTCGCCTTTGATCCAGACAGATGAAGCGGTCTTGAGTTCCTTCACCAAGTTCGACAGCGCGATGGTCGGATGCAGGCTGGTGAGGATGTGGACGTGATCCTCCACGCCGCCGATGCGGAACATATGGCATTGGCGTTGGTTCAGCATGCCCCACATGAAGCGATACAGATCGTCGCGTCGTGATTTGGTCAGCGCAGGTTCTCGCAGCTTCGTGGCGAACACGAGATGGTAGATGATCTGCGTGTAGGTGGCCATGTGAGCGTGGTGGTGCGGCGATGGGATGGACAACCGCTGCGCGGTTGGTGGGGTTTGGGACCTGCGACCGTAGGTTCCCTCGCGTTGCTCGGTCACCTACGGCTACTCGTGGAGTGCCCTGCGGGCACAGCTTCTCAAGCGGAGTCGGGGAGAGCGGAGGTGTCGAGTGTCGTGATCAGCCACTTATGCTTACCCGCGCTCGTCTGCTCCACCTCGCATACTTCACGGAGCACCAGCGTGAAATCATCTCCCAGCTTCTTCATCAAACCACTGTGCATAGGTTCCACACTTGATCCTCGCCACCGTGGTCCCGGCTGGTAATGAAACTCGACCTCGCCTTCGCGCTCCTGGCAGAACTGCACAGCCATGAGGCCATCGAAGATGCGGTCGTGCATGTTGATCGCGGTCAGTGAGATGCGACGACCAGTGGCGCTAACGAGGAACTCGTAGTCCCGGCCCACGACCTCCTCGACTTCGACCATCGGCAGCTCAGCATCCGGTGCGCTCGCCAGCTTCACATAGTCGCCGGTGCGATAGCGAATCAACGGCATGACGTGATTGTGAAACGAGGTGCCAATCACTTCGCGATGTCCGCTTTCGTTGGGCTCGCCGAACTCGACAAAGCCATACGTGGGCCAGAAGTAGAGATGATTGGAGGTGCGACCCTGGCCCGCGAGCACCACGCGCTCGCTGTGGCCATACCAATGAAACACCGGAGCACCGAAGGCTCGCTCCAGATACAACTGCGAATCGCTCGTCAGCTTCTCTGATCCACACAGCACGGACGTCAGCGCGACACCCAGCTTCGTCCCCGTTTGCTCTAGTCCACGCGCCAGCATCAGCGCGGCACTGGGATACGCATGAAGATGCTGCGGACGAAACTTGTTCAATGCCGCCACATACTCCGGCAGCCGCTCCAGCGTGAGATGATACGAGGAAAGGATGAGCCAGTTCCGCGTTGCGTCGTAGTAGCTGATGCCGCCACGCGCCTTGCTCGAGGTCACACCGCCGCGAATCACCGCCACCCGATCACCCTCACGATACCCGCGTCGCGACCACTGCGCCTCCAGATACGCCTGCTCCTTTGGGCGGCTCACGCCCTTGTGCAGATAGAAGCCCACCGGCACACCGCTCGAGCCGCCCGTGGTTATGTAAAGTCGCTGCGAGGCTTCAATCTCCGGATTCACCATCTCCTCGCGATGCAAAAGCAGGTCCTGCTTCGTGAGTAACGGATAGTCAGCTAGTTGCTCTAGTGATTCGAACTTATCCGGCTCAAGTCCCCGTTCCGCAAACCGCGCCGCGTAAAACGGAGCCTTCGCCGCCGCGATCAATGACTCGCGCAAAGCCTTGATCTGATAACGCCGAATCGTCTCCGCATCCCACGATTTCACCGCCCGCGCCTCGTCCTGAAAGAGCGTGTAGCTCTGCCCATATCGCAACGATGCCGGGATCGCCCGATAAGCCCGCCCCGCCAGCGACTTCAAAGGCTGCGGCGCTGCCTCATAGAGCTTCAGCAAGGGATAAATGGTGTCTTCGAGGGACATGAGGATGAATGCTCTGTCGATTCAACTACCCGCCATCAACTTATGGAGCGTGCGACCTCAGTAGTTTATCCAGCCCTTCCTCCACATCTGGTGAGATCAGGGAGTAGAAGGCGGGAGTGAAGTGAAGGGTGTCCTTGTAATCCCGCTCAACCACGATGTGCTGTGTGACATCAACAAACATAACCTGCGGATCGGAAACGCACAGTTCGGCCAGACGCTTGTTCACGGCGGTCACAGATCTCCCGACGGCATCTGACCAGACGATTCGGCGACTCAACTCAACCCGGCCCGCAGGCAAAACCGAGAGCACCAGAACAGAAGCTCCTCCGTTTCGAGTCGTCCGAACCAACTTCATCAGGTTCATCACACAGTCATCCACGACTTCGTTCTCCCTTCCTGGCATCAGCGGGACTATCTTCAGATCGTTGATGCCAGCTTCGATAACAACCACAGCTGGCCGAGCTGTGGCAATGGCATCGGCGGATCTCAGTCGGATCTGCGCTGTCGTCTCATTGCCCACACCTCCGTTGATGACGCGATACTTCTGCAAAGCAAACTCTGGCCATTGAGCGCACCTTGAGTCACCGAGCAACAGCACCCGCGGTGCCGCTTCAGGGCCTGTCTCTCTGAAGGATGGAACGCCTGTCGGGTGCAGCCTGAACTTTGCCTCTCGGGCGTAGAATGTCTTTGCGGCCTGAAACAAGCCAACGTTCACAGCCATCGAGACAGAAAGCCCCGCCCAAGAGATCCATGCTGGAATGCGTTTCACAATTTCTCCACCGCCCCCACCCATCCGAAGTGCGGCTTGAACGCAAAGCTGTCCTCCTTGCGATAGTCACCCAGCACTTTCGCCTTGCTCGCCTCGTTCGACACCACGCGAATGTCATCATGCGCGAACGCCGCGATCTGCTTCACCTTCACAGCGAACGCACCTGCGAGCATTCGCACCTTCGTCCAATCAAAGCCCATCAACGCACAGCACACGCTGTCCACGGCGAGAGGGTTCGTTCCCGCGACGACGACGCCACATGGCTTCGGATCAGGAGCCATCGGGCCGTTGCCTTCGCCGCCGATGATGCCGTCAACGACGGCGAGGTAGCGTAGCGGCTTGGTTCGTGGGGCACCGCTGCCGTCGAAGTAGAAGAGGCACTTGTTCAAATCCACGACCATGCGCCAGCAGGTGTCGTTGCCGTGCCAGTTGCCGCTGCGCACGACCTTTTGCGTGTCGCCGAAGATGACGCGACCGAGTTTCTTGACGGGGACGAAGAGCTTGCTGAGCAGGTGGTTGCCGAAGAGCGCGCGCTTGATCTTGCCCATAAGCGAGTGCTCCAGCTTTGCTTTCATCGTCGCCTTTGGGAACTGATCGCCGCCTTGATCGGGCGTGCCTTCGGTGTGGTGCGGCAGCCAGTTCTTGTTCGAGTTGATGCCCACCATGTTCTTCAGCGCGCAGGTGAGTCCGACCTTCTTGTGGCACTTCAGCTTCGGGATGTTGATCAGCACATCGGCATCCATCGGTGTGCGGCAGAGCATGTATTCGTGCGTCGTGTCACGATGCCGTTCATTGGTCTCGGCCATGTTGTAGCTGGCACCGTAGAGCTGGCCGAGGCCGTGGAAGTTCACGAACTCGCTGTCCTCGTTGAGCTTCACATGCGTGGAGCCTTTCGGATCGCCGGGCAGTTCCGTCTTGCTCACTGTCACGCCATCCACGGCGTGCCATTCCTCGGGACGCAGATCGAGCAGTTCAATGCGAAGGCCGGGAAACTTGGCGCGACAGCGTGCGATCATTTCATCCAGCCCGCAATACTTCCGCAGCGTGGCAAACGATGAGTCGGTCTGTGGTGCATCGCAGACGGTGATGCTGCCACTGCCTCGCAAACGCGGAGCCACCCAGGCGATGACGCCTTCGATCACACTCGGATGCGTGACGACGTGCTCCCATTGATTCGGGCCAGGATACCGCTCGTCGTGCTCCTTCACCCAGTTGGGCTTCAGCACCACGTTGTCGCCGGGACGAATGAAGTCGGCGTCGAGCCCGAGTAGGTCGATGGCGCTGGCGACGTGGGCGAGAGTCGTGTCGCTGTAGCTGGTGGGGCCTTGATGGACGGAGACGGTCATAGAGTAGAGCAGTTGCGCCGCAACTGCAGCGGCTCCAGTTGCAGCGCAACTGGGCTACTTTGTTCAATGCTTGTGCCCGTTGCCCTCATGGACATAACGAGCTGCGGTTTCGGCGGCGACATAGACCTCGCGTAGCGGCACGCCAGCCTTTCGCGCGAGCACGCGGCAGTCTTCGAACTCCGGCGCATATTTGTGCTGGCCGTTGGGCAGGTGTCCGACCTTGACGAAGGTCTTGCCCCAGGGCGTTTCGACTTCAAGGCGGTCGCGCTGCATGACGCTGCGTTGCGTGCTTTGCTCGCGCACGCCGAGCGAACTGGTCTCGGTCAAAATCAAAGTCCGCAGGGTGTCGGTGTTCTCCGGTTTGGCGATCACACTCAGCACCACGCCGCTGCGGTTCTTTTTCATCTGCGTCGGCGTCATCGTCACATCGAGCGCGCCGGCTTCGAACGCGCGTTCCATGAGGTGCGCGACTTGCTCGGGGTTCTGGTCGTCAATGTTGGTTTCGAGCACCGTGACGGTGTCAGTCGTGAAGGCATTCGCATCGGCTTCGCCAATGAAGACGCGGAGCAGATTCGGGATTGGCAGGTCGCGAGTGCCAGCTCCGTAGCCGACGTGATCGAGGCGCATCGCAGGCAGTTCGCCGAAGCGGCTCGCGAGATGCTTCAACAACGCTGCACCCGTAGGCGTCACGAGTTCCGCTTGGATCGGCGAGCCGACGACAGGCGCGCCTTTGAGCAAGCCGACCGTCGCAGGAGCAGGCAAAGGGATCTGTCCATGCGCGCCGTGAATGAAGCCACGACCGAGTGGCAAAGGGCTACACACGACGCGCTCGATGCCGAGCAGTTCGATCGCGACCAGGGTGCCGACGATGTCAAGGATGGCATCTTCGCCGCTGACTTCGTGGAGGTGAACATTCTCGATCTCCATGCCGTGAATGCGCGCTTCCTCGGCAGCGATCATTCGAATCACGATGAGTGCTTGCGTCTTGATGCCATCGCTCAAGGTGCTGTCACGCACCACGCGTTCGATCTCGGGCAGCGGACGCGAATGTGGCTGCGGACTGACGTGCACATCCACCTTCATCGCGGTGAAGCAGATCTTTTCGACGCGGCTCGAGGTGATGTCCCAGCCAGTGATGGGCAGCTTCGACAGCTCGGACTTGAGCGCTGCGAGATCGAGCCCGGCGTCGAGCAGCGCGCCGAGGATCATATCGCCGGAGGCACCAGCGATGCAGTCGAAGTAAAGAGTCTTCATGAAGGGATGCGACTGTCTTGGAGCAGGGCCTGGTAAACGTCCAGCACGGTTTCCATGTGGCGCTCCCAGGTCATGGAGCGCGCGCGCTCAATGGATCGCTGTTGATGCTCCTGATGAGTTGCATTGTCAAAAAGGAGGCGGCGAAGTTGCTGCGCAGCGGCATTCGAGTCGCCTTCTTGATAGTAGAGCGCCGCGTCTCCCCCGGCCTCGGGGTTCGCGGTCATGGTATTGGTGACCACTGGGCAGCCAGCAGCCATGGCTTCGGGAATCACAAAGGTGAGGCCTTCCAGAGTGGACGGGAAGATGAGAACGCGGGCAGTCTGAAACACGGCGATGAGATCATCGCCAAAGAGAGGACCGAGTTCGACAAAACCATGCTCGCCGGTGATGGCGATGATTTGCCTGCGAAGCTCGGGCGAAACGAGTTCTCCGGCACGAACAAAGCAACAGCTCCCCTTGGCGAAGTCCTCGCGCATGGTTTCGAAGATCGATGGCAGGGATTGGAGATTCTTTCGACTGATCGCGCTGCCCACGGAAAAGATGATTCGAGGCAAGGACGCGAGCTTTTGGAGAAGGGGATGATCCTTGGAGACTGGCGTCTGGAAGCGATGGAAGTCCATTCCTGGCACGGCCACCGTGACACGTTCGAGTGGGATGCCGAGCAGGCGGTTGAGCTTGCGTTTGGTCTCTTGGGAGATGGAGATCAGGTGGTCCGCGCAGGTCAGATTCTCGACACCACGGCGAAAGCGTTTCACCTGGGCGGCGGACATGCCGTCACTCACCTCCAGCGGCACCAGATCAAACACGGTGGCCACTACCTTGCTGCCACGGGGCAGGTGGGGGATGAGATGGGCGTAGCTATGGTCGAGAAGGTGGAAGATGTCAGCTTTTTCGGAGCTGGTTCGAAGCGGGTAAACGACTCGTTTGCGCCAGAAGCGAGTTAAGGTGGGCGATCGAGCGCTGCGGGAAGGCGGCGCACCCAGCCAGATGGGCGAATGGATGGAGAAAGCCTTTCCTTGTCCCTCGCTGACGCAGCGATGCAGTTCAAACCAGTAGCGATCCATCGATGCCCAGCCTTCATCGGGAAGTGCGGGCAACCAGCAGATGCGGGGGTGAGGTTCGTTGCTCATGCGGCGGCGGGCACGAGACAGGTGCCGGGCGTGGTGATGAACTCTTCCTGCATCCACTGCCACAGAGCTTCCGCTCGTCGATGGGCGGAGAGTTCCTCAGCCCGAGTTCGGGCGGCTGTGGCCAGTTCCAAACGTAAGGTGGGATTGAGAAGCTGCTTCATCACATTCGCGAACGAGATCGCATCCTCCGGGTCAATGGTGAAGCCCGTCACGCCTTCCTGAACCAGGGCCTCGGCGGCGCCCGCGTTTCGGCTCACCAGCAGTGGAAGCCCGAGGCTGGCGGCTTCGTGGACGACGGCACCGTAGGTGTCCTGTCGAGTGGGAAGGACAAACACGTCGGTCGAGCGAATGGCCTCACGGAGTGACTCGCCTTCGAGGCGGCCTGTCACTTCGAGATATGATGATAGACCCAGTGGCTCCGCGATTGCATGGACCGACGAAGCATCACCTCCACCGATCAATCGAATCATGAAGCGTTCGTGGGTCAGCTGGCGCAGGGCATTGGCGGCGTGCAGGAGCAGATCGATGCCTTTGCGTTCGATGAGGCTGCCGACGTAAACGAAGGTGGCCATCGGATTGTGCGCGCGACTGGCGGATGGTTTGAAGAGCCGTGTGTCAACCGCATGAAAGGCCTCCATCACGGGTGCTGCGGTGCGGCTCAAGGGCTCGCGAGCGGCTGGACAGCAGGCGATGAAACCATCAGCGAAGTGTCCCCAGAACCGATGCCACAGCTGAACAACTCTGCCGAAGTAGCGGGCATTCGCACGACCTACCTCCGATGACACGATGAGTGGCAAGGCATGCAGCTTGGCAAAGAGCAGCGCCTCGATCGTGAAGGGACTGAACTCGTGAATCCAGACGAGGGAGGGCTTCAGTAAACTCAGGGTCCGCCAAACGGCTCCGGTGGGAAGTCTCGGCATCACGGGTTCTTGACGACTGACGCTGAGCAATCGGGCCAACCATGGCCACGCCGGAGGCGATGTCACGGTATGCACGGTAAGGTTCGAAGCCAATGGAAGATGGCCTGTTTGGATGGCCGTCTTGACCACATCGTCGGGCCAGATGATGTCGAGAGAGGCCTCACCACGCGTGGCATCGGCAAAGCCTTCGTGCAGGGCACGTAGGTAGCCGGCGGTAGCGCGGGAAACGAGGGCGACCTTCATGGATGGATCACTTCACGCGGCGCAGATAGAAGCTGTAACCTTCGTCACGCAGAGGTAGCGAAGGGGCGACTTGTGAAGCAGCCTCTTGAACATGCTTCGAATCTCGATGCAGCCAGTAAACAGGGAGGGTGATCTCGAAGCTGCTGTTGAATGCAAGGAACGCTTCCAGCATCTCCTGCTCGTTCCAGAACCACTTCTGCTCGACGTAAAACTCCTTCAGCCACGGATAGGGCAGCACGATATCGTGGACGTGCAGCGTGCAGCCAGTGGGTAGGTGCGGGTAGATCTGGTGCATCAAGTGCGACACATCGCTGCCGTGCTTATAGACATGACTCGAATCGACGAATAGCAGCGCATTGCCCTCACAGCGAGCCATCAGCTCGGTGACTGGCACGTCTTGAAGAGGTTGGTGCAGCTGTTCGAAGCGAGTGTGTGCAGGACGTAGTTCGGCTCCGAGCAGACGCGTGTAGGGGTCAATCGAAACAAAGGATGAAGAAGCTCCGGTCTCTTGGGCATTCTTCTCCAGCGCAGCGAGAGCCACGCGGGTGCTGCTGCCCTGGCCCACTTCCACGACCGATGCAGGCCTCATCTCGCGCAGCAGACAGTAGTAACTCAGCGCATCGGCACCGCGGAAGTAGTAGTTGGTCTCGTCGAAGCCGAAGCCTTTCACGGCCTCGAGGAATTCTGCGCCGTAGCGGGAGAGACGAGCCGCATGAGCGGACTCAAAGCTTTCGATCCTCAAGTCGTGACCGGGAATCGCTCGCGGCGAGCCATCGTAACTGGCTTCGATTTCCTGGAGGTTGGGGATGGGCTCATAAAAGTGATCGCCGATGACATGCAGCCCCAGGCGTTCGAGAGGCTTGAACAGGAACCGCCGCGCGATGTAGCGAGGCAGGGCGTTGCGTTCATTGCGTGCCTTGAAGAGGTTTTCTTTGAGTGCGGAAAGGTTCATGAGTGGAGACGCTGGAGGATTCGGTGCGCTGCGATCGCTGCTCCGAATCCGTTGTCGATATTCATCACGCTCACACCGGCCGCACATGAGTTCAGCATGCCGAGGAGGGCAGCGATCCCGTTATAGCTGGTGCCGTAACCAACGCTGGTGGGCACCGCGATGATGGGCTGAGGGACGAGGCCGCCAACCACACTGGGCAGCGCACCTTCCATGCCTGCCACTACGATGATCACGTCGGCAGTTTTGAAGTCGTCCACACGGTCAAGCAGGCGATGCAGTCCAGCCACGCCGACATCGCAAATGCGCTTGGTTTCGTAGCCGAGAAACTCCAGTGTCTGGGCTGCTTCTTCCGCAATGAATTGATCGGAGGTGCCGGCGCTGAGGACGCAGGGCCATCCTGGTCTGATGGGCATCTGGCCGATCCGGTAGAGCTTCGAGATCGGATCGTAGAGTCCACCGATATCGAGATCTTCATTCACGCCCGTGGCCAGGGCATGACCATGAGCATCGTGCAGTCGTTTGAGTGCACTGATCGTCTGCGCGCGGGTCTTGCCACGCGCAAAGACGACTTCAGGGAAACCCTGCCGGTCAAGGCGCAGGAGGTCGAGGTTGAGAGCAGAATCAAACATGCTGTGAACCTGGGCCGCCTTCGATCGCAACGCTGTGCTAGAACAGCGTGTAGATGAAGGGAGCAGCAGCTGTCGAAGAGAGGACCAGCAGGCCCGCCATGAGCAGCATCACGATGATGAGCGGCAGGAGCCAGAACTTCTTGTTCTGCTTCAGGAAGCCGAAGAACTCGGCGACAATGCCAGACTGCTTGCCGCTGGCGGCGTTCTCGAAGTCGTTGGTGGATTGGGACATGGGATGCGGAGGGGGTTAGTATTGACTGAAGTATTGCGACGCTGGGGGCGAAGGTTCCGCATCCTGCCAGTAGGTGGTAGCTGCTTCTTTCTGCCAGTGCAGCTTTAGTGGGTCGCGTCCGATCAAACGCATGAAGAGGCCAATCGGAGTGAACAGACCATAGAAGAGGATGGCGAAGAGCAGGTTCGCCATGACGATGCCGACACATGCGGCGAGCGCATACCACACATAGTAAAGTGGGCGGGCAATGATTGGCACCAGCCAGCAGACCACACCGACGGCAGCACCGACGCCGCCAAGCTTGACGAAGAAGGCAGCGTCCGGCATCGCACCGGACTTGAACCACTTCGCGAGGAAGAAGACGACGGCGATCACAGGGAAGCCGATGACGAGACTGCGAGCAAACTTGTGCAGGTCCGTGCTGCCTGGCTGCCAGTTGATTTCTTTGAACGGATTGATCATGGCGTGGCTGGGTTAGTCGAGTTTGAAGCTGGCGACATACTTGGCCTTCTCGGCTTCGCTGAGCTGTTTCTGGGCGGACTTGCGCAAGATGAAATTCTCGACCACGAGCACGTCCATGTCGGTGGCTTGGAGGCACTTGAAGGCATCGGTGGGTGTGCAGACGATGGGCTCGCCACGGATGTTGAAGCTGGTGTTGATCATCACGCCGCAGCCAGTCTGGCGCTTGAACTCGCGCATCAACCGGCAGAAGCGTCCGTGACGGCGCTCGTCGATGGATTGCAGGCGGGCACTGTTATCGACGTGCGTGATCGCGGGCAGCGTCGAGCGCGGGACGTTCACGCGCTTGCGCAGGTCGGGGTCCTTCATGTTCTGCTGCTCCTCGGCGCTGAGCTGGCGGAGGTGCTCGGGCTTAACGTCGGCGACGACGAGCATGTAGGGACTCTCGCCTTGGTGATCGAACCAATGCTCCACGTCCTCGCGCAGCACCACGGGTGCGAAGGGACGGAAGGACTCGCGGAACTTGATGCGGAGGTTCATCTGCGCCTGCATCGCTGGGCTGCGAGCATCGCCGATGAAGCTGCGGGCACCAAGAGCACGCGGGCCGAACTCCATGCGACCAGCGAACCAGCCGATGACTTTCTCGTTGGCGACTTCGCTAGCGACGACTTCGAGCAGTTTGGCTTCGTCTTCGATGAACTCGTAGCTGGCTCCGATCTGATCAAGCTCGGTGCGGATCTGATCGTTGGTGAACTGCGGGCCGAGCAGACTGCCTTGCATGGAGTCGCCAGGGTCAGCTTTACGCTCGTTGTTGAGCAGCTGGTAGTGAACGAAGAGCGCAGCACCGAGCGCGCCACCGGCATCACCGGCAGCAGGCTGGACGAAGAGATTGTCGATGATGCCGCTGCGGATGAGCTTGCCGTTCGCCACGCAGTTCAGGGCAACGCCACCCGCCATGCAGACATCGCGGCAGCCAGTGATCTGCACCGCATACTTGGCCATACGGAGGACGACTTCCTCCGTCACGGCCTGGATGCTGGCGGCGATGTCCATCTCGCGCTGGCTGATCTCGGACTCCGCGTTGCGAGCGGGACCACCGAAGAGCGAGGCGAACTTGTCATTCGTCATGCGCAAACCTTCGCAATACTGGAAGTAGCTCATGTCCATCGCGAGCGAGCCGTCCTCCTTGAGGTCGATCAAGTTCTTGAGGATGACGTCCTTGTATTTCGGCTCGCCATACGGCGCGAGGCCCATGAGTTTGTATTCACCGCTGTTGACCTTGAAGCCGCAGAAGTAAGTCACCGCGCTGTAAAGAAGTCCCAGTGAGTGCGGGAAGTGCATGGTCTTGAGCAGCTTGATCTTGTTGCCCTCACCGATGCCGATGGTCGCCGTGTCCCACTCGCCCACGCCGTCGATGGTGAGGATCGCGGCCTTGTCGAAAGGGCTCGGGAAGTAAGCGCTGGCCGCGTGGCTCTCGTGATGGCCAGTGAAGACGATGCGCTTCTTGTAGCGACCACCGAGTGCCTTGTTGATCTCGCGCGGCAGATGCAGCTTGGTCTTCAACCACAGCGGCATGGCCATCATGAAGCTCTGCAGGCCCTTCGGAGCGAAGGCGAGATAGGTTTCGATGAGGCGGTCGAACTTCTGCAACGGCTTGTCGTAGAAGGCGACATAATCGAGGTCTTCGATCTTCAGCGCGGACTCCGCTAGGCAGTAGTCGATCGCGTTCTTGGGGAACTCATGATCGTGCTTGATGCGCGTGAACCGCTCTTCCTGAGCGGCGGCGGTGATAACACCGTCTTTGACGAGTGCTGCTGCACTGTCGTGATAGAAGGCGGAGATGCCGAGGATGCTGGCCATGGGATGAGGGGTTACTTCAATGCGGGTCGAAGCGCATTGGAGAGAATCTGAGAGGTGAGTTGGTGGCCAGCGGAATTGAAGTGGATGTCTTCCTTGAAGAAGAGCAGTTCACCTTTGCTGGAGGTCTCACGAAAGGCGGACGCAAGGTCGATGAAATCCATCCCCTGGCTAGCGGCCCAGACCTTCCATTTGTCGCTGAACTCAGGCCCGTCATATTTCACCGTAGGATTGAGATTGCGAAGTTTCGAAGGCACCACGGTGAGTGAGAATCTGGCACCTGCGGATTCGATCTCACGCTTGAGTTTGAGGAGGATGGAGGTGGTCGGTTCCGAGACATCGGGATTGGGCTCAGTGAATGCGCCTGCTGATTCGTTCGCAGCCTTGGGATGCATGGCGCGATGTTGAAGGCCGCGATAGACCCGCATCAGTTCCCAGGCGAGATGAAACTGGCGCAAGAAGCCCTCCACCTTACTCTCGGTGCCTGGAATGGCGGTGACTTCACCGTGGTTATCAAGCACGGCCTTTTCCAAGTAGTCCGCATCGGACAAGGCAGTGCTGCGATCGACATCGTTGGTGTAAAGCATGAAGACCACGTGAGTGGGTTTCCAAGTTCTGACCACCGTCCGCCACTGGAGCAGCGACAGGATCGGCGAGTAGCTGGTGGTGCCATAGTTCCGCACCCAGGCGCGATCGCCCAAATCCCTTTCGACGCGGGCCACGAATGAGTCGGAATACGGCACTTGGTAAGCCTCCACAAACGAATCGCCAAGGAAGGCGACGCGGTTGGGTTCATTTCCGTGTTTGGCTGGAGCCACCTGCGGATCGTAGCGGCAGCCATCTTGATCGAACGCAACGGGGAAGCTGTCATACTCGCTGGTGAAGCTCTCGATCTGTGCCTGCCATCCAGGCTTGTGGGCATGATGCAAAACGGGGTGCGAGAAGGTGACTCCGTGCACGCGCAGAGGCCCACGTGCCCGGAGGAAGAGTTCCGCTCCAATCATTGGCAGGCCAATCGCGAGCGCGAGAGCCATGAAGGCAAAGAGAAGTCGGCGACGACGTGTCATGCGATGGTCGGAGCCGGGGTCGGCTGAATCGTGGGCGCCTTGTTTCCCAGCAAACGGGCACGCCATGCCATCACTCCTCTTTCGAGGCTGACTCCGAGCGTAGAAACCAAGATCGTTGCCGGCAACAGTAACACGAGCGTGTGGAGCCAGGGTGTCATCTGAACTCGCACAGGCAGGTGTGGCATGATCGTGTATTCGACAACGTGAAGCACTGGCTGATGCAGCAAGTAGCAAGGGTAACTCAGCGCGCCCATCCAGCTGGCCATGGGTTGCCAGGACTTTGACTGGCTGAGGCGGAGATGATGGCTGCCAGCGATCAGAACGGCAAAAGCTGGGGCAGTCGCGTAAGCGGCCACGGTGTAGGTCCAGGCACGCGCGTTGTAGTAATGAATCACCACATTGATCGCATAGATGAAGGCGAGCCAGCCGATGGCCATCCATGTGAGTCTAGGTGTGATCCTGGGCTGAATGGATGGCCAGACAACTGCTAGCGCCGCGCCCACGAGCCACACCACAAACAGGGCGATCATGCACCAAGCAGGCACCAACCAATGCTGACCATCACCCGCAAATGACAGCTTCCACACCGCCACCAAGCTGAGAGCCATGATGAGGCTGATGATTGCGCCGATGATCGTTGCGCGCATCGCGCGCCATTGGCAGGCGATCAGCAGCATTGGCCACAGGAGGTAGTAAAGCGCCTCGTTGCACAGAGACCAGGCTGGATCATAGCCTGGGAAGTCGCCAACGAACTGCTGGGCAAAGACGAGCGTGGCAAGGAAGCGCTCGGTGGGAAATGGCGAGCCTCGTGATGCATCGCCCCCTGTGAGCCACCAGGAGACGACCGCGAGTCCCAGCCCCACCAAGAAGATCGGGTAGATGCGAGTGACCCGCCCCACAGCATAACGAGACAGCGAGAACGCATGTCGCTGCTGATCACGAGCGATACTTTGATGAATGCAGAAGCCTGAGAGCACAAAGAATCCCCACACCCAGAAGGTGCCTGAGCCCAGGCTCGCTCCGATGAGCCTGCTGATCCACGGGTAAGCGTCCTGGTTTGCTCCGTGCGATGCCTTCAGAGCCAAGGTCAGCGCATGAGCAAGCATGACCAGCAAAGCGGCGATGCCCCGATACAGATCGATGGCGAGTTCGCTGTCGCGATTCCTCATGATGAAAGCGATCCGCCGAACGTGCGGTGCAAACTAAGCGCGGGCGGAGAGAACTTCGTTCAAGCTTCCCTGCCGAAGTCCCTGGAGGTCGAGCGAGACGAAGGTGTAGCCGGCCTGCTTGATCTCGCGAACGATGGAGTCGCGTTGCTGCATCACGTCGTCAAAAACCGTCGATGGCACCTCGATCCGTGCGACATCGCCGTGATGACGAACACGAAGTTCATGGAAGCCGAGGGCGTGGAGCGAAGCTTCAGCAGTCTCCACCTGACCCAGCACCTCGTGAGTCACGGTGGTTCCGTAGGGGATGCGCGAGGCGAGGCACGCGGCCGCTGGCTTGTTCCAATTCGAGAGCCCGAGGTAACGCGCCGTGTCGCGAATGTCGGCCTTGGTGAACCCGATATCATGCAGAGGACTCTGGATGTCGTGGAGCTTCGCAGCAGCGCGGCCGGGGCGGACATCCAGCGTGTCTTCCACATTCATACCGTCCGCGATCACATCGAACGAATGATCGTCGGCATAGCGTCGCAGAGCGCGATAGACATGGTCTTTGCAATGGAAGCAGCGGTTGGGGGCATTGGCCTGATACTTGATGTCTTCCGTTTCCTTAGTGGGCAGCAGCTTGAGCCGGGCTCCCATCACTTGCGCCAGCTCCACTGCCTGCTGCCGTTCACCGTCAGGAAGGGAAGGGGAGACGGCCATGATGCCCAGAGCTTCCTGTTCGAGTTCTTCGGTGGCGACGCGGAGGAGCAAAGAGCTGTCCACTCCGCCTGAGTAGGCGACCATGACTCGTTTGGCTTCGCGCATCCAGGCGCGCAGGCATTCGAGTTTCTCGGTGTTGAACGGATGGTCGATCATGCAGGCGGTATTCAGTTTACGATTGGCGAATGGCTTCCGGCGAAGAAGTCTTTCTGGAATTGAGGCACGAGGTTCTGGATCAGGAAGGTGATGAGACGCCCGGTCTGCTCATCCGTTCGACGGCGCTCCCCACATTTCTCGGGATCAAGTTCCTCGGTGACGTGGGCCATGACGGCGGCATAGGCCCAGCGATGATTGACGTTGTGCAGAACGGCGTCCCAGGTGCTGCGCCAGAGACGCTCGAAGTGGCTCGGAGTAGTCACACCGTGTCCGGCGAACCAATAGACGTAGTGCGCGCGCAGGTGGCGGGACTGGCCATCGCCGTTGGCAAAGGTGCCGCTGATGCTGAGGTCCTTGACGTAGAGCGTCTGGCCAGGGCGGATCTCGACGGGGATCACTCGCGCAGCGTCGATGCTCCAGCCTTGTCCAGTGAGGCACACTTCGGGCCGGTGAATGCTCCGGCTCTCAGCTCCAGCGAGCACGACGGAGACCTGGGCGATGTCGCGCTCAGCGGGCGGTGCACCCGCAGTGACGTAGGTCATCTTGGCGAAGGTGGTATCCGTGGGCAGCTTCTCTCGTTCGATCTTGTCCGGCTCGCGTGGCACACCCACGAGAGGGCCGACCCGTTGGGGGAGTTGCATCGTGACGCCCACGTCCTGACTACCGGTCGGTGCAGGCGAAATGGAGCAGAGCGCGGCGGTGCTGCCCGCGATCAAAAGGGTGATGAGGCCGCGTAGCATCATGGAGCAGGGGCGTGGGCCTTGTTCAGCGGGAGCGCGCTGCCTTGGCGGGTGGGCGTCTTTCTGTGGGAGAACCAGCGGTTCATCTGAAGCGAAATGGTCTGGAGTCCAGTGAAGGCGACGACGAAAACGGCGAGCCCTGCGAGCAGGTGAAAGCTGCTCATCTCATTCTCGTGATTCCCGACGGCGAAGTCCTGGCCGAACAAGCGACAGCCGCCAATCAGCATCCCAATGCGGACCATGTTGCCGATGATGGCCAGTGGGATGCTCAGCGCAAAAAGGATGCAGCGTCGCACGAAGGTAGGCTGCTGATGATGCGCGAAGAGCAAGGCGATGAACATCAGAGCGAAGAGCGTGTTCATCCCGCTGCAGGGGCCATCGACCTTGAGTGTCATCCAGGAGCCGACCGCTTCGCCCGACGATGCCGAGAACAGGGAGGTGCCCTCCGCGATCACGGGAAGGTGAAGCAGCTTCACGATCAGCATCACGCCTTCGGTGGATAGCATCCGCAGTGGGAAGCCCAGCCTGTCTTCCAGAAAGTAGAGCGGCCACGCCGTGCCCAGGACCAGCCATGGGAACGCGAGCTGTCGCATCCATGACCAGCCGAGCTGCCAGATGATGGCTCCAAACACGAAGAGCTGGATGGCCAGGTAGCCGAAGTAGTAGTTGTTGGCCTTGTAGCCAACGAAGTAGCTGAGCATGGCTACGATCATCGTGCCGAGCCCGAGGAGGCTGCTGCCGACGGGGATCGTCTTGAGGATCTCGCGTTTCCTCCAGACCAGCCAGGCGACAACGAAGGGCACGATGGCACCATACTGCCAGGTGGTGGACTCGGAGGCGAACCAGCGATCCATCAGGATGCCAATGATCGTCTTTCGCGTATCCTCGTAGCCTCCGGCATAGGGCACGATGCCGACCAGCAGCACAAGAGCGGCTACAGCAGGCCAGAGCGAGGCGAACAAGCGCGATGGCGGGCGTGAAGTCATCAGGGCTGAACACGAGCGACGGGTGCAAACCGAGGCGTGGGGACACGTCGGGCCGGCATGGGATCACGGTGGAGAGGTGAGGCATTCCCCGAAGGCGAAAGCTGGGCGCGACGCTCGGCAAGTCTGGCGTCTGTGCGGCGCAGGGAAGCGGCGAAAGCGAGACTCACCCAGAAGAAGACATTGACGGGGAAGGTGCCTAACAAGGAACCGTTCACCATCGAGACGGCGATGTTGCCTGCGGCATTGGCCATGAACGCCGAGGCAAACAATTGCAGCGTGGGATCGCGCATGGTGAAGATCACCCGGTGGAACCTCCAAAGCGCGATGCCGGCGATGAAGAGGCCGATAGCGACGGGCACCACACCATAGTTCAGGAGCGAGGCGCTGAGCGGATCATGTGAGCTGTAGGTGCTGTCTTGTGCTGCGGCTTCGCTCATGCCGAAGAGTGTGTAGGCCTTCGGATTGGCGAGCACGTTCATGAAACCGTGCAGGCGATCCTTGTAGCTGTTCATGTTGAGCATGTAGCTCGCGAACGCATCGCTCTTGGTGAGTTCCAGTATCTGGCGTGTCCAGACCTCGATGTTGCTGTAAAGATAGCCGGCTGACGCCACGAGAGCGATGAACGAGGCGGTGAGCGTGCCATAAAAGGCGCGGGTGGTGCTGGCTTTGCGGAAGAGATAGGTCCCGATGATGGCGACAGGGAGAAGCATGATGCCTACCCGGACCGTGCTGGCCACCCAGGCGGCGATGAAAAGCACCACCAGTCCAATGGCGACCGGCATGGGCATGAGCGGACGCAGCGTTCGCTTTCCAACCATGGAGAGTGTGACGGCGAGGGCTGCCAGCGAGGCGGCGATCACGGAAAGAGAGGTGGCGGAGTTCAGTGTGCTGAAAGCGCGCACACGATCGGACTCAAGGAGTTTCACTTCGATGCTGAGGCCGGTCTTGAGGTAATCGATCTCGAAGTCCTGGAAGCCGAACATCTGTTGATACACGCCGTAGATCGCGACCGGCACATAAGTGTAGATGATGAAGCGTGTGCAGCGTGCCACGGCGTCCGGTGTCGAAAAAATCAGCGGGACAATGAAGAGCAGCAGGGTGTAGGAGGAACCGTTGGCCACCTCGCGCATCGTGCCGCCGATGCCGCCCCCCTTGACATACGTCAGAGCGGCGAGGCTCACATTGAGCAGAACGGCGATGACGAGACGGCGGACGTCGGAGCCGTCCATTTGAATCTTGCCAAAGACCATGCGCATCACCAGACCTGCCGAGATTCCGGCCACGGTCACAGGTGCGATGCCGAGCACCCAGAAGAGGTCGGTGAATTGCACATTGCCGGCGATCACCATCAGGCGCTTGAACAAATCGAGGTAGGCGCTTTGCAGGATGAACATGAAGAACGCCAGCCGTGGGGCGACCACGCCAATCACGCCGCTGCCGAGCAGCATGTAAAAGAAGAGCCCGGCAAGCTGGTTGCCCTCATCCATCAAAATGGATGTGGCGACGTAGAGGGCGATCAACATGCCGCCAATGATGGCAAAGAGAGGCATGGCATTGCCTTGAGGTCCGTTGCTCATAAGGTCAGTGAAGAAGGGTTAAGCCGGTGCTGCGGCATTGCGGTCGATGATGGCCTGGAACTCGATCCACGCGTGCCGCGGACGCGTGAGCCACTTGAAGGGGGAAACCAGGGCTTGAAACTGGAGTCGTGCGAACCATCGCAAGTCGGGCACGAACCAAGGCGTCACCAATCCACAGACAACGTAGCTGATCAGCGTGGCCCACGCGGCACCGAGCGCACCGTGCTTCGGAATCCAGAGCAGATTGAGGCCGACGTTCACAAGCAACGCGAGCCAGGACATCCATGCGCTGGTGGTCGCGCGTTCATGCGCCACGAGCACCGCATTGCGCCACTCGCTGAGGAAGTAAGGTAGCGCCGAGAGGCAATGCACGAGCAGGACCGGGATGGATGCCTCATACTTTGGTCCCAGCAGCAGGCGAATCACCAAGGGGCCCGCAACGACAAGCGCGATGCTGGATAGCAAGCTGAGCGCGACCATGAGTTCGCTGCCGCGACGAACCAACTCACGAGCGTGCTGTGGCGTGGAGTGTGCGATGCGCTCGGAGAGCTTCGGCAGCAGGACGGTGATGACCATGGTGGCAAGGAGGTAAGCCATCTCGCTCAACCGGATCGCTCCTCCGTAGATGCCTGCCTCTGCTTCGCCGCGCATGTGCTCAATCATGACCGTGTCGGCGCGCAGTAGGAGCAGTGTGCCCACTTGTCCGAGCATGAGAAGGCTGCCAAGACGAAGGAGCTTGCTCGCTGTCGCGCTGTCCCAGCCTGATGGCCACCAGCCGCGACCGAGGCGATGGCTCGTGCGCATCGCCATCACACCGAGGAGCAAGGTTTCCGCTGCAACCGTCCACGCGAGCACGCTGAGACTTGGCCACCAGACTAAACATGCGAGGCGAACCGCCGCGCAGATCAAATAAGCGATCATGCCATTGCGCACGACGACGTAGGCGCGGTGGCTGGCTTCTTCCCAGATGTTGTGTAAGGCGAGACATGACAGCATCTGCGGCAGCATCGCCGCCCACCAAACGGCCCAGGGCAGACGTGGGCCTTCGCTTCCCATCGCATTCCACACGCCGATGAGCGCGGTGATCACGATGCCGCTGACAAGCCAGATCTTGAAGGCGGTGCCCACGATGACGTGCTCATACTCGCGGCGTTGACTGATCTCCTTGGCCACGAGCTGTCTCATGCCGAGTTCGATCGCCACATATGCGATCGCTGCCGTCGCTGAAGCCGTGGAGAGAATGCCGAAGTCAGCAGGCCCCAGCACGCGTGCAACCCACGCTCCGAGCAAAAAGCCGACGGCCAGCCGCAGCACCTGGTAGCTGAAGAGCCACTTGAAGTTGTGGATGATGGTCATCCGTTGAAGTCGGGCACCTTGGCCCGAGTGCGTCGCGCTAGCCCGCGAACGCCTGATCGACCGCCTCGCAGATGATGTGCCCCACGATCATGTGGCACTCCTGCGCATGAGCGGTGACGGGCGACGGCGCTTTGAAGGCGATGTCGGCCATCTCCGCCGCCTTGCCACCGCCCTCGGCGGTCCAGGACGAGGTGATGCAGCCCTTGTCCTTCGCGGCTTGCAGACCGGCGAGGACGTTGGCGCTGTTGCCGCTGGTGGTGATGCCGATCACGACATCGCCTGCGTTCGCGAGGCCTTCGACCTGACGCGCGAAAATGGTTTCAAAGCCGAAGTCGTTGCCGCACGCGGTGAGCATCGAGGTGTCAGTCGTCAGCGCGATGCTGGGCAACGAACGCCGATTGATGCGGTAGCGAATCACGAACTCGGCCGCGAGGTGCTGCGCGTCCGCTGCGCTGCCGCCGTTGCCGAAGAAGATGATCTTGTTCCCTGCGTGCAGCGCCTTGATCACGGCGGCAGTGAGCTGCTCGATCACGGGCAGGCACTCAGGCAAGCGCGCGATGGCGGCGTTGTGGGCGGCGAGCTGGGTTTGGAAAATGGTGGCGAGCGAACTCATGCTTTGAAGGCTTCCAGCAATTCGGCGGGCGTCAATGTCGCGGTGCCGAGTTTGCCAACGACGATGCCGCTCGCGTGGTTGGCGACTTCAGCCGCGTCGTGAAGACTCAGGCCACTAGCGAGCGCGAGAGTCAGCAGCGCAATGGCGGTGTCCCCTGCCCCGCTCACATCATAGACTTCACGGGCACGCGTGGGGATGTGGTGAGGCACGGCGTTGTCATTCGCGCTGAAGATCATCATGCCTTGCTCGCCGAGCGTGACGAGCACGTTGGCAACCTGCCACTTGGCGAGAAGTCGCTTGCCGACCTCAAGCAACTGAGGGTCCTTCGTTGGATCGCCTGGCGTGTGCTTATCATCAAGACCAGCGGCAGCGAAGGCTTCCAGACGGTTCGGCTTCACCAACGTCGCCCCTTTCCAGTCGAGCGAGTTGCGCGGGCTAGGATCGACGGTAAGGAGCTTGCCCGCTTCCTGGCAGAGTCGCACCAGCAATTCGACCAGCGGCTGCGTCACGAAACCTTTGCCGTAGTCCTCGATGATGATCGCATCGAGTTCGGGGAGTCGAGCCCGCACGATGCGTTCGACTTCCGCCAACTCAGCCTCGGACAAGGGCGCGAGCGTTTCGCGATCCACACGCACGATCTGTTGCTGACGCGCCGCGATGCGAGTCTTCGAAATGGTCGGCAGCGTGTCGTGCACCACCAGAGTGTCCGTGCTGACGCCTTCAGTCTCCAGCAAGTCACGAAGCTGCTGCGCGGCTCCATCATTGCCCACGCGGCCCATGATGAAGCTGTGCTTCGTGAACTCCGCGAGGTTGCGCGCTACGTTCGCTGCGCCACCAGGGAACAAGTCCTCACGCACGACTTCGACGACCGGCACCGGTGCCTCAGGCGAGATGCGACGGACATTGCCCCACACGAAGTGGTCGAGCATCACGTCGCCAATGACGAGGATGCGGGCGCGGGAGAAGGACGTGAGTTGATCAGTATTCAAACTGGTTCACTTGGTGTAGCCGTGCCAGCGGCACGAGCGTTGATGCACTTTGATCGTAGCTCACAGAACAAATCGAAGGCTTCCTTTTCGCTACCGGTGTTTGTCGTGACGTAATACCACCATCCCAAGGTATTATCGTCTTTACCTTCTCCAAACTGAGCTGCGACAAACTCGCTGAATCCGTCCGGGATCAATTGGTCTAGCTGATCGATTTGACCATCGGTGATCGCGCTCTTTGCAAACTCGATCCCCGTAATCATGCCGAGAAAACCCGTGAGAGGGTAGTCTCCCGTCATGAAATACATTCCGGGCCGAAGTCGAATGGCTTCAACCAGATTGTCTGCGTTTATCGCCCGCTCATTCATTAGCCTCTCCGCTTCCTTACCGCAGCCGCCAGCTCCTCTAGCATGGTGACCGTCGTGTCCCAGCCGACGCAGGCATCCGTGATGCTTTGGCCATAGGCTTCGGGCTTCTTCTGGGCACCTTCGACGATGTGGCTTTCGATCATGACACCGGTGATGGCCTTGCTGCCGGCGGCGATTTGTTCGGCGAGGGCCGTGGCGACGCCGGGTTGCTTGCGGTAGTCCTTGAGGCTGTTGCCGTGGCTGCAATCAACCATGACGTGCGGAGGCAGGCCTTTGGCACTGAGCTGGTTAATGACATTGGCGATGGACTCGGCGTCGAAGTTGGTCTGCTTGCCACCGCGCAGGATGACGTGGCAGGCGTTGTTGCCGCGCGTGGTGACGATGGCGGCCACGCCTTCCTTGGTGACGCTGAGGAAGTGATGCTGGCCCTGGCTGGCCTGGATGGCATCGAGCGCGATCTGCACGCCGCCGTCGGTGCCGTTCTTGAAGCCCACAGGCATGGACAAGCCAGAGGCGAGCTGGCGATGCACCTGGCTCTCGGTGGTGCGAGCGCCGATTGCACCCCAAACGACGGCGTCAGCGATGTATTGCGGCGTGATCACGTCGAGGAACTCGGTGCCTGTGGGCAGGCCGAGCTTCACGATGTCGATCAGCAGTTCGCGAGCGAGACGCAGCCCTGTGTTGATGTCGAAGGTGTCGTTGATGTGCGGATCGTTGATGAGGCCCTTCCAGCCGACGGTGGTGCGCGGCTTCTCAAAATAGACGCGCATCACGACGTCGAGGTCCGCAGCGTGCTTCTCGCGCAGCTTGATCAAGCGGCTCGCATAGTCGATCGCGGATGCGCGGTCGTGGATGGAGCAAGGGCCCACGACCACAAGCAGGCGATCGTCTTTGCCTTGCATGATGTTTTCGGCCACGCGACGGGAATCCTCGACGAAGACAGATTCCTTTTCACCGAGAGGGAGCTGATCCATCAGTAGGGCAGGGGAGATGATGGGGCGGATGCGCTCGATACGCAGATCGTCAGTGGGATGGGCTTGGCTCACGGCTTTAGAGGGGAAAAATGGGCGCGCAGTTTGGCGAGCGCGGCGGAGAAAGCAAAGTGCGAACTGCCTGGAATCAGTGCCACGATTGCGGGCAAGCTGCCGCCCTTGGTCGCCGGGATGGTTCCCGAACCAATCGAAAGAGAGCCGATGAAGGCCCTCGTCGGGACCGGTGGGACGACGGTTCCGTCAGAAGGCTGACTGTGGAGGCCATGGCATCGCGCCCGCAAAAGCAGGCTGGCTTGCATGGTGTTTAGAGAAATTACGGCAATTTGGCATATCAATAGAAACATGGGAAGCTGAAAATCAAGATAAGTTAATAAATGAGGGCCCTCTCCTTTTCGGTAGGGAGACTCCCATTGGCTTTTCGCGCGGCTGATATGCTCGTTGACACCCATGGCGAAGGCGGCACCGTTTCGTCCGTCCTGTCAGCACCTTTTCTTTTATGGAAGCCAAGCGTCAGCAGCCGGAGTCGGGAGCCTTCAAGCCTCAGAGCGGATCGGTGCAGAGCGTGGTGCAATTGATGGCCCTTAAATCGTGCGGGCTGGTGTTCTGGTCACGCCAGCACTTTGATCTCACGGCTGAACTACAGTTGAAGCTCGAGAAGTCGGCTCTTCGAGGGGTGACGACGCTGGCGCATCTGCGTGCGCATGATGGCTGGGTGATGGTGCGTGGCTACGTGGTGGATTGCTCGCCCGCGCGGCGACCTGACGGAACAGTCGGATTTGAGGTCACGATGATCTTCTGCCCTCCGACTGGGTTGCACTGGCAGATGGGCCGGGTGCCGAAGGATCGCCAGGGGTTTGCGTTGAACTAGGCGGGCTCAGTCCGAGACGAAGTCGGCCATGTCGTAGAGTTTCGGATCGCGGACGGGGTCGTTACGCAGGGATTTGATGCGCTTTTTGACCGTGTCCCAGAGCGCATCGGCGGCGGCGCTGGGTGCCCCGTCGGGGTTGTCGCTGTCAAAGTCGCCGAACTGCTCCTCCAGCTTCTCAGGGTCCTCGCCTGCTTCGAGGCGGTGAACGAGTTCCTTGAGGCTCTCGGGGGTGCGATCGCCCATGACGTCGGTGAGCTTGCGCATGAGGTGGCCGATCTGGCGAGGGTTGGGATTGTTATCATCCAGGCCCGCCATTTCGCCCTCCATCTCGGCCATGAGCGCGTCCACCTTGGACTCGTCGATTCCGGCAAAAGGATCGCCCTCATCTTCGCCCTTCGCCTTGCCGATGATCGCGAAGCGCGAGACCCGGCGCTCCATCTTGAAGTCCGCGCCGTCCGGGCAGCGAGGTGTGCGGTCACGATGCCGCAACGAACGAGCGAGGAACTGGTAGAGCTTGTTCGTGTCGGGACTGTAGAACTCGTAGATGGGCATGGCGGGGAACGGCGAAAGACGAATACGCGGGAGGAGGGCGCTAAGGTGAACGGCATGATCGTGATGGACAAGCGGCAAGGCTTCGCCAACCGCTAATGCCTTGGACATCGTTGCCTTGTGCTCTTCGCTCATGACCGTCACCCGTTTCGCTCCTTCGCCGACTGGCCTGCTCCATCTGGGGCATGTGTATGCGGCGGGCTTTGCCTTTCAGGCAGCCAAGGCGGCGAGTGGCGAGTTCCTGGTGCGGCTGGAGGACATCGACACCACACGCGTGCGGCCGGAGTATGAAACGGCGATCTTTGAGGACCTCGCGTGGCTGGGCCTGGAGTGGCAGCAGCCGGTGAGGAAGCAATCCGAGCACTTTGAGGACTATCGATCTGCCCTAGCAAGGCTGGAGGCGATGGGCCTGCTCTACCCGTGCTTCTGCACGCGAAAGGAGATTCAGGCCGAAATCGCGGGCGCAGGCCAGGCACCGCAGGGGCCGGACGGTCCGCTGTATCCAGGGCTATGCCGATCCAAATCGAAGGCCGAGCAGGAGGAGCGAACGGCAGCGGGGCAGCCTTATGCGCTCCGGCTCGATGTTGCCAAAGCCAGGGCTCTTGCTGGCACGGATCTCAAGTGGACCGATCGCACGCATGGCGAGCACGAGGCGAGGCCCGAGATCTTCGGCGATGTAGTGCTGGCGCGGAAGGAGACGCCCACGAGTTATCATCTGGCCGTGGTGGTGGACGATGCTCTGCAAGGCGTCACGCTGGTGACACGCGGTGAAGATCTCCTGCCAGCGACGCATCTTCATCGACTGCTGCAAGCCCTGCTGGTCCTGTCCGTTCCCGAGTGGCAGCATCACCGGCTGATCACGGATGAGCATGGCAAGCGTCTGGCCAAGCGTGACCAGGCGCGCTCGCTTCGTTCGCTTCGCGAGGCTGGCATGAGTGCTGCGGATGTTTGGCGCTCGGTGGGGCTATAGCCAACGGTTGAGCGCAACATCCGGCGGGCTCGGGCGTTGAGTCCCATCGTCTGTCTTCATGACTCTTCTTTTCCCGCTCTTCCTGGCTGCCGCTGCCGCAGTGATCGCGCCGATCCTGCTGCATCTGCGACGCCAGCCGCCGAAGACCAAGGTGGAGTTCTCCTCGCTCCAGTTTCTGATGCCCACGCCGATGGTCACAACCACGCGGAGCAAGATCGAGCGCTGGCTGCTGCTGGCCCTTCGTTGCCTCGCGTTGCTGCTGCTGGCCGCGATGTTTGCGCGTCCCTTCCTGGCGGATCAAAAGATGCGCGATGGCAAGGGCAAGGCCGTGCTCGTGATGGTGGATCGCAGTGCCTCGATGCAGCAGAGCGATCATTTCGCACAAGCCCTGGCCAAGGCACGCGAATGGCTGCGCAAGGGCGATCAGGTCGCCGTTGCGACGTTTGACCGGCAGCTACAGAAAGTCGGAGCCTTTTCATCCGTCGCGGTGTTGCCAGAGGTGCAGTGCGGTTGGGCCGGGACCGACCTCGGTCGCGCCCTGGTGGAGGCCGTGGGCTGGATCAATGAAGTGCCCGGTGTGGCTGAGAAGCAGATCGTGGTGATGAGTGATTTTCAGGACGGCGCGAATGTCGAGGCTCTGCGCGGGTTCGCCTGGCCCGAGGCCGTCACCTTGGTCACCGAAGTAATCACCCCGAAGGACACCAACAACCTCTCCGCCGGCCTCGTCGTCGGCGTCGCCGACTCGGATGAAGTCGATGCCAGCAAGGCGAGCACCATGCTGCGAGTGCGGGTGGCGAATGCGCGCGACTCGAAGACTGAGCAGTTCGTTTTGAAGTGGCCGGATGGCAGCCTCGCGGCGGAAGGTCAATTGCTGCCAGGAGCCACGCGAGTGCTCCGTGTGCCTCGTCCAGCGGCCGCCGGGCCCCAGGTGCTGCAACTCAGCGGTGATGGCTGGGCCATTGACAACGCCCTGCACATCGCGCCGCCTCAGCCGAGGATCGTGAAGGTTGTCACACTCACCGGCGATGAAGACGCGGGCAGTGTCGAGTCGCCGATGTTTTACCTCAGCCGCGCCATGGTGCCTACGTCGAAGCTGGCCCCTGAGATCGTGCCAGGTGGCGGTGCCGAGGCTTTGAAAACCGCTGCCTGGGTGGTGATGACCAACGATGCGGCACCGTTGCCCGAGTTGCGCCCCCGGATTGAAAACGGAGGCCGGGCACTTTGTGTAGTCACGGGCACGGAAACGAAAGCGTTGGCTGCACTCATCGGTTCGGCGGTGAAAATTGAGGAGGCGGAGGTGAAGGACTTCTCCCTGCTCAGCGAGGTGGACTATTCGCACCCCGTCATGAAGCCCTTCGAGGATGGACGCTTGCGCGACTTCACGAAGATTCACTTTTGGAAGCATCGCACGCTGGTGGCTGACGGAGTGAAGATGGAGATCGTGGCACGCTTCGACAACAACGAGCCCGCCCTGCTTTCCGTGCCGATGGGCAAGGGCAGGCTGGTGATCCTGCTCAGCGGCTGGCAGCCACGCGACAGTCAGCTCGCCTTGTCATCGAAGTTCGTGCCCTTGCTTTACGGCATGTTGGGCGAGGCAGGCATCAGCCTGGAGCAGCCTGCGCAGTTCGTGGTGGGCGACGCCTTGCCCGAAGGTGTGGCTGAGAAGCCAGGATTCGTGAAGACCAAGGACGGTCGCACCCTCGGGGTGAACCTGCCGCCGGAAGAAAGCCGCATCAATCCGATGGACCTCGGCAAGCTCGTGTCGCTGGGCGTGAAGATGAAGTCGGAAGTCATCCTGCCCGTGAAAGACCAGGAGCGCCTCGCCAACGAGGACCTGGAGGCGAAGCAGCAGTATTGGCTGATCGCCCTGGCTCTCCTGCTCGCCGTGCTGGGCGTGGAGACTTGGTTGGCCGGAAGGAAGTCAGCAGATGGCACGTTGGATGCGGCATAACCGGAGTTTCACCATGCACCCCATTATCATTCGCAAACTCTCGGAGATCATCGAAGCACGACGGGCAGTGCGCCTGCGCTGGGTGAATGCGATTCTGCTGGTCCTGGCAGCAGCCGTTCTCGGTGTGGCCATCTTTGTTCCGGGATCGAATCAGCACTACACAAAGATCGTCCTCGGTGTGGCTGGCCTTTTGTTTGCCGGCGGCTTGTTGATTCGATGGTTCGTGAGGCCGGAGAAGTTCGATGCCCAGCAGCTCGCCCGCGATGTGGAGGCGAAGAATCCCGAGCTGCAATCACTCTTGATCACGGCAGTGGAGCAAAAGCCGGGAGCCACCGGCTTAAGCTATCTCCAGGAACGCGTCATCAACAGCGCGGTCAAGGAGGCCGTGAAGCATCTGTGGAGTGATGAACTGACGGCCGCCGATCAAAAGCGATCCGCCATCGCCGTGGTCGCAGGCGTGGCGTGCCTAGTGCTGACGTGCGGTGGATTCGTTTATCAACTGCTCAATCCTCCCACCAAGCCCGAGGTAGCGAAGGCTAAGCCTCAGGCCAAGAAACCTGAGCCGCCCAAGGCGCATCAATTTGAGATCGAAGTCACGCCTGGCGACACCGAGGTCGAGCGGGGCTCGCGCTTGGTCGTGGAGGCAAAATTTGCGACGGATGTGCCGGAGGAAGCGATGCTCATCGTCTGCAACTCGAAGGGCGAAGAGCAGGCGCGACAGCCGATGAAGCTCACAGTCGATGGCAAGGTCTTCGGCGGCATGATGGGCAACATCAAGGCCGATGGTGTTTATCGCGTGGAGTTCGAGAAGCAGAAGTCACGCGACTTCAAGATCACCACCTTCGTTCATCCCGAGTTGATCAGCGCCGATGCTACCGTGACGCCTCCGGCTTATACAGGTCAGCCTTCTCGTGAGATCAAGAACACCTTCAAGGTGACCATGATGGAGGGCTCGAAGCTCGGCTATCGCATGAAGATCAACAAGCCTGTGGTGAGCGCCGAACTCTTCGCAGACCGGGAGCATACGGTGGAACTCAAACCATCCGCAGCTGATCCCACACTCCTCGAGACCAGCTGGGTGCCCGATGAGACGCGCAAGTATCGGCTTCACCTCGTGGATGATCATGAGCGCTCGTGCAAGCAGACGCCGGTCTTCACGATCACAGTCACGAAGAACACAGCTCCAAAGATCGAGGTGGCCTTCCCCAAGCGTGACGCGAAGGTGTCGCCGCTTCAGGAATTGGCGCTCGAAGCCAAGGTCTGGGACGATGTGGGAGTGCTCAAGGCGGGTGCGGTGATCGATGTGGCGGAAGCGAAGAAGGAGGTGCCGCTGCCCCTCGCTAAAGCCGATCAGGGCAAGAAGATTGACGTGAAGACTATGCTCAACCTTGAGTCCGAAGGCGTGGAGCCGCAGCAACTCGTGAGCTACTACTTCTGGGCTGAAGACAAAGGGCCGACGGGTGAAACACGGCGCACGATGAGTGACATGTTCTTCGCCGAGGTGCGGGCGTTTGAAGACATCTTCCGCGAGACCGAACCTCCGCCGAGCGAAGAAGGCGAGGGCAAGCCCACTCAGACCGATCAGCTGGTGAAACTCCAGAAAGACATCGTGAATGCGAACTGGCGTCTGCAACGCGATCAAGCGGGTGGCAAGGCGATGCCGCAGATGAAGGCCGATGTGGATACCGTGATGACCTCGCAGGCAATCGCGCAGGAGAAGCTGGACGAAGCCATGGAGAAGGTCGAGAACCCGAAGGTAAAGGCTTCGCTCGTGGAGGCCAAGAAGCAGATGCAGATCGCCGAGAAGACCCTCGCCCAGGCCAGTGAGAAGCTCGATGCGAAAGCGCTGAACGAAGCGATGACGCCCGAGCAGGCAGCCTTGCGATTCCTTCATCAGGCGCAGAACAACGAGCACCGTGTGACCAAGGCAAACCCGAAGTCGTCGAAGGGACAAGGTCAGCAGGAGCAGAAGGAAGAGATCTCCATGCTCGAGCTGAAACAGAAGGAGCAGCGCTACGAGGAAGAGAAAGCTGCAGGCGAAGAGAAAACCGCCGAACAGCAAGAGAACCTCACCGTCCTCAATCGTCTCAAGGAGCTGGCTCGACGTCAGGAAGCGCTTGCGGAGAAGATGAAGGAGCTAGAGCAGCAACTAGCCCAAGCGAAGACGGAAGATCAGAAGGAGGAGCTGGCCAATCAATTGAAGCGCTTGCAGGACGAGCAGGATCAGTTGTTGCGCGACCTTGATGATCTGAAGGAGCGCATGGAGAAGCCGGAGAACGCCGCGAATATGGCGGAGGCGAAACAGCAGCTCGAGCAGACCCGCGACAAGGTGAACGAGGCAGCGGAGAAGCTCCGCGATCAAAAACTCGCTCAGGCTTCATCGGCTGCATCGCGAGCCCAAAAGGATCTCGAAAAGGCTCGCGATGACTTCCGCCAGCGCACGGCTCGGCGGTTCACGGAGGAGTTGAAGTCGATGCGCGACCAAGCACGCGAACTTGCCGACGCGCAGAAAAAGTTGTCCGAGGAGATGGAGAATCAGCCGGGTGAAACGAAGGATGCGTTTGATACGACGTCCTCACTCAAACAGCGCCTCAGCGGTGCCCAGGCATCAAGGAAGATCGAGGAGCAAAAGGATCGCGCCGCCAAACTGATGGAAGACATGAAGCGCGTGAGCGAGCAGGCCGAGGCTTCGGAACCGCTCCTGCACAAGCAGCTCTACGATGCGCTGCGTGCAGCCCACACACTGGGCTTGGAAGAGAATCTGGCCGAGGCGAGTGCGCAGTCGCGATACGGCGATCGCAATGCCGCGCAGGACGCTGAGCGACGCGCAGGCAAGGCCGTTGATCAGCTCAAGACGGGCGTCGAGCGGGCTGCCGAGAGCGTGCTTGGCAATGAAAGCGAAGCCCTGCGCATGGCTCGCAATGAACTCGATAAGCTCATCGATCAAGCCAAGGGCGAGACCGGAGACGGGAAGTCCGAAGGTCAAAAGCAAGCAGCGGGCAACAAGAAGGACCTGGCCGATGCCTCCAAGAAAGGTGAAGGCCAGGGCGACAAGCCGGGCGCCAACGATTCGAAGGCGAACGCTGATGCGAAGGGTGACAAACCAGGGCCGCAGCCTGGCAAAGACGGCAAAGGCCAGATGGCGCAGGCTGATGGTAAAGCCGAAGGCAAGGATGGCGAAGGTGACAAGCCCGGTCAGAAGCCCGGTGAAGGCAAAGGCCAGATGGCCTCGAACGAACCGCGCAACAAACCAGGTCAATCTCCCCAAGGTCAAGAGGGTCAAACAGGTCAAGGTGAAGCTGCTAAAGGACAGCAAGGCAAAGATGGTCAAGGCCGGAAGGCCGGCCAGGGCAAAGGCGAAGTTGCATCCGCGAACGAGCCCGGACAAGGCAAGGGCGACGGCAAGTCATCAAACTCGGGCAGTCAGCCGAAAGGTGGTGGAGCGCCGGCCGGAGGCGTGACTTCCATCACTGACGAGAACTGCGAAAAGCCCCCGAGCGACGGACCCAGCAACGGCACTGGTCGCAACGTGAACGGTGGCGACTGGTTCTTTGATGAAGCGAAGGAGGCGGCGGATGAATCTGCTCTCACGGGTGCCGGGTTTGGTCAGTGGACGGATCGTTTGCGCAATCTCGAAGAAGCTCTCGGCAATCCTGAGCTTCGCAATCAAGTGGCCACGGTCCTGGATCGCGCGCGCCAGTATCGCGGCGACTACGAACGGCACTCGGACCAGCCCGCCGTGGAGTTTCTCCAGACGCGCATCGTCGCGCCGTTGGTCGAACTGCGCGACAAGGTGACCGAGGAACTTGCTCGTCGCGAAGGCAAGAATCCGCTGGCACCTGTGGATCGTGATCCTGTGCCGGAGGCTTACCGCGAGCTGGTGCAGAAGTATTATGAGCAATTGGGGGCCGGGAAGTGATGGGAAGCGATCACTGTGAAGCAGAGCCAGCTCCTACTGGACTCTCCAATCAATCACCATGACTTCCATCGTCTGGCAGCATCCCGAACGTTGGTGGATCGCAGCAGCCTGGCTGGCGGTGGTTTCCATCTTCCTGATCGTTGGCTACGCACGATCATCGCTGCGTGGATGGAAGCGGGTGGCGGCGATGCTTTGCAAAACGCTGGCAGCGGTCGTGCTTGCTCTTTGCCTGCTCGACCCTGTTCGGGTGACGGAGACGCCCAAGAAGGGAGCGAACGAAGTGATCGTGCTGGCGGACAATTCGGCCAGCCTGGGCATCTCGGAGTCGCCCTCCGCGCCACCGCGGAGTGAGGCGGTGAAGGCGGCAGTGTCCAAGGATGGCAAGGCGTGGTCGCCCTGGATGGAGAAGCTGCGGGACACGTTTCGGGTGCGTTTGCAGGCGGTTGATGAGCGGATGCGTGGGATTGGCGATGCGAGTTCGCTCGACTTTGCCGGGAGGCAGTCCGGACTCGCCTCAGCGGTCATGGCATCGCGCGATCGACGGGCCTCTTCAGTGGCGGCGGTGGTCTTGATTAGCGATGGTGGAGCGACCGATGCTGCCTCGTGGAAGGCGATGCCGGGTGGGGCGCCGGTTTATACCTTGATGGTAGGAGAGCACGCGCCAGATCGCGATGTGTCGCTGGTGGAAGTGAGCGCGCAGCAGACGACCTTTGAAGATTCACCCGTGTCCATCTCGGCGAAAGTGGCCCAGACCGGGCTCGATGGGAAGAGCGTGGAACTCAAGGTGCTCGACGAAGCCGGCAAGGTGGTTCAAACCGAGAAGCACCTCTTCGGCGGCGGTCAGAAGAGCTACGTGTTTCGGCTGCGCATGGCAGTGGCCAAGCCTGGGGTGTCGTTCTTTAAGGTGGTGGCTGCGTGTGCGGAGAAGGAGGCGACTCTGGCCAACAATGAGCGCGCCATCGCGGTGGATCGAGGCACCGGACCCTATCGCATTCTCTACGTGGCAGGCCGTCCGAACTGGGATCACAAGTTCCTGCGCCGGGCGCTGGCGATGGATGCCGAGGTGCAGTTGCCGAGTCTGATCCGCATCGCGAAGCGTGAGCCGAAGTTCGATTTCCGCAGTCGTGCAGGCGAGACCAGCAATCCCTTGTTCCGCGGTTTCGGAGGCGAACAACAATCTGATGCCCAACGCTACGATCAGCCGGTGCTCACGCGATTGGGCACCAAGGACAAGGTGGAGCTGTCGGATGGGTTTCCAAAGACGCCAGAGCTGCTGATGGCCGAGTATCGAGCCGTCATCCTTGATGATGTGGAGGCTGAGTTTTTCACCCAGGATCAGATGAATCTCATCGAACGATTCGTCTCTCAGCGAGGCGGTTCAGTGCTCATGCTTGGTGGTGCGGATTCCTTTGCGGCGGGAGGCTACAACAACACGCCGGTCGGGCGCATGATGCCGGTGTATCTCGACCGGCAGGGAACGGTGGAAGCGGTGCAGGACGCGAAGCTCACGATGACTCGCGAGGGCTGGCTGGAGCCATGGACGCGCTTGCGTGCGGAGCAACCTGAGGACGAGCAACGCGTGGCCATGATGCCTGGCTTTTGGTCGGTGAATCAGAGTTCATCCATCAAGCCTGGGGCCACGGTGCTGGCGATGGTGACGGATGCCAAGGAACGTCGCTTCCCAGCGCTAGTCACGCAGCGCTACGGCACTGGCCGCACGGTGGCGATGACCGTGGGCGATCTGTGGCGTTGGGGTTTGAAGGACAAGGAACAGCACGCGGACATGGACAAGGCCTGGCGGCAACTCATGCGCTGGCTGGTGACGGATGTGCCGGACCGCATCGAGATGGAGGCCAGGTTGTCGCAAATCGCGAGCCAGGATGTTGCCAGACTGTCGGTGCGTGTGCGGGATGCGGCCTTCAGACCTCAGGATGATGCGAGCGTGCAGTTCGAGGTAACGGCTCCGGGCGAGAAGCCGGTCACACTTTTTGCGGAGCCCAGTCTCAAGGAGCCGGGGCTGTTCGAGGCCGAGCATTATCCGCGCGCTGCGGGCGGCTATCGGGTGAAGGCGGTGGTGAAGGACGCGCAGAACAAGGTGCTGGGCGAGAAAACAACGGGCTTTGCCTTGAACCCAACAGCTGACGAGATGGCATCGCTGGCGCCGAATGCGGAGTGGATGAAACGAATTGCCGCAGAGACCGGAGGGCAGTTCATGGCGGTGAAGGATGCATCCAAGCTCGCGGAGTTATTGCCCAAGCTGGCGATGCCGCAGATGGATCGCAAGGCGCAGCCGCTGTGGCACAATGCTTGGTGGCTGATAGCGATGGTCTTGCTGCTGGCAGGTGAATGGGCGATTCGCCGATCGGGAGGAGTGATATGAGAGGGATGAAGGATGAAGTCGGATTGATGAAGTGCATCATCGCGCTGCTGGTGGTCTGCATGGGTTCCTTCGCGCACGCCATTGAGCGGCAGATGGAAGTTCTCATCGTGCGTGGTGCCGATGGCGAGGAGGTGTATGGGAAGAAGTTCGATGCTCAGGTGAAGGCTTGGCAGGAGGCATGCACGAAGGGACAGGTGAAGTCGGCGTTGATCACGAGCCTCGATGACTTGAGGTCACGGATCGGATCGGTGAAGTCGAGCTTGTGGATTGTGATGATCGGGCATGGGACGTTTGATGGTCGGGAAGCGAAGTTCAACCTGAGCGGGCCAGACCTGTCCGTGGCACAACTGGCGGAATGGCTGAAGCCCCTTTCACGGGAGGTCGTGGTGGTAAACACAGCTTCCGCTAGCGGGGCCTGGGTGAAGCCTTTGTCGGGATTGAAGCGTGTGATTGTGAGCGCGACAAAGAGCGCGGATGAGGTGTTTTACACGCGGTTCGGCGAGTTCATGGCCAAGGCGATTGTGGGGCTACCGGAGGCAGATGCCGATCAGGATCGTCAGGTGTCGCTGTTGGAATCTTTTCTCTACGCGGCGAAACAAGCAGCGCAGTTCTACGAGACCGAGGAACGCATTGCGACGGAGCACGCCATCATTGAGGACAATGGCGATGGCGTGGGCACGAGGTCGGAGGTGTTTGAAGGCGTGAGGCCGAAGGACCCGAAGTTCGACGGAGCACGTTCGTTGCAACTCGCCCTCGTGCTCAACGAGGATGAGATGAAGCTCTCGGATGAGGTGCGAACGAAACGTGATGCCCTGGAGGCGAAGGTTCGCGAGCTGGCAGCCCGGAAGTCGTCCCTCAAAGAAGACGAGTATTATCGAGAGCTGGAGAAGCTGTTCCGCGAGATCGCGGCGCTGGGCGCGAAGTGACGCAGGTTCGTCGTTTGCCTCGCGTGGTGATGATGTTAAGGGCAGGACGTGACCGCCTCCATTGCCATCGTTGTATTCCCCCTGATCTCCGCCTTGCTTTATGCCTTCAGCGCCATGCTGCTGAAACGCTCCAGCCAGTTGGGTGTGGGGCTGTGGCGCACCACCTTCGTGGCGAACATGATCGTGGCGGTCTTGTTTTCTCTGATGTGGCTGCGTGGTGGTGAGCCAGTGCACACGAATCTGCTGTGGCAGCCTGCCTTGATCGCCCTGTGTTTGTTCGGCGGGCAGACTTTGCAGTTCCTCGCGCTCGAGCGTGGGGATGTGTCCGTGGCGGTGCCGGTGTTTGGCATCAAGGTGGTGCTGGTGGCATTCTTCACGCCCCTGCTCACTGGTGATGCGGTGGGTGTGAAGCAGTGGCTGGCGGCGGTGCTGAGCGTGGCGGGCATCATCTTGCTCAATCGCCGCGATGTGAATCGCCCGCCGCAGCACCTCGGAGTCACCTTGATCTCAGGCGGTCTGGGGGCGGTGTGCTTTGCGATGTTTGATGTGCTGGTGCAGCGCTGGGGTCCGGCCTGGGGAGCGGGGCGGTTGCTGCCGATGATCTTCTGGATGAATGCGCTGCTCTCGCTCACTCTCATCTTCAAATTCTCAGCGCCCTTGCGTGCAGTGCCGCGTGCTGCGTGGCCATGGCTCACGCTGGGCTCGGCCCTGCTGGGCACGCAGAGCATCTTGTTCGTGAGCACGCTGGCGATCTACGGCAAGGCGACGGCGGCCAATGTGATCTACTCCTCGCGTGGACTGCTCAGCGTGCTGCTCGTGTGGGTGATCGGCCATTGGTTCGCCAATGAGGAGCAACACCTCAGCCGCTCGATCATGCGCTGGCGTCTGGCCGGCGCGGCGGTGATGCTGAGTGCGATCGCACTGGTGGTGACGTGATCAATGGAGCAGATGCACCTCGCAGGTGGAACCGCTGGCGAGCGAAGTGTGCTCGGGCACACGGAGCAGGGCATTGCATTGGCTCAGGCCAAAGAGGGCATAGCTCTGCTGCAGACCGGTGGGATGGAATTGACCTCGATTCCAACGGCCTCGCACGTAGTGGGGCCTTCCGCCGTCGTTGCTGATCTCATGGGTGAGCGTGGCGGGCGCCATGGCGGGCTTGGTTTCGCTGGCACCGATCAGCTTGAGCAGGGCAGGCTTCACGAACAGGTGAAAGGTGACAAAAGCCGACACCGGATTGCCTGGCAGACCGAAGATGTAGAGCGGTCGCGGTTCAATGCGATGGACAAACAGGAAGGGCTTGCCGGGCTTCACCTTCACCCGCCAGAGTTCTGGCTCCAGCCCGAGAGCATTCAGAGCGGGCTTGATGTGATCGTGGTCGCCTACGCTGACGCCGCCACTGACGATGATGACATCACTCTCGGCAGCGAGCGAACTGAGGCAGGAGATGGTGGCGTCGAGTTGATCCGGGCAGTGATGGGCCGTGGCTCCGTGAAGACCTTCATTCGCCAGCATGGCGACGAGCATGGGGCCGTTGCTGTTGTAGAGCTGACCCGTTTTCAAAGGAAGGCCAGGGGCGATCAATTCATCGCCCGTGCTCAGCACGCTGATGGCCGGAAGGCGATGCACGGGCGCATGGTCGATCCCTTGCGAAGCAAGCAATCCGATGTGCGCGGGTCCGAGCCGTTGCCCTGACCGCACAAGAATCTGGCCAGCACAAAGATCGCTGCCCAGACGCCTGACATTCTCGCCCGCGCTGACCGGATCATTGATCGTAATCGAGTGGCCCACACGGGTCACGTCTTCCTGCATGATGACGGCATTGGCCCCACGAGGGATGGGGGCACCGGTGAAGATGCGAATCGACGATGATGGTGGAAGCTCCAGCTGCAAGTCGGGGCCAGCAGGTTGTTCGGCGACAACAGGCAGCTCGGCACCCTTGGGGGCCTCCTCCGCGCGCAGTGCATAGCCGTCCACCTGGGAGTTGTCGAAGCCCGGCAGCGGCAGGCTGGCGAGCATGGTCTCGCTGGCGAAGCGTCCGAGGGCTGTGGTGGTTGGGACTCGCTCGGAGGGGAGCGGAGTGATGCGAGAGAGGACGAGGTCGAGGGCTTCGGGTTCCGTGAGCATGAGTGTTACTGTTTCGGAACGATACGAAGGAAGTCGCTAGGGCTCTCAGTCGGCGAGAGCTTGTCAGGCAGCGCGTTCGTGGGAAGCGGTGCCGCTTGCGGGTTGCCGGGCGAGATCGAGACAGTGGGCGGATTCACAGCGCTGGGCGGACCAGCGGGAGCCGTGGGCACAGAGGTCGGCGAATGGGCGACGTCATCGGGTTTCACGGTTCCTGTCATGACGATGTCCCCCTTGGTAGGCTCGCCTGAGACGATGTCTGCGGTGATGAAGACACCTTTGCGCTCCGGCGTCACCTTGGCCTTGGAGATTTGTCCGTTCTCACTGAGCAGCGTGAGTTCGGTCCCTGGTGCCATGACGAGATTCATGGTGAGACGGGCGAGGACGAACCGGTCGTCGGGATTAACCATCTCCACCTTTCCAATCGCTTGTGCCGTGGGTTGATCCGAGGCGTCTGGGGTGGAATTGTGGTTTCGTGCTCCGATCTTCCGCAGCACCTGGCACTGGGTGAGCGTGAGAGCGACGAGAATGAGAAGCAGGCAGCGCATGTTTCGAGCATAGCTCCTGTGCATGGCGGGAAGCAACTACTGCCGTGAAGTGTCGTCTGAGATCAGGTCGGCATCCAAGATGACGAGACGGGGCTGGCCTTCGATAGTCTCAAAATGAACCAGGGCGCGCAGGAGATAGAGTTGGTTCCAACGGACCAGCTGATCTAGGGACCGGCCGATGGGCTGGTTCTTGCTGGCAAGAAGGATGGCACGGTCGGCTCCGTTGCCCAGGCCTTGAATATCGAAGACGAGGTGCTGTTGACGGACCGTTTCCGTTTCGTCGAAGCCGAAGTTGCGTCGTGCTCCGATCGTCACCCAGGTGGGTTCTGTGGGTTTCTTTTCGACGTAGTGGAAAAGGGTGCCGGCGAGGGAGTCCTTGAGCATCGGCCAGTCGAGCTTCAGGCGGCCATCGGGCTCGCTGACGAGACGTGCAATGCCAGTGCCTGGAGATGGGAGGCTTGTCTCGATTTCACAAAGCGTGGTCGGATGGCCGCCAGGGAGCGAAAAGGTCGTCGCTGGGAAAGGGCGGCACAGCTTGAGTTCGACAGGGGATTCCTGCCGCTCGAAGAAGGCTGCGACGTCCGACCGCTGGTGGGAAGCGTCCGCGATACAGTCGAGACGTGCCTCCAGGGACGAGGCGGCGAAGAGCTTGCGCAGGAGTTCTTCGATCAGCGTGGCTGCCTCCAGAGGTGGCAACTTGCTCTCGGGAGGGAGTGGGATCGAAGCTACCACTGGAATGGCTGGTTTGATCACTGCCAAGTCGGCTTCCACAGGCTTGCTGGTGGCGACCTGGAGACGGGCTGAATCCTTGAGCCGCTGCTGCTCCAGGAACAAGGCGGTGCCCACGCCAGCCATGATCATGACGACCAGCATGATGAGCGGCCAGACCAGACTGCGCTTCGGCTTGGGGATGAAGTCGTCAGCGGAGCCCGGGGTGCCGAGTTGGGCATCAATGCCGGGCCACGAGGTCAGCTTCGGCGGCGCCGAGGGCTTCATCGGGTTCCACTGCAGAGGCTCTGGGGCAGCGACCGGCGGTGGAGGCTCGATGGGTGGGGGCGTCAGTGCCTGGGTGGGTCTGCGCGGATTCAGACTGTCGGCGTAGGCCTGGGCAGCTTCCCAATTCCTCTCCGCATTTCCCCTCGACTCCGGGTGGAGTGGTGCGGTCGCGACGGGAGGCATGGCCGGGATTGCGGGAATGGGCGGATAATCCCGCACGTCCCATCCTGCGGGATTCGCCGACGGCATAGAGGGTGTGCGCGGAGGAGCGGCCTGCGGAGGCAGATCAACGACGACCTCCTGGGAAGGGTGGCTCCGTAGAGTCCTCCGTTTGATAGCCACGGCACTCGTGGGCTGGTTTACCACGGCGATGAACTGGGCCGAAGCCCCCGAGAACGCGCAGTGAGGGCAGCTCTGCACCGACAGCGAGTGCCGGTGCATGCTCAGGAAGGCCTGGCCGCAAGCGGGGCATGTGAGGTGGGAGAGGGTGCTCGACATTTTCAAAATAATTATGGAATACCACAGTTAATCTGACTTAATTTCTAGAAAGCAGAGAATACAAAGCTAATCGGCGCCATGGTTTCCGAATTATCCACAAGAATAGATTGTTTGAATTATCAAATCAATGGTTAATATTCTTTTTATATTGCGGAGATGCGCAGAATTGCTTAAAATTTCAAAAATTCGAGAGTTACTCATGAATATTTTAAACCTCCGTTCTTTCTTGATGGGTTTCACATGCTTCGGCCTTGCTGCTTGCAGCCTGGACGGCGTTAAGTTCGCCGCACCGCTTCAGGCGGGTGTTCGTTACGAGGTCCGAAAAGCCGTAGGAGCGAAGGATCAGTTCGAGCCCGGCGAACTCCGAAGCATCTACTTTGTGCTCAAGCCAGAAGAGCCACCGATGATTGCGGGCACTCGTGGCAGTGGTCGCGGAGTGCTCTCCATTCGGACCACCGCCTACTGCCATTCCGAGTCGGATCATTTGCGCTACGGTCGCTTGAGCGCGGTCGGACGCCCGCTTCGCTACGGCATGGTTCGCAGTGCTGCGGCAGACTGGTCACGCTTCCCTCTTGGCACCCGCTTCCGCATCAAAGGTCAGCCTGGCGTGCTCTACGAAGTCGATGACTACGGCAGTGCCTTGGTTGGCTCCAACACGATCGACATCTACTGCCCGACTCGCGGCCTGATGAATCGTTGGGGCGTCCGCAATGTGGATATCGAGGTCGTCAGTTGGGGTTCCTTCTCCGACAGCCTCTCGCTCATGACTGATCGCGCTCACTATCCCCATGTCCGCCAGATGGTGAGGGATATTCAATCGCGCCTCGGCTACCGCACACCGAGCTTGAGCATGACTACGCCAGCGACAGCTACCAATGCACCCAGCATGCTCCTCGCGCTGGGCACATCGCCTTCGCTGTAGGCCGTCATTGGCATCACCACGATGGGCGTGGTCGCTGTGATGCTGAGGGCCACTGCGCTGCTCACCTGGGTCAGCGCATGCTGAAAACACGGCACGCCCAGCACCGCGCCGAAGGTCGCATTGGCCATCACCCAAAGCGCAGGCCGCATTGCCAGTGGCCGCTCAGCAGCCCAGGCAGGCACTTCAGCGCCTGAGGCTCGCCTTTGGCTCATGACCAGCCAGAACAGCGACACGATGAGCAGCCCCGGCACCACACGCAGAAAGGACTCCGCATGGCTGGGCAGCAAGGTGTTCGCCGTCTGCTCCGCCGAATGCGCCCAGCGGCTGAGGCTGGCACCCGTGCCCTGTCCGAACCCCGCCACGATGGCTGCGATGCATCCCGTCAGGCGCGAGCCCGACAGCGTCGCCTGAGTAGTCCGCCGGGCCAGCAAGGCTTGACTCACACCGAGCAGAATGATGGCACAGCACAATGCGTGGAGCGGCTCCAGACGCGTGCCCAGCAGCCAGTGATCTCCGGCCACGCCGAACAGCGGAGCCGTGCATAGATTGATCAATAGAGTCAGCCTCGCGCCCAGCCTCGGCAGGGCGAAGAACAAGGCCATGTCGCCCAGACCAAACCCAACCGCGCCACTCAAATACAAGCGCCACGCCGCCGTGGTAAAGGGTTCGATCTTCGAGGTGCTCAGCGCCCACACACCGAGCACCACGCAGGCAAACGCCAGCCGCAGAGCATTCGCCTTGATCGGCCCCAGCATCGTCGTCGTCCGCTGTGCGCACACGCCCGAGCAGGCGAAGAAAAAGGCGGCGAGCAGAGCGAAGATCATCGCCCATGCTGGCCACTCGTCCACACCTCGCAAGCTCGTCCTCTCCCCGTGGAGAACATTGACAGCCATGGCAGCGCGGGCTTCCCTTTCGCGTATGAAAACCATCCTCCGCAGTCTCGCCTTCGTCTTCGCCTCCACTGCCGCCCTCTTCGCTGGCGACTTCACTTATGAAGGTCAGATCACGGGTGTCGTTTGTGGTGCCTGCAAGGAGCACGTCACCGAGGCCCTCATGAAAGTCGATGGCATCAAAAGTGTCGAAATCGCTCCCACCAACGTGCCCGAAATCCGCCACATCACGATCAAGGCCAGCAAGGACAACTTCTCTGCCAGCGACGCAAACAACGCCCTCGCCGCCGCGAAAGGCGAGAACTACAAGGTGACGAAGCTCGACAAGAAATCGTGAGCCGTCGCCCCCGCCTCGTCTGATTCAGCCAAAAAATCGTCCGAGAGTTTGCCTCGCCACGAACGATGAACTGTGGCGAAATTCACCGTCCATCTCCACCCACTCATGAGCAAGAAGATCAACATCGCAGTCATCGGCCTCGGCTTTGGAGCCGAGTTCATTCCCATCTGGCAAAAGCATCCGCACACCACCTGCTACGCCATCTGCCAGCGCAATCCTGAGAAGCTCAAGGAGTGCGGCGACCACTGGGGAGTCGATGTCCGATACACCGAATTCAAGGACGTGCTCGCCGACCCGAATGTCGATGCCGTGCATATCAATTCCCCCATCCCTGATCATGGCTGGATGAGCATCGCCGCCCTGAAGGCAGGCAAGCACGTCGCCTGCACCGTGCCGATGGCCACCAGCGTGGAAGAGTGCCTGGAGATCATCCGGCTCACCCAGGAGACCGGCTTGAAATACATGATGATGGAGACCGTCGTCTATGCCCGCGAGTATCTCTACATGAAGGAACTCCGTGACGCTGGCGAACTCGGCAAGCTCCAGTTCATCCAGGCCAGTCATCAGCAGGACATGGACGGCTGGCCCAACTACTGGCCCGGTCTGCCGCCCATGCACTACGCCACGCACTGCGTCGGCCCCGCGCTCGGCCTCGCCAATGGCAGCGCTGAGTATGTCAGCTGCTTCGGCTCCGGCACCATCCGCGCCGAACTCATCCCGCACTACAACTCGCCCTTCGCCGTCGAGACCGCCCACGTCAAAGTGGCGAACTCCGACCTCACCGTCCGCGTCATCCGTTCACTCTTCGACACCGCACGTCAGTATCGCGAGAGCATCGACGTCTATGGCGACAAGAAGTCCGTCGAGTGGCCGCTCATCGAACATGAGCCCCTCGTCATGCACACGGCGAAGAAGCCAGAGCCCGAGATCCCCTCGCTCGTCAAAGCCCCCGACTACGCCAGCCGTCTCCCCGAAGGCATCCAGCGCTACACCACCAAGGGCGTCTATGACACCGACGAGAACACCCACCTCAGCTTCACCCAGGGAGCCGGGCACGGCGGCAGCCATCCCCACCTCGCCCACGAGTTCGCCATGGCCCTCGTCGAAGCCCGCGATCCCTTCCCGAACGCCAAGCAGTCCGCCAACTGGACCTGCACCGGCATCCTCGCCCACCAGAGCGCCCTCGAAGGCGGCGCGATCAAGCACCTGCCGAAAGAGACGCTGGCGTAAGCCCGCACCCTCCGTCACGCCAAAGCTCTCCCTCCTGACCCGGAGTGCGTCGATACTGGACCGGGAGTGTGTCGATACCCGGTCCGGTGTGTGTCGATTGCAGGCCGGGTGTGCGTCGATAGCAGGCCGGGTGTGTGTCGATAGCAGGCCGGGTGGGCGTCGATAGCAGGCCGGGTGTGTGTCAATAGCAGGCCGGGTGGGCGTCAATAGCAGGCCGGGTGGGCGTCGATAGCAGGCCGGGGACAGACGTGCGCAATGGCTTGCCATCCAGCCTGCCACCGTCTCTCATAGGCAAAATCCTCCCTATGCCCGAGCCAGCATCCCTTACTCCCGAAGCCTTCATCGCCCATTGGTCCAAGGCCGAGGCCAACGAACGAGCCAACTCCCAGACCTTCCTGCTCCAGCTCACGCAGATGATCGGCGTGCCCGCGCCGTCGAACACCCACGAGCACGGCTACAGCTTCGAGTTCCCGGTGAAGGTCCCTGGCACCGGCAGCACCAACTTCCTCGACCTCTACCGCCGCGCCCACTTCGTGCTCGAGTCGAAGCAATTCGCTGCCCTGCGCGAGGAGCAGACCGAACTTGAACTCGCCGCGCAGAAGGCCGGCGTGATCGAGGGCAAAACCAAGTCCGGTCCCGTGCGCGGCACTGCCGCGTGGGATGATGCGATGATCCGGGCGAAGGGCCAGGCCGAGCGCTACGTCCGTTACCTCCCGGCGGACGAGCCCACGCCGCCCTTCATCATCGTCTGCGATGTCGGTCACAGCTTCGAGATCTACGCCGACTTCACCCAGGCCGGGAAAGCCTACCTCCCGTTCCCCGATCCGCGCAGCTTCCGGATCAAGCTCGCCGACCTTGCGGACGAAGAAGTCCGCGACCGCCTCCGCCTCATCTGGACGAACCCCACCGCGCTCGATCCCGCCAAGGTCTCCGCCGATGTCACCCGCACCATCGCCGGTTACCTCGCCGAACTCGCCAAGTCCCTGGAACAATCCGGCCACGATCCCGAAGTCGTCGCCCACTTCCTCACTCGCTGCCTCTTCTGCATGTTCGCGGAAGACGTCGGCCTGCTGCCCGCACGCAGCTTTACCGAGCTGCTCGATGGCTTGCCCAAGGACGGCACCGGCTTCGTCTCCATCATCGGCACCCTGTTCCGCGAGATGAATACCGGCACCAAGGGCGACATCTCCGTCGTCCTCCGGCACAAGCTCCTCCGCTTCAATGGCGGCCTCTTCGCCGATGGCACGGTCCTTCCCGTCAATGGCCTTCAGCTCAGCCTGCTCAAACAAGCCGCCAAGACCAACTGGCGCAACGTCGAGCCCGCCATCTTCGGCACTCTCCTCGAGCGCGCCCTCGTCCCGGAGGAACGCCACGCCCTCGGCGCCCACTTCACCCCGCGCGCCTACGTCGAGCGCCTCGTCCTCCCCACCGTCGTCACTCCCCTGCGCGAGGAATGGGAGAGCGTCCGCACCGCCGCCATCGCCCTGCGCAAGCGCGCCGAAGCCCGCCAGCTCGAATCCGATGCGCTCAAGGCCTCCTCCAAGGAAAAGCACGCCCAGGGCGAGATCGACGCTGCCAAGGCCGACTACAAACGCGCCACCGATGCCGAGCGCGAGTCCCTCGCCGCCCTGCGTCAGGCCGGGGAGGAGATCACCCGCTTCCACGATCACCTCTGCACCGTCACCGTCCTCGATCCCGCCTGCGGCAGCGGCAATTTCCTCTACGTCGCCCTGGAGCACCTCAAGCGGCTCGAAGGCGAAGTCATCGACTTCTCCGCCCAGTTCGGCCTGGAGGTGAATCTCGACCTCGCCACCCACACCGTCGATCCCCATCAGTTCCTCGGCATCGAACTCAATCCCCGCGCCGCCGCCATTGCCGAACTCGTCCTCTGGATCGGCTACCTCCAGTGGCACTTCCGCACCCGAGGGCAAACCCTGCCCGACGAGCCCATCCTGAAGCGCTTCAAGAACATCGAGAACCGCGACGCCGTGCTCGAGTATGACGGCGATCCCCAGCCCGCCCGTGATGAAGCCGGGAACATCATCACCGTCTGGGACCGCCGCAGCATGAAGCCCGACATCGTAACCAATCGCAATGTCCCCGATGAATCGAAGCGCGTCCCGCTCCTGACTTATGCCAATCCCCGGCCCGCCAGCTGGCCACGCGCGGATTACATCGTGGGCAACCCACCCTTCATCGGCAAAGTGAAGCTCCGCGAGGACCTCGGCGACGGCTATGCCGAGACCCTGCGCGCTGCCTACCCCGACGTGCCCGACTCCGCCGACTTCGTCCTCTACTGGTGGCACAAGGCCGCCGAACTCACCCGCACCGGCAGCGCCCGGCGCTTCGGCCTCATCACCACCAACAGCCTGCGCCAGACCTTCGCCCGCCGCATCGTCCAACATCATCTCACCGGCGCGGCATCGAAGGCAGGAGCAAAGCATGGCGGCACGGAAAGGAGCGCGGACACTCCTGTCTCAAGTGGTGGCGGCCAGCAAAGGAGCGCGGACACTCCTGTCCGCCCTACAAAAAATGGCGGCGAAGCCGCGAAGCTGAATGAAGCGGGCAAGAGTGCCCGCGCTCCTTTATCCCTCCTCTTCGCCATCCCCGACCATCCGTGGGTGGACAGCGCCGAAGGGGCCGCCGTCCGCATCGCCATGACCGTTGGTGCCGCAGGCGAGCACACGGGGGAACTCCTCGAAGTGGCGGACGAAGACGATATCGCCGACGACGGCACCGCCCATGTCTCTTTCAGTCCCGCCAAGCAAGGCCGCATCTCCGCTGATCTCACGGTGGGTGCGGATGTGGCGGGAGCGAAGCCTTTGAAGGCGAACGATCTCCTGGCCGGAACGGGCCTGATTCTTGGTGGAAGAGGTTTCGTGATCACCGCAGGCGAAGCCGAGTCGTTCATCAACCGGAACCCGGCGTCCGAGCCTCTCATCGGTCCGTTGTTCAATGGCGAAGACATCAACGGAACGCCGCGTGGCTGTTGCGTCATTGATCCGCAAGGATGGGCGGAGGAGGAACTCCGCACCCACGTGCCCGAGATTTACCAGCATCTGTTCACCACGGTTTACCCGGAACGGCAGCAAAACCGCGACCCAAAGCTGCGGAAGAACTGGTGGCTGTTCCGACGCAGCAACGATCTCATCCGCTCCGCCATCGACGGCCTGCCGAGGTTCATCGCCACGGTGGAGACATCGAAGCATCGGATGTTTCTGTTCCTTCCCGCGAAGGCGAAGCCCGAGCACAAGCTCGTCGTCATTGGCTCCGACGATGCCTTTCATCTCGGCATCTTGAGCAGTCGCATCCATGGGACCTATGCGCTCGCCGCTGGCGGCTGGCTTGGCGTTGGCAACGATCCGGTTTACTCCAAGACCCGCTGCTTCGATCCCTTCCCCTTCCCCCTGTGCGACGAAGCCACGAAGGAGCGCATCCGCAGCCTCGCCGAGCAGCTCGATGCCCACCGCAAGCGCGTTCAGGCCCAGCATCCCGGCCTCACTCTCACCGGCATGTATAACGTGCTGGAGAAACTGCGCGCCGACCAACCCCTGACCGACAAAGAGAAACTCATCCACGACCAAGGCCTGGTCTCCGTGCTCAAACAACTGCATGACGACCTCGACGCCGCCGTCTTCGCCGCCTACGGCTGGCAGCACCTGTGGGAGGCCCACCTGGAAGCGCAGGCCGGCAGCCTGCTCGACTTCAAAACGAATGCCATCGCCCAACTCGCCTGCGGCCCGGACGGTCCCGGCCCCGCCATCACCGCCTGGGAGCGCGAACTGGACGCCGAGATTCTGCAACGCCTCGTCACCCTCAACGCCCAGCGCGCCGAAGACGAGAAGCGCGGCATCATCCACTGGCTGCGCCCCGACTACCAACGCAGCAAAGAGCAAGGAGCCAGGAGCACGGAGCAAGACGAACTACCCTTGAAAGCGAAGAAGGCCGCGAAGCCCAAGGCTGGCTCCAAGCTCTGTGCTCCAGGCTCCAAGCCTGCGAAGCAGTCCTGGCCCAAGTCCCTGGCCGACCGCATCCGCGCCGTGGAGCAGGCCCTGCACACCACCGGCACCACCACCGCCGAAGCCCTGTCGAAATCCTTCTCCCGCGCCAAACCCGCCGACGTCCAAGAGATCCTCGAAAGCCTCGTCGCGCTTGGCAGGGCGAGGAAGGACGGGGAGCATTTCTCGGTTTAACACGCTTCTATCCTTCTTATGCCCCTCCTCCACTTGATCCTTCTTTTTGCAGTTGTTCTTGTGAGCGTCGCCCTGACAATTGCCGCGCACAGATTTGCCAAGCGCCAAGCACTCAAAGCAGTGGACATCCCCGACGATCAAAAGATCAAGGTGTCCTATGACTCTGCCAAAGATGCGCTTGAGAGCCTCCGCAACTGGGCGCTTTGGCTGGTCACCGTTGAGACATCGGCCATGGCTGCGATAGGCCTGCTTACCAAGTCCGACCTTGATGCCAGCTGGGCATTTGGTCAGCGGCTCCTCGGTGCCTCGGCGGTGTGGTTCTTTGGTGTTTCAGTTTTCTATTTCGGGTGGCTTCTCGGGGGCGTGCCCTCCATCCGCCAGCGATTGGAACGTAACGATGGTGAACATGGTGAACATGTTCGGCTTATTGAAAACGACATCTACACGAGGCCCTTGTTTGCCGGGCTGGCACCGTTCCGCACCCTGGAATACTTCGCGTCGCTTTGTCACTACCTCGGGATTCTTGGTCTGATCCTCTTTGCATTTTTCTTCATCACTGGCCTTCTCGCGCCGAAGGCCCAGGCTTCCAACGAGATTGCCGTCGCGATCAAACGACTGGAGAAGAAAGTCGAAACTTCAGGTCCAAGAGTGGAGTCGCTCAGCCAGGCCATCGAGAAGCTGGCAGCATCCATCGCCGAGGCTGCTCGGAAGGATCAGAAGGCAAGCGCTCCGCCTGAGCCCACGAAGTGATCCAGAGGCCCACGTGGATCACTCCACCCGAACCCACAGATGCGCGATGGCGCGTTCGCCGCGAGCATTCGTGTGCTGGACGGTGACGATGTGATCGCCTGCTTTGGCGAAGGCGTGTCCGGTGATGGCGTAGCCGTCCTTGGCGAGGGGCTTGGCGTTGCCGTCGGAGGTGACGGTGACGGGTGGGGTGCCGTCGCCGAAGTCCCAGGTCTCGCCGCCGTGGTCGCGGAAGGTGCGGACTTTGAAGGTGATGGGCTGGCCGGGCTTGAGGTGTTGGGTGGGATAGAAGGTGGGATGGATCGTGGGCGGGAGGTTCTTCTCATCGGTGCCGATGACTTGCACGATGGCGAAGTCGTAGCTGGTGTGGCCGGAGGTGTCGGTGACCTTGAGTTGCTCGCTGTAACTGCCGGGCTGGGTGTAGGTGCGGGTGAGCGTGGCTTCACTGGAGGTGCTGCCGTCGGTGAAGGTCCATGCGTAACTCGCGATCTTGCCCGAGGCGGCCCAGGACTTGGTGCCATCGAGCGTGATGGTTTCACCGGCGCGGATGAAGTGATGGGGACGTGCGACCGCGATTACCTCGGGCTTTTGCTCTTTGACGTAGGCTTCCCAGGCGAAGGCATACGCTTCCTGTGTGCCCCACTTGCCAGAGGGCTGGCGGCTCTTGATGCCGAAGTGCAGATGCGTCCAGCCGCCGCTCGCGCCTTCCTTGCCGAGGATGCCGATTTTCTGCCCCATCTTCACGCGTGAGCCGAGCGTGATCGCGGCATCAATCGTGTGCAGGTGGCTGTAGCGATAATACCAGCCGCGTTCGTCGAGCAGATACACCACGTCGTAGCGCGGACGCACCGGCGTGAGCGAGTAGCCATCGAGTGTCTTGTTCGCCACGCTGACCACGAGGCCATCGGTCGCAGCGACGACTTCGGTCAAGCCCTCGCACCCGCCGAAGTCGAGATCGTTGTGGTAGTAAATCTTTGCCCGGTCCGGCTTGTCGCCGCCATCGACATACGTCGGCTCATTGGAGAACTGCGTCATCGTGGCGAACCAGCGTTGCTTCAGTGGATACACGAAGGTGCCCGGCTCGATCCAAGGTGAACCTGCGGGCCACAGGCGCAGCCGTGCATCCTTCTCCAAGCCCCACGAGTCCTCGCCGCTGTTCGCGTTGTAGCCGCGCGTGATCGGACAATCGACCTGCACGCCGCCGATCAAGCGCGGCAGGTGGTAGTTCGCACTGCTCAGCACCGCCTTCTCGCCATTCACTTCGATGGTGACCTTCGCCTCGCGCACTGCCTTGGCCATCGAGTCTGTCTTCTCATCCAGCGCGAGGAGTTTAACCTTGGCCACGCTGCCATTCGCGAGCGTCACGTCTGCGGCTTCACCAATCATGAGATCCACGGCACGCAGCGTGGGTTCGATGGTGGGCTTGGGCAGATCGGCGTGCAGGATGCCGTGAATCATCACGGCAACGAGTGACAGGAGTCGGAGGCGAGTCATGGAAGTCAGAGGGCGGAGGTGGCGGAGCGATGTCGGCTTGCGATGTCGCCGCTAGTTCGAGGCGGTGACCTTGAGATGCGCGTCGAAGAAGTCGATTAGCGCTTTCTCGGCTCTCGTGGCGTCTTCGGGTTTTTTGAAGCCGTGGCCTGCGCCTTCGATGGGCATGAGGGTGGCTTCGACTTGGGAGGCTTTCAGCTTGTCCACGATCCAGGTCGCTTGCTCGAAGGCGACATACGGATCTTCGGTGCCGTGCACGCAGAGCGTGGGGGCGGCGAGTGGGGTGACCCAATACAAGGGGCTGCCGATGATGTGTTCCTTCAGCTTGGTGCTGAGATCACCGCCGAAAAACAGCGGCAGCACTTCGGCGGCATCGACGGACTTGCCATAGCTCTTCGTGAGGTCGCTGGGGCCGTAGTAGTTCACGACGCAACTCACGGCACTGGACTGGTCATTGTTCCCTTCGCCTTCGAATTGTTTCACACCCGCAGTGACGCCGAGGAACTGCGCGAGATGTCCGCCTGCTGAGCCGCCAGTGACGCCGATCCGGTTGGGATCGATCTGATACTCGGCAGCGTGAGCACGGAGCCAGCGCACGGCGGTTTTGCAGTCCTGCACTGCGGCGGGGAACTTGTATTGCGGTGCGAGGCGGTAGGTGACGGTGATGGCCGCGTAACCATGTTCGGCCAGGGTGAGGCAGAGCTTGTCATAGCTCTCGCGCTTGCCTGCACGGAAGCCGCCACCATGGATGCAAACGATGGCGGGCAGGAGTCCGCTGGTGTTCTTGGGTCGTGCCAGATTGACCTGCAGGTGCTGGTTGTCGGGGTTCGAGTATTCGATGTCGCGGGTGAACGTGACGGTGTCGGGGATGACGAGATCGGCAGCTAAGGACGCGGATGCCAGCAGGAAGAAGAGGAAGGTGCGCATGATGGACGCAGGAAAACGAGCGCTCGGCTGGTGTTTATCGCGCGGGTTGAAGACAAGGATGTGCTTGCTTCCGATCACGTGATTTGAGAGAACACAGCGCATGACCTCTCGTATTTTCTTGGCTGGCTTGATGGTTGGGACCTGTCTTCACGCGGAGTCGGTGAAGGACCGGGAAGGAGCGGTGCGGCAGGACAAGGCGAAGCTGGAGTCCAGCGACCGGTGGAACTACAACGATGTGGACGGTGCCTTTGCCGAGGCGAAGAAATCGGGCAAACCGGTGATGCTGGTGCTGCGCTGTGTGCCGTGCCTTGCTTGCATGGGGCTGGATACGGGTGTGCTCACCGAGGGCGAGGCAATGAAGACGATGCTCGACCAGTTTGTCTGTGTGCGGTTGATCAATGCGAATGCCATCGACCTGACGAAGTTCCAGTTCGACTACGACTTGTCTTACGGGGTGATTTTTCTCAACGCAGACGGCACCACTTACGGACGCTACGGTTCGTGGAAGCACCAGAAGAACTCCCAGGAGTCCGCGACTGAAGGCCTGACCAAGGCGATGAAAGCGGCGCTGGAACTGCATCGTGGCTACCCGGCGAACAAGGCGGCGCTCGCGGGCAAACAGCCGGGAGACACACCGTTCAAGAAGCCGGTGGAGATTCCTGAACTGGCGCAGCGATACACGCCTGCGCTCGACTGGGAAGGGAAGGTGGTGGCGAGCTGCGTGCATTGCCACATGATCGGCAGCGCCCTCCAGTCCTGGCACCGTCAGCAGCGCAAGCCAATGCCCGAGAATTTGATCTATCCTTTCCCAGAACCTGAGACCGTGGGGCTCACGCTGGCATCGGAGGAGATCGCGAAGGTGGTGAGCGTGGCACCGGATTCGATCGCGGCGAAGGCGGGTGTGCAAGTGGGCGACGAGATTTCCTCCTTCGCGGGACAGCCTCTGGTTTCCATCGCGGACGTGAGCTATGCGCTGCACCACACCGCCAATGTGGCGACCGTGGACTGTGTGCTGAAGCGTGCGGGCAGCGAGGTGAAGGTGACACTGACTCTGCCCCAGGGCTGGAGGCGCAAGTCACAGGTGACCGAGCGTGCGACGATCTGGCCAGAGCGCGGCATGGTGCTGGGAGGCATGAGATTGGAAGCCGCCGAGGGGCAGGGGATGGGCTTCAAGGTGAAGGGCGTGGGCAAGTATGGCATCCACGCCGCAGCAATGAAGGCGGGCATCAAGGAGGGCGACGTGGTGATCTCGATTGATGGCCTGAACTCACCGATCAGCGAGGGGGAACTGATTGGTCACCTCATGCAGACTCGCGAGGTCGGCGATAAGGTGAAGATCGTTGTTCGGCGTGGCGAGGAGCAGAAGGAGTTTATGCTGCCGATGCAGTGAGCTGGCGTCCGAAGAATCGGAGCGAGTCAGCGAGGTGCTCGTGCCAGTAATCCCAGGTGTGGCCGCCGGGGAACTCCTCATAGGTGTGGGGAATCTGGGCGCGGTCGAGTTCGGCATGGAGTTTGCGATTGTGCTCCAGGAGGAAGTCCTCGGTGCCGCAGTCGAAGCGCAGGGGCGGCAGGCGATGCGCATTGGCCTTGAGGCATTCGAGGGCTTGCAGAGGCTGGGTTTCGGCGAGGTCGAAAGCGCTCTCGGATTCCTCGACGGCGGCGATGAGCCGGGCGAGGTCGGTGGCGCTGCTGTGGGCGCTGATGGCGGCGAATTGATCCGCGTGCAGGGCACCCAGCCTGAGGGCTGCGTAGCCACCCATCGAGAGGCCAGAGATGAAGCGCTTGGCTCCGGCTGTGTTGGGTTCCACGATGGCGGCGGCGGCGGGCACTTCGTCGATGATCCAGGAGGCGTAGTCGGCATCGGTGTGCTGCACGTAGCCAGAGCCGTCGCCCCAGAGTCCATCGGAGGGCATGACAAGCATCATGGGCGGGAGGTCTTCGTGCTCGATGAGTTGGTCGAGCACTCGATGGGCTCCACCTTTGAAAAGCCAGGCCCAGTGGCTGCCGTAGATGCCGTGCAGAAGGGTGACGATGGGGAGCTGCTGCGCCTTGATGCCGGGCGGAACGTAGCAAGTGAGGTCGGCGCGGCGCTTCAGGGCAGGGGACTTGACAGTGACGAAGGTGACGCCCGGCGGTGCGTAGTCGGGGTGCGATAGCTCGATGGTGCGGAACATGTTCGAGAGGGATCAGCGTGAGCTGGCGGGTTCGATGCGTTGCGCTTCGATGACACCGATCTGCGTGAGTGAGATGGGGTCATGCAGCTTGGTGGTCTTGCCATAGCAGCGGGCAAGCTGCCAGCGGGGCGGGTGAGGAATCTTGGCAGTGGGAGCCTGGACAACGGTGCGGCTGCCGAGGCTGCCATCGCTCAAGACGATGCGAGGGCGTGCAATCCAGCGGGCGTCCTTCGTTGGCGCGTATTGAGGCAGCCAATGTGGCACATGCTCGCCTTTGCCGAGGGTGAAGGAGAAGTCGTCGAACCACAGGGTGAAGCATTCCGTATCCGGCTCAGAGGTGGCTGTGGGCAGGGTTGCCATCACCTCGGGCGAGAAATGCGGGCGGGGGCCGAGCAGATGCCGACCACTGATGATGCCGAGGCAGATCAGGCTGACGATGGCCACGGACCAGCCGAGGCGCGGCAGCGAACGAAGGGTGCTTTGGACGCTGCTTGAAAGCACCAACGGGGCAGCGCTCGGGATCATGCCACTATTGAGGACCGGCACGCGCGACACGACGGTGAACAGCAGTTGCAGCACATGATGGATGCTGAGCAGCCATAGCATGATGAGCGCCCAATCGGCCACGACCCAGAAGCGACGGCTGGCGACGTTTCCAGCCAGGCCGCACAAGACCATGCACGCCACGGTGATAATCGCGACCATGACCACAGCGGTGAGGCGGGTGCCCCGCCAGCGGCGCGTGAGGAGCACGAGCGTGAGGGCGGTGAGACCTTCGCTGGACCAGTCGTCCATGCTCAGCGCGGCGAGGTAAAGAAGAGGGGCGGTGATGGCGAGCGGCTGCCATGATCGCCAGCGGGCTGCACCCACGATGCCAGCCCCGAGGATAGTGAGGCCGATCAAGGTGCGAACGATGGGATCGCTGTCGCGCAGGTAGCGCAGGCTGTTGAAGGTGGCCGTGGTCACGCGCTTGAGGTAGCCGAGCGGATCGGCTTTCACATAGCCAGCAAAGCGTTCGCTAAAGAAGCGGTAACGATCGCCCACACGATCACCCGTGAGACCGAGGGCTCCGGCTTCGCGATGATGCTCGAGGCTGAGTTTGCCATGCACGGGGTCGGCCCCACCAGCGAGGAGTTCGGCGCTGTTGCACGAGAAGGTGAGGATGCCGAAGCGCAATTTCTGAACGACCATCCAGGGGCCGAGGGCGAGCGTGGCTCCAATGGTGAAGACGGCGGCGAGTTTGAAGATGAAGTCCGGCTTCATCCGGCTGCGCCAGCCGATCGCGACGATGGCGAACGCGGTGAGCGGCAGGGCGAGGAGAAGCTCACCGCAGCAGATATTACCGAGCCCGGCGGTGAGTCCTGCGAGGCCGGTGAGCTTCAGCGAGCGACGGTGCAGGGCAATGACGAGAATGGCGGCGGCGAGGGTGCCGTAGGCAAGGCCGGGCAGCTCGGTGAGCAGCGAGTGAACTTGCATCAAGTGATCGCGGGCGAGCACGAGGAAGACGACGGTGCCGAGGCCCACCCACGGGGCGCGCATGGCACGACCAAGGGCGAAGACGCTGGCGCAGGCGATGCCGAGAAGGCCTACGTTGAGGAGCTTGGACATGAGCAGGCTCGGGTGAGCCATGTGCAGCACGGCGAGCAGCACGGCATACAACGGACGCTGCGCACCGAAGACGTTATCCAGTCCCTGTCCCTCGGCCAGACGGGTGGCGAGTTGCAGCCAGCCGCCCGCATCACTGTCGGGCAATCCTTTGACCAGCATGACGCCATGGGAACGAGTCGGGTTGAGGTAGAGATCGGCGGCGGCCACTGCCATCGCGAGCACGGCGGGCACCCAGATCGGGAGACGGCCCACGCTGCGCAGCAGGGCGTATATCCAGTCGGACGAGCCGAGGCGCAGGGTCATGGTGAGGGAGAGCACCCAGAGAGCGAGGGCGACGGTGAGCCATTCCTCGGAGATCACCTTGGGCGCGATGAGTTCGTAGCGCTTGCCGTTCTTGCGCGGGTCGCTGCCGTTGGCCGTGCCGAAGTAGAGGATGCTGTTGGAGATGAAGTAATGGCTGGCCTGGAAGTCCTTCACGTCGCTGGTGCGGTCGGTGCGGCTCATGGGCTTGCCGTTTTCGAGCAGTTCCATGCGCCAGGCGGCCAGGGACTTGCGCCAGCTGTGTGGCAGGTGCCAGCGATAGGCTCCGGTTTGCTGACGGAAGACCTCGATGCGTTTGGCGGGCTCCACGGGGATCCTTTGGGTGAAGGGGAAACCACAGAGATTCTGCACCACCATGATCATCACGGCGAGGGTGCTGAGCAGCGCCAGCAATCGCCAGCCCGGCAGCGCTCGCGGGCTGCGGATGAAGGCGATGAGGGTGAGGAAGGGGCGGAAAAAGCGGTGCATGGGCCAGACGATGGGAGTCCGTTGGCTCTGAAAGGTTAGGGGGGAGAGAGCTTCGGACGATAGCGCACAACTTCGCGGCTCGTGCTGATAAAAAGACCGGGCAGACGGGCCACGGGCTCGAAAAGAGTGTGATCATCGAGCAAGGCGAGGATGTCAGGCTTGGTCTCCGCATACAGCTCGCGGAAGCCGAAGTTCACAAAGAGCGGCTTGTGCTCACGATCGGCCCTGGCCATGAGAGCGCGGAGGTCGGCCACGGTTTCAAAGCGAATCCCGGCGGGATCGTAGCAGCCAGGCGTCATGATGCAGTGGCCGGTGAGGGCTTTCTTGCCGTAATCGGGATGCCGGGGATTGGTCACCTGTCTTGTGAGGGCGACGGATTCGCGGTTCGCCTCGATCGGGTGCTGGACGAGGAGCCGGGACTGCTGCCACGCGAGCGCATGAGTGCCGAACACAAAAACGATGCCAACAACCATTCCTGCCCGGGGCACCTTCGAGAGAAGCGAGGTCAGCCCGGCAGCCCAGAGGGCGAGCAGCGCGGGAATAAAAGGGATCAGATACCAGTGGTAGGGGCGTGTGTGGCCGATGACGATGTGCACGATCATGAGCACAGGGGCGCCGATGAGGAAAAGGATCAGCCAGCGCTGCGAATGGTTGCACCACAGACGCACCGTGCCGAGCACGACGAGCGACCACGAGATCACGAGGACCGCCACATCCAGGACCACAGGCAGCCCCTGATCACGAACGGCGGTGCTGAAGGGGTTCGTGGCACTCCAGGGCAACCACGGCGCGCCACAGGCGAGGTAGCAGGCGGCGTCCTTGAACCACGCGAGGTCCAGACTGCCTGGTAGCACATGCTGGTCCATGAACTTGAGGAAGGGGACCAATTGGGGAGCCATGATGCCGACCATGAGCAGGACGGTGACGAGATTGCCCACCAGCCAGCGGGTCGATTGCACGAGGCGGTCCTCTTTGATGTCATCGGTCCAGATCATCGCTAGCGCGGAGGCCGCCATGCCGAGCGGGAAGTAAACCGCCCCCAGGTGCGTCCACAGCACATAGAACTGCACGAAGCCCATCAGCAGCCACCAGCGCCAGCGCCCCGACTGAATCGCACGCCCCACGATGCCGATCAGGAGAATGAGCAGGAGGGTGACAAAACCATACCCGCGGGCATCGACGCCAAAGCGCACCAGCCAGGCATGCCCGGCCCAGGCCAGCACCACGGCAGGGGTGGCACGCGACCAGCCCCAGACGTGGCACATCCAGGCAATCGCGAACAACGAGGCCAGTCCGGCGAGCAAGGTGGGCAGTCGCACCCAGGTCTCGCTGAAGTAGGGGTCGGTGGGGCCAGCGGTGGGCGTGAAAAAAGCGTCGTGCGAGAGGCGGGCGACGACGGTGTAGCCGATGTGGTTGGTGGGACGCCAGAAGTTCCACAGGGTGTCGAGCCAGGACGTGGGCTCGATTTGAACCTTGCCCTCCGGGCTTACTTCCACCTGATCGGCGACAAACCTTCCAGCGGCGAACTCCTCGTCACCCCAGAATGAATGATGGAGGCGGGGAATGCCGGCGGCGAGGAAGATCACCGAGGCGGCTCCCAGGGCGACCCCTTGCGGTAAGGTGGGGCGGAAGGGCGCTGGCACACATTGCTCGCGGCGGCGATCGAGTGACCGACAGGCAAGGGGGGCCAGGGCGAGCAAGCAGGCGGCAAGGCCGAGGTTCACCACCAGTCCGCGGTGGAGCCAGACGGGCACCATGAGTTTCATGGAAGGCTTGCGGCCATCAGCGAGACGCTCAGCGACCTGCTGCTCCTGCTTCACCGGCTTCTTCGTCGTCGAAAACGCCAAGATCAGCCCTAGCAGCAAGGCGGAGGTGATCAGGACGTAAGGGTGGCGAAGGCGATGCACAGGGGTGAGATCTTGGGAGCAAACGACGGGCCTAGTTGGGCGACATGGGCATCGAAGTTTTGCGCCGGAGAAAAGCGGGGCCGCCCTTGCTGGTCAAGCTTCAACGGCTCCTGCGCTTGGCGTTGCCGCTGACGGGCTCCGGCGTGCGCTGGATCAGAGACTTCAGCTTGGCGAAGATCGCGGATGGCGTCAGCTCCGGCATGTTCTTGTTTTGGGACTTCTCGAGGAAGAGCACGACAGCGATGACCCCGAGAATGAGATGCGGCATCCACACGCCCAGCCAAGCCGGGATGTGCTCGCCTTTGACCATGCTGGAGAAGAGGTTGTCCATGAACAGCAGGCCGAAGAAGAAGAACACGGCGACCGCAATACCACCGATGGAGCCGCGTCGAGAGTAGGCAATGCCGAGAGGCGCGGTGGTCATGACAATGAACAGGCACTGCCAGGGCACCGAGAAACGCTGGTAGAGCTGAAGCTCGAAGGCCCCGAGCTTCTCGCGAGGCACGCCATTGTCCGGCTGGAGACAGGTGGCCAGTTCGGGGACGCCCATGTTGTCGGGTGCGAGCGCTGAACTGATGATACTCCAGGGCGTCTCGGTCCAGCCTTCCATGTCGAGTCGCGATGAGGTGACGCCTGTGGTGCGGGTCACGAGAGGGAATTGCTGGATGTCCTTCGCTTCCTTCTTCTCGTAGAGCACTTCCACACCGCCGTAGAATGACCACACACGCGGTCCTGGCCACCAGCGGGCGGAGGTGGCATACCAGCCGTGCAACATGCGCCCCTTTTCGTCGGTCTGGCGCACAGACACGTCGCGGAGCTTGTCCCCCAGCGCATCGGAGGGCACGGAGGCGACATACCAGGTGCGACCGGTTTGTTCGTTTCGATGGAGCACGGAGGTGGCGAGGGCGGCCCGCCGGGATTTCTTGTCGGACTTGTCTTTTAGCAACGCCAGTCGCTGCCCCTCGCCGCGCGGTGCCCAGTGGTAGTTCGCCACCATGCCGATGAGCGAGGCATAGGCGGCCACCACGTAGAGAGGGCGAAGGATCTGGCCCAGGCTGCGGCCTGCCGTGAGCATGGCGATGATCTCATTGGATCGCGACATGCGGGTGAGGCTGTAGAGCACTGCGAGGAGCAGGGACGCTGGTGCCACCGAGACGTAGATGAAGGGCAGCATCTTGATGTAAGCCCAGGCGATGTCGGCAGTCGAGGTGCCAGCCTGCTGGTAGTCCTTCAGGGCATCGATGAGGTCCATCAGGATCCACAGGGACGAGAAGCCGATGAAGCAGAAGATCAAGGGCTGGAGGAAGGTCTTCAGCGTGTAAGTCTCGAGAATGGTGCGTCTCGACAGCCACCAGACCATGAGTGGCGGAGTGGCCAGCAGGATGATCATCATCACCACCTTGCCTGCATAGGCGATCGGGGACCGGGGTTCGCCCATGTAGCTGTAATTCTCATGGTCCCAGTGATCGTAGGCCTCGCCAAGCAGGGCCTTGAAGGCAAGGAGGCTGCAAATGATGACCGTCGGCCAGACGAGTGCCCCCAGGTTGGGCCAGACTCGAATCCAGTGAATGAGGAAAACGATCGTCCCGAGCATGAAGCAGAGCTGGAGGTAGGGACGGACATAGTTGAAGAACAGCATCCAATCGGGCGGGTCCACCCAGCCGAGAGGTATGGAGTCGCCTGAGTTCGGAATGAACGGCATCTCGTCCTGGTGATAACCAAGGGCCTGGCAGATGAAGACGACGATGACGGCTGCGATGATCGCGAACTCCGTCAAGTGGGGCGTCCTGCGCAACCATCGCCAGATGTGCAAGAGGGTGGTTGGGAGTGCTTGGAGCCAGCGCATGAAGGGCGATGTGACGGGGCTCCTAGCTACGACCAATGCACGAAGGAGTCAACCACCGGGAGCTTTGGCTTTGAAGTGCTACGGTCGAGGGCGCAGGCATTGATAGCTGATTTCAAATCAAAAGTGATCGGACTTACGCCGATGAGCGCGCTCCGTTCGTAGATGCGGCGGTGCTGTGTGGGTCAGGTCAGCCAAATGGTTGTCTCTTCCTTCACAGGCCTGCTGCCGTAAATCCGTATGAAATCCTTCCTCGTTGCCGCTCCGTTGTTCGTTCTCGTGTCAGTCCTCATGGTGAGTTGTGGACGGGAGCCTGACCAAGTGAGCAAGCCGAAAAAGGCAACGCTTGTTCCTGCCCAGGAAGTCAAAGTCGAAGTGAGAGCTGACGGGCTCGCCTACCTTCCAGGTATGGAGGCACCGTTCACAGGCGATGCGATTGAAGTCCACGCCGATCACCAGCCTCCGACAGTTAAGAAAAGGATTCCCCACCTGAATGGTCGAAAGCATGGGGAGGTGACCACTTACACGCCGAAGGGCAGGATTCGCGAGGTGAGAAAGTATGACCAGGGCAAGCCGGTCTCCTCCGATGTGTATCACTCCAATGGTCAAAAGAAGATCGCCGTCCTGCTCAACGAAAAGGATCTGGCAGAAGGACCTTACCGCCGATGGCACGACAACGGCGTGCTGGAGTCTGAATGCCATTTCGACTCCGAGGAGCGCTTCCATGGCATCGAGAAGGACTATGACCGCGAGGGCAAACTGGTGGCCGAGTATCGCAAAGAGCACGGCAAGCTGGTGGAGATCATCTTTGAAACGCCCGAGATGAAGGCCATTCGAATCGAGAAGGAGACGCCGTCAGCAGCACCCGCCAAGCCTTGAAGCAGGGGCGAGTGGGGGCAACAGGCCGAACAGAAAGGTATTTACCAAAAGGTTAAGTTTTGTTAAATAATTAATCTTTCAGCCGTTCCCTCCCCATGAACCGGACCTCCTTTCTCCCCCTCCTGCTGGTGCTGGCCACTTCGATTTCCACCTGGTGCTGGGGACAGTATGGCTATGTGCCGGTGCCCGCCGGGCAGGTCGTGGGCAATGGCACGCTGGCTGCCATGACTCCATCCGTCATGCCCAGCCTCGGGCACGCGAGGGGAGGCACCTTTCTCCAGGTGGAGGGCACTTCGTTGTCCATTGGCGGCCTGACGGATGAGGTCGAGCAGGTGGTCAGTGACCTGAATGCTGAAACGACGTATGGGTTCATGGCCACGTTCGGTCACATCGGAACGGCGGGGCTCGGACTGGAACTGAGCGCTGGCTATTACAGCCTGGATTTCGACAGGGATCTCTCTGGCTTGTATGGCAAAGTCGATGCCGATGTCTCGGCCAAGCTCTTGCTGGTGCCCATTTTCGTCAACGCGCGGTTCAGCCTCCCCCTGGGGGAGCGAGTGTCGCTTGAGGTCGGGGCTGGAGCGGGCGGGGTCTATGCCAATGCCGAAGCCACCGCCGAGACGAGCCTTGGTGATTTCTCTGCGAGTCAGAACGCCTTTACCTTTGGTTATCAGGCCATGGCCGGACTCACCTTTGCCCTGGCCCAGCACGCTGATCTCACGCTTCACTACCGATACATGGTGCTCTCGTCGGTCGAGGATCTGACCGCTCAGTCCGTAGGGCTGGGCCTGCGCCTGCGTCTCTGATCGGCGCATGTCGCATCAGAGGGGTCCCTCATTGTCTGAAGATTGAGGCCTCCATGGGAAGGGATTAAAAAGCCTTTCCATGCGCCCCTTCAAGCTCCTCGTCCATCGCTGGCTCCGTGCTGCGGCGGCGCACTGGCCCTACTACTTGGTTCTCATTGGGCTGGCGTTGCTTTGCCGAAGCTTTGCGGCCAACTCCGGCGGGCAATTCACCAAAGCGCTGGAAGCACTTCGCGTGGCGCGCGAATCTGGCGTTTCGGCACGGGCGGAGGACTACGCGCGGGTGTGGCTGCCCACGGTGGGGCGCTGGTGGTTTTTCGTCAGCTTGGCGCTGATCCTGGCAGGACCGTGGCTGATCGGCTGGGAGAAAGACCCGCTCGTGCAGCGGGAGGACGATGACCAACCGAAGGCCCGCCGCTGGCTGTGGCTGGTGAGTTTCATCATGATGGCTGCCTCGGCGGTGCTCAATGCACCTCGATTGTTCAACAGCTTTTGGATGGACGAGGAGAGCACCGCCCGGCGGTTTGTGGTCGGGGATTTTCGACACGGCTCAGACGCGAGCCCCCGATGGGCGGAGCCAAGTTGGGAGAGAACTATCTTCTACTACCGCGACCCGAACAACCATCCCCTGTTCAGCATCCTGGCAAGGCTTTGCCACTCGGCACTGCCGACTCCGCAGGAGCCCGAGTCGTTTCATTTCAGGGAGTGGACCATCCGTCTGCCTGCCTACCTCGCTGGAATTGCCGGGCTGGGCTTGGTGGCCTGGTTGGCAGTCGTGCTTCGGATGCCCCGGGCCGGTATGCTGGCCGTGGTCTGGCTGGCCATGCATCCCTGGCACGTGCGCTACGGCGTGGATGCGCGCGGCTATGCGTTGCTCTTTACCCTGCTGCCGGCGTCCCTCGGCTGCCTATGCCGGGCGATTCAGACGGGGAGAATGAACTGGTGGCTTGGCTACGGTGTGCTGGAGTTCCTGGTGCTGTGGGCCTACCCCGGCACGCTTTACTTTGTGGCCTCGTTCAATGTCGCGGTCGCTGGGCTGATGATGACGTCGATCGTTCCTCGACTAGCGCGAGGCCAGCAGTGGCTGAGGTTTGTCGCGGCCAATCTGATCGGGGCCATGTTCACCACGCTGCTGCTGGGGCCTTGTGTGGAGCCGATGCTGAACTACCTCCAATACGATCGCATCCGAGGGGTGCTCGATGCCCGGTGGGTGGCCGAGACATGCAGCGGCTTGTTCACCGGGCAGCCGTGGGTGGCTTGGGCGGACCATGAACTTGTGATCGCCTGGATGCGCACGTGGACGGAATCGCCCTGGTTCGTGGTCCTGACTTTTGGTGCGCTCGCAGTGGTTCTCGGCACTGGAGTGCTGGCGTGCTGGCGCCGTGGCGTGACGCATCGCTGGATCCTGGGGCACTCCTTGATGCTCGGGCCATTCATGTATCTCATGGCCACGGCGCAGGGGAACATCCTTTACCCCTGGTATCTGCTGCTCTGCCTGCCCGGTCTCGCCTTGATCATGGGAGCAGGGCTGGAGGCTGCAATGGTCAAGCCGTGGGGTCGCGCCTGGATCGCTGCGTTCATGGGCCTGTGGGCGGTCGTGACCTGGCCCCAGGCCAATCTCCTTCGTTCGCATTCGATCGAACCCATGCGTGAATCCGTGGAGGCGACGAGACAGATCCGAAATGCTCGCATGGCCAGTCTCAACGATGTGCTCACCGTCAGTCTCGCCTTTCCAGCGAAGCTTTACGATCCCGCGGCCATCCAAGTGAAGACGGTGGATGAACTCCGCGCCGTGATGGACCGGGCCGATCGCGAACATCGTCCGCTATTCGTGAATTTCGCCGACAAGGGCCTGCTCGACCTCCGCAGTCCCGACATGAGTGCCTTCCTTGATGATTCAAAAAACTTCCAGGCACTTCCTCCGTTCGTTGGCATCCATGGGCAGTTCGAGCGTAGGGTCCTTCGTTATAGAGGTAAGACCATGCCCTGATTGAAGAAGAGAGGGTTGGAAATGTTATCGCCATTGAGTGGGAGAGGCTCTGGCATCATGAGCGCTTTGGTTCCTGGCGATCTACCGCTTCATGAAACTCGTTCAGTGTGCTCCCCCTTTGATTGTCGGCTTGGCCATCTGCCTGGCTTTGGCGAACGCATGTGCATCTGCCGCAGAGCCTGCCCTGTCCTACAACTTCGATGTGCGGCCAGTGCTGTCCTCCAAGTGCTTTGCCTGTCATGGAATGGACGCTGCCAAGCGCAAAGGAAAGCTCCGCCTGGATCAGCGTGAGTCCGCCATCGAGCGAAAAGCCATCGTGCCGGGCAAGCCGGAGCAAAGTGAACTCATCGCACGCATCACGACCACGGATGAAGACGAGGTGATGCCGCCGCCAGAGAAGCACAACGCGCTCTCCAAGGCGGAGATCGCCATGCTCAAGCGATGGGTCGCTGAAGGCGCGGTTTACGAACAGCACTGGTCCTTCACGACGCCCACGAAGCCATTCGTGCCCGAGGTGGCAGGCGTGACCAGCCCGATTGATGCCCTGGTGCGTGCCCAGCTTCAGAAGAAGGGATGGAGGCCGACCGCAGAGGCGGATCGCAACGACTGGCTGCGCCGTGTGACCTTTGCCCTCACAGGTCTCCCGCCAACGCCTGCCGAGGTCGATGCCTTTGTCGCGGATACCAGCGCTACGGCCTGTGAAACGGTGGTGGACCGCCTCTTGAGGTCGTCCGCCTACGGGGAGCGCATGGCGGCGATTTGGTGTGATGCAGCTCGTTATGCAGACACGTATGGGCGGCACGAGGATGCAGACAGCATGGTCTGGCCGTGGCGAGACTGGGTCATCCGGGCGTTCAATGCCAACATGCCTTACGATAAGTTTATCCACTGGCAGCTGGCGGGTGATTTGATGCCCAATCCGAGTCAGGATCAACGCATCGCGACAGCCTTCAATCGTCTGTGTGTGCAGTCCAACGAGTCTGGCAGTGATCCCGAAGAGTTCCGCTGGGACCAGGTTTTTGATCGCGTCAAAACCACCGGGACCGCAGTGCTGGGCCTAGCGCTGGAGTGCGCCCGCTGTCACGATCACAAGTATGATCCGCTGACGCGCACGGACTACTACCGGTTTGCCGCCTTCTTCGACAAGATCGACGAACTCGGGCTCTTCTCACGTTACTCGAACGGCATTCCATCGCCCTCGGCCTTCATCTACAAGCCGGGTGAAAGCGAACGCCACGAACAGCTCAAGCTGGACGTGAAACATGCCGAACAGGCCTGGGAGGCGGCCAAAGAAGGCGCGGGCGAGCGGTTTGAAGAATGGCTGCACGACCATGCGCCGCCGGGGCGAGGAGACGGACTTTGGGGCGAGCTGGCCACACCTGCCAATCATGGGCGAGTCGAGTCAATCCTCCAGAGGCCCCACCTTTACACCAGTTTCGACGTCATCGACATGGCGACGAAGTCCTACGTCGTGGACAGCAACTATGAGGTTGAGGTGCAGGGCACTGCGTCGATCAAAGACGAGATTCCGGGACGTGTGGGACGTGGTCTGTATTTCGCTGCTGAGAAACCCAAGAAGCTGGGCTTCCCCTCGCGGATCGCACCTTACTTGCGCTGGCAGCCGTTCACGCTGTCGATCTGGCTGAAGATGGACCAGGTGCCGGAGCATGCAGTGATCTTGCACCGCACACGCGCGGGCCTGGATGCCGCGAACCGTGGCTACGAACTGACCTTTGAAGACGGACGCCTCACCGCCACGCTCGCCTATTATTACCCTGGCAATGCGATCCGGGTGCAGGCCGAGGAGCGATTGGAATTCAAGGACTACCGGCAGGTTGCCGTGACCTACGACGGCTCCAGTCGTGCAGGCGGACTCGCCTTGTATGCAGATGGACGCAAGCTGAGCACCCGCATCGTTCGCGACCATCTGACCAATGACATCGATTACCTCAAGGAGTGGGGCGACTTGGACAATACTACGGTGGCGGATGCTGACGCGGGCAAGACCTTCAGCCTGCGCGTAGGCGGACGCACGCTCGATGCAGGTCTTCGTGATGCGTATGTCGATGAGCTTCGCGTTTATAGCGATCAGCTAAGCGCAGTGGAAATTGCACGGCTCGCTGGCGTGAAGATCGATGCCGATGACTCCACCTGGAAGGAATGGTTCATGCGCGAAGTGGATCTACCCTGCCGACTTGCCTTTGAGAAGCTTAAGGAAGCGCGCCATGCAGAGAGCGGCTTCGCTGTGAAGCTCGATCAGATGATGGTGATGGATGAATCGCATGGACCAAAGCGTCAGACGCCCATGCTCAATCGTGGTGACTTCCGTCAGCCGGGCGACCTCGTAGAGCCAGGCACGCCTGCGTCATTGCTGCCCTTCCCGCCTGGGGCTCCGAAGAACCGTTTGGGTCTCGCACAGTGGCTGACGGATCCCAAGCATCCGCTCACCAGCCGCGTGCAGGTGAACCGCCTTTGGACCGTGTTCTTCGGTCGCGGCCTCGTGGCCACACCGGAGGACTTCGGGCTGCAAGGACGAGTGCCAGCACAACCCGATCTGCTTAACTGGCTCGCCGTTCACTTCATGGAGTCGGGCTGGAACATGAAAGCCCTCTGCCGTGAAATCGCACTGAGCCAGACTTATCGCCAGTCCACGACGCCCTCAGACAAAGCACTCTTCGAAGCCGATCCCGAGAATCAATTCCTCGCCCGCGGTCCGCGTTTCCGTCTGCCGGCCGAGCACCTCCGCGATGCAGCTCTGGCAGCCTGCGGCCTGCTCAATCCTGCCATCGGTGGCCCGAGCGTGAAGCCTTACCAACCCGCCGGGCTCTGGGAAGACAGCGGCACGCAGCACACTTATACGCAGGACAAGGGGGACAAGCTCTACCGGCGCAGCCTCTACACCTTCTGGCGTCGCACCTGTCCACCGCCGGTGATGAGTGTCTTCGATGCGCCCACACGTGAGTTCTGCCGGGTGAAGCGGGAATCCACGCTGACGCCGCTCCAGGCTCTTGCCTTGATGAACGACACGGGCTTCCTCGAAACCGCGCGTGTGCTGGGCGAGAAGCTCGTGCGCGAGCACCCGACTGCGACTCAAGATGCCGAGCGCGTGGCGCTGGCTTCCCGATTGCTTCTGGGCCGCATCCCCTCCGATCAGCAGAGCAAGTCGATGGCTTCGCTCATCGCCGAAGCACGTGCCCACTATGCTGCGAATGAAGTGGAGGCGAACAAACTGCTGCAGACATCTGGCCAGGCACCGATCGACAAAAAGCTGCCGCCAGCGGAAGTCGCCGCCACAATGCTCATGACTCGAGCGCTGCTCAACAGCGAGCCTTTCATGGTCTCCTACTAGAACCTCAGCCCTTCGATCTGTCATGCACTGCCATCGTTACTCAGACTTGAATGGAATGACTCGTCGCGAAGTCATCACCCGCATGGGCCAAGGTGTTGGCGGTGCTGCGCTCGCCAGTCTGTTGGGCACTCCGCAAACAGCGGAAGCACGCGGGATCGCGGGGCTGCCGCATTTCGCGCCGAAGGCGAAGCGGGTGATCTGTTTGTTCATGAGCGGGGGCCTGTCGCAGCTCGAGTCCTTCGACTACAAACCGGTGCTTGCGCAGCAGGCAGGCAAGCCGGTGCCGCCCTCAGTTTTCAAAGGACGCAAGCCGCTCGGCATGTCGAAGCTCCAGGGTAACTTCTTCGCCCAAGGGTCCGTGTTTCCCTTCAAGCAGCATGGCCAGAGTGGTGCGTGGGTGAGCGACATGTTCCCCCAGATCGCCCGCCACTCGGATCGCATCTGCTTCCTCAAAGGCATGGTCTCCGATGCGGTGAATCACGATCCAGCGATCATCTTCGCCAACAGCGGCGCACAGCTGCCTGGTCGCCCAGTCATGGGTTCGTGGCTGAGCTATGGGTTGGGATCAGAGAACGAAAACCTCCCCGCTTTCATCGTCCTGGTGACACGCAAGCCTGTGGACCAGCCGCTCTCGTCGCGTTTGTGGGACAGCGGGTTCCTGCCATCGCAGCATCAAGGCGTGCCGTTCCGTGCTGGCAAAGAGCCGGTGCTCTTCCTTGAGAATCCAACGGGCCTGCCGCCCGAGTTGCATCGCAAGATGCTGGACCGACTCCGCGAACTTCATCAAGATGAACTCGCTCGTCGTGGCGAAGCCGAAATCAATGCCCGCATCGAGCAATATGAGATGGCGTTCCGAATGCAGACCTCGGTGCCGGATGTGACCAGCATTGCCGACGAGAAGAAGGCTACTCTGGAGCGCTACGGCCCCGATGCCGAGAAGTCGGGATCCTTTGCGCGCAATTGCATCCTCGCGCGACGGTTGAGCGAGCGCGGTGTGCGATTTGTCCAGCTCTACCATCCAGGCTGGGACCATCATGCGAACATCAAAGGCGGATTCGAAGGCACCGCGAAGGAGATCGATCAGCCCATCGCAGCCTTGCTCGACGATCTCAATGAGCGCGACATGCTCAAGGACACGCTGGTCATGTTCATGACCGAGTTCGGACGCACCTGTTACTCTCAAGGTGGGAGTGTAAAAGGCGATGCCGACTATGGCCGCGAGCATCATCGCGATGCCTTCACCTTCTGGCTCGCGGGTGCTGGTATCAAGGGTGGCGTGTCGCACGGTGTCACGGACGATTTCGGCTTCGATGTTGTGGAGGGCAAGGTCACGATGAATGATTTCCACGCCACCTTCATGCATCTCATGGGCATCCAGCACGATCGTTTCACCTTCCCATTCCAAGGACGCGACTTCCGCCTTACGGACATCGCAGGCAATGTGGTCAAACCAATCCTCGCCTAGCCTTCGTCCATGCATTCTGTGCTGCGTATTTGTGTCCTGTTGATTGCGATCGTTCTGTGCTGTCCGGCCTGCAAAAAGAAGGAGCCGCCGAAGCGTAAGCGGGAGGAGATCGTGGGCGAAGCATCGCGTGAACGGCGTCGGCTCAACAACTTTGCGATGTCACTGCGGCGAGTCATTGACTGGCGTCAGACTCAGCCGGTGGCGAGCACTGAGGCCCTGCGACGTTCCATGATCAAGGAGGTGGTGAAGAAGTTCGACGAGATCAATACTCGTGAACTGCCATCCAAGGCGGAGGCGATTTGGTCTCGTGTCCTCGCCGCCTGGCACGAACTGGATGATGCTGGAACGGCTGATCCCGAGTTGCTCAAGAAAGGCGCTGCGGCTGCCCAGGAGTTGAATGACTACCTGGCCGAGAATGGTTTCCCCGATGTGAGGTTGTGAGTGGCATGGTGTTGTTCGTTGCATCCGACCTTGGTCGGCGCACCGTAGAGAGGCGGTCCACGTCACACCTTGCCGAGCTTGCATGATTCTGCGTTTCCTCTTTGCCTTCTTTGCAGGTGCCCTTGCCTGCGCATCCGCCAAGGACACCACACCAGGACCGCAGTGGGAAAAGGTGAAGCCCGAGCAGGTGGGCCTCAATGAAAAGAAGCTCAAGCAATACGCCGAACGTGTGAAGGGCGACGGATGTATTGTGCGATACGGCAAGATGGCCTACCAATGGGGCGATGTGAAGTCGAGTCGGGACTGGGCTTCGGCTTCCAAGCCTGTGCTGAGCACGATGCTGCTGTTTGGTGTTGAGCATCGGATCATCGACAGCGTGCACACTCCGATTGCGCAGTATGGATGGCCTTTGCGAGGAGACGATGTGGGGATCACCTTTCGTCAGCTTGCCTGCATGACCAGCGGCTATGCGTGTGAGGAGGGGCCGGGTATTGCGTGGGCTTACAATGACTACGGTATTGAGCTGTTCGCGCAGTCTTTGGAGCGTGCGTTTGGCCGATCCTTGAATGAGGCAGCGAAGGATTTCATGGCTCCGCTGCAGTTCCAAGATGGCAGGGCGTTTGGATCACGGCGTGGTCATGGTTGCACGCTCAGTCCTCGCGACATGGCGCGGCTTGGTTGGTTCTGGCTGAACGAGTTCAAATGGGGCGATCATCGTCTGATTTCGCATCGACTCTTCACTCGCAATATCAAAGTGGGAGTGCCGACCGATCTGCCTCGTTCGGCTTCGACCAAGGCTGACGATTACCTTGAGGTGGATACTTATGGAGGTGGTGTGAATCAAACTCCGTGGGGGCCTGGATGCTATGGTTTCGCTTTCTGGTTCAATGGCCAGCTGGCGAACGGGGAGCGAGTCTGGCCTGCGGCTCCGTCGGATGCATTTCAAGCAAACGGCATCTGGAACCGGGACACGGTGACAATGTATCCTTCGCTCGACATGGTCGTCGTGGTCAGCATGGCGCGGAAGCCTGGGAAATTTCAGCCTGGTGTGGTCGAAGGTGCGGCGAATCAAAACATGAAACTCCTGATGGATGCCGTGGTGGGCGACCGTCCGAAACGCTGGTGATCCCATGACGAACAACCTTCTCGCGACAGCCTGCCTGCTGCTGATTCTCACTTCCTGCGGCCAGTCACAGCCCGTCGTCCTGCCGGAGGCGAAATGCTGGGAACCTGTGGAGCTGGCTTTCCACGCGGAGGTGAAGGCTGCGAATCCATTCCTCGTGCACTTCGATGCGATCGTCACGGCTCCTGATGGTCGCGAGTTGCGTGTGCCTGGTTTCTTCGACGGGAATGACGTGTGGAAGGCGCGAGTCATGCCCTTCGCGCCCGGAGCATGGAAGGTGGTGACGAGGTCTGTGGAGGCGACGCTTGAGGGTCACCGGTTTGAGTTTTCATGCTCGGAGCGTTCAGCACCTCATCAGCATGGGCGACTAAGGGTGGATGGTGAGCATCCGCATCACTTCAAGTTCGAGGACGGCTCCCGGCATTTCATGCTGGCTTACGAATGCGACTGGCTGTGGGCACTGGATCATGGTGATGCGACGATGCCGAAGACGAAGGCGTTTCTCGATCGAATCGCAGGGCACGGATTCAACACCATGATCGTCAACACTTTCGCCTACGACACGGGCTGGCGAACTGGCAAGACGGAGGCCGAGGACCTGGGGCCGCCTCCTGCGATGCCTTGGCTGGGCACGCCAGAGAAGCCGGACCACAAGCGGCTCAACCTTGCCTTCTGGCAACACTACGACCGTATGATGCAATCGATGCACGACCGCGGCCTTATCGCGCATGTGCTCTGCAAGGTTTACAACAAGCGAGTGAAGTGGCCGAAGCGGGGCAGCGATGGCGATGAGCTGTTTTTCCGCACGTTGATCGCACGTTATTCAGCTTTCCCAGGGATTGTCTGGGACTTCGCCAAGGAGGCCCACAACGAGAAGGATCTGGACTACAAACTGGCCCGGCTGCGGTATCTGCGAGAGGCTGATCCGTTCCGTCACTTGGTCACGGTTCATGATGACGACAAGAACTACGGCAGTGGAGTCTTCGATGCTCTGGTGGACTTCCGAACCGACCAACAGCACGACCAGTTCCGCGCCAAGGTGCTGGAGCAGCGCTCCCAAAAGGCGTGGCCGGTGATGAATTCCGAGTTTGGATACGAGCAGGGAGCCGGTGGGCCGGAGGACAGAACCTATGCCGTGGTTCAATCGCCTGAGGCCTTTGCGATCAGGGCATGGGAGGTGGTCATGGCGGGAGGCTACACGGCTTACTACCACACGCACACCGCGTGGGATGTGCTGCGGACCGACATCAACCCGCCTGGCTATCGGCTTTTCGGACTGCTGCGTCGATTCTTCGAGACGACGAACTACTGGGAGCTATCGCCAACGTCGAACTCTGCGGGACCGTGGATGTTGGAGAACCCTGGACACGAGTATGTGCTATGGTCTGGCAATAGCGCGGCTACTGGACTAGAGCTTCCAAAGGATGCCGAAGGGATGAAGGTCCGGTGGTTCAGGCCATTGACGGGTGAGGAGATGGGAGGTGGAGCCGTGCCATCAGGGACTCGCACCCTGACGCCGCCTGGGGCGTGGGACGGAACTCCGGTGGTGCTGCATCTGAAGCGATGAAAGCCGCGAACCTGACCGTCAGTGGCCATGTTCATTTCAAATAGGTGAATGTTTGTTTGCAATAGCCGAGTGCTTGGTTGCAATATGTTGGCGCGAATGCCCGATTACATGTCTTTCAATCCCAGCACCTCTATGTCTCCGACCACGCCTCCGCTTTCTCGTCGTCACTTTATTCGCACCAGCAGCGGTGCCCTTTTTGCTCCAGCTGTCATCACGGCGGCCACCACGCTTAGAGCCCAGCAGAAGGCAGATTCGGCTGAGACGATCAAGATTGGTCTCATCGGCTGTGGAGGTCGCGGATCCGGCGCTGCCAATCAGGCTTTGTCCGCCTACGACAAGAACTCGAAGCTGGTGGCGATCGCGGACGTGCAGGACACGCAGATCGAGAAATCGCTGTCCAACCTCAAGACGATTCACGGCGAACGTGTGGACGTCGCGCCCGAGCATCGTTTTACGGGACTGGATGGGTTCAAAAAGGTGCTGGCGATGGACGTGGACGTCGTGATTCTCGCCACGCCTCCGGGCTTCCGTCCGATGCATCTGACTGCGGCGGTGGAAGCTGGAAAGCATATCTTCTGCGAGAAGCCGATGGCTGTGGATCCCGCAGGCTATCGCGTGGCGATGGAGGCTGTCCGCAAGGCGAAGGAAAAGAAGCTCAACCTCGTGGCAGGCTTCTGCTGGCGCTATGACTACGCACGACAGGAAGCCTTCAAGCGGCTGATGGACGGCGAGATCGGTGATGTCGTGGCAAGTTCTCACACTTATCACACAGGTCCTGTGAAGCCGATGCCGAAAGCTGACACTCGTCCTGCTGGCATGGGCGACGTGGAGTGGCAGGTGCGTAACTGGTATAACTTCTCGTGGCTCGGAGGCGATGGCTTGGTGGAGCAGGCCGTGCACAGCATCGACAAGCTTTGCTGGGGCATGAAGGATCAGCCGCCGGTGGCGGCCGTCGGCGTTGGCGGGCGTCAGATCGCAGCGGAGGGCGGCAATATCTTCGATCACTTTCACGTGGCCTACGAGTTCGCAGGCGGTGTGATGTGCCACATGGCAAGCCGCCAGATTCCGAACTGCTACGGCGACACTTCCGACATCATCGCAGGCACCAAAGGCAAGCTGCTGATTGGCAAGGTGGGTGGTGGTGAACCGCTCATCGACGGCCAGAAGCGCTGGCGCTGGAAGGGACAGAAGAAGGACATGTATCAGGTGGAGCACGACGTGCTCTTTGAAGCCGTTCGCAATGGCGGACTGGTCAATGATGGCGATCGGATGTTGAATAGCACACTGGTGGCGATTCTTGGCCGAACAGCCTGCTACACTGGCAAGCGCATCACCTGGGATGAGATTACGAAGAGCGCGCTCGATCTTGCCCCAGAAGAAACGCTTGGGTGGGGCGACAAGTTTGAGCCGACTCCGCTTCCGCAGCCGGGCATCACCAAGCTTGTGTAAATCGAGCACTCGAATCCAATGTGACGCAAAGGCTGGCCGTGGGGCCAGCCTTTGTTTTTGGTCGTTGAGTTCGCCTTGGCGGCGGCGTAATCATGAGATTGTTATGACTTTGCGCCTGCTTGCTTTAGCTTTACTGACATCTGCTGCCTTCGCCCAACAGCCACCTGCCATCAAAGCGGAGTTAGTCTCAGTCGAGAAGGTCTGGGACAAGGGCAACCACAACGCCTTCACTGATCTTATTCGATTTCAAAACTTGTTCTATTGCTGCTTCCGCGAAGGCTCTGCTCACGTTGGCGGTGATGGGATCATCCGGGTGCTGGCTTCGTTCGACTTCAAGACGTGGTCGTCGGTTGCAGAGATTGCCGAACCGGGGATCGATCTGCGTGATCCGAAGTTCTGTCCCACCAAGGAGGACCGGCTGGTTATCTATGCGGGTGGCTCCACCTACAAAGGCACGACTCTCATGGGCAGACGCCCAAGGGTTTCCACCTCGACAGATGGCAAGCATTGGTCTCCACCGGACAAGATGTTGAGCGATGGAGACTGGCTGTGGCGTGGCATTCTGCATCCGCAGGAAAAGAAATACTACGGCATGGTCTATAACACCCATCCGACGACCGGTGGTCCGAAGGAGGAGCCTGAGTGGTCCCTGAAACTTTACTCCAGCGTGGACGCCAAAGCATGGTCGCTGGTAGCACCGTTTGATCTGAAGGGCCGGCCCAATGAAGCAACGGTGCGAGTGCTGAAGGATGGAAGCATGATGGCCCTGGTGCGTCGTGAAACTCCTGGCAGCAACAAGGGCATGATCGGGACGGCTGCCGCTCCTTACCGTGCTTGGACATGGAACGAGGCGGCCGTGCCGCTGGGTGGCCCGAACTTCATTGAACTGCCCGATGGTCGTCTGGTGGCGGGCTCGCGTGGCTTTGGCAAGACTCCCGGGGCTCACATGATTCTCTCGGAACTCACAGCGAAAGGTCTGAATCCGATCCTGGAACTGCCGAGTGGTGGCGATTGCAGCTATCCCGGACTCGCGTTTTTCGAAGGCCACCTCTACGTGAGCTATTACTCGTCGCACGAAGGCAAGACGAGCATCTACATGGCCAAGGTGAAGATTGACTGATGAATCCTCCCGCCTCGCCCGACGATTTGCTGGCTCGCCGAATGGCGAAACTCGGCATCCGTGAGGAGGACTTGGTGGAGCAGTTCACGCGGGGAACGGGGCCTGGGGGACAGAAGATCAACAAGACCTCGTCCACGGTGCAGTTGCGCCACGGGCCGTCAGGTGTGGAGATTCGTTGTCAGCGCGAGCGATCGCAGACTGCCAATCGATACTGGGCTCGAGTGGAACTTTGCGATCGCATTGAAGAGCTTCGAGCAGCCGAACGCATGGCCGCGCAGCAGGAGCGGGAAAAGCAACGCCGTCAGACGAGGAAACGCCCTCGTGGATTAAAAGAGCGCATCCTCAAAACCAAGCACAAGCGATCGGAGACCAAGCAGAATCGAGGGCGGGTGAGCGGCCGCGAGTGAGCCTCTTCCGGACTTACCGTTTTGCCAGCACTGCTCGTGGCGGGATGTCGTTAATAAGAGTGCCAGAGTCCACCTCGACAATGCTTCGGCGCCCTAGGAACTCGAGCAAGAGGCGGACACGATCCTGGCCTGAAACCACGGCATTGATGATGCCGCGGAATCCACGCATCGGTCCTTCGGTCAGCTCGACTTCGTCGCCCACTTGCAGCTCAGGCTTCACCTCGCGAACCTCCTGGTGGTCCATCTCTTCGCGGAGTTCGACGATGGTTTGGTCTGAGATCGTGACGAAGGTCCCGCCGAACTCGACAACGCGGATGACGTTCTGAGAGTGCTTCACCGCACGGAGAGAGTCAGTAATGTTGAAGCGCGCGAAAAAGTAACTTGGAAACAGCGCTTCCACGAACCACACCTTTCCCCGGGCGGTGCTGCGCTGGAACCGGATGCGAGGGCAGTAACACTCCACGTTGGGCAGAGTCTGCAGCAAACCGGCAGCGATGTGTTCGCATTTCGGTTTGGTGTGGATGCAATACCAAGCGTGATCAGACATGGCGCGCCGCAGTCATGGACGGGAATGATGATTGTGCAATCGACGATCAACTCCACAAGAGATCAGAACAGCGCCGATCCCCAAAAGAAAAACCCCGTCCGGGCGCACCGGAACGGGGTTTCGTAATGAGTGGAAGTTTTACTGCTTCTGGGTCTGTGGAGCCGCGCTGTTAGCTCCAGGAGGAACACGGAATAGCTTGCCTGTGTAAGGGCACTTCACTTCCATGCCGGTAGGAAGCCCGGTCACGTCCACAAGCTGATGCTTGGCGGCATAAGGACTGTTCACGAAGCCTGGGCGTCCAGGAATCGGAGACCCGAAGGGCAATTCGTTCGATGCCGCTGGCTTGGGGGCAGACGGTGGTGTCGAAGGTGCCGGAGTGGTGGGAGCTGGTGATGGTTTGACCTGCGGAGCCGGAGGAGGCGTCGGTGCTGGTGCCGTGTTAGCTGCCACCTTGGTTGGCACCGAAGGAGGAGGCGTTGCCGGAGTTTGCGGCTTTGGCTGCTCGGGCTGAGGCGTGGGTAGGGTGGGCTGGGCTGGAGCCGGGGCAGGTGTTGTGGATGCGACGGCTTGTGTGCTCTGCGCTCCCTGAGGAACGAGGAATGGACGCCGTGTGTAAGGGCAGACGACTTTCGAACCTGCGGACATGCCTCTCACATCGACCAAGCGCGGAGGATTGGTGAATGGCGAGCGCACATAACCTTCCAAGCCTGGAACGGACTGAGCGGTTGGCAAGGACTGAGAAGCAAGCTGCGAAGGAGGAGGAACCGAGACCATCGACGGAGTCGTAGGCGCGACTGCTGGCACGGTGGGCTTCGAGGGAGCGGGCTTTGAATTGGAGGCCAAAGCACCAGGATTCTCAGCGCCGTCTGCTTGGCCCTGCATCAGATAGGGAATCAAACCATCCTGGCGGATTTGCCGCCAAGCTTGATCTGCGGGCATGCTGCAAGACGCGAGTCCAAGGATGGCCACTGCGCCCAAAGGAATGAATTTGCTGGTGGAGGTATTGGGAGAAGGCATAAGTGAGGAACGATCTTTTTGAATTTGGCGACTTAGAATAAGGGATTTTTTAAATAATGCAAGAACATCACCAGCAATGGACAGCTCAGATATAAGCTATATTTATGAATATTACACTTGAGATAGCTGGGATGGCAATCTCATTTTGAGGTCATGCAGTGGAAAATCGTCACCGTGGGGAAACCCGCGCTTCGCTGGGCTCGCGATGGTCTTGATGACTATCTCCATCGAATGACTCGCACTCACTCCGTGGAGTGTATTCATATCAAAGATGGTCCTCCCGATGCGATCAGCAAGAAGATGCTGGAACTGAGTGCTGACAGCCACCGGGTATTGCTCGATGAAAGGGGACGCCAATGGCGAAGCAAGGAAATGGCCCAGTGGATCGGGCACCAGGAGCTTCATGGGTGCAAGCGCGTGACCATTCTTGTCGGTGGTTCAGCAGGGCATCCCGACGAACTGAAAGCGTTGGTCAAAGACTCGTGGTCACTCTCCACGATGACGCTTCAGCACGAGCTGGCGCTCGTTGTTCTCGTCGAGCAGATTTATCGTGCCTACTCCATTCTGCGGGGCGATCCATATCACCGCGAATAGCTGGAAACTCAGGCATGAAGAGCCCTATGTGCGTTTGCAGAAATAAAAAGATACTCAGTTGTGATTCGCCTTGTTGGGATGCCGTCCAGATTTAATATTGAAATAACTTTTCCGCGATTTCCTCCCGCATGTCTCAAGCGTCTGTTTTGCAAAGCGTCATCCAGCCCAAGCCGCCAGCGCAGCCACCGACTGTGCGGCCGCTGGTGAAGGGCGCTGCACTTTTGGACGACGAGGTGATTGGCAACGATCCCGAAGATTTGGACGCACTGCTCGGCGTTCTGGTGGAAAATGCACCGGTGGCCATGGCGATGTTTGATCGTCACATGCATTACCTGCTGGCGAACCGCCAATGGATCGTCGATTTCGGCCTTCAGGATGCGGTTCCGTTGGTCGGACGCAGTCAGTTTGAAGTGTTTCCTCACCTGCACTCCGGATGGCGCAGTGTTTATGACCGTGCGCTGCAGGGACATGTTGTGCGCAGTGAGCATGATGTGACTCAGGGACCGGATGGTGAGACGATGATCTTCCGTTGGGAAGTCCGTCCCTGGCGTCGTCGTCGAGATGCGGATGTGGGCGGTGTCATGGTGACGTGCGAGAAGTTCACGCCCGTGGGATTGCCTACGGAGGCTAGTGTGGAGACGAATGCTCCAACGCTACCCATCGCGACGGCTGAGGCGAAGCCCGCTCCAATGGTCGATTCGCTGCTCAAGTCGGACCTACCGATTTTGTTGATCGATCTGGACGGAGTGATTCAACACTCGAACGACGCCGCGACTCGATTGTCTCTCTCGCGTGGGATCCGCGCTGGGGTGAGCCATTTTTGGGAAGTTTTCGGAACGGAGCAAGATGCCCCTCGGCTGAAGCAGCAGACAATTGAAGCGGTCGCGCAGGTGCTGGGTTCCGATGGTGAAGTCGCAACGAGCCTGACCGTCTGCGACCCGCAGCGGCAGCCGGGCAAAGTTTTCACGTGGGCTCTGTCGCGGATGGATGGCGAAGAGCGTGAGCTGGGAGTGATGATGATCGGGGTGGCGTGTGATTTGCCCGAGCCGCCTCTTGAGCCAGCAGCACCTCCTGCGGCTAACCTGCATTCTAGCACTGTGGCTCTTGAGGCGGCCTTCCAGATGGAAAAGCGCCAGATGGAGGAGCAAATCGCAGCCGCCAATCAAGAGGTGCGTCTGCTCCAGAACATCGAGCAAGCCTACAAGCGTCGTGAACTGCGTCAGCGTGAGGTTCTCGATACGATGCCCTGCGGCCTGATTGTCCTGGATGAACGGGGCCGCCCCACCTTCCAGAATGCCCATGTGCGTGATCTTTTCGGACGCGAACTGAAAGCGGGAGATTCGGTCGAGGACTGGCTTCTGCTCGCGTGCGTGAATGACGCGCAGCGCGAAGAGGTGGCGACGATTTGGCGGGAAAGCGTCTGGCGTCGTCAGCTGACGAGAGTGGTTTCGCTGAGCACGGCGGACGGATTGCTGAAGGACTTCGAGTTTCGCCCGTCGCCGCTTCCCAGCCACGGGCTACTGGTAACGATTCACGACGTCACGGAAAGCTGCCGTCTTGAAGAGATGCTGCGCTCTACGGAGGCGAAGTTTCGCTCCCTGCTGCACGATGCGCCTGGGGCCATCTTGCTCACGGATCCGGCGGGGACTATTTTCGAAGCCAATGCGGCGGCTGAGAAGCTGTTGGGCAAACCCAAGAGCGAGCTGCGCAGGACGAGTGTGGACGACTGGTTCGACCACGAGGGTGTCCAGACCCGGCGTGCCGAATTGCGTCACCTTGCCAACGGCGGGGCTCCGCGGGCGGTGGTGGAGGTTCAACTGAAAGACCGCGAGTCGAAATTATTGCTGCGCTTGGCTGGGATTTCTGATGCTGAGCATCGGCTGCATTCGGTGGTCCACTTTCTTGATGACGTGAAGTCGTCGCCCGTCACCGAAGTTTCGGAGATGAGCCCACCGTTGTCGGTCGTTCCTGAGTCACTGCCTCCGGTGGAAAGCGAAGCCGTTATGGTGTTGCGCGCCACGAGTCAGGGGCGAATCACGGAATGGAGTGCCACAGCCGAGGGATTGTTTGGCTGGTGCGCGGCGGATGCCTCGAAGAAGTCTCTCCATCAACTCTTCCGCCCATCGGATGCCACGGGCTTTTACTTTGATCTACGGCAGGTTCTCGACGCTGAGGATCATCCGGGGGTCGAGTGGACTTGCTTTGGCGCGGAAGGTCGGCGTGGCTCCCACCAGTTCCAGGTCCGCGAGCTTGCTCCCCATGGAGAGATCGAATTGCTTGTCGTCCAGCGAGCATCCGAAGCATCGCGAGAGACTGCCGTTGCTCCCTCTCAGGGACGTTGGCCCTTGGCTGACCTGGATCGTGAGCGACTCCTTCTCACGGAGACTCATCATCGAATTCAGAACCACCTTCAGCTTATCAGCAGCCTGCTGAACCTCCAAAGTAACAGCCTTGACCAGGAGTCAGTCCGGCACGCGCTTCGGTCCAGTCAAAACCGTGTGCGTGCCATAGCGGCGCTCCACCAGCATCTCTACCAGATGGCTCTGCGGCAGGACGTTCCTTTCGATCAGTTTGTGGAGGGAGTGGTCGCCAGACTGAGAGATTGCTACCAGGTGCCCGAGAGCCAAGTGAAGGTCGCGACCGAGTTGGAGGCATTGAAGTTGCTCGAGGAGTGGGTGATGCCGGTCGCCCTCATCATCAACGAAGCCGTCTCCAACTGCTTCAAGCACGCGTTTGCTGACGGACGATCTGGAAATCTTCAGATTTGCCTCCGCCGCGAGGGAGAGAAAGTGCGGCTTCGCGTTCAGGACGACGGCGTGGGTTTGCCCGCTGGGTTTGAGTTCGAGCGCGATGATGGGTTAGGTTTTAAAGTCATTGGGGTTTTTGCGGGCCAGATGGGTGGTCAGTTCAGTGTGGAAAATATAGCCAGTTCGGGTGTTGCTTTTGATTTGCAATTTCCTATAACATGTGTTGATATTTAGAAACACTGTCCCCAACCCGCTGGATGAACCCCATTGACCGACTCCGAATACTCATCGTCGAAAACGAAGGGCTGGTGGGCTGTGACATGGCTGCCACGCTGACCAATTTGGGGTATGAAGTCGTTGGATCGTGCCAGTCGGGTGAAGCTGCACTAGCGGCCGTGCAGGATCTCCATCCTGATCTGGTGCTGATGGATATTCATTTGTCTGGACGGATGGACGGGATTCAGACGGCTCGGTCTATTCAGGGCAACAGCGGCTGTGCTGTGGTTTACGTAACGGCTTGTGCGGACTTGGAGACGGTGGCCCGAGCGCGGGAAACACAACCCTATGGCTACCTTTTGAAGCCGTTCAGTGAAGATGAACTCCGGCTGACGGTGGAGGTCGCAGCCACCCGATATCTTGAGGAAAAGGAGCGTCGTCGTCGCGAGCAGAGCTACTTCGAGGCGTTTCAAAGTCTAGCCGATGGAGCCATCGCAGCTGATTTAGCTGGCTCGGTCATCTTCATGAATCCAGCGGCAGCTCGGATTACCGGGTGGTCAGCGCCTGAGGTTGTTGGCAGGTCCCTGCACGAAGTTTTCAGAGTTTTCGAACCGGATGGAAATCCTGCTGACATCCAGGTGATGGATGAGTCTGGGCATAGTCCGCCACGCACCGTCTGGCTCACGACGAAGTCGGGCGAGCGCGTTGCGATCAACGACCGCACCACGGCTCTTCGCGATCAGCGCAACAGCCTTTCCGGACTCATCATTCTCTTCCGCCGCGTGGCACAGACGGTAGCGATCGAGACGCCCAGCCCCGTGGCGTTCGCGACCACCGTTGAGCCCCCCATGCCGCAGGCAACTCAGCCTTTGATTGCAGCGGAGCCGCAGGTGTCGCCGCCGCCGGTCGAGATGTATCCTCAGGCCAGCATCACGCCAGCCGAAGCCCTGGCGTCTGACTTGCCATCGGAGCCGGTGCATCAAACCGTCGCCAGCCCCGCTCCGCTGGTCGATGTGGTCGAGACCATTTCGGATCCCCTCATCGCCCTGGATGGCATGTGGCGCATCACTTACGCCAATGCGGCGGCTGCCAAGCTCTTCGACCGCGACAAGATCGCGATCATGGGCACCAACCTCTGGGACCTCATGCCCGTCGTGATTCGCGATGCGCATTATGAGGCGCTCGCTCATGGCATGTTCCATCGCGACTCGGTCAGTCGCGACATTTATCTGGAGGCGATGCAGATCTGGCTGGAGCTGCGGGCCTACCCGTTTGCTGACGGACTTCTGCTCTTGCTCAAGGACATCACGGCTCGCCATGAGGAGGCTGAGAAACGCAATCGCATGGACCGCCTGGAGTCTCTCGGGCTCCTGGCGCGCGGATTCGCCCACGATTTCAACAACCTGCTCACCGTCCTGCTCGGCAATCTGTCACTGGCTGAGATGCGTCTGCGCGGCAACACTGATCGCATCCCCGAACTCGCCACTGCCAAGCAAGCAACCTTGCAGGCGCAGAACTTGGTGCAGCAGCTGCTCACGTTCGCTCGCGGCGGTGCTCCGATTAAGCGTCACATCAAGGCGGGTGATCTGATCGAGCAGTTCTTCCAGAATCATTCGCGGGCCACGGGCATTCACTACCGAATCGAGGTGCAGCAAGGCCTGCCCTCCATCGCGGTCGATACCAATCAAATCCGGCGACTGCTCTCCAACCTCGTCCGCAACTCCGAGCAAGCGATGCATGGCGGTGGCGAGTTGATCATTCGCTGTCTCGCACCCGATCCAGAGGAGCTGTATGGCAAGGACACCATGCCGGAATCATCCGATCAGCCTCAGGGTGTGATCATCGAGGTCAGGGATTCGGGTGAAGGCATCTCGGCGGACAACCTTCCGCACATTTTCGAACCCTACTTCAGCACTCGCAAGGCACAGAACGCCACGGGCCTGGGGCTCACGGTTTGTGAGTCGATCGCGAAGGCCCATGGCGGCTCGCTTTCGGTCCGCAGCGAGCAGGGTTTCGGCACCACCGTTCGATTCTACCTGCCCGTGGACAGCGATGAGGAGGCTGTGGATGAACTGGGCCTTTCGCGGAACTTCGAGTCCGCGCCATCCTCATCACCACGCATTCTCATCCTGGAAGATGATCCTCTCGTCCGCAGCCTGATCACGCGCAATCTCACGACGCAAGGGTTTGAAGTCTGCGAGACGGCTGAGGGCACCGACACGATTCGTCGCTACCAGGAAAGCATGGATCAAGGGCGGAAGTTTGACCTTGTGGTGCTCGACCTCACCATTCCGAATGGCCTTGGCGGCGTTCGGACCATGGAGCGCCTGCGCCAGCTCGACCCCAATGTCCTTGCCATCGTTTCCTCCGGCTACAGCGATGACCCCGTGATGGCGAAGCCCTCCGCCTACGGCTTCTCGGCTGTTCTGCCCAAGCCGTATGAGCCTGCCGACTTGCTGCGCCTCGTGAAGAGCGTGCTCAATGCCCGCAGTCTGCGCGAGAAGGCCTAGTGGCAGCGGTCCCTTTTGGAGAGTCTGTCATGCCCGCCTTTCGTCCACCTGGCCAATGTCCCGCGTGTGGTGAGTGGGTGCCTCGCAAGGCTGCGGCCTGTGATTGCTGCGGAGCGTGCGAGCGATCTGGCTGGAAGGCGGAGTCCGACGTTTATGATGGACTCGATCTGCCGGATGACGACTTCGATTACGATGCCTTCATTGCCGAAGAATTCGGCGAAGGCAAAACCAAGCGCAACATGTCCAATGTCTGGTGGTGGGTGGCGCTGGTTCTCGCGGCAGCCTTTCTGTTCAGCTTTCTGCTCCCGCTCTTGCAATAGCGAACGTCACTTGATGACCTTGCGCAGCACCATATTGCGATAGTCCACGTTCGTGTGGTCGCCTTGGAGGAAGATGGGACCAGGCTTGGACTCATCGCTCCACAGCGCGCCACCCGTGCAGCCGAGCACAGGCTGGTTGTCGATGATCGTCTTGTCATTCAAGACGACGGTCAAATGGCGATCGACGAGGGTGATGTTCATCGTCTGCCATTCACCGATTGGTTTCTCCGCGTTCACGCTGGGTGTGATGCGGCTGTAGAGTGCTCCCATGTGATGAGGATCCAAGGGCTTGCCGAAGCTTTCCATCACCTGCACCTCGTAGATGCCACGGAGGTAAACGCCGCTATTGCTGTTCTCCTGCGTGCGCACCTCCAGCTTGAGATTGAAGTCTTCGAACTCCGCGTCCGTGCGCAGATTGCCGAAGTGCTTTCCTTTCTCCTTGGTCACACGATTCTGCAATACGCCATCGACCACGCTCCAGCCGCTATCGGCTTCCTTCACCAAGCGCCAGCCAGTGAGGTCCTTACCGTTGAAGAGCATGATCGGGTCACCATACTTCAGGGCGCTCAAATTCGGAGTGGGTGGGATTGCCGGGATACGATGGCCTTCGAACTCTGCCTGACCGAATTCCTTCCCGTCGCTGCGGGCCTTCACCGTTATGAGTTTGAGGTCATCGCCCGTAGCGGTGGCAGTAATGGTTTCGGTGATCTTCTCTTCGATCTCTTTTCCATCCTTGTCCTTTTTCTTCCCCTTGGAAAGACGGGTCACCACCAGCTTGTCACCTTCTACCTTGGTGCCTTGGGTCGGCACGACGCTGCCACCACCCCAGAGAATGCTGCTCGATAGTTGGCCGTCCTTTTCTTCGACTCCCAGCCAGCCAGCGCCGCCGCCTGGTATCGTGAGCGCCCAGCGTCCGATGAAAGGGTTCTCGGCTTGTGATGCAACTGTCGAGCAGGTGATCACAGCAGCGATGAGGGTGTGACGGAAGGAGAGCATGAAGGTCATAGCTTGTTTGTTGGAGATGCAGTTTGGTTGCCTAACGGTAGGATATCGCCAACTCCTTCAAAAGGCGTGGAGGTGGGCGGCAGGGGCGAATCAGTTGCGAGGCATGGCCTCCGGCTCGCCACGGAGAAGCTGGCTGCCGTTGAACCGCTCATTGGGTTGGAACAACCATCCCGGACTTGGATTCAGCAACTGCCAGCGCGTCAGCTGAAACTCCGGCAGGAACAAGTCACTGTTCGGATCATAGACGCGTCGTCCGGTAAAGCTGCCCCAGATCCGATACTCCTGGTTGTGGTCAAAGCCATACACATTGCCCGTGCCTGCCGTCTGCTCAGGCAGACGGTCTGGCGTGCGTGCCGAGCGTTCGTTCATAATGACCAGCTTCGACTCCGCCCATGGCTGGCGGGGCTTGCGCAGGTAGCCCCAGAAGTGCGTGCGATCGATACGGAACCGGCGCCCAATGTAGTAATCGCCGGGCGGTTCGGCGGCGATGCTGGCGTTTCGCGCGTCCACTTGGGCCTGCATCGCTGGCGTGAGGCCAGTCTGACACGACACGAGGGCCAGCACATGGGCGAGCAAGCAGAGGCGGATGAAATGAGAAAGCATGGTCGCCATTAATGTGAGGGGCACACTCAGGGTCAATCGAATGCATCAATGAAGTTTCACCTGACGGACGGTCCCGTTCCCTTGCTGCGGTCTGCCCGAAGGGAAAGATGCCATCGCTCGTCCCCGTAGCCTCGCAGCAAGACTGGTCCCCGTTTCATGATGCCTTTCGTCAGATGCCTTCTTGCTGCCTTGATTTTGCCTTTGCTTGCGCGAGCCGGCGAAGGGGAGGTGTTCTTTGAGTCCAAGGTGTTGCCTATCCTTCAGAGCCGTTGCTACGAGTGCCACTCGCAAACGCACAAGATTAAAGGAGGGTTGGCCTTGGACTCGAAGAGCGGCTGGCAGTCGGGCGGCGACCACGGGGCTGCGATCATCCCTGGCGACCTCGACCAAAGCCACCTCATCAAAGCCATCCGCTATCTCGATCCGGAGATGGAGATGCCGCCCAAGGGCAAGCTTGCAGCCGACGAGATCGCCCTTCTCGAACGCTGGGTCGCGATGGGCGCTCCTGATTCACGTGTCGCTGGGCCGTCCAAGAAACCTCGTGTCATTGACCTCGCCGAGGGCCGCAAGTTCTGGTCCTACCAACCCGTCGGCAATTATGAGCCGCCATCGGTCAAAGACACGTCGTGGCCGCAAACGGATGTCGATCGCTTCATCCTCGCCAAGCAAGAAGCCGAAGGTCTTTCGCCCGCGCCCGAAGCCGATGCTTACACCTTGCTCCGTCGCATCTCGCTTGATCTTACCGGTCTGCCACCGACGCCGCAGATGATGGCGGAGTTGAGAAGTGGAGAGGTTAAGAAGTCGAGAGGCATCCAAGCGTCGCCATCATCTTCTCCACCTTTCCACCTCTCCACTTCTCACGCGACCGCAGCTGATCGCAGCTACGAAGTCGTGGTGGACCAACTCTTAGCGAGCCCCGCCTTCGGCGAACGCTGGGCGCGGCATTGGCTCGATCTCACCGGCTACGCGGATCAGATCGGCACCTCGAATAACGTCTTCGCCGAGCACGCCTGGCGTTACCGCGACTACGTCATCAACGCCTTCAACAGCGACAAGCCCTTCGATCAATTCATCCGCGAGCAAGTCGCGGGTGATCTTCTCGCCAAGCAAGAGAGCGATCCTGCGAAGCAAGCCGAGATGATCACCGCGACGGGCTTCCTGGTGCTCGGCGATGTCGAGATCGTGGCCGTAGATAAGCTCAAGATGGAGCATGATTTGATCGACAACCAAATCAGCAAGATTGGCACCGCCTTCCTTGGCCAGACACTCGGCTGCGTGCGCTGCCACGATCACAAGTTCGATCCCATCGGCCTCCAGGACTATTACGCCATCGCGGGCATGTTCCGCAGCACTGACTCCACCTACAAGACCGACAACGGCGTGTGGAGCAGTGTCAACAAAACTGAGCTACCCGAAACACCCGCTCAGCGACAGGAGCGCCAGCAGCGTCTCGATCTGAATCAGGCCAGCATCGATCGCTGGAAATCCGAACGCGAGGACGCGACCAAACGTCTGGCCGATCTGGACAAGCAAATCGCCAGCGCCTCTGGCGAACCCAAGGCAGCACTGCAAAAGCAACGCGATGAACTCGACAAGCAGCACCGCACGCTCAGCAGCCAAATCGAGCACGCACGATTCTTCGCCCCGGTCGCCGCCAAAGCCTTCGCCGTGCGTGATGTCGCCAAGCCCGCCGACATGCACATCACCATTCGTGGTAACCCGTATGCGCTCGGCGATGAAGTTCGCCGCGGCACGCTGCGTGTGGCTTCTTGGGACAAGTTTCCGGTCATCCCCGCCAACGAAAGTGGCCGCGTGCAACTCGCGAACTGGATCGCTGATCGCCGCAATCCTCTCACCGCTCGCGTCATCGTGAACCGCGTCTGGCAGAAGCTGTTCGGTGAAGGCATCGTGCGCAGCGTCGATTATTTCGGCACTCGTGGCGATCCACCCACGCACCCCGAGTTACTCGATTACCTCGCGACAAAGTTCATGCGCGAAGGCTGGTCCGTGAAGCGCCTCGTTCGCGAACTCGTCCTGAGCCGCACGTATCGGCAAAGCAGCATGGAGCTAAGAGCCACGGGCGAAGAATCCAACCCACTGCTCGCAAGCCGCGAAGCGTCTGACTCTAAGCTCTTAGCCCTTCGCTCTTCGCTCCTCTCCGGTATGAATCGCCGGCGCCTTGATGCCGAGTCCCTCCGCGATTCCATGCTCGCGATCACAGACCATCTCACGACTTCAGGACGCGGCCCCGCCTTGCCACTCGAGTATCCCGAGAACGTCACCAGCATCAGTCCCAAGGCCGTCAATCCACCGGCGTTCAACCTCAAAAAGATGCGTCCGATCCAAGACTTTGAGCGCACCATCTACCTGCCTGTCATCCGCACCGCCGCGCAACCCGGTTCCGCGAAACTGCGCGATGTCTTCGACTTCGTGCAGCCCGCCTTGATCTCTGGCAAACGCGCCGAAACCGCCGTTCCCACGCAGGCGCTGTTCTTGCTCAACAGCGATCTAATCCGCACTCGCGCGACCGAACTTGCTGCTTTGATCACTCAGTCATCTCCTGACACCAAGTCGCGCCTCGAAGCCCTGTGGCTGCGCGTTCTCAATCGTCCCCTCACCAGCGCCGAGCGCACCGACAGCGAGACCTTCATCGCCTCCATGCCTGCCGACAAAGCCTGGATCGAACTCAGCCACGCGCTGCTCTCCTCCAACGAGTTCCTCCTGCGCCAGTGAAGCTGTTGTGTTCCATCGCGATCACCCTCGCAATGTGTTCCGTTGCCTCGGCAGCGGACTACGAGAAGGACATCAAGCCTTTGCTCAAGGAGCGCTGCGTCGCCTGTCACGGCACCGTGAAGCAGAAGGGCGGCTTACGCCTCGACGCTGGCTCACTCATTCTAAAAGGCGGCAAGCACAGCGCCGTCACGCCCGGTCACAGTGACACGAGCGGGCTTCTCCAGCGTGTGCTCTCGACGGATCCTGACGAACAGATGCCGCCCGAAGGCGCAAGGCTCACCGCCTCGCAGATCGATGCCCTGCGCCAATGGATCGACAGCGGCGCGAAGGTGCCGAACAACGAACCTGTGCCCAAATCGCCCGCGGAGCACTGGTCGTTTCAACCCGTGAAGCGGCCAGCCATCCCGAAGTCGGCGCACACGCATCCCATTGATGCCTTTGTATTTGGCCTGGCCGATGCACCACCTGCAACCACGCCCCGCGCACTGCTGCGCCGCCTCCACCTCGACCTCACGGGCCTGCCACCCACCATCGCGGAGCAAGAGAGTGCTTTGCCGATTGATACCATCATCGACAATCTCCTCACCCGCCCCGAATACGGCGAACGCTGGGCGCGCCACTGGCTGGATGTCGTGCGCTATGCCGACAGCAACGGCTACGAACGCGATGCGGAGAAGCCCTTCGTGTGGCGTTACCGCGACTACGTCATCAACGCGCTCAACAACGACAAACCCTTCGACCGATTTGTCATCGAGCAGATCGCCGGAGATGAGTTGCCGGACAAATCGCTCGAATCGCACATCGCCACCGGCTTCCTGCGGCTCGGGCATTGGGATGACGAGCCTGCCGATCCGCCCACGGATCGCTTCGACCAGCTTGATGACATCGTGAGCACCACCGGGCAGGCCTTTCTCGGCCTCACCATCGGCTGTGCGCGTTGTCACGACCACAAATTCGAGCCGTTGAGCCAGCGCGACTACTATAGCCTCGTCGCCGTGTTCAATCCGCTGGAACGTCCGCGCCAAGGCCGCACGGAGCTGACGGTGAAGATCGGCGATACGGAGGTTTACACCTTGAAACAGGTCGCGGGCACGCTGCCGCTCACGCACGTGTTGCTGCGCGGATCGCCCTCGCGTTTGGGAGATCGTGTCGAGCCCGCATCCCCGGCCATTTTGTCCGAAACTGCCGCGACTCTCGCAAAGAAGAGCCGACTCGGCCTCGCGCAGTGGATCGCGAGCGAGAAAAACTCGCTTACCGCTCGCGTGATCGTGAATCGCGTGTGGCAACAGCACTTCGGCCAGGGCCTCGTGAGCACCGCGAATGACTTCGGCCTCATGGGCGCGGCTCCCTCGCATCCCGAGTTGCTCGACTGGCTGGCGCATTGGTTCGTGCATGACGCGAAGTGGTCATTGAAGAAGCTGCACCGGCTCATGCTGACCAGCCGTGCTTGGCAAAGTAGCAGCGTAGAGCAAAGGGCAAAGAGCGGAGAGTCCAATCCCGCGGTCGCGTCACCTGGGAGCAGTTCTGGCTCTTCGCCCTACGCTCTGGGCTCTCAGCTCTACCGCTACCGCCGTCTCGAAGTCGAAGCCATCCGCGACTCCATGCTCGCGGTCAGCGGCCAGCTCAATCCGAAGCGCTTCGGTCCCGCGATGAAACCTAGCATTCCCGCCGCCGCGCTCGAAGCCAACACCGACAAAGACAAGATCTGGAAGGCCTCCGACGAACGCGAAGCCTCGCGCCGGAGCATCTACACCTTCATCAAGCGCGGCCTCGTCGTGCCCATGCTGGAGACGCTCGACCTCGCCGACACCGTCAGCAGTTGCCCGCAACGCCAAGTCACCACCGTCGCCCCGCAGGCCCTCACGCTCTTCAATGGTGACTTCGTGAACGAACAAGCCAGGCACTTCGCTGCCCGTCTGAAACGCGAGGCTGGCGATGATGCAACGAAACAGATCACGCTTGCCTGTAGGCTTGCGCTGTGTCGGGAGCCATCGAGTGATGAACTGACGAAGATGCGCGCCTTTTTGCAGAACGAGCCGCTGGAGCAACTCTGCCGTGTGATTCTCAATTTGAACGAGTTTGTTTATCCTGAATGACCCGATGAACTCTCTCCTCACACGGCGCGATTGCCTGCTGCGGGCCACCGGTGGCTTTGCGGGGCTGGCGTTGGCGGATTTGATGGCGGGGCCGTTGACGGAGAGGCGCGGGCACTTTCCGGCGAAGGCGAAGCATTGCGTGTTCTTGTTCATGAACGGCGGGCCGTCACAGGTGGACACGTTTGATCCGAAGCCGGCGCTGAAGAAGTTTCACGGCCAGCCCTACACGGGCGATGCGAAGGTGGGGTCGAACGGACGTGCGGTGGGGCATTTGATGCAGTCGCCGTTTGAGTTCACGCGGCATGGGCAAAGCGGCCTGCCGATCAGCAGCCTGTTTCCACGCGTGGCGATGCATGCGGACGACTTGTGCGTGATCCGCTCGATGCATGCGGACACGGCGGCGCATGCGTCTGGCTGCCTGCAGATGAACACCGGCAGCATCTTCATCGGCAAGCCGAGCCTCGGCTCGTGGCTGAGCTACGGACTGGGATCGACGAATCAAAACCTGCCGGGCTATGTCGTGATGACGGACCCGCGCGGCGGACCGATCGGCAGCGCGTCGAACTGGTCGGCGGGCTACATGCCGGCGGCGTTTCAGGGCACGTTGTTCCGCAGCGGCGGCTCGCCCTTGCTCGATCTCGCCACGCCCACGGGCACGAGCGACCGCACGCAGCGGCGCAGCCTCGATTTGCTCAAAGCGATGAATGAAGAGCATTTCGCGCGTCATCCGGGGCAGTCGGAACTCCATGCGCGCATCGAGTCGTATGAGCTGGCGTATCGCATGCAGACGGAGGCGATGGATGTGGTCGATCTCGACCGCGAGTCCGCCGCCACACGCGAGATGTATGGTCTGAATCATCCGCTGACGGCCGACTTTGGCCGCAAGTGCCTCATCACGCGTCGCCTCATCGAGAAAGGCGTGCGCTACATCCAGCTCTACTCCGGCGGCGGGCACATCGAGGACACGTGGGACGGTCACAATGACTGCATCAAGAACCACACGCTGCACGCGGGCGAAACGGACCAGCCCATCGCGGCCTTGATCGCCGATCTGAAACGCACAGGGCAGTGGGACGAGACGCTGCTCGTGTGGGGCGGTGAATTCGGCCGCACGCCGACGAGCGAGGGCGTGGGCAAGCCAGGCCGCGATCACGACTGGCATGGCTTTTCGATGTGGATGGCCGGCGCAGGCGTGAAAGGCGGCCAGGCCATCGGCGCGACGGATGAACTCGGCTTCAAGGCGGTCGAGGATCGCGTGCATGTGAGCGATCTGCACGCGACGATCCTGCATCTGATGGGCGTGGATCACACGCGGCTGAGTTTTCATCATCAGGGCCTCGATCAGCGGCTGACTGGCGTCGAGGAACGGCGTGTGGTGACGAAAGCACTGGCGTGAGGGATGGATGACTTCCGCATGAGATTCTGGCGGACGAGTGGCTGGGCCTCTGTCACACTGGACGCGTGAACCGATCGGACACCATCGCGCAGCTTCAAGATCAAACCTTTGACGTGCTGATCATCGGTGGCGGCATCGTCGGCTCGTGTGTCGCGCGAGATGCAGCGATGCGGGGTTTGAGAACCGCGTTGGTGGAACAGCGTGATTTTGCGTTTGGGACCAGCAGTCGATCCAGCCGACTGCTTCACGGTGGTATTCGCTACCTCGCGCAGGGACGCATCGGGCTCGTGCATGAGGCCAGTGTGGAGAAGACGATTCTGCACCGTATCGCTCCGCACCTGGCGGCACCGCTTCCCTTTGTGTTTCCGACTTTTCGGCAGAATCCGAAGTGGAAGCTCTGGCAGCTGATGTTCGGTGTGAAACTTTATGATCTTCTGTGTGGTGGTCGCAATCTGGGCAGCTCTAGTTGGATGGATGCGAGGGAAACCGTGGAATCGGTGCAGGGCTTGTCTGCGGATGGGTTGAAGGGAGCGGTGCGTTACTTTGATGGCCTCACCAATGATGCGCGATTGGTGCTCGATACCTTGCGCTCGGCTTCGGACCATGGAGCTGTGTTGTTGAACTACGCGAGGTTCACTTCTGGCAAGCGCGAGGAGATGTGGCGCTGCGAGATCGAGGCCGATACGAGGTTCACGATTCAAACCAGGACGGTGGTCAATGCCACGGGCCCATGGGCGGATGGGTTGCCACACAGCGCGGTGCAGCTTCGCCTAACCAAGGGAATCCACCTCGTAGTCGAGCGCAGTCGTTTGCCAGTGTCTGACGCGATCGTCATGACCGAAGGATCGCGCATTCTCTTCGCCATTCCTTGGGGCGAGCGGACAATCCTTGGCACGACCGACACCGATTATGATGGGTCCTTGAGCGAGGTCTTCGCTGATCCGGATGATGTGAACTACGTGCTGCGCATCGCGAATGCGCACTTCCCATCGGCAAAGCTTTGCGTGGATGATGTCATCAGCGCTTGGGCGGGATTGAGGCCTTTGATCGCGGATCGAAAGGGTCGTCCGTCAGACATCTCGCGCTCGCATGAGATCAAAAGCCCTGAGCCGAACTGGTGGGATGTGGCTGGCGGCAAACTCACCACTTGCCGACTGATGGCCGAGCAGACAGTCGATCGTCTCATCGCCGCTACCGAGCTTCCGAGAAGCGCATGTAGCACGGCGGACGAGCCTTTGCTCTCGAGTGTGACCTTCAGTGGCATCACGCCGCCCGAGATCACGCCTGAAGCTGTGAGGCACTTCTGCCAGCATGAGTGGGCGCGGCATCTGGATGATGTGATGATTCGTCGCACCAGCTGGCACTACTATCACCGTGATGCGGCGGAGCTGGCGATTCAGGTCTCCACGTGGATGGCCGAGGTGCTTGGCTGGGATGCCGGCGTCACTGCGGAGGAACTGCGTCGCTATCAGGGTCTCCCGAGGGTGACGGGGGCGCAGACTCGCCGTTAAGTTCCGGTCAGTGGTCGCGTAAGTAGTGCCATGCCGAACGTCCGTCGCCTCTCTCGCCGCTCCTGGCTTCAGCGCACTGCCGCTGGGTTTGGTGCGCTGGCGTTGCATGACATCGTCCAGGCAGCGTCGAGTCCGCTCGTTGCGAGATCACCGCAGCTTCCGGCCAAGGCGAAGCGCGTCATCTTCTTGTTCATGTCAGGTGGACCGTCGCAGCCGGATCTGTTCGATCCGAAGGACTACATCGCGCGGATGCATGGCAAGACGATCTCCGCCCCGATCAACACGAATGAGCTGCGCGTGGGCACGGACAAGTTCCTCGCGCTGGCCACGCAGGCGGCGGTGCGCCCTCGGGGACAAAGCGGCATGATGATCTCTGACTTGTTGCCGCACACCGCGACGATTGCGGACGAGCTTTGCCTCCTGCGTGCAGTCCATTCGGACAACAACCAGCACCAGCCAGCGGCGCTGCAATTTCAAACTGGCGTCACTGCAGAAGCTCGTCCGTCTATGGGCTCGTGGATCAGCTACGGAATCGGCACCGAGAACCAAGATCTGCCGAGCTTCATCACGATCCACCCCGACAGCGACACTCGTCTCTACGGTTCGTCATTCCTGCCGGCAGCGCATCAAGGCACGAAGGTGGTCATGCCGCAGAGCGACAAAGATTCGCCCATCGACTACCTGCGTGATGTGTCGGGTGACGCGAAGACGCAACGTGCTCGACTTGATTTTACGCAGCGTATGAACCGCCGCCTGCTGGAGCAATCGCACAACGATGCGCACATGGAAGGCATGATCGAGAGCATGGAGATCGCGTTTCGCATGCAGACGGCGACGCCTGAACTCGTGGACCTCTCCAGCGAATCCGAAGCCACGAAGCAACTCTACGGTGTGGGCAACAAGGACTGCGACAAGAACGCCCGTGCCTGCCTGCTTGCGCGTCGTCTCAGCGAGGCGGGCGTGCGGTTCGTGCAGGTCACGATGGGAGGCTGGGATCATCACGGTGACATCCGCAATGCCCTGCCGAAGAGCTGCGCGGCCAGCGATCAGCCGTGCGCCGCTTTGATCAAAGACCTCAAGTCTCGCGGTCTGCTTGAGGACACGTTGGTTGTGTGGAGCGGCGAGTTCGGTCGCACACCGTGGAGCCAGGACCTCAGCGGCACCTCACCCATCGACAAGCATGGCCGCGAGCATCAGCCCGAAAGCTTCTGCACCTGGATGGCGGGCGGTGGTGTGAAGCGTGGCTTCACCTTTGGTGAAACGGATGATTTTGGATTCAGACCTGTCGCTGGCAAAGTTCACCTGCATGACCTGCATGCGACCATCCTGCATCAGCTGGGGCTCGATCACGAGCAACTCACGTGGCGGCACCTCGGTCGCGATTACCGTCTGACGGATGTCTATGGCAATGTGGTGAAGGAGATTCTGGCGTGACGGCGCCCGACTGATCGAGGGATTCAAGTGCGCACCTCACTTTCTGTCGTTCTTGACGATGCTCGCCTGGATCAAGAAAAAGATGGCAGTCTTCGAATTGCCCCAGGTGGGCAGCTTTCTGAGGTCCACGTCGTTTCGGTTTTGGGCGGTCTTGCTGATCGGGTCGAGGGTGATTGCGGGTTCGTTCGCTGATCCTCCGAGAATGACATAGGAGCCGTCGGCGATGGTGACGTTGGTTCTTATCTTGCTGGTCGAGAAGACAGGCTGAGGAATGCGGTTCTCGGTCAGCGTCAGTTCCACGCGAGAGCCGACGTTGCTCTCGTCTCTTTCTTTGATCGGCGAGCCGTAGTTGATGAAGCCTTCGAAGGAGGTCAGCTCGGGTGCGAGTTGCAGATCAATGCTTCCATCCTGATCAACGACCGCCTCGGTTTCCATGCGAAGTCCGACTGGACGCATCTCAAAGGCGGTGGGTGTGGCGGGCGTCACCGGTCCTGCTTTGCCTGTGATCTTATCTGGCTCTGGGACATTGGGGGGATCGAATTCCGTTGGATAAAGGAACTCGCGCACTACTTCAATGGAGGAACGTTCTCCGCTCTTCGCTGTCGTCGTCGGCGTGGCCATGAGCTTGATGTCCTTGTCTTCGCGCAACTTGAGCAGCAGAGCCTTGCCTTGATCTTCCGTCAGCACGCCACGCATTTCGAGGCGTGGACTGGAGGACTCTTCGACGAAGTGTTTCAGATGCTCGGGCGTAACCGGCACCTCGAATGCAAACATGCTCATCCGCACCTGTTTGGTGGTAGGACCGCCACGATTGATCAGCGTGGTAATCTTGGTGTGGTTGGCGTCATCAGCCCACACTTTCATCGCGCGTTCATCCGCCATGACCAGGGCCTCGCCATTTGGATTGGGCTGAAACGCGATGCCCTCGTCCAGGAGTCGGGTGCGAATGCGCATCGCGAGCTGCACGAGATCGGACGTTTTCGATGGAATTAAAGAGGCTTGAATTTTGGGAGCAAAGGGATCGACGGGAGCAGGAGTAGGCGCTGGCGGAGCTGCGCCGATCAACCGGTGAAACTGGGTGTCCGACAAGAAGTAGATCCGTGAATCATCGGTGGCGACTCGGTGTCCGCTGGCAGTTGCTTTCGGTGCCTCTCGGCACGCGCTCAGGCTGGACAGCAGCGAGGCAAGCGTGGTGCATCCCAGGGCGCTCAACCAAAGACCTCTGACCGACAGTGTGCTGCGATCATGCTTGGTATCCAGGATCGCTGTCAGCCGTGCTTTCAGTTCACGTGCAGCCATGGATGCCATGCCAATCGCGAGAGCGGGTGCGAGTGCCAACGCATGTCCTTCCTTGCGGAGGGCAGTGATGGCCTGGATCAATTCGTCGGCGTAGTCCGCAGGCGACTGTTCGGAGTGCCGGAGCACATGGTCGTCGCAGGCGGACTCTCGGAGTTGAGCCAGACGCCGCTGAACGATCCACACGAACGGATGAAACCAAAGGCAGCACGCCGCGAGCGAGCACGCCAGATGGGCGAGCGCATCGCGACGTTCGATGTGAGCGAGTTCGTGCTCGATTACCAGGCGCAGGCGCTCGTCACTCCAGGCTGCAAACGATGGCGGCAGCACGATCACGGGACAGAACACGCCCCAGGTCATGGGCATGATGGTGGCGCTGCTGACCAGCACTTCCACCGATGGATGGTGATTGATCATGCTCTGGACTCTTCCGTTACTCACGCTCGTGCTGCGGCGACGAATCAAGCGCAGACGAAGCATCGAAAAGCCCAGCTTCCACAGGTTTAATGCCATGCCGATGAGCCAGATGAGCATCATCGCATTTACACCGGCAGACGATGTCTGAATTGTCGCTGTGGCAACGGCTTGGGAAGTTGCTGGCTGAGGTGGTTCATCGGAACTCGCGAGCGTCACGCGTGTCTGCCAAGTGGAGGGTGCTGGTTGTGCAGAAGATGAGGTCCAGCTCCATTGGGGTGACCGAAGTGCTCCGACCATGAGCAGAGGCACGCTGCAAAGAGCGAGCACCAGCAGCGTGTGACGTTTGGCAGCCGACAGCTTCCAGACGCTGAGTGAAATGAACCATGCGAATGCGAGAAGGATCGTTGCCTGAAGTGTGGCGTCGCCAAGCCAGGCAAGGTCTGAAGGCAGATGATGGGCGTTCATGACTTGGTCTTGCGTGGGGGTTGAGTGGCTTTGGCCTTGGCGACGAAGTCGGCCAGATCGTCGAGTTCGGACTGGCTGATGCGCGCCTTGGGGTCGCTGAGGAAGGAGGCGAGCGCTTGAGTCACGGAGCCGTCGAAGAAGGTCTTGAGCACCCGGCCCAGTGCTGAGCGCCCCACGCTCTCGGGCTTGTGCGCGGGCTGATAGACGAACTCACGACCACGCTTGGTGTGCGTGAGGTGGCCCTTGTTCTCCAGGATGGTGACGAGGGAACGCAGCGCTGGTCGAGTTGGTGGATTAGCCATGCGCGCTTCGATGTCGGCGACGGTGGCTTCGCGTGCGGCAAACACGATGTCCATGATCTCTCGCTCGCGTCGGCTGAGGTGGGGCAGTGGATCCTTCATTAAAAGCGGATTTTTCAGCTTTTAAGATCAGAGTCGAGACAAAAGTTGAAAAATCAGCTTTTCGTAAGCCGATGCCGACGCGGGCGAATATTGCCAGGCCTTAGAGTTTCTCCGGCGTCTGAAGCAACTGCGCGACGCGTTGCAGCAAGCGGCCTGCGCCGCCGCCGTCAAGGATGCGGTGGTCGAAGCTGAGGGTCAGTTCGGCCATGGTGACAGGGATGAACTGATTCACCTCCTCGCTCCAGACGGGTTCCTTGCGGCCTGCGCCAAGGCCCATGACGAGGTTTTGCTCGGGCAGGGGAATGGGCGTGGCCCAGGCGATGCCGAAGGTGCCGAAGTTGGTTACCGTGGCGATGCCAGGCTTTGAGGCTTCGCGGGGCAGACGGCGATTGCGGGCGAGATCGACGAGTTCGTTGTAGGTGGTGACCATATCGCTGAGCTTGCGCTGATCGGCATCGCGGATGGTGGGGACCATGACTCCGTCTTCCACTTCGACTGCGAATCCGATATCGATCGCCATGGGATGCACGATGCGGTTGCCTACGAGTCGTCCGGCGACGGCGGTGTTTTCGGCGAGGGCAATGGCGAGGGCGCGGATGGCGTAGAGCGCGGGGCCGGGCTTGGGATTGGCTTTCTTGCGGTGCGCCAGCATGGCGTCCAGCATCACGGGGGTGCCGACGGTTGCGAGAGGACGGGTGCAACTGCGGCGCATGGCATCGGCCACGGCCATGCGCATCGGCGAGGCGGGCGTCATGCGATGCTGCTCCAGCGTGCGGAGGAATTGCTCGAAGTCCTCGACAGTGACTCGTCCACCAGCGCCTGTGCCTGCAACGCCAGCGAGGTCTGCGGCATTGAGACCCAGTTCGGTCATGCGCGCCCTCATGCGAGGTGAGATGTAGCTGGCTCCAGCAGCTCCCGCAGGCACGGGCAGGCCGCCAACGACGGGCTCTACGGTGGGCTGCTTCTGGTAGATCGTTTCGTTCTCGTTTACCGCGAAGTGAACGACATCCTTCTTGGCGGCTGAGGCACGCTTGCCGGAACTGGAGCGAGCGGGCTCGGGTGCAGGTGCTGTGACGCCGAGGGTGCGGGCATCTTCGTCGCTGACTTCGAGAGTGGCGAGGATGGCACCGACGGCATAGCTGGTGCCGACTTGAGCGTTGATGTTGCCGATGACTCCACTGGCAGGGGCGATCACACCCATGGTGGCCTTGTTGGTCTCCACTTCCATGAGGTCCTGGTCGGCCTGGACCTTGTCACCGGAATTGACCAGCAGCTTGACCACGGTGGCCTCAGCGATGGATTCGCCGAGCTGTGGCAGAAGGATGGGAATGGCGGGCATCTTCGGAGGGATGAAGGATGAAGTCAGAAGGATGAAACTCAATCACGCAGCAGGCGGCGCAGGGCATCGGTGATGCTGGCGACGGTGGGGCGATGGGCCTTCCAGAGGTTGGGGTGGTAGGGGATGGGCGTGTCCTTGGAGTTCAGGCGCTGCGGAGGTGCATCCAGCAGGTGGAAGGCCTCGGTAGCGACGCGGGCGAGGACTTCGGCGGTGACGCCGCCCCAGGGGAAGGCTTCGCCCACGCAAAGCAAGCGCCCGGTGCGAGCGACGGAGGCTAGGATGGTATCGGTGTCGATCGGCTTCACTGAGCGTAGATCGACGACCTCCACCTGGTAGCCGTCGGCCTGCAACTCTTCGGCGGCGCGGATCGATTCGTGCAACATCGCGCTGTAGGTGACCACGGTGGCGTGGCGTCCGGGGCGTGCGATGCGGGCCTTGCCGATGGGCAGCTCACGATTGCCGAAGGACTCGGACTTGAGGTGGTAGTAGAGGAACTTGTGCTCGCAGAAGATGACCGGGTCCTGACACTCCACGGAATCGAGCAGCATCCAGTAAGCATCCTCCACCGTGGCAGGTGTGAGGATCACGAGGCCAGGATAGTGCGCATAAATGGCTTCCATGGACTGGCTGTGAAATGGGCCGCTGCCTGCGGTGCCGCCGGAGGGCAGACGGATCGTGATGGGGCACGGGGTGTTGGTGCGCCAGTAGAGGGTCGCGGCTTGATTGACGACTTGATTGAAGCCGACGGAACTGAAGTCGGCGAACTGCATCTCCAGGATTGGATGAGCACCTTCGATGGCGGCACCGATGGCCATGCCGACCATCGCGTCTTCGCTGATCGGGGCATCGAACACGCGGCCGGGGAACTCGTTTTGCAGGTTCTTCGTCGCCTTGAATGCGCCGCCGAATCCGCCGATGTCCTGCCCGTAGAGGAAGACGTTCGGGTTCTTGCGCAGCGCTTCGTATTGCGCTTCGCGGATGGCTTCGAGGTAGGTCAGACTCATTCCAGCCACATGCCTTCGGCAAGCTCCGGTGTCGAGAGCGCGCGCCAGCTTTCTTTGAAGGGATCAGGCGCGGGCTCCTTCGTCACCTGGGCCATCGTTTTCTCAATCGCCGAGCGGCATTCCGCGCGCCAGCTTTCCACTTCAGCAGCCGTGCCCCAGCCTTCGGCGATCAGCCGTTGCTCGGCGACAACCATGCAATCGCGTCCCACGGACGATTGCTTCATCGCATCGGGAATGTAGGAGGCGTCATCGTGCTCGCCATGGCCGGACAGGCGCAGCAGCGAGGCCACAATCATCTGCGGGCCGTGGCCCTCGCGAGCGCGGCGCACAGCGGTGCTGACGACGCGCAGGCATTCGACCAGATCGGTGCCGTCCACCGTGTAGCCATCAACGCCGTAGCCTTTGGCGCGATCAATGAGGTTCTCACAGGCAAACTGGCGGCTGTTCGCGGTGGAGTAGGAGAACTGGTTGTTCGTGATCGCCATGATCAGCGGAAGTTTTTCCACGGCGGCAAGGTTGAGCCCCTCGTGGAAAGCGCCTGTCGAGGTGCCGCCTTCGCCGATGGTGACGACGCCTACCGCATCACCCAGGCGGCCTTGCAGGCGTCGTGCGAATAGCATTCCAGCGACCACGCCGGTCATGCTGCCAATGTGCGAGATCATGGCTGGCAGGCCTTCCTTGGGGCGGCCGCGATGGACATTGCCGTCGCGTCCACGCATGGGGCCGAGCACGGATCCGAAGTAGGTGCGGAAGGCATCGAGCAAAGGCTCGCCCCAGGCGATGCGAGCGGCCTGGTCGCGAATAAAGGTGCCGAGGATGTCTTTGCCTTTGGTCAGCTGGCAGCCCAGGGCGGCGCTGTAGGCCTCCTGGCCTTTGCCCAGATACACACCGCCGACGAGGCGTCCTGCGCGGTAAAGGCTGGCGAGCTTGTCCTCTAGAATGCGGGACATCAGCATGGTGCGAAACGCCTTCACGTAATCATCGCGAAACTGCGCGGTGAAACCGGCGGCTAGTGATGGAGAAACGGTGGGAAGAGACACGGTGGTTGGAGGTGAGAAGGATTGATTCGACGACTAAAACGACGCAAGTCAGGCCATTCAAACGCTGGGGAGTTTGTCACGCTGCTGTCTTCATGTCCAGCATGAGTCTGTGACGCCCTTGCTATCATTTGTGCTTCGAGTGATCACGGCAACGCCACGGACTGTTCACACGAGCGAGTGAGGCTCGAAGAGCACGCTGCGGCATTGGGTTTTGCCCGAGCTGTTCAGGCAGCGCCAGAACCACGTGGGAGCCAGCTGGGTGAGGGCATCCGTGACGCCATCGAGAATGCGGAACTGCCCGATGATCTCGGCCCCGTCCTGCACGTCCACGGAGCGGGCCGCGAGGGTGCCGGACAAGGTGGCTCCGCGCTGCAAAATGACGGGGCCCTCACAGATGAAATCGCCGGAGACGTGGCCGCGAACGATCATCTCCTTGGCCCGGACCTCATGGAGGAAGGTCACCTCGCAGTCGTGCATGATCTCCAGGCGCCCGCAGGCCACGGGATCAGGGACAAGGGTGGAAGTCTGAAACACCATCTCGCCGGGCACGGTGCGCATCGCGCGCGTGGTTTGCTGCTCCATGCGTGAGAGCTTGCGCAGACACACGGGGCAGGTGGGCACCTTGCAAGAGCCCGCCGTGGTGACCGTGTAGAAAAAGTCAGCCTGCTCTGCGGGCAGGCGGGTCAGGATCTGGTGAAGCTGGGCGGCGTCGATGGCCTCGATGCCCACGTTGTGCGCTCGATTCTTGGCGGCTGCGGAAAAACCATCCGGCGCGACGAGCACGCCTCGCGTGGGCTCGCGGATGCGTTCCAACTCATTGATGAAGGCCTGCACCGTCTCCGGCGTGGCACCCCACTCGCGCCAGCCAACGAGCTTCACCAGGGCGCGGCGTTCGTGCAGGGACTTGGGCGCTTCCAGCATGGCGAACTGGACGGAACCGTCGAGCTGCACACGCGAAGGGCCGAGTTCGCAGCCCGCATTGGCAGCGATGGCACGCAGCAGTTCACCCAGGCGCAGCCAGTCCAGGCTGGCGATCAAGTCCGGGGACCATCCTTCGACTCCACGCTCGGCATCGCCCCGGAGGGAAAAGCCAGTCAGAAGATCAGGGGTGAGGACGGAGGTCATCGCAGTGCAGTCTCGACGAGCCGTTACTGTGGCTGCGAATTCGAAATGCGCACGACAAATGACGAGCGCCAGCCGCGAGGGCTCCGGCAGTCAAAGGCAGCCAAGGGGGCGTGATGGGTTCTCCTTTGACGCGAATGAAGATGAATCAGGCGAGACGGACTATTCGCGGTCATTCGCGAGCTATTCGGTTTGGATTCGTATTGGAAACCAGCACCACGTCTCACATTGCGCAGGCCCAAACCACCCGTCGCCTCAGCGCTTCAGCGGATTGACGCCCGTCTTGCGAGGAGGAGGCAAGGTCGTCTTGCCCGTCAGGCCCATGTTCACAATCTGCGGCGGCATCACCCACGAGGAGCATTCGGGGCACTTCACGGAGATGGTCACGGATTGCTTGGGCGTGCCGAGCATGTGCAGGCAGGCGGGGCAGGAGAAGTGCAGGACGGCATCGCTCGCGATGGTGCTGTCGGCGGCCAGTTCCTCGGCAGCTTCTGCGCCGCGGGGACCGGGGGCACGAGGGCGCACCTCGATCTTCCGGGCCTCGTCGAATCGACCCATGGGAGGCGGGTTCTGCGGAGTGAAAGGGGAGGACTGATTAGGGAGCATGGCGCTCGATTCCATCACTAGGCGGAGGCTTTCGCAAGCGTCATCACGCACTCGAGGTGCTTCGTCTGCGGGAAGAGATCGAAGGGGCGCACGCGCTTCAGTTCGTAGCCTGCTTCCTTGAACATGACGAGGTCGCGCATCTGGGTGGGAGGATTGCACGACACATAAACCACAGCCTTCGGGCCAAAAGTGAAGAGCTGCTGGAGGAACGCCTCCCCGCATCCTGCTCGCGGTGGATCAATGATCACCACGGTGTCATGCGCATCGTGTGTGATGCCTTCAAAGATGTGTTCCGCGCTGGCGGCGATGAACGAGCAATTCGTGAAGCCATTGAGCGCCGCATTGTGCTTGGCCTTCACCACGGCAGTCTCGCTAACCTCCACGCCACTGACTTGCTGGAAGCGTGAGGCCGAGCACAAGGCGAAGAGGCCGGAGCCGCAATACGCGTCGATGAGATGGTTCGCTCCGCAGGCTGTCGCCTCGCTCACCACATGCTCCACGAAGGCAGGGAGGATGAAGGGATTGTTTTGGAAGAAGTCGCCCGCCTGGAACTCGAACTTCACGCCGCCCACGTCCTCGCGGGCGAGTTGATGTGGATGCGTGAGCACCTCGCCGCCCGCAGAGCGGAGGAGCAAGGTGGCGCCGTTCTTGAACTCACGCTGGCCGCTGAGCACCTCGGCGCGCACGGCGGACAGGCGTTCATTGAGGTCCGGCATAGCGATCGGGCACTGCGGCACATCCACCATCGCGTTGCGCGTGCCAGCGCGGAGGAAGCCGATCTCGCCGATGGCTCCGTTCTTGGGCTTGTGAAAATGAGGGGTGATCTTCGAGCGGTAGCCCAAGGTCTGGGGCGAGGGCACCACAGGCTCCACATCGAACTCGATCTTCGCCATGTGCTTGAGCAGTTCAGCCACCTGCTTCTGCTTCCAGGCCAGTTGCTCGTGATAGTCGAGGTGCTGATACTGACAGCCACCGCAGCGGCCGAACAGCGGGCACACCGCCGCAACACGATGAGGCGAGGGTTCCAGCACTTCGACCAGATCAGCTTCGCTGTAATTCTTGTGATTGCGGAACACCCGAGCCCGCACCTTCTCGCCCGGCAGGGCAAAAGGCACGAAGACCACCCAGTCGTTCACGCGCGCCAGTCCGTTGCCTTCGTTCGTAAGGGTGTGAATCGAAAGCTCGAGTTCTTCGTGATAGGCGAAGGGATGCGGATTGAATTTGCGAGGCGGCGGCACAGCGGACATGCCTTGTCTAAAGACGTGAACGCGCGCTATGTCACGGGCCGAGTTGATTTCGCGATTCGCGAGGTGCTTCAGTCCATGTCCACCCAGCTGTCTTTTTGCAATGCCCACTCCTGGTAGTGACGAATCAAGGTGAGGCGGGCAATTGTCTGCCTCTCCATCGTTCCAGGCTCATCGAACATGCCCAGCAAGCCGATGTGCAAAGAGGTGAGAGCCTGGCATAGCTCGGGATGCTTGCGGGCGGTGCCGTGCAGCAGCTCCTGCATCCAGGCGCTGACCGGCAGCTGATGCCTGCCAGGGAAGGCGGCGTAGGCTCCGGCAATGGTGATGCTCATCCGCCGCAGCATCTCGATGGAGACCTCGGCCCGGCATTTGCAGTGGCGTGCGACCACACGGATCAATCGCTCCTTCATGGCGCTCGTGGCGGGGTCGTGATGCCACTTGTTGGCAAAGAATCCCAAAGGAAAGGCGAAGCCGAGCAGGCGAATCGTCTGCTGAAACGTGATCGAGCGGACCTGTGGATGGTCTTTGAGAGCCGGGCATGTCTTGCTGACCGCCTCCTGGAAGTGCCAGTTGAAGAGTTCGGGCTTCATGGCTGTCATTCGCATCTGCATGGCAATGCTGTCTTTGAAAATGGGCGTCTTGGCCAGCCGCAGCGAATCCCGAAAGGATGCGACGGCGGAGGAGAGTTTGTGAAGCATGGCGCTGGCGAAAAGGGGGATTCTTCGAGAAAGCAGTGATGGTTACTGCCATGTAGAACCGCATTCTTATGCCGGTGTGACAGATTATCTGAGGACGACGGTGAGAAAGTCGCCATCACGGTTCGTGCTTTGCAACTTTTCGGCACCAGCGCTACACACCCCATGTGTCCCAGTTCAAACTCAACTCCCACTATCAGCCGCAGGGCGACCAGGCACAGGCGATTGCCAAGCTGGTGAAGTCCATCCAGGCGGGCAACCGTCACCAGACGCTGCTGGGCGTGACGGGCTCGGGCAAAACTTTCACCATGGCCAATGTGATCGAGCAGACGGGCAAACCGACGCTGATCATGAGCCACAACAAAACGCTGGCCGCGCAGCTTTACTCGGAGTTCAAAAACTTCTTCCCCGACAACGCGGTCGAATACTTCGTCAGCTACTTCGACTACTACCAGCCCGAGGCCTACATCCCGCGCACGGACACCTACATTGAGAAAGATTCCAGCATCAATGACGAGATCGAGCGGCTCCGGCTCTCTTCCATGGGGGCGCTGCTCACGCGGAAAGATGTGATCGTGGTGGCCAGCGTGTCCTGCATCTATGGCTTGGGCTCGCCCGAGGACTACGAGGGCATGATGCTGCCCATGCATCAAGGTCAGCAGCTCTCGCGCGATGTTCTCCTCACGCGCATGATCGACATGCTCTACGAGCGCAACGACATCCAGCTCAAGCGCGGCGCCTTTCGGGCTCGCGGCGATGTGGTGGAGGTGGTTCCCGCCTACCTTGATACCGAGGGCATCCGCATCGAGTTCTTCGGCGATGAGATCGAGCGCATCAGCGTCATCGACGTCCTCACGGGCACCGTGACATCCAAACTCCCGAGCTACACCTTGTTCCCAGCCAAGCAGTTCGTCACGCCTGCGGACAAGCTGAGGCGGGCGATCAAAGCGATCCGCGAGGAGATGACCGAACGCGTCGCGTGGTTCGAAAAGGAGGGCAAGTTGCTGGAGGCCCAGCGCCTGAAAATGCGCACCGAGTATGACATCGAGATGATGCAGGAGATGGGCTTTTGCCAGGGCATCGAGAACTATTCGCGTCACCTGACGAATCGTGAGCCTGGTGCGACTCCAGGCACCTTGCTCGATTTCTTCCCCGAGGACTTCCTGCTCATCGTCGATGAAAGCCACGCGACGGTGCCTCAGATCGGCGGCATGTATGAAGGTGACCGCTCGCGCAAGACGGTGCTCGTGGAGCATGGCTTCCGTCTGCCAAGTGCTCTGGACAATCGCCCACTCAAGTTCCCCGAGTTCATGTCGCACATGAATCAAGCGCTCTACGTGAGCGCGACGCCCGCGAACTTCGAGATGGAGAACAGCGTGGTCGGAAACACGACTTACATTCCGCATAAGCGGGATCGCATTGGTGAAGAGGAAGGCAAGCCCGCAGCGCTGCCGGGCGCCGCCGTGCGAACCGCTCGCGTCTCTTCCAGTGCGGAGCCAGTGGAGAAGTTCGATGTTACCACTAAGGGTAAATCATTGATCGCCGAGCAGATCATTCGCCCCACGGGATTGCTCGATCCGGTGATCACGATCAAGCCACTCAAAGGCCAGATCGACGAGACGATCGAACTCTGCCGTCAGCGCATCGAGAAAGGCGAGCGGGTGCTCGTTACCACGCTCACCAAGCGCACCGCCGAGGACTTGGCTGACTACTTGCGTAATCTGAACCTGAAGGTGCGCTACCTCCACAGCGACATCGACGCCATCGAGCGTGTGGAGATTCTCAGGGGTTTGCGCGCGGGTGACTGCGACATCCTCATCGGCATCAATTTGCTGCGTGAAGGCCTCGATTTGCCCGAGGTGAGTCTGGTGTGTATCCTGGATGCCGACAAGGAAGGCTTCTTGCGCAGTGAGACCTCCTTGATCCAGACGGCTGGTCGAGCGGCTCGTCACGTGAATGGTGAGGTGGTGCTCTTTGCGGATACGATGACCGACAGCATCAGCGCCCTCATCGGCATCAGCCAGTATCGACGGGAGAAGCAGGTCGCTTACAATGAGAAGAATGGCATCACACCGAGGTCGGTGGTGCGTCCGGTGCAGGCGAGCTTGAGCATCCTCAAATCAAACGAAGGCAGTTCTGTGGTTCGTGAGGGCGGAGCCAGCGATGAAACGGTGCTCGATGTGATCCGTGAACTCGAAGGCGAAATGGCGGAGGCGGCATCACGACTCGAATACGAGCGCGCGGCGCTGCTGCGCGATCAGATTCGCGAGTTGAAGAAACGGGCGGGCATTGAGGCGGGTGATGCTTCGAAGCAGCAGCCGGTGAACTACCGAGATGCGATCAAGAAGAAGCGTGGCAAGCGGTAGGACACCCTCAATCTTCCTTCACAAATAGAAGTCGCAGGCTGTTCAGACATACGACCACCGTGCTGCCCTCGTGGGCGAGCACGCCAAGCGTGAGAGGCACGATGCCGAAGAGAGCGGACACCGCCATGACAATGACGGCACCGAGGGAGATGGCGATGTTCTGCTTGATGATGGAACGCGCGGCGTGGCTGATCTTGCGGGCGCTGAGCAGCTTCTCGATCTTGTCCTGCATCAGCACCACGTCGCTCTGTTCGAGAGCTGCATCGCTGCCACGAGCACCCATGGCCACGCTCACGTAAGCGGCGGCGAGACTCGGGGCATCATTCACACCATCGCCCACCATGGCCACCTTGTGCCCGCCCTTGGTGATTTCTTCAATCGCAAGGACCTTGTCCTCAGGATGCAAGCCCGCGCGCACTTCGGTGATGCCCAATTCCTTTGCCACCTCTGTGGCTGCGGCGCGACGATCACCCGTGAGCATCACGGTGCAAACACCGTCGGCTGCCAGGCGCTCCAGCACGGCCTTGCTGCCGGTGCGGATCTCATCTTTGAGCAGCACACGTCCGACCACATCGGCATGGAGCACCCACACCTCGCTGAAGCCCAAAGGTGCATCAGGCACGTCGGCGAGGAACTTGGACAGCTCGCTCTTGGCCATCAGTTCGCGTCGGCCCACATAGCTCACGCCGCTGGCGGTGCGACCGCGCAAGCCCTGTCCGGCGATGCTTTGGAACTCATGCAGCTCATGCGACTCGATGCCATGCTGCTTGCCGTAGGCGGTGATGGCGCGTGCGATGGGGTGGTTCGAGTTGGACTCGAGTGTCACGGCGATGCGCAGGGCTTCCATCTCACGACCCGGCGGGAAACTCTCCACCTTGGCCACCCTGAGTTCGCCTTCGGTGAGCGTGCCGGTCTTGTCCATGGCCACGGTGTCCACTTCGGCCAGCTTCTCGATCGCCGCTCCGCCACGGAATAGAACGCCGCGTTTCGCACCCCAGGCGATGGCGGCGAGAATGGCTGAGGGAATGGAAAGCACGAGCGCGCAGGGGCTCATCACCACGAGCAGGGTCATCGCGCGGTAAAACGCCGAGCGTGTCGTTTCGGTGTTGGTGAATGGAGGCAGATGGAGCCCGAGCCACCAGACGAAGAACATGACGAACACGAGCACCAGCACGCCAACAGTGTAGCGAGTGCCGAAGTTGTCGGTAAAGCGCTGGCTGGGAGCACGCATGTGCTGGGCGTTCTCAATGAGGGTGATGATCTTTTGCAGGGCGCTTTGCTGGGCTGCACGATCCACCTTCACTTGCACGAGGCCCCAGAGGTTGAGTGTGCCGCCGAAGACTTGAGCACCTGCTTCCTTGGTGATCGGCACGGCTTCGCCTGTCAGCGTGGCTTCGTCAGCCGCCGTCTGGCCGGACACGACCGTTCCATCGACGGGAAAGAGTTCATCCGGTCGCACCTGGATGAGATCGCCGATGGCCAGTTGCGCCACGGCTCGGACTTCGGTGGAACCATCGGGCAGCACAACGCGCGCTTGTTTGGGCGCGGCCTTCATCAGGGAATTGATCTCGCGATGCGTGCGATGCAGGACGAAGTGCTCAAGAGCGCCCGATGTCGAAAAGAGGAACAGCAGCAGCGCTCCTTCTTCCCACGCGCCGATGGAGACGGCTCCGGCCGCAACGGCGAGCATGAGGAAATGGATGTCCAGCGTGCCCTCGCGAATCTTCTCCCAGGTATCGATCGCCGCATCCCATCCTCCGCTGATCAATGAGATGGCAAAGATCGAGTGCACCGCCCAATCGGGAGCGCCGAGCCATTTCGCGATGAATCCTGCGACGAGCGCCGCGCCGCAGATGCCGGCTTGGAGGGCCAGGATTTGCCATTCTTCGCGGCTCTGCTCCTCGATTTCATCGGGCTCTGGCCACTCAAAGTCACGCCAGTGCCATAGCTTGGGAGCCGTCGGGCAGCTCGGCTTTTCGATAAACACATCGTGCCCATCCTGCTTGAGGTGCAATGGGGCGGTGATGGTGAGAACTCCATCGTTGCAGTGGGCATCCAGGTCGCGGAGGATCTCGCTCAGCTTGGCCTGGAGTGCGATGAGATCGACCTGGCCCAAGGTGGCGACCGACACCTTTCGATCATCGGGGTTCACGCGAATGGCCTCCACTCCTGATTGAGTCATGAGGAAATCAGCAAGGCTCTCGGTCCAGAGAGCTGGAGTATCGGCAGTTGATGGCATCAGCGCATTCAGCATGACATCTCTCACGGCTGTCGCAAGTGCTCGCCCCGCTGAGGATTGGTCACACGAAACTCAAATCACGAGCCAAGAACCTGCCCTCGCGCACGTTGAACTCGATCACCTTCCTCCTTTCCCATCACCTCATGCACCGGCTTCTTTGTCTCCTCGCCTGCCTTTCGATTCCTGCGTTCGCCCAGCCCGCCAAGTCGGCGAAAGCGCCTGCCATCAGGCCTGGGGAATGGAGTCCGATCGGTTTTCAGCAGTCGGTGCCACTTGGTAATCCTGAGCAGTTGAAGATGCGCATGCACTCCCTGGAGGACCCCAATGCTTTCGATGTCTCGAAGGAGCAGTTCATGATTTTGGTGCCGAAGTCCTACAAGAAGACGGATCCGCACGGGCTGTTTGTCTGGGTGAGCCCCGGCGACAGCGTGGGGCTGCCGAAGGAATGGGAGAAGGTGCTGGCTGACAAGAAACTCATCGCCATCGGCGCACGCAATTCGGGCAATAATCGCGATGTCTTCGACCGCATGAGACTTGCGCTCGATGCCAATGACAACCTCCGCAACCTCTTCACGGTGGATGATCGTCGTGTGTATGTCAGTGGCTTCAGCGGGGGTGCTCGAGTGGCTTCGATGCTCGGTGTGACTTACGCCGACATGTTCACGGGTGCGCTTTGCTTCATGGGCGTCAACTTCTACACGCCGACCTTCGACAAGGAAAAGAAGGAAGTCTATCAGGCACGCTACATCCCAAACGACGAAATCCTGGCGATGGCCAAGCAAGACTGCCGCTACGTGATGGTGACTGGTGAGAAGGACTTCAATCTGAACAACACCAAGGCCGTGTTTGATGCCTTCAAGGAGCAGCAGTTCAAGGCGGTCGAGATGTTCAACATCCCTGGCCAGGGTCATCAGGCACCTGCTGCCGAGTGGCTGAAGAAGGGCATCGAATTCCTCGACGAAGGCAAGGCGCCACTGCGGAAGTAGTTTCGCTACGCGGTGAGGCCGAAGAAGTCGGCGAGGAACTTCACGTTTAGCACCACGATGATGCTGGCGGTGGTCCATGCCAGGAATTGGATCCATCGCGGACTGACGAACTCACCCATCTTCGCCTTGTTGCTGGTGAACATGACCAGCGGAATGACGGCAAAGGAGAGTTGCAGGCTGAGGACCACCTGGCTGATCACCAGCAGCTTGGCTGTCCCGCTTTCCCCATAAATCGCGGTGACGATCAGGGCTGGCACGATGGCGATCGCGCGGGTGATCAGGCGGCGCAACCACGACGGCAGCCGGATATTGAGGAAGCCCTCCATCACGATCTGACCAGCGAGCGTGCCCGTGAGCGTTGAGTTCTGCCCAGAGGCCAGCAGCGCCACGGCAAACAAAGTGCTCGCAACAGTCACACCAAGCATCGGGCTGAGCAGCTTGTAGGCATCCTGAATCTCCGCCACATCGTGCTTGCCCGCCGTGTGGAATGTGGCCGCCGCCACGATGAGGATGGCTGCATTGATGAACAAGGCGAACATCAGTGCCACGGTCGAGTCGATGGTGGCGAACTTGATCGCCTCACGCTTGCCTTGGGGTGAGCGGTCATACTGGCGCGTCTGCACGATGGATGAATGCAGGTAGAGATTGTGCGGCATCACCGTGGCACCCAGGATGCCGATGGCGACGAAGAGCATCTCCGGATTCTGAATGATCTCCGCCTTCGGCAGGAAGCCGCCCATGATGGCTGAGACAGACGGCCGTGAGAAGATGATCTCGGCAAGGAAGCAGCCACCAATGATGAAGATCAGAGCGATGACGAAGGCCTCGATGTATCTGAAGCCGCGCTGCTGGAGCAGAAGGATGAGAAGCACATCGACCACGGTGATACACACGCCCCAGAAAAGCGGTATGCCGAACAGGAGATTCAGGGCAATCGCCGAGCCGATCACTTCGGCGAGGTCGCATGCACAGATCGCCACCTCACACAGCACCCAAAGCACGAAGCTAACCGGACGGGAGTAGTGATCACGACAGGCCTGGGCCAGATCGCGCCCCGTGGCAATGCCGAGCCGAGCACACAGGCTTTGCAGCAGAATGGCCATGAGGTTCGAGACCAGGATGACGCTCAGCAACGTGTAACCAAACTGCGAACCGCCCGCGAGGTCCGTGGCCCAGTTGCCAGGGTCCATGTAGCCAACCGCTACCAAGTAGCCGGGGCCTGAGAAGGCAAAGAGCTTGCGCCAGAAAGAGCCGGATTTCGGCACGGGCACCGAGCTGTGCGATTCGGGCAGGCTAGGCTGCTGCTCGGCAGTGAGGGAGACTTGATCCATAAGTATGCGTCAGGCTAAAGGAGTTAGGCAAGGCTAATACTTTTAGCAAGCAGAAATTTTCTTGCCCATTGTTGATGTGTTTGTTACCACAAGCGCCCGCCGCTTCACCCATGCCTGCCGCCAAGAAAAAGAAGGCTGCCCGCGCTACCAGCGCCCAGTCACCCGCCATCGAGGACTACCTGGAACAGATTCACAATCTGATCGCCGGGAAAGGCTATGCCCGCGTGGTGGACATCGCGGAGAACCTCGGCATCGCGCAGGCAAGCGTGACCAACATGGTGCAGAAGCTCGCCTCTGAGGGCTACCTCGTTTATGAGCGCTATCGTGGCATCACATTAACCGATGAAGGGCGCAATGTGGGGGCCGCCATTGCCCGACGGCATGAGGTGCTGACGCGATTGCTCAGCGGCTTCGGCCTTGATCCCGAGTTGGTGCATCGAGATGTCGAAGGCATGGAGCACCACATCAGCCGCCAGACCCTGGAGGTGCTGACGCTGCTGATGGAGGAACTCGAAGCCAATCCCGCTCTGGTGAAGAAACTAAAGCGCAAGCTTCAGCATTGATTCCACTTCATCGAGCCACGTTCCATCGTGCTCGGCATATGGGCGGAAGGTCTCCAGCGTGCCCGCCTGCTCGTTGTGCAGCAAGGCGCGGTGCAGGCCCAGGTTCGATGCGCGAGGTGTGTCGATGAGGCTGGCGCTGTCATTGGCACTCATCTGGAACACCAGACGCATCTCAAACTCGCTCAGCAGCTTGCGGCTGAGGAAACGCGTGACGTTGTTGTAGGTGTCCGTGCTGACGACGAGGTGGATGCCCTGAGAGCTGCCTTCGGTGATCAAGCTACTCAACTGGCTGGCAGCACTTGGGCCGCTGTCACTGCTGCTGAAGCTGAAGTCCAGATCATCGTCCGCCTTGAGCTTCTTGAACTTGTGCAGCCCGTGGATGAACACGAACACCGCAGGAGCGCCGGGTTCGCCACCGCTGCGGTTCTTCAGTTCCTCATCAAGCTCGTTCATCACCTCGGAGAGTTGATGACCCTGCGCGACCTTTACGATTGGAGGCAGCACCTTGAACAAGCGGTCCAGGAATCGCGCATCAGGCGTGCCTTCGGGTGTGTTGTGGAGGAACACAAACTTGGCTTTGCCGCGTGGATACTGGGCGATGAGCGAGACGAGTCCTATGGCAAGCAATGAAAGCGAGACCTCCTCGCGCTGGCCGACGACCAGCAGGTGGTTGCCGCTCTGCTTGTGGAAGACTGCCTCGGTGGGGCCTTTGATCGAGTTCGGAGCGCCCAGCCACATCCGGCCTGCCGCAGGAGCGTGTGATGCTGGCTTGGAAAGTGCGGCGGAGAGCAGGTAGTTCTCGCGCACATCGGCCGGTGCATTGCCTTCAAAGACGATGGGGCCAGCGTGCTTGTCATGCCGCTCGTCGGCGAGCTGGCGGACCTTGTGCAGCCATGCATCGCGTTCTTCGTCGTTGAGCCACGAAACCTGGAATGGGCTGTTGCCTTCGATGGCACCAGCACTGTCGTTGTAAATGCCTTCGCCGGGACGGGTGAGCAGCCGGGGAGCCGCGTTGTTCTCGTCCATGATGAGATAGGCATCGGCTTCGTTGCACTGAAGTGCCACACGAATCACCATCTGGCCCATGGTGGCACGGGCGAGGGTGAAGGCTCCACCGAGAGTCTGCGAGCCTAACAAGACGTGGATACCAAAGGCGCGGCCCTGTCTGACGATGCGATCGAACAACACAGACGCGGTCTGGGCGATGGTATCGTCTTCAACGAAGAACTCCTGGAACTCATCGATCAACAACAGGCTGCGAGGCATGGGCTCGGTGCCGCCTGCGCGTTTGTAGCCTGCAATGTCCTGGGCTCCCAGCTTGCGGAAGAGATCACCACGGCGCTTCAGTTCTTCGTCCACACGTTGCAGCACGCTGAGGGCAAACTCGCGATCGGACTCGATGGCCACCACCTTGGCGTGAGGCAAGCGGTTGGTGGCGTAGCACTTGAACTCGACCCCTTTCTTGAAGTCGATGAGGTAGAACTCGACCTGATCGGGGCTGTGATACAGCGCGAGGTTGGTGATGATGATGTGGAAGAGGGTGGACTTACCGGAACCTGTCTTACCCGCGAAGAGGGCGTGCTGGCGTGTGCCCTTGCCGATGGCGAGGTATTGCAGCTTGGTAGCACCGGTGCGGCCGATCGGCACGCGCAGTTCCTGCGTGGTGTCCTCGGTCCAGAGTTCGCCATGAGGAGCGATTTGATCGAACGGAAGCTCGACGCGATTTGAGTCGATGCTGGCCTTGCCGATCTTGTGCAGGAAGGGCACGGCGAGTTCATCCGACGGTGCGGCATCGAGACTGAGGATCGAGTCGGAAGGTGCCTGATCGAGCACGAAGTGTCCTTGTTCACGACGAATGCAGACGCTGCTCTTGCGCAGTTCATCGGGCACAAATCCATCCGGATTGACGGCTCGTTTGTCCCAATGAATGAGCGTGAACACACCGCAGCGAGGGCCGCTGATGGCGATGCTCTGCAAGCGCCGGGCCGCGACGTCGCTGAAGCCATTCGGGAAGTCAGCGACGACGAGGAAGTGATACTTTTCGGCCGTGCTGCCGGCCTGCTCGTTGTATTGCGTGATGGTTTCATACTCATTGCGCAGATACATCTGGATGACCTTCTCAATGTGGTCGTTCAGCTCCTGAAGGCGCTCTTCGATCTGATCGCGCTGAGTCCAGATGCGGCGGTTGATGAGCGTTTCCTCATAATCGCCGAGGTGCATGACACCGGCGAAGTTCTGACCCAGACCAACAGGATCAAGGATGGTGAATGCCACCTTGCCGGGAGGCGTGGTGCAGAGCAGTCGCAGGATGATGTTGTTGATCGTGCTGCTCACGGGGCCACCGCTGGCTTCATTGGTCTCGATCAAAAGGGAGCCCAGTTGCGGATAGGCGAGGGTGACAGGCAGGACGACGTCTGCGGGGCCCGGCAAGGCGAGGGAGCGATGGCGGGGCAGAGTCTCGGCGGGTAGGTGCAAGGCGATGCTGCCAAAACGTGTCGCGGGCTGGAAGTGGGCTGCTGGGCTCCAGCTTTCGAGGAGGCTCTTCGTCCACTCGGGGAAGCTGGAAGCTGGCGACTTGGTGATCTCGGCGATGGCCTCGTAGATCGGGAAGACATCGCGTTTCCATCGGGCTTCGATCTTGGCGAGTTCAGCGGTTTCGTAGGCGGCGATCTCGGCGATCTCGTCGTCGTGTGCTTTGACGAATTCGTTGGTGGCGAGTTGGGCCTCGGTCTGACGCTGGCGGAGTTGTTCGTCGCGCTGTGATGAGACGAACCGTTGCTTCGAGAGCAGGAGTTGATCGTTCTTGTCGATCAGCACTGGCACGAGGTTGGTGAGCTTGTCCTTGGCCGAAGCTTCGAACTGCTTCTGCACATTATCGACGCCGCCCCACTGATTCTTGATCGCCTCCATCTCCGCCTCATGCTGATCGGTCAGGCGCCTGATCTCGGATTCATAGTTCTCGTGGAGTTCAGTGGCGGCTCGCGACTGCACGGCCCGGGCCGTGGTAATCGCTCTGGCAAGGCTGGTGGCGGTATCCTGGGCCTGAACGCGTCCCATAAAGTGGAAAGCGATGAGCATGATTAGAAGGCCGCCAGCCACGATGCCAGCGCGCTGGTATGCCGCCTCATTGGCACCAAAGCCAAAGGCCAGCATGGCACCGATCACGGCGATGATGAGAATCGCAAGCGTGGGAGGAACGGCTGCGAACAGTCGTGGCAGCATGAACCCGCGGAAGCTTTCGAGGTGCTCCTTTGCTTGGGCGAGATGGCCTTCTATCGAGGCGAGGTTCCTCTCATGCTCCGGTGAGGGCTGAGTTTCGTTGGGCTTGCGGAGGAGGTTCTGGAAGGATTGGTAGCCGCCAAAAAAGGTGCGGGCGGCGTGCTCCATCTTGCCGATGCGGGCTGCCAGTTCCTGAAGTGACTCAGTGCGTGCATTGAACTGTTCGGTGAGGCCGTTCGTGGTCTGGGTGAAGCTCCGCTTGAGCATCACCTGCTTGGCCTGGACGCCGCCGAGGAACTTCTCACGACGCTCCTGCACCATGCGTCCGAGGTTGCGGGTGCCGCTGTTTTGGAATCGGATGAGCCTGGTGTGGCGTGCCTCGTGGGTGGCTTTGACCTGGGCTTCGAGCGCGTCGTAGTGCGTCTTGATCTCGAGTTCCTGGGCAGCGAGTTGTTCCTCGGTCTGACGCACGCCCTGCTGGTGGCGGCGGTCGGCGTGAAAGCGTTTGGTGCGCAGTTCCGCATTGAGCTGCTCCTCGGCCAGAGCGGCGTCGGCCACGTGCAGTTTGAGGTCGTTGAGCAGCGCGAGGGTGCGATGGGCGGATAAGTCGATGGGGCTATTCACAGTCGTGTTTTACTTTCCTCAGCAAAAGGTCCATTTCCTCCATGATCTGTTTGGCGCGGGTGATCGAGTGGGGAAGTTTTTCCAGGTAGGTGCGTTCGAATTCGAGGGCTTTCTGATCGCGCCAGTAGTTGCGCGTGTGCTGCCAGTGTCGAGCGAGTTCGCGCACGGCTTCTTCGAGGTTGGTGGCTCCGACGCGGGCGCTCATGCAAAAGACAATGGATGTAGTTAAGAACCCACATTCGGTGGTTCAGTCGCGGTATCGGAAGTTTCTTCGGGCAGACGGTCGCCTCCGGTTTGAGGGCCGAGTCTTTCTGCATACGCATCGAGCGTGCGGATGATCTGCACCATGTGCTGGATCGCCTGGGGAATTTCGAAGTCGATGAACCCTGTGACACCTTCGAGCTTCTTGCTCAGGGGTTGAATGGTGGTCTCGAAGGTGCGGCTCCAGTGCTTCACAGCGCGGAGCTTCTCCTCTGCTTCTTCGAGGGAGGCCTTGGCCTTGCGGACGTTTTGCTGCTGGACCACAGGATTGTCGATGAACTCCGACATGCGAGCCGAGAGCAACTCCTGCTGTGCCTGCTCAAGCAGACGGAGCCGCCTTTTGACCTGGGCCTCCCAGTAGGGCATGCGGTCAGACTGAATCCAAAGCCGGGTGCGTCGCACTTCCTCGGAGGCCTGATCGATGGCTTTGCGCGCCTTGCCCTGGAAGAGGATGAGCTTCGCTCGGAAGGCGTCCAGTTCATCAATGGAACGGACTTTTGCTTCGTCGGCCATAGGTCGGGATCAGAGAAAGGGAATGCTCGGCGTGGACCGTTCGGCGGTCAGCGCTGGGAGAGGTATTCTTCGATGCGCTGGGCCTTGCGGAGCAGGAAGGGAGTGTGTTTCTCGGAAACTTCGAGGAACTTCTTCATCGCTTTCATGGTGGTAATGAACTCCTCGGCAAACTTCTGGTGCTCATCGTCTTGCCACGTTGCGCCGAGGGCGGAAAACCTTGCCTGGAGCGCTCCGGCGCGAGTCTGGAGGTCGTCGTTGAAGCGCTTCAGCTCTTTCGCGAAGCGCCTCACCTCCTCGGGGTCCATCATTGCTTGTGCCATAGGAGGGTGAGCCTAGCAGGTCGCTCCCAGGCTTCCAATGCCTGATTTCGAATCCGCAAATCTCGGCGGACACTTTCTTGTTCAGATGCGGAGGAAAATCTTCCGGCGATACATCCACAGCAAGATCAGCCAGAGGATGAGAAGAACCGCCGCACCGTGGAGCAGGGGAGCGAAAGCATCACCGAAGAGGTGGAACGGTGCCTTGCCGAGGTGCGTGGTGACGGCCTTGCCAAAGAAGTCCTCCGTCGTGTGCACGAGGACATACATGGCGATCGAGTTCATCCCGATCACGATCAAGGGGAAGGCCCAGCGCTTGAAGCCCGCCACGTCGATGACGGAGTAAAACGCCGCCATGAAGAAGAAGCACCAGCCGCCGCTAAAGAAGATCCAGGCTGGCGTCCAAATCTTTTTCACCGACGGGCATAGACCGGAGCTGTCCAGCACGATGCCGAGAAGCAGCGAGCAGGCTCCAGCGATCACCAGTTTTCTCAAAGGTTCGCGTGAGCTGGTGCGATCCCGCAGCCACTGACCGGCGATCAAGCCGAGGATCATGGTGCCGAGGGTGGGGATAAAGCTCAGCGTCGAATAACTGCCTGCGCTGCCCGTGAATTCCTTGGTGCGAGGGAACAGATTGAGGAACCAGCGATCGAAGGCCCAGGCCGGGTGCTGATTGTGGTTCCAATGCGCTGCAAAGCCCGTGTAGTCGTGTAACCAGCCTTTCGGCACATGGGCGGCTGCCGCTGACCAGTCAGCAGGGGGCGTGTAGAGCACGAAGAACAACCAGTAACCCACTGCGATCGCCGCAAGGGCGGCCCATCGAACGCGCGTGGTGGCGAGTCCAAGCGCGAAGAGAAAAGGATAGCCGAGACCGATCTGTGAGAGCGTGTCCTCAAAGGTCCAGTAGGTGATCTTGTCGCCGATGGAGCGAAGGAGAACCCCCAGCAACACCAGCATCAGCGCCCGCCAGAGCGCATGCACCCATTGCTGCGCACGGGTTTGGCCTCGGGAGGCGCGGCTGGCCATAGAAAACGGCATGGCCACACCCACCATGAAACTGAATGACGGCTGGATCATGTCATGCAGCGAGCAGCCTGACCAAGCCACATGCTCGCTGTGAAAGGCTAGTGTTTGCCAGAAAGTGCTGGTCGGGAAATGCTCTGCGACTCCAGGAATGCGGAGCATCTCGGCGGCCATGAGAAACATGACAAAACCGCGGTAGGCATCGAGCGAACCGAGGCGTTCGTTCGCTAGGGAGGGAGGCTGAGTTTCCATGGTGGCTGCATCGCAGCAGAAACCCAAGCGGGCGTCAATCCCCCAAGGCGGTTCGTCAAGGGCGGTGGTTAGCCCCGATCAAGGGCGCGGTGAAGAATTGACAGAGCCGGGACGTTGATCCCCACTCAAAGCCATGTTCTGCTCCCGACTTCTCCCCTTCCTAGCCCTCGTCCTACTCAGCTCCTGCGGCACGGGGTTCCATCGCCAGTGGGAGCAGGCTCAAGTCCCCGCCAAGTCCATCGAAGGCCAGTGGGAGGGTTCTTGGACCAGTTCATACAATGGCCACTCCGGAAAACTGCTCTGCCTCGTGGGACCTGAGAAGCCGGGGCACACTCGTGAGTTTCGTTACTTCGCCACCTGGGGAAAGATTTTCCGCGGCAGCTTCAATGCCGTTCATGACGTGACCGAAAAGGCTGGCGTGACCACCTTCAAGGCCCGGCACGACATCGGCAAACGCGGCACTTTCAATGCCGAGGGCACCATTACTCCGACGGAATTCCGCGCCACCTACAATGCGGCAGGCGATCACGGCGTCTTCGTCTTGAAGCGCCCCACTGACTAGGCGGCCCACTTCCAGCCATTCCACTCGGGGATGTGCTTGGAGCTGGTGGGACGGAGTCTTCCCAGGGCTTGGAAGGCGCGGCACCAAGCCTGATTGGCCTTCCCGTTCATGTCTTTCCAGATCACGTCCGTCGGGTCGAAGAGGGACTCGTTTTCGCGCACCCACTTCTTGAGGTTGCGGAACTGGAACACCCGACCATCCGGCCCACGAAGGGTCCAGTCCTTAGCCGCGATATGCACGTCCGTGGCCTGTAGCTTGGGGTTTTTGAGAGCGGAGGCGCGCCACTCGGCTTTGCGCTCGCGGTGGAGACGCATGAGGTTGTCGCGGACCAGCGGGGAGCGCTTCATGCCTTCGATGCGGCGACGCTCAAAAAGGGCCGGGTTCTGCTGGCGGAAACGGAGCAGGCGATTGATGCGGCGCTCAGGAGCAGGGTTGACAGGAATTTGATCCGCCACGGTCGGGACGACTGTCGGGGTGGCGGGGGTGTGGCGCTTGGCGAAGGCCAAGGCGGTAAGCATCGAGATGTCCAATCCTGGGAGGGGTGCGATCATGGCGGTCATAATGGTATTTCGATTAGCTATGAGAATATTCTCACATTCAAAACGCAGGCGCAACAGAAATTATGAATATTTTCTCCACACCTCCCCGCGCCTCCTTTCAAACCTGCGAAAGTTATTACTTTTTGGACTCAATCACGATGATTCTGGGCTTGGCGAGACCGTATCGCGTCAGCAGAAAAAAGCCGTCCGAGTGCGAGACTTCGATTCCACTCGGCACCTTGATTCGGAATCATGTCGTTTTCGTGAACCGATGCCTGAGAGCGTGCGTAAAACCCTTTTGAAAGCGTCTTTGGCGCACAACCCCACAACCCCCAACCCCACTCAAACTCCTTATGATTTGGATCATCTTCATTGGCACCATGCTGCTCTCCGGCCTTGCCAGCCTGATGGTTCGCAGCGCTTACTCTCGTTACTCGCAGCTTGGCTCCAGCACGGGCATCTCAGGTGCCGAGGCCGCTGCTCGAATCCTCCGCCGCAGCGGGATCACCGATGTCATGATCGAGTCCCAGCCCGGCACGCTCAGCGATCACTACGATCCGACGAATCGGCGCCTCGTTTTGTCCGATGAGAACTACCATGGCACCTCCGTGGCAGCCATCGGCGTCGCAGCCCATGAGGCAGGCCATGCGCTTCAGCATCAGGCAGCCTATGCTCCGCTGCAACTCCGCATGGCGGCCGTGGGTATCACGACGGCGGCAGGGTTCGTCATTCCCATCGTGGGTCTGGCGGGCAGCTTCATCCTGAGCCCGAAGATTGCCTTGCTGATCATGGCCGTCGGTATGGGCATCATCATGCTCTTCCAGTTGATCACCTTGCCCGTGGAGTTTGATGCCACGGCTCGTGCCAAGCGCCTCGTGGCCGAAATGGGTCTCGTGGCTCCTGGAGAGGAAACCGAAGGCATGAACAAGGTGCTGAACGCCGCCGCTCTCACCTACGTGGCCGCCTTCATCGGCGCGCTCGCCCAGTTCCTCTACTACGCCGTCCAGGTTATGGGGCGGCGAGAGTAAGTTCCTCCGCTGGCTTCAACTCCATCGGCTGATCGTGGTCAAGGTAGGCCGCGCAGACCGCAAAAAAGTCCGCTCGGGTGGTCGTCCGCCTCAGCCGATGGAGAAACTCCTGAGCCGGAGGCACGCCCAGGCCGAGGAAGTTCATGTATTTCTTCAGTTTGTTCACCTGGGCGATCTCGTGAACGGACGTGGTCACCGTCTCGAAGAGGTCGTGAATGTAGGCGAGCACGTCGCGGCCCTTGGGCAGCCGCACTTCCTCCCCGCGCTGGTGGGCACGAATCTGATCGAAGAGCCACGGATTGCGAATCGCGCCGCGGCCAATCATGAGCCCCCGGACTCCCGTTTGTTCTACCACTCGCGCAGCATCTTCTGCGCTTGCGATGTCGCCATTCGCCATCACGGGGCACTTCATGGTCTGCGCCGCCTGGGCGATCAAATCGTAGCGCACGCCAGGCCGATACATCTGCAGCACCGTTCGCCCGTGAACCGTGAGCAGGTCGAGCGAGTGCTTGGCGAAGATGGGGAGCAGCTGATCAAAGACCCGCTCGCTGTCGAAGCCAATGCGCGTCTTCACGGTAAACTTGGTCGTCACGGCCTCGCGCAGCGCGCCCAGGATGCGGTCAATGCGTTCCGGCTCCCGCAGCAGGCCACCGCCGGCGCATTTCTTGTAAACGATGGGAGCGGGGCAGCCGAGATTGAGGTCAATGCCCGCCACCGGGTGCTGCATGAGTTCCTTGGCCGATCGCACGAGCGACGGGATGTCGTTGCCAATCATCTGCGCGATCGCCGGTTTTCCGGTTGGGTTTTCATCGATCGACCGCAGGATGTCGCGATACAAACAGGAGTCGGGATGCACCCGGAAGAACTCCGTGAAATACAAGTCCGCCCCGCCGTAGCGCTTCATGAGCCCCCAGAATGCGAGGTCCGTCACGTCCTGCATCGGAGCGAGAGCGAGAATCGGAGTGGGTTGATCGAAGGGCATGGGCAGGGGGCGCATTCCATTGCCCATTTCAGTGAGCAAGCGAGTCAAAATCCACCGGTTCCAAATATGAGTCCGTCATGACACTCCGAATGCTTGTCGCGAGCAGGGAGCGGAATTGACATGCACAAGGCGAAGCCTTTACCATGCGAGCCATGCAAAGGTTCAGTCGATGCCACCTCATGGCCTCATCACTCGCGATGGCTTTGGTAGTGGCCCATGGTGAACCAGCTGTCGAAGCCACCTTGCGTTTGAGTGAGCCATTCAGGGAAGGGGTCAGTCTTCTTTGGAGCCCGACTGGTCAGGACGCATGGGATCACCTGAAAGCGTATCATGGAGTGAAGTCTCTTGAGCTGGAACCGCGATCTGAAACATCCGAGGAACTGGATGATTTCGTCTGGAATCCGAAGGGGACATTGCCTTCCGATTCATTTTGCATGGCTGGAGAGTTTACCAAGGAGTTCGGAAACGAGATTCGTGATGCACTTGCCAAGATGATCGGGAAGCAAGCAGCTGCATTTATCGAAGAACCACCACCGCTTGGCAGCATTCCGGGCTCAATATTCATCCGCGAGAAGGCCGCTATCATCGTGAGTGCACTTGTAGCGAGGCCGAAGTTTGCAGGATCATTCCAGCCACATCCCAGGCCGCGAATGTTCAGTCTTGGTCCTGCACGATCACACTCGACTCTTGGCTTTGGTGTGGAAGGTCTGTGGGCTGGGAAAATGGGTGAAGGCATCAGGGTCCTTCAGGACGATATGAACGGGTCAATCGTGGTCGAAGTGCTGCTGTTTACCGGCAGCAATGACGATGCACAGCGAATGGTCCTCGCCATGGATTCGCAGATCACGTCGATGAAGACGGGCATCGAAGTCATTCGGAAAGCGAAGGCGAATGCCATAGCGCCATCCAGGACGGTTGAATCTCAGGGAGCCCGCTGGCAATACATCAGCACCCTCACATCTGTTGATCAGTTTTGGATGCCAGAAGTGCGAGCAGCCGTTCAATGCGAGTTCGGCGATTTGTCAGGCAAGACCTACCTTCACACTCGACGCGGTTTCGACGATCATCGATGGTGGACTCTTCGGTCGGTTCAACAGTTGCTTAGTCTGAAGCTGGATCATCGAGGGGCATTGGTGGAAGCCGTTTTCAAACTCCCAGCTGACTTCACTTCGATTGCGGGGGAACCTCACGCACCAACACCCAAGGGCCAACAACCCATTGCACTTCCGGTTTATCCGAAGCGGCTGCTGTTTAATAGGCCGTTTCTCATGACTCTGTGGCGGGCGAAAGCAGACTGGCCATATCTGGCATTTTGGGTCGCCAGTGATGGTGTCATGCGAGCTGATTAGTGTCCTATCAAGAGACGTGCCAATCCTCTGCAATCCACGATCACTCACGCACGTTCATTTTCGCATGAGAAATCTCCTCCTCTCCCTCGCCCTGGCCACCACCGCTCAAGCCGCCAACTGGCCCTCGTGGCGCGGACCTCACAACGATGGCACCTGTGATGAGAAAGGGTTGCCTGTGAAATGGTCCGCCAGCGAGAACATCGCCTGGAAGGTCGAGTTGCCGGATCGTGGCAACTCCACGCCTGTCGTCTGGGGCGACAAGGTCTTCATCACTCAATGCACTGAGAAGCTCGGCCTGCGCGAACTGTGGTGCTTTGACAAAAAGACCGGCAAGAGCCTCTGGAAAGCGGGCACGATCTATCGCGAGAAAGAGCCCACGCACGGCACCAATCCTTACTGCTCGGCCTCGCCCGCGACCGATGGCGAACACGTGATCGTCAGCTTCGCCAGCGCTGGAGTCTTCTGCTACGACATGAGTGGCAAAGAGTTGTGGAAGCGCGACCTTGGCCCCCAGCATCACATCTGGGGCAATGGCGCTTCGCCGGTCATCGTCGGTGACACCTGTTTCCTCAATCACGGACCCGGCGAGAAGGCCACGCTTTACGCGCTCGACAAAAAGACCGGCAAGACCCTCTGGCAGAACGCCGAGCCCATCCGGCCCGATTCGAAGGAAGGCAAGGCGGGCTTCTACGGCTCATGGAGCGATCCGCTGCCTCGTGTCATCGATGGCAAGGCCCAGCTTCTCATGTCCTGGCCCTATCGAGTGTGCAGCATCGACCCCACCAATGGCAAGGAGTTGTGGACCTGTGATGGCCTCAATCCGCTCGTCTATACTTCGCCCTTGTTCGCCGACGGCGTCGTCGTGAGCATGGGTGGCTACAGTGGCAAGGCCTTGGCGGTGAAGGCCGGAGGTAGCGGCGATGTCACCAGCAGCCACCGACTCTGGCATCACCCGAAAAGTCCCCAGCGCATCGCCTCGGGAGCCATTCACGACGGCAAGATCTACATTCTCAACGATCCCGGCATCGCCCAGTGCATCGACCTCCAAACCGGAGCCGAAGTCTGGAACGAACGCCTCAAAGGCCCTGGTCCCACCGGACAAAACTGGTCATCGATCGTGGTCAGCGAAGGCAAGTGCTACGCCGTCAACCAAGGCGGAGACGCCTTCGTCTTCGCCGCCAGCCCCACCTTTGAACTTCTCGCCACCAACCCGATGGGCGAGAAAGTGATCGCCAGCATCGCCGTGTCCGACGGCCATCTCTTCATCCGCGGACACAAGCATCTGTTCTGCGTGGGGAAGTGATCAAGCACTCAACTCCGCCACGGCCGCATCGAGCGTCGCGACGTCTTTGATCGAGATCACTTTCACGGACTTGTCGATCTTGCCGACCAGACCGGCGAGCGTGGCATCGGGGCCGAGTTCGACGAACAAGGTGTGGCCTTGGGCCACGAGGTGCTGGACGGATTCCACCCAGCGCACGCTACCGGTGACTTGAGCGGTGAGGGTGGCGCGTATTTCGTCAGCGGACTTCACGGGACGGGCTTCGAAATTGCAGACCACGGGCACCGAAGGTTCCGCGATGGCCGCGTTCGCGAGCACCGTGGCCAGCTTGTCCTGAGCGCTCTTCATGAGGCGGCTGTGGTAGGCACCAGCGACGGGGAGGGGAATGGCGCGCTTGATGCCTTTCTCCTTGGACTTCGCAGCGGCGGCCTCTATGCCTTCCACGCTGCCGCTGAGCACGATTTGGCCGGGGGCGTTGAGGTTGGCCACATCGACGTCGCATTCGGCGGCGAGTTCGCGAATGGCGGACTCCTCGCCTCCGAGCAGCGCTAGCATGGTGCCGCGTGTTTGTTCGCAGGCCTCTTCCATGAAGCTGCCGCGCTGGAAGACGAGGTTCAGACCGGTGGCGAAGTCAAACGTGCCGGCGGCGGAGTGGGCGGTGAACTCACCGAGCGAAAGGCCAGCGGCGGCGACGACTTCGAGTCCGGGCACTTTTTCCTTGAGGGCGGCGAGGCAGGCGAGCCCATGAGCATACAGCGCGGGCTGGCAGCGGCTGGTCTTGGTGAGTTCCTCCATCGGACCGTCGAACATCACGTTCGTCAGCGAAAATCCGAGCGCTGCATCGGCTTGATCGAAGAGTGCCTTGGCCACGGGGAACGCCTCCGCGAGGTCCTTGCCCATGCCTACCTTTTGTGCGCCTTGACCGCTAAACAACAGAACGACTTTCTTGCTCATAGAACGAGTTCTCTAAGCCGCGCGGCGTGGCGCACAACTGTTTCTTGAATCAACTCGGCACCCCGACGCATGGCTTCGGCCAGGGGCATCTCGGTGGGTTTCACGGCGTAGGCTTCGTCAAACTTCGCCCGCACGGCTGGCGAATCCTCGACGGCACCGGCGATGGCCACCACAGGCTTGCCATGTCGCCGCGCCATCTCGGCCACGCCAACGGGGCCTTTGCCATGGAGCGTCTGGGAGTCCACCTTGCCCTCGCCGGTGATAACGAGATCGCACGCGGCGATTTGCTGCTCCAGCTTGGTCACGTCGGCGACGAGGTCGAACCCGCTGACAAGCTTCGCTTTGCAGAAGCTCATCAATCCGAAACCCAGTCCGCCCGCCGCACCCGCACCGGGCTCGTCGCGATGATCGCAATCCAAGTCTCGAGCCACGAGATCGGCCACGCGACGCAGTCGTTCGTCAAACTCGTTGACATCCTTCACGCCTTTTTGTGGGCCATACACATGCGAGGCACCTCGGGGTCCGAGCAGGGGATTGTCCACGTCGCAAGCCACCAGCACCTCAGGCATTCTTAGGGCGGAGGGGTCAATGGCCACCACGCGCTCCAGCTCGGCCGGGAGGTGATCGACGGCCATGCCGCCGTCATCGAGAAACCGGAACCCCAGCACCTGGGCCATGCCCACTCCGGCTTCGTTGGTCGCACTGCCACCAATGCCAATGATGATCCGGGTCGCTCCGCGCCGGATGGCATCGAGCATCATCTCGCCCGTGCCTGCGGTGCTCGCGGTGCGGGGATCGAGCGGCAAGTCGCTGACCATGGCCAGTCCCGAGGCCACGCTCATCTCCATGATGGCGGTGCCATCGCCCGTCATGCCATAGTTTGCATCCACCAAGCGACCCTGCGCATCGTGGACCAACACGGCGACTCGCTCGCCATGCAGCACGGCAATCAGGGTGTCAGTGGTGCCTTCGCCGCCATCAGCGATCGGGCACAGCGTGCACTCAGCCTCGGGCCAGGCACGATGCAAGGCTGCGGCCACAGCTTCGCCTGCCTGCACCGCCGTGAGGCTGCCTTTGTATTTGTCCATGGCGATCAAGACTTTCATCCCAACATGCTCAAGCCAGCGAAGTTCCCTTTGCAAGAAGCGCCGCCTTGAATCATGATCCACCCGTCAGCGACGCGATAACTGGAGAGGTGGTCGAGTGGTTTATGGCTCCGGTCTTGAAAACCGGCGTTCCCAAAAGGAACCGTGGGTTCGAATCCCACCCTCTCCGCGCGAGCGAGCCGTAGCCTGCGGAGACGGGAGCAAGTGAGACTCCCTGGGAGCTGTGAATCGACCGACGCCGTTCGTGTTCCTTTTCGGTGGGCTGCGGCAAATGGCAGCCCTGAACGGGTGCGTCTCACAATTGAATCGCTAGCGAGGTTGTTCGGGATCGTCCGGGTGCGTTGAGGTTGATTCGAGGAACGCCGACATGGTTCCCGATCTTGGTGTGCGGGCTGGTGTCGGACGAAGGGGCAGGCCTGAGTGATTCGCTGGGAGCGAGGGCTCTACCTTGAGGCATCGAACCTCGATCCCGAACGGTAGTGGCGGCGGCTTTATTGATTATGAAAACATTATCAAAATGAGAATTCATTTGTGATAATTTAGACGTTGATTAGAATTTTCAGACTTAATCCGGGTTTCCATGCGCTTGATTTCTTTCCTCAAACCCGCCCTCGTCGCCTTCGCAGCGATGCTGGCTGGCGCTTGGGCAGGTGTTCCCGGAGGCACACTGAGGCTGGAGATGGTCGCCCCGGAGGCCGCGACCTCGGGGGCTCGAAACGACTTCGACGTCTCCAGGCTCGACTGGATCGCATCGCAGCTGGAGCTTCAGCGGGCGGACGGTTCCTGGCTTCCCACGAAGGATTGGTTTGCCTTCTTCAGCCCTCAGGCGGGTAGGAGCGTGGCGGAGGCGACCGGGGTGCCGACGGGTGATTATCAGGCGATCCGGTTTGTGGTGGGGCTGGACAAGGCGACCAACGCCCGGACACCAGACACCTTCGGCAGCGATCACTCTCTGCGCCCTGCGATCGACACCATGCACTGGGGTTGGATGGGGGGCTTCATCTTCTTGGCGGTGGAGGGACGCAGCGCGCACGGCGCGTTCTCCTACCATCTCGCCAACGACGGCAACACGACTTCGGTGACGTTGCCAGTTTCCTTCAAGGGCGGTGGGCCGGTAACGGTCTCGATCGCTCTGGATGGGAAGCGATTGCTGTCTGCCATCGACTTTGCCTCCGATCCTCATTCGTCGCATTCGCGGGAGGGCGATTCTGTGGTGGCGAAGCTTCGCCAGGCCATACCTCAGGCGTTTCGCGTGATCGACGTGAGCAGCGAGTTGTTCCAGTCCATCTCACCGCTCATGGCGAGCGCGGCTCCAGCTGGAACACACCCGGTGACGCTGCGTGTGCCGCAGCGTTTCCCCCAACTACGTCTCCCGGCCGACAACCCGCTGACCGAGGAAGGCATTGCCTTGGGGGCTCGCTTGTTTGCGGACACTCGCCTTTCGGTCAACAACACCCAATCCTGCGCCTCCTGCCATGAACGGGGGCGTGCGTTCGCTGATCCACGGCAGTTCAGCGTGGGTGCCGAGGGGCAGGTCGGCAGGCGCAATGCCATGGCGCTCTTCAACCTCGCCTGGCACGAGGGGTTCTTCTGGGATGGCCGGGCAAAGACGCTTCGCGAGCAAGTGCTCATGCCTGTGCAGGACAAGCACGAGATGAACGAGACGCTTCCGCGTGTGGTGGCCAAGATCAAAGACGACCAAGGCTACCAGGTGGCGTTCAAGAGCGCCTTTGGGTCCGATGAAATCACGTCCGAGCGCATGGCCATGGCGCTGGAGCAGCATCTGCTGAGCATCACGTCGCAAGACTCCAAGTTTGATCGTGCGGTGCGTAAGGTGGAGACACTCAGTGAGTCCGAGGCGCGGGGGTTGAAGCTGTTTGTTACCGAGTTCGACCCTGCGCGTGGACTCCGTGGAGCAGACTGCTTCCACTGCCACGGAGGCATGCTGTTCACCAATCACGCCTTCCACAACAACGGACTCGCACTCGCTCGAGAAGACATCGGGCGAGAGGCTGTGACTGGCAATGGCGCAGACCATGGCAAGTTCAAGACGCCAAGCCTTCGGAACATTGCATTGACCGCTCCCTACATGCACGATGGACGGTTCAAGACGCTCGAAGAAGTAATCGAGCACTACGATCATGGCGTGGTCCGCAGCGCTACGCTGGATCCCAATCTCGCCAAGCATCCTAACGATGGACTGCGACTCACGATCGGGGAGAAGGCTGACCTCATTGCCTTTCTGAAAACACTCACAGACACGGCGCTGGCCCAGCCTGCGACCACCCTTTCACAGAACCTACCATCCAAGCCATCGAACTGACCATGATACCACGAAACGCGTCGATCCTTGCGGCACTGATGCTGGCAGCTGCTTCCTCTCACAAAGTTCGCGCCGCGGACGGCCATGCCGCAGATGATGAACTTGCGCTGGCGGCTGCTCAGCTGACTGGGACTGCCAAACCGGTGCTCATTGGTGCTCCCTCCGCCGGGACGGTGCAGGCCAATCTGGCAGATCCGGCGGACTGCCTGAACAACGGCTCCTGGAGCGCCATCATCAACTGGACACCCCACATTCCCGTGTCGGCTGCGAACCTGCCCGACGGACGCATTTTGACCTTCGCCTCGAATCAGCGCACCAGCTTTCCCGCCGGGCCTGAATTCACCTATGCCGCCACCTGGAATCCAGCGACGGGAACGTTCCAGGAGTTCAACAACACGTCTCACGATATGTTTTGTGGTGGCATCACGCTGATGACAGATGGCCGGGTGTTGGTGAATGGTGGGCGCAATGAAGTTGCCTCCACAAGTGTGTTCGACTGGAGAACTAACTCGTGGACGCGCATTCAGAACATGAATGGCGGACGCTGGTATAACACGACTGTGTCGATGCCGAATGGCAATGTGTTCACGGCCACTGGAAGCGGCACTGGACTCAGCACCACGGAACGCTGGAGCAATGCGGGTTGGAGTGTGCTCACGGGCATCTCATGGCCGGCAGTGATGGCGGGCGAGACCGGATACTTCACGCACTGGCATCCCTTTGTCAGCTTGGCTCCTGATGGTCGGCTCCTGCACTTCGGCCCCACGGATACGATGCATTGGTTCAATGCCGCAGGCACGGGCAGCTTCGTGAGTTCCAATGCTGCTGTGCCTGGGGTGCACTATCCGAAGGAAGGCTGCTGGGTGATGTATGATGAGGGCAAGGTTCTTGTTGCTGGCGGTGGTGCTGACACGACGCCCAATCCAGGTGATAACTCGATCGGCACCAGCACCAAGCTCGCCTACACGGTCAACATGAGCACCAATCCGCCAGTGGTTTCAGGGACAGGGTCGATGAGTTACGCCCGGCAATTTGCCAATGCAGTGGTCCTTCCCAGCGGTGAGGTTTTGGTGATTGGCGGCAACAGTCCCGGTCAGAAGTTCAGTGACAACGGTTCCATCATGCCGTGTGAGATCTGGAATCCGAAGACGGGCACTTGGCGCACCGTGGCGAGCATCAGTGTGCCGAGGAACTACCACAGCGTGGCCCTGCTCCTGCCCGATGGGCGCGTGTGGTCCGCAGGTGGCGGGCTCGGTGGTGGCGATCACCAGGACGCGCAGCTCTACAGCCCGCCGTGCTTTTTCACGAACAGTGGCACACTGGCGACACGGCCGGTCTTGAACACAGCACCTGCCAAGGTGGGTCCAGGGACGACATTCACCGTCACAGGCACCAGCGGTCTTGTGAAGTTCTCGTTCATTCGAATGGCGGCATTGACCCACAGTGTGAACACGGATCAGCGCTACCTTTCGTTACCCTTCACCGAGACCAGTGCGGGAACCTATCAAGTCACGGCACACTCGAATCTCAATGTGATGAACCCTGGCTACTGGATGCTTTTCGGCATCAATGCCACTGGTGCGTTCTCCGTGGCAAAGGTCATCCAAGTCGATGCCACCTCCGGTATTGCCGTCACACAACCTGGAGATCAAACCTCCACTGCAGGCGTGCCGGCATCGCTCCAGATCAATGCGACTGCGCCGACTGGCACAACGCTGACCTACAGCGCTATCGGGCTACCTACCGGTCTCACCATCAATGCTTCCAGCGGTCTGATTACGGGCACGCCCTCGACCAGCGGCACCTTCCCTTCGCGAGTGACAGCCACGGGAGGCGGACAATCGATTTCCCAGGACTTCACGTGGACGGTGCTCCTGGCCAACACTGGCACGGGCAAGATCCTGCGCGAGTGGTGGCTCAACATTGCCAATTCAGATCTCAATAGCCTCACCGCCAACGCAGCCTACCCCAATAGTCCAACTGGCAGCGATCAGCTCACTTCATTTGAAACTCCCACGGACTGGGCGGAAAACCTTGGTCAACGAGTTCGCGGCTACCTGTATCCTCCCATCTCAGGCCAGTATCGCTTCTGGATCGCCAGCGATGATGAAGGACGCCTGATTCTCTCTTCGAACAATAACCCGGCCAATGGCTCCATCGTCGCTCGTGTGCCCACGTGGACCAACTCGCGGGAGTGGACGCGGTTTGCCGAACAAGCATCTGCGGTTATCACGCTTCAGGCCGGCCAGCCCTATTACATCGAGGCGCTCATGAAGGAAGGCGGTGGCGGAGACAACCTGGCGGTCGCCTGGCAGACTCCGGGTTCGGCAGGTCCTGCCGTGATTGCGGGTCAGTATCTCTCACCTTGGCAGAACAATCGCACGCCTGTGCTCACCAATTCTGGCAATCGCACGAACGTGGTCGGCAATGCCGTGAGCCTCAACGTGCAAGCTTCCGATGCTGACAATGATGCTCTCACGTTTGGTGCTACCGGGCTTCCGACCAGTCTCACCATCAACAGCACCACGGGCGTCATCAGTGGCACTCCCAGTGTGGCGGGAGCCTTCAATGTCACACTGAGCGTGACCGATGGCCGCAGCACTCCGGTGACGGCTTCCTTTATTTGGACGATTAATCCTCAGGTTCAGCTCAATCCAGTGCCGGCGAATCCGCCCAGTGGCGCAGGCACCGCCTTGACTTACACGGGCTCCAGCACGGGCGGACTCAATGTGCTCTACAAGTGGAGTTGGGGTGATGGCACGGTCGATACGGCATTCAACTCCAGCCCAAGCGCTTCTCACACCTTTGCTGCGCCGGGAAGGTATCAGATCACTCTCACGGCTACTGATGACACGGGACGCATCACCACTTTTACTTTTTATCAGGCGATCAATGCTCCCCTCACGACGAGGCGTCCGACTGCGTCCAGCAGCATTATCTTCGAAGATCGAGCCACAGGCACCAATGATCGTGTGTGGACTGTGAATCAGGACAACAACAGCGTCTCTGTCTTCGATGTGGTGACTCGCACACGTCTCGCCGAGATCAATGTGGGCACGGCTCCGCGCTCGCTGGCACAGGGACCCGACGGTCGTGTGTGGGTGACCAATATGGAGTCGGGCACGGTCTCCATCATCAGTGGCAGCACGCTTGCGGTCGTGCAGACGATTGGCCTGGCGCGTGGTTCGCGGCCGTTTGGCATCGCCTTTGATCCCGATGGAACGGATGGCTGGATCGCGTGCGAAGGAACTGGTCAGCTTCTGCGCATGAATCCCACCACAGGTGTCCAGGTTGGTGCGCTCTTGATCGGTCTCGATGCCCGTCATGTCTCGGTGAGTGCGGACAGTTCAAGGGTGTTCGTGACGAGATTCATCACTCCGCTGCTTCCCGGCGAGCAGACGGCCACCATCACCACGAACAGCACGGTGGGCGGTGAGGTCTTCAGTGTGCTCACGAGTAATCTGACGATCGAGAAGACCATCCTTCAGCACAGCGATCGTGCTGACACCATTACGACGGGGCGTGGCATCCCGAACTACCTCGGCCCGGCCATCGTCTCGCCCGATGGTCTCACGGCCTGGGTTCCATCGAAGCAGGACAACATCAAGCGTGGCAGGCTTCGCGATGGCAATGAGTTGACGCACGATCAGACCATCCGCTCGATCGCCTCGCGCATCGCTTTGACCAATGGTGCTCCTGCCAGTGCTGACGATGTGACCAGCCGCGTCGATTTCGACAACGCAGGCATTGCCTCGAACGGAGCGTTTGATCCCAAAGGAATCTACCTTTTCACTGCACTCGAGGGAAGTCGCGAAGTGGGTGTCGTCGATGTGTGGAACAAGAAGGAGATTAGCCGCTTCAGTTCGGGTCGTGCCCCGCAGGGCATTGCAGTGTCTCCAGATGGTCGCACGATCTACGTTCAGAACTTCATGGACCGAAACATCACCGTCCATGACGTGGGTGGCATCATTGATGGCCAAGTGGCCGTGCCTGCGCTGGTCGCGACGCTGAACTGCATTACCACTGAGCGTTTGTCGCCCAATGTTTTGTTAGGCAAGAAGCACTTTTATGATGCAGCCGATCCTCGCATTGCCTTCCAGCAATACATCTCTTGTGCTGCCTGCCACAATGATGGCGGACAAGATGGGCGTGTGTGGGACTTCACCGGCTTTGGTGAAGGCTTGCGCAATACCATCACGCTTCGAGGCCACGGTGGCACGGCTCATGGCCCGGTTCATTGGACGGGGAACTTCGATGAGATCCAGGACTTCGAGAATCAGATCCACAGCTTACCCAAAGGCACTGGACTGATCTCGGGAGCGGATCCCAATCCGCCGCTAGGAGCTCCAAATGCCGGTCGCAGCAACGACCTGGATTCGCTTGCCCTTTACGTCTCATCTTTGACATCCAGCGATGCGAGTCCTTCTCGAAATAGCGACGGATCACTGACCGCATCGGCCGAAAGCGGTAAGCTGGTGTTTGCCAACTTCTCATGCGCAGGATGCCATGGAGGCAGTCGATTCACTGATAGCGCGGTCAACCTTCTACATGACATTGGCACCACCAAGCCATCGAGCGGCCAGCGTCTCGGAGCGGCGCTCACTGGCTTGGACACACCTTCTCTGCGTGGTCTTTGGAACACGGCACCATTCCTTCATGATGGCAGTGCAGCGACGATTGAGGCATCCATCGCAGCGCATCGCAATGTGCCAGTGCCTGCCGCTGGCAGTGCTTCCATGACAAACTTGGTCAACTACCTGATCTCGATTGATGAACTGGAGGCGGACCCATCGCCGACTCGCTTCCCCATCACGCTAAGCGCTCCTGCGACCGCGACGGGGGCGTTCACCATCGATGGAGGAACGACACTGGCTTTTGCCGCGGGCTTGCTCGTGTCCGAGTTCGAGGTCACCAATGGCACCGCGAGCAACCTCGTCACCCTCCCGCAGAATGCAGCGTTCTCGGTGACCATCACGCCCACAGCTCCGGGCGTGGTCACCGTCAGGCTGCCTGCGGGAGCCATGACCTTCTCGACCACGGCGACGAGTCTCGCGTCCAACACGACATCGACAGCCTACAGTCTTCCCAACCGTGCTCCCGTAGTGACGACGCCCGCAAACCAAAGCACTGTTCGTGGAGCTACCACGTCCCTCCAGATCGCAGCGAGCGATCCAGATGGCAATGCATTGACCTACTCGGCTACGGGATTGCCACTGGGTCTCAGCATCGGATCGAGCACAGGATTGATTTCGGGCACGTTGAGTCTGACGGCGGCGAATTCCAACGATGTCTCCGTAACGGTGAGTGACGGCACGCTGAGCACCTTGGTGAATTTTGTCTGGACCACCACAGCTCCCAACCGCGCGCCCACGGTGGTGAAACCCGTTGATCAAACCTCTGTGAGGGGGACGATAACCAGCTTGCAGATCAGTGCTAACGACGCCGATGGGAACGCGCTTCGCTACACGGCCACAGGATTGCCCCTGGGGCTGACGATCAATGAGAACACGGGTCTGATCAGCGGAACCGTCAGTCTCTCCGCTTCCGCGACGAACAATATCGAGGTGATGGTCAGCGACGCGGCTTTGTCCGCGAGCACTTCGTTTGTCTGGAACACCACCGCGCCACCCCTGACGGCAGTGCTTGCGAGCGATGCATCGGTGATCACCACGCAAAACTTTGTCGTCACGCTTACTCTGAGTGAAGCCGTGGCGAATGTGGCGAACAGCGAGCTTCCGACAACGAACTGCACCGTGCAGGGCATTACTGGCAGTGGAACTACTTGGACGGTCACCATGCGTGCAGGAAATGCAGGAGTGATGAGTGTCCGCTACGTCACGGCCTCCGTGAGCAGTAATGCACTCAGTCTGAGCTATGATCCTCCTGCGGCCTTTGCGGCCAAGGTTAACTTCCAGCCCCCAGCAGCTCCGGTTCCGAGTGGTTATGTGCCGGACATTGGCAACCTCTTCGGTGCGCGCAGTGGATTGAACTACGGCTGGTCCGTCGATCACATCTCCCAAGGCCGTGATCGCAATCAGGTCAGCGATCAGCGCCAAGATACGTTGATGCTCATGAAGCTGAACGCCATCTGGGAGATCGAAGTGCCGAACGGCAGCTACGATGTTACCCTCAGCGTGGGCGATGCCGGTGGATCGTCGTTGGTTTCGCTCTCGGTCGAGGGAAGCAGTGTGTGGAGCCGTCAGCGTTTTGCAGCCGGTGCGTTTTCGGTCAAGACGGTTCGTATTGCGGTCAGCGATGGTCGACTTACCATGGCCAACAGCGCAGCCAGCAACAATCAGACCCGCCTCAACTACATCGACATCCGCACGGCCGGAGCGCCGATCGCAGCAGGAAAGACTCATGGCCTCACGGCTGACTACTTTGCTGGTGTGAGCTTCGACACGCTGCGTTTCACCCGCGTGGATGCTTGTGTGGACAATCGCTGGCAATCGCTATCTCCCGATGCGCGTTTGTCGGCTGACCGGTTCTCCGTGCGCTGGCGTGGCTGTGTGGTGCCTCGCTACTCGCAACCCTATACCTTTATCACGACATCCGATGATGGCGTGCGTCTGTGGGTGAACGATCAGATGATCATCAACAATTGGAACGACCACGGCGAAACGCAGAACACCGGCAGCATTCAGCTCTCAGCCGGTGTGCCCGCGACGATCAAGATGGAGTTCTACGAGAACGGTGGTGATGCTGTCGCCCGTCTCGAGTGGCAGAGCGGCAGTCAGACGCGTGAGATCATTCCGAATGAGCGACTGCTGATCAACGAGACCGAAAAGAATACAGCTCCGTATCCGCTCACCTTCGCCGAGTGGCAGAGCAGCGGGCGCGTGACCGGAAGCACGACCACCAGCGACAGTGATGGTGATGGGGCAAGCGACCTGTTCGAGTATGCCCTGGGGACGGCGGCAAGCACTGGCGTGCAGACGAGTGAAGCTCTGACTATCACGCTGGCGGCCAATGGCGACACTGAGGTGAGCAGCTCGCGTCCACGCGGACTCACAGATGTGGAATGGGTGCTTGAAAGCAGCAATGATCTCAAGGATTGGACCACCGAGTCCATCATGCCTGTGATCACCGATCTGGGTGATGGAACGGAACGCTGCGTCTGGCTGAATCCTGTGCGTCGCATTGTCCGGCTTCGTGTCGTTCATTCGAGCGGAGCAGTGGCTCTCAGTAGTCCCGCCAGCATGCAGAAGTTGGCCTTGAACCCAGGCACCCAGACCGTCGGCGTTTCGGTGGTGCGAGCCCCGGTCTTCTCAGGCACTATCAGCAGCATCAATGGCTCTACGTTGCTTCTCAACGACGATGCAAGCCTAACAGCTGCGGTAGATGCCGATGCTCGATACTACCTTGAGATTCGTGCCGGCAAGTATGCGGGGCAGCGCTTCGATGTGAAGTCAGTTGCTGACAGTTCTCTCGAAGTCGATCTGACCGCGCCATACAACACGCTGGCGGCGATCCCCTCCGATCTGGTGGGCGCGAGCATTGTCGTTCGTCCGCATTTGATGCTGAGTTCCGCCTTCGATCCTGATCGCTTGCAGGCAGGACTTACACCGACGGCTGCCGACCAGGTGCTCTTCTTCGAGAACGGCGGTTACGTCACCTACTGGCTCTTCAATGGTGGAGGCGATGAGTCGCTTCGCGGCTGGTTGCGGGTGGGCGATGGCGCGGACACTTCGCGCGCCAATCCCATTCTTGCCCCAGGCACGGGCGTGATGGTCAAGGTGCTCTCCGGAGCACGCACGTGGTCCATGGCGGGCCAGGTCAGGACGAACGTGTTCGTTCAGCGTCTCATGGCAGGGCACAACCTCATCGCCTCGCCTTGGCCGACAGACCAGAGCCCGCAATCGCTGGGCCTCACACAGCCAGGCTTGGCCGCGGGTTCGCGCAATCCGCAGACGTCCGATCAACTTCAGCGCTGGAACGGCGACATCTCTGGTGGGGTTCCGAGTTACAGCACGTTCTGGCTGCTCGATAACCAATTGTCGATGCGCTACTGGCTTGCGCTCGCTTCAGGATCACTCGCATCGGTGGACACCAGCATCTTGATGCCCGCTCACCGGAGCCTCTTCTACAAGGCTCAAGCTGGCACCGCCGCCCGCACCTGGACGTTGCCCCTGCCTTGATCGTGCAGCAGCATAGCTCAGCGCCTCAGTCGGTAAAAGGATCGGGGCGCGAGTTTCGTGGGCATGGAGAACACATTATCGCCGCCCGACCTAACAATGCCGGTGGTGACAACGGTCCAGATTTGCATGTCGTTGGACGATTCGAGGACGACCGCTGTGTCTGATGCATCCCAGCGAAGTTCCGCTGACGAGCTGGCTGTCGGCAATGTGTTAACCACATTGAGGTTTGGTGCCTGGGCGACGATGCCGGGATTGCTGCTGCTGCTGCCAGGGTCGGTGCCGAAGTTGTGCTCCTGCAAGTTAAGAAACCCGTCGCCATCGGTATCCCCGCCAGGATCAGTGATGCCAGTGAGCTGCTCCCAGGCATCGGACAGGCCGTTGCTGTTGGCATCGGTATTCGCGGCGACTTGTGGACTGCCGGGCGTGGCGGTGGTGTAGGTGGCGCTGCGGATCGGACCCTGGCCGGTGGTGGTGAAGATGTTGCCAAAGGAGAAGACGATATGCGTGGCGTAGGCGCGGACTGTGGTGTTGCTCGTGATCTCGATCCGAGCCGGAGGCGAGGGGACGTAGTTCCATTCCCCGCCATCGAGTTGATAATACACGATCGGTCCGATACCGCTTTGAGCTGGCTTTATTTGGATGGTCAGCGGTCCCTGGTAGCTGCCGGATGGGTGGGAGAAGATTACATCGGCGGCGGTTTGGTTCGCCACATTGGCGGCATCCAGCAAGGTGATAGAGGTGGCGGAATCAATCTGATTCGGCAGCGCGTGAGTGGTGGTGCCAGGGACCGCGAGCATGGCAGGCTGGGCATTGCCAAGACCAGCAGTGGTCCCGCCATCCAGGAGTGATGACAAGGTAATATTGCCAGCGGCATAGGCAGCATTGGTGGTCCAGTCGGGCACGCGCTTGCGAGCGACGGGCTTGGCATTCGGACTCACGAACGGCTCGCCGTTGAAGGCGATGATGTTGGAGTAGAGGGGCTTTGCCGGGGCGGTGGGGATGCTGCCGGTGGCGATACGAGTGTAGCTGTTCCCACTGCGATGGATGCGATCATAGGCGAGGCTGCCATTGCGATCGCCAATAAGGATGAAGTCGCCGCCAGGGAGCGGAATCACATCGTCGAGGTCCATGCCATCCAGATCCACAGGACCAACAAGCACGGGGGCGACGCGGCCATCGTAATCGTAGAGCGAGGCTCCACCAGCGGCATCCGCCCAAGCAATGACCAACCGCGAAGCGGTTTCCTCAATGATGCGCACGGACTTGATCGGGCGGCCCATGTTGTAGCTGCCCACGGAAACGACATGGAGCGTGCCGCTGTTGTTGGCATCCGTGAGTCGTGCGGCGCGCAGGAAGTTGTCCGTGGGCGACCAGGCGAGCGAGGTGGTGGAGCGGAAGCTGTTGACCGTGATGTCTTCCAGGTCCTGATCGAACTGCCCTGCTGTGAACTCGGCGTTCGCTGGCAACCCAGTCAAAGAGCCGCGCAAGGTGCCGGCATTGATGGTGAGCTGGAAGAACTGCAGTTGCGACCCGCCGACAGCATCCGTGATGCAGGCCATGGCGCCATTGTAAACTGGGTGCAGGTAGAGCGGGCGGGACTGGCGAGGATTGGCACCGACCTCATCGGAGGACCACAGATCGGGAAAGAAGATTGTTGGTGGAAAGCCACCAGGATGGATGGCGATGAGCGTAGCAGCGGTGGGGCCAGCTTTCTTGAAGCCTGCGACGAAAGTGGAGGTCTGGCCAGGGCCGGTATCGAAGGCCGCAAGCGTGACGGGTTCAGGTGCAATAGGATCCACGGAGGCGGGCGGCTCGCTGCCATCCAGCGGAACGTATTGCACGCGGTTGAATGAAGCATTCGTGACGGCCAGGGACCATGCGCCTGCATCAATGAAATGCGCGAGCGCCGCGGAATCTATGGAGCTGACGCCAAGGTTCGTGGCCTCGCTCCAGTCGAAGGCATTGCCCACACCTGGCGTGCCGGTGATGAAGGTGCCGGAGGAACGGTTAATGATAAGCAGATCATTGGTTCCAGGCGCACCGGAGAAGATGATGCGGTCGCGGCTGATATTCGCGGCTGGCGGAGCGTTGGCCGGGCGCTGCGCCTGAGCGAGCGCCGTGAAGAGCAGAAACAGCAGGAGAAGGTGAAGCTTCATGAGGTGAAGGACGGCAGAGGGTTAAGGCGTCTCCGGGATAGTGATGGTGCCGCAGTCCCAGACGGCGGAGAGTTCACCGCTGGCGTAGCTGGCGATGTAGTAGTGGTAGGTGGCACCTTCCTCCACGCTGTGCGTGTCCACGAGCGTGAGCCAGGCGACGGGGATGGAATTGACCATGTAGCTCAGGAGCTTGATGAATGGATCGCGCAGCACGCAGCCGGGGGCGTTGATCTGGGTGGCCCCACCGGGCGGGGTGTTGTCCACCAGTTCCTGCTTCCAGGCGATGGCCTCGCGCAGTGGTGAAACTTGCACCAGTGCCCCAGGCGCGCCGCTGGGGAGAATCGTCTGGCGATACAGCACGCAGGGGAAGAGTCCCTCTGGAGTGTAGGCCACCGGATCAAGCGCGAGGCCGCTCGGTGGCACGAACTTCGCCGGGTAGATCGCGGCCATCACATCGGGCAGGATGGTATTGAGTTCACCGCGCGGCTTCGGGCTGAACGGCAGCAGACCAATGCGGATGCCCACGGGATACAGGTTCATCATGGTGTGCGTGGGCTCATCAAAGAGGCTGCTTTCTTCAGCCTCAAAGCCCAGCGTGTTGGTTACGTCCTTCATCAGGAATACATCCGCTCCGGCAAAGCCCAGGTCCTTCACGGGCGGCAGCGCACGTGTGGGCCAGGGAACGATGGGCTCGTTGGTGCCTACATCTATTTGTTCGCCCGGCGTTTTCCACTGCAGCGGCAACGCCTGGCTGGAGGGATACTTCGAGTCGCTCATGCCGATCACCTGCACCCAGGTGACGTAAGCGACATTCGGGTCCACCAGCACCTCGCAGGTGTGCATGGCATTGGTGTCGTAAGGCGAGATGTCCGGCGTGTGGAAGAAGTAACCCATCTTCACCGTGCGCGGCTTCGTTTCGCCGGTCAGCGTGTAGCTGATAGAGTAGAGATTACCGCTGGGCTCGTCACCCGCGCCGATCTTCACCAGCGGGGCTACGGCCTCGGCTTCGGTGTCATAGTAGTTCAGGGGCAGCACCATCACGCGGAAGCCCTTCACACCTGCGGGCGGGCAGAACCAGCGCAGGCGCAGATGTTTCAGACCGCTCGGCTCCACGGCGGCCAGCGGTTCAGGTGCGCTCAGCACGGGCTTGGCCGGCTCTGGCACGAGGCTTACCTTGTCCAGAAAGACCAGCGGGCTCGGGTTGTTGTTCTGGTCAAAGCACTGCGCGTAGTAGCTGAGCACGCCGCCGTTGGGTGGCATGGCGTGGTCGTCCACGATCACGTTTTCCGCCACCGCAGAGAGGTCCTGGATGCCGCTCTTCACCAGGGCCAGCGGACCGCTGTCCACCCGGCGGTAGATGCGCCATTCCTTGGTGGTCTCGGGCACCGTGATCCAAACCGGCACAGGCACCAGATCGGTTGCGTCCGGCGGGCGCGGCTCGTGCATCAGCTTGCAGTCGCCGCCCACAGGCAGGCGGAACACGCGGTATTCCCAGGGATTGAAAGTCTCCGTCAGGCTGCGCGCCTCATGCGGGAGGTAATACACATTCGTGGGTCCCGGCGCCCCGACCTTGGCCGTGCCGAGCGTGACCCATGGGTGCGAGGGGCTGTCGCGCGTCTGCGTGACCACCGTCTGTCCATTGTGCGTTTCGGCGAGGATGACATACAGTGAGCCCGGGCCCTTCACCACGACCTGATGCACGGGCACCGGAATACCGCGATCAGCGACAAGCGAGCCGCTGTTGGGCACGAACTCGGTGGCGGCAAACTTGCCCACCTTGAAGTGAGCATCGTAATACACGCTCTCTGAGGCGGTGGGCACGTCGGCAGCTTCATACTCGACCGCATAGTTCAGCGAGGCACACCCATCTGCGGTGCGGGCCGCACAGAAGACGCTATAGCCTGCGTCCACCACCGAGCGCAGCACGGGCAGCTCAAAGCTAACCTCGTCCTTGCCGGGTGGAAAGGCGAGCCAGTCGGTGATCTGCAGCTGTGTGGGAGTGCGTAGCAGATACATGGAGAAGCGCACGCCTTCGACGGATGAATCCCGACGGTGAGCCACGCCGCGCACATGTAGGATGTCCACGTTGTTCAAGTGTGGTTGCGGGCGTGGTGCCGTGAGCTTGGGGAAGGGGGCGTCTGGCAGGCTCACGAACTTCTGAATGTTCACCCCCAGTCCACCCGAAGGAGGCGGCGGTCCCTGCCGGTCTCTGAAAATGCCGAAGGCCGGCGGCGAGGGCGCGGATTGCACGCGGTCATGAATGTTGCTCACCAGGTAATCGAGCGGCGTTTCATGGATCGCGGTGACACCATACCAGACCGTCGTATCGGTGGGGATGTCCTCAAACCACAGATCATCGTCCACATACGTCAAGTAACCCAGCGAGTCGGCCTGAAAGCTCTCCACATAGCCGATGGGTTGCAGGTTGCGAAACTGCTGCGGAACCTCCAGCATCGTGAGAGACCCGGTGTTCGCATAGTGCTTGTAAATGGCATAACGATGGGTGGTGCGACCGTCCGTGGCCGTGGCGTTCGCACGCCAGCGCAGTTGCATGCGGCGCTCATTGTCCGGGCCAATGGGCAGGTCCTTCACCATTAGACCAGACGGCACATCGGGCGGGATCGTTTCCACGGCACGGCCTTCGCACAAACCCGAGGGCGGACCTTCGCGCCCAAGCAAATCAATCGCGCGGACGAAGTAAAAGGCTTGATGATTGTAAACGAACAGCTCAGGGGCGAGGTCGCGGAAGTTGTCCATCACGAAGAAGGTCGTGGGATCACCGCCGGGCAGGAAGAAGGGCGGCAAGGGAACGCCGGAGAACTGGCCAACATTCGCATCCGTGAATAGCTTCGCGATGGGCACCGGCGCTTCATGGATCGGCGTCACTGGCATGGGAGACGGACCTGCAAGCTGAGCAGCCACTTCGGCTCCCGTGGAGCTGCCGCTCAACCCCCGGCTGCTGGCCTGGAAAGCATGCACACGATACACGCGGAAGCCGAGCACCTGCAGCTGCTGGCGGCGCAGATCATCGGGCGTGGCCCAGCGCAGCTTCACGTTGCGGTGGCCGCTGGGCTGGAGGTCAGGCACCTGCACCACCTTGCCCGGTGCCTGCAAGGCAATACCCTGGCCAGGAGTGATGGTGACGCGGCCAATCACGGCACCGTCCACGCCATTGATGTGCTCGCGCACTTCGATCGTCATCGGCAGATTGCCCGGCGGCAGCGCACCTGCCCAGGCCTGGCCCATCGCCATGCGCAGCGCGGGATGCTCGGGGGCGGTGAGGTTCAGAGCGATGCTGGCGTCGCCATTGCTCAGCGCGCGGTTCATACAAGCAGAGAGCTTGATGAGCACAGACTTGGCGTCGAAGGAGGTGCCATTGGCCCATGAGGGACGGCTGAGCAGGATGCCGAGGTCTTCGTTCAGCTCGCCGTTGTCTACGCCAAGGTTGTTAGCGCGATCCAGCAGCAGGTTCAGGGCGGCGGGATCGGCGGTGGGCGTTACGACGGCTTGTTTTGCAAAGGGGCCGCCGGGGGTGCTTTGCAGGTAGATGCCAAAGCTGCGGCCCGCGAGCGTGGTAGCCTTGGGTGACTTCCACACAACGTAGGCCCAGTTTCGCCCATCCTGGCCGAGCACACTGGTGCCCATGGTCATGATCGCGGGATCAAGCGAGAGCGGTGCGGTGTTGCCAGAGGTTTCCTGCGCGGCAAGGCGGGGGGCGATGCTCAATCCAAGCAGCGCACTGAACAAGGGAATCAACAAGGTGAAGCGCATGATCGTGAGGGCTGGCTGGGATTAGAAATCAACACCGAAGCTCGTGGTGCTGGGCGGCGAGTAATCGAAGGTGACTTTTAGTGTCTTCGAGACGGACACGCTGAACGGGTCCACTCCGATCTCGGCTTCGAAGTCTGCTTTGCCGATGCCATGAATGGCGGCTGGTTTCGTGGTGAAGAAATCCGTAATGCTCGGAAGATCATCATAGTTGGCCGCACCCACAAGGCTGAGGCGCGCGGAAATGTCCGCGATGCAGAGCACTTCGCCGCTGACGCCGAAATCATTGCGCATGCCGACGATGCCATCGTATCGAACGATGGGCGGCTGATTTTGTATCGGATTGGGCAACGTCTCCTTGTATGTGAACACAAAGCCGCCAAAACCAAGGCCGGCCTTGAGATTCAACATGCAGGTTGCCGGGATGCCGATCAGCGAGTTCACGCTCACCGCACCGTAGCCGAATGCATAGACCCCGAAGACTGGGCTCGGAGGATTGAGCAGATCTATATGGTCCGCGACCGATGGCGAGGTAGCCAGTTCGGTGACGAGGGGATCAATGCGCCCAAGCACTTCCATGGGGTTGCAGGCGGTGCCGAGGAAGACTGCCGCCTCCAGGTCCGCGTATTGACTCTGCCCTTTGCCCAGGCCGTAAAGGTAAGCGTCGCCCGCGCCGAAGCCGAAGCCTAGCTCGGCTTTTTGAATGGTGAGTGGTCCGAGATTGAAGCCATCGCCTGCCAGACCGAAGCGGCCTGAGAGGCCGTTGATCTGCGAGGCGTTGTTGAAGGCAAATTTGGCCTCAATCTCCAGCTTGGTGGGAACGGGCGGCGCTCCGAAATTGAACGACGTAGCCGCGCCCAGTGTGATCTCGCTCGCGGTGCCGGACTCGGTGCGGCAGGCGTTGCCGGGCGTGTCGCTCTGCAGATCGCGGAAGAGCACGTAACCATTGAACGCAATCGGGCTGCCGAGCGCGGAGAGATCCGTGTCCACATCGAGCCGCAGCTCGTGCAGCGAGTCGCCATTGATGCGGGCGTAGCCCTGCACCTTGCCCAGTTGCATCTCGCTCATGCCCGGGATGCCCGCGAGGTCGCCCGTTGCGGCGCTCGTCATGTCATTCATGGAGCCCAGAATGCTGTCCAGGCTGCTGCGCAGATCATCGCGCAGGCCGGACACCTGCTCGCGCATCCTTTCGCTGATGCTGTTGATCTCCACGCTGCCGAGCAGACGGTTCAGCAGCACATCAGCCACGGCATCGGCCTTTTGCTCATTGGTCAGTCCGACGAGTGGCAGGGTGGCAAGGTCGGCTGAAGCAGCGTTGAGAAGGCTGGTCCACTGCGCGCTGTTGAGGCCGAGGCTCAACGCATTCACCCGGGTCTTGACTGTCCCAATGTCAGCTTTGATGCGGGACAGTGCCTGCCGGATTTTTAGCAGCGCATCGGTGATCTCCTGCGGCACCACACTTGGCGGTGCGGGACCACCCAACACGCTGGCGGCTGCAGCGGCGAGTTGGCGAATGCTTTCAGCGCTGCTCGCGAGGCCATCGAGCGTGTCCACCACGTCTTCCGCTTGGTCGAGGCGCGAGGTGACTTCATTCTTCCAGCCGGTGCCGCCATCGAAGCTGGTATCCAGGCTGCCGGCCAGGGCATTGATGAAGCCGGTGGTATCGGTGTTAGGCGAGTGCGCACCAAGCTGCGCGCTGATCGCCGCCTTGAGCGGAACGCGGATCAGTTTCTCCGGCGTGTCCGCGAGGCATTCCTCGAAGCTGGCGAGCTTGGTGAACATCGTGCCCAACGAAGGGCCACCCGGGATGGCGTTCGTCATGGAGCTGATCAGCGAGTTCGGCACCGTGGCGAGGCCGTCCAGCGCCTGGCCCATGAGCTGCGTGGTGGAGATGGAAGCGGAGGCGCCGATCTGTGCCTTGAAGGTGATGTCGGCCTGCGAAGGCGAGAGCGCGCGCACCTGACTGCTGGCGCTGACGACGAGCAGGTCGGTCGTGAGCGGTGAGCTGGTCTCAAACGCGCGCTGGCTGCTGTTCCACTTCACCGCGTAGTCCAGGTTTAGCAGGCCGAGCCATTTCTTCCTCGCGTGCAGCGGATAGTTGCCGGGCGTGGTGTAGTCCGTCAGCGTGATGCCCTGCGGCACACCGAGGTTCTGCGGATCGAACAAGGTCTTGTCAAAAGGTCCGAGTCCTTCCGCCGGGTTCATCACCTTGATGGCAGGCGTCACATCGGATGATGAACTGGCGGAGGTTTGCAGGTGCGCCTGCAGGTTCTCAAAGAAGGGCACGTCAATCGCGCCCAGCAGATTCACAAACCCCGCGGCCGGCACCGGGTTCACGGTCCAGCGATTGAGATACGCGCCCGTGACCGGGATCATGGTGAAGGCGCTGCCGCCCTGGCCTTGCAACTGCACATTGCCCGGCATGTAGAAGCGCGAGTCCAGGCCGGTGACTTCGAAGTCATTGTCCGCATCACTGCGCGCCACCAGTGAGCCATTGCCGCCTCGGAAGGCCAGCGATCCGCGCAGGACCTGGCTTTGCGCCAGACTTGGCAGGCGCGACTCCACGCCCAGCACGAGGAAGGCCGGATCGCCCGCGCCCATGCACGGCGAGGACTGCACAAAGGAGAGCGTCAGCGGCTGCACCATCGTATTCCAATATTGCAGCGTGATCTCCGGCTGATCGCTCGGCACCTGACCCACGGACAAAGCGCCATTGCCATCGAGTTTCAGTCCGTCAAAGTTGAGCGAGAAGCGCGAGGCATACGCACCACCGCCATAGCCCACGCCGATGCTGCCGCGTGTGAGCGAATCCACCACCTCATTGCTCCGATAGCTCAGGCGCATCTTGTTGAGCTGCAGGTTCATCAGGTAGGTTTCCACATCCGCCGGGTTGGTCGCGCCAACGGGGAAGGAGATCAGCTCGTTCGCTTGCAGACGTCCGGTCACGCCGCTCTGACGGACATAGAACTTGGAAACCGGATGCAGCGTGTAACCAGGCGTCTCCTGGCCGCTGATCACGGAGATGCCGCTGACCGTGCCACTCACGCGCAGGTTCAGGCCCGCGTAATCGGCCTTGCCCTCTTCATAGCTGGCCAGATGCGGATACTCCCAGCCCGTGGGTGCGGTGCCTGCGCGACCGGCCAGATGCAGCGTGGCTGTGCGATGCTCGGGCTGGAGATCAGCCTGTGCCGGATCGGCTACGGATTGCCCTGCTGTGCGCCAGGGCAGGAAGTGCGAAGGCACCAGCAGGGTGCCAAAGCCGAGCCCGACCGAGTGCACGAACTTCGAAGGCGAGGTGCTCACCGTGCCCCAGGCAATGTGCGGTCCAGAGAGCGGAAGAAGGTTGAAGTCGCCATTGAGCGAGCCATCCGGCAGGAAACCGATCTCGCCATTCTCAAACTGACCGGTGAGCACCTGCACTCCAAGTGCCGGTGCGCCGATGGGGCATTCCTCCGAGGCCTTCGATTTGCCATCGGGGGAGAAGGGGAGAAGCGTGGCACCGAGACCCGTGAGCTTGCTGGTGTTGGAAACCGTGTCCTCAGCGATCACGAACAGCGCATCATCGATGCCCGGTGCCGTGCAGTAAAATGGCAGCCCACGCGGAAAGTGTGTGTAAAAGGCTCCTGCGTTGAACGCGACACGAGCCGCATGAATGAAGACGGCACCATCATTGCCGGTGCTGATGTTAAACGTGGTAAAGGTCGGCTTCGCCAGGCGGAACATCTGCTCATTGCCCGCGTGCAGCAGCTTGTCCACCGGCCAGTCCAGCAGGCTGGGCACGTTGTATTGAAAGGATTCCAGCGTGTTGAGTTCGAAGGCCGGATCATACGCCACGCTGTTCGGCGTGAAGATAAAGCGGCCCGTGGTGTAGTTGAAGCTGAGCGTTGGGGCACCAAAGACCAGCGGCAGTCTTTCGAGGCTGATGTAGGCCCCGCCGGTCACTGATACCGTGGCGGGCAGCAGGTTCGAGTTCAGCGGCACATCGGTCTTGGTGATCTTGGACTTCATCACCCGTGTCCCCGCTGTGGGCGACCAGCCCATGCCGCGCGGCAGCCGCACGCTCAGGCTCGCAGCCTGCAAGCCATTCATGGAAAGTGTGACGCCGCTGCGCGTCACGGTGCTGCCTTGCACGGTCACCATCGTCGGTGCGCTTACCGGGATTTGCGTGCCATCACCATAGATCGCGTCGCCATCGGCTTCGATTTCCACTGCCAGCGGTGTGCCTCCGAAGGTGGCGAGAGGATCATCGGGCAGGAAGCCCTGCCCTGGAGTCACCGCGAGCGTGCTCGTTGGCAGAGGTGAGGCGTTCGGATAAAGGTCAGCTACCGGATTGTTCGTCACCTGATCAAAGGTGGTCAGCACCGAGCCAAAGAAGATGCGGTTGCTGAAGCGCAGCAGATGTTGCGGCGTGAAGGCCCGAGCCCCGTCCGCGCCCGAGTGGTTGACCTCGCCCGTGTGCGACACGGTGATGACCGGCGTGTAGAGCTGTCCAGGCGTCAGCACCCCAGGCGGAGGATTGAATTGAATGGACTCCAGGCTGCTGCCGAAGCCCGGCTGCGCTGCGTCTCCTGTTCCGCCAAGGTGGTTCGACATGGACAAGACCACGTTGTGCACGGGCGCGGTCCACACGGTGGTGCCGGAGCCGTTCTTCAGCGCTAGCGTGAGCGACACCGTGATGTTCGTCGGGCTGATGGGTTCATTGAAATCATCGAAGCGCAGGACATAGACATTAGCATCCACCTGCATGGAGCCCTGCGTTGCGGAGCCGGCGATCATCCACGGGCGTGTCCAGCTATCGATAGTTACCGAGGCCTGCGCGTTTACATCCGCGTCGCCGCTGGTGGTGTTCGCGAAGTGATAATAGAGCCCCGTGTTGGGCGCGGAGCTGTGCAGCGGCACAAGGACGAAGAGCGTGCCATAGTCGCCGCCGGCGATTTTGCTGCGCCACTTGGCCTTCATTGTGTAGCGCTTCTGCGGCGAGAGGAGCGATTGCGGCTTAAAGGCAATCGCAAAGGTGTGCGCATCGGTTGGGGTCCCGGAGTTGAGCGAGACTTGATACTCCTCGACGATCTCCGTCACGGCTGGGCCGCCGCCATCGGGAATGATGCTTACCTTCTGCCCCGCATCGTCCTCGAACCACATCGTCGATTCGTAGGTCGCGCCGACCGTGTCGAGCGTGTCCCAGGCGAAGTCCATGGTCCATGAGCCAGTGATCTTGGATCGGTCCGGTGCATGGCCTGTGACCGCATCGGCTTCTACGACGACGCCGGTGTAGTTCGTGGTGCGCACCTCACCAGAGACAGTGGGGATGGTGCCTGCCCTGATCAGGCCTCCGGAACAAATCAAAACAAGGGCTAAATGCAGAGCGACTTTCATAGACGACGGAAATGAAGACTCTTTGGAACCGAGTTGGCGAACCAGTTAGAGTAATGGTTTTGTCAAACATCTCTAGCAATGGCGCGCGCGGAGTTTCAGAATTTGTGACGCAGGAGCCGAAACCCTGGCCTGAGAGAGACGAAGGAACGAGTGGGACACGGCGGCGAGATTACCCGCGGTGATCCAGACGTCACGATTGCCCGAGGGCACGATGTCTTGCTCGGCATCCTCTTGCTTCGAGACGGCTGAATTGCACAAGGGCGGACACGAGGTCGACCCTGGAGCTTCATTGGAACGCGATTACGCGTCGAACCCACGGAATACGCAGCGAGCTGTGGGAGTCTCGTGCAGCACGATCTCGCTGAGTCCGGGGAGCTGCGGTTCGAGTTTCCGCCAAAGCCAGGCGCACATGTTTTCGATGGTCGGATTCTCGAGGCCTTCGATCTCGTTCACGTAGCTGTGATCCAGTCGCTCAAGCAGAGGGTTCATCGCCTTGCTGATCTCAGCGTGATCATAGACCCAGCCGATCTTCGGATCGACTTCACCCGTGACGTGGATCTCCACCCGGAAGCTGTGACCATGCATGAGCCTGCATTTGTGCCCCTCGGGAGCGGTGGGCAAGGTCTGGGCAGCTTCGAAGCGGAATTCTTTAACGATGGTGGCTCGCATGGTGGGCGCATCGTGCGCGGCTTTGGCCATTGTGCAAGGGAGGGAGAGAGGAAGAACAAAAGAACGCAAGGGCCGCCGAACGGGCGATCGGATTCGTGAACTCGATGGCTTCCTCAACGCAATCGCTCCCAAAAAACAAAACGGCGTGAGTCGCCCCACGCCGTTGTTTGAAAAGGATGTCTGCGCTGACGGCTTACTTCGCCACGGTGGGCTTGAAACTCTTCAGCCACTCGAGGCACTTCGTCACGTCAGGCTGGCTGGTGAGCCAGTCCTTCTCCCACTCAACATCGAGCGGACCGTAGAAGCCCTGGGCGGCGAACTCGTTGAGGATGGCTGGGATGTCGGACTTGCCGGTGCCCCAGAGCTGGTCCTTGGCCTCGCGGACGCCAAACGCGTCAAGGTCCTTCACGTGGCTGTCCATGATGCGGCCTTTGAGAATCTTCGCAGCATCCACGGGCTTGATGCCGCTGCGGACGAAGTGGCCGATGTCAAAGCAGGAGCCCATGCGAGGATCACGATCCTTCACCCAGCTCAGCACATACTCGGGATCCCAATACTTGTAGCTGCGGTCGAGCGGCTTCTTCGGGTGGTTGTGGATCGCCATCTTGATGTCGAACTCCTTCACGAGACCTTCGATCACGTCGAAGGCTTCCTTGGTTTCAAAAGGCTCCGCCACCACCATGCCGATGCCCATGTCTTTGCAGAACTCGAACACTTTGCGCGTTTGCTCCGGGTCCTTGCCCAGACCGCCGACGACGCCGAAACCGACGGGCGTGAGGCCAAGTTCCTTCACCTTGGCCTTCACGAGCGCACGTTGTTCCGGTGTCGTGTTCTGATCGAATTTTGTCTTGTCATCTCCGCCATTGAGCTTGTGGCCAGGGAAGAACTCCACCGTCTTGCCACCGGAGGCGGCGATCTTCTCGAGAGCTTCGAGCACGGGGAACTCTTTGAAGGTGTAGATCTGGCAGCCAGCGTAAAAGGCACCGACTTTGGCGGACTCAGGGAGGGGCTCGGCAGCGGTGGCAAAACCAGCCGCACCTGCGAGGAGGGCGATGAGTGTGTAGCGAATCATGAGCCCCACTCAACGCGCCGGAACAGGAAGGAGTTTCATCGGTTGACTCGGAGAATGAAGGATGCGAACACTGGCGCGCTCAAGTAAGACCACCTGTTCAGAGGCCCGGCATTGGTAGTTCATCAGGTGAGTCGGTCGATTCGGTGATGAGCTTTAAACTCGACATTCGAGGCCGGCGTCAGGATTCAGCAGCTAGTCCAGAGCTGATAACCTGACAATGAATACCAAGATGTATGTGGGCAACCTGCCCTTTAGCGCGTCCGAACTCGACGTGCGTGAACTGTTCACCCAGTATGGCGATGTCACTGACATCCATCTGCCGATGGACCGTGAATCCGGCCGCCCTCGTGGTTTTGCCTTCGTAACGATGTCCAGCGCAGAGCAGATGCAGGCCGCTATCAAAGCTTTGCATGGCCAGGAATTCCAGGGTCGTGCCATGACCGTCAATGAAGCTCGTCCGAAGGAAGAGCGTCCAGGCGGTGGCGGCGGTGGCCGCAGCTTCGGCGGTGGCGGCGGCGGTGGTCGCAGCTTCGGCGGCGGCGGTGGCCGTGGCGGCTACGGTGGTGGCGGCGGCGGTGGCCGTGGCGGCTACGGTGGTGGCGGCGGCGGCGGTGGCCGCGGCGGCTACGGCGGTGGTCGTGGCGATGGCGACGGCGGCGGCTGGTAAGCCCTGTTAAGTTTGCAGTTTATGAAGCGGAGCCTCGTGAGGGGCTCCGCTTTTTCTTTGGTCACTTCAGCGCTGCACGAAGCTCCAGGGCCTCGGGCATTCCAGGCGCATTCTGCAAGGCACGGAACACGGCCTGCTTTGCTTCATCCACGCGTCCGAGGCGGGCGAGGATGGTGGCCTTGGCATAGGGAATGGCGGCATCGGTGGGAGCCGCGCGTTCGCCTTCGGTCAAGGCTTGGAGAGCTTCATCAATCTTGCCCTGCTGGTTGAGTCCGAGCCCCAGATTATACCAGGCGCGGGCAAAGCCGGGGGCCAGCTTCACCGTCTCGCGAAGGGCTTCGATGGCCTTCGCGGGCTCGCGAACTTCGTGGTAGGCAAGGCCAAGCTTGTAGTGATACTCGGGTTCTTTGGGGTTGAGCCGAATGGCTTCCTTCAGGCTCTGGAGGCTGCCTTCGGTGTCACCAGCCACGCTTTGCATCATCGCATAGTCGTGGTGGAAGGGCGGCGAGTTGGGATCCCACGCGATCGCCCGCTGCATGTGCGAGAGCGCCTTGGGGATGTTGTTCCGTCCATACTCGAACTGTGCGAGCTGCATCTGCCCGCTAGGCTGGTCGGCATTGTGTTCGAGCATGTGGAGCAATTCTTTGCCCGCAGTGCTCTCGAGGTCGAGCCGGTCACGGAGCGTCCAGGCGGCGGCGATGCGGACATTGCGCATGGGATCTTGGAGCAGGGGTTCGATGGCTGCGCGCAAGGTGCTGGGATCGGTCTCCAAGGCGGGCTCCAGCGAGCGGATGGCACTCTCGCGCACCAAAGGATGCGTGTGTTGCAGCTGAGCGAGCAGTGCCTTGCGCACGTCTTCGCTGCCGGTCCAGCGGTCGAGCATCAGGCTGGCGCTGGCCTTCCAGTAGGGTGTGTCATCGGTCTGAAGCCAGGCGATCAAGCCATCGCGAGCATCGTCATCGCCGCGGCGAGCCTTGGCCATCAGCGTAGCGCGCTGGCGGGTGCGGCGGTTCATTTTGTCGCCATACCATTTCTCCACGGCCGACAGCGACCAGGCAGTGTCTTTGTCCTGGTGGCACTTGTTGCAGGCATTGGGAATGTTGAACTGCTGGGTGAGCAGCGGATCGGGAATGGTGAAGCCGTGATCGTGGCGCGGATGCCGCTGCATGTAGGTGGTCTGCGGCATGTGGCAGTTGATGCATTGGCTGCCGGTGCTCTCGGGAAGGTGGAAGGTGTGGGCCGCAGGCACGATCACCGGAGCGTTCGGGAATCCTCCCTGGGTGTGGCATCGCATGCACAAGCTATTGCCAGGGAGGATGCGTTTGCCGCTGTGCGGATCATGGCAGTCGATGCAGCGCACACCTGCAGCATGCATCCGGCTGCTCATGAAGGATGAGAACTCGTAGTCCTCGTCGCGGATCTGACCATCGGGATAAAAGATGTCGGTGTGATCGACGATGGCCAGGGTGTGGTGATCGAAGAAGTGGTCGCCGGGCTTGAAGTCGCCGGTCAGTTCAGTGCGTCGTGCGTGACACATCGCGCACGCATGCATGGAGTCCTGATTTTTCTCCCGCTGCGCGTCGGTGGTGGGGATGCTGGCGATGAGACGCTGAAGGTGCGATGCGGGGTCGCTCGCAGCAGCGTAGCTCGAAGCGCTCGCTGCTGTGTGGTTGCCACTGGCCTTCAGGGCTTCGCTCTTCATCACATGCTCCTTCATCGGTCCGTGGCAGGCCTCGCAGCTCACGGTTGGATGGGCCATCATCGTCTTGAAGGTGTCCGTCTTGCTGTCGTAGTTCTTGCGCACGCGAGTGTTGTGGCAGCTGGCGCACATGGTGTTCCAGACCATGCCGCGTCCCGTCCAGTGGCCCCATTCGCCGGGCTTGCGGTCCTCGTTGCCATACACGTTGAACCACTCGTTTTTGTTTGGATCCCAGGTCGCTTCGAGCGTGTGAAAGCGACCGCCTGTGCCTTCGACGAGGAATTGCCGCAACGGATCGTGACCGATCACACGCTCCACCTTGTAAGGCTTCGTTTCGTTGTTGAAGCCGAGGGCTGTGACGTGAGCCGTGTCGCCCTCGAGCTTCGCTTCGGACTTCTGCGTGCCGTGGGTAAAGGTCTTCGCGGGATCGAAGGCTGCCTTGTCCATCTCCATCCGCAGAGGTCGCTCCGCCATGCCATGGTGCGAGGGTGACCATTTTTCGAACTCGGCTGCGTGGCACGCCTTGCACGCCACATCTCCCGCGTAGCCAGCAAACACCTTCGCTTCGTCTTCCATGATCGGCCCCGAGGACGGTTTCGCGGCTGCCTTCTCCACCGGGGCTGGCGCTGGCACGGGGGTGTAGGCAGGCGGGCGTGTGAAGTGCCACAAGGCGAAGGTGCCCCCGAGCAATCCCACCGCGATCAAGGCCCGCCAGCCCAGCGACGAAGCAGGGGCTGGTGATTCGGGAGCTGGAGTGGGGTGTGGCTTTTTACTCATGCGGGCGCTGGGAGACGTAGCGACGGCTTGGATTCGCGCAAAGAAGTTCCATCGCAGCGCAAGAGCGGAGCTTGTCCGGTTCGTTCAGAGGTGATACAAACCGCCCATGAAGACACTTTTCTGCGCCGCCTCCACCCTGCTCCTGATCGTTGGTTGCTCCACGCCGAAGGAAGGCGAGACCACTTATCCAGGGCAGGACATTCTCTCACCCCGCGAGATCATCGCGGCGAAACAGAAGCCCGTCTTTGAAGCGCACATCAAGCCGATCCTTGAGGCCCGCTGCGTGGTCTGCCACAATCACAAGGTGCTGCCCAAGCTCATGAACCTGGAGAATCGCACCAAGGCCATGGCCAGCGGCAAGATCGTTCCCGGTCATCCCGAGCAGAGCCTGCTGGTGCACAATATCGAAGCCTCCCACGCTGGCGTGAATACCATGCCGCCCGTCGGCGAGCGCATCACGAAGGATGAACTCGCCATCCTCACCGAATGGATCAAGCAGGGTGCCGAGTGGCCAACGGGCAGCGCGGGCACGCTGAAGGTGCAGCCTTGATCCAGAGGTTCGTGTGCGGCTGTCTTTCCGCACTCCGATGATAATGGCATCGTGTCTGCGCTGTTAAGGTGACTATGTCTGCCGCTCTCATCGACCCCGCCACGCTCATGCGCATCAAGTCGCTCGAGCTTCGTGCGCGAGTGATCGTCGAGGGCCTGTGGCGCGGCTTGCATCGAAGCCCTTATCACGGCTTCAGCGTCGAGTTCACCGAGTATCGCCAATACACCAAAGGCGATGACCCACGACACATCGACTGGAAGGTGGCCGCCCGCACGGATCGGCACTACATCAAAAAGTTCGAGGACGAGACCAACCTGCGCTGCCATCTGCTCCTCGATATGAGCCGGTCCATGGGCTTCGGCTCCCAAGGCTGGCGCAAGGCCGACTACGCGGCCACGCTCATCGCCACGCTGGCCTACTTCCTCATGCAGCAAGGCGATGCCGTGGGCCTCACGACCTTTGGTGAGCGTATCGAAGAACATCTGCCGGCGCGCAATCGCCCTGGCCATCTGCGGCGCTTGATGACGGAGCTGGAGAAAGCCCCATCCCTCCGGGGCACTTCGCTTCAGGGTCCTTTGCAACAGCTCAGCGAGATCCTGCGCCGCCGGGGCATGGTCGTCCTCGTCTCCGATCTGCTCGCGCCCGTTGAGCATCTGGAAAAGCAGCTGAGCTACCTCGCCACCTGCGGTCACGAGGTGGCCTTGTTCCATGTGATGGATCGTGCGGAGATCGACTTCACCTTCACCGAAGCCGCCCAGTTTCATGATGCCGAGACAGGCAATCAATTGTTCATTGATCCTGCCGTGGCTCGCGCGGGCTACCTGGAGAAGCTCAACGTGCACCTCCTGTCCATCCGCCGCATGTGTGAGAAGCATGGCGTCGAATACCGCTTCGCTCCCACCGATCAACCGCTGGACGGCGTGCTGCTGGAGTGGTTGTCCAGTCGTCGGTGAGTCGGGGCACCTTTCGTGGAAGACACGGCCTTCGGACTCGTAGCATTGGCCATGCCCAAGACCATTCTCGCCATCGGTGCTCACTATGACGACTGCCCATTCGGCATCCCTGGTATCTTGCTCAAAGCCGTGCGCCAGCATCATCGCGTGGTGGTGCTGAACTTGATCGGCGATTACACCAACTGGCCGCCGGTGAAAGGGCGCGAGCAACAGCTCATCGATCTCAGCATTGAACTGGCAAAGGAGCGCGGCATCGAGATGCGCTTCCTCAAGCACGCCAGCATGGGCTTTGAACCAACATTAGCGACGAAGCGTGAGGTCGCCGAGCACGTTGCCGATGTGGCACCCGACATCGCCTTCATGCTCTGGAGCCGCGATCGCCATCCTGACCACGAAGCCGCGAGCGCGATCTGCCATGCGGCTCTGTATCAACCCGCCCGTCTGCTCGGGAAGGACAATGCAAAGACGGCAGGGCAGATCTACTGGTTCGACAACGGACCTGGCCACACCATCGACTTCACGCCAGACACCTACGTTGACGTGTCCGACGAATGGCCTGCCGCCAGTGAGTGGCTGGGCAAGTTGATGGCTTTCGTGAAGAACGCTCCCTTTGATCCCACCAAGGACGCGGCCATGGAGACCAAGATCACCCTCGCGCGCTACCGCGGACTGGCTTGCGGAGCCCGCTATGCCGAGGCTGTGCGAGCAGTGAGACCGAAGACCGTGGAACTCTTCTGATCCACCATATCGGATTTGTGCATCGACGGATGCCCGCCGGTTGCCAGCGACACGCGTAAGCCTACTGTCGCCGTCCCCGCCATGCCGAAAAAAGCCGCCGCCAAGTCCGCCCCGAAAGCACCGTCCAACGTGATTCGCATTCGCGGCGCGCGGCAGAACAACCTCAAGGGCATCGACCTCGATCTTCCCATCGGCAAGCTCAGCGTCATCACCGGTCCCAGCGGCTCGGGCAAGTCGTCGCTCGCCTTTGATACGATCTACGCGGAAGGCCAGCGCCGCTATGTCGAGACGTTCTCGCCTTACACCCGGCAGTTCTTCGAGCGCATGGACAAGCCGAAGGTGGACAGCATCGAAGGCATCCCGCCAGCAATCGCCATCGAGCAGGTCAACAACATCCGCAGCACGCGCAGCACCGTGGGCACCATCACGGAGATCAATGACTACCTCAAAATGATCTTCCCGCGTCTCGCGGAAGCGACGTGCCCCGAATGCAAGCGCCCCGTGCGACCCGAGACTGCTGAAACGATCGTGCGCGATTTGCGCGCGAAGCATGAGGGGCAAACCGCCTTGATCGTCTTCGGCGTGCCCGTGCCGGCGAAGACCGACGCGCTCGACTTTGCCGAGTTCCTCATGGGCCAGGGTTTCCTGCGCATCTGGCTCTATGGCGAAGTCATTCGTCTTGATGACAAGGACGCGATCAAAGGCCGCAAGCTGCCGCAGCGAGTGTTCGTCGTGCAGGATCGCGTGACGCTAAATCAGTCATCTCAAGCACGCCTCAGCGAAGCGATCGAAGCGGCTCTGAGATTTGGCAAAGGGCAGATGGCGAGCGTGATCATGCGCGACGTAGAACGAGCTTCCAGCTCGTCGCCTGTAACGCGAGCATTTAGCTCGCAAGCGACGGGCAAGATGCCCGTCGAGCCAGCTTACGTGCTGGAAGCTCGTTCTACATCGTGGCACTGCGCCGACTGCGACATCAACCTGCCTGCGCCGACGCCGGGCTTGTTCAGCTTCAACAATCCCATCGGCGCGTGCCCGACATGTCGTGGCTTTGGCAAGACGCTGGGACTCGACATTCACAAAGCGATTCCTGATGAGTCGCTGAGCATCGAGCAAGGCCTCGTGCGCGCCTTCGGCGGCAACACGTATGCGGAGTGCCAGACCGATCTCATCACTGCGGCGATCAAGAAGGGCGTGGACATCACGAAGCCCTTCGAGGACTACTCGCAAGCCGACCGTGACTGGCTCATCAACGGCACGCGCGATGACCCCGAGGCCGCTTACAAGGCGGGCGAGTGGTATGGCGTGCGCGGCTTCTTCAAGTGGCAGGAATCGCGCGCCTACAAGATGCATGTCCGCGTCTTTCTCAGCCGCTATCGTGCCTACACCGAGTGTGGCGACTGCGGTGGTGGCCGCTTGAAAAAGGAAGCCTACAACTATCGCATCGGCACCCACACGATCGCGGATCTGTGGAACCTCGCGATCACCGAACTGCTGCCCACAGCCGAGAGCTGGCAGGTGAAGGAAGGCGATCAAGCCGCACGCCTGCTGCGCGATGAGATCATCTCTCGCCTCAGCTACCTCGAACGCGCCGGCCTTGGCTATCTCAATCTCGACCGCCAGACGAGAACGCTCAGCGGCGGCGAACTCCAGCGCGTGAACCTCACGACTTGTCTAGGCGCTTCGTTGGTGAACACGCTCTTCGTTTTGGATGAACCCAGCATCGGCCTGCACCCGCGCGACATCGGTCGCCTCATCGGCGTGATGGAAGGCCTGCGCGACAAGGGCAACACCTTGCTCGTCGTCGAGCACGAAGAGAGCGTCATGCGCGCCGCCGACAACCTCATCGACATCGGCCCCGGTCGCGGTGACAAAGGCGGACAGCTCGTCTTCGATGGCCCGATGGAGTCGCTCGCGAAGCACAAAGGCTCGCTGACGGGGGATTATTTGTTTGGTCGCAAAGCCATCGCGTTGCCAGCGAAGCGTCGCGGTGTGAAGCAGTGGCTCAAGATCAAAGGCGCGCGGCAGAACAACCTCAAGAAGCTCGATGTAGACCTGCCTCTTGGTGTCTTCTGCTGCGTGACCGGCGTGAGCGGCAGCGGCAAGAGCACGCTCGTGCATGATGTGCTGTATCGGAACCTGCAACGTCTGCGTGGCGAAGTATGCGAGGAGGAACCGGGTCGTGTGGGCCAGATCATCGGTCACGAAAAGATCGGCAGCGTGGTGATGGTGGATCAGTCGCCGCTCGCGCGCACACCACGCAGCACGCCGGCGGTGTTCGTCGGCGCGTTCGATCACATCCGTGCGCTGTTCGCCGAGACCGATGATGCGAAGACCGAAGGCATCACGCCTGGCTTCTTCAGCTTCAACTCAGGCGAAGGTCGTTGCGAACGCTGCTGGGGCAATGGATTCGAGAAGATCGAGATGCAGTTCCTCAGCGACCTCTATGTGACCTGCCCCGAGTGCGAGGGCCGACGCTACCAGCCGCATGCGCTGAAGATCACACTCGCAGGCAAGAACATCCACGAGGTGCTCGGCATGACGGTGGAAGATGCGGTGCAGTGGTTCGGCAACTTGAAGATGAAGAAGGCCGATCAGGTGGTGAATGCGCTCTCTATGATAATCGAAGCCGGGCTCGGTTACCTGCGACTGGGCCAGCCTCTCAACACCTTGTCAGGTGGCGAGGCGCAGCGGCTCAAGCTGGTGGGCCATTTGCTCGAAGGCGCGGACCCGATGGCCACTAGCTGCAAGCCATTGCTCTTGCTCGACGAACCGACGACGGGCCTGCACTTCGATGACATTGCGATGCTCATCAAGCTGCTGCAACGCCTCGCGGACGAAGGCAACTCGCTGCTCGTGATTGAGCACAACCTGGAGGTCATCAAATGTGCCGACTGGATCGTGGACCTCGGTCCTGAAGGTGGCGCGGCGGGTGGTTCGCTCGTGGTTGCGGGCGCGCCTGAAGAGGTGGCGAAGTGCGCGGAGTCACACACGGGGCGGTATTTGGCTGAAGTTCTCGGTTCTCCGTTTTCGGTTCACAGTTCAAAGAATGCCGACAACGCTCTTCGAGAAGAGCCAGCGCAGTATCGAGCGCTCAGCAACAAGGGAGCCGCGAACCGAGAACTGAGAACTGAGAACAGCATCTCCATCCGCGGCGCTCGTGAGCACAACCTCAAGAACATCTCGCTCGAAATCCCTCGCGATCAGTTCGTGGTGGTCACGGGCTTGAGTGGCTCGGGCAAATCATCGCTGGCGTTTGATCTCGTGTTTGCGGAAGGGCAGCGCCGATTCCTCGACTCGATGTCGGTGTATGCGCGCACGTTTGTGGAGCAGATGGAAAAACCGGATGTGGATCTCATTGCGGGTGTGCCGCCCACGGTGGCGATTGAGCAGCGTATCTCGCGCGGCGGTGGCAAGTCCACGGTGGCAACGGTGACGGAAGTGTATCACTTCCTGCGCCTGCTGTTCGCAAAGCTCGGCACGCAGCACTGTCCGAACTGCAAAGTCCCGGTGCGCAAGCAGAGCGTGTCGGCTATCCTCGGCACGGCAGCGGAGAAGTCGAAGCAAGGAGCACTGCATGTGCTCGCGCCGTTGATCAAAGCGCGCAAAGGCTTCCACACGGAAGTCGCGGAGCACGCGCGCAAGCAGGGTATCGAGACGTTGCTCGTGGACGGCAAGCTCACGAGCACGATGAACTTCAAGAAGCTCGAGCGCTTCAAGGAGCACACCATTGATGCCGTGGTCGCCCGTGTGGAGAAGGGCACCTCGCCCGCGCAGTTGCGACCCATCATCGAGCAGGCGCTGAAACTGGGCAAAGGCACGCTCAAGCTGCTGCTGGCTGACAAGCAGATGCTCGTGCTCAACACCGAGATGAGCTGCCCCGGCTGCGGCTGGTCCTTCGAAGAGCTTGATCCGCGTTTGTTCAGCTTTAACAGCCCACATGGCTGGTGCAAGACCTGCCGTGGCTTTGGCTTGGTCGGTGGCAAGTCGCGTGTCGAGGAACGGCGCGATGATGTGTCGATGCTCGAGGCTGAGATGGAAGAGGAGCGCAAATTCAACAGCGAGGACGAAGACGTGCCACGCGCCGAATGCCCGACGTGCAAAGGCAGTCGTATCAACGAGATCGGTCGCGCGGTGAAGCTGGGCAAGCATGGCATCGAGGACTTCGCGAAGTTGAGCGCGGGCGATGCGGCGGCACTGGTGAAGACCTTCAAGTTCACCGGCACGGAAGCAGTCATCGCACGCGACATCGTGAACGAGATCGATCAGCGCCTGCACTTCATGCAGGAGGTTGGACTCGGCTATCTGCAGCTCAACCGCAGCGCCGACACGCTCAGCGGTGGCGAGGCGCAGCGCATTCGACTGTCCGCTCAGCTTGGCAGCAATCTGCGCGGTGTTTTGTATGTGCTGGACGAACCAACTATCGGTCTGCACCCGCGCGACAACGAAGCCTTGCTCAACACGCTTGTCGCGCTGCGCGACAAGGGCAACTCACTGCTCGTCGTGGAACACGACGACGAGACGATGAAGCGTGCTGACACAATTCTTGATCTGGGTCCTGGTGCGGGTCGCTTCGGTGGTGAAGTCATCGCGCAGGGATCGCTGGCGCAGATCCTCAAGAACAAAGCGAGTGTGACCGGCAAGAGCCTGCGTGAGCCGCTGAAGCATCCGTCGCGTGGAGAACGACGCGAGCTGCCGAAGATGAATGCGAAGACAGGTTGGCTAAGTTTGAAAGGTGCCACGGCGAACAACCTCAAGAACGTGGACGTCACGATTCCGCTCGGTCGCTTGACCGTGCTCACGGGTGTGAGTGGCAGTGGCAAGTCATCACTGATGCACGGCGCGCTGAGTCCTGCGGTGCGGGAGGTTGTTAGCAAAGGGCAAAGAGCCAAGAGCAAAGAGGTCAAGGCATGGAGCAGCGTGAGCGGCTGCGAGAACATCGAGTATGTCCATGAGGTCGATCAGTCACCGATCGGCAAGACCTCACGCAGTTGTCCGGCGACGTATGTCGGCATCTGGGATGACATTCGGAAGCTGTTCGCGCAGGTGCCGCTGGCGCGTGCGCGTGGCTACACAGCGAGCCGCTTCTCCTTTAACACCGAAGGCGGACGTTGCGAGACCTGCGGTGGCAATGGCGAGATCAAGGTGGAGATGAACTTCATGCCGACCACGCGCGTGCATTGCGAGACGTGCAAAGGCTCGCGCTTCAACGCGGCGACGCTGGAGGTGGAATACAACGGCAAGCACATCGGCGATGTGATGCGTATGAGCATTGATGAAGCGGCGGAGTTCTTCAGCGCCATCGACAAGATCGCGCGCCCGCTGCGATTGCTTGCGGACACCGGACTTGGTTATCTCCAACTCGGTCAGCCAAGCCCTACTCTCAGTGGAGGCGAGGCGCAACGCATCAAGCTGGTGACCGAACTGCGCAGCGGTGATGGCCGCACGATGAAGGACAAGCTCAAGGGACTCAAAGGCGGCAAGCGCAACCTCTACCTGATCGAAGAGCCGACCATCGGTCTGCATGTGAGCGATGTGGCGAAGTTGATCGACGTGCTGCATCGCCTCGTGGACGAAGGTCACACCGTCGTCGTCATCGAGCATCATCCCGACGTGTATGCCGAGGCCGACTACCTCATCGACATCGGTCCCGAAGCCGGTGAGCACGGTGGCAAGGTCGTTGCCGCAGGCACACCCGAGCAGGTGAAGAAGTGCAAGGAGAGCCGCACGGCCCGGTTCTTGTGACCTAGTTCCTCGCCATCGCGCCCGGATAGAAGAGCTTCATGGCAGCGCGGAGTTCTTCGCAGTCGTGGCTGGCCTTGTAGATCGCGTCGTCGAGTTGACGTGACTTGGCCAGCAGGTGGTAGGCACCGAGGGTTTCGAAGCCGGCGTTGAGCGCGCTGATCATGGGCAGGTAGCTGGAGCCATCGGCTGCGATGTTTTCCACCAGGCCCCAAGGTGTGAACCAGCCGGCGTGTTCCATGCGATTGAGCAGGGTGTAGGTCTCGGATGGCGGGCTCAAGGTGGCGGCCATGAGGATATAGTGAGGATGGATCAGGCGCTGCTGCGGGAGGTCGGTGCCGCCCACTTCGTAGGACGTGCCATAGGCTCCTTCGCCTGCGGAAAGGCCGTAGATGCCATCGGTGCTCGCGCGGCTGTCGGGCTTCGTCTTGGGGAAGTAGTCCTTCTGTGACTGGAGGACGGCGAGGCGGGCTTCGCGCCAGTTGGTGCGGGTGACGGCGTCGAGTGTGGTGGAGTCGAAGTCGGGGTAAAACAGGCTTTGGATTTCAGCGATGAAGCCCGTGCCTTGCCAGGGGCGGCCGTTGGAGCGAATGGCGTCGATGTTGGGCGAGTCTCCGGCGAGACGCTTCAACAGCATAACGAGAGCTGTTTCACCGCCCCAATCGCGCCAGGCAAAGGGGATCAGAGTGGTGCCGTCGTCCTTGAGTCCATGGCTGATCGCACCGTCGTCCAGGATGAGATGATCGAAGTCGATCTTGCGGACGGCATCAAGCACACGGGCCTTGGTTTCGACATCGTTAAGCATCTCGGCAGCGAGCAGCAGGCTCTGGTAGCAGAGGGCCGTATCAACCGTGCTGAACTCCGTGCCTGGGTGGATGCGAGGGACGCCGCTCACCCGTTTGACGAAGTGGGGGAGGAGTCCTTTGGCCTTCGGAATGGAGGCGATCGTGGACTCGATTTCGCGCAAGATGGTGATGGCTCGATCATGGGTAACGAAACCCGTTTCCGGCATGGCGACGGCGGCCGTGGCGAGCGCGAAAAGGCCGGTGGCGGGCACGCTGTCGAAGCTGCCCGAGCTGATGTGGGCGCGGTCGCGGAGCAAGCCATAGCCCGGTGTGTAGCAGCGGGCCATCTTGGCATACGAGGCGAGAACGATGTAGCGATCAAACTCCACCTTCGGAAGCTGGAGGCCGAATTGCAGGCTGGTCAGGCAGAGGTCGGAGCCGGGCTCGGCAGTCCAGTTGAGGAACTTCGCGCGTTGCAGTTGCGCAAGGGGGAGGGGAACGGTGATCGGGCGGGCTTCGGCGTCGTCCACTTCCACCTCGCGAGTCCACAGGAGAGATTGCTCGGGGCTCTTGACCTCAAACTTGAGCCTGCCCTTCCCTGTCGCACGGACGAGCAGTGCGTTGACCTTGGGCTGGTAAGCGTTTTCAATCAAATCGGGGTAGCTGCGCTCGAAGTTGAATACGTCTTGCGGGTTATTAGCCAGTCCAGCCAGCGAGTGCCACATGCCAGCCCAGTCTGATTCATTCTCGAGCGCGAGGCAGACGCGGTGCTGCTGCCAGGTGATGAATCGTTCGCCGGGTCCGTGGAAACCGAAATCGGTGCCGAGGTGGGTGTAGGCCACGAAGGGGTTGATCTTGAGGGCACCCACCGTCTTGCCGGGGCGAGCCTCTGGCTCGCGGACCATGTATTCCATCAGCGGCTGAAAGACTTGCCGTGGACCCTCGTCTGCCGCCACAAGGGCAGGCAGCGCGAGTGCCAGGAAAGCTGTCCAGCGGATGGTCATGACCGGAAATTCTGAAAATTTTAGACAACTAATGCGGTTCCCGAGGTGCGAAATTTCATCTTTCCGAATCAATTTTGGGCACGCGGGGCGGCTCTTTTGCCGTCGAATCGGACCGTGCACAAGCGGTTCTGAGTCGATCCGGCCCTCGTCGGCGTAGATTAACAACTTGCCCATTCCAGGTAGCGATGGGAAGGACCTCACCCTCTCATGGATACCGAAAACACGACTCTTCTCCCTCGTTCTAGCAGTTGGTTACCCCGGTCTGTGCTGATGCGCGGCGTGCTGGTGCTCATGGCACTTCAGTTGATTGTTGCCCTGCTGACGAGGTTCGCGTTGCTGTTTCAGGCGCGTGCGGATGCCGAATGGGGGCTGTCGCTACTCGGTGCGTTCGTGGGCGGATTGGGATTCGATTTGCTGGCAGCCTCCTACGCAGCAGCGCCCTGGGTCTTGATTGCCGTGCTGATTCCGGCGCTGATGTGGCGGAGCAAGGCAGGACGCGTGCTGGCAGCTGCGCTCCTGGGCATCTATGGCGTCGTTTTTGTCTTCATCAGCGTGTCCGAGTGGTTCTTCTGGGACGAGTTCAAGGTGCGGTTCAATTTCATCGCCGTGGACTACTTGATGTTCACCCAGGAGGTGATGGACAACATCAATCAAAGCTACCCGATGCCAGCCATTCTCAGCGGACTAGCAGTGCTGGGGGCAGCTCTGGCAATCGCCGCTTGGAAGACTGGCTTGATCCGCTGGATCACCGACGGCGAGGCATCGTGGCGGCCCCGTCTCTGGCAGGTGCCAGCCTTCGTGCTCGTGCTGGTGGGGATCTCGTATGCCTTCAGTCAGAGGCAGCTGCCGCGTTTTCACAATGAATACAACCGCGAGCTGGCGAAGAATGGCATCTACTCCTTCTGCGCCGCCTTCTGGGAGAGCGAGATTGATTACGAGCGCTTCTATCAAAAGCTGCCGAAGGAGAAGGCCCTGGGCCGTGCTCGACAGCTGCTGGCGAGTTCCACCGCTCCTCTCGCGGACCCCAACAACCCCGAGGACCTGCGTCGCGTGATCAAACGCGAAGGCCCGGAGAACAAGTGGAACGTGGTGCTGATCAGCGTGGAAAGCCTGAGCGCCGAGTATTGCAAACGCTACAAGCCGAGCCGAAAAACGGACATCACACCCTTCTTCGACAAGCTCTGCGACGAAGGCTACTGGCTGCGCTACCTCTATGCCACGGGCACACGCACCGTGCGCGGGCTGGAGGCTCTCACGCTGAGTGTGCCGCCCACACCGGGGCAGAGTCTCGTGTGGAGGCAAGGCAAGAACGAGGGGCTCTTTTCGCTAGGCTCACTCTTCCAAGAGCGCGGCTATGACACCTCCTATGTCTATGGCGGCGATTCGCAGTTCGACTTCATGCGTTACTTCTTCACCAACAATGGCTATCGAGTGGTGGGGCGTGAGTCGAAGACGGAGAAAGACTGGATCTTCAACAATGCGTGGGGCGTCAGCGATGAAGATCTCTTCCGCTGGGCCACCGAGGAGGCCGACAAGAATCAGGCAGCCAACAAGCCCTTCTTCATGCACGTGATGACGGTGTCCAATCATCGGCCCTTCACTTTCCCTGAGGGTCGCATCGACATGCCGTCGAACTCGGGGCGCTTTGCCGCCGTGAAGTATTCCGACTACGCCATCGGCACCTTCATCGAGAACGCGAAGAAGAAGCCCTGGTTCGCCAACACCCTCTTCGTCGTGGTGGCCGACCATTGTGCTGAAAGCGCAGGCAAGGTGGAACTCGACGTGACCAAGTATCAGATCCCTTGTGTCTTCTACAATCCGAACCTCGTGAAGCCTGGGGTCTTCAAAGGCATGTGCAGCCAGATCGACATCGCACCCACGATCGCCGGCCTCCTGAACTGGAGCTACACCTCGCGGTTCTACGGTCACGATGTGCTCTCTGCCGGTTACCCCAAGGAAGCCCGGCGTGCCTTTGTTTCCAACTACCAGAAGATCGCCCTGCTCACCGAGGACAAGCTGGCCATCCTCAAACCGAAAGGCGAGTTCACCGTTGGGACCGTGGTGCCCCGAACTGGCGAGTTCACACCCGATACCAGCGGGCAGTTCCAGCCCTTCGTCGAGGATGCCGTTTCGTATTATCAATCCGCCGCCTGGCTGCTGAACAACAAGCATCTGGGCAAGGATGTAAGCGTCCCTTGATTCCAGCCTTCGCGAGAGAATAGAATCGCCACGGTCAGTCGGTCCGGTAAGATCGCGGGCCATGAGTTTTCTATTCGACCTCTACCAGCAGGGCCAGATCTCTGAAGCCGCGGACACGGCCCATCGCGCCCATGCCAAGGTGGCCTCTACCCGGGATGATGTGGTGCTATTGCAGCGTCGGGTGGAGACGCTGGCGCTGACGTGTCAGGCCCTGTGGGAATTGCTTCGCGAGCGTGCGCAGCTCTCGGATGCCCAGTTGCTGGACAAGATGCGGGAGATCGATGTTCGCGATGGCCGCCCGGATGGTGCGATGAGCCGCTCAACGCTGGCTTGTCCCGCTTGCAAACGTCCCAACGGATCGAATGCGAGGAAGTGCATCTACTGCTCGGCGGACATGCCGGTGACGCATGTTTTTGCGCAGGAGTGAAGGGTTGCCAGTTCGGAAACAAGGCCTAGTCTAGCGCACCCATGGCCATCAAGATCGACCCCGCCCTGCACCAGCAAAAGAAGCCGGACTGGATTCGCGTGAAGCTGCCGCGTGATCCCGTCTTCTGGAGCACCAAGGCCCTCATTTCGGATCTCAAGCTCCATACCGTGTGCGAAGAGGCGCAGTGCCCGAATCGCTGGGAATGCTGGAGCCAGGGCACGGCGACCTTCATGATTGCCGGAGATCGCTGCACGCGCGCTTGCGGCTTCTGCGCCGTGAAGACGGCCAAGCCATTCGCGCTCGAAGCAGATGAGCCACAACGCGTAGCCCAGGCGGTGAAGCGCATGAACCTCAATCACATCGTTATCACCGCCGTGGCGCGCGATGATGTGCCTGATGGCGGGGCGGATCATTTTGCCAAGACGATCGAAGCGGTGCGCGCCGAGCGTCCTGAACTCACCATCGAGATCCTGGTGCCCGACTTCAATGGCAAGGACGACGCGCTGCTGACCGTGATGCAGGCACGTCCGCACATCTTCAATCACAACTTGGAAACCGTGGAGCGACTCACGCCGCTCGTCCGCTCGCGTGCGCAGTATGCCCGCTCGCTCCACGTGCTGAAGCGTGCCAAGGCCATGGCAGCTGAACTCGGCGGCAAGTGCGCCACCAAAAGCGGACTCATGCTTGGCCTTGGCGAGACGGAGCCCGAATTGTTTCAGGCCATGGATGATCTGCTCGAGCACGATGTGACGGTGCTGACGCTCGGCCAGTATCTTCGCCCTTCAATGAACCACCTGCCCGTGGTCGAATACATTCATCCCGACACGTTCGAGAACTACAAGCAGATCGCTTTGAAGAAGGGCTTCCGCCATGTGGCATCGGCACCGCTGGTGCGCAGTTCGTATCATGCAGCCGACTTCAAGCCTGAACTCGACATCGACTGACAAGTGCTATGGCGGCGAAAGTGCTTCAGATTCTGCCAGCGCTTCTCTGGCTTCTGATCGGAACGTCGTGCACCACGTCCAAAGAGTTGCTCAAAGCCAAGCCGGCGCAGTTCTCGGGCTTCCTTCGTCACGAGAAGCATCTGTGGACCGAGCCTCCCGGCGGACCATTCCATTACTCGGCGCGCACGATGTCCCTCAAGGCGCTGCAGAAGGAGCGCAAGTGCCAGAAGATCTGGATCGCACCGATCGACCTCCGTTACCTGCGCCCGACTTCGAAGGCGCTTACCTCCGCCCAGGAAAACCGAGGTCTCTACCGTCCGGTGAACGAGATCAGCTCGGCCCTGTGGCAGGCGTTTTGCCAGGTGTTTGCCACCACACCAGGAGCGCGATACCAAGTGGTGCAGCACCCCACGAAGGACTGCGTAGAACTCCGGCTGGCACTGATCGAGTTCGACCAGACGAACGCGGGTGGCAATGTAGTCAAAACAGTGGCGGGCAGCTTTGTGGGGCCCTTCGCCATGATCGCCGGGCCGTTCGTGAAGGGTCAGATCGCGATCGAGGGCAAGCTCATCATCCATGGCTCCGGCGAGCTCCTTTACCAGTTCGCCGATCGCGAGTCCGACCCCGTAACCGTGATCAGCGCCCGCAGCTTCAACTCGACAGGCTTTGCCTATCGAAGTGTGCAGAAGTGGGCTCAACAGTTCGAGGAGATGACACGCATCTACCAGCACGGCACTCGTGTGAGAGATGCCAATGTGATGCGGCTCAATCCCTTCTAGCGAGAGCTAGGCGACGGTAACGCAGTGGATGCGCGTGATGCCTTCGATCTTCTCCAGTTCGGCGATTACGTCGGCGGACGGCGCGCTGTCGAGCGTGAGGATCGTCAAGGCGGTGGCGCTCTGCTTGTCGCGGGCGAGCGACATGTCGGCGATGTTGACCTGATTCTTGCCGAGGATCGTCGAGTAGGCCGCGATCATGCCGGGGCGGTCCTGGTTCTCGATGAAGAGCAGCGTGCCTTCCGGATTGGCTTCAATGCGACGACCGTTGACCTTCACGATGCGCGGCGAACCGGCAAAGAAGGTGCCTGCGATGCTGGCAGCTTCGCCCGCGTCGTTCTTGGCGACGACTTCGATGAGGTCGCTGAACTCGCTGGGGTCGGTGAGACGGCTCTCGGTGAAGCGAATGCCGAGGTTTTCGGCCACACCGTTGGCGTTGATGTAATTGACCTGCTCAGCACCGACGGGGCGCTCGAGGAAGCCCTTCAGCACCGCACGCGAAATGAGCGTGGTGTCGCCGCTGCCGACCTTGCCGCTGTAGTTGATGCGCACCACGTTCGAGCGCGCCGGAGCGAACTGCGAAACGAGGCGACCAAGCAACTCGCCGAACTTCAAGAACGGTCCGATCTCCGCGAGCACCTTCGGATCGACGTTCGGCATGTTCACGGCGTTGACGACCGTGCCATGCAGCAGGTGCGCCTTGATGACCTCGGCGATTTCGATGCCGACGTTTTCCTGGGCTTCCTCCGTGCTCGCACCGAGGTGCGGCGTGAAGACGGTGTTCGGGGCCTTGAGCAGAGCGTAGTCAGCGGGAGGTGGTTCGGTTTCGAACACGTCGAGTGCAGCACCGGCGATGGTGCCGTTCGTGAGGGCTTCGGCGAGAGCGGCGTCGTCGATGAGACCGCCGCGGGCGCAGTTGATGATGCGGCAGCTCGGCTTCAGCGTGGCGAGACGTTTCGCGTTGATCATGTGCTTCGTCTCCGGCGTGAGCGGCATGTGCATCGTGATGTAGTCCGCTTGCACGATGGCGGCGTCGAGATCCTCGCACAGCGTCACACCGAGGCTTTCGGCACGGTTCTTCGAGAGATAAGGATCATAGGCGACCACGCTCATGCCGAAGGCTTTCGCGCGCTTCGCGAACTCCGCGCCGATGCGGCCCATGCCGAGCACGACGAGCGTCTTGCCATACACTTCGGTGCCCTGGAAACTCTTGCGGTCCCACTTGCCACTCACGATTGTCGCGTGCGCCTGCGGGGTCTTGCGGCTCAGCGCCATCATCAAAGTGAAAGCCTGCTCGGCCGTCGAAATCGTGTTGCCGCCTGGCGTGTTCATCACCACCACGCCACGCTTCGAGGCGACCGGCACATCGATGTTGTCCACGCCCACGCCCGCACGGCCCACGACCTTGAGATTCGGCGCAGCTTCCATCACCTTGGCCGGCACCTTCGCACCGGAGCGGACGATGATCGCATGAGCATCACGCGAGGCTTCGATCATCTTGTCCTCAGCCTTCAAATCCATGTTCACCGTGACATTGAAGGACGGCTCCGCCTTGAGGAGGTCGATACCTTTGCTCGAGATGGGGTCGTTGTTGCCGGCGATGAGGATGTTGAACTTGCTCATGGTGATTTCAGGGGAAAAGGGCGCGCAGGATAGGCGTGAAACCCTGCCCGGCAAGGGCGGATGGACATGAAAAAGGCCGACGGGCATGGCTCTCGCCGATTGTGCCCCTCCCCGTAGAACGAGTTTGATACTCGTTGGCTGGTGTGCCGGGTTTGAAACCCGGCTGGGCGAGTTACAAACTCGCCATACCAGTTTACGACTTCCAAAGTCGTTCTACGTGATGCCCAATGCCGATCAGCCCCAGAGCGAAGACGGATAATCGCCTGCCTCGACCAACGCGCGGATGCTGCCCACGACGATCGGTTTGTCGTCAGGATAGGTGACTCCGAACCACTTGCTCGATGTCGGCAGCACGGCGACGTCCGCCTTGCCCGCCTGCACGAGGCTGTCCACCACGAAGGGCACGTAGAACTCGCTCTTTTGCTCGCCGCCCTTCGCCTTGAGGAACTCGATGAACTCGGCGTGCAGGTGCTGGAAGAAGTCAGGCGTGAAGCCCCAGAAGTTCATCGACACCGGCTCCTCGGCCGTTAGTGGCACATAGGCACCCTCCACCTCGCGGTTCTCCGCGCCGGTGTCCGTCTTGAAGATCTTCGTCATCTCGGTGACGGACTTGAGCTTGCCATTCGCGTCCGTGACGCAGACACCGCGGGCCACGCTGCCGTGCTCGGAGAGCGTGTTCTTCAGCTTGAAGCCCACCATGCAGTAGTGGTTCTTACCGTTGTCGGGCTTCGCTTCGGCCAGATACTTCGCAATCACTGCATAGGCATCGCGGCCATAAAAGTCGTCCGCATTGATCATCACGCACGGCTCCTGGATGTTCGCCTGCGCCGACAGCATCGCGTGCCCCGTGCCCCAGGGCTTGGTGCGGCCCTCGGGAACCGTGAAGCCCTCGGGCAGGTCATTGAGATCCTGGAAGGCATACTCGACTGGAATGCGCTGGTCGAACTTCGCGCCCACCTGCTGGCGGAACACGTCCTCGAAGTCGCGACGGATCACGAACACCACTTTGCCGAAGCCCGCGCGGATCGCGTCGAACACCGAGTAATCCAGCACGGTCTCGCCGTTGGGACCCATGGGGTCGATCTGTTTGAGGCCGCCATATCGGCTGCCCATGCCGGCTGCGAGGATGAGGAGTGTCGGTTTCATGAAGGGCAGCCACGCTTGAGCAGATGCGCGATGATGCAAGAACTTGCTTGCGCCAGTCCAGCGAAGGTCTATTCATCCCCCACCATGACCTGCCGGTGTGGTGAAATTGGTAGACGCGCTAGACTCAAAATCTTGTTTCGAAAGAAGTGTCGGTTCGAGTCCGACCACCGGCACCACTCTCCAAAATGCAACGAGGTGAAAGTCGTGGTCCAGGTATCGCCCGGTGCCTCATCGTTGATCATTCGCGATCTTGTCATCTGAGGCAGCTACGCAACAGGCGGAGCTTGATTCGGATCAAGCTTCGTTAGCGGTCAAGTTCGTCGGCACGCTTCCGCGGAAGTCGGACATGGCTCGCAGGATCTCGAGTGCCTTCGGCAGCAACTGTGCGCCAGCTTCCGTGATCTCAATGCTCTTTTGATGACGATAGAAAAGAAGGCAGCCCAGATCCATTTCGAGACACTTGAGCGCATGGCTCAGGGCTGTGCGAGTTAGGCATAGTGCCTCTGCTGCCTTTGTAATGCTGCCTGCTTTGCACACGGTGCAGAAAACCAGCAGGTGGTGAGAGTCGATTGGTAGATGAGCGTGTGGGCTGATGGTCACGGAGGTGATGAGAGGTGAGAGCTCGTCGCGCACGCGGATCGCTTAGAGTGTGCCAAGCGGGAAGTCGAAGGCGTCATACGGTGCGTGAATTTTCGTCGCTCTCGATTTCGGGCAACGAGTCGGACTTGGCATCTGCAATGCTGAGGTGGAGGGCGTCCAGTGAGTGACCTTCGGAACTGAAGTTGACTCTCTGTTCATCAACACCCGAACCAAACACAACAACACAAAGGTAAGACCATGAAAATGACGCATACAACCCTCGCACTCATTGCTGCTGCGGCTGGAATCCTCTCTTCCACGGACGCAGTTGCGGGCACGAAATCCGGCAAGGCACCCGCGCCCGCCGTCACTCCCGCACCGGAAACACCTTTTGTGACCGGGACCCTCGGATTGACAGTCAACACGCACTTCAATTCTTACGGTCAGGACATCTGGGGTGCAGGCAACTCCTTCAGTGATCCGCTTTTCAATCCGATGCTCGAATTGAATTTCGACCTCGGCGGTGGATGGACTGGTATCATCGGCACCTGGTGGGATGTGAATGACAATGCGCCGACCACAATCGGCAGCAGCATTCAGGAAATCGACGTTTGGGGTGGCTTCGCATACACCATGGACAAGTGGAAGTTCACCCTGCTCTATCAGTCCTGGAACTATGCATCGCAGATTGAGCATATCGTGGACTTCAAGATTGCTTACAACGATGGCGTCCTGAATCCTTTCCTGATGCTGCACGGCCGCGTTGGCATTGAGATTCCTGGTTTTGATGAAGGCCTGGTGACTCAGCTTGGTATTGGACCCTCGAAGACTGTCGGTGACTTTACCTTCACCTTCCCAGTGAGCGTGTCGTTCGACACGGATGGTTTCCATAGCGGCGATGCCGGATTCGCTTGGGCGCAAGCGGGTGTCAACATTACCTACGCGATCTCCAAGCACCTCTCAATGGGTGTCGGTGTGGCTTATAACTACACCAACAGTGATGTGATCCCCACCAACCCTGACGAGTCCTTTGTCAGCGGCAGCGCAGGTCTCACGATCACCTTCTAATTGGTCATCACTCTAGCAAACCCCCGCCTCACATCATCCATTCTACCCCAGATGAAATTCGCCAAACTGACTAAACTCACTGCCTTGTTTGCTGCAATGGCAGCTCCCGGTCTCTCGAAGGCCGAAGACACTGTTAAAGTTGGCATCTTGCACTCTCTGAGTGGCACGATGGCCATCAGCGAAACATCGCTGCGTGACATCCTCATCTTCACCTTTGATGAGATCAACGCCAAGGGTGGCGTGCTTGGCAAAAAGATCGAGCCAGTCGTTGCAGATGGCGCTTCCGACTGGCCCCTTTTCGCCGAGAAGGCAGAGCAGCTGCTCACCAAGGATAAGGTAGCTGTTACATTCGGCTGCTGGACTTCTGTGAGTCGCAAGTCGGTGCTTCCTGTTTTCGAGAAGAACAAAGGCCTCCTCTTCTATCCCGTCCAATACGAGGGTGAGGAAATGTCGCCGAACATCTTCTACACTGCTGAAGCTGTGAACCAGCAGGCGACTCCCGCCGTGGATTACCTCCTCGCGGAAGGATACAAGAAGTTCTACCTGATCGGCACGGACTACGTGTATCCTCAGACCACTAATCTGGTGCTGCTGGAATACTTGCTGTCCAAAGGCATCCCGATCGAGAATATTGGCGGGGGTTTCCGGAAGGATGACAAAGGTGAGATCATCTCGGCGGGAAAATACACTCCCTTCGGGCACACGGACTTCCAGCAAATCGTTGCTGAGATCAAGGAGTTCGCTGCTGGTGGCAACGCCTGCGTGATCAACACGATCAACGGTGATGCCAACGTGCCCTTCTTCAAGGAAGTTGCCGCTGCTGGTATCAAATCCGACTCTTGCCCGATCGTGTCCTTCTCTCTCTCGGAGGATGAGTTCCGCGCACTTCCCACGAAGGACCTCATCGGCCATCTCGGCTGCTGGACTTACTTCATGTCGCTCGACACACCGGCGAACAAGAAGTTTGTCTCTGACTTTCAGGCATGGCTAGGCAGCACTTCCTATCCTGGCATCAAGAAGGAAAGCCGCGTGACCTGCTCACCCATGGTTCTTTCCTATAACGGCGTCTATCTCTGGAAGGCAGCCGTCGAGAAGGCCGGAAGTTTCGAAGTTGAGAAGGTTATGGCTGCTCTCGAGAGCGGTATCGAATTCGACGGACCTGGTGGCAAAGTCACCAGCCAAAAGAATCACCACCTGACCAAGAATGTCTACATTGGCGAGACGCTGCCGACCGGACAATTCCAGGTGATCAAGAGCTTCGATGGTGTTGTTGGGGAGCCATTCCTCAAAGGCACCTTCAAGAAGAAATGACCACGACTGTTTTCGTGTTCGTTTGGTTACAAAATTGAGGTTGGGCACCGCCCGTGGTTGGGCGGTGCCCTTTTCATTATGAGTTTCAAGGGGGCTAGCGAGGAGTTGGTCCGAATTCTGCGATATCTTCCAACTTCTATGCGCGCGTTTACCGTTTTTGCTTTGATGTCATGTTGGAGCCTTTCATCGCTTCAGGCGTTTGAAGCGACGAAAGGTTCTGAGATTCTAGCCAAAGCCATTGTCGCCACAGGTGAAGCTCGGGCCAAGCTCCTGGAGGAGTTCGGCAATGAGTCATCCTTCGGCGATGCGCCACTTGTTGAGTCCTGGCGGCGTGGCGAGATATGGATCGCAAAGCTTCCCGATGGCACGAGCGAAGCCGTTGCCTACAATGGCAAGCCTGGCACTGGCATGGTGACGGCGGCAAAGCTCGGTGATGGCAAGATGCTGACCTTTGATCTGGGGCAGGCAACAGCTTCGAATCCGGATCGGGCTTCTCGCAAGCTTCTCACCAAGGTTGGAAACGTGATTGCGCTCAAGCATCCGAGTGATCGCAACCGATCGGATGCTGCCAAGCAGCTCGGACTACAGGGTGATGAGGATGGGCTTCGGGTGCTCCAGGAGTTGCTGCCAAAGCAGGCGTCCCCTGCAGCTCGGAAGGGATTCGAGGAAGGCATCGCTCTCGCCAAGCTGAAGCTCGCCTCCGGCGCTGACAAGCTCAATGCCGTCAACAAACTTGGTGATCTCGCCTCCCTCACGGCGCGTGATCAGCTGAAGGGGCTGCTACAGTCCGAGACGGCGAAGACACCGCAGGATCAGGTTCTGATCGCTGCGATCAAGAAGTCGCTGGCGGCTATCGAGTCGCGTCAGGCACTCGTCGAGTCGGGTGCGACTCTGTTCCGTGGACTCAGCCTCGGATCGGTGCTTCTCGTGGTCGCCATCGGTCTTGCTATTACCTTTGGATTGATGGGTGTCATCAACATGGCGCACGGGGAGTTCATTACCATCGGCGGCTACACCTGCTATCTGGTGCAGACGTGGTTCATCAACATGTATGGCAGCTCGGGCACTGCGTTTGATAACTACTTTCTGGTGTCACTGCCGCTGTGCTTCTTGGCGGCGGCGTTGATGGGCTGGTTCATCGAGTGGGCCATCGTGCGGCATCTCTACAGCCGTCCACTGGAGTCCCTGTTGGCAACGTGGGGCTTGTCGATGATTTTTCAGCAGGCGTTTCGACTGAAGTTTGGCGCAGCCAATGTGCAGGTCGCGTCGCCTTCTTGGTTGGCCGGCAATTATGAGTGGCTCGGCATCACGTTGGGATGGAATCGACTATTCGTCATCGTGTTCGCACTCGCCATCTTGTTCGGCACGCTCCTCGTGATGGCGAAGACGCCTGTGGGCTTGCAGCTTCGCGCGGTGATGCAGAACCGTCGCATGGCTGCCTCGCTTGGCATTCGCACCGCGCGCATGAATGGCTTCACGTTTGCCTTTGGCTCGGGACTTGCAGGACTCGGTGGCGCGTTCCTTTCGCAACTGGGCAATGTGGGGCCGAGCATGGGCCAGAGCTACATCGTGGATAGCTTCATGATCGTCACTGTGGGCGGCGTGGGCAATATCATTGGCGCTTCACTGTCGGCGTTGGGCATTGGCTCCGTCGATCAGATGCTGCAACCTTTGCTCGGTCCTGTGATGGGCAAGATCACCACACTGCTGGCAGTCATCCTGCTACTTCAGTGGAGGCCGGGCGGCATCTTCCCGTCACGCAGCCGCAGCTTGGAAGGCTAACCCAATCCCAAACCTCAATTGTCTCCATGAACTCTCGCACCACTTCAACCTCACCGGACGCCCAAGCTCAGAGACTCCATCAGGGATGCAGCAAGCGATGGGCATGTTTGCTTGCTCTCCTCGCCGCACCGGTCACTTCGTTGCTTGCGCATCCTGGACATGGTCACGAGCTGATCGTCGCGCCTTCGCAGCCAGCGCATTGGTTCATCGAGCCTGAGCACGCCGTTACATGGATGCTGCTAGGCGTGCTGACCTGGACGGCTTATCGCTTGCTTCAGCAACGCACCGTTCGCACCGAGCCTGTGACAGAATCCGATCGCTGACACCATGGATCTCAAGACCAAGTCGCTTCAATTCGGGAAGGAACATGGCGTTGCGGTGGCGATTGCATTGTTCCTGCTCATCGGGATCCCGGTGCTGAGTTCGATTTCGCCTTCGTTCCAGGTGAACATCTGGGGCAAGTATCTCTGCTACGCGGCGCTCGCGGTCAGCCTCAACTGGTTGTGGGGTTACACCGGCCTGCTCTGCTTGTGCCAGAGCCTGTTCTTTGCGCTCGGAGGTTACATGATTGGCATGCACTTGATGCTGTTGATCGGCAAACTCGGTGCCTACAAGAGTGATCTGCCGGACTTCATGGTGTTTCTTGGCTACAAGGAGTTGCCGTCGTTTTGGAAGCCCTTCTACAGCTTTCTCTTCTCCGGTGGAATGGTGATTCTGTTGCCCGGACTCGTTGCCTTCATCTTCGGTTGGCTTGCGTTTCGATCACGCATCAAGGGTGTTTACTTCTCCATCCTCAGCCAGGCGCTGACGTATGCGGCTACGCTCCTCTTCTTCAAGAACGACATCGTCATGGGCGGCAACAATGGCTTCACTGACTTCCGCTTCATCCTTGGCATGGATATCCGAGCGAAGTCCACGCAGATCATTCTCTATGAAGCCAGCGCCCTGTTCCTGGGACTGTGCATCTTCTTCATCTGGTGGATCACGCGGACCAAGTTTGGCATGATTCAGCAGGCGGTGCGCGACTCCGAGAATCGAGTTCTCTTCTCCGGCTACGCGACCACGGCTTACAAGCTCTTCGTCTTCACCGTGAGCGCGATCATGGCAGGCATCGCAGGTGCGTTCTACGTGCCGCAAGTGGGCATCATCAACCCGAGCGAGATGGCGACGTCGAAGTCGCTCGATGTTGTGGTCTGGGTCGCCGTGGGCGGACGCGGCACGCTGTATGGTCCGGTGCTCGGTGCCATTTTGGTGAACCTCATGAAGAGCTACACCACGCGCTACTATCCAGACTATTGGCTGATCATCTCCGGCGCGATCTTCATCTTCGTCGTGCTCTTCATGCCGAATGGCGTGGTCGGTCTGCCGAAGCAGCTCGGTGGCCTTTGGACCAAGTTCAACAAGATGCGCAGCCCCGCTGAACCTCTCACTCAAGCCTCATGAGCGAACCGCACGGCATTCTCCTCCAGCTCGAGTCGGTGACGAAAAGCTTCGATGGATTCAAAGCAATCAACGACCTCACCTTTTACCTCGACCACGGCGAGATGCGCGCGGTCATCGGGCCGAACGGCGCTGGCAAGTCCACTTTCATGGACATTGTGACTGGGCGCACGCGCCCCGATGAAGGCACGGTGAAGTTCTTCCCGACCGGCGATACCAACGTGATCGATCTTACCTCGCTGCGTGAGCACGAGATCAACCGCCTTGGCATTGGAAGGAAGTTCCAGACACCGGCTGTGTATGAGAATCTCACGGTCTGGAACAACCTGCTCATCTCACTCAATCGCCCGCGCGATCTGTGGAGCACCATCACCTACAAAGTCACCAGCGAAGACCGCGATCGCATCGACGACATCTTGAAGACGGTCGCGCTCGACGAGCAGCGCAACACGCAGGCAGGCTATCTGTCGCATGGCAAGAAGCAGTGGCTGGAGATCGGCATGTTGCTCGCGCAGAACCCGAAGCTCTTGCTCGTGGATGAGCCTGCCGCCGGCATGAGCGATGCTGAGACGGAACGAACGGCGGAACTACTCCTCAGCCTGAAAGGCAAGCACAGCATCGTCGTCATCGAGCACGACATGGAGTTCATCCGTCGCCTCGGACAAAAGGTCACTGTGCTCGTGCAAGGCCATGTCATGAAAGAAGGCAGCCTGGACGTGGTGTCCGAGGATGAAGAAGTCCGCTCTGTGTATCTCGGTCGCAAACGCGAAAAGAAAGTCGCCGCATGAGTGCTCTACTCTCCAATCCCAAGATGGATCCGCTTCCCGGTGCCGAAACCCTCAGCACAGTGCTGCGCATCAGCAAGTTGGAGGCTCGTTACGGCGAGTCGGTGGTCTTGCGCGATGTGAATCTCGAAGTGCCCGAAGGCAAGCTCGTCAGCCTCATGGGACGCAATGGTGTCGGCAAAACCACGACACTGAGGTGTATCATGGGCATCCTTCAGCAGAAGGGCGGCGAGATCATCTTCGGTGGCAAGTCCTGGCATCGCGAGCCACCCGAAGACCGCGCCCGCGCAGGTATCGGCTATGTGCCGCAGGGTCGCGACATCTTTCCGAACATGACCGTTGGCGAGAACCTGCAAATCTGCGTCTCGCTCTACGGCAAGAAAGCCAAGGATCGAATGGACTTCGTGCTCGATCTGTTCCCAGTTTTGAAAGAGATGCTCAAGCGCAAAGGCGGCGTGCTGTCAGGCGGACAGCAGCAACAGCTCGCGATTGGTCGCGCTCTACTCACTTGCCCGAAGCTGCTGATTCTCGATGAGCCCACCGAAGGCATTCAGCCCAGCATCATCGATCTGATCGAAGACGCGCTGGTGCGCTTGAAGAAGGAGATGGGCATCAGCATTCTGCTCGTCGAGCAATACCTCGATCTTGTCGCTGCCATCAGCGACTACGTTTATATCATGGATCGCGGCACCATCATTGTCGAAGGCGAGCCAAAGATCCTCGCCGATCCGGCGATCACGAAGCACCTCTCCGTTTGATTTGATCCATGCACCTCAGTCCCCGCGAACAAGAGAAACTCATGATCGTGGTCGCCGCCGACCTCGCTCGTCGTCGTCAGTCTCGTGGCGTGAAGCTCAACTACCCTGAGTCCGTCGCCATCATCACGTATGAAATCCTGGAGGGCGCGCGGGACGGCAAGACCGTCGCGGAACTCATGACCCTCGGCACCAAGCTGCTCAAGCGCGCTGACGTGATGGAGGGTGTGCCCGAGATGATTCACGAGGTGCAGGTCGAAGCGACTTTCCCTGATGGAACCAAGCTCGTGACCGTGCACCAGCCGATCGTGTGACCGGCTCCGGACTTCATACTCCTTTGCCTGGGCTTCTTTCGTGAGGTTGGCTCGATCACACACAGTGAGACATGCTTAGCAGTTCATCGAACCTCATTGGATTTGTTCCCACCCTGGAAGCGTTGCCTTTGGTGGCAGAGCTATCTGGTGGCGGGGAGTGGAAGATGGTTCCGTGCCCCAGCTATGGTCGCGTGATTCGGCAAATGCTTGCGGGCCAGTTCTCCACAGGATTGCTGCCCTTTGAAGTCTTTTTGATCGAGATCCTGAGTCGTCCGGCACTTCTGGATCGTTGGTGCGTGCCAATGGTGCTGCCTGCTGCTCCGGTCGAGTTGGTGATGAGCCAGCGAATGATGAAGCAGATTCAACAAGGCGAAGCGCATCGAACAACTTCAGCTGTGCAATCATTGGTGATTGGCATCGAGTCGCGGAATTCATTAACACGTCACCAGTTCATTGCCTGGCAGCGCGGGCATCCGGGGCTGGAGAATGCCAAGCCTGTGTTCAAGATGCTGCCGATGGAACTGATGCATCAGGCGATGATCGCGGAGAGCATTGATGGCTTTGTGGTGCCGACACCCTGGGGGATCGCAGCCGAGGCGTTGTCAGACGGGCGTCTGATCAATGATTTCAGTTCGGGCAAGCTCGGGCAGCAACTGGTGCTTTGCTGCCACCGGAACGTGGTGGAGACGGCCTCGCAGACGTGGGAAGCATTGCCAGCAAGGCTGGCTGGGCAGCGCGATCGCTTAGCGAACGTCAGTGAGCGAGATGCTGCGATCAAAGCGATGCAACAGTTGGGACGACCTCACTGCGACACCGATGCTATTGAGCGTTCCGCTGACCTATACTTCGCCACGATGAACAAGAATGAGTTCATTCCTGATGAGGAATGGCTCAACAAACAAATCGAGCGTCTTGCGCGCCTGATCCCGACTGTGGCCCGAGTGAATAGCCTCAACGACTTGGCACGCTCGCTCGCTATGGTTCCATCCACTGGCCGCAGCAAGTCCGCTATTCCTTCGGCTCAATCATCGATACTAGACTGCTGAAGACTTCGCCTGACCAACCAAGCTCCGTCTTGCTGGAGCGGTAGATGAAGCAGGTGCGTGAGAGCTTCGCGCTTGGGAGTGGCAAAGGTGTGAGCCATTCTTCAACCACCGCTGTCTCGCTGACCCAGGTTGGCAGCACTGCGATACCTTGGCCTGATCGTGCCAACTCCAATACGGTCTGCACGCTTGGCAGTTGCCAGATGCGCGTGGCGCTCGCTCCAGCGGAACGAAGCGCCTGCGTCATCATGCTGGTGATCAGAGCATCAGACACGAGCAGCGGATCATTGCCGAGGTTCTTGAACGATGTCGGCGGGAACGATGACAGCGTATGAAAGGGCGCTGCATACAAGGACAGGTCTTCATGAAACAAAGGGCGCTTCACCACCTGATGCTCGGCGTGGTCGCGATAGCTGATGAGCAGATCGACATCGCCCTTGTCGAGAGCATCGATCGCTGTCGTGGACTCTGAGTCTCCTGCGGCGACCTCGAACACTGCGGAAGGAAAGCATTCCATGAAGTCAGGCAGAATGTCAGGGAGCTTATGGGCGCAGAAGATCTCTGGCATCATCACGCGCAGATGCTGCGAGCGTCCCTTCAACACCACGATTTCCTCGCGCAGTCGTGTCATGCGCTGTAGCAGTTCTTCCGCAAGCGGTAGCAATCTCATGCCTGCCTTCGTGAGTGTCACGCGCGGACCGCGGCGCCTGAAGAGGCTGCATTGAAACTCTTCTTCGAGTGCTTTGATCGCATGACTCACAGCTGATGGAACCATGCCAAGCACTTGTGCAGCGGTGGAAAAACTGGTGCTGCGTGCGGCTTCCAGGAAGACCTGCAGCCGGCGCGAATCAATCGCGTCAACGATGGCTGGCTTTGGATCGCTGGCAGTGAGTTCGCGCATGAGAGATGGTGATTGAAGCCGGTGTGCAGACATGCACGACGATGGTGGATGCGAGCACGCGCGCACGGAGAGCATGATGCGAGCCGCGATGTCGAAACCCATGATGAACATCATTCAACATAGCTCATACCCTGGAGGCATATCGGCTGCTGAAGAGGAGGACGCAATTCATGAAGCAGCTCCACGGAGGTGCTCATGCAGGCCCGAAACGGCACCGGTTACTGCCTTCATCAGTCGTCACTCCACACATGAAACTCCAAGCACTCCACAAAAGAACAACAGGGGCCAGCCTTCTGGCCTTGCTGACTACAGGCGTCATGGCACTGCACGCTGCAGGACCGCCAACGGTGCAAGTGAACACCACTGGGCTCAAGGTTACAGATGACACCGTAACCGTTGGCCAGCTCCACTCCGCCACTGGCACGATGGCCATCAGTGAAACGGGCTCCATTCAAGCTGAGCAACTCGCCATCGACCAGATCAACGCCGCTGGCGGTGTGCTGGGTCGCAAGATCGAGGTCATCAAAGAAGATGGTGCTAGTGACTGGCCCACCTTTGCTGAGAAAGCGAAGAAGCTGCTCGTGAATGACAAGGTCGGCACCGTCTTCGGCTGCTGGACCTCAGCCTCACGCAAAGCAGTGCTGCCAGTGTTCGAGAAGGAGAACGGGATGCTTTACTATCCGACCTTCTATGAAGGCCTGGAGCAATCCAAGAACGTGATCTACACTGGTCAGGAAGCGACCCAGCAAATCCTTGCGGGTCTTGATTGGATCGTGAAGGAGAAGAAGGCGAAGACCTTCTACTTGATTGGCTCTGACTACATCTGGCCGAGAACCTCCAACAAGATTGCGCGCAAGCACATCGAGAACGTGATCAAAGGCACCGTCGTCGGTGAAGAGTATTACGCGCTCGGTCACACGCAGTTCGGCTCCCTGATCAATAAGATCAAACTGAAGAAGCCGGATGTGATCTACGCCATCGTCGTCGGTGGCTCGAACGTCTCCTTCTACAAGCAGTTGAAGGCCGCAGGCATCACGTCTGACAAGCAGACGCTGCTCACCATCTCCGTCACGGAAGATGAAGTGCTCGGCATCGGTGGTGAGAATCTCGCAGGCTTCTACTCTGCGATGAAATACTTCCAGAGTCTGGATAACCCGAACAACAACGCCTTCGTGAAAGCCTTCAAGGCGAAGTATGGCGAGAAGAGCGTCATCGGCGACGTGACGCAGGCTGGCTACCTCGGGCCGTGGCTGTGGAAAGCAGCCGTTGAGAAGGCACAGAGCTTTGACATCGACAAGATCGCCGAGGCATCTCCGGGGATTGAGTTAACCACGGCACCGGAAGGTTATGTGAAGATTCATCCGAACCACCATCTATGGAGCAAGCTCCGCATCGGACAGTGGGGCACGGATGGACAGGCTAAGGTCCTCTATGAGTCCGGCCTGATCGAGCCTGATCCGTTCCCGAAGGGCTACCAGTAAGCCCTGACCGCGCAGGACCACACACCTCCGCGCACGCCTCTGTGCGGTGCGGAGGTCGTCAGAGTCATCCCTTGGCCACGCCATTCCCTAACCCTCACCTCTTTGCGATATGGACAACTACAGCTGGGCAGATCTTCAGAACATTTTTATCATGCAGGGCTTCGCTGGCATCAGCCTTTTCAGCGTGCTGCTGCTCATGGGCCTCGGGCTCGCTGTCATCTTTGGGCAGATGGGCGTGATCAATATGGCGCACGGTGAGTTCATGGCTCTCGGAGCCTACACCGTTTATCTTTGCTCCACGCTGACGCAGGACTACGCGCCTTCGTTGGCACCTTACTATTTCGTGTTTGCGATCGTGATCGCCTTCTTCGTAGCGGCTGGCGTCGGGGCCTTGGTGGAGTGGGCGATGATTCGACATCTCTACCACCGACCGCTTGATACACTGCTCGCCACCTGGGGCTTGAGCTTGATCATGCAGCAAACTTACCGCTCCACCTTCGGAGCACGCGAAGTGACACCGACCTTGCCCGAGTGGCTCATGGGTTCGTATTCTCCGCACGAAGGTCTCGACATTCCGATCAATGGCATGTTCGTGCTCGGGCTCGCGATCTTCGTCTCGATCACGCTCGTGCTCTTCATGTATAAGTCGCGCTTCGGGCTGCGGCTGCGCGCCACGGTTCAGAATCGCAAGATGAGCGATGCGGTCGGCATCAATACGGGACGCGTTGACCGGCTCGCCTTCTGTCTTGGCTGTGGCATCGCAGGCATCGCCGGTGCGGCCTTCACCACCATCGGCTCGACGGGACCAGACAGTGGCAGCCGTTACATCGTGGACTCCTTCCTGGTCGTTGTCTTCGGAGGAGCAGCGAATCTGCTTGGCTCGCTGGCCTCCGCGTTCGGCATCGCACAGGCGCAGTCGATCCTCGAGTTCTTCCTCGAAGGCACCAAGGGCAAGGTCGCCACGCTGCTCGTCATCGTCGTCGCGCTCATGTTCAGACCGCAGGGACTCTTCCCCAGCAAGGTCCGTGCGCATTGATCTCTCGTCAGGCTCAAACCCTCCACTCGTTGCATTTATGATCTTCCTCCGAACCCTGTTCAAGAATCGAGGCGAGATGATCTCGTTCATCGTGTTCTTCGCACTCCTCCTCGTGGTGCTGCCCATCGTGTTGCCGATCTTCCGGCTCAACTTGGTGGGCAAGTATCTGAGCTTCGGCTTCGTCGCCATCGGGCTTGTCTTGCTCTGGGGACGCTGCGGCATTCTCAGTCTCGGCCAGGGCGTGTTCTTTGGTCTCGGCGGCTACTGCATGGCGATGTTTCTGAAGCTCGAAGCATCCGATCCCAAGAGCACCGCGATCCAATCCACGCCGGGCATTCCCGACTTCATGGACTGGAACCAGCTCACGCATCTGCCCTGGTTCTGGGAACCATTTAAAAGCCTGCCGTTCGCGCTGATGGCGGTGATGGTGGTGCCTGGCGTGATCGCCTTCATCATTGGCTGGGCGATGTTCCGCCGTCGTGTCGGCGGCGTTTACTTCGCCATCATCACGCAGGCTATCGCTCTGATCTTGTCGCTCGGCATTGATGGCAATCAAGGCTACACCGGAGGTCGAAACGGCATCACGGACCTGAAGACGCTGTGGGGCTGGGACATCCGCACCACGAGCGGGCAATACACGCTCTACTTTCTCTGCGTGCTGCTGCTGATCGTTGCGGCGCTGGCGGCGAAATACATCATCAACACCCGCTTTGGTCGCGTGCTGGTCGCCATTCGCGATCGCGAAGATCGCGTGCGCTTCTCGGGCTACGACGTTGCCATGTGTCGCGCGTTTATCTTCGCCTTTGCGGCAGTCATGTCGGGTGTGGGTGGTGCGCTCTTTGTGCTGCAAGTCGGCTTCATGTCGCCCTCGCTCGTGGGGATCATTCCTTCGATTGAGATGGTGATCTTCACGGCGGTCGGTGGACGACTCTCGGTGGTCGGTGCCATCGCTGGTTGTCTGATCGTGAACTTCGGCAAGACCGCGTTCTCCGAAGCCTATCCCCAAGCGTGGCTCTACCTCATGGGCGGCACCTTCATCGCGGTGGTGATGTTCTTCCCCAATGGCCTTGCTGGCATCCTCGAAGACAACGCCACGCTCAAGGCGAAGGCGCTCAAGCTCTTCGCCAAGCTGAAGGAACTCAAGGCCTCACGCGCTGCCAAGAGCAGCGTCGAAGCCCCGATCGAAGAAACCCCTTAACCCACGATCACTATGAGCAATCGAAACTCACATGTGCTGGATGTTGAAGGACTCGGTGTGTCCTTTGATGGATTCAAAGCCGTCGATGGATTCAACTTCTACCTCGCGAAGAACACGGTGCACGTCATCATCGGCCCCAACGGTGCCGGCAAGACGACGGTGCTCGATTTGATCTGCGGCAAGACGCGCGCCACGGAGGGCAGCATCAAGTTCAAGGACCGAGAACTGCTCGGCACGAAGGAGTTCAAGATCGTGCGCGCTGGCATCGGGCGAAAGTTCCAGAACCCTTCGATCTACGAGAACCTCTCCGTCTTCGAGAATCTCGAACTTTCGCATCCGTCAGGGCGCGGTGTGTTTGGTTGTCTCACCTTCCGTCGCACGCCAGCGATCATCGAAGCGTGCGAGAGTGTGGCAAAGCAGATCGGCCTCGCTTACAAGCTCGATACCGAAGCTGGCATTCTCAGTCACGGTCAGAAGCAGTGGTTAGAGATTGGCATGATCCTCATGCAGGAGCCAGAGGTGATCATGCTCGATGAACCGGTCGCTGGCATGAGCGTGCGCGAGCGACAGGAAACCGCTGCACTCATTCGCCGCATCAGCGAGAACCGCTCCGTCATCGTCATCGAGCATGACATGGAGTTCGTGAAGGAGATCGCGGATCGCGTGACGGTCATGCACATGGGCAAGGTGATCGCGGAAGGCACCATGGAGACTGTGCAGAAGAACGAAAAAGTCATCGAAGTCTATATCGGCCACTAACCCCACACGACCATGTTGAATGTCACCAATCTCCAAGTCGCCTACGGTCAAAGCGTCGTGATTCGCGACCTTACCATTGCAGCCGGTGAAGCCGAGATCCTCGGCATCGTCGGACGCAATGGCATGGGCAAGACCACGCTGTTTCGCAGTCTCATCGGCATGATTCCTTCCGCCGCCGGCAGCATCAAGCTCGGCGACTCTGAACTCACCGGCAAACCCTCGCACAAGCGTGTCGCGGAAGGCGTCGCCTTCGTCCCGCAGGGTCGCATGATCTTTCCTTACCTCACGGTTTACGAGAACCTCATCTCCGGGGTTCGTGGCTTCGTGAGCGAGGAAGCGGTGCATGAAATCTATGCGCTCTTCCCCGTGTTGCGCGACATGGCGAAGCGCAAAGGCGGCAACCTCTCGGGCGGACAGCAGCAGCAACTCGCCATCGGTCGCGCCTTGATGACCAATCCAAAGGTGCTGCTGCTCGATGAACCCACTGAAGGCATCCAGCCTTCCATCATCAAAGACATCTCGCGTGCGTTGCGTGAGATCCGTCGGCTCAAGAACCTCACCATCGTCGTCAGCGAGCAGGTGCTCAGCTTCGTGCTCGATACCTGCGATCGCATTGCCGTCATCGATCGCGGCAATCTCATCCGCGAGGACAAACGCAACGCCGTCGATGCCTCGCAGATCAAAGCCATGCTCGCTGTCTAGCCCACCCAATCCCCCGCCACACTAACCCAAACAACACTATGAAAACACTGATCAAAGTCGATCTCAATGCCACGCCAGAATCCCAGGACTACCTGCACAATCGCTGGCACCCAGACATCCCCATGGTTGCCTACGTCAAGCCGGGCGACGAGTTCCGCGTCGAGTGCATCGACTGGACCGGCGGCCAGATCGTCAACGATGACAAGGCGAACGACATTCAAGATGTGGACCTCAGCAAGGTTCACTACCTCAGCGGTCCCATCGGCGTGGAAGGTGCCGAGCCCGGCGATTTGCTCGTCGTGGACATTCTTGATGTTGGCGTGCTAAAGGAGTCCGAGTGGGGTTTCACGGGCCTCTTTGCGAAGACCAACGGTGGTGGCTTCCTCGATGAGCACTATCCCGACGCGCGCAAAGCCTGCTGGGACTTCCATGGCATCTACACTTCATCGCGCCACATCCCGCATGTCGAGTTCGCAGGCATCATGCATCCAGGCCTCATCGGCTGCCTTCCTTCCAAGGAGATGCTGGAAACCTGGAACACGCGTGAAGCCGAGTTGTTCGCCACCAATCCTGAACGTGTGCCAGCCCTGGCTGCACTGCCCTACGCGCCCACCGCGCACATGGGCAAGATGACGGGCACTGCGCGCGATGCCGCTGCCGCTGAAGGCGCACGCACAGTGCCACCACGCGAGCACGGCGGTAACTGTGACATCAAGAACCTTACCCGCGGATCGAAGGTTTACTTCCCGGTGTATGTGAAGGACGGCGGTCTCTCGATGGGCGACATCCACTTCAGCCAAGGCGACGGCGAGATCACATTCTGCGGTGCCATTGAGATGGCCGGCTACCTCGACCTGCGCGTGAGCCTAATCAAGAACGGCGTGGCCAAGTATGCGATCAAGAACCCTGTCTTCATGCCCAGCCCGCTGTCGCCGGAGTATAAGCGCCACCTCATCTTCGAAGGCATCTCCGTCGATGAGAAGGGCAAGCAATACTACCTCGATCCGCACGTCGCGTATCGTCAGGCGTGCCTCAACGCCATCGAGTATATGAAGAAGTTCGGTTACACGGGTGAGCAGGCATACGCGATCCTCGGCACCGCTCCGGTGGAAGGACGCATCAGCGGCATCGTCGATATTCCGAATGCGTGCGCCACGCTGTGGTTGCCCACGGAGATCTTCGACTTCGACATCACACCGGGAGCCGATGGACCGACGGCGAAGACGATGGCCACAGACCTTGCACGCGTTGTCTGATCATCATTCCTGAGGCGCTGACGCTGTCTTTGTCGTGACACGTCAGCGCCTTCATCCACTTCCACATCCGATACCACCATGCCTGTTTACACTTACAACTGTTGCGCCTGTGGCACCTTCGACTCCCTGCGTGCCGTGGAGGAACGTAACGATGCTCTCTCTTGCCCCGTTTGTGCGAGAGCCACTCAGCGTGTCATGGTTGCGCCACACCTCGCGCTGATGAACCCCATTATGCGTCGCGGCCATCAAACCAATGAACGCAGCCAGCATGCGCCACGCCTGAGCACCGGGCACACATGCTCCAGCGATTGCGGTCACGCTCCCAGCACCTCCATGCGCAAGAAGCGCGTGCTGGAGACACGTCTTGGCAAAGCTCAGGCACAGAAGGCAACCGCACGCCCGTGGATGCTCGGGCACTGAGCGGGCCTAGGTCTCACAAGCGCGCATCCAGCCACTTCCGCCATGAGCCGTAGCTCGTGATGTCCGACGCAGTGCTGGCGACGATACCTTCACAGATGAAGCCTGTAACTTTGGTGCCGTCAGCTAGTTCCACTTTGCCGAGACCGAGCGGGGCTCCGATGCCTTCGAGGAAGGAACCGACGGTGGACTGCGGTATCTCCCACACTTCCATCTCGATCGCAGCACCGCCTTCGCTCACGCGGATCATGCCGGGACGATCGGGAATGCGCCCGTTGGCGGGGAGATGGTAGAAACGATAGCACGGGGCGCTGGTGGTGCGTTGCACGAGCTTGGCTTCGCGTTCACGGAGTTGCCAATGCAGAGCGAGGCCCTCCATGTGCGCGCCGCAGACGGCGATCTTCATCGTTGGCACTGCGGGCTTTGGCGTGGGGGCGGGCGAAGGCAGATGGACGTCACTGCTGTTGATCTTGGTCTTGCCGATGTTGAGCTGTCGCGCGGCGTGGAAGTGGGCGGCGCAATCGAGCACGAGAGCATCGCCGCACGCGGGCGCGTAGAAAGTGACACCCCAGGGCAAGCCACTGCGCAGGAATCCGGTGGGCACGGCGCAGCCGCAGAGGTCGAGCAGGTTCATGAAGTTCGTGTAGCGACCGAGGTTGCTGTTGAGCTGGATCGGGTCGGCTTCGACTTCGGCCTTGGTGTAGATCGTGCCGGTGGTTGGCATGAGCAGCGCATCCATCTGCTGCCACATGGACTCGGCTTCGCGTTTGAGATCGGCAAGACGATACTGCGCTTTGAACGCATCCACCGCCGTGCCTTTGAAGCCGCCTTCAATGATCGTGCGCGTCACAGGCAGCAACGCCTCGGGTTGCTCGGTGAGCAGCTTCGCGATGACAGCTGTGCGCTCGGCGACCCATGGACCTTCATAAAGGAGTCGCGCCGTATCGAGGAAGGCGCTGATGTCCACTTCGACGATCTGCCAGCCCATGCGTGCGACCGTTTGCGAAGCGGACTCGAAGAGCCGCTTCGCATCGTCGTTGCCAAAGAAGTCGAGCTGATCCGCACGCGGCACGCCGATGCGCGGCGGCCACTTCATATCTCGCCACAAACAGCGACGACGCGCGTAGCCGTCCTTCTCATCGAACACAGCGGCGAGGTTGAAGACAGTCGATGCATCGGCTGCGGTGAGCGCAAAGATCGAGACACAATCCAAGGACTTGCACGCAGGCACTACGCCGCTGCAGCTCAGCACGCCGCGTGTGGGCTTGAGGCCGACGAGATTGTTGAACGACGCGGGCACACGACCCGATCCTGCGGTGTCAGTGCCCAGCGAGAAGCTGCACAAGCCCTTCGCTACCGCGACCGCAGAGCCGCTGCTGCTGCCGCCGGAGATGTAGTCGGGATTGAACGCATTGCCGGGCGCGCCATACGGCGAGCGCACGCCGACGAGGCCGGTCGCGAATTGATCGAGGTTGGTTTTGCCGACTGGGATCGCGCCCGCTTTGATCAGGAGATCAACGACGAACGCGCTCTGCTCCGCTTCGTAGCTCCACGCAGGGCACGCGGCGGTCGTGGCATAGCCCGCGCAGTCGATGTTGTCTTTGATCGCAAACGGGATGCCGTAGAGCGGCTTCGTGTCCGGTGATTCACCTTCGAGTGTCTTCAACGAATCGCGCAGTTGGGCTTCGGTCGGGCGACTGATCCAGATCGCGGCATCATCGGCGGCGGCGCGTTTCCAGGCGTCGAGGATGAGGGCTTCTGGCGTCGTGGTGCCATCGCGATAGGCTTGCAGCAGCGTGGCAATCGAAAGGTCGGGGATCATGCTTTGACAGTAAGAAGTGTCTGGCCGGGGGTTACGGATTGGCCTTCCTTCACGTGCAACGCAGCCACCGTGCCAGCCGTCGTGCTCGGCACGTGAATCTCCATTTTCATCGCTTCCACGATGAGCACGGTCTGCCCTTCGATGACGACATCACCTTCGGCCACCTGGAGCTTCCAGAGGTTTCCGGTTACGGGGCTGAAGATCGCTTCATGTCCGTCGGGAATGACGATCTCGGTGTCGCTCGCTGCAACACTTGCAGCAGAATCGGTGACATCGAGACCGGCCACACGCCAACGCTCGCGCTCGGCGGCGAAGGCTTCGCGCTGCATCGTGCGGAACGAATCGATGCTCGGTGCTTCGGCTTCGAGGAAGTCGAGGTAGTCGCTGAGCTTGAAGGTGCTGTGCTCGATCTTTGGCGTGAAGCGACCGGCCGGGAACTCGCGGCGCAGTTCCATCAACTCGTCGGCGCTAACCAAGTAGAACCGCACCTGATCGAAGAAGCGCAGGAGCCATGGCTTGCCTTGCTCAAACACATCCGTCACCCGGTCGCGATTCCACATCTGAATCGTGCGCCCGACGAACTGATACCCTCCCGGTCCTTCCATCCCGTAGATGCACATGTAGGCACCACCGATGCCCACCGCGTTCTCCGGCGTCCAGGTGCGCGCAGGATTGTATTTGGTGGTGACCAAACGATGCCGTGGATCGAGCGGCGTGGCCACGGGCGCACCGAGATACACGTCGCCGAGACCGAGCACGAGGTAGCTGGCATCGAACACGATGCGCTTCACGTCTTCGATGCTTTCGAGGCCGTTGATGCGGCGGATGAACTCGATGTTGCTCGGGCACCACGGCGCATCGGGCCGCACGGACTGCATGTATTTGTCGATGGCGAGTTGTGTCTGCGGATCATCCCAAGACAACGGCAGATGCACGATGCGGGATGGCACTTCGAGATGCTCCACGTCGTTGAGCGACTCGATCAGTTCCGCAATCATCGCCTCCGCGCCCGCGAGTTTCAGATGCTTGCCATTGATATGAACCTGCAACGAACGAATGCCCGGCGTGAGATCGACGATGCCCGGATGCTGCATCGCTTGCAGCTTCAGATACACCGCGTGAACCCAAAAGCGCAGCGCGATGTCAAGCATCAGCGGACCGAACTCGACGAGCAAGTAGCGATCGCTGGCGGGACGGAACACGACTTCAGGCCGTGAGTCCGTGGCAGGAATGCGATGGCGAATGGCTTCGAGCTTGGGCGTCTCGCTCGTCGTTGGCGCAGTCACACTCTTGCCAGCGAGACTGTCTTCCACGAATGCGTCTAGCGCCTCGGCTTGCTCCACCGTGATCGGCACAAACCTTACCTTATCGCCGGGCTTGAGCTGACCGACTTTCCACAGCTCTGCATGAGCAATCACCGCCGGGCACACAAAGCCGCCAAGGCTTGGACCGTCGGGGCCAAGGATAATCGGCATGTCGCCCGTGAAGTCGATGGCACCGATCGCATACGCGTTGTCGTGGATGTTCGACGGATGCAATCCCGCCTCGCCGCCATCGGGTCGAGCCCACGTCGGCTTGGGTCCAATCAAACGGACGCCTGTGCGAGCGGAGTTGTAGTGCACTTCCCATTCGGTGCTGAAGAACATCGCGATGTCTTCCGGCGTGAAGAAGTCAGGCGAACCGTGCGGGCCGTAGATGACGCGGATGCTCAAAGTAGTCTCGGGCTTGAGCCCGTGACACTCCGCAACGGCGAAGGTCTTCGCTTCACTCGCAGATGGTGACGGGCTGAAGCCCGGCACTACTTTGCTAACATGCAGCACATCGCCCACGCGCAGCGCACGCCCCGCGTGGCCGCCGAAGTTCCCAAGCGTGAACGTCGAGCGTGAGCCAAGGTAAAGCGGCGTATCCAAGCCACCGCGCACAGCGAGATAAGCGCGACATCCGCGCGCGGTCGTTCTTGGCAGTTTCAGTGTCTGACCAGCGCGCACGTCGATGGGCTTCCAGAACTCAACTGCAACGCCATCGAGTTCTGCATTCATCACAGCACCCGTGAGCGCGATGACGCTGTCCGAGTTGAAGCGCAAGGTTGGCCCCGCAAGCGTGATCTCCAAGCCAGCCGCCGACTCTTGATTGCCCACGAGTTTGTTCGCGATGCGCAAGGCCAGCGGGTCCATCGCACCGGAAGGCGGCACGCCGATCTCCCAGTAGCCGACGCGGCCAGGATAGTCCTGCACCGTGGTCTGCACACCGGGCGCGAGAACGTCGATGGTATTGGGGCGATACGTGAACTTGGTCGCCAGCGCGCGCGTGGTGATCTTGCCTTCGGTGAAGAGAGGATCGCGGATGACTTGGCGCAGGTAGGCGAGGTTCGTCTCGATGCCGCTGAGGCGCGTCGCATCGAGCGCTTGCTGCATCTTGCCTATGGCGTCCGCGCGATCAGCGCCGTGCACGATGATCTTCGTCAGCAGCGGATCGTAATACGGCGTGACCTCCGTGCCCATCGCCACCCAGCCATCGCAGCGCGCGTCGGCGGGCAGTTGCACTTCATTGAGCAAGCCGCAGCTTGGTTGGAAGTCCTTATTCGGGTCCTCGGCATACACGCGCACCTGAATGGCGCTGCCTTTCGGCGCGAAGGTGTAGCTCGCCAAGCCTACGTCCTCGCCCGCAGCGGTGCGGATCATCCATTCGACGAGATCGAGTCCGGTCACGCATTCCGTGACCGTGTGCTCGACCTGCAAGCGCGTGTTCACTTCGAGGAAGTAGAACTCGTTCGTGTCCGCATCGTAGACAAACTCGACCGTGCCTGCGGAGCGATACTTTACCGACTCACCCAGCCGCACCGCGCAATCCCACAACGCATGACGTGTGGCATCGCTCAAGTTTGGCGCAGGCGTCTCTTCAATAATCTTCTGATTGCGGCGCTGCGTGGAGCAATCGCGTTCGCCAAGCGCCACGACCTTGCCTTTGCCATCGCCAAAGATCTGCACTTCGACATGGCGCGCATGGACCACGAGCTTCTCCACAAACACACCGCCATCGCCGAAGCTCGACTTGCCCTGACGCACCACGGATTCAAAAGCCGCCACGAGTGACTCCGCATCATCGCAGCGCCGCATCCCGATGCCGCCGCCACCAGCCGTGCTCTTCAGCATCACCGGGAAACCGATGCGCGTCGCCTCGCTCACCGCTTCATCCGAATCCTTCAATAGACCCGAACCAGGCACGAGCGGCACCTTGCACTCCACCGCACGCTCACGCGCCGTGTGCTTCAAACCAAACGCGCGCATCTGATCCGGCGTGGGGCCGATGAAGGCCATGCCCGCCTTCTCGCAGGCTTCCGCAAAGCCCGGATTTTCGCTCAGCAATCCGTAGCCCGGATGCACGGCCTGCGCGCCGGATTGCGCTGCGACTTCGAGCAGCTTCGCTTGGTTGATGTAGCTCTCGGAGACTGGCGCAGGGCCGAGCAGATAGGCTTCATCGGCCATCGCCACATGCGGTGCATCGCGATCCGCTTCGGAGTAAACGGCCACGGCTTTGATGCCGAGCTTCTGAATCGTGCGGATGATGCGGCAGGCGATTTCGCCACGGTTGGCCACGAGGATTTTCGAGAACGAGGACATCAGTTGGAGGAGATGAGTTTGAGGCCGACGACTCCGCCAAGGATGGTCGCGATGAGGCCGAGCTGAAGCGGGCTGCGCGACTCGCCGAGGTAGATGATGCCGAACACGACCGTGCCCACCGCCGCGAGTCCGCTCCAAACCGCGAACGCCACACCGAGCGGCAGGCCCTTCATGGCAAAGGCAAGCAACACCGCAGTCGATGCGCCCGCTGCGACCGCTCCGATTGAGGGCCAGAGCTGCGTGTAGCCGCGTGAGTAAAAGGTAGCGATGCCGAATAGCGCTTCCGCGACCGCCGAGAGGATGAGCAGGAACCAATGCATATCAGTCCCAGATGAGCACGCGCACCGGCGTCGGGTTGTAGGCATTGCAGGGATTGTTCAACTGCGGGCAGTTGGACATGAGCGCGATGACATCCATCTCCGCGCGCAGCTCCACGTAGAAGCCGGGACCCGACACGCCATCCGCGAAGCGCAGTTGGCCATCGGGTGTGACGGGCACGTTCATGAAGAAGTTGATGTTGCACGTGATGTCGCGCTTGCCGAGCCCGTGGCTCCAGCATTGCACGCCGCGAATGAAGCTGTCGCGACAGGCATGCATCGGCTCCTTTTCAAAGGCGTAGCGCATCACATTACTCTCGCGCGAGCAGGCGCCGCCGAGCGTATCGTGATTGCCACAGGTGTCCGCGATGATGGTGAGCAACTCGTTGCCACGCGTGGAGATGAGCTTCGTGCCCGTGGTCAAATACAGCGCGGACTGACGCTGAATGGTGTCGCACGCGCTGTAGCGATCGAGTGGATCGTGCGCGTTGTAGAACAGCGTGTCGGCCGCTTGATTGCCTTCGAGATCGACGATGCGCAGCACTTGCCCCGCCTTGAC
>JAEUHN010000049.1 GCA_016795365.1 Verrucomicrobiaceae bacterium
CCGTATTTGCGCTTCCAGCCATAGTAGGTCTGCTCGCTGATGTTGTGACGTGCGCACACGTCTTTGACTTTCATCCCACCCTGCGCTTCGCGCAGGATGCTCACGATCTTCTCTTCACTGAATCGGCTTCTCTTCATGTTGTTCTGTTCTCCTGTTCTCGGAGCCAGAACTACATTTATGAGTGTCTCACTTCCGGGGGCAGGCCACATCAGCACGGCAGCCGCCGCGAAGCAGAAGCCCACCCCGGTTGAGGAGACGCGAGAGCACGTCTCAGGACTTGGCAGGAAATGATCATGCGACTAGAGTCAGCCCATGAAAGCGTCCTTTGCCGAGCCTGAGATCGTCACCAAGAAGGGCAAGCCTGTGTCCGTGATCCTGCCCATCAAGGACTACCAGGAGATGCTGGAGCGCCTGGAAGACGCGGAGGATGTCGCCTACCTGAAGAAGGCCCGCACCAAGCCGCTGCACTATCGCCCCCTGGAAGATGTGCTGGCCGACCTCGCCAAGAAGTAGCCATGTATCAGATCGTCGTCGAGCGCTCGGCTGAGAAGGACCTCAAGAAGCTGTCCTCCGAAGTTCGTCCTCGCGCGATCACGGCGATTCAAGCGTTGGCCAAGAACCCCCGTCCTCCTGGCAGCCGCAAACTCGCGGGCACGGAAGCCGACTGGCGCATCCGCGTGGGTGACTACCGGATCGTTTACGAAATCGCCGATGAGATCCGCATTGTGCGCATCAACCGCGTGCGGCATCGCCGGGATGTTTATCGTTAGCCCGAAATGAACCCCGTCCTGTGCATTCTCGGCGGCTGCAATGGCGCGGGGAAGACCACACTCGCACGCGAACTGCTGCCACGGCTGGGCTTGATGCGCTTCCTGAATGCGGATGAGATGGCGCGCGGACTCTCGCCGCTCGATCCCACGCTCAGCGCGTTCCGGGCGGGGCGCTTGCTGCTGGAGGAAGCGCGTTCGCTCATCGCGGCGAAGGCCAGCTTTGCCATCGAGTCCACGCTCAGCGGCAAAACCCACGTCGCGCTGATCCGTGAAGCCAAAGCACGCGGCTACCGCATCCTCCTGCACTACATCGTCATCGGCTCCGCCACGCAGGCCGTCGCCCGTGTGGCCCTGCGCGTGCAACTCGGCGGTCATCACGTGCCCGAAGACGACATTCGCCGCCGCTTCGACCGCAGTCGCAGGCATTTTCTCACCGACTACCTGCCGCTTGCCGATGAATGGGTGCTGTGGGACAATTCCGAGCCGCCGCATCTTCGCATCGCCGACGGCAGCACTTACACGCTCGACCAACTCCACGCCATGCTCACCTCCAACATCCTTCAAGAAGCGCCTCCGCGCGACATGTCGGAGATGGTGCGCATCGGCCTCGAAGCCAGCCGTGTCGCCACGGAGAAGATGCTCGACTACTACCAGCGCATGGGCATCCAGGTGACCCCGCAGATGACTCTGGCCCCCGAGAAGCCGATGCGGGTGCGGCGGAAGGCAAAGGGAGCGTAAAAGGAGCGCGGGCACTCCTGCCCGCTTCTTCAAAATCTTCACGGCTTCGCCGTCATTCTCTTTGAGGTGCGGACAAGAGTGTCCGCGCTCCTTTGAAAGGCCTCGCCGTCATCGTGTCTGCCGTGCGGACCAGAGAACCGAATACCGCCGAAGGCTATCCGCGCTCCCTTGATCGCCCGCGGAATCTCACCGCCCGCTCCTAGCAGCTGTGCGTGCCCAGTTCTGGAAGACGGCACGGAGCAACGGTTGGCTGGGAGTGCGGGGCAGGATCATCAAATCAATCTCCGCTCCCTCGGTCATCGTGGCGCCCGCTGGCAGCTTCAGCCGCGCCTGTCTGGTGACGCCGCCGCAGTCGTAGGACACGACAGCGTAATAGGTGTGGCTGAGCCGTGGTGTCCAAGGAGCGTGTTTCTCAGCGGGTAGCCGAGTCGTGTGGACATCGATCTTCTGCAAGACTCCCTTGATGACGGTGCCGTGGGAGACGACTTGATGAATCCAGTGGTAGCGGCGGAGCATCAGAACGAGTCCCAGCACCATCAAGACCACGCCGGCCCCCGAAGCCCATGTAAGGGCATGAGTATCAATGCCCGCCGATTCATCGGTCACGAACCCTTTCATCTGATGGGAGACCCACCCAAGCGTGACAGACACGACCAAGACGATGCCGGTGACATTGGCGATGCGCGCAAAGGGTCGATCCAAGGTGTAGAGAGATGTCAGGGAACGCAGGGAGGGCAGAGACATGAAGGCAGGCAAAGCGCATGTGGGATCGGGGTGCAACCTCCAGCCTACGCCGCTTATTCGGTCCTTAATCGCTTCTCGTGAGGGTGTTATCGCAGGAGGTGGAGAATGTGAAATACCCTCGACCTCCCCCAAGTTCTATACGCCTCTATGAATTTTCGCCCCTTCGTGTCTTCCCTGTTCGTCATTGCTTGCACGTGCAGCTTCGCCGCCGATGCGCCGAAGCTGCCCTCCATTCCCACGGAGCCGATCGCGAAGAAGAAGGAACTGCTCTTCTCCGATGACTTCGAGCGCGCCGAGCTGGGCAAGGACAAGGGCTGGGCCATTGTGGTGCCGACTTATGCGCTCGAGAACGGCACGCTGAAGGGCATGCAAATGCGCTTCGATACCCCGGCGAAGGATGGCAAGCCCGCGGTGAAAGGGCATCAGGCCGTGATCGGCAACGACATCCCGACGAAGGACAGCGTCATCGAGTTCCGCTTCAAGCTGGGCGGCGCGCAGTCCGTCACGGCGGAGTTTGACGACCGGAAGTTCAACGGCTCGCACTACGGGCACCTCTGCATGGCTCGCATCGCCGCGGACAAGATCATCCTCGTGGACCAGAAAGGCCTCGCCGTCGCCCGCCCGGAAGGCGCCACCGGCGAGCCACCCACTCCCGCAGGCCGCAAGAACGTGACCTTCCCGCTCAGCCTCAATCCCCAGACCTGGCACACCTTCATGCTCGAAACCGTGGGCGACACCATGCGCGCCACCATCGACGGCCAGCCCGTCGCCTACCTCCAGTCCCCCGGCATCGCCCACCCGACCAAGTCCAAAGTCGAATTCGGCTGCATGGGCCAGGGTGGCTGCTTCGATGATCTCAAGATCTGGAGCGCGGAACCTAGAGTGGCGAGATAACCTGCCTGTAGGCGGCGGGTGCAGTCGGTGGAGTAGCTCTAAGCTACTGCTGTCACTCCACCTTGCGGATGGAGCCCAGGACCTCTGCAATCTGTTCGCCGAACTCCTTCGACCCTTCCGGTGAAGCGGCGATGAACACAAAGTAGAGTTTGTCGTTGTCGCCGTTGGTCGCCATGATCGCGTTGATGATGACCTTGCCATCTTTGTCCTCGCCTTTGCCGTTGAGGATGTAGAAGCCCATGTTGTTGCTACCACCTTCTGTCATTGCATCGAAGGTGACGTTCTGAAAGGCCTCGTTGACTTGAGCCTTCATCTCCTCCAGCGCCTTCGAGCCTTCCTTCTTCGTCGCTTTCAAGGCTGATACTTCGACCACGACACTTAGTTCATCCTTGGTCGTGACGTAAAGCTTGCCGTCTTCGAAGTGCGACTTCCATCCTTCCGGCACGGCGATGGAAACTTCAGGTTTGCCTTGGGGAAAGCCAGCGTCTTTGGCGTGGATCGTTGCAGTGAAGCCAAGAACGAGGGCAAGACTGAGTAGAGCGATGATTTTCATGAACTTGGGAGAATAGTCGAGGAGTGATCGCGATTGTCGGAGTGCGTGGCGAGGATGTCGAGCCTGAAGAAGTCTGGAGTTTCGAGAATCGAGTGAACGGCACATCGCACGGATGGGTTTGCCAGTCCCGGGGCCTTGGACAATGGCAATGTCAGAGAAAACGAGATTGCCTGTTGCTCGATGCAAGTAACTGCTTACAATGGAAAGCAAGCAATCACTTGCATTACTTATGTCTGCTCCTGTTCTCACCACCCGTGACCGCATCATTCAGGCGGCGATTCAGACCTTTGCCAGGGATGGTTTGCAAGGGGCGACGACTCGCGTCATTGCTCAGGAGGCAGGAGTTAATGAGGTGACCTTGTTCAGGCATTTTCAAAGCAAGGAAGGTTTGCTGGCGGCGATGATGTCGGCGATCGTGCAGAAGTCGCATGAGCACGGACTGGGAGAGACAGCCGAGTGGTCGGGTAATCTGAAGAAGAATCTCCGTCGGTTCGCGGATGAGTTTTACGCGAGCCTCGCGTCTGATGAGGCGTTCATTCGCACCATGGTGGGGGAGGCCAAGCGGCACCCGGAGCACGCGAAGAAGCTGATCATGGATGCGGTCAAGCCGGTGCGTGACCGCTTCATCGCCAACCTCGAAGCCGCACGCAAAGCGGGCCTCGTTCGGCGCGGAATCGATCTCGGCGTGGCGACGGATGCTTTCACGGCGATGCTCTTCGGCGGCATGCTGCGCATGACAGCCGGATTCGACTGGGGCTACGAGGCCGAGCAGTTCGTAGCGACTTGCGTGGACATTTTTGCGGCTGGCATCAGCCCCGCACCCAAACCCTGAATGCTCAATCCATTCCCCCCAAAACCGATGAAAAAACCCCACCCTTTTCTTCTCGTCGTCCTGGCTGCGCTGGCTGGATGCTCACCCCAGAAGCCCGTAGAAGCGGGCGCTCCCACACCTCCGGTCGAGCCCGCCCCGATTCAGGTGCGCACCCAACAAGCGGGTGAGGCGGCCATGCCTCGCTACCTGCGTGTGACCGGACAGCTCAAAGGTTCGCAGGAAGCGATGGTGGCTGCCGATGCAGCGGGCAAGGTGGTCGCGGCACCCATCGAGCGAGGCACGGTGGTGAAGGCCGGAGACCTGCTGATCAAGCTCGATGATCGAAGTGCTGCGCTAGCACTCAAAGAGGCGGAGGCGGCGGTCGCCACAAGCCAGATCAAGCTCGACTGGACGAACGACGAACTGAAACGTAACGAACCGCTGGCCGCCAACAAAGCGATCTCGGACACTGACTTCCAGCGTCTGAAGAATGATCGTGCTTCTGCCGAGGCAGGCTTGGCGGCAGCAGTGGCTCGTCGCGACAGTGCCAGGAAGATGCTCGATGATACCAGCATCCGATCACCGTTCGCAGGCATCGTTTCGGATCGCCTGGTCAATCTGGGTGAGTATGTGCGTGCTGACTCGCAGGTCGCCCATCTGGTCGAGGTGAATCGTCTTCATTTGTTGCTCAGCATTCCAGAGCCCTCGGTTGGCTTGATCAAGGATGGGCAGGCGGTGATCTTTCAGGTGGCGGCCTATCCAACGAAGTCCTTCAACGGCAAAGTGAAGTTCATCGGTGCTTCGGTGCGTGAGACTGCTCGCGACATGATTGTGGAAGCCGAGGTGGACAACGCCGACGGCAAGCTCAAGCCCGGCATGTTTGGCGCAGGGCAGCTTGATCTTGGTGAGGAGAGGGCCGTCGTGGTGCCATCGGCGGCGTTGCGCATCGAAGGGACCACCCGCAAAGTCTTCGCCGTGGTCGATGGTCGCATCGAGGAGCGTTTGGTTGAGATCGGCGAGGCGAAGGGGGACTTGGTGGAGATTCGTCGAGGCGTGAAGAAAGGAGATACCGTGGTGCTCTCGCCACAGGCCGAAGCTGCGGATGGCATGAAGGTCGCAGTCGCTGCTCAACCCTGATCTCAACTTCTTATGCAATGGCTTGCTGCAATTTCGGTGAGACGACCTGTGTTTGCCACAGTGCTGGTGCTCGTGTTTGTCGTCGTTGGCCTGTTAGGCTACACACGGCTGCCGGTGGACCGGTTTCCCAAGGTGGACTTTCCCACGGTGATGGTCGTGACTCGTCTCGCGGGTGCGACTCCGAAAGAGATCGAGACTGAGATCACGGACAAGGTCGAGGAGGCGGTGAATACGGTCAGCGGGATCGACGAACTCCGTTCGACCTCGACCGAAGGCATCTCCCAGGTGCTCATCTCGTTCAATCTGGACAAGAAGGTGGACGTCGCGGCGCAGGAGGTGCGAGATCGTGTGAATCGCATCCTGTCACAGCTCCCCGAGGACATCGACACGCCGATCGTGGAGAAGCTTGATCCTGATGCCGAGCCCATCATGAGCGTGTCGCTGGTGGCAGAGAAGCCGGTTCGGGAGATCAGCGAGTATGCGGACAAGGTGCTGCGTCGTCAGCTGGAGAGCGTGGCCGGGGTGGGGCAGGTGACCCTGCTGGGAGCACGCAAGCGACAGATCAATATCTGGCTCGATCCCGTGCGTTTGAAGGCCTTCAACCTGTCGGCTCCCGATGTGGAGCGAGCCTTGCGGCAGCAGAACGTGCAGATCCCGGCAGGCAATGTGAAGAACGCAGCGTATGAGTCGGGCCTTCGTGTGCTGGGCAAGGCAGAGAACATCGACGACATCAATCGGCTGGTCGTGCGCGAGAATGATGGCCGGCTCGTGCGCCTCAGTGATGTGGGACGAGTGGAAGATGGAGCCGAAGACTTGCAAACTGTGGCCCGGCGCAATGGTCAGCCGACGGTGACGCTCTCCATCCGCAAGCAGTCAGGCGAGAACACCATCGCGGTGGTGGATGCCGTGAAGGATCGCATCGCAGACCTGAGCAAAACCTTGCCAGCGTCCTACAAGGTGGAGATCGTTCGTGATAATTCGCTCGTCATTCGCACCAGCACTCACGCGGTGAAGGAGCATCTGGTGCTCGGCTCCATCTTTGCTGCGTTGGTGGTGCTGTTCTTCCTTGGCAATGGTCGGGCCACGATCATCTCGGCGCTCGCCATTCCTACCTCGATCATCGCCAGCTTCGGTGTGATGTGGGTGGGTAACGTGACGCTGAATTCGATCAGTCTCGTCGCCCTCGCTCTCGCCGTGGGCATCGTGATTGATGATGCGATCATCGTGGTGGAGAACATCTTCCGATACATTGAGGAGAAGAAGCAGAAGCCGTTCGATGCGGCAGTGAACGGCACCAAAGAAATTGGTCTGGCCGTGATGGCCACCACCTTGTCACTGCTCGCCGTCTTTGTGCCAGTGGCCTTCCTCAGCGGCATCGTGGGCAAGTTCCTCAGCAGCTTCGGACTCACGATGGCCTTTGCGATCGTTGTTTCATTGCTGGTGAGTTTCACCCTCGCTCCCACGCTCTCCGCTCGCATGTTGAAGGTGACCAAGCCGAACTTTCTGGAGCGCTGGATGTCGGGTCTGGTGAACATCTTTTATCGCCCCATCGAGGCGATTTACATGGTGCTCCTGCGCTTCTCGATGCGGCATCGTTGGGTGATTGTGATCGCGTGCATCGGTGCGCTTTACAGTGTGGGGCCCATGATTGGCAAGGTGCAGAAGGCGTTGCTGCCACCGGCCGAGGAATCCGAGTTCCTGGTGAACATGCGCACGCCCGAGGGCACCACTTTGGCGGCCACAGACCTCGTCGCCGAGCGCGTCGCCCGTGAGATTCGCAAGGTAGCTGGCGTGGAATACACACTGCTGACTATCGGTGACAATGATCAGCGAACTCCGAACAAAGCTGGCATCTACGTGCGCTTGATCGATCCCGCGAAGCGCGTGGAGAATCAGCAGCAGATCATGGATCGTGTGCGCAAAGAGGTGGTGGCGCACTACCCGCCTGAGCTTCGCATGACCGTGCTCCAGGTGCCGCCATTCAGCACCGGTCAATCAAGCGCCACGGTGCAATACATCATCGGTGGTCCCGATCTGGATCGGATCAACAAGGCAGCAGAGGCAGCGCTCGTCGAGGTGCGGAAGATCCCTGGCATTCGCGATGTGGACAGCACCTTGATCACCGGGAAGCCGGAGCTGGTCGCGCGGGTGGAGCGCTCCACCGCCGGCCAGATGGGTGTCAATATTGCGGATCTATCGTCGGCTCTGCGTCTGCTGGTCGGTGGTGCCGATGTCTCGACTTACAACGAAGGTGGAGAGCAGTATGATATTCATCTGCGCGCTGAGGAACCCTACCGAAATAGCCAGGAGGCGCTGTCCATGCTCTCAGTGCCATCCGCCAAGAATGGTCCGGTCGCGCTTTCGAATCTGGTGACGATGGAGCCGCGCGAAGGTCCCTCCGAGATCAATCGTGCCAATCGTCGTCGTCAGGTCACGATCATGGCCAATCCGGCGCCGGGCTTTGGTGAGGCTCAGATCGTGGAGGCGATTGATGCCATCGTGCAGAAGCAAGGCCTGGGACCGGAATACATGACGGGTCCCACTGGACGCTCGAAGGAACTCAAGAAGGCCGGCATTGCCTTCATGACCGCGTTCGCCATGGCGTTCATTTTCATGTATCTGATCCTCGCGGCCCAGTTCGAGTCCTGGATTCATCCGTTCACCATCTTGCTCGCTCTGCCGTTGACGTTGCCGTTCGCCTTGCTGTCACTTTTGCTGTTCGGTCAGTCGCTGAACATTTTCTCGCAGCTCGGTATCCTCGTGCTCTTCGGCATGGTGAAGAAGAATGGCATTCTTCAGATTGACCATACGAACCAATTGCGAGCCAAAGGCATGAGTCGCCTGGATGCCATCCTCCAGGCGAACAAGGATCGCCTTCGCCCGATCCTGATGACCACGGCTGCCTTTGTCGCGGGCATGATTCCGTTGATGTATGCGAAGGGCGTAGGTGCGGCCTTCAACAATGCCACTGCGGGCGTCATCATCGGAGGTCAGACGATGTCGCTGCTGCTCACTCTGCTCGCGACGCCGGTGTTCTACTCCTTGTTCGATGACATCATCAACTTCTTCAAACGCAAGCCCGCGCCCGAGGTTGAAGTCGAAGCTCTCAGCCAGCCTGCTTGATTCCCATGAAGACTCTGCCTTTTGCCCTCTCGATTCTTGCGCTCGCCTCCTGCACGGTGGGTCCCAATCATGTGAAGCCGGATGTGTCGGACATCACGCCTGCGAAGTGGAAATGGAAGTCCGCCGAGCCTCGTGATGAGGCGCCGAAAGGGGAGTGGTGGACCGTCTTCAAAGATCGCGAACTCAATCGATTCGAAGCTCTCGCCGTCGCGAACAACAACGATCTCCGCGCGGCGATGGCGCGGCTCGATCAAGCGATGGCGACGATTCGTGTCAGTTCTGCAGCGCTGTCCCCTCAGGTCAATGGCGCGCTTGCCGCGCAGCGCGAACGCACTTCTGGTAATCCTCCATCACCGGTGCCCATCGCGATCCCCTCGGCACAGATCAACAGCTTCAACGTTCCTTTGCAGCTCAGTTACGAACTCGATCTCTGGGGACGTATCCGCCGCAGCATCGAGTCCGCACGTGCTCAGGCCGAGGGAACCACGGCGGACTACCAGACGGTGTTGCTATCGCTCACGGGCGAGGTGGCTTCCGTGTATTTCCAGCTCTGCGCGCTGGATGCGGAACTCGCCGCCTTGCAGCGCACGCTCGACTCACGCGAGAAGAGCACAGGCATCATTGAGCAGCGGTTCAAAGCGGGGGTCCTGCCTGAAGTTGATGCCGCGCGTGCTCGCAGCGAACTCGCCACCACGAAAGCCGAGATCGCTGATGTGAAACGTCAGCGCGAAGAACTCGTGTCCGGCCTCGCCTTGCTCTGCGGCCAGCCTGCCAGCACCTTCACCGTCGCTGCACGAACGGTGAGTGATCATGTGCCTACGATTCCCTCGGGCATTCCATCATCCTTGCTGGAGCGTCGTCCCGACATCGCCAGCGCCGAGCGCAAGGTGGCTTCTCGCAGCGCACAGATCGGCGCGGAGGTCGCTGGCTACTTCCCGGCGATTTCGCTCACCGGTCAGGGCGGCTACTTGAGCAAAGATACCAGCAGCCTCTTCACGGCCGACACACGCGTGTGGTCCTTCGGTCCCAGTGTGAGTGTGCCGGTGACAGGCCTCTTCATCACCAAGGCGAAGGTCGAGCGCGCCAAGTCTGCGCATCAGGAGTCCATCGCCGACTATCGGCAGGCGGTGCTCACAGCCATCAAGGACGTGGAGACTTCGTTGACGCAGATCCATTATCGCCAGGAACAGATGACGGCTCAAGGCGATGCCGTGACGGCTGCTCAGCGCGCCACCGAACTCGTTCGCAGCCGCTACGAAGGCGGCACCGTCAGCTATCTCGAACTTCTTGATGCTGAGCGCACGAGCCTTGCCCTCGAACGCCAGACCTCACAGATCAAAGCTCAGCGTCTCATCGCCACGGTGCGATTGATCAAGGCGCTTGGTGGTCGTTGGTGATGTGTGACCTGTTAGGTGAGCTGAGGCAGGTTCAGTGCTCATCATACGGCAGCTCGTCCGGTGAGACGCCAACGTAGTCGGGAGCGGGATCATCTTGGAACTGGACGGCTGCGATGGTGGACAGTCCTGCGAGGCAGGCTTTGAGGACTCGATGCATGCCGTCCATCACCCGGCCATCGGATGATAAAATGATGGGATAACTCAGATTAGCAGCGGTGATCAAGGCGGCGTGTTCCATGACGGCACGGCATGTGGCGGACTCGCCAGTGGAAAACCAGTAGGGCTGATCGATCTCGCGGATGGCGGTCAGCGGGACTTCAATGGGAGATAGGTCTTGGCTGAGGCTGATGAGGCGGTCCACGTCCCAGGCGAGCAGTCCCCGCGCTGAGGGACGAAAGTGATACTGCTTTCTCATGGCGCGCGATCAGGGCACTGCGGGAGCGGCATCAATCCTGCGTCGGTTTTTCAAAGGGCTCGCTCTGAACGGGAAGATGCACGGTGAACGTGGTGCCGAAGCCTTTTTGCGATTCAATGGCGACACGTCCGTTGTGCAGTTCGACACAGTGCTTCACCAGCAGCAGTCCCAGGCCTGTGCCTGGCGTGTCGCCGACATTCGATGCGCGATGGAAGGCCTCGAAGAGCCGGGCTTGATCGGCGGGAGGGATGCCGATCCCACGGTCTTTCACAATCAAAGTGACCTCATCTGCTTCACGTCGCAGACTGAACTCCACTGGCGACGACTCGGGGGAATACTTCACCGCATTTGAGAGGAGGTTGCCAATGATGTGGCGAAGCAGGGACTCATCCATCAGGAGCCCCTTGAAGTCGCCTTCGGTCGTGAGGTTGATCGGGCAGCGGTTGTGCGATGCCGCGAGAGATTCATCTACCAGCCGTCGGCAGACATCCGGAAGGTTGAGCAGCATCGGATGCCAGCTGAGCTTGCCGGCTTCAGCCTTGCCCAGCAGGAGCACTTGCTCCATCAGGCCGGACATCTGCAGGGTGGAGGAGAAGATGTCTTCGAGGAGTTCCGTGTTCTTCTCAGGCGTGATGCGCGACCCAAAGTGGCGCAGCAATTCGACAGCACTCATGGTGACGCCCAGCGGGGTGCGGAACTCGTGCGACACCAGCGAGACGAAGCGGCTCTTGAGTTCGTTGAGTTCACGCTCCTGCGACAAGGCACGGGCAAGATCATCCTTCGCGGCTGCGAGTTCCGCTGTGCGTTCAGCGACGCGTGTTTCGAGGCTCGCATTCAGTTCCCGGACAATTTTGCGCGAGCGCCGCAGCATGAGCGCCCAGCCCGCGAGCATGAGGGCCACGATCACGGTAATACCCAGGCCGGTCCACAAACGACGGGTGACCACATCGGTCGCGACGCCTTGCGATTCCAGATCGTCGGGCGAGGGCACCCACAGCCGGACCTCGGGGAAGTGTGGTGCTCCCGTCACCACACCATGAATGCGAAGAAGATGATCACGCTGGAGGTGATTCAAGACACCTCGCGAGGTGGCGTCGAGGGAGGCGGTGATCTTGTGGTCGTCAGCTCCCAATCGCATCGTCGTGCGCCATCGACCGGGAGCGACGAGCACATCGTCCAGAGACAGCAATTGGCCCTCAACCTCCACGAGATCGTGAACGTGGTTTCCTTCAAGGATGCTCGCGATGGTGGAAGGCGTTGGAGCTGGGGGTGGTCCCGAGCGGATCACCCGCACCACTCCGAAATCGAGATGCACACCGGGTTTGACTCGGCCAGGAATGCCCACCACTTCCAGGACATCGCCGGGCTTGCAGACAGGCATGATGATCGGTGTGGAGAAACGACCGCTTTTGTCCTCATCAATCGGGTGGAGCATGTAGAAGGAGAAGGCCCCGCCGTCATCTCCCCGAGCGTAATACACATTGCCTTGCGTGGCTCCCAGCAGGGTGCCCGAGAGTTTGATTCGTTCGGGCTTGGCCACGCCGGATTTGATCAGAGCACCAACTGTGGTGGCCGGTGCATCCATCGGTTCCACAACGCCCGTTTTAATCACTGTGACCTGGGTAGAAGAAGGGGTCACCAAGCAAAAGAAATTGCTGCCAGGCAGGTAGGCGCGATTGACACCACTGACGCGCACGCGTCCTCCGATCCAGTCGCGTGGCACGGCATCGCGCGGCCAGTCGCGCACCAGCACATTGCAGGAAGCTGATCCTGAAGACAGCTGAATGGTGAAGAGCGACATGGATGATCGCACCTGGAGCACGGTGCCCTCCACGCTCACCCATTGATCGAGGTGCTTGAACAGAGATGCATCTTTGACGTTCACCGGCTTGGCTTCCGGCAGCTTTCCGGGGCCGATCACCGCGAGTTTGCCTATCTTCACCCGGGTGCGTTTCCGCTCGAAGAAGGGCTCTGAAAACACGGTGCCCTCGATCTCTACCTCGGAGCCCCAGGTGGGAGCGGGATTGCCACTCACCACCGCGATCGAGAGGCAGGCATCGCCATCGTGCAGGGTGAACTCATCACCTCGCGCGGACACATCCATCACGACACCACGCAAGCGGGCCATCTTGGTCTCGGTCGCCGCGACATCGTCTGCCAGCGCGAGCACTGCTTTGACCTGCGTCAGCGCGGGCTCTGAGGTTTGAGCCTGCAGCCCCTGAATGCACAGGCTTGCCAGCACTAAGAGCAGCAGGAGAGAAGACCGACGGAGTGAATAGCAGGCCATGGGGAGAATGGGTGAGATGCCACGGCCTTCTAGTAGTGAAGGCCCGTTCGACGTCCCTATCGGAACTCGAATCCTCGCGGGATGCAACCGCCTTGCTCCTGGACGATGGGCAAACGGGGCGATCCTGGAAAAGGTGGCATTCCTTCACCTTAACGGCACCGAAGGCCTGACGGCGAGTTCACTGCAAGACCGCACCAGATCGCTGCAAACTGTGCGGCGCAGCGACGTTCAAGCCCACGCATGATTCGATCCATCGCTCTGCTTTGCCTTGCCCTGACTTCGTCGCTCCTCGCGGCGGAGAAGAAACCCAACATCCTGTTCTTCTTCGCCGATGACTGGGGCCGATATGCCAGCGCTTATGCGGGTCTGGATGGGCGCCCCAATGCGAACGACATCGTGAAGACGCCAAACGTGGACCGCATCGCGAAGAATGGCGTGCTGTTCCGCAATGCCTTCGTCAATGCGCCCTCCTGCACACCCTGCCGCAGCTCGCTGACGAGCGGTCGATACTTTTTCAATACGGGCCGTGGTGCGATCCTGAATGGCGCGGTGTGGGACAGCTCGATCCCCACGTGGCCGCTGCTGTTGCGCGACGCGGGTTATCACATTGGCAAGACGTGGAAGGTGTGGAGTCCCGGCTCACCCGGTGATGCACCGTTCGGTGGCCAGCAGTATGCTCATGATCAGACGGGCAATCGCTTCTCCAACTTCTCCGAGGAAGTCACCAAACTCGTGGCCAAGGGCATGAGCGTCGATGCGGCGAAGGAGGATCTGTATGGCGATGTGAGGAAGAACTTCGACCACTTTCTCGCAGCCTGGGCCAAGGAAAAGGACAAGCCTTTCTGTTACTGGTTCGGCGCGACCAACACTCATCGCCTGTGGCAAAAGGGCAGTGGCAAGGCACTGTGGGGCATCGAGCCCGATTCGCTGGAAGGCCGGATGCCATCGTTTCTGCCCGATGTGCCGGAAGTGCGCGAGGACTTCGCCGACATGCTGGGCGAGGCGCAGGCCTGGGATCATGCGCTGGGCATCATCATGGACAAGCTGCAAGCGATGGGCGAGCTCGAGAACACGGTCATCGTCGCCAGTGGTGATCACGGCGCGCCGGGCTTTCCTTCCGGCAAGTGCAATCTGTCTTCCTTCGGCACGGGCGTGACGCTGGCAATCTCGTATCCCGGGGGCAAGGGCGGCCGCGTGGTGGATGACTTCGTGTCGCTTCCCGATCTGTGCCCCACGTTCCTCGAGATCGGCGGAGCACCCTTGCCGCCAAACCTCAACAGCCGAAGCCTCGTCCCGATCCTGAAGTCCGATCAATCGGGCCTCATTGACTCCACTCGCAGCTGGGTGATCAGCGGTCGCGAGCGGCACGTCGCTGGCGCGCGTGAGGGCAATCTTACGTATCCTCAGCGGGCGCTGCGCACTCAGGACTTCCTGCTGGTGCGCAACTTCAAAGCCGACCGCTGGCCCATGGGCGCGCCGTTCAATGTGACGGAGACGAGCACACCATCACATGACGAAATCGCGCACAACACGCACGTTGCCTTCCCAGACATGGATGCCAGCGAGACCAAGGCCTGGCTGATCGAGCATCGCAACGATCCCAAGTGGCGTTGGCACTATGACTTCGCCTTCGCGAAACGCCCGGAGTTCGAACTCTATGATTTGAAGAAGGACCCGGACGAGAAGAACAACGTGGCCGCCGATCCTGCCTACTCGGAGATCAAATCGAAGCTGACCGAACAACTCATGAAGATCCTCAACGATGCAGGCGACCCGCGCGTGACTGGTGATGGCCTCACTTTCGAAAAGCCTCCGTTCATCGGCCCCGATGACACTCCGAGAGGCAAGGGCAAAGGCAAAGGGAAGGGCAAGGCGAAGTAAGCGTCACAGTGTCATCGTCGCACGGGGAGCTGAGTTACTGGCGCTGGTTCCAGTAGATCTTCACGTTCTTCGTGCGACGACCGGCACCGACGATGTCCGGTTTCTTGTCGCCGTCGAGATCCGCGACCACCGCGTCCTCGCAGGCCATGCCATTGTCATCAATGAGCGTCTGCTGCCAGCCAGTGCCATCTTCCTTGGTCGTGCGGAAGAGCTTCACTCCGACGCGTGGACCGACTTGATTCATTGAGCGCCAGCCGACGACGATCTGGCGATTGCCAATGCCGAGCAAGTCATGACAGGCGAGCGCGTGACCATCGACCAGCTTGTCGTCCAGCACGGTGCGCTTCCATTCCTTGTCCTTCGGGCCTTCGGGCGGTGGCGTGTAAATGCAGAGCTGCGTGCCGTGCATCGGTTCGATGGTGGCGACGTAGGGCGAGCCGTTGGCGAAGACACCCCAGCGCACTTCACCCGCGCCCTTGAGGTCCGCATTGTCCGCGGGATGCCGCGCAATCCATTGCTGATGCCAGCCGTCGCTGGTCGGTGAGAGTCTGACGACGCCCTCGCGACCGCAGAGCAGCAGCGTCTCGGCTTCATTCGTCGTCGTGGGCACGATGTCCAGGTTGTGAGTCATGTGCATCGTGTCACACACCACGCTGGTCTTCCATTCAGCCTTCGGATTCTGCGGCTTGTGATAGGCCAGCACACGCACTCCCACGCCTTCGCCGTTCTTGTTGCCACGGCCATGCAGCGGCGCAACGACGAGCGAGTAATTGCCATCAAGGCCGCGCACCCACTTCATGCGATGCACCGTGGGCTCGTGCGTCAGCTTCACGGGCTCCCACTTCTGTGTGCGGTCCGCGGGCGGGATGAGATAAAACACGGCACCGCTGTTCTCGGTGTCGCCTGGGTTCCATTCGGCACCCACCGCGACCTCGCACTTGCCATCACCGTCGATGTCCCGCGCGGCGATGCAGACGTGATCTTTCACGGTCAATGACTCCGCAATGACGTGCTTCGTCCAAGCCGGATTCTCATACCAGACGATCAGCTTCTTGTCCGCGAGCAGGATGTCCGTCTTGCCGTCGCCGTTCACATCAGCGAGCGCGAGGCCGTAGCCGATCTCCACCTTGTCATCGATGAGCTGTTCCTTGAAGGCTGGCATCTGCGCGAGAAGCGCGAGCGGAAGAATGGTGAGAGCGAGGATGAGTTTCATGAGCGGAGGAGGGGATGGTGATCCTACGCTCGTCGCGAAGCAACTCTTTGCCCAATGGCGGAGCTGCGTGTTGAGTAGCATGCATGTGCGGTTTTCTCGGATGGTTCTCGAGCAACGCGCGGCCACGCGACGAGGCCGCGCGCGCCCATGCTTCGCATGTCCTCAGCGCGATGTCTCACCGTGGGCCGGATGATGCCTCGGAAGCGGGTGGCGATGGCTGGTGGCTGGGTTTTCGGCGGCTGGCGATTCTCGATCTCTCGCCTGCGGGACGACAGCCGATGAGTTTCGGCGGCGGCCGCTACACGCTCGCGTTCAACGGCGAGATCTACAACTTCGCCCAACTCAAGGCCAAGCTGCCAGCGCAGGACTTTCAATCGAGTGGCGACACCGCAGTGCTCGGAGCGATGCTCGCGCAGCGACCGGTGAACGAAGTGCTGACGCAACTGCGCGGCATGTTCGCCTTCGCCTGGTGGGATGCGCAGGAGCGATCGCTTGTGGTCGCGCGCGATCACTTTGGCATCAAGCCGCTCTACTACGCGCTGCGCGGTGGCGAGCTGTTCCTTGGCTCCGAGTTGCGCAGCGTCGCGCGGCTCGCGCAGCTGCCGGTGACGCTGTCGAAGCGCGCGCTGGCTCAATACTTCCGTTGGGGCGCGGTGCAGGCACCGGACACGATCGTTGATGGCGTTGAGTGCCTGCCAACGGGGCATCTCATTCGCTGGTCGAATGGCAAGCTGAAGATCGAACGCTGGTTCACGCCGACGTGGCCTGATCGCAGTGAATGGAATGCGGATCGCAAGGACGTTCGCCAGACGGTGCTCGATAGCGTGGAAGCGCATCTGGTCAGCGATGTGCCTGTGGGCGTGTTCCTCAGTGGCGGACTCGATTCATCACTGATGGCTGCGTGCATGAGGCATCTCGGTCAAAGCGATGTGCAGGCGTTTTCGATTGGCTACGAGGAGAATGCGGGCGTGCCTGACGAGACTGACGTCGCCGAACGCACCGCAAAGCACCTCGGCTGCCGCTTTGTCCGCGAGCGACTGACAGCGGACTCGCTCTATGGCAAGCTCGACGGCTATCTCGGCAGTCTTGATCAACCCACAGGTGATGCGCTCAACACGTATCTCGTCTCGCAGCTCGCGGCGCAGCATGTGAAGGTCACGCTCAGCGGCCTCGGTGCCGATGAATGGTTCGCGGGCTACAACTACCATCGCCTGCTGAAGCTCGCGCGACTGTCGCCGTTCAGTCATGTCGCACTCGGTCGCGTGACCGGTGCCGGTGCGCGTTTCGTGGAGGCGCTGCTGCCGCAACGAGTGAAGGGGCACAAGGCCTGGAAGGCGCTGCTCTATGCCAGTGGCGGTGCTGGCCAGACACCGGCGGAAGTCCAGGCACAAGGTCGCACGATTCTCTCGCATGCCTCGGTCGCCTCCTTGCTCGGCATCGTGAATCACGAGGCGCATCGCTGCACTGAGGACATACCCTTGCGCCAAAGTCTGATCAGTGACCTCGATCACCGTGCGCCGGACTCATGGCTGAACCAACTGCTGCTGCTCGAAACCGAGACGTATCTGGCGAACACTTTGCTACGCGACAACGACTGCACCAGCATGGCGCATAGTCTGGAACTTCGTGTGCCGCTCGTCGATAGCGACATCTTCACGCTCGCGGGTCGTGTCGCTCCTGGTGACAAGCTCGGCCTTAGCACGGGCAAGAAGATCCTGCGCGAAGCCTTCCGCGATCTGCTGCCTGAGTGGATCAATCACGACACGCAGAAGAAGACCTTCACCCTGCCGCTGATGAAATGGATGCGCACGCCGCCGTGGAAGTCGCGCATCCTCGACACGCTGAAGAACCCGCGCGCCGTCGATGCGCAGGCTGCACGGAGACTAACTGATCGCTACTTCGCCGACACGACGGACAGCAAAGCCGCCTGGCACCTGAGCCAGCCGGTGTGGATGCTGTTTGTGTTGGAGGAGTGGGCAGCGAGGAACGGCGTCGGCTAGTCCTCGCTCACCTAACGATTCAGCCACAGGATGTGTGCGCCGGGATTCCCTCGATCAGGTGCCATACGGCCTCCATAACGGACGGCGAAGCTGCGCAGGAGGCCCTTGGCAAGACCCGAGAGCACCGACTGACCGGTCGATGATCCCCAGCCGTGAATGATCTTCACACCGCTGTGTCCATGCTGGAGCGCCTCGTCCACAGCCTTGACGATCTTCTCACGAGCCATGTCCCACGTTTCGCCACTGTGAGCGACATCCACCTCGAGCAGTCCCTGGCACACCGTGCCGCGAGCTTCAGCGCCACATTTCGGGCAGGCGCTGAGGACTCCGGCGGGCAGAGGAAACTCGCAATGGGGACATTCGGTCATCGCGACACCCATGCGCTGTTTCGATGGTTTGGCAAAGCTGAGGTGACAGACAGTATTCTGCCCGCAACATCACCGCTTGAGATGACTTGCGATGGTCACTGGGCTCAGGGTGAGCTTTCGATCGAAGGGAAAGAACCGTGTCGAGGTTGGCAGATGTGGTTGCTCGCTTCATAGTGGCTGAAGTCGAATCAATCGTGTCACATCGCATCCTCCAGGTCTTCAATCGTTACCTTCAACCCGGCGGGGAGGAGAAGTCAGTGGATCGTATCTTCAAGCACGTCGGGGAGCGGCATGAAACGTCGCGATGTTTCTTCGACAGTGCGGAGTGGAAGCGGCCTGGGGCTCCGGGCCCGGTAGGACAGGCGCGGCGGCTGTTTTACAATGGCGAAGCGAGGGCACGGTTCGAAGCCGCGGTGGATGTGCAGAAGCCGGACGTGGCGTTGTTTCACAACTTGTATCCCGTGGCGTCGCCAGCGCTGTATCACGCGGCGCTGAAGCGTGATCTGCCGGTGATTCAGTATCTGCACAACTTCCGCCCGTTCTGTGTGAGCGGCACTGCGTATGCGCGTGGAGAACTGCTGCCTGAAGCCTTGCATGGGAACTACTGGCGCGAGGTGACGCATGCGAGCTGGCAGGACAGCGTGGTGAAGTCCGCGCTCTTCGCGTTGATGCTGAAGGGACTTCACGCCAGCGGCTGGCTGCGCAGTGTGAAGGCGTGGGTTGCGATCTCGGAGTTCATGCGCGACAAGCTGGTCGAGGCGGGTGTAGAGGAGTCGCGCATCTTTGCGCTGCGGCACTCGTGGGATGCGATGGAGGCAGCGCCCTCGCCTGAGGACGCGGGCTACTACTTGTTCCTCGCGAGGCTGGTGGAAGTAAAGGGCGTGGAGCCATTGCTTTGTGCCTGGGATGTCTTGAGACAGAGGCTGGGTGAACGCACACCGGAACTGCGGATTGCGGGCGAGGGACCGCTTGAGCCGTTGGTGCGGGCGAGTGCCGCGCAGAACCCGAGCGTGAAGTATCTCGGCCTGATCGGCGGCGAGGTGAAGCGTGCGGCGCTGTCGCAGTGTCGCGCGATGATGGTGCCCTCGACGTGGTGGGAACCGTTGGGACTAGTGGTGTATGAGGCGTATGATTTTGCAAAGCCAGTGCTGGCTGCGCGTTCGGGGGGATTGATCGAAACGGTGCTCGGCGGCGAAACGGGATGGCTGCATTCACCCGGTAGCGTGGATGAGATTGTCCGCGATGTGCTGATGACTGAGGAGATGTCAGCGGCGCAACGAACTGCGATGGGCGCGGCGGGTCGTGCATGGCTGCTGCGAGAGACCTCCGTAACTGCGTGGCGCGATCGATTCGATGCGATCCTCGAGCGTGCAAGGTCTTGAATGATTGCAGCCTTTCGTTGCAAGGCATTCATTACATGGAGTTAATTTCACAAAGTGAGTCGTGCGAGATAGCATCCGACTCGTCTCCAGAGAAGCTGACCAATCGTGGCGAAAGTTCAGCGACTCGAGTGGCAAGCCACAGGAACCCCTGTTTCTTCTCAAACCCCCGTTGTCCTCATCTGCTCGCCGGTCGCTTGTGGTTGGGGTTAGCAACCGAAGAAACTCCCTGTGGCTTGCCCACTGGAGACTCTCAGCGGGCCAATAGACGACCGCTTTCCTCGAGTAGTAGATCAGGCACAAACGAGGGCAGGTTATTTTTTTCTTGAATTTATGGAAATTATTGCGTAGCCTTGAAGAGTTACCCCATAAAAATATGAACCACCTGCGTCAATCTATCGCCGCCGTGGCAGCTCTGCTGCTTTTCCCCTCCCTCTCTCACGCCACCGTATGGGAGTATAATTGGACCACCTCTGACCCTCTGTTCGGCAATAATGACGGAGGCATCTGGCGATCGGTCCATTTCGATCAGGATGACAACACGGGCCTGTTCAACGCATCCATCAGTCTGGACACCGCGACGAACAACACCTCAGCCCTTTGGCTGTCGGTAACGAATGGCCCCACACCCTCGACTGCGTCTGCCAACTACGCGGGTGTTTACTTGATCGACGGCAACCTTTTTGTCCGGCCTTACAGCGATAATCCTACCTCTGATCATGAACTCACGAATGTGATCACCACAGGCGGCTATTCGGTTTCGACGCTGGGCACGGTAAAGACTTTTAGCTTCAGCCTCGACACCAATACGATCAACAGCTGGTCTGGTGGTGGTGTCGGCTGGCTTGGATTCGGCTTCCCTTATGACGCCCAGCACAACACGAATGGCGATCCATTCAGTCCATATCGTATCGGAGCATGGGTGCGGTCTTTTGCGGACAATTCGGTGGCGCTGAATGCTTCGGTGTCGGTTGGCTCTGCGGGCACCTGGGATGTCACTTGGGGACAGCCTGAAGATCCGAACATCGGCACGTGGGACATCGGCAACGCACCCGTTTCTCCGGTTCCAGAGCCTTCGTCGGCCTTGTTGGCCGGTCTTGCAGGCATGATCTTTGTCAGTGCTCGTCGCTTCAAGCGACTGCGCTAGCCAAGCTTTGCCAAGCCGATGCGTGCGAACATGAATTGGTTGTAATGAAAGTTTGTGTCGCCACTCTTGCCACACGCATCGGCTTTCTTCTAGGCTGAGGCGACGACCTCGCCATGAAAATTCTAATAGCTGAAGACGATCCAGAACTTGCCCGTCAGACCCAGGACTGGCTTCGCGAAGCCGGACACGAGACCGTATGGGTCAAAGCAGGGTATGAGGCCCTGAGTCGAGGGCACGAAGTGGCTTTCGATCTCATTCTGCTCGATATCGGGCTTCCAGAACTCGACGGCTTTCAGATCATCGAGCAGTTGCGTGGTGATGCCGTGCGCACACCGGTCATCTGCCTCACGGCTCGTGATACGGTGATGGATCGCGTTCATGGATTGAAGGTGGGTGCCGATGATTACCTGACGAAACCTTTTGCCGAGCCTGAACTGCTTGCCCGCATTGAGGCCCTGCATCGGCGTGCGACCCATGGACTGGCCGCCGTCTCTGCCAAATCGGGTTGGAAGCTGGATCCCGTCCGCCGGCGGGTTCAGGTAGGCACCATGGTCGCTGATCTTCAGCCTCGAGAGTGGCTGTTGCTTGAATTGCTGATGACCAACGATGGGCGGGTGCTCACGAAGAAGTTCCTCCTCGATAAAGTTTGGGGCATTCAATACACCCCAGGCACCAATGTCGTGGATGTGCTGGTGTGCCGTCTGCGCAGCAAGCTCGACCCGACCGACGGTCCATCCTTCATCGAAACGGTTCGGGGCAAAGGCTATGTTTTTCGGGCGAATCCGTGACTGGCTCCACGCCTCGTCATTCCGGCGAATGGCATTGCTGCAGGTGATCACCTTCGGCGGGATGGTGCTAGTCGTGCTTTTCATCACCGAGTGGTCGCTGAAGAACGACATGCAGAGCAACAGCCGATTGCTCCAGCTCAACCAAGTCCATGACTATGCCCGGCTGCTGCAAACTCACGGATGGCCCGCGCTCGTGACCGTGGCAGGCAAGCCTGATGACGACACCCATTTGTCGTTTCGGATCACGGATCATGAGGGAAGGGTGCTGTTTGAAACGGTCACCAATGAGGTCAAAGGCTACGGATGGGATCGCCTTGAGCCCGTGTCGCTCAGCCAGGGAACGGTGACCTTTGACCGGTTGGGGCACCCCAGTGGCAGGGGCGAGCTTCGCGTCGTGCGGCGTGGACTTCGGGATGGCAGCACATTTTGGTTTGGTCAGACCGATGCGGTGGAGAGGAAGCACCTGCTGCACCTCATGCGGCAGTTGCGGCTGATTGCCATCACTGTGGGCTTGCTTGTCTTCGTCCCGATCGTGTGGTTTGCCCGGCGCATCGTGGAGCCTTTGATGAGGTTGAGCGCCCAGGCGCAAAAACTGGCCGCCGCACCTGGTCGGGCGCGACTGCTGGCAACGGGGTCGATCCCCGAAGTCGCCGAGATCGCCCATGCCTTTGACGAGAGCCAGGAACGTATCGAGACGCTGACGCACGAGCTTCACTCTGTGAACGATCACCTCGCGCACGAACTGCGCACCCCGTTGGCTCGAGTGCGGGGCAACATCGAATCCTTGCTCAACCACTATGGCGAGGAAGAAGGCGAGGAAGCCGCTTTGCGAAGCCTCGATGAGATCGACCGTGCCACCGACCTGGTGCAGACCATTCTCACCATTCGCCTGGGTGACAGTGGGGTGATGAGGCTCCACCTGGAGGTGACTTCACCTCTCGCACTCGTGCAGGAGATTGTGGAAATCTATGGCCCGGCAGCTGAGGAAAAAGGCCACGTGCTGGTGCATGAAGTGCTCTCCGATGGGCTGGTGGTGCTGGATCGCCAGCGTGTGCGGCAAGCCATCACCAACCTGCTCGACAATGCTCTCGCCTACATGCAACGACCTGGCGAGGTGCGGCTGGTGCAGGAAGTCTCACTCGAACATGGCTTCATCCTTCGCGTGCAGGACACCGGACCCGGATTGTCCGATGAGGACAAGCAATCCATCTGGAAGAGATTCGCGCGAGGCAGTGCTGCATCGGCTACCACTCCTGGGACGGGCTTGGGGCTGTCATTGGTCAGAGCCGTCGTCCATGCACACTTCGGTGATGTGGGCTGTCGCAATCGCCCCGAAGGTGGTGCTGAGTTCTGGATCAAGCTGCCCCTCGCACCCGAAACGGGATTGGAGCACAAGACCTCAGAGCCGTGAGCTTCAAGGGATTCTTTCCAGCACCACTCGGAAGCCCACCGAATCACTTCGATACGTCGATGGATCATGCGTTCGGTGGGAGAGTAGCAAGGATTCAGGACGATTGTTTTTCCACGAGCCTCCGCGCAGCACTCGCCAGTCAGTGCCAGGCCGAAATTCGTCCTCACACCACTCCCAGACATTCCCTGTCAGGCTGCAAAACCCGACCCTTGGCTCGTAGTAGGCCCACGCATCGGCGATCCCAGCATCGCGGTCGTAAAACGAAGGAATGGGGTGGCTCTCGATTAATTTCGCACCTTCGGAACCCAGGCAATTCGCTGCGTTGGGTGGTGGTGGCCAGGAGTTTCCCCAGGACCATCCGCTCGCTATACGTTCGCTCTTGATCTCGGGTGCGGCAGAAGGTTCGAGATCGGCAATCCCCGCAGCCTGACTCCACTCGTGATCCGTCGGCAGTCGATACCTCGATCGTGGAGACAAGCGTCCGGCTGCCTGCTCCGTCCGCGTCAGCCATTCACAGAAGTGCCGAGCCTCATGCCAGCTGACCGAAGTGGCCGCAAGATGCGGGTGCTCAGAGGGGCGTTGGCGAAAAGCAGCAAGGTCGCCTTCCCGGGTTTCATGAACACAGATAAAGAGCGTCGACGGTGAGTGATCGAGCCCAAGGGCACGAAAAACCATGCCCAAACTATTGTAGTAGTCACCGTGCGGAGCATGGACCGGCACCGTGGTGCAGGAGCCAAGCGCCATTGCGGCGGCAAAAACTCCCGCTGCTCTGATCATCCCAGGCGACCACAGCACGATTTGAATTTCTTGCCGCTGCCGCAGGGGCAAGGGTCGTTGCGCCCCGCCTTCGGAACTTCCTTCTTGATCATCGAAGGCAGCAAAATCTTCGGCTTGGGTGCTGCGGGAGCCGTTGGCTCCACTTGTTCTGCGGTTGTGCTTTCCTGGCTGGAATTGCTGGTGATGGTGGCGGCTTCCTGTTGCGCACGACGCTGCTGTGCAGCCTGGCGGAGGAACTCCTCGAAGGCTTGCAGCTGTGCCATGCCGCGGAAGAGATTTCCCAGCACCTCGTTGTTAATGTTCCGCATCAACTCAGCGAAGATGTTGTAAGCTTCGATCTTGAACTCGATGAGCGGATCCTTTTGTCCATGAGTGCGCAGTCCGACGCCTTCCTTCAACGCGTCCAAAGCGTAAAGATGCTCCTGCCACAGACGGTCGATTGCATTGAGCAGGATCATGCGCTCAAGGTCCTGGACAATCTGAGGCAGTCCATCGCGCGTCTTCACGTTGTAAGCGTTCTGCACGCGGTCGATGAGGAACTGGACGATCTCTTCGAAGTTCTTGTTCTCGAGGTTAGCATCCGCCGGGTTGATGCCGACGGGGAAGGTGGTGTTGGCCCAGTTGATGAGTGCACCATACTGGATCGGCTCGCTCGACTTGCCGTCCTCGGGCACATACTCGGCCACTTTCTCACGAACACCCTTCTCAATGGCTTCGTTGATCAGCACGCGGGTGTCACTGCTGTCGAGAACATCATTGCGGTAGTCATAGACTACTTCGCGCTGCTGATTCATCACATCGTCATACTCCAGCACACGCTTGCGCCAGACGTAATGTTGCTGCTCCACTCGCTTCTGTGCGGTCTCCACGCTGCGATTGAGCATGGGGTGCTGAAGCTCCTCGCCTTCCTGCATTTTGAAGAACTCCATGATCTTCGTCATGCGATCTGCCGCACCGAAACGGCGCATGAGATCGTCTTCGAAGCTGAGGAAGAACTTGCTTTCACCAGGGTCGCCCTGACGCGCGCAACGACCACGCAACTGGCGGTCCACACGACGCGATTCATGACGTTCTGTGGCGATCACGAAAAGGCCGCCGAGTTCAGGCACGCCTTCGCCGAGTTTGATGTCGGTGCCGCGACCCGCCATGTTGGTTGAGATCGTTACCGCGCCCCGCTGACCTGCCTTGGCGACAATTTCAGCCTCCTGGCGATGATATTTCGCGTTGAGGACTGAGTGCGGGATCTTTTGCAGTTTGAGCATTCGCGAGACGGTCTCGGATGCTTCCACACTGGCGGTGCCGACGAGGATCGGCTGGCCCTTTTCATGGCGCTCACGAATCATCGCGATCACTGCATTGTATTTCTCGCGGCGTGTCTTGTAGATGCTGTCGTTGTGATCGAGGCGCTTGACCACACGGTTGGTCGGAATGGGTAGCACATCGAGGCTGTAGATGTCATGAAACTCCGCTGCATCGGTTTCAGCGGTGCCAGTCATGCCACCCAGCTTCTGATAGAGGCGGAAGTAGTTCTGAATCGTGATGGTGGCGAGTGTCTGCGTTTCGGCATCAATCTGCACTCCTTCCTTGGCTTCCACGGCTCCGTGGAGTCCGTCGGACCAACGACGTCCAGCCATCTTGCGGCCCGTGTGTTCATCAACGATGACGATCTTGTTCTCTTCGATGACGTAGTGAACATCCTTCTCGTAGAGGCAGTAAGCGCGGAGAAGCTGGGTGATGTTGTGAATCTTCTGTCCCTGGTGGTCCAGGCGCTCCTGAACTTCCTGCTTCTTCTGTGCCTTGGCATCGGGGCTCAGTGATGAATCCACATCAATCTCCGCGAAGGCAGTGCCGATGTCTGGAAGAACGAAGGCGTCTGGATCGTCGGGATTGAGGAAGGCACGACCCATCTCCGTGAGATCGGACTCATGTGTCTTTTCATCGACGGCATAGTAGAGTTCTTCTTTGAGCTTGAAGAGGGCGACCTTCTGATCGTTCAGGGCATAGCTGAGTTCGGCTTTTTCCTTCAGCTTGCGCATCTCCGGATCTTCCATGCAGCGCATGAGCGCGCGGTTCTTAGGCTGGCCAAGATAGACTTGGTAAAGCTTGCGTCCTGCGGCTTCGTGATCGCCCTTGTCGAAGAGTTCCTTGGCTTCGGTGATGAATCGAGCGCAGAGGTTGTTCTGGCGGCGAACCAATTGCTCCACGAGCGGCTTGTAACGATCGAACTGGTGGGTGGCCACGGTCACCTGACCGCTGATGATTAGAGGCGTGCGTGCTTCGTCGATCAGGACGGAGTCCACTTCATCGACGATGGCAAAGTAGTGTCCCCGCTGCACTTGCTGCTCCTTGCTTGACGCCATGCCGTTGTCACGCAGGTAGTCGAAACCGAATTCGCTGTTGGTGCCGTAGGTGATGTCGCATTCATACTGCTCGCGACGATAGTGGGAAGGCTGGTCGTTTTGAATGCAGCCAACCGTTAGGCCAATGAACCGGAAGAGATGTCCCATCCAATCGGAGTCACGACGGGCAAGGTAGTCATTCACCGTGATGACATGGACGCCGCGGCCGGTGAGGGCGTTCAGTGCAACTGGCAAGGTGCCGACCAGGGTTTTGCCCTCCCCGGTGGCCATCTCTGCGATCATACCTCGGTGAAGGGCGATGCCGCCAATCAACTGCACGTCGAAGTGCACCATGTTCCATTTGATGGGCTGGTCAGTCACCAGGACCTCTTGTCCACAGAGGCGACGAGCTGCATTCTTTACTACCGCGTAGCATTCAGGCAGGATGTCTTCGAGCATCTTCTGCTCGATCGCGCTGAACTTGGGCTTCACTTCCTGCCACTCCTTGTGAGCCTCCTCAATGAGGGTCTTCTTTTCATCAATGGCCATGCTGCTGGCTGCCGCTTGACTGAGCTTGGTGCCATCCAGTGATGGGAAGTGAACCTTGAGGCGGTTGAAGCTCTCGGCGATTGCATTGAGGCAATCTTTGACCTGCTCTTCTTCTGCGATGCGAAGAGGCACGCCGCTCAAAAATGGAGGGGTGTGAAAAGCTTTGAACTGATCCTTCCACCGGGCGGTGCGCTCGCGAAGGGCTTCCTCGGGTTCGTTCTGGAGCTGCTGCTCGATGCGGTTGATCTCGGCTACAACAGGTTGCAAGCGCTTGATCGTGCGCTGGTTTTTGGAGCCGATGATTTTTTTGATGATCCAGTTGAACATAACGAGGGAATTGGAGGGGCAGGGAAAAGCTGGCTAACTTGCCTTAAATAGTGAGTGGCGCAAGCTGGGCCACAGGATTGGAAGATTATCGAGTGCTAGGGATTTACACCGGCTAGCGGGATGCCTTTGATCGATGAGCGATGGCGACTAGCCCCCCTGACTCTGCGGTGCGAGCTTGGTGACTTGGTCGAACCGAAAGGGGATGGTTAACCGCCGCAAACCTTGCAAGCAGTGCCTTCGATGGCCTGGCAGGGATAGCGCTCGTTGAAGTATTTGCACTTCGAGTTGTGGCGAATACCTGCTTTGCTGATGCTCCACCCAGGGGTTCCTCCGAGTGGTGTGGCGCTGCCGTTGCCGGTGATGGGCGGGGGAGTGACGTCGTGGATGGTTTCACGGGTGATTCGAACGATGGCTGTCGAGCGTTTGAGCGTCTCGCTGGTGTCTTGGAGATTGAAGTTCAGCGTCGATCGCTGAACAGGGATTCGAGGAACGCTGTTGATGAAAGGGATGAGTTCCTGGGTGCTGATGCACAGGCTGAGGTTGGAGGGTGTCAAAGCTGGCGGGTTGGTCTCGGCAGCAGATCTGGTGGACTCGGTTTTCGCCGCTTGCTGCTTGCTAACCATGATCCCTATCACATCGCCTTTCTCAGTGAGCACCACGCCTCCAACGGCATTTGGGTCAACGCTCGCATCATGTTCGAAGCGCGTTTCCCTTCCGTTGTATTTGCTGATGATCCCTTTGGTGATCGTGGTGTCACCGAGGCCTCGCCTTGATGAATTCAAAGGATAACTAACGGCATAGATCGTTTGGCCGAGCGCGATGGGCTTCTTCGGTGCAAGACGTGCAGGCTCGAAGCTGCCTGTGCAAGTAATGACGGAGACGCCTAGCAGATCATCCTTGGTCACCACGGTGGCGGGGGAGTGCTCTGATCCAAGATCAACGTCAATGGACTTCGCTCCTTCCAGCGCTGCAGACTCCACCAAGAACATTGCTTCTGAAGGGCTGGCCAGCGAGATGGCGTAACCAAGAACACGCTTCTCACTGATTTCGACTCGCGGCTCATAAACCACAGGTGCCTTTCGTCCCGTCAGCGTGTCGGCAAGTGATTGTGCGGCAGGATCAAGAGCCAGCGCAAAACTTCTCATGGGTGCTGGAGGACCCACTTGGGGATGAAAGGTTATCTGCCCCGCGAAGAAAAGGGTCTTGGCGTCCAGACGAGCCCCTTTTTTCGGGAGGTCTTTGGCGTCGCCGATCAAGAGGAATTGCTCTCCTGTGAACATCGAAGAGCCGTTGCTTAGCTTCACTGCCAGTCGGCAAAGGCAACCCACAGGTGTCGTCTGGGTGACTTCGAAAGTCGCGGCCCCCATCTTTTCACCCTCAGAGACAGCTGACTGAGCCGACTTGGCGTATGCCTGATCTTCAGCGGCGAGCAAGGTGAGTTTGATTTGCAAGGGCTGGCCCTGGGGCGAGCGAATCCAAAGTTGATCCGCAGATACCTTGACAAAGTCGCCCTGGACAGTCCGTGCCCCATCAGAGGAGTGCCAGTCTCGCGCCTCTGTGGCGCTAAAACTGGCTAGTGCTAAGAACAAGGCGGGTCGAAACCTCATGTCGGCGAGATTAGGAACGTCAAAAAGAAGGTCAACCAAATATACGTCATTGGCTGGCAAGAATGGACTCTTACCATGTCACAGTGTGAACGATGAGCATTGCCTTCTGGATGATCGGATTCGAGCTTCAACAAAAAAGCACGAGGAAAAGTCCTCGTGCTTTTTCGTGATTTGCAAGCTGTCGCGCTTTGCTGCGACTAGCGAGAGTAAAGTTCAACGACGAGCTGTTCGTTGGCGATCGGGTTGATCTCCTCACGAACTGGCACGCGGTTCACGGTGCCTTTTTGAGTGTCGCGATCTACGCTCATCCAATCAGGAACCACGGCTCCCTGAGTCATGTCGAGGAAGCGGGCTGCCAGCTGCTGGGAACGAGGGGAACCCTTGACCGCAACTACATCGCCTGGTTTGCACTGATAGCTGGCAATATTGACGATGTGACCATTCACGGTGATGTGACGATGGCTGACCATCTGGCGGGAAGCGAAACGGGTGTTCGCGAAGCCCATGCGATAAACCACATTGTCCAGGCGAAGCTCCAGCATCTGAAGAAGGTTTTCACCGGTTACGCCCTTGCGGCGCTGTGCTTCGGCGAAGAAGAGGCGGAACTGCTTTTCCATCATGCCATACTGCATGCGAAGCTTCTGCTTTTCCATGAGTGCAAGACCATATTCGGATGTCTTGCGGCGGGTGTTGCGAGCGCCGTGCTGTCCCGGCGGGAAATTACGAAGTTCAAGAGCCTTTGAGGGGCCAAAGAGTGCGACGCCGAAGCGACGAGCGATTTTTTCGCGAGGACCTGTGTAACGTGCCATACTGAGTTTAGGAAAGAGTTAGAGAACGACTACACGCGGCGAGCCTTCGGAGGACGGCAACCATTGTGCGGCATTGGGGTGACATCCTTGATGCTGGTAACTTCAACTCCAAGTGCCTGGACAGCGCGGACGGCGGACTCGCGACCGGAACCTGCACCACGGAGGCGAACTTCAACCTCACGAAGGCCATGGCCCATGGCTTGGCGGCATGCATCCTGAGAAACGACCTGGGCTGCATAAGCGGTGCCTTTGCGGGATCCTCGGAAGCCCATCTTACCGGCGCTTGACCAGCCGATGATGTTGCCCCGCTCATCGCTGACGCTAACGATTGTGTTATTGAAGGTGGCCACAACGTGGACGATGCCCTTCGAGATGTTCTTGGATCCCTTTGCACGGACGACCTTGGGTGCTTCAGCGGCTCCGCCTTCGAGGCTGAGGAAGACGTCGTTGATCGTTTGAGGCTTGGCTGGCTCTGCAGCGGGTGCGGTGGCTGGAGCTGGGGCAGGTGCCGCTGGTGCTTCAGGTGCAGAAGCGACCGAGGCCACAGGGATTTCAGGGGATTCAGGCGATGCCATATCGTTTAGAAAAAAATGTCGCAATTAACAGATTCGTGAACTTAGACCTTACCGGCCTTGGCGTTCGGGTTACGCTGCACACCCACGGTCTTACGAGCTCCTTTGCGAGTGCGGGCGTTGGTCTTGGTGCGCTGGCCGCGCACAGGAAGTCCGCGACGATGTCTTGTGCCACGGTAGCAGTTAATCGAAACCAAGCGCTTAAGATGAGCTTGCTGTTCACGACGAAGGTCACCTTCCGTCACCAGCTTCATGGACTGAATCGTCTGAACGATGAGGGCAACCTGATCGTCTGAGAGCTTACCGGCTCGGATGTTCGGGTCGATATTGCAAGCCGCGAGGATTTTTCTGCTTAGTGGAAGACCGATGCCGTAAACATAAGGCAATGAGTATTCGATCTTCTTTTCGTTGGGGATATCGATTCCGAGGAGACGAGCCATGATGAGGTTGCGGTTGCTTTAGTGAGTAAAATTCGACTAACCCTGACGCTGTTTGTGGCGGGGATTTTTGCAGACGATACGGACAACTCCCTTGCGGCGAATAACGCGGCAGGTTTCACAAAGGGGCTTTACAGATGGGCGAACTCTCATGGTTATGAAGAAGAAATATCCACAGCCTTTCGTCGGCGGCGGGAGGGGAGTCAACTGGAGTGCCATAGATTCTTAACGTGGCAAGATCATTTTCAGACTTTCTTCACATTATTTCACGATCGGTCCGATTCGGTTCTCAGTTCAGATAGACCAGCTTGTCTTCTGGCCGGAGCAGGTCTCCGACGTCCAATTCACTGATTTCACCATTTAAATAATACTTGCCATATAATTAATAAATGTTAAAAATTACATCATGGCCCACCCTAACCAGCATCTCCCCCAGTCTCATTTTCACCCAGTGAAAAGGGCTGTTTGTTCGATTGTCCTCTTGGGTGGTGGCTGGGCGCTAGGCCAAGGTTATCAGGTGCAGGGTCCCTTTCCTGAAGGTGGCAACGTTTCAGCCGTGCTGGCTTCACCTCAGCAAGCCTACATACCGCCTCCAGCAACGGGTCTAGGACAATTCAATGCTGGGCAGCCGATACTGTCGGTGTCTCCGCAGCCAGCTTGGCAGGCGACCAGTCCCTACGCTGTTCAAACGCGACAAGCTCCAGCTTCGACAAAGTCGGGGGCGCAATATCGGACACAATTTCAGGCGCAACCTCAAGCGAAGGTAACGAACCCCTACAGCATGCAGCCCAGGCAGACTCCCCCAAAGAGTGCTTCCAGGTCGCCATACCAAGCCCAGACTCCGGTGCGCACAAATGTGGCTCCGATGCCGCCTCAGTATGCGCCAATGACCGGAGGATTTTCTCCGCAGCCGATGCCGTATCCAGAGTTTGCCTCACCGAAACCAAATGCCCAAGGCGATGGCGGTGCTTCTATTCGCAGTGAAATCGAGGGTTTGAAAAGAAACGACCGGCTGCAGGACGCCAGACTTTCGAATCTCGAATCCGCGAATGGTGAGGGTCGCGTTCCACGCCGGGAGGTTGTCCCTTCATCGAAGCGGCATCGGGTTGAGATGGGGGAGTCGCTGTGGACGATTGCAGACGATCACGGCATTTCGGTCGAAGAGCTGAAGCGAATCAATCACCGCACCTCCAATGTAGTCATGCCGGGCGAGTTGTTGACTGTCCCAGGTGGACGCAGCAGCGCACCGAGCGGTCTTGCCTCGGCATCAAAGGGCACAAAAAGCAACTCAACTGGTCCTGCGGTTCACGTGGTGCAGCGTGGCGAGTCGCTCAGCCAGATCGCTTCGGCCTACAAGACATCCCTGAGTTCCCTTCAATCCGCCAACAAGATTCGCAATCCCAATCTCATCTCTCCAGGACAACGGCTGGTGATTCCTGGACGGTCGGGAACGGCTCGTGCGGTGAAGACTATGCCGACATCAACCCAGTCGTTGGCGAGTGCTCAGGTGCGTTCGCAGCCCCGGACGGAAAAGGCCAGGTCCAAACCTTCGTCCGAGGCGATCGCGCCTTTAGCTCCGCCGCCGGGAACGATGCAGAACACCTCGAAAAGCGCTCCGCGTAGTGTGGTTAGCTATCGAGTGGAAGGCGGCGACAGCATCGAAGCTGTGGCCCGCAATTTCAATACGACGCCTGGCGAGATTCAGCGCATCAACAAGCTGCCTGCTGCGAAGCTACCCGCCGTCGGTGAGGAGATCATCGTTCCTTTGCCCAGTCTGGTTTCTTTGTAGCGTCATCGCGATGCTGTCGCTAGCATCGCCGGGATGAACGCAGTTTACATCGTCGATGCAAAGAGGACCCCGATTGGCCGGTTCGGTGGTGGATTGAAGCACTTGTCGGCTGTGGATTTGGCTGTGGAGGTGTCGCGCTCGATCTTGCCGGGTGAGTTGGCGGCGCGTGTCGATCAGATGATTCTGGGGCAGGTGCTGCAAGCGGGCTCTGGGATGAATGTGGCTAGGCAGGCAGCTCTGAAGGCGGGCATCCCGCAGCCGGTGCCTTCCTTCGTGGTGAACATGGTTTGCGGCTCGGGGCTCAAGTCCGTGAGCCTTGGGGCACAAGCCATTGCATCAGGCGAGGCTGACCTCGTGGTCGCAGGCGGAACCGAATCCATGAGCCAGGCACCTCATTATCACCGCGATGCACGCTGGGGCACAAAGTTGGGGAATGCGAGTCTGGACGATGCCATCTTCGCCGACGGCCTGACGGATCCTGTGTTGAAGATCGCCATGGGCGAGACCGCAGAGCGTCTGGCAGATCGCTATTCGATCAGCCGGATCGAACAAGATGCCTTCGCGGCGCAAAGCCAGGCACGGGCCGCGGCGGCGCGCGACGCATTTCGTCGCGAGATGATTTCGATTACCACGAAGCAAGCAGTGATTGCCGACGATGAGCATCCGCGTGCCGATACTACAGTAGAGAAGCTGGCTGCGTTGAAGCCTGCGTTTCGGTCCCACGGCACGGTCACGGCTGGCAATGCCTCCGGCATCAATGACGGAGCCGCTCTCGTCCTGCTGGCCAGCGAGGCGGCGGTGAAGCGCCATCGACTGGTGCCCCGTGCTCGTTGGGTGGCATCAGCTGCACACGGGTGTGACCCTGCCGAGATGGGAATCGGCCCAGTGGGGGCCGTGCGGAAGCTCTTGGCACAGACCAGAAAGACGATCACCGAGGTGGATGCCATCGAGATCAATGAAGCCTTCGCCGTCCAAGCGCTTGCCTGCGCTCGTGAGCTAGAAGTGCCTCAGGAGAAACTCAATCCCCGTGGCGGAGCGATTGCACTCGGGCATCCCGTGGGTGCCAGCGGCGCGCGGGTTTTGGTGACTTTGCTGCACCACCTGGAAGACACTCGCCAGCATCGCGGGATCGCCACCTTATGCATCGGTGGGGGCATGGGCATCGCTGCGATGATTGAGCGGATCTGACGCCGTGCGCCGCATTTCGACAGAGATTAACTTTTCGTTGTCGCCAAGCACCCTGCCATGTAGCTAAGGTAATCTTGTTATGGCCTCATTAAACAAAGTTATGTTGATCGGGAACCTCACGCGCGAGCCTGAAGTTCGTTACACGCCAAAGGGCAGCGCCGTTTGCGACCTCGGGATCGCGGTGAACCGCACCTACGTGACCGACTCCAACGAACGAATGCAGGAGACCACCTACGTGGACGTGGTTGTGTGGTCGCACTTGGCAGAACTCGCGGGCAAATACCTCCACAAGGGCCGGGCCGTGTTTATTGAAGGTCGTTTGCAGATGGACACCTGGGAAGACAAGGCCACGGGCCAGAAGCGCAGCAAGATTCGGGTGGTCGCAGACAATCTCCAGTTCCTCGACAGCAAGCGCGAGGGCGCAGGTGGTGGCGAGGAAGGTGGTGGCGGTGGGATGGGAGGCGGCAATCCGGCTCCGCGTCCTGCGTTCCGTCCCAATGTGCGCCCCGCAGGTCCAGCGCCCGCGCGTCAGGACAGTCACCATTCGTCGGCTCCCAGCCGTCAGCAGCACGATGACTTCGGCGATGGGCCGATTACCGACGGTATGGACGACGAGATTCCCTTTTGATCGCCAGCACTCTTTTCGACCAACTTCCAGACGCGACCATCGAGAGCTGGTCGCGTTTTTTTGTGTCAGCACTGTAACCTCAGGATGTGAACAACCTGTGAATAAATGCTTGCGGCACTGAGCAGCATTTGCCAGCCTCGCACAGGTTTTGGAAATACAGCCACACAGCAGAATTGCCGGAATCCGGCCCGCCCCCTGCTTTCTTTCAGCAAGGGCGAACCCTTCGCCGTCTGTGTCATAGAACACAGCAAGCCCACCACCATGGACCGAGACACCTTTTCATCCCTGCCACTTCACCCCCAGATCGGAAACTCCGTGATTTCTTCCGCCAACGAAAAGCCAGAGCTGCCTGCGACCGCACGTCGCCCGAAAGCCAAGTCCAAGCCCAGCTTCAATCCGAACGTCAAAACCTTCGTCCTGGACACCAACGTCCTCCTTCACGATCCCGGCTGCCTCAATCGCTTCGGAGACAATCACGTCTGCATTCCCGTGGATGTCCTCAGCGAGCTGGATCGCTTCAAGTCGGAGCCCAGCGACCGCGGTGCCAATGCTCGCGAAGTTCATCGCACGCTCACGCAAGTTTTCAGCCATCCCGATGCCAAGATCACCGAAGGCGTCGCCACTCAGGGCGGGGGAACCGTTCGTCTCGTCATTTATGATCCCTCGGAGGCGAAGGGACCGCAGTTGGAGCACTTCCAGCGAGTGTTCCCAGGGGTGGAAAAGATGGATCACCGCATCCTCGCCTGCGCCCTCTACCTCCAGCAGCAGCAAAAAGGCAGCACGGTCAAGCTTGTTACCAAGGACCTCAACATGCAGCTCAAGGCCCGCGCGGTGGGCATCGCCTGTGAGGACTACCTCAATGACAAGGTCGAGGCCCGCGAGGTCTCGAACTTCGAGGTGGCGATCATCGACGTCACCCCGCAGGAGCTTCAGCGGTTTGGCAGTTCCGGCCTGATCGAGCTCGAACCCGAGCGTCGCACCGGACTCGTGGTCAATGAATATGTCCTGCTCGCTGCAGGGCCAAAGCAGCGCCTGCCGGCCCGTGTCCTGCTGGATGGCTCATTTGCACGTTTGAGGGTGCCGGACAGCATTCGCATCGGACACGGTCGTGCGATTCATTCGATGAACCTCGGCCAGGCTTGCTTGCTGGATGCGCTCATGAATCCTGAGATCACGCTCATCACGGCTTATGGTCAGGCCGGCACGGGCAAGACCTTGCTCAGCGTCGCTGCCGGACTTCACCAAGTCATGGCCGGTGCTTACTCAGGACTCACGATCAGCCGACCCATCGTTGCGATGGGCAATGGCGTCGGCTTCCTCCCCGGTTCACTGCAGGACAAGATGCGTCCCTGGCTCCAGCCGATCTACGATGCGCTCGACCTCCTCATGCGCCCCGTCGTGGACAACAAGGCGGCCAAGAAGAAGGCCCGCAAGCCTCCCACACCAGCCTCGGGACAGCCAGCCACGCCATACGATCATCTGATTCAGGACGGCACGCTCGAGATCGAAGCGCTCTGTTACATTCGCGGCCGCAGCATCCCGGATCGATTCTTCATCCTTGATGAATCGCAGCAGCTCACACCTCTGGAAGTGAAGACCGTGGTCACCCGCATTTCGCGCGGCAGCAAGCTCGTCCTCATCGGCGACCCTGCGCAGATCGATAACCCCTACGTGGACAGCCGCAGCAATGGCCTCGTCTATGCGCGCCAGAAGATGCGCGGGCAGCCTTTTGCGGCACACATTCCTCTGGTCAAAGGCGAGCGCAGCGCGCTGGCCGAAGCGGCGGCGAAGTTGATGTAAGCTCGTGTCCCCATCCTGGCGGCGCGCGTAGGCATACCGATGCCGATCCACACGCTGCATACCAAACAAATCATCCGCGCCACCCGAGAGCAGGCCTGGGAATTCTTTTCCAATCCTCGCAACCTCGCTCGCATCACGCCGCCGGGCATGGGCTTCGATATCGTCACGCCGGACCTGCCCGCGCGCATCTACGCAGGCCTCATGATCGAGTATCGAGTGCGTCCGTTGCTGGGGATTCCGATGACATGGCTCACCGAGATCACCCGCGTGAGCGATGGCGAATACTTCGTCGATGAACAACGCGTCGGCCCCTACGCCATCTGGCATCACGAGCACTGGTTCCGCGAGGTCGGAGACGGCCAGATCGAAATGGAAGACCGCGTCACCTACGTGCTGCCGTTTCAGCCCTTTGGCGACATCGTGCATCCCTTCCTCGTCAAGCCTCAGCTAGATCGCATCTTCGCGCATCGCGAGAAGGCCGTGAGGGAGTTGTTTCCCGGTTAAACCCGTCTAAGTCCCGCTGTGCCCGCCCTCGAAGTCCTCCAGCTTTCCAAGCACTACGTCGATGCCGTGGTGCTTCGCGATGTGTCCTTCACCATGTCGGTTGGCGAGCGAGTGGCCTTGCTGGGACCTTCAGGCAGCGGAAAAACCACCTTGCTCAATTGCATCGGCGGTGTGGACAAGGCGGACTCGGGGCGCGTGCTGATCGATGGCGAGGAACTCACCGCCCTGGACTCCGACGGACTCGCCAGGCTGCGTCGTCAGCGCATTGGCACTGTGTTTCAGTTTTTCCATCTGCTGCCCACGCTCACAGCGGCAGAGAATGTCGAATTGCCCCTGCAACTCCTCGGAGTGCCGCTCGCCGAGCGCGAGCAACGAGTGCGCGAGCTGTTGATGCGCGTGGGCGTGCAGCATCGCGCTCATGCCTTGCCTTCCGAGCTTTCGGGCGGCGAGATGCAGCGCGTCGCCATTGCCCGCGCCGTGGTGCATCGCCCGGCCTTGATCCTGGCCGATGAACCCACTGGCAATCTCGACTCCCACACTGGCGAGGTGGTGCTCGACTTGCTGGCGGAAGTGGTGCGCGAATCGCGGGCCGCGATGCTCATGGTCACGCACAGCGAAGAGGCAGCGCGGCGTTGTGATCGTGTCCTGCGCATGAAGGACGGAGCGCTCATCGTTAGGTGATGAACGAGGCCCTGCTCATCCTGCGACGCTGCGCCCTGCGCCACTGGCGGCTGGCCTTCAAACAGCAGGCCGTGCTCGTGCTCATCCTCGCACTTGGCACCGGAGTTTATCTCGCCATGCGGCTTGCGAATCGTGCAGCCCTCGCGGGCTTTGATCGCTTCACCGAGGGCATCACGCGCCAGGCTGACTGGACCGTGCAGGGCAAGGCAGGATCGCTCGCGATAGACGATCTGCGCGCCATGCGGCAGGCCCTAGGGGCCCGCCCGGTGCACCTCGTTCCATTGGTCGAATCAACTGTGAGCCCAGCGATTGATGAGAGCACCCGGACGATCGGATCACGCCCCACCTGGCGGCTCGTGGGCATGGACTTCATCGGCCTGCTCAACCTCCGCAACGAAGCCCCCGCAGGCATTGATCCCCGACCCGCCACATTGCACGGCGTGCTCGTGACCGAGGGCTTTGCTGCTCAAGAAAAGGTGAAGGTCGGCGACCGCTTGCGAGTGGTCGTCAATGAGCGTGTGGAGTCGCTCACCGTCGCAGGTCTGCTGCCTCGGATGCCCGATCTGCCAGCCCCGCCCGACCATCTGCTGGTGATGGATTTGCCCGACGCTCAACGCCTCCTGGGCAAGGCCGACCGCGTGGACAAGGTGGAAGTCCTCGTGCAACGCGGTCCCGCTTTTCCTGATCTTCGCGACGAGGCGGGCGACCTGCTGCGCAAGGCAGGGGGCGATCGTTGGCTGGTGTTGGATCGGGAGAACAAGCGTGCGCTCGCAGGCACGATGACCGAAGCGTTTCGCCTGAACCTGACCATCCTTTCGCTGCTCGCCTTGTTCGTGGGCGGCTATCTTATCTTCCAGGCGCTGGACGGCGTGGTGCTGCGTCGCCGTGCCGAGATCGGCATCCTCAAGTCGATGGGACTCCGTGACCGCACCGTGCAGCAGGCTTTCCTGGTGGAGGCCGCCTTGCTCGGGCTGGTAGGTGGAGTGTTGGGTGTAGGGCTTGGTTGGGCAGGTGCCCAGGGTGCCGTGGTGGCGGTGACGCAAACCATGACCGCCTTGTATGGGGCAACGAATGCAAGCCACGCCTCGCTCCAGGCAGGCGAAGTGGCCCTCAGCCTCGGCATTGCGATCATCACGAGCATCATCGCTGCGTGGTGGCCTGCGCGAGTGGCAGCCCAGACGCCACCTGCGCAGATGATGGGCAGGCATGCTGCGCCGTTCTCTGGTCATCGTTATCAGAAGGTGGAGTGGCTTGGGCTTGCCCTGCTGATCGCGGCCTTGGGCCTGGCACAAGGCGATGCATGGCGATTGTCCGATGGCGCTCGATGGCCGATTGCAGGCTATGCGGCGGCGCTAGCGTGGCTGCTCGGAGCAGGCTTGGTGGCGGGTCCTGTGCTGCGCTGGCTCGCGCGTTGGGTGCCGGGGCAGGGGAGTTCATCGGCGGTGCAAAGACTCGCCTTGTCCCACTTGCGACAGCCCTCGGTGCGCCATCGTTTTGCGGTGGCTGCGCTGGCCAGTGCGGTGGCGATGACGGCAGGGATGGCCGTGATGGTGGCGAGCTTTGACCACACGATGAGGAGCTGGATCGAGCGCTCGATGAAGGCCGACATCTACGTCTCCAGTGCCGGAGCGCAGAGTGCTTCATCGATGCATTACATCAGTGCGGAATCGGTGGAAGCATTGGCTCGTGACGCCGATGTCGCCGAGCACGCTGCCTTGTTCGCCACGAAGGTCGCGATGCCTGGAGGTGATGCGTGGGTGATGGGAACCAGTCCTGCCTTCACGCAGAAACATCATCTCTACGCCTGGGTGGTAGAGCCTTTTCTCGACTGGTGGCAAGCAGAGTCCGCAGCCCTGGTGAACGAGAGCTTCAGTGAACGATTCGCCTTGCGTGCAGGTGACTCGATCGATGTCCCGACTTTGTCTGGCCATCATCGCGTTCGCATCGCAGGCATCTATGCCGACTACGGCAACGAGCGTGGCTCCATCACCATCACGCAGGAACGATTCCGCGCGTGGTTCGGCATCTCCGATGCATGGCGGCTTGCCTTGATGCTGAAGCCGGGTGCGGATGCAGAGACGGTGCGCGCACGAATGCAGCAGGCACATCCAGGGCTTTCGATTTTCACACAGTCGCATTTGCGCAGCGAGGCCCTGCGCATCTTCCGGCAGACTTTCTCAGTGACGTATGCGCTGGAGATCGTCGGTGTGGTCGTCGCTGTGGCGGGCCTGGGGCTGGCATTGGCAAGTCTCCTGCTGGAGCGGCGCGAAGAGCTTCACACCTTGCGGTCGCTCGGGATGACCAGTCGAGAGATGGCACAAACCGGTGCGCTGGAAGGGCTCGGTATCGCAAGTGTCGGCACTGCGGTCGGCTTGCTCGCCGGGCTCTGGCTTGGCTGGTTGCTGATCTATCGAATCAACAAGCAATGCTTCGGCTGGACGCTCGCCTTCCACCTTCCCAGCGGACAGTTGCTCGCTCTGGGCGTGGCCGTGGTGAGCGTGGGTGTGCTCGTCGCAGCGATGGTTTCACGGAGGATCGTTCGCGAATGAAGCGGCTTCTCATCTTCGCGTTGCTATGGATCGCTTCGAGTGGCGTAGCGCAGGACTTTGCCAAGGCGTTGCCTGGGCGGCAGTTCGAGTTCCCGCGAGATCATGGCAGTCATTCTGAGTTCCGCACGGAGTGGTGGTATGTGACGGGGCACCTCGATTCCGCTGGCGGACAACGCTTCGGGTTTCAGGCCACGTTCTTTCGGCAAGCGCAGAGGAATGGCGATGCCGTCGAGCACCTGCACCTTGCTCACGCGGCGCTGCTGGATGCGAAGACGGGAGCTTTCATCCATGAGGAGAAACTCAATCGTGAAGGCTGGGATGCGGGCGCGGCGGTGAATGGGCTCGACGTTCGCAACAGTCAATGGTCGCTGCGCATGATGCCCGACAGCGAGCAGATGAAGCTCGTCTTCACTGTCAAAGCCGATGCGCTGATCGAACTCGATCTCATACCCACGCAATCGCACGTCATCTTCGGCAAAAACGGCGTCTCGCGAAAAGGCACATCACCCGACGCTGCCAGCCACTACATCACCTTTCCTCGACTGAAGGCGAAGGGCACTGTGAAGCTCGGACCATCCAAGCATGAGGTCGCTGGTGAGGCTTGGATGGACCACGAGTTCAGCAGCAGCCAGCTGGATGAAGGGCAGGTGGGTTGGGACTGGGCGGCCATTCAATTGCACGATGGTCGATCGGTCATGGTCTATCGAATGCGGCGCGAAGATGGTTCCACCGACGCAGCCTCCACCTTGGTGATCGTCGGCAAGGATGGCGCCCTCGATCAACGATCACGCGACGACTTCCGATGGGAACCCTTGGGTGCATGGATGAGCCCGAGCACTCAGGCGAGCTATCCGATCCACGCGCGCATCAGCTCTCGCGGTGAAACCTTTGAATTGCGTCCGCTGGCACTCGATCAGGAGCAAGGCGGCAGCCTCACGGGCTTGCCCTACTGGGAAGGTGCCTGCGACGTGCTCGATGTCGATGGCAAGGTCATTGGTCGAGCCTTTCTCGAACTCGCGGGCTACGCAGGCGATCTGCGTCGCCACTTGCGCGGAGAGCCGCGACAATAAAAAAGGACGTCGCGCTCGTGCACGACGTCCTCGGAATGGAATGCGCGGCGCTTACTTCTTCTTGTCGCGAAGAGCCGCTGTCTTGAGGCGGAGGCCGTTGAGACGGATGAAGCCGGTGGCGTCGTCCTGGTTGTAAGCCTTGGTCGGGTCGGCTTCCATCGTCGCGATCTGCGGGTTGTAGAGGCTGAAGGGGCTCTTGCGACCGGCGGCCAGGATGTTGCCCTTGTAGAGCTTCACACGCACCGTGCCGGAGACCTTCTTCTGGCTCTCGCTGACTAGGGCCTGAAGCGCGAGGCGCTCGGGCGCATACCAGAAGCCGTTGTAAACGAGCTGAGCGTATTTCGGGATCAAGGAGTCGCGCAGATGCATCACCTCGCGGTCCATCGTGAGGGACTCGATCTGACGATGAGCGAAGTGCAGGATCGCGCCGCCGGGGGTTTCGTAAACGCCGCGGCTCTTCATGCCGACGAAGCGGTTCTCCACCATGTCCACGCGGCCCACACCGTGCTTGCCGCCCAGCTTGTTGAGCGTCTGCATGACCTTGAGCGGGCTGAGCAGCTTGCCGTTCACGGCGATGCAGTTGCCATTCTCAAACTCGAGCACGACCAGCTCCGACTTGTCAGGCGCGTCCTCGGGGAAGACGGACAGCGTGTTGAAGTAGCCTTTGTATTTCGGATCACCAGCGTCGAACCAAGGGTCTTCGAGAATGCCCGCCTCGTAGCTGATGTGCAGGAGGTTGCGGTCCATGCTGAAGGGCTTCTTCGCGCTGGCCTGCACGGGAATGCCTTTCTCGTCGCAGTAGGCGATCATCTCGGCGCGACCTGGGAACTGGGTGCGGAAGCGCTCGTCGCGCCACGGAGCGATCACGTCAATCTCAGGAGCGAGCGCGGCGGAAGTGAGTTCGAAGCGGACCTGGTCATTGCCTTTGCCCGTCGCACCATGCGCGATGGCCTGGGCCTTCTCAGCGCGGGCGATTTCCACCATGCGCTTGGCGATCAGAGGACGAGCGATGCTGGTGCCGAGGAAGTATTGGCCCTCATAAATCGCATTGGCCTGGATCATCGGATAGATGAAGTCGCGGGCGAATTCCTCCTGGAGATCGTCGATGAAAACCTTGCTGGCTCCGGTCTTCTTGGCCTTGGCGTTCAGGCCCTTCAATTCATCATCCTGGCCCACATTGGCGCAGAAGGCGATGACCTCGGCGTCATAGGTTTCTTTGATCCAGGAGAGGAGCACGGAGGTGTCGAGACCACCGGAGTAGGCGAGAACGATTTTCTTTTTCATGGGAACGGGGCGCCGAGACTGCCACAGCGCCCGCCGAATGCGAGAAAATCTTGCATGGCGTATCTTTGGGGGCGGTGGGCTGAGACAGGGAGGTGTTTCGAATGGTGCGTTGAAAACTATTGGCACTGCGCCCTGACTTCGCCACCAATGCGCGCCTCATGCTTGACTCCACCTGGCTGCAATGGCTCGCGGATCACTCGATGTTCAAGGGCGATGGCTTCACGCTGACGCTGGCGGTCATCGGGGCCTTGTGCATTGGCTTGTCCAAGGCGGGACTGGCGGGCACGGCGACGCTGACGGTGGTGCTGATGGCGAAGGCTTTTGGAGCCAAGGAGAGCGTGGGGCTGGTGCTGCCGCTGCTGATTGCGGCCGACGTGATGGGCTTCATCATCAATCGCAAGGGCGGATCGTGGAAGCCGGTGTGGCGGATGGCGGTGCCTGCCATTCTGGGCGTGCTGGTCGGCTGGCCCTTGCTCGATGTGATCGACAAGTCGGTGGCGCGGCCTGTGATCGGATGGCTGATCATTGCGCTGCTGGGGTTCAAGCTCGTGCTCGATGCGAACAAGGACACCTTCGTCGCCCTCACCGAGCACAAGGCCTTTGCCTGGAGCATGGGATTCATGGCCGGCGTGGTGACGATGCTGGCCAACGCGGCGGGTCCGGTGATGACCGTCTATCTGCTCTCGCAGCGCCTGGAGAAGAAGGACTGGCTGGGTGTCTTCAGCCGGTTCTTCCTGTTCATCAATCTCTTCAAGGTGCCGTTCAGCACGAACCTCGGCATCATCAATGGTCCCTCGCTGGTGACCAATTTCATCCTCCTGCCCGTGGTGGTGCTGGGCATCTTGCTCGGCTGGCAGATCCTGAAGCGCATCCCTCAGAAGCCCTTCGAATGGCTGCTCTTCGGCCTCACCTTGATCGCAGCGATCTGGCTGGTGCTGGGGTGATGGGCGTGAGGCTGTTACGTTTCCGATCAGGCAATTGTCTTGCTGCGCCAGACGCGATCTGATTCAATCCGGCATCGTCTCACGCTGTCCTGCCATGAAATCCTCGTGCCTTGCTCTCACCTTTCTCCTGGCTGGATCGATGGCAGCTGTGGCGGTCTATCCCACCACTTATCTCAAGCCTGTGGTGCTTCAGCAGTTTCACTCGCCGACGGCAGTGGTGAATGCGGGCGATGGAAGGATCTTCGTCTCGGATCAGCCGGGCAGAATTTACATCATCGAAGGTGGCATGATGCGGCCCACGCCGTTCCTCGACATCTCGAACACGGCGGCCAACACCGCCCATCGCAAGGTGCTGGGACTCACGTCCAACTACGATGAGCGCGGGCTGCTGGGGCTGGTGTTTCATCCGGGCTATGCCACGCCGTCCTCGCCTGGGTATCGGAAGTTTTACGTCAACTACATGAAGACGTATCAGGCAGGAATCGATCCCGCTCCACCTCAGGTCGGTGATCCTACCACAGGCGGGGTGACGGTGATCGCGGAGTTTCAGGTGTCAGCGACGGACCCGAATGCCGCTGATCCAACGAGCGAACGCAAGCTGCTGTCGTTCACCCAGCCGCAGACCAATCACAACGGCGGCGGGCTGGTCTTTGGCAACGACGGAATCCTCTACATCGCCACGGGTGATGGTGGCAGCAGCAATGACAACAATGCGGGCCACACGGGCGGGAGTGCATCACGTCCGTCTGACAACCTGGGCAACAGCCAGGACAAGACGCGATACCTGGGCAAGATCCTGCGCATCGATCCGCTCGGCACCAATGGTCCTGGCGGTCAATATGGCATACCGGTGGACAATCCGTTCGTCGGTGCGGGCGGCGGCGTGAAGGAGGAAATCTTTGCTTTCGGCATTCGCAATCCCTGGGGCCTGAGCTTTGACTACGGCATCGGTGGCACAGGAAGGTTGTTCTGCGCGGATGTGGGGCAGGGGCGTATCGAGGAGGTGAACCTCATCGTCAGTGGCGGCAACTATGGCTGGCGCTACATGGAAGGCACCGAGCGCCCCAGCTTCTCATCCACAATGGCGCATCCCGGAGGCACCTTGATCGATCCGATCGCTCAGTATGGACATCCTGGCATCACGGGCACCAGTTTGCCATTGCTCGGCCTCTCCATTACTGGCGGGCATGTGTATCGCGGCACAGCGATTCCTGACCTTCAGGGGAAATACATCTTCGGTGATTACGGCGCCACATCAGGATCGCCCAGCGGACGGCTCATGGGGCTGGAGGAGACGGCTCCGAGCAGTGGTGTCTTCACCCTGACTGCCGCGATTCCGATGCTGGGAGGCAATCCCTTCTCGCTGCGCATCATGTGCATGGGCCAGGATGCAGCGGGGGAGATCTACGTGGCCACGAAGACCAGCGCAGGTGTGCTTGCCATGGAGAATGGACTGCCCAATGGCGGTCTCTACAAACTGATGCCTGCTCCCACGAATCCGGCTCCGATCATCTTGGAGCCCGTGAAGGACAATTCGATCTTCGCCGAAGGTGAGCTGAGCAATGCCTCGGGCAATCTCTTCGCGGGGCCTTCCAGCACAGGTGATGATCGCCGCGCCCTGCTCGCGTTTGATCTCAGTGCCTTGCCTGCGGGCTCACGGTTTGAATCGGCGATTCTTCAGTTGAACGTGAATCAAGTCGCCCCGGGCACCGCCTTGCAGCGGAACTCCATCCTGCACAAGCTGCTGGAATCCTGGGGCGAGGGCACGTCTTTCGGAGCGACGGATGGCGTGGCTGCAACGACGAACGATGCGACGTGGACCACCCGGTTCTTTGCCACGCCGAACTTGTGGTCCACCGATGGTGGTGAATTCAACAGCGCCATCGTTTCTTCTTCGCTCGCGGTGAATGGCACGGGCACGTGGGCATGGCAGAGCGCGCAGATGGTCAATGACGTGCATGACTGGCTCTCGGCACCGGCCGGCAATCAGGGCTGGATCCTGCGCTCGGATGAAGGGACGACCAACACCACCAAGCGCATCGACAGCCGCGAGAGCGCCAGCGGCGTGCGGCCCAAGCTCACCCTGGTGCAGGCTGCACCGTTCCAGAAGTGGCTGGCCACCTACTTCCCTTCCTACCTGACCGGACAATGGCTGGACCCTCAGGGTGATCTCGATGGCGATGGTATCACCAATCAAATCGAATATGCCTACGGCTTCAGTCCGCTGGCGTTCGATTCGGCCACGCAGTTCAGTGCCGTCGCGGGAGCGGTCGCCTCAGGCAGTCGCACCTTCACCACGACGTTTCGTCGAGATACCTCGGCGACGGATTTGACCTACCGGCTTCAGATCAGTGACGACCTCGCCTCCTGGATGACCATTGCCGAAAGCGCCGGTGGGGCAGGCGCAGTGGGACAGAATGGAGGCGTCGTGGACTCCGATGTCACCCTCTCGGGCAGCATCCGCCTCGTCACGGTTTCGGTCACACTCTCCGGCACCGACACGGCCCACCAGTTTGTGCGCTTGAGCGTCGCGCGGTCTCAGTAAGGCGTGACGATCAGCTCAACGAAGTAGAATCCTTGGGCTGAAGTCGAGTCCACCCACACCGTGCGAGTGCCATTGGTGGTTTGATTGATCTGCGTCACCGTGGCGGCACCACCAGATGTTGTGGCGCATCCGACAACGGTCGAAGCTGTCGCCAGATCGGGTGTGTAGCGAATGCGATACCTCGCTCCGTTCTTCGCCGGAAACGACAGCTGAAACCGCTGCGTTGCCCCATTCACCGAGAAAAGCGTGGTGGAGTTCACCTTGAGACCAAGGTTCGGAATCTCGATGCGAAGCAAGCCGGAGACACTGTCGTATTGGTTATTGTAAGACGGCAGGTTGGGCTGAGAGGGCTGGCCATCTCCGGGCACGAGGACCGTTCCCTGAATGTCATACACCGAGTTGTGCGTGTAGCATATCATGGCGTTCGTGTCCCCGGCGAGGTAGGGGTCAACAATGCTGCCCTGATGCGTGCAATAGGCGCTGACGGCGTAGAATTGATTGGATGGAGTGCGGGTCACCGTGATGATGCCATTCGGGACTACAGTGCCAAACAAATTAAATCGCATCGAACCGTAGCCGCCATCAAGCCGGTCACGCAGCGTGGGATAATCCGCAATCTTGAGCGAGATGACGTTGGCCGGGTTCGCAGATGGCGAGATATCGGCCAGCAGCGAGCCTTTCCACGCTTCGCCCGTGAGCGCGACGGCGGAGCCCACCACGAAACGCTTCACCCATTCGCGTCGATTGAGCATCTCCATGGAGACGGTGGGTTTCTTGGGGCAGACGGATTGGAGAGGGCAGGCACGCATGGGGATCGCTGGTTTTCGGCGATTGTGCCTGAGTGGGCGATTCAAGACAAGCCTGATCCCAAGATTCACCCACCGTGCGCCGAGGAAGACGGCCTCCCGAGTGGTCCGCCAACAACCACGAACGAGGGACGGCATCGCTGCATTTAAGGTTATTCGTCTTCATTGGCGCTAAACGTCGAAGTCCCCACACTCTCGATCGCTCCGTCGGTGCATGTATGCACGAAATTGTTCCCCGTCTCGTGGGCGAGGCTTTGACCTGGAGGCGAATCCTTCGATAATAGCCGCCCTCGACCTCATGCAAATCAAGTGGTTCATCCGCATTGCCCGCCTGCTGTTGATTGCGTTCTGCGTGATCATCGGCCTGGCTGCGGCGTCCAGCCTGGAAGGCAGTCCCTGGCTGTGCGGAGGCATCGGTGGCTTGTTCGGCGTGCTCGTGGTGCTGGTCGATATGTATCTCGGCAAGGTCAGCATCCGGCACATCTCGCATGGGGTGTTTGGTCTGCTCGTTGGCCTGTTCACTGCCTTCCTGGTCGCGCGGCTGGTGCTGTTGCAACTCGCCTGGTTCAACTCCAACGACCTCACCGCCTACACCATCCGCAACGCGGTCGAGGTCTTCCTTTACGCCGCCTTCGGCTTCATGGGAGCCACGGTGGCCGTTCGCAGCGATCGCGACCAGTTCGCGCTAATCATTCCGTATGTGCGCTTCCGTCGCGATGCTTCGGAGGGCGAGCCCTTGCTGCTCGATACCAATATCGTGATCGATGGTCGCATCCCCAAGCTCGTAGAGACCGGCTTCCTCAGCGGCACGCTGGTGGTGCCCCGGCTGGTGCTCGATGAGTTGCAGCGGCTGGCCGACTCGCATGATTCGATCAAGGCCGAGCGCGGCAAGCGTGGTCTCGCCGTGCTCGCGCAGATGCGGGAGATTCGTGATCTGGACCTCACCGTTCATGAAGACGGCACCACGGACAACCTCCCCGTGGACACACGGCTCGTGGGACTGGCCATCGAGCTTAACGCGCGACTGCTGACCAACGATGAGAATCTCGCCCAGGTGGCCCGTCTGCGTGGCATCACGGTGCTCAATGTCAATGCCCTGAGCCGAGCCTTGCAGGCCGAGTTGAACGCTGGCGACCAGATCGAGATCACGCTGGTGAAGGCTGGCAAGGACAAACATCAGGGCGTGGGCTACCTGCCCGATGGCGCGATGGTGGTGGTGAACCAAGGCGCGAGTTTCTTGGGCCAGAGTGTGCGGGTCAATGTCTCGGGCACCACCCAGACCAGTGCTGGCCGTTTGGTCTTTGGCGACATCGCGAACTGATTCGGAAGCATGGTTGCCGATTCGCTTCATCGTCCGCTGCAGGACCTCCGGTTGTCGGTCACGGATCGCTGCAATTTCCGCTGCACGTATTGCATGCCGAAGGAGATCTTCGGGCGCGATCATGCCTTCCTGCCCAAGTCGGACATCCTCACCTTTGAAGAACTCGCCCGCGTGGCTCGGTTGTTTGCACGTCTGGGCGTGAACAAGGTTCGCGTCACGGGGGGCGAACCCTTGCTGCGACGCGACCTGCCGCGACTCATCGAGATGCTGGCTGCGATTGATGGCATCACGGACCTCACCTTGACCACCAATGGATCAGCCCTGGCCGCGCTGGCGAAGCCTTTGCGACAGGCGGGACTTCAGCGGCTCACGGTGAGTCTGGACTCACTCGATGAAGCAACCTTCCGCTCGATGAACGATGTGGATTTCCCCGTGGCGCGCGTGCTGGAAGGGATCGAGGCCGCCGTGAGCGAAGGCTTCTCGCCCGTGAAGGTGAACATGGTGGTGAAGCGTGGTGTGAACGAGCACGAGGTGGTGTCGATGCTGAAGCACTTCTCCGGCACCGGCGTGGTGGTGCGGTTCATCGAGTTCATGGATGTAGGCAGCACCAATGGCTGGCGGTTGGACGACGTCGTGTCCGCCGCAGAGATGCTGCGACTGATTGGCCGCGAGTTTGAAGTCGCACCCGTGGCGCAGGACCTGACCGGGCTGGTGGCGCGTCGTTATCAGCATCCAGGTGGCGAATTTGGCATCATTGCTTCCGTCACCCAGCCCTTCTGCCAAGGATGCACGCGAGCACGAGTGGCCGCGGACGGACAGTTTTACACCTGCTTATTTGCGTCCACCGGGCATGACCTCCGCGCCCTGCTCCGCAGCGGCCTGGATGACGAGGCACTGCTCATGGCCATCCGCGAAATCTGGAAGGCACGCAACGATCGCTACAGCGAAATTCGTTCCGCCGAGACCACCACGATGCCCAAGGCCGAGATGTCCAAAATCGGCGGCTAGACGAGGGCGTCGGTCACTGGTCCCTCTCACAAATCCAAGCTCAACTGCGCCACGGGCGCGAAGGATCGGCGGTGAATCGGGCAGGGGCCATGCTCGCGCAAGGCGGCGAGATGGACCGGCGTCGGGTAGCCCTTGTGCTGCTCGAAGCCGTAGTGCGGATACGTCACCGCGAGATCCACCATCAGCCGGTCGCGCGTCACCTTCGCGATCACACTGGCGGCCGCGATCGAGTAGCTGAGGCTGTCCCCCTTGACCAGAGCCCGCTGCGGCACGGGGAAGTCCGGCACCGGCAGACCGTCGATGAGCGCGGCATGGGCCTTCACCCGCAGGCCCAGCAAGGCCTGGCGCATCGCCTCCCGGGACGCTTGCAGGATGTTGATCCGGTCGATCTCTTCCACACTCAGCATCACGCAGTGCCAGATCACACCGGGGTGAGCCATGAGTTCATCGTAGATCTTGTCACGCTGGCGTTCGCTGAGCTTCTTCGAGTCATTCAGCACGCGATGCTCGAAGTCATCCGGCAGCACCGCCGCCGCCGCGCACACAGGACCTGCGAGCGGACCTCGCCCCACCTCATCCAGCCCGGCGACAATCTTGTGCCCCTGGGCGCGCAGTTCGTTCTCGTGATCAAGGGTAGGCATCGTTCACGGCTGGCGAGGTTTCACCGCGATATAGACTGGCGACTTCTGCGGGCGCATCCAGCGAGGGCCGAAATCGAATTGCGTGTTGAACGCATGAAAGTGCGTCGCTCCAAACCGTGACCGGATCGAGTATTGCAGCGCTCGTCCACCATCGAGCAGCGTCGCGTGCTGAACGTCCAGCTTGCGCGCGAGTTCCGTCACCTCCGCCACATTGCACACGCCCCCATCACCGCTGAGCACGAAGACGATCGTGCCATCGCGCCGCATCCCGGCCAGCGAACGGTAGGTGATCTTTTTGCCATCGAAGAACTTGTCTGGAGCGCGATCCACGTAGCTGAAGACCGTGTGGTTCTTCATCACACTCGGGTAGCCTTGCGTGCCTTCCTCGATCGGGCCGGGCACCTCATCGAGGAGGGACTTCGGACCAAACCAGGGCCTGCCCTGCTTGACGAAGAACACCCCCGTCCACTCGGGGAAGGGGCGATGCACCAGCTGCCCCTGGTGATACACCCAGCCCAGCGGCTTGCCATTCGGCTCACGGAAGTTGGCCACGATCGTGAAGTGCGCCTGCTCGGTGCTCATGCGTTCGCGGGCCGTGGTGCCCTTGAACGAAGAATCGAAGCTCGTGGTGAAGCCGAAGCGGTTCGGCGAGATGGTCACGATGTTCATCTCCGCCCCGAAGAAGCTGCTGACGAAGCTTTGCAGCGGCGTCGTCGCCCGGCGGCGCACCGGCAGCGTGCACCAGCGGAAGTCGGGCTCCAGATGCTGCTCCGTCAAGGCCTCGCCCAGCTCCGCCATCGTGACCTCCGAGACCGCCCGCCAGCCCCGTGTGGTCTTCACCTCCAGCGGCGCCGTCGAGTTTCGGAACGCCCACAGCGTGAGATTGCTGCCCAGGTTGAAGTAGATCTGCCCGAACAGAAACAGCACCACGAGGTCCGCGACGGCGAACCAAAACAGGAGCTTGAGGCAGCCTTTGCGGCGGGTGGACATGAGGGTGCGGATGTTTACGGCGCTGAGGTTCGTGCTCAAGAACGAATGCATGGCTCGGCAGTCAGCTCTCTTCACCGGTTCCCAGGGCAGCCCACCGGCTAGGGCGTGCCAAAGCGTTCTCGAGTTTGAGGCACTCTTGTGATCTTCCCTCGATAGTTCGCGTGAAGCCAGTCCTTCCCCGCCCAGGTGCCCAGCGCCTCTCGCCTGGGTGGCATCGTCCTCCCTGGCTGCACTCTGTGCTCCGACGTGCTGCTGCTTTCCCAACCATGTGCACGGTGGTTTGCTTGGTTGCGCTAGAGTAAGACATCGCTCTATTTGCCACCTATGGAAATAAACTCCTCTCTTGAGGCCTTTCGTAAGGGCTTGGTCTTTGGGTTCGACTTGGGAACGGCGTCCATTGGTTATGCGGTGCGACGGGGCAGAGAGTTCTTGAGTGTTGGTGCTTTCATCTGTGACAGTGACATCGAGTCGCTGGAAGAAAGGCGAAACAAGAGAGCCCAGCGGCGCACATTAAGGACGCGGCGCTATCGCCGTCGGTGGTTAGCTGAGCAGTTGGTGAAGGTTGGTTTGCCCAAGCCGGGATCCGGCTTTTACTCCAAGGCAAAAACCGAGAGTGACGAGGTCTTCGAACGCCGGACTAATCCGGTGATCCTTCGTGTGAGAGCTGTCGAAGGTGAGGAGCTAGCCCCCGAGCAGCTTCACGCTGCCATCGCCCACCTTTGGAAACGGCGTGGCTACGAGCCTGTGGTCCCGTGGAGCACGGCTGATGTGGCATCGAAAGGGAAGGATGAATGGAAGAATACCTTGAGCCCCACTCAGACCGCAGATGCCTTTGCGGCGAGTGGGTGCGAGTATCCCTGCCAGTTTCTCCGTTCGATGATCGGGAGCGACGGAGCACTGGAGGGCGAGCGCGCCATGAAGCAACGCAATCGGGTGTGGACGCGTGGCCAGTTGGAGAGAGAGTTTCGCGCCATTGTTGCAGCACAGCCCTCCTTGCAGCGCACGATCACCGTGACGTATCAGGATGGTAAAACGGGCGATACCCCCTTCCTTGAGTGGCTGCTCTATGGAGACGGTCACCTGCTAAAGAAAGGCGACCAGACCTTTCGCATCTACAATCGCCCCGTTGAAGGGCGCAATCCTGGAGTGCTGGGCTTGAAGTATCCACGATTCAAGAACCGAAAGCCCGGCCTCGACTTGCTTCGTCCTTACGATGAGCTAGGCAGGCCGCAGCATGTGGTGCAGAACAATCGCGCCATCGTGCGTCAGGCCTTGTGGAATCTTGCCATCGAAAACTTCCGCGTGATCGATGTGGCCACAGGCAGCAAGGTGAAGCCCGACTCCGCATCCTTGGACCGTCTCCAGGCTATTTGGATGGCCAGCGTGCCAAGGGAGAAGGTCCGGCAGTGGCAGAGTGGAGAAGGGGATTTTAGGGTGGAGATCAGTGCGAAGGATGGGAAGAAAAAGAAGTCGGTGCTTACTCAATGGGCAGAGGAGCACCGTGCTCGTTACACGCTGATCGAAGGTCAGCAGGAGCTTCATGCGTCAAGCGGGGGCGAAGGCCGCGCCAAGTTCTCCACACCCACACTCGAGGCCATGGTGAATGATGGCGAGATCGACCTCCAGCAAACCCATCATCCGCTCCTCGTGCGTCCCGGTCAGAGCATGGAGGACGCACTCAATGCCTATCTGACTGCCGTGCGCAGTCCTCTTGTCCGGCATCGGCTCACCCTCTTTCGTCGCCAGTTGGACAAGCTTGTCGAGAAGCATGGTCAGCCAGACCTCATCATTGTGGAGTCCCTCCGCAGCTTCGCGATGGGGCGCAAGCGCAAGGATGATCATCTCAAGGAGATCAAGAAGAATGCAGCCGAGCGCGATTCGGCCCTCAAGGACGCCAAGAAGGAGGGCCTGGGCAGTTCACGCACCGCGCTCACCCGCTACCGTTTGTGGAAAGAGGCGCGTGGTCGCTGCCCCTTCTGTGGCGAAGCGATCACGCAAGAGCAGTTCCGCAATCATCATGCCGACATCGCCCACCTCGTGCCCCAGGCCGTGCGGAAGAGTGATGAGTTCTTCAATCTCACCATCGCGCACACCCAGTGCAATCGCGTGGATATGCAGGCGCAGATAGCCCGAGTGGCTTTTGCGAACCGCTGGGAAGCCGTGGAGAAGTTCGCCCGCGATCACTTCAAAGATCGAAAGCTCCAGCTCTTCCTCGCGCATACCATGGATGAGGCCTTGGATATTCTCGGCAGTCGCGATGAACTGGTCCAGTCCGCCTACATCGCGCGTCTCATTCGCCGTTTATGCATCATTCGATTTGGCTGGCAGGGCATGGATGGGCGCGACCCGAGTGATGAGAAAGGCAATCTGCCCTCCCAGCAGTTCCTCGTTTCCAATGGCTCGCTCACCTCAGCCTTCCGCGATGCCTGGGGCTTGAATACCTTGCTGCATGGGCGCGGACGCGATTACACCCGCGAGCAATGGCACCAGATGTCCAAGGAGCAGCAGGAGCAGATCAAGGCCGAGAATTATCAGCGCAAGCAGAAGAACCGGGGCGATCACCGCCATCATGCCATTGATGCCATGGTGATCACCTGCACCCTGCCTTGGCTCGCCCGTCGGATCGTGGATCGTGGCGAGACAGAGGAGGGTAAGCTCGTGTGGTGGACCCTCGATCCTGCCGAGCAACGCGCTCGCGCCTGGAATCCCTTGTTCCCTGGTCCCAATGCCTTCCGCACGGTGGTGGAGCGTTGGTTGCCACGGATCGACGTGCATCACCACATGCGGCAGGATACCCACCGACAACCGGCGAAGACTACATTCTATTCCCGTCGTGGAGTGGATCGCTATATTGTCCGTGAAGACATCGGCTCGCTCACGCCAGCGGATCTTGGCACCGGTCCCAGCCGCCAGTGCCGGGTGCATCCTCCCGAGCAGGGCGCTTACCTGTGGGAACTGTGGAAAGGGTATGTCATCACTCTCCGTGACTACGTGCAGGCGGTGGCATTCCAAGTCGCATCATCGCAGAGTTTCAACGGTTACAGTGCGAAGGATGCTCTCAAAGCGGTTACGGATCGCCTGTGTTACGATGCCTTCGAAGCTTGGCGTTCAGGCGCTGATCGTTCTGCCTCTCCCGCTTTGCCTGAGACGCCCACGCATCCTATGAAACTGGAGGCAGGCACGATCAAGGTGAAGCTGGCTACGACGGCAGGAGCCAAGCCTGAATACTCGATTGCCGAAGCTGGTGATCTTTTCAAAACACTGCCTGCCGACTTCACGCGCCGCCTGTGCTTTGCCGCCTTCCAGCGCTGGCGTGAGAAAGGGCAAAGTGGAGAACCTAAGTTCCCCTCACGCATCCGCATCCCCATTCGCAAGGTTCGCTATGTGGCCAAGCTCTCTGATGAGCAGGCCGTAATCGGTCCGCGCTCCATGCCCGGCAAGCACGGCGGTCATGTTTATGTCGCCCGAACGGATTTCCGCGAGGTGCGCCTCATGCGCAGTGCCGATGGAACGGGCTATGTCCCCGTGTTTGTTCCTATTGGAAAGGGTTACAACCCTTTCTCGCCCTATGGGGAGTATCGTCAAAACGAGCGGGCTGCGATGGTGATTCGGAAGCGACAGAAGATCACGCTGGTCCATGACTACAACGAGAAATGCATTGCCGGTGATTATGTTGTTGAAGTGATGGGCACTGGGCAAGTCACACTGTCATTGCCCCATGTGGTGCGAAACAAAACTGCACGACCGGCCTTTGGAATGCCCGCTAGTGGTTTCCAACCCTATTGGGACAAACTCATCCCCGCGTTGGGCCTTGCGTGGCCCACGAACGTCAAGGCTGACGTGCTGGAAGCCGATGCGGAAACCGTGGGTAGTGATGAGGACGATCAATCCTGAACAAAGCCCCACCCCGTAGGTCGCTACCGAAGTGTGATTGCTGATGATCTCCCACCGCTGATCCCATGAGTCGCATCATCCACATCCTCGGACCGCAGTTCAGCCTGAGGCTGGCGTTGAAGCAGCTCCACATCGCGGACAAGGCGGCGGGCACCGAGCAGACCGTGCCGATTGAGGATATTTCAGCCCTCGTCTGCGCCTCGGCCACCGCCGTCTTCACTGCCGGAGCCCTGCGCGCCCTGGCGGAGGCGAATGTGCCGGTGCTCATCTGTGATGAGCAGTTCCAGCCCGCAGCGCTCACACTGCCTTACTACCGCGCCACCGATACGGACCTCATTCGCGCCCAGGCCACCTGGACGGCGGAGTTTCGGGATGCCGCCTTTCGGCACATCATCACGGCCAAGGTGCGCGCTCAGGGTTCCCTCCTGCACGGGCACACGGCGGAGGCCCTGGCAGGCATTGCGGATCGTTGCGCTGCTGGCCAGTATCGGGGGCAGGGGACTGCCGGGCCTGGAAAGTCCCTGGCGCGCGTCACCGTGGGCCGTCGCGAGCTGCTCCATGCCGATACCCCGGCGGCCAGTGAGAGCCGGGCGGCGCGGCTGTATTGGCACCGCTTCCTGCCGCCCCTGGTGGCCAGGCTGGGCACCACGGAGAAAGGCCGCGTCCCCGGCACCCGGCTGGGCGTCAATGGCATGTTGGACTACGGCTATGCCATCCTGCGCAGTGCGGTGCTGCGCTCCCTCGCCTGCCGGGGCTTCATCGCCGCGCTCGGCCTGCATCACACCAGCCGGGCAGGCACTCATGCGCTGGCGGATGACCTCATGGAGCCCCTGCGCCCGTTCATGGATGCCGCCCTGCGCGACTTCATGCTCAAGACGGACGCCCCAGAGATGAAAGCCTGGATGGGTGCTGCCGCTGGCGTGCTGCTCCAGCCCGTGCCGATGAAGACGGGCAAGGTGCGCCTGCTTCATGCCATCGACCTTTATGTGCAGAGCTTTGCCTCCCATGTGCTCAAGCCCGCCGCACGCCCCGCCTTCACCATTCCGCACCGTGGCACGGCTACGCCCGCATGAAGAAGGCACGGAACGACATCGCCTGCAAATACCGTATGGCCTGGGTCCTCGTCATGTTTGATCTCCCGGTGGTATCCGATAAGGATCGGCGTAATGCCGCCCGCTTCCGCAAGGACCTCATCAGCGAGGGCTACTTCATGGTGCAGTTCTCCGTCTATGCGCGCCCCTGTGGCAGCGCGGACAAGGTGGACACCCATGTGCGCCGCCTCAAGAAGCTCATCCCGCCGCAGGGAGAGGTGCGCGGGCTGATCATTACCGATGCCCAGTGGGGGCGGATGCTCATTGTTCGCAGTGAGAAGAAGGTGGAGCCCGATGAGATGCAGCCCGAGCTGATGTTCTTTTGACGGCTGGCAGTATCTCCCCAAAAACAAGACCAGCCCGATCTTTCGATCAGGCTGGTCTTTTCATTTGTTAAAGTATGACCTTGTTCCCTTTCGGGCTGCGGGTGGCAAAGCAGAGCCGCAGTTTGGTCAACTTATTTGGGATGATGCTTGTCCCGTCCAAGGGCGTCTAAACATTGCTAGGCTAGCGGTTCTGGCGGAACCGTCAACCTAGTTTAGACGCCCTTGGACGGGGGGCAATCCCAAACAGGAGGCCGACAAGCCCGCCGCAAAGTGCGAGTTTAGACGCCCTTGGACGGGGGGCAATCCCAAACTCCACAGGAGCCAAGTTGCTCGATGCGCCCAGTTTAGACGCCCTTGGACGGGGGGCAATCCCAAACGTCGTCGTAGCGCCGTTGCGCCAGCGAATGAGTTTAGACGCCCTTGGACGGGGGGCAATCCCAAACCGTGTCCGCGCTTCGTGATGTGAATGTCAAGTTTAGACGCCCTTGGACGGGGGGCAATCCCAAACTCCGATGAAAAGACGAAGGCGAACACGGCGAGTTTAGACGCCCTTGGACGGGGGGCAATCCCAAACAGCATAGCCAACGCCATCGAGGACGGCTTGAGTTTAGACGCCCTTGGACGGGGGGCAATCCCAAACAGCCGTTTGGTCAATCGAGTGCGGATCGCTAGTTTAGACGCCCTTGGACGGGGGGCAATCCCAAACTGCATCAGGCGCTGATGCGCCACTGGTTCAAGTTTAGACGCCCTTGGACGGGGGGCAATCCCAAACTGATCTGCACAGGGCCTCACCACATGTCCTAGTTTAGACGCCCTTGGACGGGGGGCAATCCCAAACAATCAGGCCTTGGCAACAGCAACGGCGAAGAGTTTAGACGCCCTTGGACGGGGGGCAATCCCAAACATCGTAGTCGGCAAAGAAGGCTGCGCTCATAGTTTAGACGCCCTTGGACGGGGGGCAATCCCAAACTTGCCACCTCCGCCATATAAGCCTCGATCCAGTTTAGACGCCCTTGGACGGGGGGCAATCCCAAACGCAAACGTGCCGGCATCTGCAGCACGCCCTAGTTTAGACGCCCTTGGACGGGGGGCAATCCCAAACGCCCCCTGGGAGGGGGTAGGGGGAGGGCTTAGTTTAGACGCCCTTGGACGGGGGGCAATCCCAAACACCCATTCGCGAATCGACTCACCTGCGAGTAGTTTAGACGCCCTTGGACGGGGGGCAATCCCAAACCGAGAATGAACCATGCTACCGGCGCAACGGAGTTTAGACGCCCTTGGACGGGGGGCAATCCCAAACTGGGGGTGGTGGTGTGTGAGGTGGGGGGGGAGTTTAGACGCCCTTGGACGGGGGGCAATCCCAAACGATCAGGCCTAGGCGCAAACGTTTCGTTGTAGTTTAGACGCCCTTGGACGGGGGGCAATCCCAAACCCGCTCGCGCTTGGCTGGCGTGGCAGTAGGAGTTTAGACGCCCTTGGACGGGGGGCAATCCCAAACCCAGCAAGGGGAGAAGCTCAAGGCATGGCAAGTTTAGACGCCCTTGGACGGGGGGCAATCCCAAACGTTGTTTTGGCCTGCGATTACAATCTGGCGAGTTTAGACGCCCTTGGACGGGGGGCAATCCCAAACCAATCAAGGCGAAGACGGCGCAAGGGAAGGAGTTTAGACGCCCTTGGACGGGGGGCAATCCCAAACCGCGGCAGTCGCTAGAGCGTGGTGTTGTGGAGTTTAGACGCCCTTGGACGGGGGGCAATCCCAAACTGGCTCACTGCGGGTGCCACCATGCTGAAGAGTTTAGACGCCCTTGGACGGGGGGCAATCCCAAACCACACCGCGTCAGCATCGAGATGCGTTACCAGTTTAGACGCCCTTGGACGGGGGGCAATCCCAAACGTGGAGCAGGGGTGTAAGAAGAGGTGGTGCAGTTTAGACGCCCTTGGACGGGGGGCAATCCCAAACATACACAAGTCCCCAGGAGTTCAAAGAGCCAGTTTAGACGCCCTTGGACGGGGGGCAATCCCAAACCTACCTCGTGCGCGAGTCGCCACTCGAAGGAGTTTAGACGCCCTTGGACGGGGGGCAATCCCAAACTTCCCCGCCTTTGGTCTTTGTCTTCCGGCTAGTTTAGAC
>JAEUHN010000033.1 GCA_016795365.1 Verrucomicrobiaceae bacterium
GTATTGCACGCTGCCATCCGGCTGGCGCATGAAGTTCGCGTAGAACTTCCAGTTGTCCCAGAAGTAGCGCTGGTCGCGATCGCTGAACCACGGCATCACCAGCGCGGTGAAAAGACCGCCGCCCATGTTGTAGGCATGCGCATTGAGGTGCCGATTGTGCGCCGCGATGATGTAGTTTGTGTGCATGTCCATCACCGCCTGATCCGCCGACGATGGCGGCGTGCTGCCGTGATACACCTTCATCCCGAGCAGCGTCGCCGGTGTGCGACCACCCGCATCATACTCCGCGCCCGTCACACTCGCGTAGGCGACATAGCCCGAGCTGCCCGTGGACCGCGTGAGGCAGTCCCATTGAATCCAAAACTTCTGATCCAGCGAGCAGTCGTAGTAGAAAGGGTTGTTCGACGAGTCCGCGGTGATGATTTTCGTCAGCGGAGCGCTCGACACATTGTCGATGTGCGGCAGCGAACGGCCGTCCTGCGCTCCTCGCGGCAGGATGATCGTCGCGGGCAGTGCGGGCGAGATATTGGAAGGCACCGCATCGCCCGGATTCAGCGTGTGGCCAAAGTAGTGCGCGTCCTTCGGGCGCTGCGTCATGTCCGCTCCGGCCCGTTTCGCCATCGCGAGTCCGTTGAAGACATGCAGCCCGGCCATGTTGATGCCCACATACCACTGATGCGTGTAGTCGCCCGTCACACCGCCGTGACCTGTCGCGCCGCGAGTTTCTTCATAACTCAGGTTCGCCGTGCCGCCATTCGCCGGCTGCGCCCAGTTCTCGATCCGGTTCGCCATCATCACCGCCGCGCGTTGCAGCACGGTTTGATAAGTCGCCTGCTCGCCGGTCTTCGTCACATACTCGGAGAGAAACATCACCGCCTGGCCGAGCGACCAGTTTTCCAGCCCGGTGCCGACGTAGTTCGGATTCGCCGTGCCATCGAAGTATTTGTCTTCCACCGGCGTGAGCTGGCTGGTGTTGATCAGATTGATCGCCCAGTCGCGCAGCTTGTTCACTGAAAGCCGATACGGCTTCGCGCCCGTCAGATCATTCCAGTTTGGATGCCCGAGCAATGCCAGCGCCACAAAGCCCGTCGGATAACCCAGATCGCCATCCGCATCCGCCATCACGCGAGCGTGAAGCTGCGCACAGGCATATTCATACGTCGCCGTATACTTCGCGCTCGTCAGCGGATACGCCGGGTCCAGCGCCCCGAGCACCGGCAGATTCACCGTCACCGTGATGATCCCCGCGCCACTGCGCAGCACCTTCAGCGGCAGCACGCCGTCATTCGACTCCGCATGCTCGATGGCATTCCCAAGCTGCCGCACCACACCTTCGAAGTCACTGCCCAGCACCTCAAAATCCCGACCGAAGGCCCCCAGGATGAAATCATTCACCTGCAAGCCCGCCACCTTCCCCGGCGCACCATTCGTCAGCTCCGAAACGCGCACAAAACTCTCGCCCGTCCATAACCGCATCTTCCCGCCAATCGGCCCCAGCGGCCACGAAAAGCCCGTCTCCTCCGCCGCATGAAGCAGCGAGGCAAAAGCCGCTATCAAGACAGCAGCCATACCGAGGAACAAGAAGCGTGGTTTGATCATGGGCGCGAAATTGGAAGGCAAAGTCTAACCTTCATTTGTTACCGGTGAAAACAAAGATCACAGACACAGGGACACCGTCCGGCGGAAGCTTGTCAGAGTTGGCGAAGAACACATCGTCCCTCATCAGCGAGGCCGCAGTCCTGTGGTTCACCAACGCTGCCGGGTCATTGACGAGGGCCACCAGCGAACCCTCCCTCATCGCAGCAAAGCTCCCGTGGCTGAACTCCGATCCATTGTAAGTCCAGGGGTTCGCCTTCAACACATCGGGAGCCACTTGCTGCACTCGAATCAAGTCACTCAGCGGCATCCGCGCTTCACCACCGTGCTTGCGCCACGAAACTTCGATCATCGGAGCCCGTCCACTGGCTTCAAGAAGCAGCACGGCCACATGCACATCCTGCACAGGCACCTTTGTCACCAGCAGGGCCTCATGCGCTTTCCCCGTCTCATGAACCAGCGCATACTCCAGCGGCTGCGTTCGCACCGCCACCGTCGCCGTGAAGGTGATGGTTCGCTCCCTCTTGAGCAGCCTCACTTCGCCCACGCGCAGTTCATTTGGTCCGACCTCTTTGATGTAGCTGCGGGCGACCTCTTTCATGGCCTCGGCGCTCGGGATTTCACTACTGGGAGGCTTGCCGCGATTGGCTTGAAACTTGCCCCCGGATTGCACTACGCCCTGATCCGGCGTCGGCAAACGATCGGACGATAACGATACGGGCGGAGCCAGAACCTCGTTCGCTTTGGACATATCAGGACGTGCTTCGATCGAGCTCCCAGCATCCTCTGTGTGGACTCCCCCGCCCCACCACCAGCCCAGACATCCCAGGACCACCAAGACCAAGGTAACGAGTAAACGACGGGGAAGAGGGAGCATGATGATTCGAGCGATTGCCGAGCCTAACAATAAACTGCCCCACACTCCAAGCGAACAAACCCACTACTCGCGCTTGCTGTTGAGATACTTCAGTAACTCGATCGCCTTGTGCTCGGACAGCGCCTCCAGCATTCCGGGCGGCATCAGCGACGCGGCGGCTTTCGTGTGGTCCTTGAGATCGCTCTTCGCGACGATGATGGACTCGGTGATCGTTCGCACAGTGAGCGCAGTGGGCGTTTCGTTCTCGATCAAGCCGGACACCACGCTGCCGTCCTTCTTCGTGAGGATGTGGAGTTGGAAATTGTCACCCACGACCGCGTTCGGATCGACGATGTTCTCCAGGAAGTAGTCGAGCCCATTGCGCCACGAGCCGCCGAGATCAGGCCCGAGCTTACCGCCCACACCACCCATCGCATGGCACACCGCGCAGACTTGCTGGAAAGTCTGCTCGCCGGACTTCGCATTGAAGGCCCACAGCGGTGCGGACTCATAGGCCTTCTTCAGCTTCGCGATGGTGGCCTTCGCTGCCGCACTGGACTCGGTGACCTTGCCCAGGGTCTCGTCAATGAGCGCGTTGATCTGGGCGTTGTTGAGGTTGCGCAACTGCCGGACCTGCAAGGCGCTGAGCCGCGTCTTATCGAAGCGCTTCGCCTTCACCGCATCGAGCAACGGTTTCGCGAGTTCCGCACGACTGGTTAGCGTGTTGAGCGCGGCGCTTTGGTTGGCGGGGTCGAGGCGGTCAAAACGGTCAAGGAGTGTCAAGGAGTGTCAAGGCCGTTGCTGGGTCGTTGGAACGCGCGAGCAAGGGGATCACCGCCGTGGTGAACTCGGGCTGGTCGAGGAGCTTCGCAAAGATCGGTGTCGCGTCGTTGTCGCCGACAAGCTTGAGCAAGTCGAACGCGGCGCGGCGCGCGGCGATGGGCTTCGTGGCATCGGCGAGTGTGGTGCGTTTCTGCTCGAGCACTTCCTTGTCGCCAAACAAAGCGGAGAGCTGATTCACGGTTTCGAGTTTCGAATTTCGAGCTTTCACCTCCATCCACGCTTTCGGCATCGGCACGGTGGCTTCGTCTTTGAGAGCAAAGGCGAGCATCTTCAGGCTGCGCTCGGCGAGTTCGTCGGATTGCTTCGCGACGCTGGCGACGAAGGCCTCGCGTCCGGCAGTGTCCTTGCACGCACACCAGCGGATGCTGTCCGCGAGCGACGGCATGGGTGTGCGGTCAGCGAGGGCTAGTAGGTCAGGCATTCTGCCTGACACGGGGGCAGCGGGGATTCTGCCCGCTGAGTCGTCGGGTAGAATACCCGACGCACTGGCGACAGGTGAAACACCTGTCCTACTCGCAAGCCCAAACCAGATCATCTTCGGCAGGAAGCGGTCGTCCTTGTCCTCTGCGTGCATCGCGAGCGCGCTGCCGACGTCGAAGGCCCAGTCAGCGGGCAAGGCGGGCATCGCGGAGGCGAGAGCGAGACGCACGACCGGCGAGGGGTCGTCTTTGGCGAGCTTTACCAAGGTCTCGCGCCTGACCTTTGGTTTGCCGGGCTCTTCAGTGGCGAGTTGGATGGCCCAGGAGCGGACGGTTTCATCTTGGTCCTCGACAGCTTGCTCAAAGAGGATGTCTAGCCCGCTTACCTCTTGCGCGGCGGTCCACAGTGCTTTGAGATATTGACCGGCAGACAGGTCTTCGTTGCCGACCATCGTCATGAGCGCTTGAAGTGACTTCGCGCTGAGTTCTCCATCCCTCTCCTGGAGCATTCGTTGAGCCATGCGTGGGTGCCAATCGTTGGAATGGGACAGCAGACCGACCAATTCCACATCACTCATCTTCCCCAAATCCACCTTCACCGGCTTATACGTCGCCTTCCAAGAGATTCGATAAATCCGCCCGTTTGTCCGATCCCACTTCTCATCCTCCGGATTGTGGCAGTGCTGCGTGTCGGCCCAGTCGATGATATACACCGCGCCGTCGGGACCGGTTTGGAGATCGACGGGGATGTAGTGCTCGTCGCCGCAGAACATCAGGTCGTAGCCTGCGTGCAGGGTCTCGTAGCCGCTGCCTTCGCGAACCATGTGCTGCTGGTTCATTTGGTGACCGTGCAGGTTGTGGGTGAAGAGATGGTCGCGGTAGATAGAGGGAAAATTGTCGCCGTTGTAGATCATGGTGCCGACATGGGAGTGGCCGCCATACACGGCAGTCGTTCCCGGCTTGCCTGCGCCACCCTCGCCGCTGTCATACTTCGCGGAGGCGGGCAGGTAGTTTTGCAAAGCGGGTGCGAAGTCGGGTGCTGTGGCGCTGACGTAGCTCGGGTAGTTCGCGTTGGATTGATTCCAAAAGATGCCATTGCGGATCGCGTTTGTGGTGCCGCCCTTGCCCCAAAAGCTGCGGCAGTGCGTCATGAAGAGATGGCCGCTGCTGTTGTAGTCCAGGCCCCACTGGTTAGAGCCGCCGTGGCAGAAGACCTCAGACACATGCCGCACCGGATGATAACGCCACACGCCGCTGCGCAGTTCGATGCGATCCTTCGCATCGCTGCCGGGCTTGCCGATGTGCGCGGTGTTGAACACGCCCTGATTGCCGTAGAGCCAGCCGTCCGGTCCCCAGAGAAAGGAGTTCAGCGTCTCATGGGTGTCCTGATAGCCGAAGCCGTCCAGGAGGATGTGGGCGGTGAATGACAACCCTGGGGGCTGCGGATAGGACTTATAAGTCTCATGCGACTTATGAGTCCAATTAAGAGGCACCGTGCGGTCGCCATCGCTGGGGATGAAAAGCAGGTAAGGAGCTGCCCCCACCCACACGCCACCGAAGCCGACTTCGATGCCACTGACGAGATTTAACCCCTCACAGAAGATCTTGTGCGTCTCGAAGCTACCATCGCCATCGCTGTCTTCGAAGATACTGATGCGATCCTTGCCTTGGCCTTCCGGTTGACGGTTCGGATAGCTGAACGCCTCGGCCACCCAGATGCGACCACGTTCATCGAAGCAGAAGGCGATGGGCTGCTTCACATCCGGTTCGGCGGCTATGAGATCGGCTTGAAAACCATCCTGCAACTTCATGCCCGCGACGAGCTTCTGCGCTGCCTCGTTCTTCACGCTCGTGGGCTTGGCGGGGTTCGGCGTCAGGTGCCAGAGGACGGGGCTTTCATCGCCGCGCTTGGATCGATCACCGCTGATCGTGATGCCTTGCGGCTTGGCGAACTTCGGCTCGGTGTCGTGAAACACGAAGTCATCGAAATTGACGTGTCCCCAGCCGCGCGTGCTCTGATCGACGATGCGGATGAAGATGCGTTTGCCGATGAGGCTCGTGAGATTCACCGCCACGCGCTGCAGATTCTCCACCTGCGCACCATGGCCGGTGTGAATGACCTTGCCCGTGGCTTCCTCGACAATCTCCACGCGTTCCTCGCTTACGTTTGGTGCCGCGCCGACGAGATAGCTCGCCCACGGATGTGTGACATCGAAGGCCAACGAGGTGAGCGCGCCTGTTCCCTTGTCGCCACTGCGCTCGTAGCCACCGAGCCAGAACTTGCCGACGTGCTGTGAGTTGCCGCGCTTGCGAACTGCGACGGTGTCGCCTTCGACGGGTTGCCTCTCCCATGCGTTTCCTTCTGCTGTCCAGCCGTCGAGCGTGCCCTTCTCGAAGCCCAAGTTCAGTGCTGCGGACGGCGCAACGCTTTCAGGCATTTCAGCTTTTGGCTTTCCCGACTCAGCTATGGCAATGTCGCGCTTCGGCATCTCAGTCTTTCCCAAGTCAGTCAGCTGGATGTTGCGAAACTGAATCTTCGACGGCCCCGGTCCTGAATGAAGCTGAAACGCGAGCTTGCCGGACCACTCGGCATCTTTCGCGTCGTGATCATCGAGCACGCTGAAGAGCACGTCATTGATGCGCACCTCGACGTGCGAGGCCGTAGCGGTGATTTGATACTTGTTCCAGTCGTGGAACTTCACGAAGCTCTCCAAGCTCTTCGGCTCGGCGAACACATCCGTCCACTTGCGACCATCGGGCGCAATGCTCACACGTTGACCGCGCTCGCAGATCAGCGCACGACCATGCTCGTCGTAGATGCGACCGAGCCATACCTTGCCGTCATCAAGATCAGCCTGATAACCGGAAGCGTGACCGTCGTCGTGCTGCTGACATCGATACTGGATGCCACTGTTCGCACTCGGGCCGCCGGTGATCTTGAACTCGCAGGTGAAGTCGAAGTCATTCACCTCGCCGTCCCAGAAGATCCATTGGTTCCCCTTGAGCGCATCGCCCTCCTTGATCTCGCCGGTGATGCAACCGTCCTCCACGCGCCAATGCTCGGGCTTGCCAGACCAGTGGTTCAGCGTCTTGCCATCGAAGATCGACACAGGCCTAGCCTCACCTGCCGAAAGGCTGGCGGTCACGGCGCACCAGACAAAGACGATCGAATAGTATGTTCTCATGGTAACCCGAGCGGCGAGGAATGATTGATGCAAACGATCACGAAGGTTAGACATGCGTCTAACGCTTGAACACATCGCACACTGGGACGTGCTCCTTGCGCAAGGATTGGCTGACCGCGGCCGGATAGCAGTGTCACCACTCCGCCTACACGGCTTGAAAAGTGGTGAGACAAACACTCCTTCGATCAAGGCAACGGAGCCGCCTTGCTGCCGATACACCAGAGCATCTTCTCCGTGCGCACGTAGATGCGGCTGTCGCCGATCGCGGGCGAGGAGTTCACTGGGCTGTCGAGTTTGCTCGCGGAGAGTTGCTCGAACTTGGGCCCAGCCTTCACAACAATGAGGTCGCCCTGCTGGCTGGCGGCGTAGATCTTGCCATCGGCGGCCACGGGGCTGCTGAAGAACTTGCTGCTGCCCTTGCTGCCATTGAGGCGCTCTTCGTAGATGACCTTGCCGGTCTTGAACTCGACCGCGCGCATGATGCCGCCATCGCCCACGAGATACATCGTGTCGCCAATGACGAGCGGCGAGGGCACATAAGGCAGGCCTTTGGGGATGTCGAACTTCACGGGCTCGGGCTTGCCGGACTTGAGGTCGATAGCAGCGATCTCCTTCACCCCACCACCGGTGCCGAAGGTGCAGAAGTAGAAGTCATCGCTGATGACGCCGGAGCCGAGGCTGCGCTGGGTCTGGCCGGGGTTGTGCTGCCAGTTGAGCTTGCCAGTCTTGGTATCAATGCCCATGACGCCGCTGCCGGTATCGGCGCAGATAAACTCGTTGGTGCCGGCTTTGGTCTTGTGAACGACTGGCGTGGAGAAGGTGTTGAGGCAGTTGGGGATTTCGTTCTTCCACACCTGCTTGCCCGTCGCGGCGTCGAGGCCCACGATGCAGGCCTTCCACTTCTGCTGCACGGGATCGTCGGTATAGACCTTGCCATCGCGCTGCCAGTCGAACTCGCTGCGCACGATCATGATGCCATCGGCCACGACAGGCGACACGCCCGTGCCGTGCTCGTGGATGTAATCGGCGACGTGCTCATTGAACCACACGCGCTTGCCCGTGTGATCGAGGGCCAACGCTTGGATCGTGGTGCCGGTGCTCCAGTTCACGTAGATGCGATCGGCATCCACGAAGGGCGAGCTGGAGGCGAAGGAATTGAAGTTGTGAATCTTGTGCGCCACGAAGGTCTCCTCGTGCCGCCACAGCTCCTTGCCGTCCTTGGCCGAGAGCGCGATCACGGCACGCTTGCCATCGCCGGTCTCGGCGGTGACGATCACCTTGTCCTTCCACAACACGGGTGAGGACCAGCCTTTGCCCAGCTCGACCTTCCAGACCGTGTTCGAGTCATCGACCGTGGTCGGCATGTTGGTGGTCTCGGCGACGCCGGAGCCATTCGGACCGCGGAAGCGGCTCCAATCAGCAGCGGTGGCAAGGGTGGAGACGAGGCAAAGGAGAGCGAGCGTTGGTTTCATGGTGCGTGCATCAAGACAGAGGCGAGAGGGCTGAACTTTCAAGCGAAGACAACGAGCCACGATAAGGCGGAAGAAACTGGCAGGGTCGTCGCGTTCTGTTAGCTCCTCTGCACCATGACTCGCCTTCTTGCTCTTTCCCTACTCGCTGCTGTCCCGCTGCTGGCTGCTGATTCCAAGCCGAAGTCCAAGACTGCCCCCAAGGCGAAAGAGGCCGCTCCTGCCGCGATGAATCCGTATGACATTGCGGAGTATATCGAGCCGGACTTCCCCTTCTTCAGCAGCGTGCTGGACTGCCGTGAACTCGGCGAAGGTTTCCCGAAGGACAACCTCACGCCACGTGGTCTGATCCTGAATCTGGGCCACAACTTGTGGGCCTGCTTCGACATCGATCTGCTACGCATCGCCTGCGTGTGGGAAAGCGAACCGGGCAAGCCGCCGATCACGCTCGATGGCCTCGCGCCCGGCTCGTATCACATCGCGGGCCAGAAGACGAAGGATGGCGAAGACATACTACCGAAGCCCGTGGGCAAGGTGTGGCTGGCGAATGGCTTGTATCCGGGATGGCAGGTTGGTGACAAGGTCAGCTTCACCGATCCTCGTGAGCCTGCGCCAAGCAAAGAAGAACTGGGCCGTGGTCCGCTCACCGAGAAGCAAGGTCGCTTTCAAGGGATCGCCTTCACGCCAAACGGCGTGGTTCTGCGAATGATGGTGAACGGGACGAACATCGTGCAGAATTTGCGCGCCGTTGAAGAGCAAGGCACCTGGGTGGTGGAGTTGCAAAGCGTGATCGGCTCCGGTCAAGGCGATCTCAAGCTCGTGCTCGGCAGCTCCGGCAATAAAAACCCCACCGTTCACAGCTTGAAGGTCGAGGAGAAGCCACATCTCGATCGCGTGTTGATCACTGCCTCTGGCATTCGGGACCAAGCGAATACCGATGCGAAGAAGGCACCGAAAGTCGCCATCACCGAGCGTCACTGGAAGGGTCAAGTCACCACGACGACTGCTCTCTCCACCAAAGACGAAGCTTTCGTCACTGACCTCATCGGACTGCCCACAACGAATCCTTGGAAGCGCAACATCCGACTCGCGGACATCGACTTCCTGGATGATCAAGGCAACGCGGCGGGTGTCACGTTCGATGGCGATGTGTGGCTGATCTCAGGCCTCAAGGGCAATCTCGACAAGGTGACGTGGAGACGCTTTGCCAGCGGTCTGCACGAGCCGATGAGCATCGTGGCGCGACGCAATGTGGTGCCAGGCGCTGATCCACAAGTGAAGGCCAACGACTTAAAGTCCGGCATGGGCGGTCCGTTGCCGGAGATCTTCGTGTTCGACCGTAACGGCATCTGGAAGCTGAGCGACACCAACGGCGACGGCGAGGCCGACGTGCATGAGATGTTCTGCAATCTCTTCGCGCAGACAGCGGAGACGCGAGAGTTCCCCAACAGCATGAAGCTCGGGCCGGATGGATCGTTCATCATCAGCAAGGGCGGCCAGCAGGGCTCCTACCTGGGCAAGCACAACGGAACGGTGATCAAGGTCGCGCCGGATGGGAAGTCGTTCGAGGTGCTGGGCTATGGATTGCGTCAGCCGTTCATCGGCGTGAACTCGAAGACGGGTCTCGTGGTCGCCAGCGACCAGGAGGGCAACTACGTGCCGACCACGCCGATCCATGTCATCAAGGATCATCAGTTCTACGGTCACCTCGCCACCATCCAACCTCACGAGGAGTATCCGCAAAGCATCGCCGATCCGCTGACGTGGATCCCCCACTCCGTGGTGCCGAGCGGCGCGACACTCATGTGGTTGAACGACGCGAAGCTCGGACCCGCAAATAATGAAATGGTGCTGATCAGCTACAACAAGCCGGAGCTGCATCGCGTGCTGGAGAATCATCGCACCAGCCGCCCGCAAGGCACCGTGGTGCCGTGGATGAAGAACTTCGATTTCCCCACGCTCAACGCGCACATCAACCCCGCCGACGGCCAGCTCTACGTGTGCGGCTTCCAAGTCTGGGGCACGACGGTGAAGACGATCAGCGGTCTCGCCCGCGTGCGCTACACCGACAAGCCACGCATTCTGCTCACGGAATGCACACCGTGCGATAAAGGCGTGCTGCTGCGCTTCAACGAGCCACTGGACAAGACGCTGGCCACCAACCCCGACAGCTACAACGTCGAGCGCTGGAGCTACAAGCGCACCTTCAACTACGGCTCGCCGCACCTGAAGGCGGACGGCACACCCGGCACCGAGTGGATGGCTCCGAGCAGCGCTTACCTTTCCAAGGACGGCAAGTCGGTCTTCATCGGCCTGCCCGAGATGAAGACCACTTACATGCAGATGCGCGTGGGCTACGGCTTGAAGGGTGATGGTGGTTTGCCCGCGCAGAACAACGCCTACTTCACACCTTATGAACTCGTGAAGTTCGAGCCCGAGAAGGAAGGCTTCGACAAGCTCGAGGTCGATCTCACACCACGCAAAGTCGTCGCAGCGGCACAGGTGAAGCCCACGCTCGAAGAAGGGAAGCGCCTCTACGAGATGATGGGCTGCATGGCCTGCCATTCCATCGACGGCACCACGTATGCGAAGGTCGGCCCGAGCTGGAAGGGTCTCTTCGGCACCGAGCGCGTGCTCAGCAAGGGCGGCGTGAAAGCCACCGCCGATGAAGCCTATCTCAAGGAGTCGATTCAGAACCCACCCGCGAAAGTCGTGAAGGGCTACGAGAAACTCGACGCCGGCATGCCCATCTACGCCGGTGTGCTGAACGACTCGCAAATCGACTCGCTGATCCTGTTCATCAAGAGCTTGAAATAGGGCTTGAAGGAGCGGTTCCATTATGGAACCATTTTGCCATGACAGCCTCGTTGACCCTCAAATCAGTGCCGGAAGGTCTCCTCGACAGCCTCCGCTCTGCTGCCGATTCCGCTCACCGCAGCCTCAACAAAGAAGTCATTCACCGCCTCGAACGCTCCTTCGACAAACCCATGAAAGCCACCATGAAAACCTCCTCGAACGAATGGGACAAAGCTCGTGTCGCCGAGCAAGTCGATGCCTGGAAGGAACTGTCGGGAGGCTGGGAGTCTGATCTTTCCATCGAGGCCGAGATTGAGGCCCTCTACGCCGCCCGCACGGAAGGTCGTAAGGTGGACCTATGATCATCCTCGATACCGATCACTGCATCGACATCCTGCGTGGTCGGCAGGAGGTGATCATCGCACGGCGCTCGGTTTATGAGGAGGTCGCGACCACGATCATCACGGCCTGTGAACTCTACTTCGGAGCTGCTAAGTCGGCCAAGCCGCTGGAGAACAAGCGTGCCGTGGACGCCTTCCTGCACACACTGCGAGTGATCGACATGGACATCTATGCGGCGCAGTTCTTCGGCATCTTCAAGGCGGAACTGGAAACTGCGGGACAACCACTGGCCGACGCTGATCTCATGATTGGTTCCATCGCCCGTTCAAACAACGCCAGTGTGGCCACAGGCAATAAGCGGCACTTCGAGCGGATGACGAGTCTGAAGCTCGTCAACTGGCGCGCGAAGAAGTAGCTACAGCACCGCCTTCTTGATGCGGCCAAACTCTGCACCGAGGAAGCGATGCGCGAGCGCCTCAAACTGCTCGGAGTAGTCGGTGAGATGAATCTCCAGCGTGGGCTTGCCTTTCGCCGTGCGCAGAAGGCCTTCAGCTTCGAGTGTGCGCTTCACGTGTGCGGCGCAGGTGGAGGCGGAATCGACGAGGCGCACTTTGTTGCCGAGCATTCGCTTCAAGACAGGGACGAGCAGCGGGTAGTGCGTGCATCCGAGCACGAGCGTGTCGATGCCCCGATCGAGCATCGGCTTCAAGTATTCGCGCAGCACGGACTTGAGCGCGGGGTGATCGATCCAGCCTTCCTCGATGAAGGGCACGAGCAACGGTGTGGGCTTGGCTTCGGCAATCAAATCGGGACGCTGCATCGCGAGCGCATGTTGATACGCGCAGCTTCGGATCGTGCCCGAGGTCGCGATGATGCCGACGCGCTGCGAATTCGGATCGGACAAGGTCGCTTCCACACCAGGCTCCACGACACCGATGATGGGCATGCGGAAGGTCTTCTGCAGATGCGGTAGCGCATGAGCGGTGGCTGTGTTGCATGCGACGACCACCGCCTTCACTTCATGGCGAAGGAGGAACTGCGTGTCCTCGACGGCGAATCGACGAATCGTGTCTGGAGACTTCGAGCCGTAAGGCAGTCGCGCCGTGTCTCCGAGATAGACGATGCTTTCGTTGGGCAGCAATTCGCGCAAGGCACGCACCACCGTCAAGCCGCCGACACCTGAGTCGAAGACACCGAGAGGAGCGGAGGCGTTCATGAAGGACTAATGATGAATGTCGAATGACGAAGCAAGACCGAAGTCGTTGCTCAAGCCCGTGCCCGCATCAGTTCAACGATGACTGCCTTCTGCGCGTGCAGACGATTCTCGGCTTCATCGAAGATCACATCGGCGTGCGCTTCCATGACGCTATCGGTGATCTCCTTGCCACGATACGCAGGCAGGCAGTGCATGATGACTGCGCCATTGTTGGCATGAGACATGAGCTGCTCGTTGATCTGGTAGGGACGCAGGATGTCGATGCGCTCAGCGGACTCAGCTTCCTTGCCCATGCTGACCCACACATCGGTGTAAACCACATCGCAGCCGCTCACGGCTTTCGCTGCATCGGCTTCGACGCGGACCGTATTGCCCGGCACGCCGGACATGAAACTCTCGGCAGGTTGGAAGGCCTTCGGCGCGCCGATGACCAACTCGAAACCGAGACGCGCAGACGCCCAGATCCAGGAGCGAGCGACATTGCAATCGCCATCACCAAGGAAGCACACGCGCTTGCCCTTCCAGCCACCGAGACGCTCCTGCATGGTCTGGAGGTCGGCGAGAATCTGGCAGGGATGCTCATCGTCGGTCAAAGCATTGATTGTGGGCAGCTTGCTGTAGTGAGCAAAATCGACCACATCCTGCTGCGCATACGTGCGAATCACCGCGCCATCGACCATGCGACCGAGCACACGTGCCGTGTCCTTCACCGGTTCACCACGACCGAGCTGCATCTCGGAGCCCGAGAGAAACATCGGCGAGCCACCAAGTTCGCGAATACCGACCTCAAAGCTGACGCGAGTGCGTGTGGATGACTTGTTGAAGATGAGCGCCCAGGTCTGACCAGTCAGCACTTGCGGCGATGACTTGCGGTTCTTCTTCAGATCCACAGCGCGGTTCACCAGGTGCGCGATCTCGTCGCCGGTCAGTTGTTCGATGGAGAGCAGATGATTCATGAGAGCAGAGATTTACGAAAGTAAGTCCAGCACGGACTTGAAGATGCGCAGCCCCTCGTCGGCCTCGGCTTGCGTGATGTTGAGAGGCGGCAGCCAACGAACGACGTTGGGTCCAGCAGGCACCGTCATCATGCCTGCGTCGAGCAACTTTCTTGCCACAAAGATGGAGGCCGGGCGACCATTCGACACTGCATCGACCTTCGCTGCTTCGAGTTCGAAGCCGATGAAGAGACCGAGCTGGCGAACCTCTTTCAGCAGCGGATGCTGCCAGCCACGCGCGATGGATGCGACATGCGCACCGATTTGGTTCGCGTGCTCGCAGAGATTCTCGTCGAGAATGGTGTTCACCGTGGCAAGGCCGACCGCACAGGCTAGCGGCGAGCCACCGTAAGTCGTGCCGTGCGAGCCAGGGCCAAGAAGGTCGCAGAGCTTGCCGTCCTTGCCCGGCAGCGCGACATCGCGGACCCAGAAGGCACCGAGCGGGTAGCCGCTACCGATGGCTTTTGCCCAGCTCACGCCATCGGGTTGAATCTCATCGCCAGGGATGATCGCGCGCCAACCGGCCATCTCCCCTGCCCTGCCGAAGCTGCACTGCACTTCGTCCAGCAGCAGCAGGACGTTCTTCTCGCGGCACAAGCGCTGAGCCGTGCGCAGGAACTCGGGCGTCACAGCATTGACGCCGCTCTCGCCTTGAATCGGCTCGACGAGGATCGCGACCACATCGGCGTTTTCATTGATCGTCTTCTCCAGTGCGGCGACGTCGTTGAACGGCAGATGGATGTATCCGAGTTCATCAGGCGTGAAGCCGAAGTCGCCCCAGATCTTCTTTTGCTCGGTGGCGAACATCGCGCCCAAGGTGCGACCGTGGAAGCTGTTGGTGAAGGTGATGATCTTTGGCTTCGCGACACCACGCACGGTCACGCCATAGCGACGCGCGAGCTTGAGCAGACCTTCGTTGGCCTCTGCTCCGCTGTTGCAGAAGAAGTTCTTCCCTGGGATGCGCACGACCTTCTCCGTGAGCACTTCGGCAAGGTCGGCCTGCTTGTCGATGCAATACCAGTTCGACACGTGAATGAGCGTGCTGGCTTGCTGCGTGATTGCCTTCACCACCGCTGGATGGCAGTGACCGAGCGGACACACAGCCACGCCGCCGGCGAAGTCGAGATACTCCTTGCCATCACGATCCCACACACGCGCGCCCTCGCCTCGCACCGGCCACACATCGTAGCGGCCATAGTTCGGGATGATGTAGTGCTTGAGTTTGTCGTCGTGCGTCATGGGGAAAGTATGAATGATGAAGTATGAATGATGAAGTATGAAGGATGAATCACTGAAAGGTGCGAATGAAGAAGTTCATCCTTCATCATTCATACTTCATCCTTTAAAGGGTGATCTCCGTGCCGATGCCGATGTCGGTGAAGATTTCGAGGATGAGCGCGTGCGGCACGCGGCCGTCGATGAGGTGGACCTTGCCCACGCCGCCGTGGAGAGATTCGAGAGCGCTGTCCACCTTGGGGATCATGCCGCCGCTGATGATGCCTTCGGCCTTGAGTTGCTTGATGCTCGCTTCGTCGAGACTGGGGATGAGCGTGCTGTTGTCCTTCGGATCGCGCATCACGCCGAGCACATCGCTGATGAAGATGAGCTTGTGTGCTTTCAATCGAGTGGCCAGCGCACACGCGGCAAGGTCGGCATTCACGTTCAAGGTGTGGCCGCTCGTCTTGTCGCGCGCGACGGGCGACACGCACGGGACGAACTCGCCACCGACTGCGGCTTCGATGAGGCCGAGCTTGCAGTCGGTCACACGCCCCACCCAACCGATGTCCACATCGCGACCCGAGGCCGGATCGTGGCCCAGCATCTTCTCGCCTTGGAACACTTCCGTGCCAGGCAGCCCGACCGCCTTGCCACCGAAGGCATTGATCTTGTCCACGATCTCCGGGTTGATGACACGAGCCAAGGTCTTCTCCACGATGCTGATCGTAGCGTCATCTGTCACACGCATGCCGCCGATGAACTGCGCCTGCAAACCCGCCTCCTTCATGGCCGCAGAGATCGCCTTGCCTCCGCCATGCACGAGCACGGGATTGATGCCCACGGCTTCGAGGAAAACAATGTCGCGCAGGAACCGATCGACGAGCTTGGGGTCTTCCATCGCGCTGCCGCCCACCTTGATCAGGAAGGTCTTGCCACGGAAGTTCTGCATGTAAGGCAGGGCTTCGAGGAGGACATCGGCTTTGCGGAACTGGTCGTCGAGATTCATGGAAAACGGGGAAGGGCCAAGAATGCACCGCCAGCCCCCGCGTCAAGCCGTGAGGCGGGTTTTTGAAACAGCTGATGGACGGGCGGAAACATGTCTCAAAGGCAAGCGCTGTGTGCATTTGGCATTGCAGCAATGCCCGAATGTCACAAGTGTCGCAGCAGATGGATCTGCCTCTGAAGCTTTTGGGAATCATGGTGCTGGCTGCTGGGGCCGCAGCACCACTGCGCGCTCATCCTCTGCAAGCAGAGCCCATCAACCACCCATACGTCTTCACCTTCGATCAGTTTCACCTCGATGTGGACGGCGATGAATCGCTCGTCCAAGGCGGCTTGCTTTTGATGGCAGAAACTCGATGCCTCGCCTGTCACACGGCTCCGAAGGAATGGAGCGAACGCCTGGAGCCCCCGCCAGCGCCTGATCTCAGCGCCGTGGGATCGCGATTGGATGCCGATACGATCTGGCTGATGGTTCGAAGTCCGCAGCATCGCAAGAAGGGCACGCTGATGCCAGGCATATTCAGTGGCGCCGATGATGATGCTGAGAAGGTGGAGGCACTAACGCAATACCTCGTCTCGCTGAAGCGGCCTACCAAACCCATGCCCGCAGGTGATGCGAAGAAGGGTCGGGATCTGTATCACAAAGTCGGGTGCGTCGCCTGCCACGAACCCGCCGCTGACAAGCGTCCGCCAGGCGTGCCTCCAGACCGCGAGGTGGAGAAACCAGGGAATGCCTCCGTGCCGATCGCCTTCGCGGACGCCTACGAGTTTCATGCCTTGGCCCGCTTCATTTTTGATCCGCTCTCGACCCATCCCGCCGGACGCATGCCTTCGATGCGACTGGCTGAACAGGAGGCATCCGACATAGCGGCCTACTTGCACGTGGGTCGAACTGCGGAAAAGGCGATAGAGCGCGAGGTGCTCAATATTGCTCCTCAAACATCGCAGCGCGGACGAGAGCTGTTTGTGATGCAGCGTTGCTCCGTGTGCCACGCGACTGGAGAATCGCTCGAGAAACGATCGGCCCATCCACTGGCGGAGTTGAACTCTCACTCGGGTTGCCTTGCGGACACGCCCGACCAGGGGGCTCCCCGTTTCGACTTCAATCCGCTGCAACGTCGTGCCCTGCGACTGGCCTTGGATCATGTGCAACAACATCGACCCGAACCGATGACGGCGATGCAGCAAACGGACTGGCTGATGAGAAGGCTGAATTGCTATGCGTGTCACGATCGCGATGGCAAAGGTGGAACCGAGGATCCTCGTGCGCAGTATTTCATCAGCTCGATTCGTGGTGCGGACCTGCTCGGCGATCTGGGACGCCTTCCGCCGTCTTTGGATCATGCGGGCTGGAAACTCACGGAGTCCTGGATGGACCGGGTCCTCCACGGTCCCATGATTTCAGTTCGCCCCAGTCTCACGGTCCGAATGCCCAACTTCGGTAAGCCGAACACTTCACTGCTGGCCAAAAGCCTGCGAGAGGCTGACCTACCGGCCGCCCCTCAACTGAAGGCACCACCGTCAGGGAAGCCGGATCAAGGTCGCCATTTGTTTGGAGCCGATGCGCTCGGCTGCATCCGCTGCCACGGACTGAAGGCGCAGAAACCACTGGAAGCCGATGGCTCCAACCTCACGCACACCGTGGAACGTCTCACACCCTCCTACTTCCGAGCTGTGTTGCTCAAGCCATCCGACATGCAAGCTGGCAGCCTGATGCCTGCTCTGTTCGAAGGTCGGACCACGGCGGAAGACGACATCGCCAGTTTGTGGAACTTCCTCGCCGACCTCGATCATCATTCTTCACCCTTTCCGTCGAAGTGATTCTTCACGCACTTGCTTCAGGAGGTCGGGCGAGTTCGCATAGAACTCCACATAGCCACACGCCGCACACACCCAGGCCGACACCGTGCTTCGTTCTTCACCTGTGAACACAAAGGCGTCGGGATCAGCGAACACGGCAAGGCTGAAATGACGCCCTGCATCACCATGCCCACGATCCACCGCCTTCACATTCGCCAAAATATCGGTGGACCGGCACTTGGGACATTTGCCTGTGCTTTTCATGATCCGGCCACAAGACGAACCTCCGCAGCCTCCGTGACGACGATCGTGAAGTCCCCCTCTTTCACCGCGGGTGGCTTCATGGCATAAGCCAGTTCCCACTCCTTGTGCGATTCATTGAAGGCAATCACCGGGCTCTGAAAGAGGGCGAGGTTAATCTTCTTCTCTTTGGCAAACGCCGTGGCCAGCTCGATGGCGCGCTCTTTGGAGATTCGAGGTTTGGCGGCTTCATCGGCCCAGGAGGGTTTGACAGGCCGGCTGGTGTCAGGCTGCACGACAGGCTCCTCCTTGCCACAAGATGTCAGGGCGAATGCGATGATGATCAGTAGAGATGGCCTTTGATTGCTCATGTTGGTGGAAATCTCATCTCATCAGTCAGCCACGCAAGTGACATCACGATATTCAAGCCCGCTGCCGCTCGCGGATCTCCAGGAGCTTCTTCATCACCGGATGCAGATGGCCGCACCAGCCGTGGGTGCCGAAGGCATCGTGCAGGGTGCGGTAGATCTCATACAGCTCCGCATACACGGCCTGGTTGTCGGGGATCGGATAATAGACCTTCTCGCGCGTGGCCGTCATGGTGCTCTGCAAGTCGCTGAGCTTGCCAGCACCCGCGGCGGCGGCACCGAAGATGGCGGCACCGAGCGCACAGGTTTGCTCACTGCGGCTGACCTTCATCGGACGGCCGATCACGTCGGCGTAGATCTGCATCAGCGTGGCATTCTTGATCGAAAGGCCGCCGGTGTTGACGACTTCGTTGACCTTCACGCCATACTCTTCGATGCGGTTGATGATGGTGAGTGCGCCGAAGGCGGTGGCCTCGATGTAAGCGCGGTAGATCTCGTGCGCCTTTGTGTGCAGCGTCTGGCCAATGAGCAGGCCGGTGAGACGATGATCGACGAGGATGGTGCGGTTGCCGTTGTTCCAGTCGAGCGCCATGAGGCCGGTGGCTCCTGGTTTGTCTTGCGACATGGCCTGCTCCATCGCGACAAACTTATCACCCGGCGTGCTGCCGTAGCTGTCGGGCACGAGGTTGTGCACGAGCCACAGAAAGATGTCGCCCACCGCGCTCTGGCCAGCTTCGATGCCGAAGTAACCGGGCAGCACGGAGCCATTGACGATGCCGCACACGCCGGGGATGTCGGCCAGCGGCTTGTTGTTCGGCGCGATCATGAGGTCGCAGGTGCTGGTGCCGAGGATCTTGGTGATCGTGCCTTCCTTCACACCGGAGCCCACGGAACCCATGTGCGCATCAAATGCACCTACAGCGATGGCGGTGCCAGCTTTCAAGCCGAGACGATCAGCCCACGCGGAGCAGAGTTCGCCCGCCTTGGTGTCGGCTGTGTGCGCGACATCGAACAAGCGATCGCTCAGCTCGGCGACCATGGGATCGAGCTTGGCGAGGAACTCCTTGTCAGGCAGGCCGCCCCACTCGGCGTTGAACATCGCCTTGTGCCCGGCGGCGCACACGCTGCGCTTGATGGTGAGTGGGTCGGTGTTGCCGGTGAGCACGGCGGGAATCCAGTCGCAGTGTTCGACGAACGAATACGCGCTGGCGAAGACGGCGGGGTCGATGCGGCGCAGGTGAAGGATCTTAGACCACCACCATTCGCTCGAATAAGTGCCGCCGCACTTGGCCAGATACTGCGGGCGCATCTCGGCAGCGAGCGCAGATATCTCGGCGGCTTCGGCGTGTGAGGTGTGGTCCTTCCACAGCCAGACGTAGGCGTTGAGATTGTCTTTGAACTCTGGAAGCAAGGCAAGCGGCGTGCCGTCCTTCGCTACCGGGATTGGCGTGCTGCCGGTGGTGTCGATGCCAATGCCGACGACCTGCACGGGATCGAAATCCGCGACCTTCTCACGAGCCTGCTTCAGAGCGCCCTTTACCACGGCTTCAAGACCATCAAGATAGTCCTGCGGGTTCTGGCGGGCTACATTCGGATCGCGTGGATCAGTGAGGATGCCGAGCGTGCCACTGGGGTAGTTGAAGACGGTGGACCCGAGTTCCGTTCCGTCGCTGAGGTCCACCAGAAGGGAACGGCAGGAGTTCGTGCCGTAGTCGATGCCGAGAGCGTAGCGTTTCATGCGGCGCCGATCATGGCGGAGGTGGAGCGCTAGGCAAAGAGGAATTCACACAAGCAGACACGCGCACGAGCGTCTTCACCTCGTCCTGCATCACACTTCCCGTCGCCCCCTCAACGATGGAGGACGCATCGCCAGGCAGCCTGCTGCCAGTTAGTTCCGCAAAGGTTACTTCAGCTCCTGAATGCGTATGTTCTTCCAGCGGATCTCTTTGCCAACGGCTTCGGCCTTGTTGCCGATGCCATGCACTTGCAGCGCGATGATGCCCTTGGGTGTGAGGCCGTCCTTGAGGTCAGCGGCAGGCACGCCGTTGAGGAAGGTCTTGATGGAATCGCCACGGCATTCGATGCGCGCCTTGTTCCATTCGCCGCCTTTGAACGCCTTGCGGGCGGGCTCGTTATTCTTCAAGTCGAAGAGCCAGCCGCGACGTGCCTCGTCATAGACTCCCGCAGTCCACGCGCGCGCGGATGGATCGATCTCGAACTGATAACCATGCACGCGGTCGGCGGGGAATCTCTTCTTCTTGCCGTCGATCTCGATCTCCGTGTCCTTGTCGTAGAACTGACTGCGGAACTGCACGCCGGAATTCATGCCTTCGGGCACCTTGAACTCGAACTCGAGGATGAAGTCGCCGTATTCCTTGGTGGTGCACATGAACGAGTTGCCAGTGCCCGCGACGGTCTTGCCGACCACGCAGCCGTCTTCGACGCGATACTCAGCCTTGCCGCTGTGCTGGGCCCAGCCGGTGAAGTCTTTGCCATTGAAGAGCGACGTCCAGTCTTCGGCGTGAAGGGTGACGGTGGCAGCGAGGGCGATGAGCAGGGTGTATTTCATGGTGGTTGGTTGGGGGAGTGGACGATTTTATCTAAACCACTAATAAGCACTGATGGACACTCATCTGACCAGATGAATTCATTAGTGTTTATCAGTCTACATTAGTGGTTCAAAGGTCAGGCGAGGATGTCTTTGATGACCTTCGCGCCTTCGACACCGCTCAGGCGTGCGTCGAGACCTTGGAACTTGAAGGTGAAGGCGTTGTGATTGATGCCGAGCTGATTGAGCATCGTCGCGTGCAGGTCGTGAACGGTGGTGATCTTTTCCACCGCCGCGTAGCCGAGGTCATCGGTCGCACCGTAAACGATGCCGCCCTGGATGCCTGCGCCTGCGAGCCACACGGACATCGCCTTGTTGTGATGATCGCGACCACTGCCGCCCTGCGACATCGGCGTGCGACCGAACTCGCCGGCCCACACGATGAGCGTGCTGTCCAACATGCCGCGCTGCTTCAGATCGGTGATCAGCGCCATGCACGCGCGGTCGATCTCCTGAGCCTTGAGCGCCACGCCTTCCTTCACGCCGCCGTGATGATCCCAGTCCTTGTGATAGAGCTGGATGAAACGTGTGCCGCGCTCGGCCAAGCGACGTGCGAGCAGACAGTTCGAGGCGAACGATCCATCGCCCGGCTGGCAGCCGTAAAGCTCCAGCGTCTTCGCGCCTTCGCTGCTCACATCCATGAGCGCAGGCACGCTGGCTTGCATCTGGAAGGCCATTTCATACTGCGCGATGCGCGTGGCGATCTCGGGATCATCGACGAGCGCATTGCGCTGCTGATTGATCGCGTTGATCGCGGCCACGTCGGCACCTTGTCCTTCACGCGAGACACCACCGGGATTGGTCAGATACAAAACAGGATCGCCCTGGGCGCGGAGTTGCACGCCTTGATACTTCGAGGGCAGGAAGCCACTGCTCCACTGGCGCGCCGCGATGGGCTGGTTCTGTCCGCCTTTGCCCAACGACGTGAGCACCACGAAGCCGGGCAGATCTTCGGCTTCCGTGCCGAGGCCATACGTGATCCAGGAGCCCATGCTCGGACGGCCCGCGATCTGCGAGCCCGTGTTCATGAACATGTGCGCGGGATCGTGATTGATCGCGTCGGTGGTCATGCTGCGGATTAGGCAGATGTCGTCGATCACGGAACCGATCTGCGGGAACAGCTCGCAGATCTCGATCTGGTTTTTGCCGAACTTGGCGAACTTGTGCTGCGGTCCGAAGCAGTTCAGTGGCTTGCCTTGAAGCTGCGCGAGCTGCTGACCTTTGGTAAAGGACTCCGGCATCGGCTTGCCATCCATCTCGGCCAGCTTCGGCTTCGGATCGAAAGTCTCAAGATGCGACGGTCCACCTGCCATCGTGAGCCAAATCACACGTTTGGCTTTCTGCGGCAAGGGCAGCGAATTGAGCACGCCGGGTGCGGCTTGCGCTTGATGCATGATCGAAGCAAGTGCCACCACTCCGAGGCCTTGCGAAGTTTTGCCGAGGAAGGCGCGGCGGGATTGTTGAAGGGCAAATGGTGTGTTCATGCAGACGAAATACTAAATGAGGATGTCTTTGATTACTTTCGCGCCTTCAACACCGCTGAGTCGCGCGTCGAGGCCTTGGAACTTGAAGCTGAAGGCATCGTGCTGGATGCCGAGCTGATGGAGCATCGTGGCGTGCAGGTCGTGGACCGTGGTCACGTTCTCCTGCGCCGCGTAGCCAAGGTCGTCGGTGCTGCCATAGACGAGGCCACGCTTCACGCCTGCGCCCGCGAGCCAGATGGACATGGCCTTGTTGTGATGATCGCGACCGACCGGGCCTTTGTTCCCCTGAGCCATCGGCGTGCGACCGAACTCGCCTGCGAATACAATGAGCGTGTCGTCGAACATGCCGCGTTGCTTCAAGTCGGTGATCAGTGCCGCGCACGCCTTGTCGATCTCCTTCGCGCGCAACGGCAGTTCTTCGTGCAGCAGGCTGTGATGATCCCAGTCGCGATGATAGAGCTGGATGAAACGCGTGCCGCGTTCGGCCAGACGGCGCGCGAGCAGGCAGTTCGAAGCGAACGAACCGTCACCTGGCGTGCAACCGTAGAGATCGAGCGTCTTCTGGCCTTCCTTCTTGATGTCCATCAGCTCCGGCACGCTCATCTGCATCTGGAACGCCATCTCATACTGCGCGATGCGCGTCGCGATTTCGGGATCATCGACGAGCGCGTTGCGTTGCTTATTGAGCGCGTTGATCGCGGCCACGTCAGCACCTTGTCGTTCGCGTGTGACGCCATTCGGACTCGTCAGATACAACACCGGATCGCCCTGCGAGCGAAGCTGCACCCCCTGAAAACGCGACGGTAAGAACCCGCTGCTCCACTGCCGCTGGGCGATCGGCTGCGGCGTGCGGCCTTTGCCCGTGGACACCGCGACGACGAAACCCGGCAAGTCACTCGACTCGCTGCCCAGCCCATACGTCACCCACGCGCCCATGCTGGGCCGACCCGCAATCTGCGCGCCCGTGTTCATGAACATGTGCGCCGGATCGTGATTGATCGCGTCCGTGGTCATCGACTTGATGATCGAGATATCGTCCACCACCGAGCCGAGGTGCGGCAGCAGCTCCGACAACTCCGTGCCCTGCTTGCCAAACTTCTGAAACGAAAACATCGGCCCCTTGCACACCAGCTTCTGCCCCTGCAACTGCGCGAGCTGCTGCCCCTTCGTGAACGATTCCGGCATCGGCTTCCCATCCATCGCCGCGAGCTTCGGCTTGTAGTCGAACAACTCCAACTGCGACGGCCCGCCCGCCATCGTGAGCCAAATCACCCTCTTTGCCTTCTGCGGCAGCGGCAACGACGTGAGCACACCTCGCGTCGCCGCATTCGCCTCATTCATCAGCGAGGCGAGCGCCACAGCGCCGAGACCTTGCGTGGTCTTGCCGAGAAAGGCGCGACGATTGCATTGAAGAGCGTTCATGGCTCAGGACCTCGTGATCGTTTCATGCAGATTCAGCAACACCCGCGCCACATGCGTCCACGCAGCGAGTTCGCTCGTGTTCAAATCCTTCGCGACAGGTGCCGCACCAGTTTTGAGCAGCGCATCCGCAGCGGTGGCATCCCTCGCGTAGTCGGCGAGATGCTTCTGCACGAGTGACGTGATCGCCTTCAACTCATCGGCGCTCGGATCGCGTTGCAGCGCCTGCTGCCAAGCCCAGGTGATGCGCTGCTTGGTGTCGCCTGTGCATTCGCTGAGGATGCGGGCAGCGAAGACGCGCGCAGCCTCGACATACGTGGGGTCGTTGAGCAGCACGAGAGCTTGCTGCGGGATGTTGGAGCGGTTGCGCTCGGAGGTGCATTCTTCGCGACTCGGTGCGTCGAAGGCGAGCATCGACGGATGCGTGAAGGTGCGTTGCCACCAAGTGTAGAGACCGCGCCGATACAGGCCCTCACCGCTGTCGTTCTGCCATTCGCGCGTGGGGAAGTTGAGGTTCTCCCAGTAGCGCTCGGGTTGATAGGGCTTTACGCTCGGGCCGCCGATCTTCGGCACGAGCAGACCGGAAATCGCGAGCGCATTGTCGCGCACAAGTTCGGCATCGAGACGGAAAGGACTCTGCCGCGCGCACTCACGATTGTAGGGATCGGCGGCGACGAGTTCCTTCGTCGCGGTGGACACTTGCTTGTAGGTCGCGCTGGTGACGATGAGCTTCACCATGTGCTGATAATCCCAGCCGCTGTCCATGAACTCGCACGCCAGCCAATCGAGCAGCGGACCATTCACTGGCGGCTCGCCTTGGGCGCCGAGATCGCTGAGGACCTTGCTGATGCCAGTGCCAAAGAGTTGCGCCCAAAGGCGGTTCATCACCGTGCGTGCGGTGAGCGGGTTGTCTTTGGAGACAAGCCATTGCGCAAGATCGAGTCGCGTGAGATCGCGGCCTTCGATCTTCGGCTTCGGCAGATAACCAGGCAACGATGCCTTCACGACTTCGCCGCTTTCGTCCATCCAGTTGCCGCGTGGCAAGATGCGCACGGTGCGCTTGTTCGTGTCGCTCACGCTGACGATGCACTTTGGCGCGTTGGCTTCGAAGTCGGCCTTCTCCTTCTCCGCCGTCGCGAGCTTCGTGCGCAGCTCGGCAAGCTGTGGCGCGATCTGCTTGTAAGCTGTCGCGAGCTTCTGCTTTTGCGGCGGGGTGCGCTTCGCTGCATCGAGCTTCAAGATGTCAGCGATCTCCTTGTCCGGCAGCGACGTGCCCGGAGCGCGGATCGGCTTCGGCGCAGTCGTGCTGTTGATGCGTAGGTTTGCGATCTCGTGATTGTCGCCCCAGCCAAAGGTGAGCGTCATCGTCACGGTCGCATCCGCATCAGCGATGGGCTCCGCGAGTTCGAGGTAAAGCGACTGATCAGCGCCCGTGCCGCCGAGCACGCCCCAGCCGTTGTCCTTCTTGTCCGCGATGCCGTCGATGGCATTCGCTGCGGGGAAGCTGCCCTGCTGATAGGTCGCGGTCGCCGACGCGATCTTGATCGGACCTTTTCGCTTCTTCGAGCCACTCGCGAGCGCCACCTCGCTGAGCACGAAGTTGCCATTCGATGCCAGGCCAACGCCCGGCAGCTTTTCCTTCAGCGCATCAAGTCGCAGTCCCGTCGTGCCCTGCGGCAGCTTCGCGGTGATCACGTAGCTGTCCGTGCCGTCGTTCTGCTTCCGCTCCGTGCGCTTCTTGTCGATGGTGCCGCGCGCGATGCCGTCTTTGCCGAGTTTGAAGTCGATGTTCTTCTTCGACGACGCAGCGGTGATCGGCTTCACCATCTGCCATGCGCCGTTCGACTCGATGGCTTCGAGTGACTTCTTCTCCCACTCCGCCTGCGCTGGAGCGAACTCAGGACGCGGCTTCGCAAACTCTGCCTGCAACGCTGCGAGTCGCTTCGCGATGTCCGCCTGCTTCTTCTCGCCCTCAGCATCCAGCACCATCATGCCCGCCTCGCGACGACCAAGGATCGGCTCTTTGATGTCCGCAAAGAACGCGCCCATCGAGTAGAAGTCGCGCGTGGTCATCGGATCGAACTTGTGATCGTGGCACTGGCAGCAGCCCGTCGTCTGGCCCAGCCACGCATTGCCCACCGCACGCACGCGATCGGTCAACATGCGCTGCTCATAGTCCTTCGCCTGCGCGCCGCCTTCTTCGGTCGTGAGCAGCAAGCGATTGAACGCGGAGCCCACGCGCGATTCCTGATTCGCATCGGGCAGGAGATCCCCGGCGATTTGCTCCAGCGTGAAGCGGTCGAAGCGCTTGTTCGTGTTGAACGACTTGATGACGTAATCGCGATACGGCCAGACGTTGTGTGGGTTGTCACTGTGATAGCCGATCGTGTCCGCGAAGCGCACCTGATCGAGCCAGTTGATCGCCATGCGCTCGCCGTAGTGCGGGTTCTTCAAAAGCGAATCGACCAGCTTGGCGCAAGCGTCAGGAGACTTGTCATTCTCAAACACCTTCACCTGCTCCGGCGTCGGTGGCAAACCGGTCAGATCAAACGACAGCCGCCGAATCAACGTGCGCTTGTCCGCCTCCAGCGACGGCTTCAATCCGATCTCGCTCAACCGCTTCTGCACTAGCACATCCACGCCATTCTTGCCCGCCGGGATCGCCGCCTTCACCGGCTTCTCGTAGGCCCAGTGAAGCTGGTAGTTCGCCCCCTGCGCGATCCACTTCTTGAGCACTTCCTTGTCACGCGCCGACAGCTTCTTGTTCGAGTCCTTCGGCGGCATCAGATCCTCATCATCCGCCGCGAGCATCACTCGCTTGATCGTCTCACTCTCCTCCGGCTTCCCTGGCACGAACGCTTCCTTCGCCAGCGCCTCCTCGCGGATGTCCAGCCGCAGCTTCGCCTTGCGATGGTTCTTGTCCGGCCCGTGGCAGTAGAAGCAGTTGTCCGAGAGGATCGGTCGCACATCGCGATTGAACTCGATCTTCGCAGGCACTGGAGGTTCAGTAGCCAGGAGCGAACCAAGGCCGATGGTGGATACAAGAAGGGAAGTCCTGGTCATACTTGTGATGGGGTGGGTTAACGCGACGAACTCGCGGCTTTCATCGTGCAATGCGCGTCTTGGGCGGAGAGCTTCGGTTGATGTTTCGTCAACGAAAGTGACTAGGCGAGAATGCCTTTGACCACATGGGACTCCTCCACGCCCGTGAGACGCACATTGAGCCCGCGGAATTTATGGGTGAAGCGCGTGTGATCGATGCCCAGGCAATGCAGAATCGTGGCGTGAAGATCGCGGATGTGAACTGGATTCTCGGCGATGTTGTAACAGAAATCGTCCGTCGCACCATACGTGATGCCCGGCTGGACTCCGCCACCTGCGAGCCAAATCGAGAAGCATCGCCCATGGTGATCGCGGCCCATTGCAGGATCATCAAGCTTGCCCTGGCTGAATACCGTGCGACCAAACTCCGTGGCAAAGACGACGAGCGTGTCTTTGAGCAGCCCGCGCTGCTTGAGGTCCTTGATCAAGGCGGTCGTCGGTTGATCGATGTCGTGGCATTGATTTGGAAGCTGCCGTGCGATCGCGATGTGCTGATCCCAACCGCGATGGAAAAGCTGAACAAAACGAACATCTCGCTCCAGCAAACGACGCGCGAGCAGGCAATTGGCCGCATAGCTACCCGGCTTGTGAACATCGGGTCCGTAGGCTTCCAGCGTGTCCTTCGACTCGGAGCTGATGTCGGTCAGATCGGGCACGGAGGTCTGCATCTTGAACGCCATCTCGTAGGCCTGAATCCGCGTTAGCGTTTCGGGATCCTCGAGTTCGGCAGCACGCAGATGATTGAGTTTCGCGAGATCGTCGAGCATGGCCCGACGTTGATCACGCTCCACGCCTGGAGGGTTCTCCAGATATAGCACGGGATTACGACCGGGGCGCAGGCCCACGCCTTGATGCGATGAAGGCAGGAAGCCACTACCCCAGAGACGCGAGAAGATTGGCTGCCCCGGGTTCTTGCCCGTTCCTTGCGAGACCATGGCAATGAACGCAGGCAGGCTCGCATTCTCAGTGCCGAGTCCATAAATCACCCAGGCACCCATGCTGGCATAGCCAGGAAGCTGGCTGCCGGTGTTCATGAAGGTGATGCCAGGGTCGTGATTGATGGCTTCCGTGTTGAGGGTCTTCACCACACAGATGTCATCAGCGATGGTCTGCATGTGCGGCAGCAGGTCGCTGATCCAGGTGCCGCTCTTGCCGCAGAGCTTGCCCCCTTTGAGCGGCGGCACCACGGGATAGGCGCTCTGCCCGCTCGTCATTCCCGTGAGACGCTGAGTGCCCTTCACGCTCGGCGGAATCTCTTTGCCCGCGTGTTTGTGCAGCATCGGCTTGTCATCAAAGAGATCCACGTGCGACATGCCACCGCTCTGGAAAAGACAGAGCACGCGCTTCGCCTTGGGTGCGAAGTGGGGAAAGCCCGGCAGCATCGTGGCCGAGGCACTGGCGAGTTCAGGATGCAACAGACTACCGAGTGCGATGCTGCCGATGCCGCGCGAAATATCGCCTAGCACACTGCGGCGGGTGAGATGGAGAAGGCGTTCTTCGATGGGATTCATGATCGCGACAGAGTGGAGGGTTAGTTGCGCGTGACGCTTTCACTGAGGTTCAGGAGAAGGGAGGCAATCTGCATCCAGGCCGCGTGTTCGACGGCGGGAATCGCTGCATGTCGAGGTGCCTCACCCACGCTCAAGGCTTGCTCAGCCAGCTCAGGCTTGGCTGCGTAGCGAGCACGCTCACGAGCCAAAGCTGTCATCAAAACCTCCATCTCCTCCGCCTTGGGGTGCCGCGAAGTCGCTTCCAAAAAGGCCCATTCCAAGCGCCCCGAATCATCGCCTTGATGCAACAGCAGGCGCTCCGCGAACACTCGTGCGGCTTCCACGAACTGCGGATCATTGAGGGTCACCAGCGCTTGCAATGGTGTCGTCGTGTTGCCACGCGCAATGGTGCAGACTTCGCGGTTGGGCGCATCGAAGGCGGTCATGTTGGGGGGCGGAGCCGTGCGCTTCCAGAAGGTGTAAAGGCTGCGTCGGTAGAGCTTCTCGCCGTGATCCTGGACAAAGGTCTGGGCCGTCGCAGGTGTGCTGCCATAGTGACTCACTTCGCGCCACAAATCTCCGGGGGTGTATGGATTCACGCTCGGACCACCAACGGTAGGCACCAGCAATCCACTCGTCTTGAGAGCAGCATCACGCAGCAGTTCTGCCGGAAGACGGAACCGCGGACCGCGAGCGAGCAGTCGATTCATTGGATCGCGTTCGATCAGTTCCTTCGAAGACGCCGAAGTCTGCCGATACGTCTCACTCATGACGATGAGCTTGATGAGATGCTTCACATCCCAGCCACTCTCCACGAATTCCACCGAGAGCCAGTCGAGCACATCGGGGTGGCTGGGCCATTCGCCCTGGGCTCCGAAGTCAGCAGGTGTGCCCACGATACCGATGCCGAAGAGCATCTTCCAAAAACGATTCACCGCCACGCGAGCAGTCAGAGGATGAGACTTCATCGTCAGCCACTTCGCCAGTCCCAGGCGATCCATCGTCGCACCATCGGGCATGGGTGGCAGCGATGCGATGGTGCCCGTGCTCACCTTTTCCAGCGGCTGCATGTAGTTGCCGCGATTGAGAATGAAGGTGTCACGAGGCTTGGGCGAGACATCCATCACCATCGTGGGGAAGGTCTGCGTGAGCGCCGCCAGGCGATCTTCGGCATTCGCCAGATCAATGCGAGTGCGATGGAGTTCCTCGGCGTGGGCAGAGCAGTAGGCCCACAGCATCTCGTTCTGCTCGTGACTGCGCTTGGCAGCCCCAGTCTTCAAGGCGGCGATCACAGGCTCAGGCAAGTCGCTGTCATCGTCGTGACCGGTCACCACCAGGAACTCGAAATGCCCAGGGATCATGCTCTTGCCGTTGCCGAATACCAGCTGCGCCGTGAGATAGGGCGTTGCGCCCGAATTCACAGGCGAGTCGAACGTGGCCGTAAACCTAACATCCCCCTGCGTGCCCACATCAGGAGACCAACCGCTGTCATTGCGCGGGTCCAGTGCTCCGGCAGGCGGGAACGGCTCCACCCACGAGTTGGCCGTCGTGCGCTCGATCTTCTCCAGTTTGTGAAGGTTGACTTGATCATTGAGGTTCACATCCACCGTGATGCCAATGCCCGTCAGCACGAAGCTGCCCTTCTTCGGCAACACGCTCTCCATCGTTGGAGCGGCAGCTTTGCTCTTGGCTTTCGCCTTGGCCGCTGGGCGAGCCTTGCGCTCCATGGGTCCACTGCCCCAGCCACCACCAGGAAGGGTTGGCACCGGATGGAAAACCACGCGCAATCCGGTGATCGGCTCTGACAACTTTGGCAACTGCATGGCCACATCATACGCTGCGAGGTCTGCCACCTGCGGCAGACGAACGCCATTCTCGCCCTCCATCTCAAAGCCATTGCCACGGTTCGGCGTGGACACCTTGACCACCTTTACAGGATGCGTCTTGAAGCCCTGGCCGCGCTGACTCAGGCTCGACATCTGACGCTTTTCCCAAGCCGCAAAGAGCGCATCATCCTTGGCGGCGAGCTTCTGCTTGAGACTCGCGATCCTGGTCTGCAACGCAGGCAACTCGTCCGTCTTGAGCACCGTCTTGGCCGACACGAACGGGCCTGGATTGACTCCCGCATTGCCATCGAGCCCACGATCACTGAGCGAGTTGAAGAAGGCGAAGAGCTGGTAGTAGTCCTTCGTCGTGATGGGATCGAACTTGTGATCGTGGCACTGCGCACAGCCCAGCGTCAGCCCCAGCACCGACTCCCCGAGGGTCTTCACGCGGTCGGCGTTGTAGTTCGCGAGGTTCTCTTCCGGAATGGTGCCGCCTTCGTGCGTCACCATGTTATTGCGCTGAAAGCCGGTGGCGATGAGGTCCGCCTCGGTGCGATTCGGGAGCAGGTCGCCTGCGAGTTGCTCGATCAGAAAACGATCGTAGGGCTTGTTGTCGTTGAAGGCTTGAATCACCCAGTCACGCCACAACCACATATGTCTTCCGCCATCAATCGAGAAGCCATTGGTGTCCGCGTAGCGTGCGGAGTCGAGCCAGTCCAAAGCCATGCGTTCACCGAAGTGCGGGCTCTCCAGCAGGCTGTCCACCAACTGCTCGTAAGCCCCAAGTGAAGCATCCTTCACAAAGGCCTGCACCTCTTCCGCACTCGGAGGCAAGCCCGTGAGATCGAGCGACACACGCCGCATCAGCATAGCTCGATCAGCTTCAGGTGAAGGCTTCAATCCTTCCTCTTTTAGGCGTTCGCGGACAAGGGCATCAATTGCGTTTCGAGTGCCCGTCGGCACGACGGGACGCTGAGGCGAGATGAAGGCCCAGTGCCCCGCATACTTCGCGCCCTGCTCGATCCAGGCCTTCACCTTCGCCCTCTCAGCGTCCGTCAGTTTGAGGTGCGACTTCGGCGGCGGCATCACTTCGTCTTCGTTATCCGAGATGATTCGCTGCCACACGTCACTGCCCGCCAAATCGCCTGGTTTCAAGGGAGTGACTCCATCGCGCTCGGCGTAGGCCGCCTCTTGCACGTCGAGCCGGAGCTTGGCCTTGCGCGCCTTCTCATCGAAGCCGTGGCAGGAAAAGCAGTTCTCCGAGAGGATGGGCCGGATGTCGCGATTGTAGTCCATCACAGGTGCAGCCAGCGCTGACGAAGTCGTCAGGGCTAACAGCGGCAGGAAGGTCTTAGCATTCATAGGAAGTAAGGCGTTTTAGTTAGTTCGGCTGGATCGACGATCTCGTGGTGTTGGATTAATCGGCGAGGCGCTCCAGCTTCACCTTGAGCAAGTCGTAGCCCAGCACGCGATCGAAGGCGGCCTCGTGCTCCAAGCGCTCTTGCGCTTCGACGATCGTAATCTTCTTCACGCGCTCGCAGCAGAGACGCAGCAAGGTGCGCACAATCAGTCGAGCATGTGGTGCGCCCAGGCAAAGATGCTCACCGAAGCCGAAGGACACATGCGGGTTGGGCTTGCGATCAAGCTTCACATCACCGGCTTCAGGAAAGACCGTCTCGTCGAAGTTCGCGGACGACCAGCACAGCGAAGCGCGTTCGCCAGCCCTCACGGTCACGCCATTGACATTCGTCTCCGCCGGACAAACGCGCCCGATATGCGTGAGCGGCATGAAGACGCGGAAGAACTCCTCGCTTGCCAACGTGATGCGCTTCGGATCAGCACGGAGGTATTCGAGGGCGTCGGGATGCTCCGCCAGATAGCCCAGCACGCACGAGATCGAGTGAATGATCGTGTCACGTCCGCCAGCGAACGCGAGATTGGCAAAGCCCATCATCTCCTCGCGTGTCAAACGGCGACCACGATAGCTCGCCTGCACGAGAGCGCTGAAGAGATCACCTCCGGGGTTGGCCTCGGCTTCGTCAAACTTCCGATGCAGATACTGCTCCAGCACCGTGCCTTCCTTGAACTCACCGCCAGTCACCTTGAACACATGAATCCCCCACCCGATCCAGATCTCGCCCTCGGATGCGGGCACATTGAGCAGGTGCGTCAGCGCACGGGACTGGATCGGCAAAGCAAAGTCATTCACGATCTCGATGGACTCCATGCTCAGCGCCTGATCCAGCGTCCGGCTGATCAAGTCCTCCACCTTAGCCATCAC
>JAEUHN010000002.1 GCA_016795365.1 Verrucomicrobiaceae bacterium
TATGATGCAAAATCGGTAATGCGTTGTGGCAAGACGGCACCGGCTATTCAGGGACCGGCATAGACTCCAGCGACCAATGTGCAGGCTTGTGCTGGAATAGCTCCAGGCGAGAAACGTGAACTCTGAAACTCTCTTTGGTCAGGCGCACCTTCGCGCCATCAGAGGAGTAAATTGCTGAACTGGCTTGCAGGGTTTCCAGGTCGTTTGACGTGATGAGCGGCGGCGAGTCTGTGGCCTGATTGATCTCATGATCTATGAGTTGCTGGCGGATCAGAGGGTTGTTGATGAACCGTGCTCCTGGCGAGTGCTCGCAAAGTATTCTCACACAGTCGGAGGTATCGAAGCACCACAAAGAGAATGGCAGCCAATAGGCTAAAATCATGGCTGGCTGAGTCTCTCCAAAGAACTCTTTTCGATACTGTCTCGCGTGGGTTAGCCGTCTTTGTTGATTGGCTCGGCGTCTCTGAAACTCCTTGTGCAGAGCATTGATTTCCCGGTCGCCGAACCGCTCTCCGTTTTCAGCCCTTTCCTGAATGGAGGTGAGCCGCTGATTGAACTCCAGCTTCTCCTTCTCGATATGACGCCGCACAGACTCCTTTGCCTCGGCGTAACCGGGTAGCTTCCTCGATGCCAGGAAGAAACGGGAAACGCCGAGATTGGCAGCCTCAAGCAACGATTGAATCTCGATGGGCGAGCCGCAAAGTTGTTCCTGAATGAGTTCTTCCCGATAGTCCTCACTGATGATGCACCCTTGTGCGTTGAGCTGGTCCTTCATCAGTGAGAGCGAAGACTCAAGATTCTGCTGGGCCTGCTCGCGGGCTTGCTGTCTCCATCTGGCCACCTGCTCCATTTGTGTCAGCGTCTCTCTGCGTGCCGTGATGTCCTCAAAGCCGAGAACTATGGCCGACACAAAATGCGCGAGAAAATCCGAGGGCAGGGCCTCTATCGTGGCGCGGTGGATCGGGTTGCAATGCTTCTTCGCACGGCTGAGTAAATCGAAGATGTCCCACTGAACCAGGGAGGGACTCGATTGATCGGACTGTTTCGATCTCGCCACCCTCTTTTTGCTCATGGCCTTGATTTATGCGCGAGCGAGGCGGCGAAGCTGGGCGAGCGCTTTCTCGTCTTCGCCGTGTTCATCTTCGTAGCTCTCTACGAGGGCGCGCAATTCGCGGAAGTATTCACGTTGAACGGTGGTCAGACGGCGGACGGCGAACTTGCTGCACAGGTCGGCGGCTTCCTCGTAGCTGGCGCGAGTGCGAAAGGGTGCGAGGGCGCACAATCCCCACAACCCGGCGATGGTGGCGGGAAGCTCAAACTTGGTGCGAGTGGCGGTGCGAGGCATGGTCAGAGGTGGTCTTTCCAGTTGTCCTTAGAATACTCAGCATGGGTGAGGAAGTCCAGGAGGTAAACCCGGCTTGCATTGAAGTGGATGGCACAAATCAGCCTGAACTTGTTTCCAGCGATGTTGAAGACAATCGCTGGCTTCTTGCTCTCGACCTTCACAAGATCGGCGTGAGGGAAATCGCGGCGAACGTCGGTGAGGGTTCTCCACTGTGCTTTGCGCGTGATCTCGAACCAATGGAACAAAGCGGGAGCGGCGGCGCTGTGTTGCTTGGCCCACTGAACAAGGGTGGATGGCTTGATGAGTCTCATGGCTGCGCGCAATCAAGCCATGGCCGGACGATCGCCGCGCGGGAGTGGCGCGGATGGCATGGAAACCGGCAGGGCGATGTCAGGCATGGCATCCAGGGCCTTCCGCTTGGCTTCGCCTTCGATGTGGGTGTAGTGCGCAGAGATTTCGGCGCTCTCATGTCCGATGATGTCCTGAACGACGGCGGGAGAGGCACCGGCGTTCTTCATCATGCTCGTTGCGGTGTGGCGAAGGGAGTGAAACGAAAGCTCGCTTACATTACGGCGAGAGGCTCGGCCTTTGCGCTCTTCGTCGGTGGTTTGGTGGGTCTTTTTCGTGGTGAGGCCTGCGGCGGCGAGCAACTCGCTGAACTGTCTGGAGAGTGTGGAGCCGTTAACGGTGGCCAGTGCAGAGGCGCGAGGGTGCAGCGGGGCCTTGGGGTCGTCGCCTGCGGGCAAGCTCTCGATATGGTCGAGCAACGGCTTGCAAATCGGGATACGCACGGGGCGGTTTGTCTTTGCCGTGCGCAGATGGATTTCCTGTGCCTGTAAATCGACGTTCGCCCATGTGAGGCGCGCGAGGTCGCCGAGACGCTGGCCGGTGTAGAGCCCGAAGTAGATCATGGAACGCCATTCATAATCAGCGACGGCGAGCACGGACTGGATTTCCGGCACAGTGAAGGGACGGCGGGCGTTGCTGCTCCCCTTGTCCTTCGCCAGTCCCTTGCAATCTTTGGCCGGGTTGTCGGCGATGTATCCTTCACGGCGAGCGTCTTCAAAGACGACGCGGAGGATCTTCACGCCCTGGTTGCATGACGTGGGCGAAAGCCTTTCCGCGAGTGCGTCACGGTAGGCGACAAAGTGCCGTGTCTCGATCTCGGCGAGGGGGCGCTGTGCGAAGTCGCCAAGCCATGCCTGGAAATGATTGATGCGGTTGGAGTAGGCCGAATAGCTGGCGGGTGCGATCTCACCCTTGCGGCGTTTGAGCCATCCTTCAAGAAATGAGCCCGTGGTAGCGTCTGGAAGCTCTTCCTTGTGCGCGGCGCGGTAGATGTCGGCGATGACCTTGTGAGCTTGGCGGGCCTTGGTGCGCTCTTTGGATAGCTTCTCCCATTGATCGGCTTTGGCCTGTGCGAGCTTTCTGTTTGTTTCCTTGGTGGAGCGCTGGGCTCGCTTGCCATCTGGCATGGTGATGCACGCAAACCAGAAGCGTGACGCGGGGAATTTGCGAAGCGATGCCATGATCGACTCTCAACGAAATTCTCAACGTCGTCAAGGTCGGTGAAGAAAAGACAAGTCCATGAAGCCTTGATAAATCAACAAATCATCCTGAATCGGAGGGCGGGCTTTTAAACGTGGGTTCGATTCCCATCACCCGCTCCACTTGGAAAATCAAGGGTTCCAGCGCGATGAGATCGGGCGAGACTGTGGAAATATTGGGCGGCTTCGACAGAGATGTGCTCGATGTCTTGGTGGCTTTCCATCCAGAGGCGAGCGGCATAGCCGATGGCTTCGCGGCGTTCGGGATTCGAGAAAAGATCCGCTAGCGTGGCGGCCCAGACTTTGGGATCTCTGGGCAGGCTGATGAAGTGCTGGCCCTCGAACCCAAGCTCAGCGCCCTCATCTGGAAAGCCGATGAAACGAGTGGTAACTACGGTCAACCGCGAGGCCATGGCTTCGAGAACGGTGTTGGGCAGCCCTTCGTGTCGGGAGGGAAATACAAAGATGTCAGCAGCGCGGAAGTAGGTCTCAATGGTAGTCTGATGGTCGATAAACCGGACATCGGCTTTGCCTTGAATATCCTTCAGGCGTCGGGCAAAGACATCCGCGAAGTGAAGGTAGTCATGGCGCTGGCTTGGATTGACACCTGGGCGATCAGCACTGCCTCCCACCATCACGAGCACCGCCTTGGGACCGTGGTCGCTGATGAACTGCTCCCAGGCATCCAGGAGGAAGTCCACACCCTTGCGTTTGGTGGCACCGCCGACAAACAAGGCGACCGGACGATCAGTCGGCAGTCCGAGGGCTTGCTTGGTAGCGAGCTTTTCTTCACGCGTAGCCGGGGGATGGAAGCGCCGCAGGTCCACGCCATTTCGGATTACCCGTGCCCATCCGCTGGGCTTTCCCGCAACCTCGCAGATGGCGCGTGCGGAGACGTTGCTGGTGGTATGTGCAGCGGCGATTGGCTGAAACCACTTTCGTTCCCGAATGAGGCGGAACCGGTCTCGAAGGGAGAGGGGGTTCGTGGGCTCGGGAAACATGGTCAGCGGCAGCACCGACGGAATGCCTTCCGCAGCAGCCCTCGAAAGGACTTTGGCGGTGTCGGGACCGAGGTTGCAGGGTTTGATCAGGTGAGCCTCGCTGTCGTTTGGGTTTTGTCTGATGAGGCGGAGGGCGAACTCCAATCCCTCCGCGACAGCCTCAGCGCCGGGGCCGAGGAGGCTTCCGCGCACGAACTGGTGCCATTGGACACCGTTGTGCTCCTGGACTTCAGGGGCTGTCGCTTCGTGTGTGGGCGCGATGACGTGAAAACGAATCCCATACGGGATCAGCCTGCTGGCGTTGTTGATGACACGTGCGATCCCGCCTGCTCGAATACACGATGGCTCAAAGTGGGTGCGGATGGCGAAGTAGATGTGAGTAAGGGCATTCGCCGAGGGGGGCATGGGTAAGAAAATAGCAATGATCAGAGAATAGCAATGATCGGGCCACGAGGTTTTGTCTTCATTAGTGTTTCTTTTGCCATTTTGTCACGATACAGGGGGCTGGTGATCAGTGCTGAGGCTCTCCGGCCCGAAAGGTGTCGCCATGATTTTCGGAGTGCGGCTGCCAATGTTTTTCCACTGCGCTTGCCATGGTCTGCCAGATCACTTTGATGACGGAGATTTGTCGTTGGGTTTCACCAGCACGCCGCGCAGAGTGCTATTTTTCCAAACATCGCGCAACCAATGGCGAGCTGGTTTCTCCACAAGACGGTTCACCAGTATCGAGAGCCCGATGGCGACGACAGTAGGCAGGAGTAGCCATGCTTCGGCAACGAGCCCAGCCTTCTGCATCGAATGGATGATAGTGTAGCCGATATGCTGGTGAAGGAGGTAAAGTGGATACGATATCTCGCCGAGGAAAAGCAGCGGCCCGACGGCTATCCAGCCAAGTCTGCCGCTGACGAAAACTGCGAATACGGCGGATGCGGTGACGAGCGAGAGCATGTGCGGCACATCGCGCACAGCCCACGCGGCAGCGATACATACGAGGATGAGCGCGGCGCGGAGCCAGGTGAAGCCATCATTTCTGATGCGGAAGAAGAGCACGCCAGCGAAGAAATAGTGACCGTGCTCGAGCAGAAGTGTGGTGCGAATCAGCGGAGAGATGTTCACCCCGGACTGCACGATGACTTGGGTGATGAAGATGAGCACGAGCCAGATGGAGACCCACAGTTCCACGCGCCGCAGCAAGCCGATCAGATGCAGCGCGCTGACAAAGGCATAGAAGATCAGCTCGACGGCGAGTGTCCAATACACACCATCAACGAAGGGGCGCTGGAGCCAGTATTGCAGCATGGTGAGGTTGGCGATCGCATCGACGATGCCGACATTGAGGCCAGGCATGGGCAGGCAGGCCATGATGGCGAAAGTGATGCCAATGCAGGCCCAGTAGGGCGGGTAAAGTCGGCTGAAGCGGTTTGCCGCAAAGTCCCAGATCGAGGAAGCTCGCGTTAGGGTGAGGAAGATGACGAAACCGCTGATCACGAAGAACAACTGCACGCCATAACGACCCGGTGGCAGAGTGAGGACAGGCGGGATGACGTGGCCGAACAGCTCTTGGTATTGCGTGGTGTAATGGAAGATGACAACAATGATCGCGGCAATGCCGCGCAAGGCGTCCAGCTCCTGAAGACGGTCTGAGGGGGGCTTGCTCATGGGATGTTCGAGCAGCGGTGATGCGTCGCTGCTGGGCGGTCGAGAATGGGCGAGAGATCTTGGGTGTCCAGTATCCGCAGACGCGTGACAGGGCCAAGCCGTGAGCGCAAGGCATTGTCGCCATCAGGTGCCTGACACCGCAGGCAAGCGAGAGCACAGTTCGCCCGATTTGATTTGAGGGCTCAAAGTGGGTGCGGAGGGCGAAGTGCTTACGATAAGGGGCATTCGCCGAGAGAGGCATGGGTGTGAACTAGCGATGATCGGGCCCAAAGGTTTGTCTTCGTCAGCGCTTCGTTTGCCCGAGGGGAGGGTTGCTGACATGTTGACGGGAAGGCTGGCAGAGTCGCTCGAATGCGGCGGTCCACTGGTCAATGATTACCGGGAGGTTTTGCGTTCGCACCATGAGGTCACGGGCCGCAGCTCCAACAGACATGCGTTTTGGGGCGTCGGAAAGCAGCGCTGTCATCGCCGAGGCAAGGGCGGAAGCCGTGGCCTCGGACTTCACGTGGTGCACGTCCGTCCGGCCAAGTTCTTCGCCGTCCTCAGGAAATCCCTCATAGGGCGTCACAATGCAAGGCAGGCCGGCGGCCATGGCTTCGAGCACGGCATTGGGCAGGCCCTCGCGTTCGGAGGCGAAGACGAAGGCATCGGCGGCTTGCAGGTAGTCTTCGACGTTATCGATTTGTCGCCCCGTGAGCACCACGCTCGCCGGGTTTGGCAGACGACTGATGAGTCGGGTGACCTGCTCTGTGTAGCTGTCCACGTGACTGGCATGCTCGCCGAAGGTGGACCGGCGGCCGAGAGTTCCCGCGACAACGAGCATGGCACCGGGCAGTTGTTTGGAAACTTCGTTCCAGGCTTCCAGGATGAGATGGGTGCGCTTACGTGGGATGATGCTGCCCACGGAGAGCATGATCAGACCTTCGGCCGGAAGGCCAAGGCGAAGCCGGGCGGCGGCTTTGTCAGCGGCCGTGGGAGGTTTGAATCGTTCGCAATCGACCCCATTCGGGATGGTCTGAACCTTGGACCGTGGCAGCCAGAAGTAGCGGAAGTAGAACCGCTCGATGGCGTGCGTCTGGGTGATCAGCAGAGAATGATTTCGATAGTAGAGGCTGCCGAGAAGCCGGATCTTCAGGCTTGGCACGAGTGCCGTGGGCATCGGGCCAGGCATCATCGACGTATTGTAGGTGGCGACGATGCCCTTTCGATGGCCATTGCGGACGGTCTGGAGCGAGGTGCGGGTGAGGCCGCAAGAGTCGGTGGTGACGATGCAGGACCCACGATCGAAGGTGGCCGCTTCATCGAACGCGGCCTGGAGAAGGGCTTCGCGAATCGACTGCATCGGTTGGTCGGCAATGCCGGGGACCACATGCACCTTGAGCCGCTGGCTCTGGATGCGCTCCTCGCTCAGATCGTGCTCCGCGGTGAAGAATTCGCCTTCGTAGCCCCGCTGGCGGAAGTGCGGCGCGTAGGTGAGGTAGCGGATCATGCCACCGCCGAGCGTTGCCTGCAGCAGGTTGTCAATCGTGTAGAAGATCTTGCGCGGCGGACGGGAGGTCATCAGTCGAGGAAATTGCGGAACCACAGTTCCAGGCAGATGAGGCGCCAGATCAGATTCGTGCCTTCGCCCGTGGCGAGGTAGCGATCGACGATCTGCCGGGCGACTTCAGGATTCACGGCCCCACGACGGGCCAAGTTTTCGCGGGTGAGCAGACCGGACACAAACTGGTGGAAGTCGCCCTCACGGAACCACTGGGCCAGCGGCAAGACGAAGCCCGATTGCGGCCGCGTCGAGGATGGAGCAAAGCGTTTCCGCAGGATGTTGCGGACCACGCTCTTGGTCTCGCCGCCATGGAGACGCAGCGCGGGACTGATGCGTGCGGCTAGTTCCGCGAGCGGATGATCGAGGAAGGGCACTCTCGCCTCAAGGCTTGCCGCCATGGTCATGCGGTCGGCTTTCATGAGAGTGCATTCGCTCATCCAGGTCCAGCGATCGAGATGCTGCATGCGCTCTAGCGAGTCGCGCGAGGAGCAAAGAGTGAGGATGGACTCTAGCTTGGACTCGATACCGCCGAGGGCATCGGCAGTGGCCGGGCTCAACCAATTGGTGGCTGAAGAGCTGCTGGCATGGGCCAACCAGCGCCGTGCCTCGGTGCCAGCCTTTTGCAGTTCCATCAATCCGGCGAGCCGCGAACCCACACCAGGAATCTGGCGGACCAAAGGCCAGAAGGGAGCGATGGCCTGGAGCAGCGAGCGATGCTTCGCAAAGGCAGCGTGGCGGAGATAGGGACGATAGCCCGCGTTCGTTTCGTCGGAGCCTTCTCCCGTGAGCACCACGGTCACGTCCTCGCGTGCGGCCTTGGACAAAAGGTAGGTGGGCAGCACCGCTGGATCACTGATGGGCTGATCGAGGTGCCAGATGAGCTTTTGCAGCAGATCAATGCTGGCGGGCTCGATCATCACCTCGCGATGGTCGGCCTTGAAGTGCCGGGCGGCATCGCGGGCACTGGCGACGTCGGTGGTCACGTTGTCACCGAGGTTGGCCGTGAAGGTTTTGACGGGCTGGGACGACAGCTCGCTCATGAAGGCGAGCATCGTGGTGGAATCGACGCCACCACTGAGGAAGAGGCCAAGCGGCACATCGGCTACCAGATGGCTGCTCACAGCTTCTCGGAGCGCGATCTCCATTTCGTGCTCCGCCTCCTCCATGGAGGTGATCATGGGTTGATCGCTAGGCATCTGCCAGTAGCTGGACTCGCGCACACCCGCCTCATCCACAATCATGAGCCCTGCGGAAGGCAGGCGCTGAATGCCTGCAAACATGGTGTCCGGCCCCAAAGGATAACGCAGCGTGAGATACTCGCCTACGGCCTGCCAGTGGACCTGGCGGCTCACAGAGGGATGGGCCAGGAGGGACTTGATCTCGGTGGCGAAGAGGAAGAGCCCATCCTGCTCTGTCCAGTAGATCGGTTTGATGCCAAAGCGGTCCCGCGCGACGACGAGTCGATTGCGCCGGGTGTCGAGGATGGCGATGCCGAACATGCCACGCAGGTGCTTCACCACGTCGTCGCCCCACTGCTCGTAGCCGTGCGCGATGGTCTCGGTGTCCGACTTGGTCTTGAAGACATGCCCTGCGGCTTGCAGTTCCGCCGTGAGTTCGCGGTAGTTGTAGATCTCGCCATTCAGAATGACCTGAATGCTGCCGTCTTCGTTGCCGAGAGGTTGGTGACCGCCCGAGAGGTCAATGATGCTCAGACGGCGAAAGGCGAGCCCGGCGGTGGGCGTGCAGAAGTAGCCCGAGTCATCGGGACCACGGTGCACGATTTCGCCAGCCATGCGTTCGAGCACGGCGGCATCGAAAGTCCTGCCGCGTCGATCAAAGGCTCCAGCAATGCCACACATGAGTCGGAAAAATTAGCCGGGTTCGTTGGACGTTGCACCTGCCTTGATGCCGAACTTGCTCAGGAAAGGCATGAGTTTCAGCAGCCAGGTTCTTTCTTCGCGAGGCATGGTGATGAGTGAGATGAGGCCGAACCAAACACAGCTCACCACGCCAATCAGCACGAGCGAGGTATAGTCTGGCCTTGCCCATGGAAGCATGAGCGCGCAAGGCGAGAGCAGCAACGCCGCGCGCAGCACGGGCCAGGCGAAGAGGCCGCCCCAGACCTGGATGAACCGCATCTCGGCCCCCCGAGCGGCGAGCAGTGGCCACAGGATGCCGCAGATCAGAGATTGATCAACGCAGGTGGCGAGGGCTGCGCCTTGACCGCCGAGGCGTGCCGAGAGCCACCACGTCATCGCCACGTTGCACAGGCCCGCGATCCAGTCCGCCTCGGCCAGGCGGCGATGCTTCGCGAGCGCGAGCAGCAGCACCATGCTGGGTGTCTGTGCCACGAAAAGGGCCTTCGGCAGCACGCTGGGCAGCAGGGATTTCCACGCCTCCAGGGCATGATCAGGAATCCAGCGCTGGAGAAACGGCTGGCCAAAGAGCCACATCATGCCGCCACCGAGCACCGCCAGTGAGGCGCACATGCGGGAGGCGAAGACGAACGCTTTCTTGAGGCCCTCCGTGTCGTTCGCGCCCACGTAACGGCTGAACAAGGTGAGCAATTGTCCGCCAGCGACGATGTGCGCCAGATCGACGAACAGGATGGGAAACCTTGTGCCCAGGGCGTAGCCCGTGACGGCTTGTTCGCCTGCTTGATACGCGATGATGATCGGCTGCACCGTGGAGCGCAGGGATTGGCCCGCCATCATGAGGTAGGCGATGAAGGCATACTTCAAAACCTCCACGGCCTTGGGCTTGCTGAAAGCGTGCAGGTCCACTTGCAACGGCGGCTCCAGCCGACGCGCGAAGGTGATCAGCATCAGGCACTCCACCACGCCGCATCCCGCATGAATGGAGGCAATGCCCAGCAGGCCCCAGCCATGGCGAATGCTGATGACGAACAACACACCCGTGACCACCACCCGAAAGATCGAGGCGAGGGCGATCTTGTCATAACGGACGTGGGCCTTGAGGTAGCCGAGGTAAAGCTGCGAGGTGGTTTGCACCGCGAGGAAGCTGCCAAAGACCAGCACTACCGAGCGCACCACATCCACCGCTTCTGAATCCGCCATCCAGTAGGGAGCCCGCCAGGCAACGAAGATGGTCGTCAGCAGAGAGACCACGGCGACTCCGATGAAGATGACGGCTCCGGTCCCGGCCAAGGTGCGGATTTCATCGGTCTTGTGGCCGCTGACCGCCTTCGAGAGGAATCGTGGCATCGACAACGAAAGTCCCAGATCCAGCCAGCCATACTGGGCGAAGACGGCGATCAGCAGGCACCACGATCCATACAAGCCGGAGCCCAGTCCCGAGACGATGATGGGCGTGAGAATGAAGGCGCTGGCCATCTTCACGGCCTGGTCCACCAGACTCAAGCCCGAGCCAGCAAGGAAACGGCGTGCGAGGCTCATTGAAGCTTGTCGATTTCGATCAAGCCCCGCCGGGCCGCTTTGAGGTGTTTCCGCCAGGCGATGTAGTATCGAACCGAGCTGGGGACCAATTTTCCAAGGGCGCGCCGGAGCTTGCGTCCCGCACTCATCTGATCGGGTGGGACGTCGGTCGCTTCCGATTCCTTGCCCTCCGCCCAGCGTGCCGAGTAGTCGCTCTGCTGCGGCCATTTTTGGAAGGGCTTCACCTCGGCGATCTTGCGTGCCCACACCAGAATGAGGAGCGGTCGTCCGCCCTCGATCAAGGTGCGTGACCCGGTTTCAGCCGGATCCAGCACGCGGTAGAGCTTGCCTTGAGCATTGCCATTTTCGGCGAGGTAGATGCGGACGGTCTCGAACCCGTTCTCCGGGGAGAAGACGCGGAAGAAAAGCTCCGGGCTAAACTGATAAAAGCCGTGCCCCAGCCACTGGTTCGCTGGCAGCGAGGCCATGAAGTGCCCGCCTACCTTCACCAGGGCCATGCAGTTCGCGATGGCATGGGGAAAGTGAAAGACGTGCTCCAAGGTGCCGCCGTCATAGACGAGGTCATAGCCTTCGACCGGGTCTACGGCAGGTGGATCGTTCAGATCACGGCACAGCGTGGAGGACTGGTAAGACGAGTAGTCGAGGGAATCGATTCGCTGCGCGCCGAGCCGTTTAAAAAACTCCTCGCCATACGGCTCGCGCTGGTAGTCGAGACCTTCCACCGGGGCATCGTAAGCTGCCTTCAGATGCTGGCACCATGCCTCACTGATAACGGACTCCTGTCTCCCGAGCGTGAGCACGGACGCCATCGGCATTCCCTGCTGACGTGCGTATGCGACCATGGCCGCGCCTTTGAAATCCAAGCCCATTTTGCGCTGGCTTCTAACCTAAGCGACCACCTTTGCAACTTGGCTTTATGGCATGCGCAAGAGTTGGTGATCGCAAATGCTTGCCATTTGGCCTTCACGATTCAAGGTGCGCGGCTTGTCAGCCATACTCCCATTCCCCTCCCAGTCAGAGTCCGGGCTTGCTCCATGTCCCCTTTGCGGCTCGACGGATCACCAGCCCATGCCGGTCAATCATGCGCCAGGCATCCGCAGCTGTCGAAACTGCGACTTCATCTTTGCGCCAAACATTCAGAGCGAAGATTCGAAGCTCTACGACAGCAACTTCGGTGACACCAATGTTCATCCCACCTACGAGAAGCGCGATGGCAAGTATGTGGTGCGCAATCGCGTGAAGCTGGAGGCCCTGCTCGATCGTCTGGAGCCGTATCGTCAGACCGGGCGCTTTCTGGATGTAGGCTGCAGTGCAGCTTTTTTCCTCTCCGTCGCCAAGGAGCGTGGCTGGCAGCCGCAAGGTGCTGAGATCGCCAAGTGGGCGGCTGACTTCTCCCGCCAGGAACTGGGCATCGATGTCTTCAATGGCATGCTCCAGGACGCGAAGTTTCCTGACAATCACTTCGATGTCGTCTTCAGCAGCCATGTGATGGAGCACATTGGACAGCCCCTCGGCCTGCTCAGCGAGATGACGCGCGTGCTTCGTCCGGGTGGTGTTCACGTGACAGTGGTCCCCACACAATTCGCGTCTCCGAGCTGGCGGCTGGCCCATCGTTTTATTGGTGATCCGCCGCCGATCCACGCCTCGTTTTACACGAGGGACACTTATGCGGCGTTCTTGAAGGAGGCCGGGCTGCGGGTGAAGTCTGTGGAATACAATGTGGAGATCAACCGCCTGCGCCAGCTCATGCGCTCTGTGCAGGAGAATGCCGCGCAATGGCAGCAGGAGAAAAACGCCATCGTTCAAGGCGCCGCTGCTAGCGCCGTGCGTCCTGCGTGGGTGGAACTGGCCAAGAAGCTGGTGAATCTGCTCGGCAACTCGCTGGACATGGGGGATGAGATCATCGCCTTCGCCGAGAAGCCAGTTTAGCAACCTCGCGCCTTGATCCCCATGACCCAAGGATTCCTCTACACTGCATTTGGGGCAAAGTATGTGGATGAGGCCCGCGTGTCTGCGCGCTCCGTGAAACGCGCTGATGCGACGGCGAAGATCTGCCTGGTCACCGATCAGACGATGGAGCCCGATGCGGAGTTCGACATCGTGATGCCCATCACTTCGGCTTCATCGACAGAGACCTACGCGGCTCTCGATAGCGGTGCCTACTACCGGAAGATCGAGCAGTTCGCACGTTCGCCCTTCGACCTCACCGTGTATCTCGATAGCGACACCTATGTGCCGCATTCCCTTGCTGGTTTGTTTGATCTGCTGGACCGCTACGACATGCTCGTGACTCCCGATGGCAATGCCGAGGTGAACTACGCCTTCGAGCAGAAGAACGAACCCTTCAACACCATCCCGCCAGCCTTCGGTGCTTTCAATACTGGGGTCTTCGCCTTCAAAAAGAGTCCTGCCACACTGGACTTTCTTCGGCTCTGGCAGCAAAATCACGAGACTCATGTGCGCCAGCACACGACCAACGACCAACCAGCCTTCCGGCTCAGTCTCTTCCAATCCCAGGTGCGCTACCATGTGCTGCCTGTGACCTACAATTGGTTCAGTTGGATCCCGTATTTCATCCCCTCTGGCGGTCGTGTGATGGTGATGCATGGGCGCAATCCCTGGCTCTTCAAGCATGCGCACGAGTTCGATGCGCCCACGGCGACCATTGTTGGCAGCATCTCGTGGAGGCATCAGTGGATGGTGTGTTCTGCGAGAGTGCTGCACTGGTTGTCGCGCCGGGGCATCATTTCCCGCCCCGACCTATGAGCGAGCGGCGCACGTTTCATTTCCTCAACGTGGTGCGGTTTCTGAGCGCCGCGTGGGTGGTGATGGCGCATCTGGCTGCGTCCCCGCTAAACAAGTCGGTGTTCAGTCCCGAGTTCGAGTGGCTGCGCAAAGGCTTGATTGTGGCGTTTTCGGGGGTCTCAGCGGTCATGGTGTTCTTCGTCGTGTCCGGATTCTGCATTCACTACCCGTATGCATCCGGGCGAACTTTTCGGTCGATGCCGTTTTACCTCCAGCGGCTGACACGGATCGGTCTGCCGCTCCTGGTGGCTGCCGTTTTGCATCACTACGCGGGCACTTTTCTGTGGCTGAAGAATGTCCTTTGGGCCGTGTATTGCGAGATCATCTACTACGCCCTCTATCCGCTGCTTCGGATCATGTTGCAGAGAGTGGGTGCGTATCGACTCCTGCTGGGATCGTTGGTGGTGTCTTGGTTGTTTTGTCTCCAGCCGGACAATGGTTATGGTCACATCATGGCGTATCAGGCTGGCTGGACATGGCTGGTGTGCCTGCCAGTCTGGCTGTGCGGGTGTGTGCTGGCGAACTGGCTGGCCGGTTCGATGACAGTTCCTGCTTTCGTTTCGAGCATGGCGAAGAAGATCGAAGGCCATCTTGGCTTGGTTCGCACTGGGCTGTGGGCCTTGTCTTCCGCGCTGCTCGTGCTCGGCATCCGCGAGATCATACCATTCAAATATTCGTTGCCCGTCTCGGGTTTGGTGGTGCTCGTTTGGTTGTATGCCGAGCTTCAGCGCACTAACCAGGAGTCCTGGCTCTCACGTTTTGGTTTGGCCGGTTACTCGATCTATCTGATGCATCCGCTGGCGGAGCTTCCACAGCTTCTGCAAATCTCGGGGACCAATCCGGTGATCTACTGGGCGTTGCGGCTTGTGCTGACGGTGAGCGTTTCAGTCTCGTTCTATTTCATCGTCGAGCTTCCCACCCATCGCCTGGCGAGACATTTTGGGGGCGCACGGAGAGGAGTTTCTCGTTGAATGATACCACGTGCTGACTGCTGGTGGCGCCATGCTCCTGGTTCCATTACGGCGCGGGCACAATGATGAGGGTGTGCTTCACGGGCTTGAACAGCGCGCGCGCAGCCTCCAACAGAGGGCGGCGGCCTTCATTGACCTTCTGCTTGAGTTCTTTGTAGGCGGCTTTGGTTTCAGCCTTCGAGGGATCCAGGTTTTTGCCGCGAAAGGTGTAGGCCATGTTCCAGAAGGCATGAGTTTCGAAGGCCTGCTTCTGGGCCACGGCATCCATGAGGTTGAGGAACGGGGTGTCGAAGGGAGTCTCGGCGAACTCAGCGGCGAGATTGATGCCCCGCTCCAATTGCTCGTTGGTGAACTCGCGTGTCTCCTTGCCCCAGGTGATCTTTGCTTTGCTGCCACTGAGGTGGGTGACTTTGAGCGTGAGGCGATTCAGGTCCTCACTGAAGGTGCAGAATGGCAGGATGCTCATGGCTTCCGGATCGAAGCAGAACGGCCAGCGTGAGCTTTCGATGTCGATCTGCCCCTCACTGGCCGCGAGGATCACGTGCCCGTCGGTTGCCCGGCTCGAACCTTGGAGATCGACTTCGATGGTGCCGATCTCACCCTTCATACCCAGGGTTTTCAGGAAAGCTTGAGCCATGATCACATGGCCGTTGGGTCCTGGGTGGATGCCATCTTCACCAGCGACATCGTAGCTGTCGCCGAGCGTCTTTTTCGCGGCCTCCATCGCCTGAAGCATTGGTGTGTGGACATCGGCAAAGGGTTGCTTGAACTCCGCTGCCAGCTTGCGGCAGCTCTTGGCCAGCTGACCAAGGGTGTTGTTGTATTCCGCAGCCGGGAAGCGCTGGAAGAAATGCGAGTCCACCACGCCGGGCGAGCCGACGATCACCTGTCGCACGCCGAGGCTGGGCAGCTTCTCCAGCACCCGGCGCATGCTGTTCTCGAAGTTCGTGCCAATGCTCGGATTGTAAGGCTGATACATCCCGTCATTCATCCCGTAGCACAGCGTGGCCACGGTGGGATTGAAGAGATTGAGGTCAATGTCCGACCGCGAGACAATGCCGATGGCCATCTCGCCACTCATGCCGAACTGCCAGCACTCGACGTCTGTCCTGCCTGCGCAGGCCAGGAGATAGGTCTCGATGAACTTCGAATACAGCTTCTGCTCCGTGATGCTGTCGCCAATGATCGCAATCCGGGCATTCGGAGGCAGGACTGTGGACTCCGCTGCAACTTGCAGCCCCGAGCTTGTGACGATGGCGAGAGCTGCGAGGAGACGTGTGATCATCGTGTTCGTGGGAAGGGTAGGGTTTAAGGGCCGAGGCGAGGAGCGGGGGCAATGTCATTCCACAGACTGGTTTGACACGTAGCCCTCCGATCCCTTCATCGAGATCACCTGGGCCGGAATGCCGCTGACCACGCCCATGTCCGGCACATCTTTGATCACCACTGAGTTCGGTCCCACCGCTGCATTGTCTCCCACCTTGATGCCACCGATGATCTTGGCACCGCATCCGAGGTAAACATTGTCCCCAATGATCGGACAGCCGGGATGTTTGCTGCGTGCGTGAGTTTGTCCCAGCGTGACTCCGTGACCAAGGGTGCAGTTCCTGCCAATCACGGTCTGTGTATTGACCACGATGCACAGCAGGTGCCCAAGGTAGAGACCCGGCCCGATCGACGACTCGAAGCTGATGTAGGTGGTGTATTTCACCTGCTGGCGACGATGCCAGAAGCGGAACAAGTGATAAATGCCCCAGCGGCTCCATCCTTGTGAGCGGAAAAATGTGCACAGGCGCATGACGACGGTGAATCGAAAGCCGCTCTCCCGAAACCAGAGAGTCCAAAAGCTACCCTTCGCGCCGTCGTAGCGAAACTGGTCGGCGGAGATGAAGAAGCAGAGTTCCGGGAAAGTCATCAGGGCCTGATTTACTGCCGATGAAAGGTTGGGCAAGATCAAAGGCATCCGACTAGGCTCCGGGTGGATGCGGATTTGCACCCCTCCAATTCTCGGCCATACATCGGCATGGCCTCCCGCGATGACATTGCCTCCCTCAACAAAGACTTCTACCTCAGCAAGTCGGCTGCAGCTTGGTATGCAGAGAAGGAGTTTGTGATGCCTGAAGAGCAGGCGTTTCTGCGAGACTATGAGTTGGCGCTGAAAGGATGCTCCCTCCTCGACATGGGCATCGGAGCTGGCCGGACCACCCGCTTCCTCCTTCCGCTCGTGGGCGATTATCGAGGCTTCGATTATTCCGAGGAGATGGTCCGGGCGGCTGCGGCTCGTTTTCCAGGGGTGAAGATTGAGGAACGAGATGCCCGCGACCTGTCGGCGTATGGCGAGGCCTCGTTCGACGTCGTTCTATTTTCCTTCAATGGCATCGACTGCCTGTCGCACCAAGGACGGCTGCAAGTGATGTCCGAAGTGAAGCGTGTGCTCAAGCCTGGCGGCATCTTCGCCTTTTCGAGCCACAACCGCGAGAAGCCGAAGACCCTTCCGCAGGATCTGAGCAATCTGAATCGATCCAAGAATCCGGTCCGAATGATCAAGAACCTCATCGAGTATTGGCAAGGCATCAGGAACTGGAAGCGAAGCCTGCACTGTGCCGAGGAAACGGACAGCTATGAACTGCGGCATGACAGTTCGAATGGTTTCAAGGCTCCGATCTACTACATCCGCAAGAGCCACCAAGTGGCCCAGGCAGCAACGCAGGGCTTTGCCGTGGAAGCCATTTACAATGGCAAAGGACAGCCGACGACGGTGGAAGAGAGTGACACCGCCTCTTCCTGGATCTTCTATGCCTGCCGCAAGTCCGCATGATCAAGGTGCGGATCATCGACAAGGCGAGCGACCTGGACGCACTGGAGGCTGACTGGCATCGGCTGTGGTTGGCGCAGCCGAGGCGCGAAGTCTTCACTCTTCATGCATGGGCGAAGGTCTTCCTGGAGGTCTATGGATCAAGCCAAGGTCTGTGCTGTCTGGTCGCTGAGGATGAGGGTATCAAGGCCATCTTGCCCTTGTTTCGCGATGAGAAGGGATGCCTGAGGTTCGTGGGCGATCCTCGGTCGGATTACTCCGACTTGCTGTGCTTGCCTGGCGATCTGAGCGAAGTCACACCGGCAATCCTGAAGGCGCTGAGCACCGAACGAGCTGTCTCACTCAGCGCTGTGCCCGAGCACAGCCTGCTCTTCACGGCGCTGAAGGACGTGCAGCATCCTTTCGAGGTCGCCATCGAGGAACCATGTCCAGCCATCGAGTTTGATGCCGATGGAGCAGTGGTGAAGGAACTGCTGAAAAAGGAGAGCCTGCGCCGCCATGAGAAGAAGGTGGCCAAGCTCGGTGCCATTCGCCTGGAGCGATTGACCACTCGGCAGGCGGCCTTGAAGTGGCTGCCAGTGCTTTTTGATCAGCACATCGCCAGATGGAAAACGACGCCCACGCCAAGCCTATTCGAGACCGAAGCCCATCGTCGGTTTTACGAGCAGTTGGTGGTCAACGAGATCCTCTGGCCGATGGTCGATTTTCGACTGGTCTATGCCGGAGATCGCGTGGTGGCCACGCACTTCGGTTTCTTCCACGATCAGCGTTTTATCTGGTATAAGCCATCGTTCGATCCCGAGCTGTCGAACCTCGGTCCGGGCGAAGTGCTGCTCAAGTATCTCATCGCCGCCGCTGCCGAAGAAGGGGCGCTGGAGTTTGATTTCACTCGCGGAGGTGAGAGCTTCAAACAACGTTTCGCCACTGTGACCCGGAACAACTACGTCATTAGCCGCCGCCCGCTCCTGCAGAGACTTCGCTCTGCCGCTGGACGCGTGCGCAGGATGCTGCTGAAACAAAGCTGACTGCGATGGCCTTCAAGAAACTCATCGCCTCCGTTCTGGCCCGCTCGCCTTTGCCTTTGATAACGAGGCGGGCGCACCGTCGGCAGCTTTCGATTTTGATGTTCCATGGGTTCGCCAGCGGTCCCTTGCTGCCTTATGAAAACCTCGAGCACAAGCACCTGGAGGTGGCCAAGTGGCGCGCCTTCGCTGGCTGGCTGGCTCGTGTGTATCGGGTGATTCCGTTGAGCGAAGCAGTTGATTGTCTGGAGCGCGGCAAGTCACTGCCTGACTATGCTCTGTGTGTGACGATGGACGATGGTTTCCGTTCCACGCATGACCTTGCCTTTCCGGTGCTGAAGGAACTCGCGATGCCAGCCTCGATTTACCTCGCGACCTCGTTCGTGGAAGAGAAGCGTCCGATCTGGGTGGACCGCGTCAGTTACAGCCTCATCCAAGCAGGGCAGGGCTATGCGGACCTGCGAACGGTAAAGTCGAGGCTCAAATGTCAGCCGCAGGATCAGATCGAGCAGGCGGTGGCCGAGATCGAGCGGCAGACGGGCCATGCCATGCCGCTGAATGTGAACGATCCATCGCTCCCAGCCACCCAACGAAGCCTTGATTGGGGTCAGATCATCGCCATGCGCGACAGCGGGCTCGTTGAGTTTGGCAGTCACACCTGCACGCATCGCATCGTGGGCCGGTGCAGCCGTGAGGTGGCCTTTGACGAGCTACGCAACTCCCGCCGCCTAATTGAAGAACGCATCGGTGGTCGCTGTGATTTGTTCTGCTATCCCAATGGCACGCCGGGCGATTTCACACCCGAGTCTGAAGCATTGGCTCGCGAAGCGGGCTATCGCTCAACGCTCACGACCGTCGCGGGTTGGAATGCAGCCAACGCTTCGCCCTTTGCCTTGCGGAGACTGGGCGTGAACAATGAACTGAACCTCACTCGCTTCCAGTTGACGGTCAGCGGCGTGATGGCTCGGATCGAAGGCTACGGAGCTTGATCGACCATGGACCTGAAGGCCTTCATTCGTCGGAGCAAGCTGAGGCTGAGCGATGCGCTTCGCTACTCTCATGCCGCACGTGAGGGGGCTGGGTGGCTGCATCTGGCGCGCGGCCTGCTCGCCTCAGATCCCGTTGAACGCGGGAGCCGACTGGCTCGTGCCTTGAGCTTCGCGCGCTCGAACTTTCTGATCGGCCTCTGCATCCGTTTCATCCACCGAAACCCAGGCATCAAGGGAAAGGCCGAGATTTGGAGTCAGATCGTTCGCGGGCTGCCGCGCTATCGCGACTTGATCAAGACGCGACCGTTGCTGGACAGGAGCATCATCCTCAAGGCACCACGAGACGGCGGCGAAAAAGGCGTGCTGCTCATGACCTTCGAATACAACTGGGCCCGCCTGCTCCTTGGACTCTCGGAGGAAGAGTTTCGCTGGGTGGATGAGCACTTCGATCTGGTGCTCTCGACGAGCTGGTCGCCCACCGATTATGCCGTGCTGGCCCTCGCTCTGAGCAAGGTCAAGGGCACGATCTTTGTGCAAAGCTGCAACTACACCGAGATCGACACCATTGAGCGATTCGACCCTCGGCTGAAGTGTCTGAGCACCTTGCCTTGCGACTGGATCAATCCGTCCCTCTACCAGCCGCGTCCGCCTGCTGAGCGAACGACCGACATTGTGATGGTGGCCAACTGGGGCGAGTTCAAACGCCACTGGGATCTGTTCCGTGCCCTCGCGCACATGCCTGCCGCGTTGAAGGTGGTGCTCATCGGCCAGAAGGAGGGTGGGAGGACGATCGAGACTCTGCGTGCCCTGGCCAGGGACTTCGGCGTGCCCCAGCAGTTGGAGTTTATCGAATCGGTGCCAATTGAGGAAGTGGCCCGCCAGCAATGCCAGGCCAAGGTTTCACTCATTATGACGCGGCGGGAAGGGTGCTGCGTGGCGGCGGTTGAGTCGCTCTTTGCCGGTTGTGCCTTGGCGATGCGGGACGATGCGCATGTGGGTCCGCTGGCCTACATCAATGAACGCACCGGACAACGCTTGCGTCCGGACCACCTCGCGGAGGATCTGATGGAACTGATCGCGGTGGTCGGACGATTGGAGCCCAGGAACTGGGCGGTCGAGCACGTGGCGGGTGAGGTCTCCAGGAAGAAGCTGGATCAACTGCTCGAGCATCACGCGAGGTCGATCGGACAGCCTTGGACGGCAGGAGTCGTTCAGCCCCAATGGCGTCCTCACCCGACCTTTGCGAACGAGGCGGATCGCGAAGCAATGCGCTTCGTTTATGAAACTCTGACCGCACGTTTCCCGAAGGTGTTTGGCCCTGATCTGATCACGGAGAGCTGGCGATGAGCGCCGTGACGGTTGCGCTGGAAGCACGTGCCGCCTACTGATGCTCTGGCATTCGAGATCCCTTTTCCTCACCCATGAGTAAGCCCAGTATCAAACAGCGTTTTGACCAAGGATTGCACACCTTTGGCGGCAGGCTCCAGACCCCTGAGGGGCGTGGTCAGATCGTGAAGGGTTGCTTCGGGCTGTTGAGACGCATGCTGCGATGGACGGTGATGGTCTTTGTTGGCGCGCTTCTATTGTTAGGTATTCTGATGCGCTATGTAGGGGAGCAGAATGTGTTCTTTGCCTTCTCGAGCTTCATGCCGCCGCTGATTTGGTTCCTTCCTCTCCTCGGTCTACTGCCCTTGTGCGTCTTGTTTCTCGAGTGGCGCGGGCTGGTGGTCGGCGTGGTGGGAGGCTTGGTCGCTGCTTTCGGTTTCTTCGGCTACCAATGGCGTGGGCAGAGGGACATGGCGGCGAAGGAAGGTCAGCTCGTGGTGCTCACGAACAACCGTGGACAGCATGGCAACTACAGCATGAAGGACTTCAAGGAGGCGGTGAAGCCGGACATCATGGTCTTCCAGGAAGCCGGTGCGGTGTCCGCCCGTTATCTGGCTGACCCGTTCTACAGTGAGTTCAAAGACGGCAAGGATTTGGGAGAGTTCGCGCTGGTCAGCAAGTATCCCATTCTATCCGTGGAGCCGGTGACGTTCGTGGACGACAAGGGCGTGAGTCAGAGCATCGCAGCCAGGTATGTGATCGACTTCAAGGGCACTCACATCGTGATCTACAACACGCACATGCCCTCGCCACGCGATGCCCTTCGATACCATGTGCGCGGCTCATTTCTTTACGGTCTGATCGGCATTCCAGGCACGCCATTCGCAGCCAAGCGTCGTGAGGTCCAGCGTGGCTGGGACCTTCGCATCGCCATGGTTCGCTTCATGATGGATCGTGCTTCCCAAGAGACCCTACCGACAATGATGGTGGGCGACTTCAATCTGACGAGCCTTGGCTATTCTCATGGCCTGGTGACCGATGTCTTTGGCGATGCTCATGAGGCAGCAGGCAGCGGCTTCGGCTTTTCTTTTCCAGGGGTCACGCACAACCCGCTCGCCATGGGGCAGCCATGGATGCGTCTCGACTACCTGTTTTTCGATCGCCAGCACTGGCAGTGCACCGCTTGCATCACGGAGCCCCATCGGCCGTCTCAGCACCGTGCAGTGGCGGCAACATTCTCGCTGCTCACGCCAGCACCTGCCCGGTAGAGCTGTTGGTAAGTGCGGATCATGGCGTCCATCGAGAAGCGATGCATAACACTCTCTCGGGCGTTCCGGCTGCAATGCGCGAGGTGGTTCGTGTCAGAGAGCGCATTCTTTAGTTCGGTGGCGAGGATGTCGGACGTATCCAGCTCGCGGAGGAATCCGTTGCTGTTGTCTTCGATCACCTCGGCATTGCCACAGGCGGAATGGGCGAGCACAGGCACGCCACAGGCCATGGCTTCGAGCACGGCATTGGACAGTCCCTCGATCTCAGAAGGCGCAGCCAGAAGGCTCATCGCTTGATAGTAAGGACGGAGGTCGTTTTGATGTCCTGCCCAGGTGATTCGATCAGCAAACTCGTGCTCTCGCATGGCACCAATAATGTCGTCGCGGTCCGCACCACCGTCACCAACTACGAGCAGACGAAGCTGAGGCCATGTGGGGGACAGTTTCGCAAAAGCTTCCAGCAACATCCGGTGGCGCTTCAGGGCCACTAGCCGACCCACAATGCCAATGACGATGTCGTCGTTGCCGAAGCCAAGCTGAGTGCGTGCGCTGCCCATGTCCATCGCAGGCGTGTAACGATCATAATCGACGCCATTGGGAGTGACAACGATCTGCTCGGGACTGGACAATTGCAGGTCCACCAGATTGTCTCGCACGCTGCTGGAGACCACGTGCAGCCGACGGCACAACCGGAACAGCCAGCGTCGTTGGCGGAGCCGTTTGGGCGTGAGGTCGGGCTTTTGCAGCTGCCCATGCTCGCCGTGAACGATGGGGGGGAGGCGGCCTCCGAGAGTGGCCAAGGCGGCGTAAATCAAAGTGCCCAGGTTGTGCGTATGCACCACGTCCGCCCTCACGCGTCGCAGGTATCGAGCGAGTGCGATCACCGCTTTGGGCGAAAACCCTTCACCCTTGCCCAGCACGACTACCTTGGACTCATCGGGCATGCGGGACGCGAAGTCGCCTTTGAATCGTAGGCAGGCGGCGTGGATCTCGAACCCTTGCCCGTGAAGTCGGCGTGCCACATTGACCACTCCATTCTCAAGCCCGCCGGGAGCGAGCGAATCAAGCACATGCACAACGCGAAGAGGAGGGGAGCCAGTCATGGGAGGTGAGCGGTCCATCCGGTAGTGCGGCAAGCCTTGCCTGTCCAATCTCAACGTCTGGCAAAGAGGGTGAAGCCTCGGGCGGTGGTGGCCGATTGGGTTGCTGGTGAACAGCAAGAGAAGGTTGCTTCGATAGACTCTCTGGGCACCCTTGCTTAGCTCCGTGACAATTTCGTCACAGGCAGCTATTGGCAAGGCGGAGCGGGCTTGCCACGATCACATCATCTCTTGTAGCGAATGTCTCACACACCCCACAAAGCAAAACGATCCGAAGGATGGATGGGGCTGAAACGTGGCCATCGGGCGAGGCCGCTGGAGTGGATCGCCGAGCGGGTGATCTTCTTGGTTTCGATGTCGGCCATCGTGACGACGCTGCTGATCTTCGTGTTCATCGCACGGGAAAGCGTGCCGATTTTCCTCCAGCGCGAGGATAGCTCGCATCCGACCACCTTTATCCCTGTGGAAGAGGCGTCCAAGCACAGTGCGGAGGAGCTGGCCAAGTATCTCGATATGAAGGCGGATGAGGTGAAGGCGCTCGATGCGGACACGCTCAAGCTCATGCTGGAGGTCAAGCTTGATCAGGCCAAGGAGGCCCCCGTGGACAAGGATGCGCAGATCAACACGACCCTGTGGCGCTACCTGATCAAGCCACATCAATGGACGGGCTACGACAAGCCGAGCTACATCTGGCAGCCGATCGGCAGCATCCACAAATACAACATCATGCCGCTGGTCGTGGGCAGTCTGAAGGTGACGTTCGTCGGCTTGTTGTTTGCGGTGCCGCTGGCCTTGCTCGCAGCGCTCTACGTGTCTCAACTCGCAGCGCCACGCACTCGCGAGTGGCTGAAGCCCACGATCGAGCTGCTCTCAGGCATCCCGTCGGTCGTGGTGGGCACCTTTGCACTCCTGGTGCTGGCGACGTTCCTGCAAAGCATCTTTGGCTACCAGACGCGGCTCAATGCGTTCGTCGCAGGCATTGCGTTGGGCTTCTCGGTGATTCCGCTAGTCTTCTCCGTGGCGGAGGACGCGCTGACGAGTGTGCCACGCAGCTACGTGCAGGCGGCTCTGGCGCTGGGGGCATCAAAGTGGAAGGCAGCCTGGCAAATCGTGCTGCCTGCGGCGCTGCCGGGTGTGTTTGCATCGGTCGTTCTGGGCTTTGGCCGCGCGATTGGCGAGACGATGATCGTGCTCATGGTGACCTCGGCGAGCGTGATGTCGTGGAGCATCTTTGATGGCACCCGCAGTCTCACGGCAACGATCGCGGCTGAGATGGCGGAGGCCGTGGCGGGCGGACATCACTACCGGATGCTCTTCATGCTCGGTGCGATCTTGTTCGTCGTGACCTTCGTGACCAACATGATTGGAGATGTGGTGATTCACCGGCTGAAAGGCCGACTGGAGGGCAAGGCATGAGCACGAAACCTTCCGCCAGTCTTCAGCGCCAGGGCATTGGCTGGAGCAATGCGATGTTCACAGCAGTCACCGCGACGGCGACAGCTCTGATCCTTCTGATTCTCGTCTGCATCCTCGGCAACATCGTGCTCAACGGGCTGCCGAATCTCTCGTGGCGTTTCGTGTCCACGATTCCGAAAGAGAACTTCTTCGACGCGAACACCACCGGTGTGCTGGCCATGATCATCGGCACGACCATTCGTGTGCTGGTCATGACCTTGTTCGTGATTCCGGTCGGCGTGATCACCGCTGTGTATCTCACCGAGTATGCGCGCGCTGGCTCAGCTTACACGCGAGTCATTCGCGCAGCGGTGAACAATCTCGCCGGCGTGCCATCCATCGTGTTCGGTCTGTTTGGCGTCGGCTTCTTCATGAACTTCATCGGAGGCAATCTCGATGTGATGCTGCACGAGCCGAGCCCGCACTGGAAGCAGCCTTCGGTGTTGTGGGCGTCGTTGACACTCGCCGTGATGACCTTGCCTGTCGTGATTGTGACCACCGAGGAAGCTCTCAAGACGATCGCACCTGGACTCCGTGAAGCATCGCTGGCACTGGGCGCTACGAAGTTGGAGACGATCTGGAAGATCGTGCTGCCCAACGCGATGCCGGGCATTCTCACCGGAGGCATTCTCGCCGTCAGTCGTGCCGCAGGCGAGGTGGCACCGATTCTTTTCACGGGGGCAGCTTACTACATGGCCGAACTGCCGAAGTCGCTGACGCATCAGTTCATGGATCTCGGCTACCACATCTACGTGCTCTCCACGCAGTCGCCGGACATCGAGAAGACGCGCCCGATTCTGTATGCCACGGTGCTTGTGCTTCTGCTGCTCACCTTTTCCCTCAACGCCATCGCCATCTTTGCTCGCGCACGAATGCGCAAGGCGATGCGTGCAGGACACTGACCTTTTCTTCTCATGGCCACTCTCTCCAATGTGACCCTCAGCGCCGAAAGCATCGCTGCCATGCCCGCTGCGATCGAGGCTCGTGACGTGAAGCTCTACTACGGCGCCAGCCAGGCGCTCAAAGGCATCACGATGACGATGCGCGAGAAGCTGGTGACCGCCTTCATCGGTCCCAGCGGCTGCGGCAAATCGACCTTCCTGCGCTGCTTCAATCGCATGAACGATCTCATCGACAACGTGCGCATCACGGGGCGCATCGAGATCGACGGGCAGGACATCTACAGCAAGGACATCGACGTGATCGAGCTGCGCAAGCGCGTCGGCATGGTCTTCCAGAAGTCGAATCCGTTTCCCAAGAGCATCTACGACAACGTGGCCTACGGCTGCCGTCTGCAAGGCATCAAGAACAAGTCTGACCTCGACGACATCGTGGAGCAGAGCCTCCGTGGTGCCGCGATCTGGGATGAAGTGAAGGACCGCCTCCAGTCCAGCGCACTTGGCCTGTCGGGCGGCCAGCAGCAACGCCTCTGCATCGCACGCGCCATCGCCATCAAGCCGGAGATCTTGCTCATGGACGAGCCCGCGAGTGCGCTCGATCCCATTGCCACGGCCAAGATTGAAGAACTCATCGTCGAGCTGAAGAAGGACTTCACCATCGTGATCGTCACTCACAACATGCAGCAGGCCGCGCGCATCAGCGACCAGACGGCGTTCTTCTATTTGGGCGAGTTGATCGAGTTCGACACGACCAAGAAGATCTTCACCAACCCCGCCAAGCAGCAGACCGAAGACTACGTGACTGGTCGCTTCGGTTGACGCTGATCCAGAAACCGATCTCTAGAATCCAGCATCCAGTTATGACCACGCACCACGATCAGGAACTCTCTGAACTCAAAGACAAGCTGCTCACCATGGCCAGCCTCACGGAGGAGGCGATCACGCAGGCTGTGAAGGCGTTGGTCGATCGCGATGATGAGGTCGGTCGCAAGGTGAAGGCCTCCGATGATGCGATTGATCGCCTGGAACTCGAGATCGACGAGATGGCGATCGTGCTGCTGTCCAAAGCACCGCTCGCCCGCGACCTCCGCTTCATCGTGGTGGCGATGAAGATCTCGCAGAACCTTGAGCGTGTCGGCGACGAGGCGACCTCGATTGCCAAGCGAGCCATCAAGCTGAATCGCGAGCCCCAGCTCAAGCCGTATGTGGATGTCCCGCGCATGGCGGAACTCGCGCTGTCGATGATCAAGGACGGGCTGGATGCTTTCATCACTCGCGACGCTGCCAAAGCTCGTGCCGTGCTGCCGCGCGACGAGGAGGTCAATGCGATGCACAAGCAACTGCAACGCGAACTGGTGAGCTACATGCTCGAAGCGCCGCCAAACATCTCACGCTGCCTGCACCTGATGCAGGTGGCCAAGCGCATCGAGCGCATCGCCGATCACGCGACCAACATCGCGGAGGAGGTCGTGTATTTGCACGAAGGTCGTGACATCCGGCACCTCAAAGCCCAAGGTGCTGACGATTGATCTGCGTCTCTCGCTGCCGATTCACCACAACACCGAACTGACTCCAGCATGGCTACGATTCTTGTTGTCGAAGACGAACCTGATGCGGCTGAGATGCTGGCGTTCAACCTGCGCGGTGCAGGTCATGAGGTCTCGTTGGTGGAGGATGGTGGCAAGGGTCTGAAGGTGGCGCAGACGACGCGGCCAGATTTGCTCATCCTTGATTACATGCTCCCCACGATGAGTGGTCCAGAGGTCTGCCGAGCGCTGCGAGCCGAGCCTGCGACGCAGGACATTCCGGTGATCATGCTGACTGCACGTGCCGAAGAAACGGATCGCGTGAAGGGCTTCGAGTGTGGGGCTGACGATTATGTGACCAAGCCATTCAGCATGAGGGAACTGATGCTCCGTGTGCAGAGCATGCTGAAGCGCCGACTGCCGTCTCCGACATCGGGTCAGCAGCTCAAGGCGGGTGAGTTGTTGGTCGATCTGGCAAACCAAACCGCCACGATTCAGGGCGAGGAAGTTCGCCTCACGAGCACGGAGTTAAAGTTGCTCACGATGCTGATCCGCGCCGGAGGTCAGGCCGTGCCTCGGCAGCAGCTTCTCACAGACGTGTGGCAATACGCCGCCGACAGTGACACGCGCACGGTGGACAGCCATATCAAGCGTCTGCGCGCCAAGCTGGGTCCGCTCGCACACTACGTTGAAACGGTGCAAGGCATTGGCTACCGTCTCGCACCGGGGAGTCCCGAGTAAGCTCATGCTCTGGGTGCTCGCCATTCTGCTATGTATCGCGGCAGTGATGCTGTGGCGGCAACGGATTGCCTTGAGCCAGCTTCGCTACGAGCACCAACGTGTGGTGGAGCGAGCCCAGGCGGAGCATCAGCGTGCGCTGGGCGAAGAGCGCGCGAGCAGCGATGCGGTCATTCAGAGTCTGGAAGAGGGGCTGCTGATTCTCGATGGCCAAGGCCGGATCGTGACGGCGAATGCGGCGATGCGTGCGGCTTTTCGTATTCGTGATGAAGTCAGAGGCCGCTCTGTGATGGAGGCGCTGCGAGTGCATCAGGTGCAGGACATTGTGCAGCGGACTTTGGAGAACGGTCGTGTGCTGGATGCCGAGATCGAACTGGCTGTGCTGGGTGGCGTGACTCGATACTTCCAGGTCAACAGTGCTCGCGTGCTCAACGCGATCGGAGGGGTGCAGGGTGCGGTGCTCGTCTTCCACGACATCACACGACTGAAGCAACTCGAAGTCACGCGCCGCGAGTTCGTCGCGAACGTCAGCCACGAACTGCGCACGCCTTTGTCCATCATCAAAGGCTATGCCGAGACGCTGACGACGATGCTCGTGGACACAGAGACGACGCAGAAGTTTGCCACGATCATGGAGCGCCATGCGGATCGGCTGACGGCTCTGGTGGAGGACTTGCTGACCATCTCGGGCCTGGAGTCGGGCCAGATGCGGATGAACGTGATGGCGGTGGATCTACACAAGCTGGTGCAGCGGGTCGTGGATGAACTGGCCGAGAAAGCGGCAGCCCGCGATGTGGGTGTGATGAATGAGGTGCCTGCAGCGCTCTCGGTTGCCGCGGACTCGGGCCGACTTCAGCAGGTGCTGACCAACCTGATCGACAATGCGCTGAAGTATGGCCGCGAACATGGGCAGGTAATCATCGAGTCTATGCCCGGTCCCGATGAAGTGATGATCTCCATCAGTGATGACGGGGCTGGCATTCCACCTGAAGCGAGGGAGCGTGTGTTCGAGCGCTTCTACCGAGTGGACAAGGCGCGGTCACGCGAGCAAGGCGGCACTGGCCTTGGGCTATCGATCGTGAAGCACATCGTGCAGGCACATGGTGGTCGAGTGTGGGTGGAATCGAGTGCTACAGGAGGAGCCAGGTTTTGCCTCACGCTGCCCGCGAATCGCGATTGATTCAGCGCATTGCCGCTGGTCCAATGTCGTATGTTCTACGTGCTGATCGGTCTCGGAATTCTGTGCGCCCTGGCAGGTCTGTGGTTGCTTCAGCGGGGAAGGGGCGGCCTGTGCAATCGCCGTTATTCTGAGGAGTGGTGGAGGCCTTTCATGACCGCTGACAAGTTTGCAGCCTTCGAGAAGGCGGTGAATGGATATTTCGTCAGTCGCGGGCAGAAGATCGTGTGGTCAGATGACAAGGGCACGGCCACGGCTGAGAGCGGTGCACAAATGGGGATGGGAAATCTTGCTCAATTGTGCGCACAGACGGACGAGGTCGAGTGGGGGAGAGTTATTAGTGAGCACTTCAGTCGTTTGGAGGCAGCGGTCGCTCAGGCGAGTGCTGAGGAGTTCATTCCGTGGGACCAGGTAAAAACGCGGCTCACCATCCGATTGATGGCGAACGAAGCAGTGCCCGAGCAATTCCGAGGGAATGCGGTCTGGCGACGCGACCTCCAGGGCGTGGCGACGATGCTGGCAATCGATTATCCAGAGACGGTCGCCACGGTGTCTCGTGCCAGCGCGGTGGAATGGGGGTTGCCCGACGAGCAGTTATTCGCTCAGGCGCTGGAGAACCTGAGCTCGATCTACAAAGTCGATGCGCCCGTGGTAAAGGAGCTGGCGAACGGACCATTGTTCTTGTTTTCAGCCGAACATTTTTTCGCCGCGAGTCATGCGTTGCTCCTGGCGAAGATGCCGGAGTGCGTCGGACCGTTTGGCGCGATCGTGGCGATTCCCACCCGCCACCTCATGATCTGCTGTCCGATCAACAATTTCGAGATTGTGAAAGACATCGGCGTCATGCTGAACATCGCGCACAAGGCCGAGACCGATGGGCCGGGCTCCATCACTTGTCAGCTCTACTTCTATCGGGACGGCACCTTTGCCTTAATTCATTCGGAGGCAGGCGACGATCAGCAACTGAGGCTCACACCGCCTCCGGAATTGTTGCAGGTGTTGAACGAACTCGAATCTCTGATCGCGGAATGAGGCCTACCTTTTTGGCAGGTCTTCGATGTCGATAAGCTTGCTGGTCACCTTTTGCTCAAAGGGCAGTGTTTCACCGGGAGCCTGGAGTTTGATGCTGGAGGTGTAAGCTCCGAATGACACGGTCTTGCGTTCGAGGTCATAAAACAGGATCCCAGCCATCGAGGAGTCGTTGCTGATCTCCACGAGGGCAGCGGGCTTGTCGGGACGGCTGGCGGTATTTCCGAATTTGCCTTCGAAGGCAATCTTGGCGTGCTTGCGACCTTCGCGCGACTCGATGCTCTGAAGTCGTCCGCTCATTTGGACGCGCACTTCGCCCGCCTTGGGGAAATTGATCGTTTCGTCAGCGCTCCACGTGTCGCCCAGCGCGACGGGAACTGGAGGAAGGCCCATCTCCATCGACTTGCGGAAAAGGCTGGCCACGTCATGGGAGTCGGCAACTGCTGACAGGCCCACCACGGCACCGGGTTCGGAGGCCATGCTAGTGAGGTTTGCGATGCTGCGGAAGCGGTCATTGCCATCATAGACCAGGGTGAAGGTCTTCCCCACGGTGCGTCCGAAGGCTTCCTGTAGCATCGGGTTCTGCTCGCTGGGATTGCTGGAATCGAAGGTGAGCGTTTTGCCGCTGGCGGCGATTTCGCCTTTAACCCTCGTGAAACGCACATCGACCAGCTTGTCCGACGAGCCCTTCTTTTGCTTCACCCGCAGTTCGGTGGTCTGAATCACCCGCATGGTTTGAGTTTCGGTCATTTCGGCCGTTTTGCGGGTGCTGGTGTCGGTGGAGGTCTCCTGGCGGTAGAGCTTGCCGGGTTCCCAGTGAAGCCGGAGCAGATATTTTTCTTCTTGAGCACGGCAATCCAGGGAGCCCAGAAGAACGAGGAAAATGATGAGGCGGATCATGAAGGAAAGAGGTCTGGGGGATTCCCTAGCGCAGGGCTTTGCAGGCGTCGAGGGACAGCACAAAACAGAGTCATAGAAAAAGTTGGCACACATCCGGCTATGGTTGAGGATGAGCGCATGATGGCAGTGATGCTCCGAAGTCTTTTCGAAGGGCTGGCGGAGAATCGTTGCAATCAGGCCGAACTACATCAACCATTCCGCATCACCATGAAAAAAATTGAAGCTATCATCAAGCCCTTCAAGCTGGAAGACGTCAAAGAAGCCCTCTCAGGCGCCGGCGTTGAAGGCATGACCGTTATTGAAGTCAAAGGGTTTGGACGCCAGAAAGGACACACGGAAATCTATCGTGGCAGTGAATACACTGTGGACTTCCTTCCGAAGGTGAAGCTTGAAGTCGTGGTCGAAGACAGTCGCGCTGACGAGGTGGTGGATGCCATTTGCAAGGCCGCAAACACTGGGAAGATCGGTGACGGCAAGGTATTTGTGAGCGAGGTGCTCGAAGCTGTTCGCATTCGCACGGGTGACCGTGGCAATGCAGCTGTGACTGCGAGCTAGGGATCCTGCTTTGTAGGATGTGTTTTACAGAACCGGCTGCTCGGAAGGGCAGCCGGTTTTTTGTCGTTGAATCCTGGTTTTTTAGCGTGAGGGCGGAGGGAGGTCATCGTCGTCTTCCTCCTCGTCGTCCTCGTCGTCCTCGTCGTCCTCGAAGTCTTCATCTTCCTCCTCGTCATCTTCGAAGAGATCGTCTTCGGTGAAGTCATCGTCATCATCCTCTTCGTCGTCCTCTTCTTCGAACTCCACGTCCGCCTCGAAATCCGAGGATGCTTCCGCGGTTGATCCAGAAGCCTCGTTCGAGTCGCGCTTCTGGATCTGTTCCAGGGCGTCGGTAACATCTTCGACCGTGTTCCAGACTTTGTCGGCCACGTAGATGGGAGCTTTTTGTTGGGCGGCCAGGGCGACGGAGTCACTCGGACGTGCGTCGAGTTCGATTACCTTCCGCGACTGCAGTTGATTCTCGGCCACAATAATCAGGCGGGCATAAAAGACGCTGCCGTTGACGTCATTGATCACGACCCGGTCAACCTTCGCTCCGAACGCCATCAGGACGTGGGACATCAGGTCATGGGTCAGGGGGCGCTCCTTGGGCACGCCACGCATGAACATGGAGATGGCGTTGCCAACCTGCTCATCCACGTAGATGACGAAAGTCTTTTCCTCGTTCCCCAGGAAAAGCGCGACGCTGCCTTCGAGTGGTAGCACTGCCTTCACCTGCACTTCCCTGACCTGATTTTTCATTGGGCTGGCATTCTGCCGCACATCAAATGCGCTGCAACCTCAGGGGTGGGTGGAGGGTGAAATTGTCGCTGTCAGCGTTTGGCTGGGTTGGTTCTCAGGAAAAAGAATCTTCGCGACATTGACAATCAATATTGATTATCATATAATACTGATATTCAAATGAGTCTTATTAGATCATCGTGCTTACGGTCTCGCTTTGGTGTGTGTCCTCGGCAGCTGGCCCTGCTCTTGTTCCTTGCAGCAGTAGCGATTCCGCAGTTGACCCGGGCTGTGGTTTCCACTGGGGGGCTGGCGGTTATCGGCTATGACGACAATCTTGACACCTTCACTGTGATGGCGCTCGAGACAGTGGAGGCCAATGAGGTGATCTACTTCACCAACAATGGTTGGAGCAGTTCTCAGGGGCAGTTCAATGGTGCGGATCCCGCTCAAGGAGCTGGCAACGAATCCTTGATCAAGCTGACCATTACTGCACCCATGACCAAAGGAACCGTGTTCTCTTCAGCCGTTGACGGAAGTTCCTGGGCATGGACGAAGACGGGCTTGATCCCTGGCCAGGAGGATGGTTTTGGGGAGTTCAGTGATCTGGCGATCGACTTCGAATCCGATCAAATCTATGCCTTTCAGGCACCGTTGGCGAACCCTCTCGGCAATCCGACGAACTTCATCTATGCGCTCCACTTTGGCTCGGTGGACTACCCGGGCTTCTCAGATTCAGAGGACACGCTGACGGGCGATGTTCCTCCCGGGCTCTCGACGCTGAACCATACGGCTTTCTCTCACACCAACTTGTTCTTGCACGGGGATGCCGATGGCAATCACTCCGCCTGGGGGCTGAACCTTGCTTCCCACGAGGTCCAGAACCTGCAGGCGAATGGAGGGCACAAAGAAGATTGGCTCGCTGCGATCAGCAACAGCGCCAACTGGTCATCCGTCCAGCCCTCGACCTCGAGCTTGCTAGTCATGCCTGAGCCCGGGCGAGTGATCCTGATGTGGGTGGGTCTGGCTGCGCTGGTGGGTGCCCGGCGGAGACGAGCAGGGGTTGATCTTGATCATTCAGGCAGAATTTAATTTGCTGAATTGTAATAATTTCCGTAATTTACTGGGATTTGAACTCCCGGTTGATCATCGCTTTTTTGTGCCTGTCCATGCTGCCCATACGGCTGCTGGGGGTTAGTGTGATGATCAACGAGTATGGCAACGGTAATGGAACCGTCGCGCCCGGGACCAAGATGTCCCGCAATGAGTTCATTGAGTTCGTCATCGTGGAAAAGACCTCGGCGGCAGTTTTGTCGGCGATGACCTTCGGCGATTCAAACGATGCGACCTCGATGCTCCAAGGCGTGTTTTCGTTTGATCAGGCTACGCTCGACTCTGTGTTGTCGAGCGCCTCGCTTACCGAGTTCCTCCCTGGGACCATCATCGTGGTCAAGGGCTCCAGCTTGGGTGCCCAGGAGTTGGGCTACAATCCTTTCGAGGATACTGCCGATGCGTGGAAGATTGAACTGGTTGCCGGGCAGGGGGCCAAAGATCACAGCGAAACTCGCATCAATGGCAACATCACGATTGGCAATGCTGGCGATGTAGTTTGGATATCGTCGAGCAATCCACCCAGTCGGAACACGGATACCAGTGACTTTGTGCATGCGATCGGACACGACAACAACCCTGGACTGATCGCGAACAACGTCGCGGCGGCTTTCGGGGCCGAGAATATTCTGCGGACTACGGCCACCTCGGGAGTGTCGATTGCCAACATGGGGGGCACGACGGTGTCGTTGGTTGCCACTTCGACCTCTACCATGGGCACGACCAATGGAGGGGCCAATTCCACCTGGTTGGATGCGGTGCGTGCCGCAGCGATTCCAGAGCCCCAGCGTGCCTTGCTTGTAGGGGCCGGAATCTTGTTCGGAATCTTTCGTCGCAGCCGTCATCCCGTTGTCACCTCATGAAATCTTCTGCTCCCATTTCCCGCCGAGTTCGGCGGCACCGCACTCATGCGGTGCTGAGCGACCTTGCGGACTCAGGTCGTTGGTGGGATGAGTCCACGGCAGTAAAGGTCAAATCCCTGTCGTCAGCACAAGTGCGGTTCCGTAACATGGATCCATTCGAGCGCTTTCACTGGATGCGATACATCGTCGTCGGTCTGTCGATTGTGTCACCGCTTGTGATTTTGGTGCATGGGGTCCGTAGCCAGAACCATCGTCCTGTGATCGACTGGGAGACCAGTCCCCTGGTCGAAGCCCGGCGCTGTGTGGAAGACGGTCGGGCTCGTGAGGCACTGCCTTCGCTGCGGGCTGCGGTTAACCTTTCTCCTGACAAGCCTGACTTGATTCGAGCGTTGGCCACTGTCGGTGCCGAGGCGTCGCCCGCCGAGGCCCGGCGTTGCTTCCACAAATTGGAGCAGCTAAAACTTGCGACAGTCGAAGACCGGGCATCGCATGCGATGCTGCTGGCGAAGTTGCACGACTTCAATGGCGCGAAGGCAGTGCTCGGTCGCCTGGCTAGTGGAGACATGGCCAGCTCTGTTGCCCAGAAAGCGTGGTTGACGGTGTGGAGGGAAGCCGGGGATTTTCCTGCTGCGGCCAAGTCATTGAAAACCTTGGTTGCGGCGGCTCCCGATGAAGTGGATGCGAGCCTCGATCTCGCGACAGCCATGGTTGGCACCACGGCGACACAAGAGGTGGTTCAAGTCGTGCAGCAGACTTTGCTGAACGGTCTTTCTCGATGGATGAACCAGGGAAGGGGAGGGGACGTCTTGGAACGTGCGCGCCGTCTCATGGCATTGCCATTCAGCGGTAGCCAGTGCCGCGCTCAAGCGGCCCAGATTCTGCGCAACCTTCCCGGTCAACCCGCCGAGTTTCGTCTGGCGGCGGTCCGCCTTGGTTTTCCGGCCGACTTGGAACTTACGGATGAGGACCTGCTTCGAAAAGCCTACATGGATGAGATTGCCTGGAATGGCGAACTCTCGGCCGAGGCCAAGGATTCCGTCGCTGGCTACTTCCAGCAACAGCGTGAGCATGGGCTTGTGGTCGAGTTGATAGCGCGCCCAGAAGCCCTGACGGAGACCATGCTTTTTCAGCGTCGTCTCTCGTCGCTTCTGGAATTGGGGAACTGGAGAGAAGCCGGTGCCATGGCGGCTGCAGTGGATGCCCCGCGGCCCACCCATTCGCGTGCTGTTCTCGGTGCCATGGCGGTGTTGCAGGATCCTGCGGGGCGCAGCTTCATGGCCGAGCGTCTGTTGCTCGATGCGCTGGCAGGAGCACGTGAAGAGCGTCGTGCCGTGGACTGCTTTGCCACCGGATGTGTGGCGCTCGATCACTCTCTGGAAAACCTCGCTTCCACGGCCTTCGCGATGGCGCTCGATTTCTCGTCAGATCGGCGCACGACGATGGATTCCATCATGCGCAAGGCTCGAGGCAATCCGATGCCGGTGGCGACGTTCTTGCGGGCGCTCGAAGGCAGCGCGGCGCTTCGCGATGAGAGTGTGCAATCGCAGTTGATTTACCTGAGCCTCCTGGCGGGTCGTCAAATCGATGCGATGCGGGACGTTATTCAAGCGCGCCGTCAGCAGACGCCGAGCGACACCTACCTCAGGTTCCTCGACGCCTTCGCCTTGCATCAGCAGGGCAAGTTTACTCAGGCGGCCCAGCAGCTTGTGCCCCTCCCGAAGTATCGCTGGCACCAGGGCGAAGCCGCCGTCATTGCCAGTATTGTTGCCGCCGCTGGTAACTTTGATCGTTCCAGTGCCTTGCTCGGCCAGATTGATGACTCCCTGCTTTTCGCCGAAGAACGCTTGCTAGTCGAGCCCTGGCACCAGAGGCTCAATGACGGTGCCAACATCCTTAGCACGGCGATGAATCGTCTGGAGAAGTGAATTCCGGCTCCAATTCGAGGGGATGCGCTTTGTTTTTGCGCTTTGCGTTCATCCGCCTAAAGTCGCGGCCCCATGCGTAAACCCACGTTCCTTGCCCTAGCCCTGACCACGTCGGCGGCCATCGCTGCCGATGCTGGAAAAGCCGACTTCGCCACGCAGGTGAAGCCGATCCTCGAAGCCGCCTGCATTCACTGCCACAGTGAGAAAAGCAGCAAAGGCGACCTCAACATGGAGACCAAGGAGGCCATGATCAAAGGTGGCGAGGACGGCACGGCCTTGGTGCCAGGTGATCCTGAGAAGAGCCCGATCTACAAGCTCTGCACGCTGGCCGAGGACGATGACGATGTGATGCCGCCGAAGAAGGAAGGCGTGCTCGACAAGTCGCAGATCGCCATCATTGGTGACTGGATCAAACAGGGCGCGCCGTGGCCTGAAGGTGTCGTCTTGAAGCAAGCAACGCGCGTGACCTTCGTGAAGCATGTGCAGCCGATCCTGGAACAGAACTGCGTGTCCTGCCACAACCCGAAGAAGTCGAAGGGCGACTGGGATCTGAGCACTCGTGAGACCGCCTTTGGTTCTGGTGAGAATGCACCCAGCATCGTGGCCTTCGATGTGGCGAAGAGCGCCATCCATGGCCGCACCATCCTCGAAGCTGACGACGATGAACTGATGCCGCCGAAGAAGTCGGGCGGTCCGCTGAGCAAGGAAGAGATCGCCATTCTGAAAGGCTGGGTCGAGCAAGGTGCCGTGTGGCCCGATGGTATCACCTTGACCGCCAAGGAAAAGAAGGCCGCCGCGACCAACACGCCGGACACGCTGGACCTCGTGAAGAAGATTCGCGACTTCATCATCGCGACATCCAAGGAGAAGGCCGAGGGCGAGATGCAGAAGTATGACAACAAGATCCCCAAGACCGGTGTGCCCTACCAGATGGTGCCGATCAAGAGCGGTGAATTCACCATGGGTAGCCCGGCTTCCGAAGCGAAGCGTGGCGACGATGAAGGCCCGCAAGTGAAGGTGAAGATCAAGCCCTTCTGGATGGGTGCCAAGGAAGTGACGTGGGACGAGTATCAGCCGTTCATGATCACCTCGGTGGATCGCAACAAGGACGGCTCGCCGAAGAATTGGAAGCCCACGGACAAGGTAACCGATCTAGTCAGCCAGCCGACCACACCTTACACGGAGATGAGCTTCGGCATGGGCACCGACGGCTATCCAGCGATCAGCATGACGCACCACGCGGCGAACAAGTATTGCCAATGGCTGAGCGCGCAGACCGGTCACTTCTACCGCCTGCCAACAGAAGCTGAATGGGAATACGCCGCCCGCGCTGGCACCTCGACCGCTTACTTCTTCGGCGACGATCCTGCGCAGCTGGCGGAGTATGCGTGGATCTTCGACAACGCGGAAAACTATCAGTATTCCAAGGTCGGCAAGAAGAAGCCAAACCCGTGGGGCCTCTACGACATTTACGGCAACGTGGTCGAGTGGTGCCTGGACCAATATTATGCCGACACGTATGCGAAGGCCAGTGGTGTGCTGGATGGCAGCAAGTGGGTGCCAAGCAAGACCCCATATCCGCATGTGGTGCGCGGTGGTTCTTATGACGACGATCCCGACATGTGCCGCAGCGCCTTCCGCCGTGGTTCCGAAGCCGAATGGAAAGCGCAAGATCCGCAGCTGCCGAAGAGCATCTGGTATCACACCGACGCCAAGTGGCTGGGCTTCCGCATCGTGCGTCCGCTGGAAATCCCAAGCGCCGAAGAGATGTTCGCCGCCTGGAACAATGGCGTGCCGAAGGAGTAAACCTCGCCGCTAACATCCGCTGAGCAACTTCGCGAGCGCTTCGAGAAATCGGAGCGCTCGTTTTGCGTTGGAGGCGCTCAGTGACTGCCGAGGTTGCTGCCACTCATGCCATTATATTTGGTGAGTCCGGGAGGCTGTGCCTTGAAGGCCAAAGGCCTTCTGTCACATAGCGAAGGGTTGGCGCGCAGCGCCTACCCTGGTCGATGATGATCGTAGCAGGCACCTACTCCGAAGGAGTTGCGTCTCGGCCTGCGCCGAAGTGACGGAACTCCGTCGGAGTTCAATCCATCGCTCCACCGTTTCCAGGGTAGCGGCTTCGCCGCAACCCTTCGCTATGAGACAGAAGCCCTTCAGGCTATCCCCCAAACCTGACGCCGCTGAGTGAAACGGAATGCTCAGGATGAAGCTGCGATGACCTCATCGGCCAGAATCTTTTCCATCGGCTTTCCTGTTACATCCTGAACAATCCTGTGAATCCTGTCGAAAAAATGGAAGCGCGCTTCGTATGGGCAAACTCACCGCACCCCGCAGTTGCACTCCCCTTTCCTCTCGCCTCCATCTCGCCCCATGATCCGCTCCGTCGCTCTCATCCTCGCTGCCACGTCTGCCTTTGCTCAGCCAGCTACAACACCGCTCTACTGGCCAGACAAGAACGGTCCCACGCAGAACGGCATCGTGCCGGACGCTGAGGCCGCGAAGATCCCCACCGAGTGGGATGAAGCGAGCGGCAAGAACATCGTGTGGAAGACGGAGCTGCCAAAGGAAGAGGAAGGCCACAGCACACCGATCATCGGCGGCGATCTCATCTGGTTCACCTCCGCCACGACCGACGGCAAGAAGCAATGGGTGAACTGCTTCGACCGCAACACCGGCAAGCAACTGCACCACAAGCTGCTCTTTGAAAACCCCGATCCAGAACCGCTCGGCAACCCGCTCAACAATTACGCCGCGCCGTCGCCAGTGCTCGAAGCCGATGGCGTGTATATCCACTTCGGCACCTATGGCACGGCGAAGCTGAACCCGCTAAACGCCGAGGTCATCTGGCAGCGCCGCGACATCAACGTGAAGCACTTCCGCGGCCCCGGCTCGTCGCCACTGCTGTGGAGGAACCTGCTTGTCCTCACCTTCGACGGCATCAATGAGCAGTTCACCATTGCGCTCGACAAGATGACTGGCAAAACGGTGTGGAAGACTCCGCGCAGCACTGACTACGGCGACCTCGACAAGGACGGCAAGCCCACGCGCGACGGCGACATGCGCAAGGCCTACTACACGCCCACGGTGTTCGAGATCAATGGCAAGCCGGTGCTCATCAGCGTCGGCTCGCGCGCCGCGTTTGGCTACGATCCCAAGACTGGCAAGGAGCTGTGGACGATCCCGCACGGCGGCTTCAATGCGGCTCCACGCGCGCTCATGATGCCCGGCATGTTGTTCCTCAACACCGGCTCCGAACGCTCGCACTCGCTGGGCGTGCGCATCGACGACAAGATGCAAGGCGACATCAGCAAGACGCACGTCGTGTGGGATCGTGACAAGCGCAACGCGAGCGAGTCCTGCCCGATCCTGAAGGACGGAGTCATCTACCAAAACACCCGTGGCGGCGTGCTCAGCGCCATCGACGCGAAGACCGGCACAGAGATCTGGGAAGACCGTCTGCCCGGCCAGTATCTCCCCTCACCTATTCTCGCAGGAGACCGACTCTACTTCGGCAATGACCGCGGCGAGATCAGCGTGGTGCGTGCGGCCAAGAAATTCGAGGTCATCGCGACCAACAAGTTCAACGGCGGCGCCGATGACAAGCTCACCGCCACACCCGCCGTGGCCGATGGCGCGATCTACATCCGCACGAAGACGCATCTCTTCAAGGTCGCGACCAAGTAGTCTCACCTCATGAAACCAACCCAACGCGCCCGCCAGATGCTGGTCGTGGCCTGCGCGACGTGGGGCCTGAGCTTCCCTGTGGTGAAGGCGCTGACCATGGCACAGCTCGCGTCCGTGCCCGGCGCGGACACTTGGTTTCTCTGTGGCGTCACGATGGTGGCGCGCTTCGCGATTGCAGCGCTGATCGTGCTCACGGTGCTGCTGCGTGGTTCGTGGCGATGCACACGCGCTGAGTTCTTCCAAGGTCTCAGCGTCGGCATTTTTGGCGGACTCGGCATGGTCTTCCAAGTCGATGGCCTCGGCTACACCACGGCCAGCACCTCCGCCTTCCTCACCCAGGGCACAGTCATCACGATTCCGATCGCCAAGGCGCTGCTGCATCACGAGTTGCCGTCACGTCGTGCGTTCGGTTGCGTGCTGCTGGCGTTGATCGGAGTTGCGGTGCTATCGCAGCTCGATCTCACGCACCTGCGCCTCGGGCGCGGCGAGGCGGAGACACTGATCGCCGCGCTGTTCTTCACCGGCCACATCCTCTGGCTGGAGCGCCCGTGCTTTGTCGGCAATGACTCGCGCAAGGTCTCGCTGGTGATGTTCGCCACCATCGCCGTCATCACGCTGCCGATGATCGCGACCAAGCCCATGCTCGCCGCCCAATCGCTGTCGTCCGGTGGCGCGTGGCTGTGCCTGTCGGTGCTCGTGGGGCCTTGCACGCTCGGGTCGTTCCTGTGGATGAACCGCTGGCAGCCCTTCGTCTCCGCCACGGCTGCCGGGCTGATCTATTGCCTGGAGCCCGTGTTCGCGAGCCTCTTCGCCCTCGTCTTGCCCAGACTGCTCTCGCTCGCGATGGGCATCCGCTACCCGAACGAGTCCGTCACCATGCCGATGCTGCTCGGCGGTGGCCTGATCCTCCTGGCCAACATTTTCATGCAATGGCCAGCGCCGAAAGACGCGGAATCTTCGAGGCTCAACGAGCACGGCATCTGAATTCGCTGCCTCTGTGAAACTCTGTGCCCTCTGTGGTTGAGTTCTTCGCTGTGGGACTTCGTAGCCCGTAAGTGCTGGCAATTTCGCCCGGAATGCTAAATTCCCACTTTACACATCGACAATGGGGTATTTAATCGCGCCACCAACCATGAGCCCCGAAGCTATCGACCAGATCAACGCCGAACTCACCGGCAAATCACCCCAAGAACTGACAAACTGGGCAGTGAAACACGGCGCGGGCAAGGCCATCGTCACCACCAACTTTCGTCCGTATGAAGCGGTGATCCTACACATGGTCGCACAAGCCGACGCTAGCACGCCTGCCCTGTGGGTTGATCATGGCACGAACCTCCCTGAGACCTACCGCTTCGCCGAGAAGTGCCGCGAGCAGCTCGGCTTGAATTTGAAGCCCTACCTCCCGCTAATGACCAGCGCGCATTGGCTCGCCCTGAATGGCGGTCAAATCCCGATGCCCGATGAAGTCGAGCGCGTGGAGTCCTTCAGCCGCATCATGAAGCTCGAACCCTTCGAGCGCGGGATGCGTGAACTCGCCCCCGCCGTGTGGATCACCGCGCTGCGCAAGGAACAGAACCCCCAGCGCGCCGCCACGCTGAAGCCCATCATGTGGGACGCCAAGTTCAACTGCCTCAAGGTGAACCCGATCCTCGACTGGACCCCCGTCGAAATGGACGCCTACCTCGCCGAGCACAACCTGCCCAACGAACGCACCTACTACGACCCCGCGAAGGGCGACGAGAAGCACGAATGCGGCCTTCACGCGAAGTTGGTGACCGACGTGAAGTAAGCCGTGGACGTGTGAAGGAATGACGAAACCAGAATGGCGAATGACGAAGGAATTCCCAAATCCGAAGTCCGAAGCCTAACTGCTTAACCATCTACCCAAGCCGCCACTCTTCGTCATTCAATCATTGGTCATTCATTCGTCATTCCTCATTCTGATTTCGTCATTTTCTATCATGTCTCACCGCACTTCCGCCCCCATCACCCACCTTCAGTTCCTCGAATCCGAGTCCATCTACGTCCTGCGCGAAACCGCCGCGCAGTTCCAAAACCCCGCGCTGCTCTTCAGCGGTGGCAAGGACTCCATCGTCATGGCCTGGCTCGCTCGCAAAGCCTTCTATCCCTCGAAGCTGCCGTTCAAGCTCCTCCATGTGGACACGGGTCACAACTTCCCCGAAGCGATGACCTACCGCGA
>JAEUHN010000011.1 GCA_016795365.1 Verrucomicrobiaceae bacterium
CGGCGATTACCTGCTGCTGCGGCAGGTGATCACCGGCACGGGTGGCGGCGCGGCCTCGGGAAGCTGGGACATCAGCACGCAAGGCGGCGGCACCATCACGAGCGAGACCAGCGACCTGCCGCCAGGCACGCTGGGGCAGCAATGCGTGCGCCTGTCCGCGCTTTCGAGCGGGCAGCAGGCGACGATCAGTGGTCGCTTTGACACGTTGCAGGGTTTTGTGCGGCTGAACGGGCAGTTCAGGCTCGCCTTCAAGGCCAAAGGCTCCGGTGGAGCGAACCGTGCGTTTGTCACCGTGCGTCGCGGCAGCAGTCCGCACCTCAGCCAGACGGTGCAGCTCACCAGCGATTGGGCGGACTACACACTGCCCTTCACCGCGGCGGAGTCGGAGACGGTCTCCGGCACGGTATCAGTCGAGTTTTCTCCCACCGGACAAAGCGCCCTGCTGCTCGATGACGTGAGCCTGCGGCAAACCAACAGCGATGTGGGCAATCCCACCGAGTTCCGCGATGGCGTCGTCGCCGCGCTGCGCGAGCTGAATCCAGGCATCCTGCGCTATCCGAACTGGCAGATGCTTGGCAACTTGCTCGACAACGACCTCGCGCCCGTCTTTGCCCGCAAGCGCTCCGGCTACTCCGCCTATGGCACGAATGAAAACAACATGCTGCCCGGGCTGCATGAGTTTCTCGTGCTCTGCGAACATGTCGGCGCCGATCCGTGGATGTCCGTGCCCTCGACCTCCTCGCCGCAGGAGATGACAAACCTCATGGAATACCTCGGCGGGGCCACGAGCACGCCTTACGGGCAGATCCGCGCCGCACGCGGCCATGCTGCGCCTTGGACGAGTGTCTTCAGCCGCATCCATCTGGAGTTTGGCAACGAGCACTGGAACAACACTGCCTTCCGCGGCGGCGTCATCTCCGCAGCCGTGCCCTGCGGTGCTCGGGCGGACGAGCTCTTCGGCGCGATCAAAGCCTCGCCGTATTACGCTTCCGCGCAGGTGAACTGCATCCTCGGCGGCCAGTCTGGCAATCCCGCTCCCGCCTTGCAGTTTCACAATTCTTCGTCGCTGCACGACACCTTCACGCTCGCGCCTTACATGAGCGGACGCGTGGACACCTTTGCGACCACGGAGGATCTCTTCGGGCCGCTGTTTGCCGAGCCGGAGTGGTGGAGCTTCAATCCTTCCGCCACCAGCGGCCTCATGCGCTATGCCTTTGATCAAATGCAGGCCTCCAGCCGTCCGGTGCCACTCAGCATTTACGAGGTGAATCTGCACACCACAAGCGGCGGCATCAGCCAGAGCGCTCTCGACAGCTACACGCCGTCCGTCGGCGCGGCGGTGGCCGTGGCGGATCACATGCTCGTCATGCTGCGGGAGCTCGGCACACGCGACCAGTGCATGATGTCGCTCGCCGGTCATCGCTACACCTGGCCGGACTCATCAGGCAAAACGGCCGCGCTGTGGGGCGTGACGCTCGACATGGACAAGACCCACCGCCGCCGCCCCACCTTTCACGCTCTCCGCCTGCTCAACGACGTCCTCGGCGGCGACATGCTGCGCACCACGTCCAGCGGCGACAACCCGACGTGGAGCATCGCCAACACCAACCGCGTCACCTTCACGAATGCGCACCATGTGCAGAGCTTCGCCTTCAAAAACGGCACACAGCGCGGCCTCGTCGTCTTCAATCTCCATCGCACGAATGCGCTCGATGTCCGCTTCACCGGCCCAAATGCTCCCGCCGGCTCACTCACGCTCCGTCGACTCACCTCCGCCAACATCACCGACAACAACGAAACCGCCGAAATCGTCGCACCGACCTCGCAAACGCTCACCAGCTTTGATCCCGCTCAGCCGCTCTCGCTGCCGCCCTACTCGATGACTGTGCTGCAATGGGCACCACCCGCACGCCAGGCGTGGCGCTATCAATACTTTGGCACGGTTGCCGACACTTCGACTGCCGCTGACGACGCCGATCCCGATGGCGACGGCCTCAGCAACCTCCTCGAATACGCCCTTGGAACGCTTCCGACGCAACGTTCAGCCGCGCCTTGGTTGAGCGGCACGACGATGGGTTACCTATCGTTGAGCGTGCCGACGAATGCTGCTGCTTCCGACGTGACCTGGAACGCCGAATCGAGCGATGATCTTATTTCCTGGCATCCCGAGCATACCGTCACGCTGGTCAATGATGGCAGCAGTTTCGTCGTGCGCGACACGGTGCCTGTCGGTTCCGCGTCCAAGCGTTTCCTTCGGCTGCGTGTTACCGCAGTCCCATGATCGCTGGCCAGTCGGTTAGCCGAACAGATCAAGCTGATCGGTGCTCTCCGAACGTTTCCTTTTGGGCGCTCGCGAGGGCACTGTCGTGATCTCACCCGCAGTGCTCGCGGTCGGTGCGGTGCCGGACTCGAGTTGCGCGAGCACTTCCTTCGATCGCGCGATCACGGTGTCCGGCAGGCCTGCGAGGCGTGCGACTTGGATGCCGTAACTCTTCTCCGCGCTGCCCGCGATGATCTTGCGCAGGAAGATGATCTGATGGTTCCACTCCTTCACCGCGACGTTGTAGTTCTGCACCGCGCTGCGGCTTTGCGAGAGCACGGTCAGCTCGTGGTAGTGCGTGGCAAACAATGTCCGCGCGCCGATCTGATCGTGTAAATGCTCGGCCACGCTCCACGCGATGCTCAAGCCGTCGAAGGTGCTCGTGCCGCGACCGATCTCATCGAGGATCACAAGGCTGCGCTCGGTCGCGTTGTTGAGGATGAGCGCGGTCTCGTTCATCTCGACCATGAAGGTCGATTGCCCGCGCGCGATGTCGTCGCTGGCACCGATGCGAGTGAAGATGCGATCCACGACGCCGACTTCCGCCGATGAGGCCGGCAAGTAACTGCCGATCTGCGCGAGCAAAGTCAGCAGTGCGACCTGACGCAAGTAGGTGCTCTTGCCCGCCATGTTCGGACCCGTGATGATGATGAGCCGGTTTTGATCGGGCTCCAGCGTCACGTCGTTCGGCACAAAGCGCTCGCCGCCTGTGAGACTCTGATCCAGCACCGGATGCCTGCCATCGCGGATGAAAAGGTTGCGAGTGTCGTTGAGGATCGGGCGCGTGTAGTTGTAGAGGCGCGCGGTCTCGGCCAGCGAGCACAGCACGTCGAGCACCGCGATCGCATCCGCTGTTTCTTGAATGGCTTCAAGGTGCTGCAGCACGCGCGTGCGCAGCGTCACGAACTCCTCGTATTCCAGCGCCTTGCTGCGCTCCTCAGCGCCGAGGATCTTGTCCTCCATGCGCTTGAGTTCATCGGTGATGTAGCGCTCGCCGTTCACCGTCGTTTGCTTGCGATGATAGTCCGGCGGCACGCTGCCGATGTTCGCTTTGGTGATCTCGATGAAGTAACCGAAGACCGCGTTGTATTTGATCTTGAGGCTCTTGATGCCCGTGCGCTCGATCTCACGATTCTGGAGATCAGCAATCCACTCGCGACCCTGCGTGCTCGCGCTGCGCAGCTCGTCGAGCGCCTCGTTGTGTCCGACACGGAAGATGCCACCTTCCTTGATCTGCATCGGCGGCTCCTCAACGATCGCGCGCTGAATTTCAGTCGCGATGTCGGACAAGTCCTTCATGCCATCAGCGATGATATGCACCAGATCGCTCGGCACTTCCGAGAGCAGCGTCTTGATGCCGGGCACCACTTCCAGCGAAGCGGCGAGCGCCTGCAAGTCGCGTCCATTGCCGCTGCCTTGGCTCAATCGGCTGCTCGTGCGTTCCAGATCACGAACATCCTTCAGCAGCGTGCGCAACTGACCGAGCAGCATGGGTTCCTGGAGCAGCGAAGCAATGACGTTCTGCCGTTGCGTCAGCCGCGCCACATCGCGCAGCGGATGCAGCACCCAGTGCCGCAAACGACGCGCACCCATCGGTGTGCAGGTGCGATCAATCGCGGAGAGCAAGGTGTGCTGATTGCCGCTGCGACTCGTGACGAGCTCGAGATGGCTCTGGCTCGCCGCGTCAATCAAGACACAGTCGCCCGGCGTCGCCACGCGCAGTCGCCGAATGTGATCCACGCTGCGCCGAAGCTGGAACTGCACGTATTGCAAAATCGCACCCGCCGCGCAGATCGCTGGCTGCATCGCGGTGCAGCCAAAACCATCGAGCGACTGCACTTTGAAATGCGTGGTAAGACTGTGCAGCGCCTGATCGAGCAGGAAGAGATAGCTGTCGCAACTCTGCGCCGACGATGGATTCCCGAGCGCATCCAGCAGGTCGCGTTGCTCCTCGCAGAAGAGCAACTCGCTGGGTTGAAGACGTTGCACTTCATCCGCGAGTTCCGCCGCATCCGTGAACTCCGCGACCTCGAACTCACCCGTCGTGTGATCGACGAACGCGAGGCCCAGACGCTTGCCCTCGCGATACACCGCCGCGAGGTAGTTCGCGCGCGAGCCATCGAGCATCGTGAGATCGCTGATCGTGCCCGCGCTGATGATTTGCGAAATCTCGCGCTGCACCAGCTTGCCAGGAACGGGATCGGTGGTCTGCTCCGCGATGGCCACGCGCTTGCCCGCCATGATCAGCTTCGCGATGTAGCCCTGCGCGCTGTGATGCGGCACGCCGCACATGGGGATGCCATTGCGCTTCGTCAGCGTGGCATTCAGGATCGGCGATGCGATCTGCGCGTCCTGAAAAAACAGTTCGTAGAAGTCGCCCAGTCGATACAGCAACAGCACATCCTCTGGCAGCTCGCGCCGCATGGCGAGATACTGCTTCATCATCGGAGTGGCGCTGGCGTCGGACATGGAAAAGGCGGGGAGGTAAGTGGCGGGACGGCGGCGAATTGCAAGCGGGCTATCAGGGGAAATTGGTTCCGATAAGTTCAATCCACAGAAGGCCTCGGGTGCAGAGATCTTGTCCCTGCTCTGTGTGTCTCTGCGACCTTCGTGGTTAATGTCAGCCTTCCATTTCAACCACAGAGGTCACAGAGATTCACTGAGGGCTGAATCCATTCTTGCTCCGGGTTCTCCCTGATTTGCGCCGTGCACTGAAGATTCATGCTTGTGTTGTCGTTAGCTCCACGGCCAAAATAGAGACTCCATTTATGTCATCACCCATCATTACTCCCTCGACCTCGCGTCGTGATTTCATCCGCACGGCAGCCGGTGCTTCGGTGCTCGCGGGCATTCAGCTTCCTTATGTGCACGCGGCTGGCAGCGACCAGATGAAGGCGGTGCTCATCGGCTGCGGAGGTCGCGGCACTGGCGCTGCAGACAACGCGCTGAAGACCAAGACGAAGTATCCCATCAAGCTGGTCGCCATGGCCGATGTTCAGGAGAACCGCCTCAAGTCGAGTTTCGAGACGCTGACCGCCAAGCACCCCGATGTGATGTCCGTCTCCGAAGACAACAAGTTCATCGGCTTTGATGCCTATCAGAAAGCGATGGATCAGCTCAGCCCCGGTGACGTGGCGATCTGCGCGACGCCCTTGGCTTTCCGTTGGGTTCACTTCAAGTATGCCATCGAAAAAGGCATTAACATCTTCATGGAGAAGCCCGTTTGCGCCGACGGCCCGACCGCCAAGCGCCTGCTGGCCCTCAACGAAGAAGCCAAGAAGAAGAATCTCAAGGTGGCGATCGGCCTCATGTGCCGTCACTGCCGTCGTCGTCAGGAACTCTTCGACCGCATCCAGAACGGCGAACTCGGAGACATCCTCATGGGCCGAGCCTACCGCATGTCTGGCCCCATCGGCACCTGCTTCACCCTGCCCCGCGACAAGGAGAAAGATAAGAGCGAACTGATCTGGCAGATTCAGCACTTCCATAGCTTCCTGTGGGCGAGCGGTGGTGCCTTCAGCGACTTCCTGATCCACAACATCGACGAGATGTGCTGGATGAAGAACGACTGGCCCGTGGAAGCCCAGGCAATCAGCGGTCGCACGAATCGCGGCGACTTCATTGACCAGAACATGGACAGCTACTCCGTGGAATACACCTTCAAGGACGGCACCAAGGCTTACATGGAAGGCCGCAACGTCGCCGGCTGTCGCATGGATCACTCCACCACCGTGCATGGCACCAAAGGCATGGCCGTCGTGTCAGCAGCGGGGCACATGCCCTCGCTGGCCATGATCACCAAGAACCATGTGCCCGTGCGCATCGCGAAGCCACGCGCTCGCAAAATCAAGGACCCGAAGACCGGCAAGATGATCGACGGACCGATCGAGCAGCCCGTGCTGCCACCAAGCGTGAAGTGGGCCGCCCAGCAGCCCGAGCCGAATCCCTATGACCTCGAGTGGGAAGACCTCATCGACGCCATCCGCAACAACAAGCCCTACAACGAGTTGGAGCGCGGCGTCATGGCCAGCGTCGCCACCTCGATGGGCCGTATGGCATCGCACACCGGCCAGATCATCACCTTCGACCAAATGCTGAACTGCACCCACGAGTTCGCTCCTGGTGCCGACAAGTTCACCATGGACGGCCCCGCGCCGCTCATCGCCGACGCCAGCGGCAAGTATCCGATCCCGCAGCCCGGCATCATCAAGGAAACCGAATACGAAGTGCAGGCCGCGAAGTCCTAGGTTCACTCATCTCCAAAGAAGCCCGCTTCGGTCACGAGGCGGGCTTTTTGTTTTCTGGGGCGCATCCGTCTCAGATTCAACAAAAGTCTTGCTGAAAGATCGAGAGGCTTTTAATATTTAGCGCTCTTAATGAATTCCGAGGATTTCCAAGATTACAGTTCCTCCCAGAAGGGCGGACCCAGCCGTTGGAACACGGAGATTATGGTTGTTGCCGGATTGGTCGCCGGGTTGGTGGCTGGGCGCTCGCGGATCGGCAAGCTGGCCCTCCTCGCCACGGCGGGAGGACTTGTGTGGCGATACCTGCATCAGCGGAATGCCTCCGCAATCGCACCACAGCCGGTGCCTCCGAGCAAGCCTGCACCGGTGAGTGTGGTTGAGGCCCATGTTTCGGAGTTGGTTGCGAGCTATTGGGATCAACCCGGAAGCCATTCGAGCACTGTGGCGGTTGACGTGCCGAGTCACGTGGATGAACCGCCTTTTCAACCCCAGGCGACCAGTCCCTTCGTCCTCGTGGAGCCTTCGATCGAGGTGCCGGAGAAGAAGGTGGTCGAGGACTCAAAGTGGGCACCCATGCTCGCGGAGGCTCTGCTGCTAGGGCGCTCCGAAGAAGCGAGCGTAGTGGAGAGCACTTTGACGCCTGATCCATTGTTTCAGAACAACCTGACGATTGCAGACATATTGGGAGGTCCTTCGGGTGAGCCTGAAGAAGTAGCCGAGGTCGAGGCCTTCAAAGAGGTCCACGACGAACCAGCGGTCGAGTTCGTGACACCAGCGAAAGCCGAGGAGGACATTGAATTGGCTGACACGACGCCGACAGGCGAGTTCGAGGCTGTGTCAGAGCCGGTTTGGGTCGAGGTGGAGCCTGGGCCGGTCTTGCAGAAAGTCAGCGAACCCCTTGTGGAGGCACCGACGCAGCCTGTATTTGCGTCCCAGCCCGGTCCCGAGACTCAACTCATGTCCAGCGCGGCCTGGCTGCTGGGCCTGGAGCCCATGCCAATGATCTCGGCCGCTAGCGCGGTGGCGGTAGTGCCTGGCAGGTCCGACGCTTGTGGGCCTGTGATCGCAGCCGCACCCACCCCGATCAATCTGGGAGCCGAGATCCCGGATCGCATCGAGATCCCCGAGCACATCGCCCAGGTGCCCGCTGATGTTCCTCCCGTGCCGCAAATCGAGAACACGTCGATGAGGCCGATTACCAAGGGCTTCCTCAACAAAGTGCTCGAGACCGTCGATGTGCGGCCCAAGACGGTCCCGCTCTTGCAGCCGGTCGAATTGCCCAAGCCCAAGCTAGCGATTCCCCTGGCGTCAGCTGATGTGCCCATGACTTCACCCTTGGTGTCTGCTGCCAACGAATCGAATCCGGAAGCAGCCAAACCAACCCCGCGTCCAACGAGCTGGTTGGCGGCTGAACTGGCGGCGAACATAGCTCAACCAGTGCTCCCTGATTCTGCGCCGGAAGCGAAAGCTCCGAGCCGTCGTATCCAGCCTCTCGCACCGGCGACGGCAGGTGAGAAGAAGGCTTGGCTCGAGTGGTGGAAGTAGCTAGCGAGTGGCCACTCGATCGAGGTCCGGCAGAGCGAGCAGGCGTTTGCTTTCTTCGAGCATGAACTTGGCGTCCATGAAGGGCTTGTAGGTTACGTCGAGCCAGCGCAGGCGCTGGCGGCCATCGACGAGGGCGACGGCGTGCAGAGGGAACTTCTCGAAGTCATCGTAGGCGCGCCAGGCCTGGAAGGTCTTGGTGTCCGGGGCGGAGACGAGGGTGAAAGGAAATCCGCCTTTGGTCTGCGCCCACTTGTTAGCGCGCGGGGCGTCTTCGAGCTTGTCGGGCGAGATGGCGATGATGTCGATGCCTTGCTTTTTGAAGTCGGGTGCCAGCGTCTCAAAGGTGCGCAGCTGCTCCATGCAGTGCGTGCAGTCGTGGCCGACGTAGAAGATCACGAGCGTGGGCGTGCCAGCAAAGTCGCGGCTGCTGATCGGCTTGCCATCCATGCCGGTGCCGCTCCAGGCGGGGGCGGCGGGCGGTGACCAGTGCACGGGGCCGAGCGAGTCGAGCGTGGGGCGCTTGCCGGAATCGGTGCGCACGGGGGCGGGCTTGCGCCAGCCGTCTTTGATCTCGAGCGCGGTGGCGATCTTGTCGAGGCGCGCGAGCACGGGCAGGTCCTTGTCGATAGCGTAGGACTTGTCGCGGACACGGTCGAAGGCCTTCTTGGCCTCCTCAGTTTTCTTGGCGGCAAGGTAGGCCTCGGCCTGCGCGATGGAGCCGTCGAGATCCTGCGGCGCGCTCTTGGCGAGGTCCGCTGCTTTGGTGCTGTCTTCAATAGCAAGGTAGTAGCGGATGAGGCGTGGCTTGGGTGTTTCCTTCGCCTTGTCGAGCGCCGTGCGAATCGCGTCGGGCTTGGCCTTGTCGAGGATGAGCTTGAGCGCGCGCAGCTCGGCGAGAGCTTCGGTCAAAGCCTTGGTCTCGGGCTTCTCGGGTTTCTTCTCGTCCTTCTTCGGCTCGGGCTTGGCGTCGGGTTTCTCCGTTGGCTTGGCTGCGGCGACTTCGGCTTTGCGGACTTCTTCTTTGCCAGCGGCGGGCTTCTTCGAGGGCTCGGGCTTCTTGGCTTCGGCGAGCTTCTTCGCTTCCTCGGCTTTCTTCTTCGCGGCTTCGTCGGCGAGCTTCTTTTCGATGCCTTCCAGCTCGGAGATGTTGGCGGCGAGCTCCTTGTTATGGCCCAAGGAGTAGTGTGCGATGCCGAGCGAACGCTGGCGCGTGATCTCGTGGCTGTTCTGCACGGTGGGCTCGAGGAAGGGTGTTTCGTTGAGCTTCAGCAGCTCGGTCCACAGCTCCCATTTCACCAGGGTCTCGAGCAACCGGGTGCGACCGTAACTGGCGCTACTGGCGGCCTTATCGAGGTTGTTGAGGTCGGGGTGGCGCGGGTTCTCGATCAGGGCCTTGGCGAGGTTGATGCCATCGCGGGCGCGGCCCATTTCGTTCCAGGTGCGGATCAGCCATTCTTCGTTGTGCGCGTAGTTGTGGATGCGGTCAGGCAGCACCAGCGAGCGCATCATATAGGCGTGATCGACGCGGGTGGAGGCCTCCTGCTGCCACGCGGCGTCGTCGTAGCGATTGAGCTTCGAGAAGGTGTGGCCGGGCATGTGCCACATGTGCGCGATGCCGGGGGAAGTCTGGCCGCAGAGCGCGTCGGACTTGAGCGCGCGGATCGGCTTGTCGTTGTCCCACAGATGGATGCGATAGTGATGCGCGGGATGCATCGGATTGGCGGCAAAGACTTGGTCCAGCAGCGCATCGACGGCCTGGAGACTGGAGATCGGCGCGTCGGCCTTCGCGTCCCAGATCTTCCAGGCGAGGAAGGCCTTCGCCTCCGTGTCGTCGGGGAAATCCTGCACGAGTGCTTCGAGGTCTTTGATGTAGTCGAGCTGGCGCTGCTTCTTGTCGCGCTTGTCGTTCTCGCGATAGAAATTCTCCATCGCCGTGATCCACATCTGCTCGCGCTTGCTGGCCTTGGCCTTGCGCTCGGTGGCCTTGGCGAGGAAACCCTTGGCGCGCTTCTCATTGTTCACGTTTGCCAGCGCCATGCCCCAGTAGGGCATCGCGGCATCGGGATCGAGTGCGCTGGCCTGACGATGCGAGCGCTCGGCCTCGAAATACCAAAAGCCATGCTGCTGCGCGATGCCCTGGGTGAAGAACTTCTGGCACTCGGGGTTCTTCGTCGTGATCGGAAAGTCGATCTTGGGCATGCCCTCCATCAGCACCGCGGCCTGACGCGGACCTTCATTGAACGCCTCGCCATGCAGCGAGTGGCCGGGTGTGTTGTCCTTGTCGTCATCGTCATCCTTGCCATCGGCGAGGACGAGTAGCGGGTAGGCGAGAAGCGGGGCAAGGAGGAAAAGAATGCGAAGCATAGCGGGTGGGGGCAACGAACGGGAGGGTGGAAACGAATCCTTCGGTCCCGTCGATAGAAAAAAAGAATTGAGGATTATTTATAATTACCATAAAATATCAGGCTCTGTTTTATCCTCCCTCCTATGTCTGGCTCATCATTCGTCATGCTCAAAGCTGACTGCGCTTCGCGTTATGCGAAGCCGAGGGGGCGGTTTTTGGCGATGGTGAGAAACGTGGTGGTGGCTCTGATCACAGGTCTGCTGCCTCTGCTATTCACGTGCACCATCATGTCGCTGACAGGCTTGGCCCTGTGGCATTCCCATCGCACGATCAAGGCCATCAATTTCAATTCCGACTTCAGCCTCCACGATCTTCAAATGGTGGGAGCGTTGCTCCTGGAGGCGATAGCCAGCTTCCTGTTAGTCCGCCAGATTCTCACTCCTTCGAAGAAAGAACATGCTAGACAGGAATTGCTTCCCGGCGACCAGCCGGAGTTCTTCGAGATGGTTCGTCTGGTTGCCGCACGAGTCGGTGCACCAGTGCCATCGAAGGTGCTGGTGGACGGCACCGCATCGATGCAGGCCGACTACCCAGATATCATCAGCACCCTGCTCAAAAAGCGGCTGCAGCTCAAGCTGGGCATGTGTCTGCCTGTGTCCATGGACGCCACCCAGATGGTGGCGATGCTGGCTCACGAGCTTGGCTTCTTCAGCCGTGGAACAGGCGTCGCCTCTGCACGGTTTATTCGCGGGGTGCATCGATGGTTTGAGGCAAGAGGGCAAAACGATCCCTGGCTGGCCTTGCTCGCCGAGCGGTGCATGTCCAACTCAGGCGCACGTCGTTGGATGTTCCGCCTCGGCTGGTTGGTGATCTGGATTTCGCTGAGGCCCTTGCGTTTGTTGCACTGGCTCTGCCGGTTGATCAGTGCCGAAACCATGCGCCAGATGGTCTATCGCGCCGACGATTGTGCAGCGCAGCTCGCGGGATCGGATGCCATGAGCCACGCGATTACTCGTCGATCCCTGGCGTCCCTCACCTGGAGTGTCACCCATGATCGCATTCATAGTCAGTCCCATGATCGTCTCCCGGACAATATTCCTCTGCTGCTGATGCGCGAACTGCTGCAACTCCCGCCGGATGCCGAGCACAACCTTCCGCCCAGCTCTCATTGGATGCCGCTTTCTCCCCCGGATGCCAAACGCCAAAAGAGAGTGGCAAGGCTCAATTGCCAGGGCTTGGTCAACTGCGAGGGCGAAGGAACCAGCTTTTTCCGCAACTTCCACGAAGTTGCCCGTCGTGTGACCTACTTTCACTATCTCAACGAGTGGAAGCTGCAGGTGAACCAGCATCGCCTGGTCGCAGTGGAAGAAACGGTTCACGAGAATCGCGCGAGCATGGAAACCATCGCCATTCTCAATCGCTACTTCCGCGGGCTGGCACATCCCGAGCGCGCGTTTTGCGGAATTGCCGAGGAGCAGACCGCTCTGCGTGAGACTGAACTGATCAAGCTGGAACTCCAGGACTGCCGTGACTGGCTGAACGTGTATGGTGAGCGCATGGCCTCCGCGCTGACCGATTGGACAAGCACGTGGCAGCTCGTGCGCGATCTTGAGATGGCCTACCTTCTCTGCGCTGCCGGGTTGCCAGTTCACAAAGGGCAGTTCGCCGTCGCCACTCCCACCGTCGAGGGCTATCGCGAGGAGATCTACCGTCATCGCGGCATCATGGACAACATGGAGGGCATCCTGCGTCAGTTCGAAGGCAAGTTGGAAACACGTCTCGCCAGCGCCCTTGAACTCCTCTGGCGCGCCGACCTTAAATCCCTGCCTCCTAAGCTCCAAGAAGTGCGTGCTCCGCTGCCCCATTGGGTGCTCGTCTATGAGGCGCTCGGTCTGCATCTCCCGGTGTTGCGTGAACTCATGACTCACTTCCATGCCTTCCAGTCATTAGGCGCGTCGGTGGCCGGGGTGGTCGATTCCGCAAGCTACGTCACTACCGTTCAGGAGCAGATCCCAAGGCTTGTGCAATTCGTCAAAGACATCATCGAGCCCCTGAAAGAATGGCCTTATCCTTTCCAGACAAACTTCGGCTCCGAACCGATCACGCTCGCTGCTTTCGTCGGGGCTCACGCTCTGGAGAAGGGGGCTCTGGATTTTGGTCGTCCAGCCACGGCGCCTAGGTCGGACCTCCGTGCAATGGCCCAGCAGAACGCGAAACGCATCACGCAGATCATCGCTCCTCTGCTCGATCGTTATCTCAACCTCTACCATCAAGCCTTCGCCTGGATCACCAAGACCGCAGATATGGCCGAGTGGCACTTCCTTGATCCACTGGCCCCTGAGTTCCACACTGACGTGCAGCAGCTGGTGAAATCTCAGCGTCATGTGGAGGAGCCGCCGCCCCTCCTCAATCTACCCGAGGATCCCGAGTTGATGCACTCGACGCGCAGCTTGCTCGCGACGTGAACGAGAATCGTGCATTGATTTGATCCGGGCCAAAAGGTGCTCATCTTCAGCACGTGAGTTTCTCCGTCCCGCAACGCCCGACCCATGCTGTCACGAACGCCTCTGTCCACGCTCCCGTGGCTCCGGCTGTGAAGCCTGCTAGGCCGCGCGTGCTTCCGCCCACGAAACCCAATCCGGCTCCCGTCGAGCCCGAGCCTCAGTGGCACGTGATTCTGCTCAATGACGAAGAGCACACCTATGAATACGTGATCGAGATGCTCAGTGCCATCTTCACCTATGACGTCGAGAAGGCCTACAAGATGGCCAAGGAGGTCGATGAAAACGGTCGCGTCATCGTCGCCACCTGCCACAAAGAACTCGCCGAACTCCGCCAGGAGCAGATCCTCGAATACGGTGCCGACCCGCGCATTCCCGGCAGCAAAGGATCCATGCGCGCGGAGATCGAGCCAGCGGCGTGATCCGCGACTAATTGTTTTCCGCGCTGGCAGGCTTCAATCGGCGCACAGTTTGTGACAGGATATGACATGCCGATTGTCCGGTTTACACGGGCAGCGTGGGAAACACGCAGTCACGGCCAGCGTTTGTTTACCAAGTTTGTTTCTCTCTATGCTTCGCACCACATCCCTCTTCCTTGCCCTTGCCTGCGCATTGACCGCAGCTCCGCCGGTGCAGTTCAATCGCGATATTCGTCCGATCCTTGCGGACAAGTGCTTCCACTGTCACGGGCCTGATCCGGGATCGCGCAAGGCATCGCTGCGACTCGACACGGAGGCAGGGTTCTTTGCGCCGCGCAAGCTGAAGGACGGGAGCGATGGCAGTCCGACGATCGTGAAGGGCAATCTGGAGAAGAGTCCGCTCTATCAGCGTCTGATCACGACGGATGAGGACGAGATCATGCCGCCGCGCAAGGAGCACAAGGACATGAAGCCGAACGAGATCGCGCTGGTGAAAGCGTGGATCGAGCAAGGCGCGCCGTGGCAGCCGCACTGGGCGTTCATCGCGCCGGAGAAGAGCGCGCCGCCGGTGGTGAAGAATGAGGCGTGGGCGAAGAATGCGATCGATCGCTTTGTGCTCGCGAAGCTGGAGAAGGAAGGGCTCGCGCCTGCGGCGGAGGCAGATGCTTACACCTTGATTCGTCGCGTGGCTCTCGATTTGACCGGGCTGCCGCCGAAGCCGGAGCTGGTGAAGAAGTATGCGACGGGCGCGCACTTGTCGGATCAGCAGTTGTCGCAGTTGATCGATGAACTCATGAAGCTGCCGTCCTACGGCGAGCATCGTGCGCGCTACTGGCTGGATGCGGCGCGTTATGGCGACACGCATGGACTGCACTTCGACAACTACCGTGAGATGTTCCCGTATCGCGACTGGGTGATCAATGCGTTCAATGCGAACCAACCCTTCGACAAGTTCACCGTGGAGCAGATCGCGGGCGACATGCTGCCGAATCCGACGGAGTCGCAGCTCATCGCCACCGGCTTCCAGCGTTGCAACATCACGACGAACGAAGGCGGCACGATCGATGACGAGAACGAGGCGAACATGGCCGCCGATCGCGTGCAGACGATGGGCTGGGTTTACATGGGGCTCACGACGAACTGCGGCCAGTGCCACGATCATAAGTTCGACCCGATCACGCAGAAGGACTACTACTCAATGGCTGCCTTCTTCCGCAACACGACGCAAGCAGCGAAGGATGGCAACGTGAAGGAAGGCAAGGGGCCGACGCTCGTGGTGCCGGAGGCTAAGGATCGTCCGCGTTGGGATGCGTTGCCCGGCGAGATCGCGTCAGCGACCAAGACGCGCGACGTGCGCAAACGCGAAGCGCGCAAAGATTTCGAGCAATGGCTCGCGACGGCGAAGCCTGACGCGATCGACAAAGGCATGCCGAGCGACGGACTCGTGGCGCATGTCTTGCTCAATGAAGGCAAGGGCAACGAGGTGTCGTCGAGCTGTGGCGACACGCAGACTTACAAGGCAGTCGGTCCGGTGAATTGGGCACCCGGTGGCAAGCTCGGACCTGCGCCGCTCATTGAGAAGGGCTCGACGTTTGAAATCGGCAATGCCGGTGACTTCGATAAGAACCAGGCCTTCAGCTACGGCGCATGGATCAAGCCCGCAAAGGGCAACACGGGCGGCATCCTCGCGCGCATGGATGAGGGTAACGCGTTCCGCGGCTGGGACCTGTTCCAGGCGGATCAGACGCTCGCGGTGCACATCGTCTCGAAGTGGCCGAGCGATGCCTTCAAAGTCACGACGAAGAAGAACGTGCTGAAGCCGAACCAGTGGCAGCATGTGTTCGTGACCTATGACGGCAGCGGCAAAGGCGAAGGCGTGAAGATTTATGTCGATGGCAAAGACGAGCCCACGAAGGTCAGCCCGAATGCCTTGGGTGCGAAGAGCAGCATCCGCACGACAGTGCCGACTCGCATCGGAGGTCGCAGCGCAAACCAGATCTTCAAAGGCGGCTCCGTGCAGGATGCGCGCGTTTACAGTCGCGCGATCAGTGCAAAGGAAATCCAGACCATCGCGAACAGCGGTCCGCTGCGCATGATGCTCGCGAAGCCCGCCGCCAAGCGCACGCCACAGGAGACCAACACGCTCTTCGATTACTACCTCGGTGGCTTCGACGACAAGTATAAGGAGCTGAACAAGGTCGTGACGAAGCTCGAAGGTGAGCGCGATGCGATCAAGGCGCGCAGCCCGGTGACGCACATTCAGGAAGAGAAGAAGAACAGCAAGGCGATGGCCGCCATCCTCATGCGCGGCGCTTACGACAAGCCGGGCGAGCAGGTCGAAGCCAACGCGCCCGCCTTCCTCAATCCGCTGCCGAAGGACGCACCGCGCAATCGCATGGGCCTCGCGAAGTGGCTCGTCGATCCGGCGAATCCGCTGACCGCGCGCGTGACGGTGAATCGCTTCTGGCAGGAAGTCTTCGGCACCGGCATCGTGAAGACGAGCGAAGACTTCGGCATCATGGGCAGCCCGCCCTCGCATCCTGAGTTGCTCGACTATCTCGCCGTGGACTTCCGCGAGAACGGCTGGGACGTGCGCAAGCTCCTCAAGCTCATGCTCACGAGCGCGACGTATCGTCAGTCGGCGAACGCGACCCAAGAGAAAGTCGAGAAGGACCCGGCGAATCGATTGCTCTCGCGCGGGCCGCGTTTCCGCATGGATGGCGAAGTGCTGCGCGACTACGCACTCGCCGCCAGCGGCCTCTTGTCACCCAAACTCGGCGGTGCGCCAACGAAGCCCTACCAGCCCGAGCATGTCTGGGATCAAGTCGGCATTGGCAACACGCGCGACTATCGCCAGGACACCGGCGAGAACCTGTATCGCCGCACGGTTTACAACTTCTGGAAGCGCATGGCTCCGCCGCCGAACATGGAGATCTTCAACGCCCCCGCGCGTGAAGCGAGCTGCGTGCGCCGCGAACGCACCAACACGCCGATCCAGGCGCTCGTGACGCTGAACGATCCGCAGTTCGTCGAAGCCGCGCGCAACCTCGCCCAGAAGGCCATCGCCTGCGGCTGCAACGACGACGACAAAGCCTTCGCCTTCATCGCCGAGCACGTCCTCTGCCGTCCGCTCCGCGACAAGGAAAAGCCCATCCTGCAAGCCAGCCTCAAGGACCTGCGCGACTTCTACCAAGGCCACGCGGAAGATGCGAAGCAGCTCATCGCGGTGGGTGAATCGAAGGCTGATGCGAAGCTGCCGCCGACTGAGCTGGCTGCGTGGACGATGGTTTGCAATCAGATCATGAATCTCGACGAGGTTTTGAACAAGTGATGAATCCTCAGATGACAGTCTCAGATCACCACGAACAACTCTGCTATTGGGAGGTTGACGCATGAGTCCGCGACTTCGCATCGGATTGTCAGCACTCGTGGCGCTGAATGTGGTGTTCGTTATGGCGGCGCTGTGGTTCAACACAGGGCTCGACGCACTGCCTGACGCAATGGACGATGGTCATGGGCACCTGCTTGGTTTCAATCGCCCGTTCACTTGGGGGCACATGCTCCTAGCTTTCACTCGCGGATCTCTGGAGTTTAGCAAACTGACAATTCTCGATGGAGTGTTCCTTTCCATGCATGCCGTTGGCTTGCTGGTGATCTGGCTGCAAGACTCGGCCAGAGTCTGGCGCCGCGCGTTTATGATCCTGCAGGTGATCTTCGTTCCGTTTGCCCTCGCTGGGGTCCTGCTCTGGATCGGCTTTGTCGCCATCTGCGTTAGCGGCAGCCTGGATATGGAAGGATTTGAGGTCACGCCCCTCAATTCGATCGGCGCCTCGGTCTTGTGGGTGGCCATCTGGATAGTCGTTTGGCGACGTGATCGCTCCATAGATTTGACAACTGCCATCCCTCTCAAGCTCATTCCAACGTCAACGCCATGAACATGCTCAACACCCTCCAATCCCGTCGCGATTTCTTTACTGGCGGACGCAATCTTCTCGGCGGTGCCGCGCTGACTTCGCTGCTGGGCGATGCTTTGACTCGGCAGGTATCAGCTTCGTCGGGCCATGCGGTCGGACCGCATTTTCCGCCGAAGGCGAAGCGGGTCATTTATCTGCACATGGTCGGTGGACCGTCGCAGATGGATCTCTTCGATTACAAGCCGGAGATGGCGAAGTGGTATGACAAGGACTTGCCTGAGAGCATTCGCAACGGGCAGCGTCTCACCACGATGACGAGCGGCCAGGCGCGGTTCCCGATCGCGCCGTCGAAATACAAGTTCTCCGCTGCCGGACAGTGCGGCATGATGATGAATACGGAGTTGCTGCCGAACCTCGCGAAGAAGGCGGACGACATCTGTTTTATGCGCACGCTGCACACGGAGGCGATCAATCACGAGCCCGCCATCGCGGCGATGCAGACCGGACGCCAGATCGCGAACTGGCCGTGCATCGGCTCGTGGGCCTCGTATGGCCTGGGCTCGATGAATGAGAACCTGCCGACCTTCGTCGTGCTCGTCGCCACGCCAACGAACCGCGAGCAGGAGCAGTCCATCTCCGCGCGTTTGTGGTCGTCCGGCTATCTGCCGGGCGAGCACGCGGGTGTGTCGTTCCGCAGCAGCGGCGATCCGATCCTTTACATCAACAACCCGCCCGGCGTGCCGTCCGACATTCGCAAGCGCACGATCACCGGCCTGAATCAACTCAACGCGCTGAACTACGAGGTCACCGGCGATCCCGAGACACAGACGCGCATCAAGCAATATGAGATGGCCTTCCGCATGCAGTCCAGCGTGCCTGAGTTGACCGACATCACCAAAGAGCCCGACCACACCTGGAAGCTCTACGGCGATGAAGCGAAGAAGCCGGGCTCGTTTGCGAATACCGTGCTCATGGCTCGCCGTCTGGCAGAGCGCGGTGTGCGCTTTGTTCAGATCTACCACAACAACTGGGACCATCACTCCAACGTGAACGGACGCATGCCCTCGCAGTGCAAGGATGTGGACCAGCCTTGTGCAGCGCTCATCGAGGACCTCAAGCAGCGCGGCATGTTCGACGACACGCTGATCATCTGGGGCGGTGAGTTCGGTCGCACGATCTACTCCCAAGGCGGCCTCACCAGAGAGAACTATGGACGCGACCATCACCCTCGGTGCTTCAGTATGTGGATGGCCGGCGGCGGCGCGAAAGGCGGCACAATCTACGGCGAGACCGACGAGTTCAGCTACAACATCATCAAGGATCCCATCCACATCAGCGACTTCCACGCGACGGTGCTGCATCTGCTGGGCTTCCACTTTGACCGTTTCACCTTCAAAGTTCAGGGCCTTGATGGCAAGCTCACCGGCGTGAATCCGGCGAAGGTGATCAAGGAGCTGATCACTTAAGTCTCGGCTTGGTTGAGGTCGCCTTCGTGATCCATCATCGGCCGCTTTGGATGAGGCGTCCGATGATGGCGTGGGGGGAGTTCTTGGTCCGAGGGAGATTGTCAGGCGAGTATCTCTTTCGCCACACTGCCATAGACGTCCGTGAGTCGGAAGTCACGGCCTGCATAGCGGAACGTCAGGCGTTCGTGATCCAGGCCCATGAGGTGCAGGACGGTCGCATGCCAGTCGTGCACGTGCATCTTGTTGAAGACGGCTTCGTAACCGTAGTCATCGGTCATGCCGTAGTTCATCCCGCCCTTCACGCCGCCGCCAGCCATCCACATGCTGAAGCCTTTGTGATTGTGGTCGCGACCATCGTCGCCCTGCGAGTGTGGCGTGCGGCCGAACTCACCGCCCCAGATCACGAGGGTGTCCTTGAGCAGTCCACGCTGTTTGAGGTCCGTGAGCAGGCCGTCGATGGGCTTGTCGATGGCACCGCAATTGCGTTCCATATCGGCCTTCAAATTGCGATGCTGATCCCAGTTGCCGAAGGACACCTCGACGAATCGAACGCCAGCCTCGACCAGCTTGCGGGCCATGAGGCATTGCTTGCCAAAGTTGTCCGTCGCGTTGTCATCAATGCCGTAGAGAGCCTTGGTAGCTGCTGTTTCTTTGCTGAGGTCGAGCACCTTAGGCACCTCTCCTTGCATGCGGAAGGCGAGTTCATAGCTCTCGATCACCCCTTCGATCTCATCGCTGGCACCCTCGCGTTTGAGTTGATCCTTGTTCAGGGCCTGGATCAGATCGAGCTGGGTCCGCTGCGCTTCCGGGCTGAGGCGATCGTTTTTGATGTTGGCCACGGCCGCCTCGTTGCCACCGCGTCCGAAGCGTCCGGCAAACTGCGCAAATGCTCCAGGCAACTGAGTGCCGCCCACCTTGGTGGCCTGATAGACGGCTGGCAGGAAGGCACTGCCAAAGGCACGTGCGGACTGGGGAGGGGGACTGATCGTCACGTAGCCTGGTAGGTTCTCGTTCGTGGTGCCCAGTCCATAGACCGTCCACGAACCAAGTGATGGGCGAACGAATTGCGTGGTGCCGGTGTGCAGCTGGGTGAAGGCTTGCGGATGGGCTGGCACATCGGTGGCCATGGAGTTGAGAATGCACATCTCATCCGCGTGCTTGGCGACGTTGGGAAACAAGTCGCTGATGTAGAGTCCGCTGCGACCATGCTGGGTGAACTTCCACGGCGACGGCATCAGATCGGCGCGCCCATAGCGGCCTGCGGATGACGGTGCTCCCTTGCCGCCATCATTGGCCAGCTTGGGTTTGTAGTCGAAGGTGTCCACGTGGGAGGGACCTCCCTGCATGCAGAGGAAGATCACGCGTTTTGCCTTGGCGGCGAAGTGCGGGTTCTTCGGTGCCAGAGGTCCTCCCGCCGTTCCAGCCGCGAGCAGGGCATCCTTTTGTGCCAGAGCTGCGAGAGCGAGGTAGCCAAAGCCATTGCTGGTATGCTTGAGGAAGTCGCGGCGAGTATTCATGGGCAGAGTGGTCGGTTTCCAGGTGAAACAAGATTGCCTTCGGAAAGTTTCGCTCGGAGTCCAACTTCACTCGTCTTGGCAGCGCTGTCGGCTTGCGATGAGTGACAAGAAATGCCGAGTCCATGTCCAGGAATGCACAGGCTTTGGGATCGCAACGCACTCGCGCTCGGAGTTATGCTTGCTCCATGAAAACGCACTTCGCTCGTCTTGTTCTTGTCGTTGTCTCAATGCTCGGCGTGGCCTGTTCCAAGTCCGGCGACGCTTCTGGCAAGGTGGATTTTGCCACGCAGATCAAGCCCTTGCTCCAGGATCGCTGCGTCACCTGCCATAATGATGAAACCTTCGCGGGGGGGCTCATTCTGCAGAGCAAGGTGACGGCCTTTGTCGAGCGTCCGTCAGGGAAGCCGATTGTTCCGGGCGATCCTGCGAAAAGCTCCCTCTACGTGAGCCTCACCTTGCTCGATTCGGAGCGTAAAGCCATGCCTGCCATGGGACACCGAATCTCCGACGCCGAGGTGGCTTTGATCAAACGTTGGATCGAGCAAGGAGCGGTCTGGCCTGAAGGCGAAGCGGGAATGATCCCGGCGAAGAAGATCCACAAAGGCGAGTCGTGAGGCTGGCTCGATCAGAAACTGATCTTCACCCAGGTCGTCACTGTTCCTTCGGAGCTTCGGTCCAGGGTCCGTAGCGTTCCACGAACCAGTGCTTGGCACCGGCTTCTTTGCCGGTGGCAGTCTTCGACGCGCGGCGTTCGATGGCCTGGAAGTATTTGTCCGCAGCCTTGCTGTCGCCTTTGATCCAGCGACCCGAGCTGTTGAGAACGTCGGCCAGTTCATCGCTGTTGTCGGGAAGCAGTAGCGCCGCCTTCCAGCCGAGCGCGGCGGCGATGTAACGATAATGGAAGCGCTTGTTGGGTGAAGGCTTGTGTTTGGCCAACCGACGGCGTTCCTCCTCCGTCGTGGGAACCGACAACTTCATTGTCGTCTTCACTTCGTTGCCGTCTTGATAACGAACAACCTGGGTCGTGCCGGCCTCGCGATCAGTGGCTACGTCGGAGGCTTCGAATTCGCCGCCGGCCATGAAGTTGTCAGGCTCCACTTCGGTGCCCATGAGTTCCATGCCGTTGAACCGCGCGATCAGCGCTGCATCGAACCAGGCTCGTGCGCGCTTGGCCTTGGCCAGTTTCTCATTGGCTCCGTCATCGAGAGCCTGGGTGTAGTGGTCGAGCACCTCACGATACTTGGGCGGCAGGTAGCCACGAGCTTCCTGGTATCGGTCCTCGCGCACCAAGCGGCGTCCCAACAACCACCTCTGCTGAATGGCGATCGACTTGTTGCCCCAATAGGACACGTCGTAGTTATCATCGGATTCCTTGTCGAGTTCAGCGCTGCCTGGGAAGCGAGCATCGACGACCTTCTTGAGTTCATCGGCCGTGAGCACACGTTCGGCTACCAAGGCGGCGTCTTCGGGCATCTTGCTGTCGAGGAAGGCTTCGTAGGCACTGACGAAATCCCCACGGCTGAGATGCAGCGCACCGAGATCACCACCTGCTGATTGCAGCGGATCGAGGGCACCATCGGACCCCATCGAAAAGGGAGATGCAGACTCCGTCGGGGTCGTCGATTTCACGGATTCTTCTCGAATGGATTTCCATGCCTGACTCATCGCCGCGGTGGCCTCCTTCAGCTGGCCATTGCGACGCAGAAGCTTGGCCTTGAGCCAGAGCGCGGCATCGGAGGTGCCAGCATCGAGATTCAGCCAGCGCTGGGCGTCCTTGTAGTTGCCTGCGGTATAGGCCACCCAGCCTAGCTTTGCGGCGTCTTGCACTTCGCCTACCTTGGCCTTCTGCACAGCGGCCAGCCAGCGCTGGCAGCGCGCACCTTGCGGGTCTGCCGTGGTGAAGTAGGCGTAGGATGAGGCGACCGTTTCGGTAGCCAGGACGTGAGCAGTCACGATGCGACGGAGCAAAGGATCACGGGCGGCGCGCTCGAGTTCGCCGGGCACTTTGGAATCGCGCTCCGCCTTGAGTTTGTTCAGCAGTGCTTCGTCAGCATTCTCGGGTTCGGGGGAGAAATTCATCATGCCATAGACCGCTTCTCGGTCGGGCACGAGAGCCTTGAGCGAAACGATCGCGCTGTCATCACCAAGGGCCAGCTGTGTGAGATAGAGTTGCGCAGCTCGCTCTACGTTGCCTTGCTCCAGTTCGGACTTTGCTTCCCAGCCATAGCTGTCGGCAGCGAGACCGAGCGAGTCGGAGAATCCCTGCTTCGCGAGGTCGCGCGTCATGCGGAACCACTCCACGGCCTCGGGCTTTTGAGCGAACAGAGCCAGCTTGCCCAGCATGAAGGCGGCCCACACACTGCGATGACGGCGTTCGTTTTCTGGTCGCTTCAGCAACGCCTCCCAGGCAAGGGCGGCATCATTCCAATGCTTCTGTCCCAGGCGAAAGGCGAAAGCACCGCGATGGTAATCGGCGAACTCCGAGGGGGGCTCCTCGGGCAAAGGCGTGGTGGTGGTCTCGTTCGCTGCCACGATGGCATCGAGAGCGGCATGGTGCTTCGCCAGAGCCTCGGGTGTGGGCTTGGTTTTCTCGAAGTCGGCGAGATCGGTTGCACTGGTTTGTTCGGCATAACTCACCTCGACACCATCCTTCAAAGGGCGGGTGACACGCTCTTGCGATGGCTTGAAGTCCTCAGCGAGCTTTCTTACCTCTAGCTCCCAGTAAAACTCCGGGGAGTGATCCGAAGCCACGCCACCTTGGTCGAGCCATCGGGGCATGAAGTAGATGCCAGTGGCCAAGGATGATGAACAAGCCGCCATGCAGCTGACGGCAACACAGGTGAGTCTAGCGAACGATTTCCACATGCAGGGAGGCGCGTTGGTCGAAGCGCAACCAGCCCATACCACGGCGGCCTCCCGGCGACAATCGCAGTCTTTGGGCCTCGGTGAGTTCGAATAAGGCATGATGGCCATCCAGCTCCACCTTCCATCCGGGCAGGGCATCGGCGTCCATCGGCCCTGGTCCAGTCCAGGTCACCTGCACCTTGAGACGATCCAGGTTCTCGTCTGCTTCCCCTGCATTGAGGAGCGTGAGGTCGATGACGTTATCCCCTTGATGCTCCACCCGCAGCTCACGACGCGGTTCGCGACCTTCCATCACGGCAGCAAGCGTAGGCCAGCGCCAGTTGCGAACGTCGGTGCTGATGGGCAAACGATACCAAAGGATCCCTTTCAACTCGACGGGTCGATCCTGATTCCACTCGAGGACAAGGGCACTGAGCGCCAATGCATCGGAGCCGAACGGCGTCACTCGAGTGCCGCGCGGCCACGAGGGCTGCACGCCATCCAATGCCACGCCCAGCAGCCGCCCCGATGGATCATGGCCTGCGAGTGCCGAGTAGGTGGACAAGGCGACTTCGAACGGACGCCCGAGCGCAGCCGCCTTCGTCACCCACCGGCGTGCTCGCTCAGGATCGCAGATGGATGGAGGTTCATCATTCTTGGGCGGCGCCACGGAGTGAACCTGGAGCACGTAGCGGTCGGGGATTTCGATGAGCTTCGCAAACTCAGGCTCGGAAAGCCATGAGGGCAGCGTGGTGATGAGGAAGCGAGTGGGCTTCACGACCTCGCGCACGGCTCGCACCCAGGTGGCATAGCCTTCGAGCTTCTTCTGAGCGCAGTCGAAGTCGAGGTGAAACTCCGCGCATGGAACGCCCTCGGCTTTCATCTTTCCCAGCAGTAGCTGTGCGGTGTCGCAGATCGTTCGGCTCGCGAGATCATCGGCGACAAACGGACCACTGTGAGGGGCCACTCGAAGCGCGATGCCCATCGGACGGTGGAGCCTTCGCACCGTGGCCCAGTCGATGCTGCCGTAGATGATACGGGGCTTGCCTTGGTCCCACGCGATCTCAGCTCCGAACAGGATCAACCCATTGAGGAGTGATGCATCCGCCTGTCTCGCTGCCTCACTCACAGCAGGCGTCCATTCACGCTGCCACACATACGCCCGCTGGGGCAGGGGAGCGACGGGCTCACGATGACAGCCGACGAGAGCGAGCAGAGCGAACAGCCATCGCCAGGTCATGCGAGCACCGGCTTCACCAGATTCCCGGCCACGCCTGTGAGACGCATGTCGAGGCCCTGGAACTTGAAGTTTAGCCGCTCGTGATTGATGCCCAGAATGTGCATGATCGTCGCATTGAGGTCATGCACATGCACGCCGTCGCGCACGATGTTGTAGCTGTAGTCATCAGTCTCGCCGTGCACATAGCCTTTCTTCACCCCGGCTCCGGCCATGAAGATCGAGTAGCAGCGCGGGTGATGATCGCGACCGTAGTTCGTCTCGGTCAACGTGCCCTGGGAGTAAATGGTGCGACCAAACTCGCCGCCCCAAACGATCAGAGTGTCATCGAGCAAGCCGCGTTGCTTGAGGTCCTTGATCAAGGCCGCCGTCGCCTGATCGGTGTCGTTGCACTGGCCCTTGATTGCCTTGGGCAAACCACCGTGATGATCCCAACCCATGTGGAAGAGCTGGATGCAACGCACATCGCGCTCGGCCAAACGGCGGGCGAGGAGGCAGTTCGCGGCATACGTTCCAGGCTTGGTCACATCAGGTCCATACATGTCCAGGATGTGCTGCGGCTCGTTCTTGGTATCGACCAAGTCGGGCACACTCATCTGCATGCGGAACGCCATCTCATACTGCGCGATGCGGGTCTGCGTTTCGGGATCACCGAAGGTCTGGAAGTCCTGCTCGTTCAGGGCGGCGAGTTCATCGAGCATCTGACGACGCATCGGACGATCTACGCCAGCGGGATTCGAGAGGTAGAGCACCGGATCGCCTGCATTGCGGAAGCGCACGCCTTGATGCTGCGTGGGCAGGAAGCCGCTGCCCCAGAGGCGATCGTAGAGCGGTTGGTCATCGCGACGGCCGGTGCCGAACGAGGTCATCACCACGTAGGCTGGCAGGTCCTTGTTCACACTGCCCAGGCCATAGCTCAGCCACGCGCCGATGCTGGGACGACCTGCGAGCTGCGAACCCGTCTGACAAAACGTGATCGCCGGATCGTGATTGATCGCCTCGGTGAACATCGAACGGATCAGGCACAGTTCATCCGCGACACCGCCGATGTGTGGGATGAGTTCGCTCAGTTCCATGCCGCACTTGCCTTGCTTCGAGAACTTGAACATCGATGGCGCGACCGGGAACGACTTCTGCCCCGAGGTCATCGTGGTGAGACGCTGGCCCTGGCGAATCGACTCGGGCAGGTTCTCCGCGCGATGCTTCGCCATCTGCGGCTTGGGATCGAACAAATCCATCTGAGACGGCGCACCCGACTGGAACAGGTAGATGATGCGCTTCGCTTTTGGCGCGTAGTTGGGGAAGGCACGTGGTGCTGCCGCCAGCGATTCACCGGCGAGCAATGATCCCAAGGCTGCCGCACCGAGCTGCGTGCTGTGCTTGAGGAAGAGGCGACGATTCAGAGTGTCCTGGAGATTCATAAGCGATCAAAGCAGAAGGGTTCGTCTGCGGCGGCTGGGACTAGGGCTTGGTTACGATCTCGTTCATGTTGAGAATGACGCTCGCCGTGACGCCGTAGGCTGCGAGTTCATGTTCGGGAATGCCGGAGGCTTGCTTGTGCGTGCCGGTGGCAAGGAACTGCTTGGCGCTTTCGGGTTCAGCCTGGAACTTCGCCTGCCGTGCCTTGAGGCCACTCGCAAGCACCTGCACCTCCTTGTCTGTGGGGGCGCGGGCGAGGGCGCGTTTGAAGGCCCAAGTGAGACGTTGCTCCGGCGTGGTGCCGCCTTCCCTGATCATCTTCTCACCGAAGGCGCGGGCAGCTTCGACGAAGGTGACTTCGTTCAGCAATGAGAGCGCCTGGAGAGGGGTATTGGTGCGGCTGCGTTTGACGGTGCAGACTTCACGCGAGGGAGCATCAAACATGAGCATCGTGGGCGGTGCGGCGGTGCGCTTCCAGATGGTGTAGAAGCTGCGACGATACAGGCCCTCGCCCGTGTCGGCCTTGTAGCCGCGGAGATCGCCATACTTGCTGGTGTCGTCCCACACGCCATCGGGCATGTAGGGCTTCACGCTCGGGCCGCCAACCTTGGGCACGAGCAGTCCTGCGATGGCGAGCGCTTGATCGCGGACGACTTCACCTTCGAGGCGGAATCGCGGACCGCGAGCGAGTAGCCGATTCTCGGGGTCCTTCTCCAGCAGAGCGGGCGTGACCTTGGAGGATTGCCGGTAGGTGGCGCTCATGAGGATTGTCTTGTGCATGGCTTTCATGTTCCAGCCGCTGCGGATGAACTCGCTGGCGAGCCAGTCAAGCAGCTCAGGATGAACTGGATACTCGGACTGCGAGCCAAGGTTCTCGGCGGTCTTCGAGATGCCGTAGCCGAAGAATTTCTCCCAAGCGCGATTGATCCACACGCGGGCCGTGAGTGGATTGGAGGGATCGACGAGCCACTTCGCGAGGCCGAGACGATTGTTCGCTGTGTCCTTGGGCATGGGCGGCAGCACCGCAGGCGTTGCCATCGTGACCTTTTCGCCGGGCTTATCGTATTCGCCGCGCTTGAGCACGAAGGCATCGCGTGGGGTGGGCAGTTCCTGCATCACCATCACATTGGGCAGGGCGCGCTCGGCTTTCTCCAGCTCGGCCTTGGCCGCGGCGAGAGCGTAATCAGCATCCCGCAGCGGACTATCCACCGCGCTGCGGAAGTATTTCTCCAGCTCAGCGCGCTGCTTCGGCGTGCGCACTTCGGTGGGTGTCTTCATCGCGGCGAGCACGGCTTCCGGTGGGCCGCCGGTGCCATCGAGGCTGACGAGGGCGGGATCGTCATTGGTGGTGGCGAGCTTGAAGCGTCCGATGTTGTGGCCACCGAACCGTCCTGAATGAATCAGTTTCACGGTGATCGAGGCGTTGGCAGGAACGGCGACGGGTTTGTCCGCGACGAACATGGCCTTGCGCTCCAGGCGCTTCTTCGGGTCATTGCCGTCGATGGCCCAGCCATTGTTGGGGTCCTTGTCGAGGATGAGCTTCACATCGTAGCCCTTTTGCGAGTAGTCCGCTTCGGCACGGGTGAAGTTGACCTTCACTGGCTTCGCGCCCGGAGCGGTGATCTGAGCTTCGATGCCTGACAAAACGAAGTTGCCGTTGAACGCGCGGCCCAGGCTTTGATTCGGCAGCGAAGGATCGGGCAGCGCGTGCAGCAGCAGCCCGGTGAGCTGGCCTTCCTTGAGCGGGGCGGTGGCGATGTAGGTGTCGTTGTTGGGATTGCGACCACCGATGATCCAGGAGCCGTCCGGGAGTTTGCGTGGTGAGGCTTTGCCCTCGGATTTCACATCGGTAATCGGCAGCGCGTCCCACATCTCCTTCTTCTCGGACTCGGGGCTTTCCATCTCCGCTTCCCACGACGCGACGAGGTTGGGCAGCTGGAGTTCGGCCTCGTTGACCTTGGCCTGAGCGGCATCGATCTTCTTCTTCAAAGCGGCGAGCTGGACCTCGTCCTCCGCGTCGGGCACGTCGATGACGGGATCGGAGTTTCCGCCGCTGCGGTTGGACTTACCCATGATGGTGCCGCTTTCGGGCACGTTGTTGAAGAAGGCGAAGAACGAATAGAAGTCCTTCATCGTGAGCGGATCATACTTGTGATCGTGGCAGCGGCAGCAGTTCATGGTCAATGCCATCCACGTGGCGCTGGTGGTCTCCACACGGTCCATGATGTTCTCGATGCGCCACTCTTCGGCAATGATGCCGCCCTCGCCATTGATGCGGTGATTTCGATTGAAGCCGGTGGCGATGATTTGATCGCGCTTGGCATTCGGGAGCAAGTCGCCCGCGATCTGCTCGATGGTGAATTGATCGAAGGGCTTGTTGTTGTTGAAGGCCTTGATCACCCAGTCGCGCCAGGGCCACATCTGTCGCGAGCTGTCGGTCTGGAATCCATTGCTGTCTGCATAACGAGCAAAGTCGAGCCACTGCATGGCCATGCGCTCGCCGTAGTGGGGCGAAGCAAGGAGTTCATCGACGAGGGACTCGTAAGCCTTCGTGGACCAGTTCGACTCATACTTGGCGATCAACTCGGGTGTGGGTGGCAGGCCGGTGAGGTCCAGGGCGACGCGGCGGATCAAGGTGGCAGGTGCAGCCTCGGGCGATGGGGTGAGGCCTTCTTTGCTGAGGCGCTTGCGAATGAGGTAATCGATGACGGCGGAGCTCTGGAGCTGCTTGCCGTTTTCATCTTTGATCGCTTCGCTCGATTTCTTCAAAGGCGTGAAGGCCCAGTGCCCTTGATACTCGGCACCTTCGGCGATCCACTGACGGAGAATCGCCTTTTCAGCGCTGGTCAATGGCTTGCCGCTTTTCTCCGGCGGCATCACATCGTCATCGTCGTGGCCGAGTTCCACGCGCTTCACGACTTCGCTCCGCTCGGGCTGGCCGGGCACGATGGCGGTCTCACCGGACTCGGCAGGCTTGAGCGCTTCGGCCCGAATATCGAGCCTCAGGTCGCCCTTGCGATGGCCCGCGTCCGCTCCGTGGCAGTGGAAGCATTTGTCGGAGAGAATGGGGCGCACATCGCGATTGAACTCGAGCTTCTCGGCGGCTGACAATGGCAGCGAGGCAAGCACGAGGAACGGGAGGAGACGCTGGCAGGAAGTATTCATGGTCGGAACGCTGAAGGCGCGATGGGTGATGTCACATGCCCGCTGATCGCAGGCAAACCGGACAGGCGAATTCGTGATGGGCGACGATACGACCAGGGGGCACTGCTCTTGCAGGCGGATGCTGGCATTGTTGTGTCGTATTCTGGCAGGGAAACTGTCAGGACTGGAGCGGCCCAGCCTGCAGGACGTTAAACCTGCCTGCGCACGGTTTGCCCGGCATTGAGCAGGTCCTCCTTGTCCAGGCCGGTGAGCCGCTGGATGCCGCGCATGAAGCGCACCATCACCACCATCATGGCAACGAGGAGCAGCGCCCCGAGCATGATAGTGCCGCTCCAGTTGAGAGTGCCGATGGCTTTAACGTAGGCTTCGCTACCTGGCTCTTTGTTGCCAATGAGATACATGGCGAGCGCGAAATTGACGACAGCTGTGCCCAGCATCGCTAAGCCGAGACCGAGCGACGCCTGGAACAAGTGCTTCTCAAAGCTGGCCTGTTTCTCAGGGGTGTCGAGCGCCGCGCGGAGGGCTCGCTCATTCATCAGATTTGGAGCGAACAGCATGGAGTTGATGATCGGTTTACCCCAGCGATGGCTCAGCGGGAAAGCGATGGCGATGAGCACAGGAATGGCGATCTCTTTGATGCCAATCCAGAAGGCAGGGAGCTTGAGCAAGCCGAGTCCGCCCGTGACAATCACGGCGACCAAGCCGAGGACGGAGAAGAGGTTCAAGCCTGACTTGGTCACCCAGCAGTAAACACCCAGGCCGAGTGGGAGAAGGCTCGCGACCACGAGTGCCCAGAACGGCCCGAGGCGATCATTGGCGCTCAGATACTCCAGAGCCGCCGAAGGCAGCACGACGGTGAGAAGAAGATCGAGGAGCGGATGCGGCTGGCGCTTGGACATGCGCCGCTTCTATGGCACAGGCCGCGAGACGGGCAACTCCTGGCACAAGGCGGACGATCGCTGGCGGCGGAGATGGAGAGTTGCCACCTGCGTGAAGCTCTCCACACTCCGCGACTTCTTATGGAACACGTTCTCGTCATCCCGCGCAGCCTCTTTGATGAACTCGGCAGCTTTCAGGGCTTTCAGCCCGATGTGGAGCGCTACCTGCCTGCGATGCTGAACACGGCGAACAACTTCTTCATGGAGCGCCCCTCGGCGGAGAATGATCCGACGCACAAGCAACTCATCCCGTATTCCATCTTCCATCACGCGGGGCGCTACCTCTGCTACACGCGCGGCGGCAAGAGTGGCGAAAAGCGCCTGGTGGCGAAGCGCAGCATCGGCATCGGCGGACACATCAATCCCGTGGACCAAACTCAGGACCACCTGGGCGAGCAGATGTATTTCAATGGCGTCGAGCGCGAGATCGCTGAGGAACTCAAGATCGGCGGCACGCACACGCAGAAGGTGATCGGGCTGATCAATGACGACAGCAACGAAGTCGGTGCCGTGCATTTGGGTGTGGTGCATCTCTTCGAGCTGTCGAGCGACGATGTGCAGTCGAACGAGGACGCGATCCAGGATTTGCAGTTCATGCCTTTGGCTGATCTCATCGCCAATGCAGACGGGTTGGAGACGTGGTCGAAGATCTGCGTGGAGCATCTCGCCAGTCGCTGAATCGGAGAACAAAAACGCCGAAGCCCGGATGCGGACTTCGGCGTGATGAGTGGCTCGATGGAACTGTGGGAGCCTACTTGAGGAGTTCCTTCACCTTGCCCTCGATGGCCTGCACCCACAGGTCGTAGCCTTTGTTCGAAAGATGGAGCAGATCGGGCATGATCTCTTTAGAGAGCGTGCCATCGGGTTGGAGGAAGGTCTTGCCGATGTCCATGTAGAAGACCTTGGCTCCATCGTCGAACTTGGAGATGATCGCGTTGGTGGCTTCGTTTTGTTTGCGGAAGGCGTCCTCTGAATTGGCTCCACGGGGGAAGATGCCCAGCAGCAGGATTTTAGTGTCGGGCATCTTGGCGCGCAGGATGCCAATGATGGTCTTCACGCCTTCGGCGGTTTGTTCGGCTGTGCAGTCATAGATCGCGCCGTTGAGTTCATTCTGCGGGCGGCCCTTGTGACCGGTATTGTTGGTGCCGATCATGAGCACGATGGCCTTGGGCTTGATGCCGTCGAAGTTCCCATGCTGGAGCCTCCAGATGACGTGCTCCGTGCGGTCGCCGCCGATGCCGAAGTTCGCTGCCTTGAGCGGAGCCCAAGCCTTGGCCCAGGCTTCCTTGCCGCGGCCTTCCCAGCCCTGAGTGATCGAGTCGCCGAGGAAGACGAGGTCCACATCGCCCTTTTTCGATCTCTCATTGAAGGACTCGTGGCGCTTCATCCAGTTGGCATCCCGGGGCACGGGATTGACGGCGTAGTTCTTTGGCGCGTCATCGGCGAAGGTGAGAGTAGCGAGACCAAGCAGGAGCAGGGGAATGCGATGAATGTTCATGGTTGAATGGAGGCTGGAAACACGGATCGCAGGTCGCCATTCTAGCCTGAACTTTTTGAATCGAACATGCCTATCCGGGGCGTCCCGATGCTGACGATAGTGCGTATCGAACAGAAACCTGCGGCCTGGCGCAAGAAAAGGTCACACTTTTGCCGTTCCGTTCCTTGCGCAGGGCTGCGTGTTCGCCAACATAGGCGCGCGCCTCGCTGCGCCTCTCTCGTCCTGTTTCTTTATGAGCGCCCCATCTTCGTCTCTCTCCAGCTTCGTTAGTTCCTCCATTGGCAAGAAAATCCTCGTCGCACTCACCGGTGCTGTGCTTGTGCTTTTTGTGCTCGGCCACATGATCGGCAATCTGCTCGTCTTCGTCGGCAAGGACGCGATCAATGAATACGGACACATGCTCCAGACTTCCCTCCATGGTGGCGGCGTCTGGATCGCACGACTGGGAATCTTCGGCAGTATCATCGTTCACGTCATTCTCACCATCCAGCTTACCAAGGCCAACCGCGCGGCACGTGCCGACCGTTATGGCTTTGAAGCGACTCAGGTGGCCAGCAAGTCGAGTCGCACGATGATCATGAGCGGTCTCACGATTCTCGCCTTCTTCGTCTATCACATCCTGCACTACACGGTGCGCGTGTGGCACGGCTTCGGCACTGCCAAGTATGAGATCGAGATCGACGGTCACAAGGCGCACAACGTTTATCAGATGGTGATCGACGGCTTCTCCTGGGCTCCTGCGAGCATCGTTTATCTCATTGCGATGGGCCTGCTGTGCAGCCACCTGAGCCACGGCGTGAGCAGCTTGTTCCAGACGCTCGGCCTCAACACCGAAAAGACCGCACCGCTATTCAAGAAGCTCGGCTGGGCCTATGCGCTGATCATCTTCGCCGGCAATGCTGCCATCGTGCTCTCGATTTGGTTGTTCGGCTACGGCCGCTGATTTCCACACTCCTCGCACTACGCTCTTAGCTCTTCGCTTTTCCCCGCCATGCCCCTCGACTCCAAAATCCCTTCCGGTCCGCTCGCTGACAAGTGGTCCAAGCACAAGCAGGACTCCAAGCTGATCAACCCGAAGAACAAGCGCAAGTTCACGGTCATCGTCGTGGGCAGCGGCCTCGCCGGATCGGCAGCCGCCGCATCGCTGGCTGAGCTGGGCTACAAGGTGAAGTGCTTCTGCTTCCAGGACAGCCCGCGCCGTGCGCACTCGATCGCAGCCCAAGGCGGTATCAACGCCGCGAAGAACTACCAGAACGACGGCGACTCGACCTACCGCTTGTTCTACGACACGATCAAAGGCGGCGACTTCCGCGCTCGTGAGGGCAACGTCTATCGCCTGGCCGAAGTCAGCGCGAATATCATCGACCAATGCGTGGCCCAAGGCGTTCCCTTTGCCCGTGAATACGGCGGCATGTTGGCCAATCGCTCCTTCGGCGGCGCTCAGGTGAGCCGCACGTTTTATGCTCGCGGCCAGACCGGTCAGCAGTTGCTGCTCGGTGCCTATTCCGCGCTCAACAAGGAGATCGCTAACGGCACCGTGCAGATGTATTCGCGCTGCGAGATGCTGGAACTCGTGACCGTCGATGGCCACGCGAAGGGCATCATCACTCGCGACCTCGTGACCGGTAAAGTCGAGGCCCACGCGGGCGACACCGTGCTGCTTTGCACCGGCGGTTACGGCAACGTTTTCTATCTCTCCACCAATGCGATGGGCTGCAACGTCACCGCGACGTGGCGTGCGCACAAGAAGGGTGCTTTCTTCGCGAACCCTTGCTACACGCAGATTCACCCGACCTGCATTCCTGTCAGCGGCGACTACCAGAGCAAGCTGACCCTCATGTCCGAGTCACTGCGCAACGATGGTCGCGTGTGGGCTCCGAAGAAAAAGGGCGACACTCGTCACCCCAAGGACATCCCCGAAGACGAGCGCGACTACTACCTCGAGCGCAAATATCCGAGCTTCGGCAACTTGGCTCCACGCGACATTTCCAGCCGTGCGGCGAAGGAAGCTTGCGATGACGGACGCGGCGTGGGCCCTGGCGGACGCGGCGTGTATCTCGACTTTGCCGAAGCGATCCAGCAGTTCGGCGAGAACACCATCCGCGAGCGCTACGGCAATCTGTTCGACATGTATGAGCGCATCACAGGCGAGTCCGCTTACAAGCAGCCGATGCGCATCTACCCTGCCGTGCACTACACGATGGGCGGCCTCTGGGTGGACTACAATCTCATGTCCAACCTGCCCGGCCTGCACGTCCTCGGCGAAGCCAACTTCTCCGACCACGGTGCGAACCGCCTCGGTGCGTCCGCACTGATGCAAGGCTTGGCCGATGGCTACTTCGTCATCCCCACGACCATCGCGAACTACCTCGTCGCGCAGAAGCCCGGCTCCGTCACCACCGACCATCCCGAGTTTAAGAAGGCGCTCGAAGACATCAAGGCCAAGACCAACCGCCTGCTCAGCATCAAGGGCAAGCGCAGCGTCGATAGCTTCCACCGCGAACTCGGCCTACTCGTCTGGGACAAGTGCGGCATGGCCCGCACACGCGAAGGCCTCACCGAAGCGCTCGGCAAGATCCCCGCCTTGCGCGAAGAGTTCTGGAACAACGTCACCGTCCCCGGTTCCGGCGAAGCCTTCAATCAAGAACTCGAAAAAGTCGGCCGCGTGGCTGACTTCCTGGAGTTCGCCGAACTGCTTTGCATCGACGCCCGCCATCGTGAGGAGTCTTGCGGTGGTCACTTCCGCAGCGAGTATCAATACGAAGACGGCGAAGCCAAGCGCGACGACGAAAACTTCACATACGCCGCCGCCTGGGGTTACACCGGTGACTTCGCGAAGCCCGAGCTGAACAAGGAAGAACTCAAGTTCGAGGAAGTCCACCTCGCCGTCCGCAGCTACAAGTAACTCTCGACATGAACCGCGAGTCCGAAGCCCAATTGATGTCTTTCTGCGTCGAGCAAAAGAATGCCTTTCGCTCGGATGCGTGGCTTGACTTCGGTCATCCAGATAAAGACGAACTCGCAGCCGCCTGTGCCTTCCTGGCTTCATCTGATTGGTATGGGCATGAGCAGAAGTTAGAGATGGTCGCACAGACGCTGCGCCCGGGCAGCGACCTGGAGTCCCTCGTGAAGGCATCTCGCTTCGACTGCCTTCGTTTCTCAACCACGCTTAGGAGGGAGCTGCGTCATGCACTCTGCGCATCCTGAGCTGACGGCGGCTCTCGGTCTTATGCTGGACAAGCTCGACATATCGATTCGTGAGAGCGGCTACACAGGCGAGCCGGTGAAGATGTATGCTGCCGGCGGCATCGCGGTGCATTACTTCTGCGGCACCCGTTACACGGCAGACGTGGACGCCACCTTCTCCCATCGCATTCTCATACCGTTCGGTGATCTGGTGGTGAAGTATAAGCGCGATGATGGTCGCAGTGCCTCGCTCTACCTGGATCCGACTTACAATGACCACTTCGCCCTGCTGCATCCCGATCATCGCGATAGCGCCGTTGAGTGGGAGGGCATTGGCAATGAGCGCCGCCTGGTCAAGTTGCTCGCGCTGAGCCCCGTCGATCTCGCCGTCTCCAAAGTAAGCCGCTTTTCCGAGCAGGATCACGAGGACATCCTCGCTCTGGCTTCACGCCGTTTCTTCTCCGCCGGGCAACTGCGCCAGCGTGCCGAGGAGGCCCTTGATTACTATGTTGGCGACACCCGCTGGATTCGCGGCACCATCGACCAGCTCTGCTCTGAAATCACCGCTCTGAATTGATCTCCACCCTTCACGTTATACCCCATGTCGAACCTTAACCTCCAACTCAAAGTCTGGCGTCAATCGAGCGCGAACGCCAAGGGCACCTTCCAGGAAATCGAAGCGCGCGACATTCCTGACCACGCCTCCTTCCTGGAGATGATGGACATCGTGAATGAGCGCATGATCGCGAAAGGCGAGGAGCCAGTCGCTTTCGATCACGACTGTCGCGAAGGCATCTGCGGCATGTGCAGCATGGTGATCAATGGCGTGCCCCACGGCCCTGAGAAGGCGACCACGACGTGTCAGCTTCACATGCGCAAGTTCAAGACCGGCGACACCATCTGGGTCGAGCCGTTCCGTGCGCGTGCCTTCCCGGTCGTGAAGGACCTAGTCGTTGATCGCTCTGCCTTTGATCGCATTCAGCAGGCCGGGGGCTTCGTCACCGTGCGCACGGGTGCTCCGCAGGATGCCAATGCGCTGCCGATCGGCAAAGACGTGGCCGATGCCGCGATGGATGCGGCGGCTTGCATCGGTTGCGGAGCTTGTGTGGCAGCGTGCAAAAACGCCAGCGCGATGCTCTTCGTCGGAGCCAAGGCTGGTCAGCTCAACAGCTTGCCTCAAGGCCAGCCCGAGAAGACCCGCCGCACGCTGGGCATGGTGCGCCAGATGGACAAGGAAGGCTTCGGCAACTGCACAAATCAATACGAGTGCGAAGCCTCCTGTCCCAAGGAGATCAAGCGCTCCTGGATCGGCAAGCTCAACCGTGACTATGCTGTCTCCGCCGCTGTGGAAGCTGTCGTCGGCCTCGGTAATGCGAGCAGCGGTGGCGAGTAAGGGCGCGCCTTGGAGTCATCGTTTCCCATTGAAAAGCCCAGCCCATTTGGTCTGGGCTTTTTGTTGGAACACCACACAGCGGTGTTGGCACCAATGGTGAATCGAGCGGGATGTGGCCACATCTTCGCTGGGTGAAGTGGCGGAAGGGGTGGGATTCGAACCCACGGTAGGTTGCCCTACGTCTGATTTCGAATCAGATACAATAGACCACTCTGCCACCCTTCCAGTGCTGAAAACAGCGCCCTGTATTTACCTGTTTCGTCCAGCTTTGCAAGCGTTGTATCGGAGTCTTCGCGGCGACTCTTCGAACTTCAAGCGGCACCCTTGGGACTTGCGCTGAGGATGGAAGCTTCGGAGGTTTCCCGCTCCAGCGTCTTCATTCGACGCCGAATCACGAAGGCGATGCTGCCGACCAAGGTGGCCGGAAGCAGGATGAGAGCGGCCGTGGTGGCGAGGTAGGCAGTGCGGGCGTGATTGTTCTGAAAACACACGGCGCAGGCATTGGCACTGGTGGTGCCGATCAGCAGAATGGTGCCTGTGAGGATTCGTTTCATGCGCCTAGAGAACGTAAACGAGCACGTAGAGGAAGGGCCAGAGCCCGACGACAAAATACCAAAACACCTGCGCCGCCCAGAACCGAGAGAGTCTCAGGGAGCCAGACGCAAATGAATGGTAAACGTGAGCGAGCAAGCCGAGAGCGATGACGGCATGGGCGGCGTGAGCGCCGATGATCAGGTAGAAGAAGCTGCCGTAGCTGCTCGACTGCATGGTGAGTCCATACTTGATCAGTCGAACCCATTCCATCCCCTGAATGGCGACGAAGAGAGTGCCCAGCCACATGGACCACCGGAGCCATCGGCTGGTGATCGTCGGGCTTGCCGATGAATTCAGAGCCCGCGATGCAAGCCAGAGCATGATGCCGCTGGTGAGCAGGATAGCCGTGTTGGCTGCGGTCGTGAGCAATGGGAGGCGTGGCTGATCGATCGGCGGCCACTCGCGCGCTGATCCCCGCACGACGAACATCGCAGAGATGAGGGCCGCGAAGAACATCAGCTCGCAGGCCACAAAAAACAGCATGCCCATGACTGCGTCAGGCAGGACGCCGTGGCGTGCATACCTGCGTGGGACTTGAGGAGGGGCGGGCATGATGCAGGAGGTCATGCGATCAATGATGAGCAGGCGCTGTCACGGCTGGTGCTGGATGGTCGAGATGCTTCCAGTTTACTCCGCTCTTGTTCATTACATCGGGTGCGACACCGAAGAACAGAACCAGCAAAAAGATCGCGGCCATGACCAGGAGATACCAGATGTATTTCTTCTCCACATTGAGGTGCATGAAGTAGGCGGCAACCATCAAGGCCTTCACCACGGCCACACCGAAGGCGGTGATCAGCAGGACAGTGAGACCTCCCATCATTGGCCCCACGATGCTCACCACGAGGAGGGCGAGCAGGATGTAGTAGATGCGCAGGTAGGGCTTGGCCGAGTGAGTGTGGCCTTCGGAGTGTGCTGTATCAGACATGGCAAGGATGGAAGAAGGAGTTCGGTCAAAGACTAGGACGCGGCACTGGCGATGTAGAACAGCGGGAAGAGGAACAGCCAGACGACATCGACGAAGTGCCAGTAGATGCCGATGTATTCCACGCGCTGGAGGTTCTTGCCTTTGGCGACATCAGGGAGAATGAGGCCCATGATGGTCATGCCGCCGATAACGTGCAAACCATGCAGCGCGGTGGCGGTGTAGTAGAAGGCCCAGAAGACGCTGCGGGTGATCGTGTAACCGTGGCTGATCTCGGAGGTGTATTCATACGCCTTCACACAAAGGAAGATGAGGCCACCGAGGATGGTCCAGATCAGATACTTGCGCGCGTTGACCGTGTCCTTGTTGCAGGCAGCCACGTGAGCGAGCACGACGAACAAACTCGAGGTCAGCAGCACAAACGTATTGAGAGCCCCGGCTGCGAGCTTGGTGTGCTCGGCCTCAGCAGCCCATTCGGGATGACGGAAACGGAACAGAAGGTAGCAGGTGACGAGCCCGCCGAAGATGACGATTTCAGAAGCGAGCACCCACCAGATGGCGAGCCGACCTGTGGGAATGCCGGTGGCGCAGCGATTGGTGGCGATGGGAACTTGGAATGCACTCATGGCAGAAGAGAAGTCGCGAAGGGTTTAGTTGGCGGCGTTTTGGGGCCAGTAGTCCTGTTCGCGTCCGGGAACGCTGTATTCGTAGGGGCCGCGATAGACTTCAGGCAGTTCGGCCCAGTTGCCATGAGGCGGTGGCGAGTCGGCGGTCCATTCGAGCGTGTTTGCCTTCCAGGGATTGGCTCCGGCGGGCGCACCTTTCAGCAGGCTCTTGATCACGTTGATGACGAAGGGAATCTGGAAGGCGATCATCACCAGCAGGGCGTGAGTGGCCATGGTGCGCAGACTCTGCATGTGAGGCGTCGTCAATTCAGCGAAGCCGCTGTAGTCGTAGATGCGGCGATGTTCGCCAGCGAGGCCGCTGAAGAAGAGGGGGATGAAGATGAAGTTGAACGCGATGGCGGAACCCCAGAAATGGATTCGGCCGAGGCGCTCATCGAGCATCTTGCCAGTCACTTTCGGGAAGTAGTAGGTGAAGATCGCGAAGCCTCCGAAGGCGACGAGCGGGATGAGGGTGTAGTGGAAGTGGGCCACCACGAAGTAAGTGTCGTGGAAGTAAACATCGAGGGCGCTGGAGCCGAGGTAGATGCCCGTCACGCCGCCCAGCAGGAACTCGACGATCAGGCCAATGGCCCAGAGCATGGGAACCTTGAATTCGATCGAGCCTTTGAACAAGGTGGCGATCATCGCGAACATGATCACCGCTACCGGGATCGAGATGATGATCGTGGTAAGGCTGAAGATGGAAGCCATGCGCGGATCGATGCCGGCGATGAACTGATGATGCGCCCACACGATCATGCTCAAGATGCCAACCATGAAGGTGGTATAGACGATCGTCTTGTAACCGAAGAGCGGCTTGCGGGAGAAGACGCAGATGATCTCGCACACGACGCCCAGTTCTGGTAGCAGCAGCACATACACCTCGGGATGGCCGAAGAACCAAAACAGGTGCTGCCACAGGACGGGGTCGCCACCTTGGGCAGCGAAGAAGTGGGTGCCGAGTGTTTGATCGAGCAGCAGCATGACTGCGCCTGCAACCAAGGGGCCGACAGACATCATGAAGATGATCGTGGCGATGACGATCATCCAGACGAGCACCGGCATGTCGAACATCTTCATGCCTTTGGCGCGCGAGTTCATGGCCGTCGTGACGAAGTTGATGCCGCCGAGCAGGAAGGCCACGATCTCCAAGGCGACGGCGAGCAGCCAGATCACATTGCCGTGAGGCGTGAGGTTGTATTCCACCTTGGCCGAGAGCGGAGGATACGAGGTCCAGGCTCCACCGAAGGCGCCACCAGGAGCCATGAAGCCGACGAGCAGAAGCACGGTGCTGAGGAAAAAGACCTGGAAGGACAGGCGGTTCACGCGCGGGAACACCATGTCATCGCAGCCAATCATGAGCGGAATGCAGTAGTTGCCCAGACCTGCCAGAAGGATGGGCATCGCCACCCAGAAGATCATGATTGTGCCGTGGTTGGTCACCAGTGAGTTGTAAGCCGCAGGCGAGAGCACGCCGTAGAACGGGATGTGTGCCGCCGGGTTCGCCAGGTGCATGCGGAACACATACGACATGTAAACACCGACCACGGCCATGAAGATGCCCGTCAGGGTGTATTGCAGGCCTATGATCTTGTGATCGACCGAGAAGATGTATTTGCTCCAGAAGCTCTGCGGAGCGTGATGCGCATGCGAGTCGGCCTCAGGGGCCGCGTCGGCGTGAACGGAAGACGAGGTCATGGTCAGTTGTTGGGAGAAGACTACTTTTGGGGAACTTGAGTCGCAGGAGCAGCGGCTGGAGCGGGAGAGGCGGCAGGCGCTCCTGGAAGCGCCGTGGCTCCAGCGGCGACAGCTTTCATCCAGGCGTCGTAGTCAGCCTGGGTTTGGACGGTGATTCGGGCCGCCATGTAGCCGTGGCCCAGCCCACAGATCTCAGCGCATTGAACGTCGTAAACGCCAGGCACGGTCGGCTTAAACCAGCCTGTGATGCTGCGGCCTGGGATGGTGTCCTGCTTGAAACGCATCACCGGGATGCTGAAGGAATGAAGCACATCCTTCGACTGCAGGTCCACGTGAATCACCTTGTTCACCACCACGTGCAGATCATCCACGGTAACGATGTCATCCGGGGTGCCCAGTTTTCCATCTGGCCCTTCGTGACTGAAGGTCCAGGCCCACTGCTGGCCCATGACGCCCACCTTGTGATCAGCCGTCGGAAGGGTTTCCTTCACATTGTGCCACACGCTGGCCGTGGCGACGTCGATCCATCCATCACACATCACGACGAGCACAACGGGGATAAACACCCAGCTCAGTTCACGCCACGTCTTGCCCGTGATGTAAGCGGCCTTGACGCCTTCTTTGCGCCGATATTTGAGCGCGAAATAGATGACGATGCCCTGGGCCACGATAAACCAGAAACCGATGAGCGCGGTGACCAACCAGAACAGGCCGTCGATGTCCGCCGCATACGATGAGACTCCTTTGATCCAATGATTCATGACGGATGGGGTTTAGTAGATGTAGGCGATGATTCCGGCGATGAAGGCGGCGCAGGTAACCGCCGTCACAGCAAACATGAGCCAGGCGATGCGGTCGGCGGAGTTGGGTTCGGACGTGGATTGCATGAGGAGAAGTGATCAGGGTTTGCCGCTGAGGGTGTTGATGTAGGCAAGGATGTCGCGATCGGCCTCTTCGAGGGTGGCTCCGAGGTTCTTCGCCATGAGCGGCAGGGCATCGCGCACCATGGGCACCATGCGCAGACCTTCGAGATCCTTCACACTGCCGCGCACTCCGGTGCGGAACTTCACCAGTTGCTCCTGAATATACCAGGACTCGAGCGCCACCTGGGATGGGGCTCGAATGTTGGGGTCGGGATTGCCTTGGGAGTTGGCACCATGGCACGCCATGCAGACCATGGTGTAGAGCTGCTGTCCGCGCTTGATGTCGGCCGAGGTGTCGGGCTTTTCCACCTTGGGGGCCAGCGAGGCGATGTAGGCTGACACCGCTTTCACCTCGGCATCGCCGTTGAGCGAACGAGCCATCGCACGCATCATGAGGCCCTTCGTGTCGTTGGGATGAGCGCCGCGCGTGTCATTGCGGAACTTCATGATCTGTCCCTCCAGATACCAGGCGTCGAGACCTGCGATCGAAGGCACTTGAAGGGTTCCTGCTTTCAATCCCTGACCGTCTGCGCCGTGGCAGTTCACGCAGCGGAAGAACAACTGCTTGCCACTGAGCCCAGAAGGGTCGCCAGCAAAGGCACGTGAGGACATGAATGACATCGCGAGTGTCGCGACAACGGCGAAAGCGAAGGGGAGGCTGGTGCGCATGGATCGGTTCTGGGAAGAAGCGCGAAGGAGACGCATCAAGTGTTGTGCAAATCCTGTGCATGAATGCACCGATCTTTGGTGCTCATGGGTGGCGATTCGATGAATGCATCAGTCTGCAAGTCGTTGAAGGCGGCCACGTTTCGGAAGGCGCTCTTTCCATCGTCATTTTTCACCGCCCACTGCTCATGCGCCTCACTTCCTTCTCGATCCTTGCCGTCCTCACCCTCCTCTCCATGCACGGAGCCGTCGAGGCCGATGACAAGCACGAGATCACGCCACTCAGCATTCCTGGGAGCGAGCCTCATGTGTTTCGCAAGATGGGCGACGTGGAACTCCGACTCCATGTGGTCAAGCCGAAGGGATGGACGCCGGAGGGTCGTCGTCCGTGCATGGTGAGTTTCTTCGGCGGCGGCTGGATCAATGGCACGCCGGAGAGCAGCATTCGTTGGTCGCAGTGGGCTGCAAGTCAGGGGCTCGTGGGCATTGCGCCGGACTACCGCACGCGCAGCCGGTTCAAAGCGGTGCCCGAGGACTGTGTGTCGGATGGTCGTGCGGCGATGCGATGGATCGTCGCGCATGCAAGCGAACTGGGCATTGATACCAACAAGCTGGTCGTGAGCGGTGGCTCTGCCGGTGGTCACGTCGCCGCATGGACCGCCATCACCAAACCAGGTCCCGGCAAAGATGACCCAGCGCCCACGATTCTCCCTGCTGCCCTCGTGTTGCTCTACCCCGTGACCGACACCAAGGCCAGTGGCTACGGCGGACCGAAGCGTTTCAACAACAGCGTGGAGCGAGCGCTCGCGTGCTCCGTGCCGGACCAGATGCAGGCACACGTGCCCCCGATGATCATCCTGCATGGTGATGCTGACAAGACGGTGCCGTATGCGAACTCGGTGGCCATGCGCGATAAGCTCGTCGCCGAAGGGAATCGCTGCGAACTTGTCACCTTCGCCGGACTCGGACATTCCTACACGTCCAGTCAGTTCGGCTCGGCAGGCAAGGCAGCTGACGTCAAAACCAAAGCTGACATCCTCGCCTTCCTCACCAGCCTTGGCATTCTCGGTGGCCAATAGCACCGCGTGGGCACCCTCGCCTGAGAGTCTTTTCGTGCGCAGGGTGTCTGTCTCGACACATTCAAGTCATGACCGCCATCGCCCATGAACGAGCCACCCGCCCTCGCCATCCACTCTGACACGCTTCCTCATCTCCTGGGCGGACCGCTCGGGCATTGTCGATTCAAGAGCGTGCCAGAGGACTTCGTGGTGGAGGAAATTCTTGGCTTTGAGCCCTCGGGTGAAGGCGAGCATTGCCTCGTCTGGGTGGAGAAGCGCGGGCTGGACAGCAACACGGCCGCGGCGCGTCTTGCCGATGCGGTTGGCTTACGGCATCGGCTGGTCAGTCACTGCGGATTGAAGGATCGCCATGCCGTGACACGTCAGTGGTTCAGCCTGCACATGCCGGGGCAGCCGTCGCCTGAGCCTGAGGCGCTGCAATCCGAAGGGCTGCGAGTGCTGCGTGTGACGCGAAACACTCGCAAGCTCCGTCGTGGCATCCATCAGGGCAATCGATTCACCATTCGCCTGCGTGAGCCTGACTTCGATGCTGCGCTAGCGGAGGAACGCTGGCAGCGGATCGTCGAGCGCGGAGCACCGAATTACTTTGGCAGTCAGAGATTTGGCAACGAGGGACGCAATGTGGAAAAGGCGCTGGCGATGTTCCGTGGTGACTTCCGTCCCGGTGACAGGCTGCTGCGAGGCATTCTGCTGTCTTCGGTGCGCAGTCATTTGTTCAATGCCGTGGTGGCATCACGAGTGGCAGGGGGCACCTGGGATCAACCGATGGAAGGGGAGGTCTATGGATTCGCTGACAACGGCACCATCCTTTTGCCGGAGAAACATCGTGGCGATGAGCGGGAACGATTTGTCGGAGGCATCGTGGATTTGACGGCTCCGCTGTGGGGGCAGGGCGATCTGCAAAGCGTCGGAGACGTGCGCGAGCTGGAGGCGGCGATCCTTGATGAGTTCCCTGAGCATCGAGCGGGGCTGGAGGCGGCGGGACTGAGGCAGGAGCGGCGTGTGATGAGGCTGCGGCCTGATCGAGCCAGCATGGAGGTGCTCGACAATGGAGACCTCGTGTTGAGTTTTGATCTGCCCAAAGGAGCCTACGCAACCACGTTGCTCAGCGAACTGGCCGAGCTACGGGAGGAAACGTCAGCTACGCTCTAGCAACATGATCTTTCGTCGCGCTCTCGCTTTCGTCTTTGTCTCAGCATTCAGCCTGCTTGCTGCGGAGCCACAGCCGTTCAACTATATCGTAGGCACGCAAGCCATCGGCGGACGGTATCATTTCACGAAGGACGAGCCTTTGCTGGAGAGTGCGAAACTCATCGCCTCGCTGGGCTCGGGGATCATGAAGTTGTCGATCTCGAAGCAGGCTTCATTCGGCAAGACCAAGGCCAATGTGCTGGAGCGTGATCCTTCGATGAAGACGCTGACGGACATTGCCAGTCGCGAGCCCACACATCGAGCGGTGCTGGACATGCCGTTCACGCACTTCTTCATCTGGGCGTATCCATTCACGAGTCATGGCACCGCAGGCATATTCAAGGTCGCGGACAAGGATCTGGAGTATCGCGAGATGTATGACTTCGCCGTTCATCTGCTGCGAACCTACAATGGCAGCGGCAAACAGTTCTACCTGGGCCACTGGGAAGGCGACTGGCACCTGCGGCCCCACTTTGACCCGAAGCAGCCTTTCCCCGGGCATTACGCCGAGAACTTCATCGCCTGGCTCCGAGTCCGCCAGCAGGCGATCGACGATGCCAAGCGCGACACGCCTCATGATCGGGTGGAGGTCTGGCACTACACCGAGGCGAATCTCGTCGAGCCGTTTCTCAAAGGTGGTCAATGTCTGACGAATGACATCCTTCCGCAGGTCGATGTCGATTACGTCAGCTACTCGTCCTACGACAGTCTCCAGCGCGTGATCCGCGATGACTTGTTCGCCACCTTGACTCACATCGAGTCAAAGCTGAAGCCCAAGGCCGGCGTTCCAGGAAAGCGCGTGTTCATTGGCGAATACGGCTTTCCCGCGCGGCGCTACAAGCCTGAGGAGCAGGATCGCAAGAGCATCGAGACGATGATCGCCGCCATGGAGTGGGGCTGTCCTTTCGTGCTCTACTGGGAACTCTACGACAACGAGGGCTCCACGGAGAAGCCGGGTGGCTTCTGGATGATCGACGAGCAGAATGTGAAGCAGCCCATCTGGCACACGCATCAGCGTTACTTCGAATGGGCGAGGAAGTTCGTCCGTGAGACGGCACCGTCCGAGCAGGAGTTCCGAGCAGCGGCAGTGAAGTGGCTGCGCACTCAGATTGACAAAGGCGACTGAGCTTACGAGGCCATCTTCGCCGCGAGCAGCACGGCTTCCACCAGGCTGCGGCCATTCGCCTTGCCCTGCCACGCGATGTCGCACGCGGTGCCATGATCCACGCTGGTTCGCGGAACGGGCAGACCAAGGGTGGTGTTGACGGCGGTGTCGAAGGCGAGGGCTTTCAGTGGGATGAGAGCCTGATCGTGATACATGCAGATGTAGGCATCGACGTTGCGGCGTTTGGTCGCTATGAAGGCGGTGTCGGGAGGGAGCGGACCCTCAATGGTGAGACCGTTCGCTCGGGCGGCAGCGATGGCGGGAGCGATGATGTTTTCTTCCTCGCCACGTCCGAAGAGCCCGTGCTCACCTGCGTGGGGATTGAGCCCACACACAGCGATGCGAGGGGCGCGGCCTTTGACGCGGCGCACGGCAGTGTCGGTCAATTCGATCACGTCGAGGATGCGACGCGTCGTGAGTGCAGGGACCACGTCTTGATATCCGATGTGAACGGTGACGAGGCTGCAGATCATCTCCTCGGAGAAGAAGGTCATGCACGAGCGCTCGGCCTGCATCTTCTCGGCAAACATCTCGGTGTGACCGGGATACATGATGCCAGCAGCGTGCAGCGCTTCCTTGTTTAAGGGAGCGGTGGCGACAGCAGCCACTTGCTTCGCCAGAGCAGCTTCGATGCTTTTCTCCACGTAGCGATAACCGGCGGCGCCGGTTCGGGCGCTGACGATGCCAGGAGTAAAATCCTCAGCATTGAAGCCGAACAAGTCGAGCACCGCAGGCTCGTCGATGCGGGTGCAGGCCTCGGCCCATTCAATCTCGCTGATGATGCGCTTGGGGGCGGGAAGGCCAGTCTGGCGGGCGCATCGGGCCAGCAGCCGGGCATCGCCGAAGATCACCGGTGTGGCGATGTCGCGCACGGAGTCGTTGGCGAGCAGTTGCAGACATACTTCAGGACCGACCCCGGCGGGGTCACCCATGGTGACAGCGATGAGAGGCTTGGACATCCGATCGAACGAGTTGGCTGATGATGGATTGTTAGGTAGTGGAGAATCAGCCGATGCTGATCTGGCCTTCATGCACGCCGGCCTTGATTCTCACGGGGGCGGAGGTGTGGTTGTGAATGACGGCATCACCTTTGAAGACCACGCCAGTGCCGCATTCGATGGGTCCATGGACGAGCAGGCTCTTGCAGTGCAGCAAGCTGGGGGTGTGAGGGAAGTTTTTCTCCAGGCCGTCCACGAGCTTGCACAGCTTCTGGTCGAGGTGGAGATGCGGCGGTTGGCCGTTGCGGCTAGGATGCAGGCGGAGGCAGAAATCTTCGCCGAGTTCATAGGCGTCGGAGCGCACACAGAGAAGGTCGCTCGTGGTCTTCACCGGAGCGAAGCGCACACGTGAGACCTCGATGGCTCCGGCACCCTGGAAGCACTCGATGGCGGCACCCATGGCGGTCTCGAGCTGCACGACCGCAGGCGAACTGCCATCGCGTGGGTCCACCGTTTTCTTGTTCATGATCGGCGGCAGCGGGATGAGCCCATCGTTGGCTTCGAGTGCTTGCTTCAGGGCCTGGAGATCAATCCAGAGGTTGTTGGTGTTGAAGTAGCGATGCAGGTCGATGTTCTGGAACTGATGCTCGTCCTCCTTCGGGCATTGGGCGGACTCGCGCAGAAGGAAACGACCGTCACGCAGACGCACTGCGAGGTGGCCGCCCTTCTTGTCGGATTCCGTGCGGCGTGTGACTTCCATGACGAAGGGCTTTCCGCTGTCGGCGAACCAAGCCAGGATTGCAGGATCGAGGGTGGCTCCGAGGTTGTCGGAGTTCGAGACAAACGCATAGCGAATGCCACCGCTGAGGAGACGATCCAGCCAGCCCGAGCCCGCGAGGCAGGCGTAGATGTCACCGTGGCCGGGCGGGCACCATTCTTGATCAGGATTCGCGGGCCACTCGGCGGGCTGCATGGTGCTGGTGAGGATCTTTGGCACCTTGTTTTGCATCAGTTCCCAGGTCTCGGTGCCGCCGAGCTGTGGGAAGCGTGCGGCCAGATGGGCAGCGGTGTCTTCCGAGGTGCTGAAGCTGTTCATCAGCATGAACATCGGCACTTCACCACCGGTCTGGGCACGCAGGCGAAGGATCTGGCGCGCGATCAAATCGAGGAACGTATCCTCGCCGCGCACGGGCAGGAGGGACTTGGCTTTCTCTAGTCCCATGCCGGTGCCGAGGCCGCCGTTGAGCTTGAGGAGGACGGTTTGCTTCAGCAACTCGGAGGCGCGTGCGGCGTCGGGAGTGCTGAGGTCATCGGCGGAGGGGAGGTCCTTAGCGGCGGCAATCGTGGCTTCCGGAATCATGCCGGTTTCGCCTGCGAAGAGGGCGGCGTAGCTGCCGCGGAAGGCGCGAACCGCCGAGTCGCTGAGGCCGGCGGCCTGCATTTTCTCACGGAAGGGGGCGAACGAGGTCTCGATGCTTTCGGGGCTGGGGGATGGCTGGCTCATGCGGCGCTCAGGCTAGAGGATGAGCACGCGGAGGCAAATGCTGATTCATGTTGATCATGCCGACAGCCTTGTGCCGTTTTCGCAGGCGGTCAGGCGATGATCTCTTCGATCACATGGCCATGCACGTCGGTGAGACGGCGATTGATGCCATTGTGATAGTAGCTCAGCTTCTCATGATCGAGCCCCAGCAGGTGCAGGGCCGTGGCGTGGAGGTCATAGCAGTAGGCGGGATCTTCCTCGGCCTTGAAGCCCAGCGCATCGGTGGTGCCGTAGCTGGTGCCGCCCTTGATGCCGCCTCCGGCCATCCACGCGGTGAAGGCTCCAGGGTTGTGATCGCGTCCTTTGCCCGCGCCTTGAGCTGCTGGCTGCCGACCAAACTCCGTGGTGCAAATGACCAGCGTGCTGTCCAGCAGGCCACGTGATTTCAGATCGGTGAGCAAGGCTGCTGCACCGCTATCGAGCACCGGACCCCAATAACCGTGATCGCGCACGAGGTCTTCGTGGCTGTCCCAGTTGGGGCGAATCTTCTTGGCCGTCGTGTTCTCCGCGCCGCAGAAGATCTGCACGAAACGCACGCCGCGTTCCACCAGTCGGCGGGCGAGCAGGCACTGTCTGCCGAAGGGTCCGAGGTCTTCGTGCTCAAGCTGGTAGAGCTGCTTCGTGGCCGATGATTCGCCTTTGATCTCGGTGGCTTCCGGCGCGCTGAGTTGCAAGCGGGCGGCGAGTTCGTAGGCCGCGATGCGGGCTTCGAGTTCGGTGTTGGACGAACGCTGGGCCGCGTGGCTGCGATTGAGAGCCTGCAGGAAGGCTCGGCTCTTGTCCTCGGCACCAAGCTGGTAGCTCTTGGGGGGAAAGAGATCGGCGATCGGGGGCTTGTCAGCGTTGATTTGCAGCACGGTGCCTTGATGCACGGCGGGCAGGAATCCAGCACCCCAGTTCAAGACACCACCCGGCGGCAGACCACGAGAATCGGGCAGCACCACGAAGGCGGGCAGATTCTCCGTGAGGCTGCCGAGACCATACGTCACCCATGCACCCATGGTGGGAAACCCAGGCAAGATGTAGCCGCTGTTCGCCATGAACATCGCGGGACCATGCAATGCCGACTTGCTCTGCATCGAGTGGATGAAGGCGAGATCGTCGGCGCGCAGCGCGAGCTTGGGGAACAGATCGCTGATCCAGCGTCCGCAGTCGCCATGCTGACGAAAGGGCCACCAGCTGCCCTGGCAGTTGCCCGGCTTGGAGGCGAAGAAGGTCAGCTTGCCCTCGGGATCGAAGGGCTTGCCCTGGCGTTTGGCCAGCTCCGGTTTGTAGTCCCAGGTGTCCACGTGCGAGAGTCCACCGGGACAGAAGATCTGGATCACCGCTCGTGCCTTGGCAGGGAAATGTCCCGCCTTCGGTGCCATCGGTTGCGAGGCAGCCTGAGCGTCTTGATGCAGCAACGAAGCCAGCGCCGTGCCCGTCAGAGTGCCGAGCAAATTTCGACGTGATGGATGCGTGGTGCTGGTGGGGACAATCATGACGTCGGGTCCTGGAATTACTCGCGCCCTGCCTTGATCTTTCGTCGTGCCGCACTAAGCACTACGGCTCCATGAGCAAGCCCTACTACATCACGACCGCGATCGACTACACCAACGCTGCGCCGCACATCGGCCACGCGTATGAGAAGGTGCTGGCCGACGTGATGGCACGCTATCAGCGGCTGAAGGGCAACGAGGTTTACTTCCTCACCGGCGTGGATCAGCACGGACAGAAGGTGCAGAAGAAAGCTGCCGAGGTCGGGCAGGAACCGCAGGCGTTCGTCGATGACATCACGAAGCACTTCACCGCGCTGTGGACCAAGCTCGGCGTTCACTACGATGGCTGGGCCGCGACCACGGCAGAGCCACACAAGAAGGTGGTGCAGGCGATTCTCACCAAGCTGCACGACAAAGGCCAGCTCTACAAAGCCTCGCGCCATGGCCACTACTCGGTGCGTCAGGAGCAGTTCCTCACCGACAAGGAGCGTCGCGAAGACGGCACCTTCGGCGAGGAATGGGGCGAGGTGATCGAGCTGGAGGAAGCGAACTGGTATTTCAAACTCAACGAGCACGTCGAGTGGCTGAAGGCCTTCATCCGCAGCCATCCCGACTTCATCTTCCCCGCCTTCCGCGCGAACGATGTGATCAACGCGCTCGAAGGCAGCGGCGGCATCGACTTGTGCATCTCGCGCCCGAAGGAGCGCCTCACCTGGGGCATCCCGCTGCCGTTTGATCCCGACTTCGTGAACTACGTGTGGTTCGACGCGCTGGTGAACTACATCAGCTTCGCCGGTTACCTCGCTGATGAAGTGGGCAACACCGGACTGCCGGAGTTCAAGAAGCTCTGGCCCGCCAACGCGCATGTCATTGGCAAGGACATCCTCAGCCCGCCGCACGCGATCTACTGGCCCACCATGCTGCACGCGATGGGCTTCAGCGATGACGAGATTCCTCAACTCATCGTCCACGGCTGGTGGAACCTGCGCGGTGGTAAGATCAGCAAGAGCCTCGGCAATGTGATCGACCCGAACGTGCTCGCGGACACCTTCATGCCCGATGGTCTGCGCTTCTACCTGATGAAGGACATTGCGACCGGCTACGACGCTGATTTCAGCGACGAACGCATCATGATCGCCTATGACAAGGATTTGGCGAAGGGCCTGGGCAATCTGCTCAACCGCACGCTGAAGATGGCGAACAACTACCGTAGCGGCGTGGTGAAGATCGGTGGCTACGATGATGAAGTCTGTGCCTCGCTGCGCACCGTCACCGCCGAAGCCGAAGCTGCGTATCCCACCAAGATGGACTCGTGGGCGATCCACCAGGGCATCGAGGAAGCCTGGAAGATCGTGACGGCGGCGAATGGCTTCATCGAGCAGACGCAGCCGTTCAAGCTGGCCAAGGACGAAACGCAGGCCGCGCGACTCGATGCTGTGTTGCATCACCTCGCCGAGGCCATCGCGCATGTGACCGTGCTGCTGAATCCGATCATGCCGACGATGTGCGCGAAGATTCGCGAGCAGCTCGGCTGGACCTTGCCCGAAGGCTTCAAGCTCAGCGACCTCAAGTGGGGCTTGCTGCCTGACGGTCATCAGCTGGGGCAAGGCACGCCGCTGTTCCCACGCGTCGAGATTGCAGCCGAGGCTTAGTCGTTCATGGACACGACTGAAGCACTCGGCCTCGCTGCCTCAGCGGCGGCGGCGGGGATGATCAATGCGGTCGCGGGTGGGGGAACGTTGCTCACGTTTCCGGTGCTGATGTTCTTTGGCACGCCGCCGGTGCAGGCCAATGCGACCAGCACGGTCGCGCTCGTGATCGGCACGGCGGGCAGCATCGTTGGCTTCCGCAAGCAACTGCCCGCGGTGAAGCACTGGCTGGCGAAGTTCATTCCCGTCAGCGTGCTCGGTGGCTGGCTCGGCAGTGCCTTGCTCACGCACAGCTCGAACAAGTTCTTCGCGAACCTCGTGCCGTATTTGATCCTGTTCGCGACGTTGCTGTTTCTGGCGCAGGGCGCGTTCCGCAAGCTCGCACGTCGTGATGCGAGCACAGGCCCCTCGCCGCACAGCCTCTGGATCGCGGTGCCCTTTCAGTTCGCCGTCGCAGTCTATGGCGGCTACTTCGGCGCTGGCATCGGCATCTTGATGCTAGCGACACTGGGCTTCCTCGGACTGAAGGACATTCACGAGATGAACGCGCTGAAGAATCTGCTCGGCTCGCTGATCAATGTGGTCGCGGCTGTGTGCTTCATCGCGGCAGGCATTGTCGATTGGCCCAAGGCGATCGTGATGACCGTGGGTGCACTCATTGGTTATACCGTGGGCGCGCATCTGTCGTTGCGCATCCCGCAGCAGATGGTGCGGCACTTGATCACCGGCATTGGCCTCGTCATCTCGGCGGTGATGTTCTACCGACAGTTCGCGAGCTGAGGCCTGGGCGTGTTTTTGCGCTGGCGCGAAGAGGGCTCCCATCGCTATCGTGCGCCCGCCATGAATCGACGCTCCTTCTTTTCTTCCGCCACGGCCACCAGCCTGCTCGCCACCGCACCTTACGTGATCGGACAGAGCAACGAACGCATCTATCGTGCCGCCTTGATCGGGAGTGGTTGGTGGGGGATGAACTTGCTGCGTGAAGGGCTCGATTCGAAGCGGCTCAAGTGCGTGGCGCTGGCCGATGTGGATGAGAACGCGCGCAACGCTTCAGCGGATGAAGTTGAAGGCCTGACCGGCAGCAAACCGAAGGCCTACAAGGACTATCGCGAACTGCTCGCGGCGGAGAAGCCGGACCTTGTCATCATCGCGACGCCGGACCATTGGCATGCGCTGACGGCGATCGCGTCGCTCAAAGCGGGTGCGCATGTGCTCGTCGAAAAGCCCACGGGGCACACGGTGAAGGAAAGCCGTGCCATGGTGAACGCCGCGCAGGCGGCGGGCAAGGTGGTGCAGGTAGGACTGCATCGTCGGCTGGGGCCTCACCATGTGGAGGCGCATGAGTTTCTGAAGTCCGGCAAGGTGGGCGACATCGGATCGGTTCGTTGCTTTGTCACGGGCGGTGGAGCGCGCAAGGAGACGCCCACGAAGAACAGCGAGCCGCCTGCGGGACTCGATTGGGACATGTGGTGTGGACCTGCTCCGCTGCGCCCGTTTAACAAGAAACTGCACCCAGGTGCCTGGCGCAGCTGGCTGGACTTTGGCAACGGGCAGCTCGGCGACTGGGGCGTGCACTGGCTGGATCAGGTGCTGTGGTGGTCGGAAGAAAAGTGGCCCAAGCGGGTCTTCTCCACAGGTGGTCGTCCGGTGCTCGGGCCCGTGGTTTTGACTCAAGAGGAGCAGACCTCGGATGCGCCCGACTCGCAGGTGGCGGTGTTCCAGTTCGAAGGGTTCACTGCGACCTGGGAGCATCGCAAGTTTGCAGACAACAATGCCGAGAAACACAAAATCGGCGCTTACTTCTACGGCACCAAGGGCACCTTGCATGTCGGCTGGCGCGATGGCTGGACGTTTTATCCGGCGAACGCCAAGGAGCAGATCATCCATGGCGACTCGAAGCTCCAGGAGCCGGATGGACACAACCTTCAGCTCCTGTGGGCGGACTTCCTGAAGGCCATCGACAACAACACGAAGCCTGCGTGCGACATCGAGTCCGCGCATCGCTCGTCCGTTCTGCCTATGCTCGGCATGCTCTCGATGAAGATCGGGCGCAGCATCGAATGGGATGGCGCGAAGGAGCAGATCGTGGGCGATGTGGCGGCCAATGAACTCCTCGCCCGGAAGTATCGCGGTCCGTGGGAGTATCCGGTCTAAGTCATGAGTGAGAAGAACTTTAAACTGCTCTTCGTCTGCATGGGCAACATCTGCCGTTCACCTGCGGCCGAGGGCGTGATGCTCCACAAGGTTCGTGAGGCTGGGCTGGCGAACCGCATCGAGATCGACTCCGCAGGGACGGGCGGATGGCATGCGGGAGATGCTCCCGATTCGCGCATGAGGAAACATGCGCAGCAACGTGGCTACGCTTTGGACAGCGTTGCAAGACAGGTGCGGATGCAGGACTTCACGGACTTCGATTTGATCCTCGTGATGGACCAGCAAAACCTGCGTGAGATTCGTCCCTTCGCCTCTGATCCTTCGTTGATGAAGAAGGTGCGGTTGTTTTGTGAGTTTGCTGAGGACCGCGAGGAAATCGAGGTGCCCGATCCCTACTACGGTGGGGAGGCTGGCTTCGAGCAGGTGCTGGACATCGTGGAGAATGGCTGCGACCACCTGCTGGCGCACATCCAGCGCGAACTTCATGCTTAGCCGAACGATCACCTCTGTCGAAGAAGCCTGTGCGCTGATCCGCGAGGGCCGCAGTTTCGCGGTGTGGGGCGGGGGATCCAAAGGCGGACTCAGGGCGCAAACCGAGGGCGCCGTGCCGCTCGACATGCGGCGGTTCGCGGGCATCACGGAGTATGATCCTGGCGAGTTCACCTTCACTGCGAAGGCGGGCACGATGCTGAAGGACATTGCGAAGGTGCTGGCGGAGGCGGGGCAGTATTTGCCCTTCGATCCCATGCTCACGGAGCCCGTGGCGACCCTTGGCGGCTGCATTGCCTCAGGCTTCAGTGGCCCAGGACGGTTCCGTTACGGAGGCCTGCGGGACTTCATCATCGGAATCAAGTTCATTGATGGTCGTGGCAGTCTCGTCACCGGCGGTGGCAAGGTGGTCAAGAACGCGGCGGGCTTTGATTTCCCGAAGCTCATGGTTGGTTCGTGCGGGCGACTGGGAGTGATCACGGAGGCAACGTTCAAGGTTTTCCCCAAGCCCAAAGCATCGCTCACCGCCATGGCGAAACTACCTCTGCTCACGCTGGCCAACGAGACGGTGCGCTCGTTGTCGCGGCTGCCCTTTGACCTGGATGCGCTGGAATTGATGCCGCCTCACGAGGTGGTAATCCGCATCAGTGGTGAAGCCTCAGCTTTGCCCGCGCGGCTGGAGGCGATTTCAAAGGCGACGAACATCCGTTGGCGCGCGCTGTCAGCGGCGAGTGCGAACGAGATGTGGGAGTCGCTTACGCAGCTGAGCTGGGTGGATGGGTTTACAAGTCGAGTCCGAGTGCCGCTCACGACACAGCGCGTGGTGGAGATGGACGAGTTCCTCGAACGAAACGAGGTGTCGCGACTCTACAGCGTTGGAGCCAATGTGGCATGGATCGCCTGGCCGCCTTCGATCCCGGTGCAGGTGCTGAATGAGCAATTGCTGCGAATGAAGCTCGGAGGCTTGCAGTTGGATGGAGCCCCCACGCGACTTGGCATGAATGCGGCGAGCAAGGCGGAGGGGATTGTGAAGCGCGTGCTCGATCCTGAGAACAAATTCGGAGCCCTGCCATGAAGCATAGCATTCCAGTCGAGCAATGTGGACATCACGGCGCAGCGATGGCAGCGGCGGTGCAGGCTTGCGTGCATTGTGGTTTCTGCCTGCCCACCTGTCCTACTTACCAGGTGATGGGCGAGGAGATGGATTCGCCTCGCGGTCGCATCACCCTGATGAAGCAAGTGCTGGAAGGCAAGCAGCCGCTGGAGACAGCGCTGCCTCATGTCGATGCCTGCCTCGGTTGTCTGTCGTGCGAGACCGCCTGCCCATCGGGTGTGCAGTATCGCGATCTGATCAGCCCCTTCCGCGCCTGGGCGGAGCCGCAGCGAGAGCGTCCGCGAATGGAGCGCATGCGGCGCTGGATGCTCATGAATGTGCTGCCCTATCGCTGGCGAATGGCCGTGGCGGTTCGACTTGGACTGATGGCAAGGCCGTTCCGCGAGGTGCTGCCGAAGGCGCTGGGACCGATGTTTGACCTGCTGCCACGACGATTGCCGAAGCGTGAAGTCCTCCGCGATCTTTATGAGGCCAAAGGTGAGCGTCGTGCGCGCGTGGCATTGCTGACCGGTTGTTCGCAGCAAGTGCTCGCGCCCGAGATCAATGCGGCGACCATTCGTGTGCTGCAATCGCAGGGTGTGGAGGTGGTGGTGCCGCGTCGGCAGGAGTGCTGTGGCGCTTTGGCTTGGCATGTGGGTGATGAGGCGCGTGCGGTGAAGTCGGCGAAGGCGAATGTGGCGGCCTTTCCCACGGACGTGGATGCGATCCTCACCAACGCAGCAGGTTGCGGCTCCACCTTGCATGAGTATCCGCTGATCATGGGCGACGAGGCGAAGGCGTTCGCAGCCAAAGTGCAGGACGTGGCGCAGTTCCTTGACGCCCTGGGTTTCCGGGTGCCGGACAAGGAGCGCAAGGTCACGGTGGTGATGCAGGATGCCTGCCACTTGCTGCACGGGCAGCGAGTGCAGAGCGCCCCTCGCCGACTGCTCGCCAAGTTCCCAGGAGTGACGATCCGTGAGGTGGCCGATCCCGAGCTGTGCTGTGGCTCGGCGGGGAGCTACAATCTGGAGCATCCTGAGGTGGCTGCCGAACTTGGCCGACGCAAAGCGGAGACTCTGCTTGCAGCCAAAGCTGACGTCTGCGTCACGGGCAACATAGGATGCCTAATGCAACTCCGTTTTCACCTGGGTGTTCGGCTGAGGGTCACTCATACGATGGTGCTGGTTGACGAATACTTGAGAGATTTAGGGTGAAAAATAATAGTGGTCCGCGTAACATGCCTGGGGCTTGTCCGCATTAGAGATCGGACCGGTCTGATGTCCTGGTCTGTTCTCCGATCATGAAACCACCCCCTTCTTCCATACCCATCCCCACCAAGACTCTCCTCAGAGCGATCTACTGGACGGTTCTGGCAGCCATTGTCGTCGCCTTCACCGCATGGTGGCTGGCGATCCATCACTCTCACAATCGTTCGCTCCAGAAAGCCGATGGCAGGAGGTCTGTGGAGCCCGCGGAAAGCAAGTCGTGGCGGGTGGAAGTGGCGAGTGAACTGTCGTCTGCGGCCTCAGGCTATCAGCTCCGCACCGATGCCAAGGACTGAGTTGTTGTGATCGCGGCAAGCAGTGGAGTCTTGACCTCGGGAAGGGAACCCGATATGCACAAGCACACATGAAAACCTCGCTTGCCCTCATTGCTTCCTTCTTTGTTTCCGTCGCCTCGGCTGAGGTGGTGGAGAAGACCGTTGAATACACCTCCGCCGGAGTCCTGTGCGAAGGACTTCATGTGGTGGACAACGCTAAGACGGGCACCTTGCCATCCGTGCTGGTGGTTCATCAGTGGACCGGGGTAAGTGAGAACGAGAAAATGCGTGCGCGGATGCTTGCGGAACTTGGCTACAATGTGTTCGTCGCCGATGTTTATGGCAAAGGTGTCCGTCCGCCGGGACCTCCAGCTTCGGCGAAGGAAGCAGGCAAATACAAGGCCGATCGTGCCTTGCTTCGTCAGCGCTTGAATGATGCCCTGGCCGAACTGAAGAAGCTGCCGCAAACCAATGCGTCCAAGCTTGCGGCCATCGGCTACTGCTTCGGTGGCACCGGCGTCATCGAGCTGGCCCGGAGCGGGGCCGAAGTGTCGGGAGTGGTGAGTTTCCATGGAGGACTCGATTCGCCCACGCCTGCCGACGGCAAGAACATCAAAGGCGAAGTGCTGGCCCTGCACGGTGCCGATGATCCCTTTGTTCCAGCGGCCGATGTGAAGGCCTTCGAAGATGAGCTGACCTCTGCGGGCGTGAAGTATGAACTCGTGAAGTATCCGGGTGCGGTGCATGCCTTCACGCAAAAGGCTGCGGGTGACGATCCCAAGAAAGGAGCTGCCTACAATGCCGATGCGGATACCAAAAGCTGGCTGGCCATGAAGGCCTTCTTTGATCGCATCCTGAAGTGAACCCTCAGCGGCGCTGACTGAATGCGAATCTTCTGGGGAATCATCAGTGGGCTTGTGGGGGTGGTTCTCCTCATGGGAATTATCGACAATGTCGTCACTCGCGAGCAGAGGCATGGACTGAGCTGGGTGGTGGACGGCTGGTTGACCATCAATTTCTTGCTCAGTGCTGTGTGCTGCTTCCGCAGCTCCCAATGGTGGCTGTCTCGTCTGAAGTGCTCGCGTTGCCAAAGCCATGCGCTACAGCCTTCGGTGGTGACGATTAACCGGGTAGGTCCGCTGGCGATCCTCCTGGGAGGTGCCGTGTTCATGATCGCGTGGGGACTGGCGCGCGGACGCAATGTGGTGTGCGCTGACTGTTGGCAGAATCAGATTCGCAGCACGGTTGGGACGTGGCTGGCACGAAGCTGGGTTTTGAGCGTGATCGTGTCTTTGATCGATAACTTGGCGAATCCTTGAGGATGGAATTCCCGTGGTTCTAGCCCTTGAAGAAAATTAAACTTTCCTAAAGCATCTGATGCCTCTACTCTCGACCGTGAACTTGCAGCGCATGTATTTAAGTATCTGGATTGGCATCGCCATGAGCACCTCGCAGACCGGGTGCTCGGTTTTCAAACATAAAGATGCAGATCCGACCGCTGGATTGCAGATCCGGCGGGCCACCCCGGCGCAGGGAGACCCCAATAAGCAGGGGCGCACCGTGGCCGGCATTCAGAATCCAGATTCACCCCTGCCCAAGGTGCCGCCACCCGGCGTTCGCACTCGCTATTCGAGTGTGCACACAGACGAGATGGTCCTGGCCTTCACCTTTGATGATGGTCCTCATGCCACCAACACTCCGAAGCTGCTGGATGAACTCAAAGCGCGGAACATCAAGGCGACCTTTTATCTGGTGGGCGAGAACGTGAAACGCTACCCTCAGATCGTCCGGCGTATCGTCGAGGAAGGTCATGAGATCGGCAATCACACCTACACGCATCCCACGCTCACGGCGCGGTCCGATGCGGTGATTCGGTCCGAGATGCAGCGCACGGCGGATGCCATTCGCGAAGCTTCGGGCTACGTGCCGCACACGATGCGTCCGCCCGGTGGTGCGATCAACAAGCGCATCGAGCAATGGATCTTCGACGAGTTCGGCTACAGCACCGTGCTGTGGTCGGTGGACCCGATGGACTGGAAGCGTCCAGGCGTGAGCGTGGTGCAGAGCCGTCTGCTCAATGCGGCTCACAAGGGAGCCATCATGCTGGCCCACGACATTCACGCCCCCACGATCACGGCGGTGCCCAAGGTTTTCGATGAACTGCTCGCCCGGGGCTATCGGTTTGTCACCGTCAGCCAGCTGCTGAACCTCGAGAAGCAGACCATACCTGTGGGCGTGGTGGTCCATCCCGGTGAAGAAGTGCAGCCGGTCGAGACCGTGGCCAAGCCGGGAGAACCGCGCTCGTAGTTGCTCGCGATCTTTCAGGGCGACATGACGTTTCGCGATGCTCCATGATTGGTGAAGCCTATTTCGATCTGCGCGAGCGCCTTGGCAAAGACCTGTTCCTGCTCGCCCAGGTGGTGCGCGAACATGGCGGCACGGCGGATGATGTGCAGATCCTGGAGAACCTCGTTGCCGGGCTGAACGATCCCTTTGTCTTCGTCGTGGTGGGCGAAGTGAACGTGGGCAAGTCCACCTTCCTCAATGCCCTGTTCGGCGCCGAGTTTTCGCGCACGGGTGTGATGCCCACGACGGACAAGATTTACTTCTTCAAGCATGGGCCCGTCGTGCAATCGACGCCCATCGCTCCCACGGTCGAAGAGGTCCGCGTGCCCTGCGACTTCCTCAAGAATTTCCACATCGTGGATACGCCCGGCACGAACTCGATCGAGGGCGAGCACCAGCAGATCACTGAGAAGTTTGTGCCGGCAGCCGACCTTGTGGTCTTCGTGTTCAGTGCGCTCAATCCCTGGGGAGCCTCGGCGTGGCAGTTTCTCGACAAGGTGCACCGCCAGTGGATGCGCCATGTGATCTTTGTGTTGCAGCAGTGCGATCTGCGCACCCCGGAGGAATTGCAGGTCATCACCGACTACATGCGCCAGCTGTGCCAGCAACGTTTTGGCCGGGAGTTTCCGCTGTTTCCCGTCTCGGCGAAGAAGGCGTTCCTGGCCCGCAGCTCAGGCATTGATCGCGAGCGCTTGATGGCTGAGAGCGGCTACGAGGCGCTCGAAGGGCATATCAATCAGGTGGTCACTCAGCAGCCAGCGCGTCTCGGCAAGCTTGGAGCCTCAGTCCGCCTCGCACGACAGGTGCTGGATCAAATCATGGAGCGGACCACTGCCACGCTCGATCTCATTCGAAAGGGCCGTGCCCTCATCGATGAGATGCAAGGCGAACGCGAAGTCCAGGTGGAGCGAACGAAGGGCAAATTTCAGCTCGCAGTCGAGGCATCTGACTTCGACTTTCGTGAGGCCGCATCGCGTATCGTGGCGCTTGCCGACGAGGGGCTGACCCCCAAGGCCGCCTTCAAACTGAAAGCCGAGGACACGCGCATTCCGAAGAACCTCGACCACAAGCTCTACCAGGACCTGCTCGCGAGCGCTGGTGAGCGCTGGCAGCAGATGGCGCATATTTTAGAAGACGATTTCAAGCGCTTCGAGAATTACATGGCTCACCACTGGCGCGGCGAACTCTACCTTGGTGACCTTAAGGCCCATGAAGAGAACGAGCCTGCCAGCCAGGAAGCGCGGCGACGATTCACCGCGAAGGTGGACTCTACCTTGCGACGGTTCGTGCTGGGTCTGAAGATCGACGAAAGCCTCGAACCCGGGCTGTTGCGCACTCGCACGCAGGCCCGGCGCTTGCCCGTGGTGGCGGGCGTGCTCGGGCTGCTCGCCGTTGTGGCCGGTCTTTTGTTCGGCTGGCAGATGGGGCTTGGTGCTCTGGCCGTGGCTTCGATGATCGGTCTCGTGATGTATGCCTTGCTGGGTCGTGCCTTGCGGAACACTCGCGATCATCTGGTAGAGCACTTCGAGCAGGCGAGACCTTCCTTGACCCAGATGCTGCAGGAGCAGGTGCGTGATGAAACCGAGAACGCCTTTGGCCTCTTCACCCGCATCCTCCAGCCCTCCCGCGAGGACCTCGAGCTTCAGGAAACGCGCATTCATCAGCAGCTGGCGAAGCTTTTTGAGTTGAAGCAATCCTTGCAAAAGCTCGCCCAGGAGTTGCAAGCGGGCTCCGCATCTGCCTAATCTGAGCGATCCTATTACCGTTCATGGAGTCCCCTCCCTCCGCCACCACCCCAGCTGCCTCGCCGAGCAAGCGACGAGTCTTTTTCTCCCGCCTCACCAGCACACTCGTGCTCTGGGCGGTGATCGGCATGGCGATTCAATGGAAAAGCCAAGCCCTGTTCGCAGGGGTCGCCTGCTTCTTCGGAGTGGCGGGAGCGGTCGAGTATTTCCGGCTGCTCGTCCGGCATTCACAGCCCCGTTCCTTCTCCGTCTTCGGCTTGGTGGTCTGCCTGGCCTATTGGACGGCCGTGGTGTGGCATGTGCTCACGAAGCGAACGGAGCCGCCGATGTGGTTCGATCTGGCGGCGCTCACCGTGGCAGTCCAGGGAGCTTTCCTGCTTTGCTATCGTCACGAGCTTGAAGGCGAGGCCACGCTCCAGCGCATCTTCTCCGTCGTGTTTGGCGTCGTTTACACCGTCATCTTCTTCGGGTTCATCATGCGGCTCATGTATTTTCGTGCTGATGGAACGGAGCTGACGGGTGCCTTTTTGATGCTCTACGTCATCATGGTAACGAAGTTCTCCGACATGGGCGCGTATGCCGTCGGATCGCTGATCGGCAAGCACAAGATGATCCCCCACATCAGCCCGGCGAAAAGTTGGGAGGGACTTGGTGGAGCAATGCTCGCTTCAACGATTGCCTCCGTGGTGCTGCTCGCCACGATCCCGGAAAAGCTCGCGCCGTTGAACTGGCTCCATGGCATGATTCTGGTGCCCATCCTCGTATTCGTCGCCGTTACGGGCGATCTCGCGGAGTCGGTGATCAAGCGCTGCCTCGCGATCAAAGACACGGGCCACAAGCTGCCTGGGATCGGCGGCATCCTCGACCTCACTGACAGCCTGCTTTTCACAGCGCCGATCTTCTACTTCTATTTGTCCGCTATTGCTCGTTAGACGTTATCGCATGTCCTCTCCCAAGCGCGTCATCATTCTCGGCAGCACCGGCTCCATCGGCACCAGCGCCCTCAAGGTGGCGCACGACATCCCGGATCGGATGCAAGTGGTGGCCCTGGCCGCCAATCGCAGCGTGGAGGCCCTCGTTGCCCAGGTGCAGTCCACCGGCGTCAAACATGTCGCCGTCACCGATGCGGTTGCGGCACGTGAGGCTCGCCAGTTGCTGCCTGCGGATGTCACCGTCTTCGATGGTGCCCAGGGGCTGGTGGATCTCGTTCGGGCTGTGAAGGCAGACATGCTGCTCGTGGCGATCGTCGGCACGGCGGGGCTTGCGCCAGCGCTCGCTGCCGTGGAGCACGGGATGGACCTCGCGGTTGCTTCAAAAGAGATCCTCGTCATGGCCGGCGAGTCCGTGATGAATGCGGCACGCGAGCATCAAGTGAACGTCCTGCCCGTGGACAGCGAGCACAATGCCATCTTCCAGTGCCTCGAAGGGCATCGCGGCAAAGACATCCGCCGCATCCTGCTCACCGCCTCGGGAGGTCCCTTCCGCCAGTGGCCAGCGGATCAACTCGCCACCGTCACGGTCGCTCAAGCGCTGAAACATCCCACCTGGACGATGGGCCGGAAGATCACCATCGATAGCGCCACGCTCTTCAACAAAGGCCTCGAGATGATCGAAGCGCGCTGGTTGTTCGATGTGTCGATGAGCAAGATCGAAGTCGTCGTGCACCCGCAAAGCATCGTGCACAGCATGGTCGAGTTCATCGATCAGAGCATCATCGCCCAGCTCAGCCATAGCGACATGTGCTTCCCCATTCAGTATGCCGTGACCTGGCCCGATCGTGTGAGCAACAGCCTCAAGCCGATTGACTTCGCCACGCTCGGAGCCCTCACCTTTGAGGCACCGCGCACGCAGGACTTTCCTGCGCTCGATTTGGCCCGCCACGCGGGAGAAACCGGTGGCACCCTGCCCGCCGTGCTCAATGCTGCCAACGAGGTGGCCGTCGATGCCTTCCTCCATGGACGCCTCAGCTTTCCCGCCATCTGGCAGTCGGTCGAGCGCACCATGGCCAAGCACCAGACCATCGCCCACCCGACCCTTGACCAAATCATCGAAGCCGATGCCTGGGCGCGTGCGGTTGCTCTAGATTAGGGCGGCGAAAGCCATCCTCGACCTCGGCTCCGACCGGAAGAAACTCCGGCTTTCCTTGCCGGACGAATGCGCCATGCTGTGCCGCCGTGGTTGATCGTTTTTCTTCTCCGAATCTTTGTCTGCGCTCGTGGGTGGCGGGTGCGCTTGTCATCTTGATGGCAGTTTCATCGCCTGCAGGGGCGAAGTCCAAGAAATCATCGGAACCCAAAGCTGAGGTCACGCCCGAGGAGGAGGGCGCGGCAAAGATCGTCGAGCAGGTGAAGCCCTCGCTGGTGAAGGTCACTCAAATGGGGCGCGATGGCGTCGAAGGCGTGGGCTCTGGCTTTGTGATCAGCAAGGATGGATTGATCGCGACAAACATGCACGTCGTGGGGCAGGGACGGCGCCTTCAGGTAGAGATGAGCGATGGCCAGACCCACGAAGTGCAGGCGGTTCATGCCTCCGATTTCCACCTGGATCTGGCCATCTTGCGCGTGAATGCGACGGACCTCAAACCGCTGGTGCTCGGAGATTCCGAGGCGGTGAAACAAGGCCAACCCATTGTCGGCATGGGCAATCCCGCTGGGCTGACTTTCAGCGTCGTGCAGGGCGTTGTGTCCGCCATTCGTGACGTGGAAAAGCAGCCGATGATCCAGGTCGCGATGCCCATCGAGAGGGGCAACAGCGGCGGTCCATTGCTTGATCGCCAAGGGCGCGTGCTGGGCATTCTCACGCTCAAGTCACTACGCACAGAGAATCTCGGGTTCGCAACTCCGGTGAACAATCTGAAGAAGCTCATGGAGAAGCCGAACACGGTGCCGATGGAGCGCTGGTTGACCATGGGGGTGCTGGATGCACGCCTTTGGAAGCCCATCATGGGCGCGAAGTGGACGCAGCGCTCTGGCGTGATCAAAGGCGAGCTTCCAGGCGATGGTTTTGGCGGTCGCACCTTGTGCATCTCCCAGCTTGAGGAGCCCAAGGTGCCCTTCGAGGTGGTGGTCGATGTTCGTCTGGATGATGAGGCGGGAGCGGCGGGCCTGATGTTTTGCAGCGACGGCGGCAACCGCCATTACGGCTTTTATCCCACCGATGGCAAGCTGCGCATGACGCGGTTCGAGGGTCCCGATGTGTTTTCGTGGACGCCTTTCCAGACCGTGGAAAGCGAAGCTTACCGGCCAGGGGAGTGGAATCGTTTGCGTGTGCGCGTGGAGGCGGATCGCATCATCGGATACGTGAACGGTGTGAAGGCGATCGAGCAGCAGGACGATGCCTTCCGCGATGGCAAGGTCGGTTTGTGCAAGTTCCGTAGCACCCAAGCCGAGTTCAAAGGCTTTCGAGTGGGCAGCGACCTGCGTGACAAGCCGGTCGATGAAGACGTGGCAGAGCGCGTGGGCAAGACGCTCGACGAGTTCCTCACCAAAACCTCGGCCAAAGGAGATACACTCGACAAGCTGCACGATGAGCATGCTGCCGGTCGTCGTGCCCTGAGTGAGCGAGTGAAGGAGATCGAGGCCCATGCCGCTTCCCTGCGTCAGCAGGCCGCCTCGCTTCGCAAGCTGAGCACCGAACTGCACCAGCGCACGATCGCCGCTGATCTCGGGGCCTTGCTGAAGAAGCCCGATGAAGAAGTGAACCTCCTCCACGCGGCGCTCATGATTGCCCGTCACGACAATCCTGATGTGGACGTCAATACGTATCGACGCCTCATGGATCGCATGGCCGAGGAGTTGCGTGATGATCCAGCCATTAAGAAAGGCGGACGCGAAGCCGTGCAGCGCATCAGCGACTTCCTCTTCCGCGAGAATGGTTTTCACGGCAGCCACTACGACTACGAGAACAATGCCAACAGCTACCTCAACGAAGTCCTGGAGAATCGCGAGGGCCTGCCCATCACGCTGTCGGTAGTCTTCCTCGAACTCGCCTCCCAGCTCAAAGTGAAGGGTGTCGCAGGGATCGGATTGCCTTATCGCTTCATGGTCGGCTGGCGCTCTAACGAAGACGATAATTGGAGCCTCATCGATGTGTTCGATGGCGGCAAATGGCTGACGTTGGAGCAGGCAGTCGAGAGCCTTGCAGAAGGGATAGATGCCTCTCAGCTTGATTCCACTCAGCTCATCGCTGCGACCAAGAAGATGATCATCGAGCGCATGATTCGGAACCTCATTAGCCAGTCACAAGGTGATGAGATGATGCCTCCACCCTCGGCGCGTCCCTACCTCAGCCTGCTGCTCGCGATTGATCCTGACGACTCGTCGTCTCGCTTCAGTCGCGCCGCCGCCTTCTCGGCTGAAGGCGATCACGCCTCGGCTCGCGAGGACTTGAAGTTCATCCTCGATAATCCGCCGCCATCCATGGACGAAGAACAGCTGCGCCAGCTCCATGAGATGTATGACCGGCTTGGTCGGCAGTGAAGTTCTGGCGTGCAGCGCTATGAAAGTGCTCGCACGTCGCTCAAAGGAGTTTGGTTCCTTCGCCATTCGTGCGAGGAGAAGGCTGCTTCGGTCTCCACACATCTCATCCACATCTCTTATGAAGTCGTTTTCTTGGTCCTCAGCTTTGCTTGCCTTGCTGGTCTCGGGTTGTCACACCGCCACTCAGAACGAACCGACACCAGAGCCCGCCACGTCGCAGTCAACGACAGCAAGTCTCAACGCCAGCTCAGGCACTGTGACCACAGCGAGTGGACTCAAGTATCGTGCGATCACCTCCGGGCCTGCGGGCGGCAGGTCGCCTACACGCAGTGACACTGTTGTGGTCCACTACCACGGCACGCTCACCGATGGCACCGTCTTTGACAGCTCCTATCAGCGTGGCGAGCCCGCGACCTTCGGCGTTGGTCAGGTGATTGCGGGTTGGACAGAGGCGCTTCAACTCATGAAGCCGGGCGACAAATGGCTGCTGCACATTCCCGCGCCGCTCGCCTATGGCAGCCGCTCCGTAGGCGGCAAGATCCCACCGAACAGCGACCTGATCTTCCAGGTGGAATTGCTGCAAGTGGTCGGCAGTCGCTAGCCCGCTTGCCTCATGGAGCCCCGGCTCTTCGTTTGACAATCCCATCCCCGCACCAACTATCCACGCCCCATGCCCAAGACCGCCCTTACCAAAGACGAAGTCAAAGAGATGCTCATCCTCGTTGCTGACCGCATCATTGAGAACGAACCCATGCTCTCTGAAGCCGACCGCAATCTCGGCGATGGCGACCATGGCCTCGGCATGAAGCGCGGGATGGAGGCGGTGAAGGAGAAACTCGCTGGCGGAGTGGACTCTGTCGAGAAAGCCTTTGCTAATACAGGCATGGCGATGATGAGCAGCATGGGCGGCGCGAGCGGAGCCATCTTCGGCACACTCTGGCGCAATGGTGGCAAGGCGCTGGCCGGACGTGAGGCATTCGATGGCCAGGGGCTGGCTGATTTGATCAAAGCAGGACTTGAAGGTGTCATGGCTCGCGGTGGGGCCAAGCCCGGCGACAAGACCATGATCGACGCGCTGCATCCTGCGATGCTCAAGGCCCAGGAAGTAGCGGCTCTGCCGCTCAACGATGCGATCACCGCCGTCGCGCAGGCGGCCAGCGATGGTCGTGATGCGAGCAAGGCCATGATCGCCACCATGGGACGCGCAAAGACGCTCGGAGAAGGCTCCATCGGTTTCCCTGACGCCGGTGCCTGCTCCGTCGCCGTCATTTTCGACGCCATGCGCGACTACATCTGCGCCTAACTTCGCGAATTGTGACTCGAGCGCGGACGGAAACGTCCGCGCTTTTTTGTTCACGACGCTTTGGCCGCTTCTTCGGCGATGATTTTCAAGCCCTCGCGGACGGCGTCGGCGTTGCCGGAGTAGTTGAGGCGCAGGCATTGCCGTGAGTGCGGCCAGTCTCCTTCGAGTCCGAAGAAGAAATACTCGCCTGGAACGACGAGCACCTTCCTTTTCTTGAGGCGTTCGTAGAGTTCGCGAGTGGGAATCTTGAGGTCAGGCAGCCAGAGCCAATGGAAGAAGGCACCCTCGCTGGCATGGAGTGCCCAGTGCACACCGGCAGCAGTGAAGAACTCGCGCGTCCATGCCTGGGCATGGGCGCTGCGCTCGGCGTAGTAGGGACGCAGAATCTGCTGGCCGAACTCGAGGATCTGCCCGCTCTCCACCCACGGCAGAGCGAGTTGTTGCCCCACATTGCCATTGGCAAGACCGGCGATGGCGGTCATGGCGCCCATCGCGCTGGCGATCTTCTCAGGAGCAACCACAATAGCCGTGCGCGTGCCTGGCAGACCGAGCTTGGACAAGCTCATTGTCAGGATCACATGCGGCGCATGGAAGGGCTTTGCCTCGGTGAAAATCACATTGGGGAACGGAGCGCCATACGCGTTGTCGATGATGAGGGGAATGTCGTGTTCCTCAGCCAGCACAGAGAGCCGTTCGATCTCGGCATCGGTATGCACATTGCCCGTGGGGTTGGTGGGACGCGATACCGCCATGAGCGCAATGTCCTCCTTCTTCAATGCGGCTTCCACCGCCTCGAAGTCGATCCCATACTTGAACTCGTTGGCCGCCTCGCCCTTCGGCCAGGTGATGTGTGGGCGGCACGCGACGAAAAGGTCGGCATCAATGCCTTGGTCTGCGTAGCCGATGTATTCGGGAGCGAGCGGGAGCAGCACCTTTCGACGACGTCCATCGCTGAACTTGCCAGCGAGGAGGTTGAACAAGTAGAAGAACGCCGTCTGTCCGCCGCAGGTGATCGCGAGGTTCTCGGGTCCCAAGTTCCAGCCAAGGCTGCGCTGTAAGAGCACCGCCATCGCTTTGAGGAATCTCGGATTGCCTTGAGGCGGATCGTAGTTCCCGATCATGCGCTCGAAGGCATCGCCTTCGCCGAGCATCTGCACCATGCGTTCACGGATGATCTGCTGCATCGCGGGGACATGGGCGGGATTGCCACCGCCGAGCATCCGCATGTCGGGCTCGATGGTCATCGCACGCCCGAGGTCATCCATGAGTTCCAGGATGCCGCTGCGAGCGGTGAGCTTGTGGCCCATGGCGGAAAAGGGAAGCGAGGAAGGCATGACGCCAGTTAGCAGGGGGCGTGCGTCTTGATCAACCCGGAAGTCGTCACGCCAGGATGCCCTTGGCCACGGTGCCGCTCACATTGGTCAGACGGAAGTTGCGGCCCCCGTGATTGAAAGTCAGCCGCGTATGATCCAGGCCGAGCAGGTGCAGGATCGTCGCATGCCAATCATGAATGTGCATGGGGTCCAGCACTGCCTTGTGCCCCACCTCATCCGTCGCTCCATACGTGAGTCCGCCCTTCACGCCGCCGCCGGCCATCCAGATGGAATAGCCTTTGTGATTGTGATCGCGACCATCACCGCTCTGCGCATATGGCGTGCGACCAAACTCACCCGCCCAGACCACGAGGGTGTCCTTCAGCAGACCGCGCGCCTTCAGGTCTGTGAGCAGCGCAGCGATGGGTTGATCGGTGGCAGTGCAGCATGTGGCGAGTTGTTCGCGCAGACGGTTGTGATGATCCCATTGCACCGGGGACGCGATCTCGATGAAACGCACGCCTGCCTCGGCCATGCGGCGGGCGAGCAGACACTGGCGTGCGAATTGATCCTTGCCCTGGCCAATGCCGTAGAGCTTCAGCACGGACTCGGGCTCACCGCGAAGATCGAGCACCTCGGGCACTTCGCTCTGCATCCGGAAGGCGAGTTCAAAGGACTCGATGGCACCCTCGATCTGCGGATGGACACCATCGCGTTCCATCTTGCGTTCGTTCAGTCCGCGAATGAGGTCAAGCTGGGCTCGTTGCATCTCACGCGAGACTGCGGGCGTGATGTTTTTCATCGGCGGACCTGGGGCGACATCCTTGTTGAGCAGGGCGGCATACAAGTCGGGCAACTGCGAGCCTCCAATTCGTGTGCCCTGGCAGATCGCGGGCAGGAAGGCGCTGCCGTAGTTCTGCGCTCCACCATTGTCTGCCGGGGGATTGAGCGTGATGAAGCCCGGCAGATTTTCGTTCTCAGTGCCAAGGCCGTAGAGCGTCCAGGCACCGATGGACGGGCGCACAAACTGAAAGCTCCCTGTGTGCATCTGCCCGAACGCCTGCGCATGGTTGGGCAGGTCCGTGTTCATCGAGTTGATAATGCACAGATCGTCGGCGTGCTGTGCGAGCTTTGGATACAAGGTGGTCATCCATTGCCCCGACTGCCCGCACTGCTGCATCGGATGCACAGGGCCGAAGAGCTTCGCACCCGAGGAGTCGCGACCGAGTGAAGCCGTCTTTCCATCACGTGCCATCAACTCCGGCTTGTAGTCGAAGAGGTCCACATGTGACGGCCCACCACGCATGGTGAGAAAAATGACCCGCTTCGCCCTCGCGGGGGAGTGTGGAGCCTTGGCCGCGATACCACTCTTCGCCTGAGCCAGCGCCGAGAACGCCAGCCAGCCGATGCCGGACGACATCGTCATGAGGGCTTCACGACGAGAGGTATGCCGACGGAAGTTGGAGAGGGTGTTCATGGCGAATCAATCAACGAAGCGAAACTCCGCGCTGGCGAGCAAGGACTGGCAAATCGCGGTGAATCGCGCGAGGTCGTCTCCACGGGCGGACTTGAAGAAGGTCTCGATCAGCGCTTGTTCCCTGTCATCCATGGCGCGGTTAAAGCAGAGTGCGAACGCGCGTTGAAGGCGCTCGGAGGCTGAGGGGGCTTCGTTCATTACGCGCTGTGCGAGGGCCTTGGCCTGGGCTTGAACGAAGGGGCCGTTCATGAGGTAGAGGGCCTGGAGCGGCACATTGGTTACGTCGCGGGCACCGGTGACGAGGTTGGGATTGGCTGCGTCAAATTGTTCGAGCACATCGGGCAGGTGATCGCGGACCACGGGCAGGTAAACCGAGCGGCGAGTGGTCCCATCGAGATCGGAAGGGAGCTTGGTGTTGAAGTCGATCATCGAGACGGACTGGCCATCGAGTTCCGCGACCAGCGATCCGGGACGGCGTGACACATCGAGCTGACCGGACACCGCGAGCATCGAATCGCGAATCACCTCGGCATCGAGTCGCCGACGATGGGCATGGCTGAGAAGGCGGTTGTCGGGATCTGATTCGATAGCACCAGGAGCGTTGTGGCTGGCGCTGCTTTGTCGGTAAGTCTGCGACATCACGATCTCTTTGATCATCGCCTTCACCGACCAGCCACCGTCCATGAACTTCACCGCTAGATAATCGAGCAACTCTGGGTGGCTGGGCCGCTCGCCGCTGAATCCGAAGTTGTCCACGGTTCGCACGATGCCCGTGCCGATCAGATGGTGCCAGATGCGATTGACCATGACGCGGGCGGTGAGCGGATGATCGCGATGCGTCAACCAGCGTGCGAGTTCGAGGCGGCCACTTTGTTTGTTCGGTCGAGGAGCCGAAACATCAAAGACCTGGGGAAACCCGCGTGCGACGACCTTGCCTGGATGAGCAATTTCACCGCGCTCGAAGAGGGGCGAGTCACTGATCTTTGATGCGTCCTTCGCACCCATGCACAGGGGCAGCGCACGACCTTGCTCATCGACGGCTTCGAGCTGGCCCTCGACTCCGCCTCGGGTCCACAGAATGCGCAGGGCGTTGGAGAGCAGCTTGTGGAATTCTCCGCTGAGGTCTTTTCCCTCGGCCTTGGCTTTGGCGATGTAGTCGTTTTGTTCTTGTTCATCGGCGTTTAGCCGGGCGAGTTGATCCTTGAGCTGTTTCACCCGGTCAGGTGGCAACGATCTGCCAGGAATCACTTGTCGTGGCAGGTCGGGAAGGCGGATGAGATGGCCATGGTTGTTGTTCTCCGAGTCGATCCAATTGCCGTAAAAGGTGGTGGTGCTCTTGAAGATGCCCGTGAGCGCATAGTAGTCCTCCATCGAGAAGGGATCAGTTTTGTGGTCGTGGCAGCGGGCGCAGGCGATGGAGCTGGCGGTGAAAGCGCGGGTGACGGCATCGAGTTGCTCGTCCGCCACGTCGGCGGCGAACTGAGTTTTGTTCTGCTCATTGAGTCCTTTGGCTCCGATGGCGAGGAAGCCGGTGGCGGTCAGCAGGCGTGCGTGTTCGACGCCATTTCTGGCAGGAAGTAAGTCGCCAGAAATCTGTTCGGTAATGAAGCGATCAAAAGGAATGTCTGCGTTCACGGCATCAATGACGTAATCGCGGTAACGCCAGGCGTGAGGGAAGGTGAGGTTGGACTCGCGTCCGTTCGACTCGGCGAAGCGAGCTACGTCCAGCCAGTGCTTGCCCCAGCGTTCGCCGAAGCGAGGGCTCCGAAGCAGTTCGTCCACGGTAGCTTCATACGTGTCGCGGGAAAAGGCGGCGGCTTGTTCGGGTGTGGGCGGTAGGCCGATGAGATCGAGGTAGAGCCGACGCAGCAAGGTGATCCGATCGGCCTCGGGTGCAGGTTTCAGCTGATGCTCTGCGAGCCTGGCACGAATGAAGCCGTCGATGCCCTTCGAGTGATCCGCGGGCATGAGTGGCTTTCGATAGCTCCAGAACTGCCGTCCCGATTCGAGATCGACAGGCGGACGCTCGACTGGATGAGTCGTTGAGGTTCGAGGATCAGGAGCACCGCTTTTGATCCAGGTCTCCAAGTCTGCGATGATCGAGGTTGGCAGCCGAGGTTTGTTCGGCGGCATTTCCAGGTCTGGATCGGTGTGCTTGATCGCGCTGAGCAAGAGACTCTTCGAGGGATCGCCCGGAACCACGGCGGGGCCACTGTCGCCACCCGTGCGAATGGCCTCGCGGGTATCGAGCCGCAGCCCGCCCTTCGACTTGCCGGACGCGGCGGAGTGGCACTCGTAGCAGTGCTTCACCAACACCGGGCGCACCTTCGATTCAAAGTGCGAAATGCCCTCGTCACCGGACGCTGTCGAAGCAGCGATCAGCACCGCGATGAGGAGGGAGGTGCGAGGGCTCATGACATTACTTCGTTGATGATGAGCTATCGTTGCTCCTCTGCTTCAGCCAGCTTTCGGTGCTGCCTTTGGGCCAGGATTCGCTCAGGCAGCGGGTGTCGCCAGATGTGGTCCAGAGCATGAGCTGGGGGGGAGGCGTTGATCCATGCAGGGCGGCGAAGGTGAGTTCCGTCGGCGATTTCCATGCGGGGGCCGTCGTGCATTCCCAACGGGGATGTGCCGGAGAGATGATCTCGGTCTTGCCAGAGGCGAGGTCCACGATGGCGACCGCATCGGTGTAGGACTCCACGACGGCAACGCGTCGCCCATCGGGGGAGGCGACGAAGACATCGAGATTCGACGGCAGGGCTCCATCGGCTGAGGGGACTTGGGTGATGGATTTGTGATCTGCGGCGAGCAAGTAAAGCCGCGGATCGAGTTCGGTCTCGGGGCGAATCATCGGCAGGGTGATGGGCTGGCAAGCGAGCAGGACGCGACCATCGGGTAGGGCCTGGAGGCGTGGTTGATTGACTGTCAGCACCGTGGCTGCCGACTGGGGGCCTGCGAAGCGGTCAGGACCCTCGAATGACTTCCAAGTGCCATCGGGTTGCTTCTCGCTCTGGGGTTTCATCAAGGCTCCCGATTTCTGCACGGGGGTGGCGAATTGGATGCTCATAAGTTTGCTTTCCTTGCCATCCATCGGCGAGGCAATGACGAGCGTGCGGCCATCGGGCATCCAGTCGTAGGCAGCGGAAGCCTTCTCCTTTACGACCAGACTCTCACCACCCTCCAGGGGCATGACTTCCAGATTGGCTTCTTCTCCCTTGGCTTCCAGATGGAGGAAGGCGATCACTGGATGTTTTGGCGACAGGAGCGCCCGGAGGGTCGGCTGGAGAAGGCTGGAGCGAAGCACTCGTGGCTTGGCGAGGTGATCCAGTTTGAAGACACACAGCTCGTGCAAACGAAAGCCTGCGTTGTCGCCTTTGAATCCTTCGGCGATCCCCGCACCATCGTGCAGGGCGAGCATCAGTTTCTCGATCACTTCGGGGGCCCGTGAGTAGGCGAGTTTGGAGGCTGAATCCCAGCGCTTGAGTTGCGCTTCGCTGATATCCGCAAAGACACCTTCGAGCGACTTCTCCTTGTCGGGCATGCGGGCGGCGGCTTCGAGCATGGGCTGGAACGCAGGTGCCAGGGCTTCGACTTCTGCGGCTTCATCCTTGGAGATCACCGTGCGGACTTCATCCCAGCTCATCACCTTCCGCTCCCGCTGGCAGATGAAACCACTGCCGTCCGGCAGCCAGGCGATCGAACTCAAGGCATTCGATGGATCGCCCGCGCCTTCAATCACAGGCCCCAGCGTGCCATCAGCCTTCATGACGTGCAGACCATCCTTGAGCTGAACCAGGGCGCGATCACCTTGAGGCGACCACCAGAGGCGCTCTTCGGGATAGCAACTGGCTAGCCCGAGACAGACGAGAATAAGGAAGATGCGTGTTTTCATTGGAGGGCAGAAGTGTTGTTCGTTGGGTCGATGCGCACGACGGTCATGCCGCCCTTGGTGGAGTTGGTCACGAGGCGGTAGCGAGCCCAGGGGCTTGGAGTTCGTGCGGCTGGAGGTTGCTCTGGGGCGATGGCGGAATGGTTGGTTGTTACCGAAGAACTGCTGCTGGTGCGTCCAGCGATGAAGCCGCTGAGGCCGGTGATCAAGGCGAGTGCCGCTACGGCTGCCGCGCGTGCAGAGCGTTGCCAAAGTGTGACCGTGCGAGGCCTCGTAACCGATGCGGACAAAGCAGTTATGAAGGCGAGTTCGGGATGGTGTTGAACGGTCGTCGCCGTGACGGCGAGCGACTCGCGAATGCGCTCAGCTTCGGTGCGTGACTCGGGGTGAAGCTCGAGGAAATGCTCCAGCATCTCGGCGGCCTCGGGTGCGAGTTCGCCCAGATGATGATCAATGACGAGGGCGTGAAGGGATTCGATTTTCATGGGGTTCAAAGTTGGTCGGCATCGAGTCGTGCGCGCACGGCGGCGACGGCGTGGTGGAGTCGTGAACGAACGGTGCCGAGGGGAATGTCGAGTGCTTCGGCGATGTCCGCATAGGCGAGTCCCTGGGCAAAGCGGAGGTCGAGGATCTCGCGTTGCATGGGGTCGAGGGCTGCGATGGTTTCGCGTGCCGCATGGACGCGGTCGTCAGTGGACGGGGCGGTCACATCGTGCTCGACGGCATCGAACGGCACCACCTTGTCGGCTTCTCGTTTCGAGGTCCAGAAGGCCTGGCTCACACGGCGTGCGATGCCGAACAAGTATCCGCGAGCACTCGTCGCCTGCCGGCCGTGCTCCAGGCTGCGGGCCATCTGGAGGAAGGTTTCTTGCACCAGGTCATCCGCCGCCTCGGGACCACCGTGACGCCGCGTGAAGTAACGTGCCAAGTCGCTGGCGCTCTCGGTAAAGAGGCGTTCCAGCAGAGGCGATGAATCTTGAGGCTGCACGAGCGAAAGCATAGTCCGACAGCACCGCGAAGGTAAAGCTGTCATCCTCTACGTGGGTGAACGGCTCGAAAAGGTTCTCACTTCGTGAACTTTTTCTTCGAGCGTATCTCAGGCGACGACAGGTCTGATCACATCGCCATAGACATCCGTCAGGCGGAAGTCGCGGCCTGCGTAGCGATACGTGAGATGCTCGTGATCGATCCCAAGGAGGTGCAGGATGGTGGCGTGCAAGTCGTGGATGCTGGTGGGGTTGTCTTGCGCGGCAAAGCCAAACTCATCGGTGCTGCCATGCACGGTGCCGCCCTTGATGCCGCCGCCGGCCATCCACACGCTGAAGCCGTAGTGATTGTGATCGCGGCCCAGCTTCGACTTGCCACCTGCCAGCTCGACGCTCGGTGTGCGACCAAACTCGCCGCCCCAAAGCACGAGCGTTTCATCCAACATGCCGCGCTGCTTCAGATCGTGCAGCAGAGCGGCGATGGGCTGGTCGATCTCGCCCGCGAGCTTGCGGTGATTGAATTCGATGTCCGCGTGATTGTCCCATGGCTGGCCCGCGCCATGCCAGAGCTGCACCATGCGCACGCCGCGTTCGAGGAGCCGTCGGGCTATCAAGGTCTGTCGACCATGCACTCCGTTGCCGTAGAGGTCGCGGATGTGCTGAGGCTCCCTGGACACATCGAAGGCATCCGTGGCTTCGCTTTGCATGCGGAACGCCAGTTCGAACGACTGGATGCGTGCTTCGAGGCGGGGATCGGAACGTTCACGTTGGTGGGCGAGGTTGATGCGGCGGAGCAGATCGAGCTGCTTCATCTGCACTTGCGTGTCGGCGTGCGGGCTGCGGATGTTCTCGATGAGCTTGTCCACGTCTCCGTGTTTCGAGTCCACGTAAGTGCCCTGAAATGCTCCGGGCAGGAAGGCCGACTGCCAGTTCTCCGCACCTTTGATCGGCATGCCTCCCGGGCACATCGCCACGAAGCCTGGCAGGTTTTGATTCTCGCTGCCGAGCCCATAAGTGAGCCACGCACCCATGCTCGGGCGGGCCTGGATCGAGTCGCCACAGTTCATGAGCATCAGCGAGGGCTCATGGTTCGGCACCTGCGCCTGCATGGATCGAATCACTGCGATGTCGTCGATGTGCTGCGCGGTCCTGGCAAAAATCTCACTCACCTCGATGCCGCTTTTTCCATAGCGCTGGAACTTGAACGGCGAAGGGAAGGCCGCGCCGGTCTTGCGCTCGGTGATGCGATGGCTCGGCAGGGGCTTGCCTTCATAACGGGAGAGTGCGGGCTTGGGATCAAAGGTGTCCACATGTGAGGGCCCGCCGTTGAGGAAGAAGTGAATCACTCGCTTCGCCTTGGGTGCGAAATGAGGTTTTGAGGTGCTCGCCTGCAAGTCCGCGAGCCCCAGCATCGCCAGGCCCATGCCCGAGCGGGCAAGGAAGTCGCGGCGGTGGAGAGGCGGAGGCATGGGGCTACTACGCGCCAGCCTTGCCATGTCTGGCGGGCACCTTGGGGTTTAGCGGGCGTGATCCCTTTGTTAAAATCCAGATGCGGCTTGCGTTAAGGCTGCTTCCATCCGCACTCACCTATGCTCATGCTCCGTCGCACGCTCACTGTTCTGGCCCTGGCCAGTGTCTCTTCTGTTCAAGCTGGCAACTGGCCCAACTGGCGCGGTCCCAACCAGGATGGAAGCGCGAATGAAAAGGGGCTGCCCGCGAAGTTTAGCAAGAGCGAGGGAGTGAAGTGGTCTGTCGCCTTGCCAGGGCTCTCCGCCAGCGTGCCCGTGGTGTGGGGGAACAAAGTCTTCATCACGGCTCCGATTGAGGCGAGCAAGCAACTCGTGGCGCTGTGCTTCGATGCGACGACGGGCAAGGAGTTGTGGCGCAATGTGGTCTCCGAGGGCAGCGACCTTCAGTGGGACAACAAGAGCAACGTGGCCTCGCCTTCGCCGACGACGGATGGTGAGCGCGTGTTCTTCCTTTTTGCGCACGCGGTGGGAGCCTGCTACGACCTCGATGGCAAGCTGATCTGGAAGCGTGACTTCAAGGAAACACATGGCGCGTTCGGCACGCAGTGGACTTATGGATCCAGCCCGGTGCTCGATGGCGGCAAGCTTTACATCCAGGTGCTGCAGCGCAATGAGCCCTTCGTTTTCCAGGGCTTCGACAAGGGCACCCCGGGCAAGGACATGAGCAGCTACATTCTCGCTCTGGATCCGCTGACAGGCAAAGATGTGTGGAAGCACATCCGCCCCACACACTCGCAGGTGGAGTCTCTCGAAGCTTTCAGCACACCGGTCTTCTGTGATCACGCAGGCAAGCGCACAATGCTCATCTCCGGTGGCGACACGCTGACCTTGCACGATGCAGCGACGGGTGCCGAGTATGCGCGTCTCGCGACGTGGAATCCCCTTGGCGATGCTTACAACAAGTTCTACCGCCTCGTGCCTTCGCCAGTGGTTGGTGACGGCGTTGCGCTCGTGTGTGCTCCGAAGAAGTCGCCCGTGTTCGCGATGTCCCTCGATGCCAAGGGCAAGGATGTGGCTCCGCTCTGGACCAGTGATTCGAAAATTGTGTCCAGCGATGTCGCGACGCCCGCCTTTTATGAAGGCAGCTTTTATGTGCTCGACAGCGACCGCCGCACGATCAGCCGCGTGGAGTCGAAGACGGGCAAGGTGATCTGGGTGGGCGACACCGGCAGCAAGGCGAAGTTCGAGTCCAGCCCGACCGTGGTGGATGGCAAGATCTACGCGACCAACTTCTGGGGCGACGTGTTTGTGGTCAAGGCTGGTGGCGACACGTTTGAATTGCTCGCTGTGAACGAGATGGGCGACGGCACCAAGCCCAATGGCGATGCCAAGTCCTGCCGCAGCAGCATTGCCGCAGCTAACGGCGCGCTCTTCATCCGCACGCAGGACAAGCTGTATTGCGTGGGTCAAGGCGCAGGCCAGTGATCGAGATCGAATCCGATGGAGCCCGAGGTGGCTCCAAGTGCGAGCGGGGGCCGAAAGCCTCCGCTCGCTTCTTTTGATGTCCAAGGAACCTCCGAAGTTGCCTGACTAGTGATCTTCGTGAACAGAATCGACCACCATGAATCGCCGTCACTTTCTCGCTTCCTCGTCCGCCTTGACCGTCACCGCGTTGTTCGGTGCAACCCCGCCGAAACGCATCCTCCTGCGCTCCTCGTGGCAGACGGTGAATATTGGTGACATCGGCCACACCCCTGGGATGCTGCGCTTGCTTGAACAGCACCTGCCCGATGCGGAGGTGAAGCTGTGGCCCAGTGACGTGAAGAACGGTGTGGAGGAGATGCTGAAGCAGCGCTTCCCCAAGGTGGAAATCGTCAAAGGCCCCGAGCACCTCAAAGCGGCCTTCAAGGACTGCGACTTCCTTCTGCATGGTTCGGGGCCCTCGCTCGTGGCACAGAAGGATGTGGCGAAGTGGGTGAAGGAAACGGGCAAGCCCTTCGGCGTGGGCGGCATTACGCTGCCGATGCAGGGTTCGTCCTCTACCAAGCCGTCCTCAGACAGCACGATTTCCGAGACCATCAAGCTCCTCAGCCAGGCGAAGTTCGTCTTCTTCCGTGACTCGAAGTCGCTAGAACTCGCCAAAGCCAAAGGCTGCACCGCGCCGATCATGGAGTTCGGGCCCGATGGTGCGTTCGGAGTCGATTTGCGGGCTGAGGCAAAAGCGGAGGCCTTCCTCAAGGCGAATGGCTTGAAGGCTGGGGAGTTCTTGTGCTGCATCCCGCGTCTGCGCTTCACCCCGTATTGGGTGATTCCCAGCAAGAAGGCGAAGTTCGATGAGACCAAGCACACGCGGAATGAGGCGATGAAGGAGCACGATCACGCTCCCCATCGTGAGGCGATCACGCGCATCGTGCGCGAGACGAACATGAAGGTGCTGCTGTGTCCTGAAGATGAAACGCAGATGGCGGTGAACAAGGAGATGATCCTCGACAAGCTGCCGGACGATGTGAAGGCCAAGGTCGTGTGGCGAGAGAACTACTGGCTGACCGACGAAGCCGTGAGCACCTACATCCGCAGCGCTGGCCTGTTTGGCAATGAGATGCACAGCCCCATCATGTGCATTGGCAATGGCATTCCCGCCATCGTCTGCCGCTGGGCCGAACAGACGACCAAGGGATTCATGTGGCAGGACATTGGCCTGAACGAATGGTTGTTCGACTTCGATAATGAAGCCGACGTGAAGCGTCTCCCTGAGGTCGTGCTGGCGATGGCCAAAGACCCGGCTGGCGCTAAGGCGAAGGCCGTCAAGGCGCTCGAAGTCGTTCATGCCCGCCAGAAGGCGATGATGGACGCGGTGGCCCGGGGCTGAACGTTGGTCAGTTCCAGATTCTGACGGCACCGGTGAGCGGCTCGATGCTCAGCGTCTGGAAATCCACGGGCGTCTCGGCCGAGTGATCGGCCAGGCGTTCGGAGTCCAGAATCGAGACCAGGGTGATGGTCCAGGGCTCGGATGTGTAGGGATCGAGGTTCGTGCGACCATCGGGCCGGAACTCGATGGAGAGGTATTCGTATTCGCCAATCGCCAGCACAGGATCGAGCTGACTGAGGTCGCCAGAGAGCTTCATGTTCGCCACGGTAGGCTTCGTGTAGGCGATGGTGCTGAAGGAACCCTTGTCGGCCATGACCGTGGTGCCTTGGAAACGCTGCATCTCGTAGAGGGGACTCGCCAGGCCGATCACCTTGTCCCTAACAAGCAGCTGGTAGCCAAAGAACCGCGGTTCCTGAGTGGCGATCTCGACGGGCTGATAGCGATAGAATCGAACCTGCACAGGCCGACCGAGACGGATGGCGGTCTGGCTGGCCAGGGACATATCGCTGGCGAGCTGGATGGCGCTGGCGCGAAGCTCCTGTGACTGCCAGGTTTTCTTGAAGCCGGAGGCCGCTACGGCAAAGAGGCTGATGACGATGGTGAGCACCACGAGCATCTCCACCAGAGTGAAGCCGGTGCGCGAGTGCGTGAGAGGAGTCTGGACTGGGCGCGGGCTCATTGCTCGGACATGCGGAGGTCGATGGTGAAGACGCGGAAGTCGATGCCGTTTTTGAAGAACACTTCCTCCACGCCCTTGAGGTCACGTTTGAAGGAGTTGGGGGTGCCGTCCTGAAAGCGTCCGTTGATGGTGCCCATGAGGCTGCGGGCGATGCTCCCGGCTTCACCTTCGCCACGACGAGCGATGAGACGCTGCCAGGAGTCTTCACTGGTAGCGATGACGGTCATGCGAATGCCCGGCGGCAAGTGGTGGAGGGACTCCCAGGTGTAGTCGTCGTTGTTTAGTCCTGGCGTGGCATTCCACAACGCCCGGCGTGTGTCGTAGAGTCCGTTCTTGGTGATCTCGAAGGGAGCGTCGGTGTCGAGCACGCTGTTGTTGCCTCCGAGTGCCGTGGAGTTGTGCTGAGGATCGAAGGGACTGAAGAGCACGGCGACGACGTTCTCAGCCACCACGGAGACCGGACGTTCAGAGCTTTTGATCGGATTGAGGAACCACTCGTAGAGCTTGGGGGGCGATTGATTGGCATACTTGGGCTTCTGATTGCCATCCACTTTGAAGAGTTCGAGGTCCACCGCTGGCTGACGGAGTTCCATGAGGCGAAAACGATAGCGGCGATGCTCGCTGTTGTTGTCCTGCTGAATGAAGCGTGGCATGGCGGTGCGATCCTCGCCATACTCAACGAAGTAGCCCCAGGCGCAGAGGGTGTTGGAGAGCTGATTGAAGCTGTTTTGCGGGGTCGATGTGGCGCTGGTGTTGTTCTTGAAGTCACCGGGTTCACCGAACGGGGCCTGAAAAAAGATTCCGTGGCCGCAGACATCTCCTTCCATGTTCAGGCCTTTGTTCGTCTTCGCCGGGCCGAGAACAAAGTGGAGGTCGGACTCAGGACGGTAAGGCGGGATGCCTGCGGTGCCGATGGATTCTTCATCCTGCACCATGCGGGTGCCGAGGGTGGCCTGGGAGATTCGGCGTCCCATGTTCTCCAAGGCCATGCGCGTGCTACGATACGTGTCCGCCTTGCTCCGGGTGCGTGACCAGGTGTTCTGCATGGTGGCCATGGTGGCGCCAATGGTGATCATGATGATGCTGAGCACGGTCATGCCCAGCAGCAGTTCCAGCAAGGTGAGGCCGCGTGGCGAGAATCGAGGTTGGCGCGGAATGATGGACACGATCTTACGGAGGGGTCTCGAGCGACTGCTGGTTTGCGAGAGTGATGGCGAAGACCTTGTTCTTGCCCCGGATGGCCTTTTCTCCAAGAGCGTCGGGCGAGGTCATCTGGCGTGTGATGACGACTGTAAGCCGAGTGAGAAACTGCCCGGCTTCGGAGCCATCGTTTTCATCACCAGGCACCTGATCGAAGGTGGTGATTCGCTTGGGATAGACCGCAGCCGCATACACGGCGGCGTCTTCGATGCTGTCATTGCCGGACGGGGCGTCGGTGCGGGCGCCTCGCGAGTCGAAATAGTAAAGCATGCGGCTCTGGCGGTCGGTCATCTGGGACCACGTTTGCGTTTGCCATTCGGTGCTGATGCTCTGGAGGATGCGAGCCTCTGTGATGCGGGCCTCGGCGCTGTTCAGTTCGGCAAGGGTGGAGGGCATCACCCCAATGATGCTCAGCAGGGCGAATGAAAGGATCGCCGTGGCAAACAGCACTTCCGCGAGGGTGAAGCCCTGTGCGTGCGATGACGGGCGATGGACCGGTGACCAACTCATGGCGCGAAGGTCCTCCTGTTGACCACTCGAACCTGGTAGAAGTCATCCACGGCGGGGCCGGAGACGGGATTGGTGGCGAAGTCGGGGAAGTTCGTGGGGCTGTTGAGATCGAGGAAACGTTCGATCGTCGTGGACCCGCGCTGCTCAGCCACCACCGTGTCCGCGCCTTCTTTCCACTCGGTCGGCTTCACCGAGCGCGACTTGCGGAGCACCTGCACCCGGTAGTGGATGGTGAAGACATTGGAGCGGGTGGCGAGGCGTGGGTAAAGCTGCGCGTAGGGTGCCTCACGGAGATTGTCGCCAGTGGCCTCAAAGCCATCATCCGGCACCGCAGGATCGTTTTCCCACCACGTCTGCATGCCACGATAGTCGCCGATCTTGGTGTTCTGATACTCGGAGGGAAGCCGGTTGTCGCCGGGAGGTGCGGCGGGGTTGATACCACTTCCCGAGCCGTAAGTATGGACCGTGCCATCGCTGACGAGGCGCTTGGGCACCAGCCACATCTCGGTGATCTCGGAGGGTGAGCGGAAGACCTCATCATTGTCAAAGCGCAACTCCTCGAATCCTTCGAGCGTGGCGGGGGCATTGACCGCGTAGCGGAACTCAAGGTTGGAGGGATTGGCGGGGTCCTTGTAGTGGTCCGTCGCGCCCACCTTGACGGCGGCGGAGGGAATGGCGGTCATGCGCACGCCATGCAGAGCACCATGCATGGCGGTGGCGCGCTTGATCCACTTATACGGCAGGATCTGGTAATTCATGTTTACCTTCCCTTCCGTGGAAACCGAGTCCGCGAGGCCTGCGGGCTCGATCACCGGCATCCTGAAAAACTCCAACCACAGATGATCGCGCGGCATGGCAAAGCCAAAGTGATCCTGGATGGCCGTGGCTCCACTCGTGGGCGTCGTAGGAGTCCAGCCGGGTTCAACGTTGGGGGCCGTGGTCCGGGACGCTGGATTGGGGCAGAGGAGGAGGGATTGCCAAGGCCGTGGCGCTCCGCCCCAGGCAGAGCCGAAGAGGCCCGTGGGCAGCGTGCCAAACATGAATCCCGACGCAGCCTGGCGAAGCGGATTGAAACTGGTGCCGTCCTCGTCTGCGAAGTCGCCACCTCGCTGGAACCAGCCGCTGGAGTTGCCAGCGAACGCCTTGTCCTCGTTGAGAGCCGTGTTGGCGTCGGGCATCTCGATGAACGGACCATCCGGGAGAATGCCAAGTCCATTGCTGAAGTCGCCAGGGCGCCTGTCGGCATTGAGAGGCAACACGCCAGGGGGGATGGCTGGTGCGGCCTTCGGATCGTGCATGACCACCTTGGGGGCACCGCTGGAATCAATGCGAACGAGCAGTGCACCTTCGTTGGGCTTGTTCAGAGACAAGTAACTGCCCGCCCCATCTTTAGGAAGCAGGGGAACTCCGCTGCCGTCTTGCACACCGTAGGTGTAGCGATTGGCCTCGGGATCGCCTGCGGGGAAAACGGCCGTCACTGTGGAGGGCTTGAAAACGGTGCGAGGCACCTGTGGCATCGAGGCCATCACGCGTGTGTCGCCTTGAGCGGGATCGTTGGGCAGGCCTGTGGCAGGATTGACGCTCAAGTCGGGCACCCAGGACAGGATCGTATCGCCACGGTAGAAGAGATTCGGCACGCGATCGGGCTCGTTGGGCTTGGTCACCGGGGTGAAGCGATCCCTCGTCCAATCGCCGGGCATCGTCATGGCCATGAAGTCGTTTTCATTGCTCTTGCACAAGGTCGGCACGGGGACGGTGCTGCTGGGGATGTCGATCTCGAACGATTGAATCGGCTGAAGCGTGGCATCTTCCTTCAAGGTGATGCTCATGAGGCCGCCTGTGAGCGCGACTGTGTCGGTCGGACCACCTTGACCGACGGGCAGCGTGACGGGAATCACGGTGGTGAAAGCATAGGCGCGATCTTCGAAGTCCTGCGATCCATCATTGGCCGTGCCACCCACTTTCGGGGCACCGTTTTGGGTGAGGAACTGGGAGGTAAAGCCCGTGTAGGTAGTGGAACCTTTCGCGCTGTGGGTGATGCGGTTGGGCTGGGCTCCGGTGGGGAGCAGGGGCTGGCCATTGATGCTGAGCCCTGCGGGAGCATTCACCTCCACCACATACGTTGGCGAGCACGCCGGTGGTCCAGGGGAGACGATGTAAGTCTGCAGCACCAGGAAGGCGGTGATCTTCGTGGTCTGCTTGGCGAACTGAGGATGGTTGGTGTCCCAGACGGGGCGGTTAGTGGCGGGATCGCGCTCCACATCGGCGGCGGTGAGCACGAGGGCGACCTCCGTGATCGTGGGGAAGCGGCCCGTCCCCTTGCCAAGCCCAAGCGTGGGAACGGCGGACCATGCGCCCGGCACTGGTGGTGTGGCGGATGCGGGGGGAAGGTAGGTGTAGGTGGGAGCGATGACCTCCGTGGTCGGCTGTGGATTGGCCGGAGTGGCGGCGTTGATGCCCCAGCGAATGAGGTCAAACGACGACGTGGCGAGTTGGTCGATGCCATCCGGCACATGCTTGCCCATCGTGCTGCCCATGCCTCCGACAAACGGCACGCCGAGGCCGGGCAGGGGAGTGGTGGCCATCGAGGTGAGCGAGGTGATCAGAGTGCCATTGCGTGGCAGGTTGATGTCATCGGTCTGGCTTTGCGATGAACCTGCGGTGGAACTCGTGTTGGTCGCACGCGTTAAGTAGTAGCCGTGCTGCCCGATCGTGGACGCGCGCACCATGCGGTTGTCGATTTGATTCCGCTCTCCCACGGTTTCGGGCACAGGCCAGAGGCTGATTTTGGGACGATTGAAGGGGTTGAGTTCGGGCGAGCGATTATGGGTGGTGAGGAAGAACTGGGTGGCTCGCAGTTTCTCTTCGGTGAATTGAGGACCTGTGCCGCCAATGCCATTGCGCGGGCGCTGCTCGGTCGATTCATCACCAGGCGCGTAGAAGAGTTCGTCCACAGAGGCGAACAGGCGAAGTTGTTTGGGGACAGCCTCCGAGGTGTTGGTCAGCGTGCCGCCGAGAGTGCCGCCGCCTGGCAGGGGACTGCGCGGGAGGAGCGAGTGCCAGCCTTCGATGTGTCTGGCCCACGGGCCACTGTTGAGCAAAGGCTGCGGCTCGCGCGCAATCGGGATGTCAATCGCCATGCCGCCAGTCGAGGCCGAGGGGCTCATGAACCGCAGTGCGGGCGCGAGCGAGGTGAACGCGGGGTGTCCTGAGATCCGGTAGTATTCACCTTTGGCAGGAATGGCCTGTGCGTAGTCCTCATCCGTCTTGCTTCGCGTGTGCGGCGTATCCCAGGGGGCAGGTTCGGACGCGGTGTTGACGTTCAGCTTGCAGCCCTCGTCGTCGGTCCAGAAGGCGATGCGGCCCACGACCGGATTGTCCTCCGTGGGCACGACGCCGGTTTCACCCGAGGTGCTGCGGAGCTGGATGCTTTCGGGGTTCGAGCCATCGGCCACGCACAGGCTGCCATCGCGCAGCACATAGATCCAACGTGCAGGCATCGGAAATGTATGGGCGATGGTGCGCCTTGGTGCAGTGCTCTCATCGACTGTGAATCCATCGACGAGGCCCATCGCTGTGGGGTCAACGATCGGGTAGATGAAGGCTCCTTTTTTGAAGTCCGGCGTATCACGCATCTTCTGCACCGGTTGAACCACCGCAGGTTCATTGAGATCGGCATACACGGCACCCGTGGTGATTTGTTCCTTTGAGGTGGCATCGGAGGCCCAATCAACCTCGCTCAGTTCTTCGGCTTCCTCGGAAAGGGCTTTCCTGGCCGAATCCCCAATGAGCACCATGTCCTCCGACGAATACAATTTGTAGATCGCGGAGGTTTCGGAGCGTGGATTGCCGTTCTCGTTCGAGGTGCCAAACACGCGGATCACGCCCGGCTGCGAGGCCCAGGTGTATTGCGCATCGAGATTCGCCGTGGCACGACGCACCTGGGAGATGACGAGCTTCTCCGGCAGATCAGCCAGGAGGCGTGCCTCGATGAGGTCGGCAGCAGCGCGGGAGTTGCGATCCTCTGATCGGACAAAGGTCATGATCGCCAGGGCGAGGAAGGCGATCAATGCCATGGCCGCAAGCACGAGCACAAGAGCCGCTCCACGAGGGGGGCGGATCGAACGGCGAGAGGACAATCGAGGCAACGACGACAACACTTTGTGATCACATAGCCGTCCGGCTCGCGTGTGTCGAGTTTTTGAACCATGAACAGAGGGAAAGGTTGATGGCCGCGCCTTGAACGAGGCTGCCTCAGGCGACGGGCACAAAAGAGTCGCGTTGAGTTCTCAGAGAACAGTTGAGCACGAAGCAACCGCTCGTATGATCCGCCCTCGTGGAAGACCCCATCGCTAAGGACATCGACAAAGAAATCGAAAAGCAGACCGCGGGTTCGCCACCGACGCGGAAGACGCTGATCGAAAAGCTGGACAACTGGTCGGACTGGTCGAGCTGGGATGAATTTTATCGCACCTACTCGGGCTTCGTCTGGCATGTCGCGCGTAAAGCCGGGCTGACCGATGACGAGGCCAACGATGTGGTCCAGGAGACCTTCATTGGCGTGGCGAAGAATTTGCAGAAGACGAAGTTCGACACTTCGCGTGGGTCCTTCAAGAGCTTCCTCCTCAATCAGGCTCGCTGGCGTATCCTCGATCAGTTCCGTCGCCGGAAGAAGACGTGGTATCGCGAGATCAGCATCCAGGACAATGATGAAGACGGCCCGCGCACCGCGCCGATCGAGCGTTTCGGCGACCCCAAGGGTGTGGAACTCGACAAGATTTGGGAGAAGGAGTGGCAGGACAAGATCATGGATCTCGCCCTGCGCCGCGTGCGTGCCCTCGTCTCGCCCAGGCAGTTTCAGATATTCTCCTGCTACGTCCTCAAAGGCTGGAGCCCCGAGCGTGTGAAGGAAGAACTCGGCGTCAACGCTGCCCAGGTCTATCTGGCAAAGCATCGTGTGGGACGCATCCTCAAGCGTGAGGCGGCCAAGCTGGCGGAGGGCGAAGAGTAGCGCGCCATGCTCTGGAAGTCAGTCACTGCATTGATCGTGCTCTTCTGGGCCGTGATGACGACGTTGCTCGTGCGCCACAGCTACTTCCCCGATGTGCCCGTGCTCAAGACGGTGCCGGTGAGCGAGTTGCTTTCACAAGTGGCGGGCCGACGCGACATTGTGCGCAGCACTCTGAGCCTCATGCGCAATGGCGAGCGTCGTGGGAATGCAGACCTCGCGATCTCGGAGTGGCGCGAACCGCTGGCCCCCTCGCGCAGCGGTTTTCATTTTCAAGCCGGTGGCCAGCTCACAACGCAAGTGTCGGGCGAGGATTCGAACGTGACCTGGCGCTTCGATGGTGATCTGCGCGAAACTGGTGGCTGGGAAAGCATGACGCTCGCGGTGCGCACGCCATCGAACAATTCGAGTGTCTTCATCGGCTGGAAGCAAGGCGATGAGATGCCGAAGATCGAAGTGTGGCGAGGTCGGGAGCGTATCATGGATACCAAGCAGGCTCTGGAACAAGCTCGCCAGCAGAAGGGCTCCGGGCTTGGCATGATGGGCTCGATGCTGCCAGGATTCCTCGGTAAGCAGACCATCTCCCTCCAGAACTTGTTGAGCCTGCAGGCCGAGACAGGCGTGATCCCGCTCGCAGGCAAGAAGCGGAATGGTTACATCCTCACCCTCTCGCTCATGGGCTTTTATCAGGCGAAAGCCAGCTACACCGAGAGCGGTGAACTCACGCGTGTGGAGCTTCCTCAGGGCTGGCAATTGATCGATCCGCTGCTCGAAGGCATCGACGCCTCATTCTCCGCCCGACCATGATCGACCTCGATAATCTCACGATGCATTACGGTGAGCTGCGCGCTTTGCAGGGGCTCGATTTGCATATCCCTCAGGGTGAGTTCTTCGCTTTTCTCGGTCCCAATGGCGCGGGCAAAACCACGGCCATCAAGCTGCTCACCGGCCTCATGAAGCCCAGTGCAGGCAGCGTCCGCATCTGTGGGCACGATATTCAAAAGGACCCGCTGCAGGCCAAGTCGGTGCTCGGTTATGTCCCGGATGTGGCGGTATTCTACGAGAAGCTGACGCCCTTCGAGTTCATGCAGTTCATCGCGGACTTGTATCAGGTGCCCGCGAAAGAAGTAGCTCCGCGCACCGAGGCACTGTTTGCCAAGTTCGACATCCATCGCCACGCCTCCCAGCAGATCGAGAATCTCAGCCACGGCACACGCCAGCGTCTCGCCATCGCCTCCACCCTACTGCATGAGCCCAAGGTCTTCGTCATTGATGAACCCATGGTGGGCCTTGACCCGGTTCATGCCAAAACCGTGAAGCAGGAACTCAAGGCCCGCAGCCAGGCGGGCATGACCATCCTGATGTCCACTCACCTGCTGAACATCGCCGAAGAACTCGCGGATCGCATTGGCATCCTCAATCACGGCAAGCTCATCGCGCTGGGGACGATGGAGGAACTGCGTCAGAAGTTCGAAGGCCAGGGCAAGCGCCTGGAAGAGATCTTCCTCGACATGGTGAGCGAAGCTGAGGCCGGGGACTGATTCGCCGCAGCCGCCTTGACATCGTGGCTGGAGGCTGATTGCATCACCTCCATGAAGCCTACAGATCGCCGACAGTTCATTTCATCGTTGTTCGGAGCCAGCGTCGCCGCTGCGGCTCTCGGTCAGCAGCCCAAGCTCAGCTACAAGGGCGAGAACATCCGTTTTGGCCTCGTGACCTACATGTGGGGCGCTGAATGGGATGTGCCCACGTTGATCGAAAACTGCACCAAGGCAGGCATTGGTGGCGTGGAGTTACGAGTGGAGCATGCGCACAAGGTCAGTCACACGCTCACCGAGGCGCAGCGCAAGGAGGCGCGCGCGGCCTTTGCAGATGGTGGTGTCGAGCTGATCGGAATGGGCACCAACTTTGAATTCCACTCCGCTGATCCCGATGAGGTGAAACGCAATATCGCCAATGCCAAAGATTACATCAAACTATCTCACGATGTGGGCGGCAGTGGTGTGAAGGTGAAGCCGAATGCTTTGCCCAAGGAAGTAGCCAAGGAAAAGACCCTCGAGCAGATCGGCAAGGCCCTGGCCGAACTCGGCGACTATGCCATTGGTTTTGGGCAGGAGATTCGCCTTGAGGTGCATGGTGGCGTGACGGACCTAGGCGACATCCGCACGGTGATGGAAGTGGCTAAGGCCGACAACGTGAAGGTTTGCTGGAACAGCAATGACAAGGATCTCGACGGCGATGGTATCGAAGCCAATTTCGCCAAGGTGAAGGACTATCTCGGGCGCACGCTCCACATGCGTGAACTCAACGATGCCGCCGCCAAGGTGAAGTATCCGTATGCCACTCTCGCCAAGCTGCTCGTGGATGCGGACTACGATGGCTGGACTTGCCTCGAAGGCCACAAGCCCCCGAAGGGCGATGAGGCCCGCGTCAAAGGTCTGATCGAGCAGCGGGAGTTGTGGACGGCGATGGTCACGGAGGCGCGCAAAACGGCAGGAGCATGAGTGACAACTCGCTTGAGTTTGATTTTGCTGTCATCGGTGGTGGCAGTGCTGGCTATGCTGCTGCTCGCACCGCCGTCGGCCATGGTCTGAAGACCGTGGTCATTGATGGTGCAGAGCCTTTGGGTGGCTTGTGCATCCTGCGCGGATGCATGCCCAGCAAGACACTGATCGAGTCTGCCAATCGAAATCTGACCATTCGTCGCGCCGCAGAGTTTGGCTTGCGAGCCGAACAAAAACCTGCGGACATCGTGGCCATTCGTGATCGCAAGCGGAGACTCATTGCCGACTTCGCAGGTTATCGTCAGGGGCAGCTCCATGATGGCAGGTTTACCCTGTTGCGAGGCACGGCCACGTTCACCGATTCGCACTCGTTGCTTGTGTCGTTGCGTGACGGAGGTCAGCAAACGATTCAGTTCCGCGCTGCGTGCATTGCGACGGGTTCGGTGGTCAATGTGCCACCCATGCCCGGCCTGCGAGAGGCTGGCTTCTGGACCAGTGACGATATCCTTGATGCTGATGATCTTCCTTTGTCATTCATCGTCCTCGGTGGTGGAGCTATTGCTCTCGAAATGGCTCACTACCTGGATGGCATGGGTCGCAAGGTGACTTTGATTCAGCGCAGTGATGGATTGCTGGGAACGATGGATGCGGAGTGCGGTGCCGCAGTGGCCAAGGCGTTTCGCGAGCGCGGAATCGATGTCTATTGTGGCACGTCAGTGCAAAAGGTGGAAGCCGTCGAAGGTGCCAAGCAGATCACCTTCGACCATGGCGGGAGGTCTGTTCGTCTGCAGGCAGATCAGATCCTGGTGGCAACGGGACGGGCTCCCGGCATCGACGACCTTGGTTTAGAGGCCGCGAGCATCGGTGTCTTGGGCCGCAAGATCGCGGTGAACAAGGAAATGCAGACCAGCCATCCGCACATTTTTGCGGCCGGAGATGTGTGCAGCCCGCTCGACATTGTCCACATCGCCATTCAGCAAGGCGAGATCGCCGCGCACAATGCGGCCGCCCTGTTGCGCGGCGAACTGCCAGCGCAGAAGATGGATTATCGGTTGGCGTTATTCGGTGTGTTTTGCGAGCCGCAGGCCGCGATGGTCGGAGCCACGGAGGCACAGCTGCGGCGAGATGGAATTCCGTATTCGACTGCCAGTTATCCTTTCGATGATCATGGCAAGTCCATGGTCATGGGCGAACTTGAGGGATTCGTGAAGCTCATCGCGCATCGCGAGACGGGTGAGATTCTCGGCGCTTCGGTCGTTGGCCCACATGCCACAGAGCTCATCCATGAAGTGGTCGTGGCGATGCAGTTCCGCTGCACGGTGAAACAGTTCATGGCGATCCCGCATTATCATCCCACCTTGAGCGAGATCTGGACCTATCCTGCAGAGGAGTTGGCCGACGAGCTGGGCCTTTGAACATATTCATCGCTTCGGTAGCCGAGTATCTGTTTCGTCAGGACTGGCATTAAATTGTTTACAGAAGCGTTGACACTCAACGGGCAGGGGAGTTACAGTTTCGTGCAATGCTCAAGCAAATCATCGGTCAAACTATCGGCTCTTCTCAGGATCGTGAAGAACGTCGCCCCGAACCAGCGCCCGCACCCGCGCCAGCGCCGGAACGTGCCCCGATCGTCTCGGCACCTCCCGTTTCTCAACCTTCCCGTTCATACGCTTCCACCCCCGCTCCCATGATGTCCTCCAGCAAAAACGTCCTCGCCAATGATGTTGAAATCAAAGGCTCCATCAAGTTCTCCCACGACCTGATCATCGACGGTAAAATCGAAGGTGAAGTCGTTTCCGACGGCAGTCTCACCATCGGTGAGAATGCCTTGATCAAAGGCGAAGTGAAAACCCGCTCCGTCATCATCTTCGGCAAGGTCGAAGGTAACATCACTGTCGCTGAACGCTGCGAGCTGAAGAGCAACGCTGTTCTTCTGGGCGACATCGCCGCTGGAACCTTGGCAATCGAGGAAGGTGCCACGTTCGACGGTAAGTCTTCCGTGGGCAAGAAGCCCGCTGGATCGTCTCCTAAAGTTTAACCAAGGCTTTGACCCGTGTTTCGGGGATTATTCGGTTCCAATAGCGGTAACTCTCCCTCGCCACCGAAGAATCAAATCGAAGTGGTGTGCCCCTCTTGTGGCGGGGCGGCGTATGTGCCGCCCCGCGGTGGTTGCAAAATCAGCAAGAGGTGTTGGGTGCATTTTATGTTGGTGAAGAAAAAGGTGATAGCCAAGGCGGTGTGCAACGCCCGGGG